>NZ_KK366024.1:0-26245 GCF_000686845.1 Paenibacillus sp. UNC451MF | reverse complement strand
GTTGCTCCTGTAACCCCTGTAACCCCTGTAGCTCCTGTAGCTCCTGTTGCACCTGTAGCTCCTGTTGCTCCTGTAGCTCCTGTTGCTCCTGTAACCCCGGTTGCTCCGGTTGCTCCTGTTGCCCCTGATTCACCAGTCGATCCGGTTGGACCCGTTGCACCTGTTACTCCTATTTCACCTGTAGCACCTGTAGCCCCAGTTGCACCTGTTGCACCTGTTGCTCCGGTAGCACCTGTAACACCTGTAGCCCCAGTTACTCCAGTTGCTCCTGTCGGGCCGCATCTTCCCTGGTGACAATGATGGAGGTCATCATCATGAAATTCGATTTCAATTTTATTTCCGTTGTACAGTTTTATTTTCACTTCTTTAACTTTTTTCCAATTGATTTTTTCCAGAAATGCCTTGATTTCCTTTTCGCTTTCATCCTTGTCTTCGTTTTTTTCTAAAGATAACTCAGATTTATACCCATTAAAGTATTTAATTTCTATTTCTTTGATTTTTTCGATATCTACAGACTCAATAGCATTTTGGGCTCGTTTATACTTTCCCATAAAGCGTGTACCTCCATTATAGCTGTTCTAATTTCCAAATAGATATTAAGTTATTTCTCCTCGCATACAATTGTCTTTTATTTACTTTTTTAATTAGTATTGTATGACTGCTAGCATATTTTGATTGGACGAACCCACACGATCTCGCCCTCCTTTAAATAAAAAAAGCAAGCCGGAAGGCTTGCGCTTTTCTTACTAATTATATTTTTATCTACACTTGTGTGTGGTTGTTCTTTCCATAAAACAATAATGAAACTATCCCGTGCATAGATACCTTGAGGAATATTCGGTATGGAGTATCTGCAGTCTTTAACGAGCTGAGCGATGACCTTAGCGTCTTTAACGTCATTTTTAGTGGGTGAGTTGTCGTCCAACCCTTTGCTTTTTTTCACATGCAGCGGATTCATAACACCGCAGGAGATATTTCAGGTAATGAACTAGATTTAGCCAGTAAGTGCCGGTCGATTCCATCCCTACTAAAACATCTTTATATTCGTGTTCTAAGATGATCTTCCTGAACCAATTCACAATGTTCTCGAAGCCTTCTAAGTTGTTCTCAACCAAACTCGACTCCGCGAAATGATTAATCAAACTGTGTCAGTCTAATACTTTTTTTTCGCAGTCTACAACTTTATTTGACCAGTCTAACACTTTATTTTCCAGTCTAGAACTTTATTTTCTTCAGACACCCCGAATGACAGATCGTCAGCCCATCCATAAGGAAGCGGAACCTCTCTTCTTGCGTGGAAAGTCATGAACCCGCTAATACTCAAGTCGCCGCGGCTGTATTCTTTCGGCTCGTTTGTGCATATTTATGAAAAAATAAAAACACCTCTCGTGTTAGAGGTGTTTTATCCCACAAGCAATATTTATTATTTTTGAAAATCCCGAGTTATTTAACGTTCAACCCGTCAATCGAATAGTCAGTTTAAATCTAATTTAAACTTATCTTTGAGCCCTTTTAGAGTATCCGCTGAATGTTTTGTCTTTCCCTGCTCGATTTCACTTAACCTTCCTTGAGATATCCCTATTCTGTTTGCAAAATCAATTGGGCTTAATTTATACTGTTTTCGAATGGCTTTGATCTTATCTCCAATAGTCTCCATCAGGTTACTACACTAGAAATAATTTGAGCCGCCCAAAATACATAGGACGGCTCATGATTTCAAATTTCAGTATTTTCTCTGAATTTTAGTTCCAGACATTTTTGCCTAGTTCCAGGTATTACCCCTGACATCATTTCTATTTCTTATTCTACCGTTACGCTCTTAGCCAAGTTCCGCGGCTTATCTACATCATTTCCACGAGCCAGAGAAGCGTAGTAAGACAAGAGCTGCAGCGGGATTACAGACAATGCAGGGCTCAGAAGCTGAATTGTTGCTGGAATAGTAAACAGTCCGTCAACCGCTTTAACAAGTTCTGTATCGCCTTCCGCATTCACTCCATACACATGAGCGCCGCGAGCTTTAACTTCTTTAATGTTGCTGATCGTTTTCTCAAGAAGATCTTCTTGAGTACCCAACGCGATAACCGGCACTCCGTCCTCGATCAAGGCTAACGTACCATGCTTCAGTTCACCTGCTGCATAAGCCTCGGAGTGAATGTAAGAAATTTCCTTAAGCTTCAAGGAACCTTCCAGCGCTACCGCATAGTCCAAACCTCTTCCGATGAAGAACAGGTTGTTGTGTGCTGCTACTTCCTCAGCCCACTCCTTGATGCTGTCGCCTTGCTCCAAGATTTGTTCCACCTTCTCAGGAAGCAACTTCATTTCAGAGATGACGTTCGCAATGTAGCTTTCGTCTTTCGTGCCCAATGTTTGTGCCAAGTACAGACCAAACAGATAGAACGCGATCAACTGGGAAGTATATGCTTTGGTCGAAGCAACCGCAATCTCAGGACCTGCCCAAGTCACAATCACATGATCGGCTTCACGGGCAACCGAGCTTCCTACTACGTTAGTGATAGCAAGAACAGCCGCACCATTACGTTTAGCTTCGCGAAGAGCTGCTAGTGTATCAGCCGTTTCACCAGACTGGCTCACGACGATAACCAGCGTATCTTTGTTAATGATCGGCTCACGATAACGGTACTCGGAAGCAACATCCACTTCCACAGGAATTCTTGCCAGCTTCTCAATAACGCTTTTACCAACCAGACCTGCATGATAAGCCGTACCGCAAGCGATAATATGAACATTACGGATAGCACGAATTTGCTCTTCCGTCATTTTCGCTTCATCCAAAATAACCTTCGTTCCAGTAGAATCCAAACGGGCTCCCATCGTATCACGGTATGCTTTTGGTTGATCATGAATTTCTTTCATCATAAAGTGATCAAATCCGGCTTTTTCCGCCGTCATAATATCCCAATCGACATAAAATAATTCCCGGGAAATAAAATTCCCTTCCAAAGTCATTAATTCGACACCGTCTTTCGTCAAAACGGCCATTTCACCATCGTTCAAGATATACACATTACGTGTGTAATCGAGAATCGCAGGAATATCGGAACCGATAAAGTTTTCACCTTCACCTACACCAATAATTAATGGGCTCGACAGGCGTACAGCAACTAATTTATCTGGTTCATATTCGGTTAACACACCTAAAGCAAATGCGCCGCTCATGCGCTTAACCGCTTGTTGAACTGCTTTTACAATGTCACCTTCATACAACTCTGCAATCAGATGAGAGATGACTTCCGTATCGGTTTCAGATACGAATACGTGACCTTTAGCTGTCAGTTCTTCTTTCAAAGCTACGTAGTTTTCAATAATACCGTTGTGAACAACGGAGAACTTCTTCGTGTTGTCCGTATGCGGATGCGAATTTACATCCGAAGGCTTACCATGAGTGGCCCAACGTGTATGACCGATACCGATCGATCCGTTTAATGGGGCCTCATCCAGCTTGGATTCCAAGTTAGCCAAACGGCCTTTGGATTTTTCAACTTGCAAACCATTTTCAGTAAACACCGCAACGCCTGCAGAATCATAACCGCGATACTCTAGCTTTTTCAAACCTTCAATTAATATATTTTGAGAATTACGTTTGCCAACGTATCCAACAATACCGCACATAAGGGATAGAACCTCCTGATATTTAAAAAACCGTCTCGTCTTTCCTCGTCATGCTGAACCCTTGTGCGTCAGGTCGCCCCAACGTTTTGCGTTTCAGCTAGTACGGTAGTGATCGCCTACCGGAAGGTCCCCGCCGAATGTTTCGAACACCTTCACCTCGTCAACTTACAAGCGGCTATCTGAGCAGTAGATCGTCCTCGTCCATACGCAATGGACTCTTATCTATGTAGATCCCCTTATAAGTTCTGGCGCTGTTATTATCGACAACCTCTGCCCACCTTTCCCTGTCGGAGTCAAAGCATATTATCATCTTATTCATTTTGAAGTGTATGTGCAACTTATATTTTCATGATGTTTTCATGCGTCAGCTAAAAAATAGAAAAATTCTCTAACGCATAACATCAGAGAATCTTCTATTAATCTATCTATTTGAATATTAGCCTAGTTCCTTTTGAATGACATCAGCAATATCCTGCACGTAAGCTTCCACCTGTGCTTTATCCGGACCTTCTGCCATAACGCGAATCAACGATTCGGTTCCGGATGGTCTTACCAGCACGCGCCCATTATCCCCGAGCTCTGTTTCCACTTTGCGAATTGCATCCTCGATAGCCACGTTTTCTTTCCATTTGCTCTTATCCGCTACACGAACGTTAACTAGCTTTTGTGGATATTTGCGCATAATACCTTTCAACTCGCTAAGCTTCCTGCCGGATTGGACCAATGTGTCCATCAACTGCAGTGCAGTTAAAATACCGTCACCCGTTGTATTATAGTCTAGGAAAATAACATGCCCGGACTGCTCTCCTCCGAGATTGTAACCGCCTTTACGCATTTCTTCCATAACGTAACGGTCACCGACCGCCGTTTTGGCCGCCTTCAAGCCAACTGTCTCAATGCCTTTGAAAAAGCCGATATTGCTCATAACGGTTGTAACGATCGTGCTGTGTTTCAGCAAACCCGCCTGATTCAAAGCGTGGCCACAGATGCTCAAGATAAAATCTCCATCGACTTCTGCACCATTCTCGTCAATTGCGATCAACCGGTCCGCATCACCGTCAAAAGCCAATCCTAATACCGCTTTTTGTTCCACTACGACTTTCTGTAACGTCTCCGGATGGGTAGAACCGCAGTGATCGTTAATATTACGTCCGTTTGGTTCTGCTCCTATCGTGATCACTTCTGCACCTAGTGCCTCAAATACTTTCGGTGCTAGCTCATAAGCCGAGCCGTTCGCACAGTCCAGTACAATTTTGTGTCCTTTGAAGGATGATTTAACAGTCGATTTGATATAGTCCAAATATTTATATTTGGCTTGTTCATCGTCGACAGCTGTTCCTAAATCACCGCCAACTGGCCGCGGCAGCTCATCCGCCGGAGCATCCATCAATCGTTCGATTTCCAGCTCCGTCTCATCAGATAGCTTATATCCATCTCCTGCAAAAAACTTAATTCCGTTATCCTCCACAGGATTGTGAGAAGCCGAGATCATAACACCTGCATCTGCCTTCAGTAAACGTGTTAAATAAGCTACGGCTGGAGTAGAAACCACGCCAAGACGAATTACATTGGCGCCAATAGACAATAGTCCCGCTACCAACGCCGCTTCCAGCATCGTACCTGAAATACGGGTATCTCGCCCGATAATTACAGTTGGCTTCTCAACCTGTCCCGCTAATACATACCCGCCGCAGCGGCCGATCTTATATGCTAGCTCGGGCGTCAGCTCCTGATTCGCAACGCCCCGTACACCATCAGTTCCAAAATATTTCCCCATGATATTGCCTCTCCCTTTCTTTTCCCATGCTATGTGTTTGATCCAGCTATTACTGCTGCTTCGCGCTAATTTCGACCGTCGCTTTAAAGTCCTGCTGAGGCCCTTTCTTAATAAACGTCGGCAAGTTAAACACGACTGGAAGCTCATGTCGACCCGGTGGCAAGTTGCTGACGTCCAGAATCGCCTGTACATCCGCTGCCTTCACTTTATCCAACAAGGCTTGAGCTCCTTCCACGATAAGATTGATTTTGCCGGTCTCCGGCAATACAACCTTCGTATCAAACCCATCGTTTTGGCCGACGATCGATAAAGGAATTTGCTCCAACGTTTTGGTTGCCGATGGCACAATGTTGAACTTAACCTCCACCTTCGGCGGATCCAGCTGAGTTACTTTATTCCGCAGAGGAATATCCAATATGAGCGTGTATTCTTTTTCTTCCTTCAGTTCCCCTAAATTCACGCTCGGTCCCTCATAATATTCCAAACGATTCAATACATCTTGAGGTCCGTAGACTGTTACTTTATCCGTATTTTGTTGAAGTGAGGCCACACTGAATCCCCGCGGCGGTTCCCCAACCAGCTTCAATTGAAGCGGTACGCTCGTGAATGGACTCGTTATCGGAACCTCGACCTCTACAACAGCCGGATTGATAGCTGCCATCTCCATAATTTTACCGTTTTTGTCGTATGCCACAAGGCGAGCTTTGCTGGATACCGGAGACTGAGCCTTCTCCACGCTAACATCGGCCCTTACGGATTCTATCGAATCGACATCGCCGCTCGGTACGGTTACCGTTACCTTGCTTGGCTTGACAATTGGCTGTCCTGCCTTCAGCCCTACAGCCGGAATTCCGGTCACATTAACCGTAACAGGCATCTGTTTATTCGACTTCTCATCAATGACCACCTTGGCACTGGCCGGGCTAACTTTTACTGTAACATTAGGTGGAAATCCAACTGGCGTCAAGGTCAATATATGCTCACCTTTACCATATTTTGTTAAGTCAAGCTCAACAGAATAATTGCTGGTGCTCATCGCTTTTTTCAAAGCAGCGTCCTTGCCTGAAATCGTTAATACCACTTGAGCAGGATCTATAGATTCCACATAAAACTGGTTGCTGTCGTATTTGGGCGTAACCGAAACATTAGAAATTTTCTCTTCCCTAACCCCAGTTCCTCCCGTACCCGGAAGCGAGCTGTCCTCCATATGAACGACCGCCCACAGAAGAATACCAATGATTAATGCAATAACTTTTACCACATTTGTGTTGCGCAGCCAACGATCCATCATTACCGCAGCCTCCATTTCCAAATGGAGCTTTTTTCCTTCGTTTTCGTCTTCGATTTAAGCTCCTCGAACAGCTTGGACAGCAGCGATTCTTCTTTAATATCCCGAAGGATATGCCCATTCATAGCAAGGGAAACTTGTCCCGTTTCTTCCGAAACGATTACACATATGGCATCGGATACCTCACTCATCCCTATCGCCGCGCGGTGACGGGTACCCAGCTCCTTGCTGATAAAAGGATTTTCCGACAGAGGCAAATAACAACCGGCCGCCATTAACTGACTGCGTCTCAATAGAACCGCCCCGTCATGCAAAGGCGTATTTGGAATAAAGATATTAATCAACAGCTCCGAGCTGATATGCGATTCGATGGAAATGCCAGACTCTATGTAGTCCTTCAAGCCAGTTTCCCGTTCAAAAACAATTAGCGCTCCTATTTTTCTACGTGCCAAATAATTAACTGCTTTAAGCACTTCACCGACCCGCCGGTTCAGCTCTTGATCGTCCTCCGAGGTAGATCGGCTGAACAATGTGCCGCGGCCAAGCTGCTCCAATGCCTTGCGAAGCTCCGGTTGAAAAATGATGATGACCGCAAGTACCCCAAAGGTAAACATCTGGTTCATCATCCACTGGAGCGTGCTCAGCTTAAACCAAATACTGAGTGCCCATGTCAAGACGACTATGAAAATCCCCTGCAGCAGCTGAACGGCCCGAGTTCCTCTGACCAAAATAATTAAATTATATATGACGTAGCTTACAATTAATATATCAACAATGTCTTTAATACTGATGGCAGTTATGAAATCCATTGCACTGGCCCCCAACTGGGATTTGGCTATATTTTGTCTCTAATCCCTTCATTTCATCATACCACAATATGAGAAAAAAACCCTCCCTTTATCATTCTCAATTAGGGAGGATTTTCGAAAAATGGTTCGGATGAACTACTTTGATTGGGATATGGTAGAAGCCCAGTCGTTCATTTTGTACCAAAGCCAGCTAAATGCTTGATCTACCTCGGTTATTTGGCCGGAAATGTGAGCTGTTGAGGCCATAACAACGGAACCGTCGATGATGACGATATTGCCTTTAATGTCTCCGTCCACCTGTAGCTTTCCATTCTCCACCATTAAATTACCGGCCACTGTCTTACCTGCCGGAACATATACCGTGTCTCCTTTAATGACGACCGACTGAAGATCCGAGCCTTTCACCAACAGCTCCGTATCCTCATTCCATAATGACAAGAAGCTGCCCATCATCACGAGAACAAACACTGCCGCAACGGATGCGGCCGGATGACGACGAACCCATTGCCACCAAGGATTTTTGCGTTTTTCTGGGGGTAAAGCTCGCATAATGCGTTCCGTTAGCCCGGATGGCACTCCCTGCTGTGGCACCGCTTGAATGAGCGCTTCGACCTTCTCAAGCTGCTTCAGGCGCTCCCTACAAGCCGGACAAGCAAGCAAGTGCTCTTTTAACGCTATGGCTTCACTGCCCTTCAATTCGCCATCCATATACTCGTGCATTAAAGGAAGGGCGTCCCTGCAATCCATATTGAGCCACTCCTTTCTATGTCCATGAAAGCTTGTGTAGTACAGTACGTATGACAATCCAATTTGTTTCACCAAAAATCATAAAACACTCTCTAATTTTTTGCGTAAATATTCCCTGCCGCGGTGCAACCTGGTCTTGATTGTCGTCACTGGCATCGACAAAACATCGCTGATCTCCTGCAGCGATAAGTCTTGCAAATAACGCAAAATAACAACCGCTTTGTATTTATCCGGCAGCGTGTCGATTGATTTACGGATTTCGGTCTGTGTTTCGCTCAACACCACCTGTTCATCCGGCGTATCTTCATTACTTGGGAGCATAGCATACCAATCCGTACCTTCTCCGTCATTCATTTCCGCATCCAGTGAATAATTGGCTTTGCGCTTGCGAAGGCGATCTATACAAAGATTCGTACCGATTCGGTAAATCCAGGTCGAAAATTTTTGATTTTCATCATAACGCTCCAGATTCGTATACACTCTTAAAAAAGTTTCTTGAACAATCTCCTCCGCCTCATGCCGGTTGTGCAGCATCCGGTTCGCAAGGTGAAAAATTTTGTCCTTATACAGCTCCACCAGCTCTGCAAAGGCAACTCGATCTCCTTTGCGGGCCAGCTTAGCGAGCCTAACATCCATTTCGTTCAAACGACATTCCTCCAGACTTCCGATTCCAAGTTGACATTTTTGCGCGTCGGAACCGTTAGGACACTTCCCGCTTTTTCACGTGAATGATTCCTGCCAATATGAAAATCATACCAAACCACTGCACCTCATGTACAGTTTTTCCAAAAAACAGAAAAGAGAATCCGCTAGTCACGGTCATTCTACATCTTCCCGATAACCGGTTCCGTCTCGTGGTATGCCTATCATACAAAGTCTATTATAGGAATGAACTGCACCATACCTCTTTATTTAATTCCTACGCACGAAGAGCGATCCCGTTTCACCATTACTTCCCCTAAAGTGATGCCATTTCTTTGAAGCTTATTCCGATAACTTTCGGAAAGCCTCATTATTAAACACTGCTGCGCTTCGTTTCATACGACAAAAAGCCGGGCAGCCTGATTAGGCCACCCGACTATATAACCCGGTGCTAAAGCTCGAAGTTCCCGGACACCGCGTAAATCAGCCCGTATTCCGAAGCCCTGCAGCAATGCCATTAATCGTTAAGAGTACTTCACGAAGCAGCAAGGTGTCATCTTCGCTTTGTTCTCTTTGTGTCCTAAGCTCGGACAACAGTTGAACCTGCATATAGCTAAGCGGATCAACATATGGGTTACGCAAGCGGATCGATTCCTGAATGACCGGAACATTATCCAGAATTTCCTGCTGACCTGTAATGCTTAAAATCAGTGCCGAAGTGCGGTCATATTCTTCACTGATTAAGTTGAAAATACGATCCGCAATCGCAGTATCTTTAATCATATTCCCGTATTCTTTGGCAATCAGCAAATCGGCTTTAGCCAAGGCCATTTGTAAATTGTCAATCAACGAGCGGAAGAAAGACCAATTTTGGTACATGTCCTGAAGCACGGCCAAATTCTCTGCTTTTCCTTGATAATAGCTGTGAAGACCACTGCCCGCTGCATACCAAGCCGGTAGCAGATAACGGCTTTGCGTCCAAGCAAATACCCAAGGAATGGCACGAAGGTCTTCGAATCGGTCGCTGCCTTTACGCTTCGAAGGTCTGGAACCGATGTTAAGCTCCCCCACCTCCGGAAGCGGTGTAGATTCCTTAAAGAAGGTCATGAAGTCCGGATCACGGAAAATAAGATCCTGATATTTCGTTTGAGCATTCTCGGAAATATCTTTCATAATATCTTCCCACTGTGGATCCGTCACTTCCGCTTGAGGATTACGTGCATTAAGCGCAGCAGTAATCAGCGCCGACGTGGCCTGCTCCAAGCTGCGATAAGCGATTCCTTTCATTGAGTAACGGGAAGACAATACTTCGCCCTGCTCCGTAATTTTGATTCCGCCGCCGATCGTATCAGCTGGTTGCGCCAAAATACTGCGATTCAGCGGCATTCCGCCACGACCCAATGCGCCGCCGCGGCCATGGAAGAATTTCAACTTAACGCCGAATTCCTTCGCCGCCTCAGTAATGCTGCGAAGAGCGACACGAAGCTCCCAGTTCGCTGTAATCACGCCGCCATCTTTGTTACTATCGGAGTACCCGAGCATGATCTCTTGCAAATGATTCGTGCTGTTCAAGCTATCGCGGTAAGCCGGAATGTTATACAAAGTACGCATAATATCCGGAGCTGCATGCAAGTCATCAATCGTCTCGAACAAAGGTACGGATTGCAGAGTACAGATAACAGAACCGTCCTGCTCTTGGCGGTACAAGCCTGCTTCTTTTCCGAAGACGAGCACTTCCAACAGATCGCTTGCTCCCTGAGTCATACTGATCAGGTAGCTGGAGATACAGTTGCGTCCGAACTCCTGCTGTGCTTGTTTAATAACACGGTACACATTCAAGCATTCCAAAGTGGATTCCGAGTAATCCATGTAAGGGGAAGTGATCGGACGCTGCTCGTTCAACAAGTCGCTCAACAAGCTGATTTTATCGTTCTCGCTAAGCTCAGAATAATTCGGGCAAATGCTCATTTTAGCCAAAATTTCCGTCATAGCTGCTTCATGCTCTTTACTATGCTGTCTTACATCCAGCGAGGCCAGATGGAAACCGAACAGCTCTACTTGGCGAATCAGCTTCACTACGAATGTATCTGCGATAAAATCCGCATAATGATTACGTAAGCTGCGCTCAATAATTTTCAGATCGGTAAGGAACTCTTCCGGGCTGTTGTATTTTTGAGTGGGGCTAACCTTGGAATCTGCCGCACGAAGAATCTTCTCGATCATATAAGTTACTTTGATACGATAAGGTTCTTTCTCATTGCGCCATACTTCATTCGAACGAAGCTCCACATGCTGACGATCCTGTTCCACAGAGTCGAGCAGCTCTTGCGTTACTTCTACGATGTTTTTGCTGAAGCTCATATGCTTCTTGAAATTTTGCAGCAGCTCGGAGTATTTCTCCAACGCAAGCTGGCGCTGCATCGTTAACGTCTCCCAGGTTACATCGGAGGTTACGGACGGATTGCCGTCCCGGTCGCCGCCTATCCAGGAGCCGAATTTCATGTACACTGGTACATGCCAATCTTCTTCCGGATAATATTTGGCAAGAACCCGCTCCAGCTCCTGGTATACTTCAGGAAGAACGTCGAACAAAGTTTCGTCAAAATAATACATTCCATTACGAACTTCGTCGATAACCGTCGGTTTACGGTCTCTAAGCTCATCGGTTTGCCATAAAGTTACGACTTCGCCAAGCAGGTTGGCTCTCAGCTGCTCGCGCTCCCGGAAGGTCAAGCTTGGGTTATCCAATTCCATAACGTCATTGGCGATACGTTGATGAATATCCAGTACCACACGGCGGCTTGCTTCCGTAGGATGCGCCGTCATAACCAATTCCAGAGAAATTCCTTGAATGATTTCTTGAACTTCTACTGCAGGAATTTGCTGCTGCTTCAAATCACGAACTACATCTTCAATAGAACCCGGTTGGACATTTTCACCCGCAGAGCGCTCATAGTCTCTTTTTCGGCGAATACGGTGATTTTGCTCCGCTATATTAACAAGCTGAAAATAAATAGCAAATGCACGAATAACCTGATGTCTCTTCTCAGGCGCTAAAGAGTTTATAGTCTCTTTAAATTCCGCAAAGCTTTCAGGAGAAAATTGGGCCCGAAGGTTTTTACTCATCTCTCTGATCTGCTCTACGATAGCTAATAATTCATTGCCACCTTGATGTACCAGCACTTCTCCCAGGATATGCCCCAAGAATCTTACATCTCTACGCAGTAGGTTATTCGACGTATTTTTGTTTAACAAGCTGCCTGAATCCGACATGGTTCTCCTCCATCCTCATCTTGGTCATACTGCATATTTTAACACAATACCGCGCTACCATGCAGTAACTTTATAAAGGAAATGTTAGATTTTCTTACTTTCTCATCTAAAAGAAGCTTTATTCGCTATTATGCATCTAATCCGTTTGTTGTGCAAAGCCTATCATTACCAAAATGAAAAAAAGACCGCAAAGGTCTTTTGGCATCGACTATTCGTATTATATTAAACATATTGTCAAGTATTGAAACGGCAATTAGGTCATGGTGTAGGCTTTTGTCGCTTAATTAACATTGCATGCAGTGCCAGCCGTCCCTCTTCGGGATCCAAAGTACTATCGCAAGTAGATAATGTGAGGATAAGACTATTCTCGGTTAACACGGTTTCCGTCTTGTATAGCGAACGTTTCCGGATAGTTTGCAAAAAGGAATCATACTCTTCCTCTCCGTTGAATTGCGTCTGGATATAATCGTTTTCGGTCGTAGTGTAGTATACGGAGAAAATCTCCGCCACATAATCATCATGTAAGGTTTCATAAGTGAAAGTAGGATGTGATTGTAAAAAATCAGGATCCGTATATTGTTTCAACTGGCCGAACATCGATCCGTCCCTCATATTGTGGCCATAAATAACCGTGTTGAGCTCCGTCTCCGGAGACTTATTGCGATAATCCATAAAAATGCTTCCAGACTTCATTTCCTCCCTTTTGTAGTTCCGGGATAAATAATAGTCATTATCTTTCCCTTGTACGATGGGATAGTCAATGAGGGTGTCATGGAGCCTCAACCAGCCTACAAGGTCCGGACTTACCTCCAGCAGTTCCTTAAATCGTGGGCGCACTTCATCCTTCGGTGTCTCTGCTTGTTCCTGTGCTGCACTTGAGCTATAAATAGACCGAGCTTCAGCCATGACTTGGCGGTTGTCTGCATACTCGAAAACGAGGTGGTAAATGGAGTAAGCAATCCCTGCGGCACTAAGGGCAATCATACTTATTTGACAGGCGCTTCTCCAATTCATGAAATACCTACCGGCACCAAGTAAAATCCAGTATCCTTCTCATGCTTCACAAGAACATCGACACCGTAGATGGCTTTGACCGTACCTTCTGTTATCACATCGCAAGGCTCACCCTTCATAGCAATTTCTCCATTTTTCATCACAATTAATTGATCGCTATAACGAATGGCCTGATTGATATCATGCAAAACCATCACAATGGTCAATCCAAAGGAACTATTTAACATTTTTACTAGCTCAAGCAGTTCTATCTGGTAATATATGTCAAGATAGGTTGTGGGCTCATCTAAGAAAAGTATATTCGTCTTTTGCGCAAGCGCCATAGCAATCCAAACTCTTTGCCTCTCCCCGCCAGATAATTGATCTAGGGTCAAATTCCTTTTACCTGACAAATTTGTACATGACAATGCCCATTCTACTGCTTGTTCGTCCTCCTCTTTCGGCTGAGTAAAGAAGCTTTGGTGAGGCAACCGGCCAAATCTCGTCAACTTCTCTACCGTTAAATCCGCCGGGGCCTCATTTTGCTGATGAACGACGGCCAGTTTTCTCGCCAGCTCCTTTGGCTTATATCCACTCAGCAGCTTCCCGTCGAGAACAATCTGTCCGCTCTGCGGAGCGTAGTTTTGTGACATCACACCGAGCAGCGTTGATTTACCGCATCCGTTTGGACCAATGATCGTGGTGATCTTTCCGATTTGAATCTCGCCGTTTATAGATTTCAGCTGATTGTTTTTCTTGTCATAGGAAAAGGTGACGTCCTTAATTTCCATAGATTCGATCACTCTTTCTAAGTAAAAATATTAAAAAAGGTCCGCCAATAACCGCCAGAATAATGGAGGCAGGAATCTCTGTAGGAGCAAGCAAGGTCCTCCCTAGTGTGTCAGCACTCAAAATCAGCAAAGCGCCTGCCAGAGCCGAGAAGGGGATCAGAACTTTATGATCTGAACCAACCAGCAGCCGGGCAATGTGAGGAATCAATAGTCCGACAAAAGCGATAAGTCCGCCGATTGCCGTAGCCACTGCTGCTAACAGGACCGCAACAATCGATACGAGCAGCCGGGCGCGATTGACATGAAGCCCCAGATTTTTAGCCGATTTATCCTGCAATGATAACAGGTTGCACCACGAATATAGCAGGAAGGCGAGCAGCAGCCCTATGGTGCCGTAAATGACCATAACCTGTACATCGTTCCATGTTTTCATAGTAAATACAGAGGTCGTAACCGGGTTGACGGTAGTAACAGCGTAGCTCCCTCGATAATTAAAAGATTGCCCTAAACCGCTAAACGTTGCATTGATAGCGATGCCGACAACTATAATCCGCATCGGACTAAGACCGCCCTTCCATGAGAAGGAATAGACCAGGAAACATGCTAACGCTCCACCGAGAAAAGCAAACAACGGCATCCAATAAAACAACGCCGGAAATAAGGTAACGATTAATATGGATATAAAACCAGCCCCCGAGGCAATACCGATAACTCCAGAGTCGGCCAAAGAGCTTCTCATGACCGCTTGCAACAGCACACCGGATACAGCTAGTGCTGCTCCGACAAACATCGCGATGATGATTCTAGGCATACGCAGATCTTTAATGACTTGTACTTTTTTGTTAGTACCGCTAATTAGCCCTTCAATAAGCTCCCAGCTGCCGACCTTGATACTCCCTGTCGTTGCCGAAACAATGATGACTACTATAAGCAGTAAGACAACACTAACGATACTTATTAATGTTTTATTCATGGTTAACGCCCTTTATTATTCATCTTTCGAATCTTTGGAATCATTCCAATGCTTGCAAGCTTTATGGGTACATCATCTTCACAACAACATCCAATGCTTCTATCGCATCCAAGCTTCCTGTAGTCCCGAACAAATGTTCTTCCAAGTCGTAAACACGCTTGTTTTTCACAGCATCAAAATGCTTCCAGATATCATTCTTCTGGAATTCTTTATCGAACATTTTGATGACTTCATCTGGCATCCCGTGGGCGGCCCTGAGAATAATATCAGGATTGGATTGCTGCAAATACTCCGTGTTCGAAGCCAAATATTCAACCGATTCTCCTTGTACAATATTTTTGCCACCAGCCAGTTTTACCAGATTGCCGATATAGGAATTCTCAGTTGCTACCAAATAGCTTCCAGGTACACCGAGTAGAATAAGCACGGTTGGAGGTTTCTTCCCTTCAGTTGTCTTCTTGATTTCGGCTATTTTGTCATTGTATTTATTTACGATAGCCTGTGCCTGCTTCTCTCTATCATACTTACTTCCCAGCCTCAGGATAGCCTCGTTCATCTTCTCTACGCTGGTTAAGTCCAGGAATGTAGCTTCTACCCCTGCATTCTTGAACACAGGCGCCAGATCATATTCCAGCGTTGTTACCGAGAGTACATCCGTAGGCTGCAATGATTTCACTAATTCCATATCGGGACTCATAGGATTGCCTACTTCAATAACTCCGGCATATCGTTTTGGGAGCTCTTTGTAGCTTTTCGGAATCCCTACCAAATCAAGCTCTAACGCATCCATAATTTGAGTTGCCGCAACCGTAGTGGCTATTACCCGCTTCCCGCCGGAGCTCTCACCTTCTGCAGCCGTTACATTCATACTAGAATTAGAAGAGCAGCCAATGACCATAATAAGTATAATTGCTACCATTGCTGCTAAGCAGAATCCTCTATTCATGAAACTCCTCACACCTCCCTTTCCATGTGCTATACAACAGTAAAACCGCTAGTTATTACATGTTCCTAGATGGTAAAAAAGATACGGAGGACGCCGGTCACCCGACATCCCCGTAATCGTATTTCTGTACTTCGTATTATCCTTATTCTTTAACATTGTTCAGCATAGCCAGTATCAACGTTACGGCTTCCGCACGAGTTGCACTTGCATTTGGTGCGAAAAGATTGTTCTCTCTTCCGTTGATCATGCCTAATTCAACCGCTGCAGTCACTTGAGCCCGAGCCCATTGCGGGATTTCTTCCGCGTCTGCGAATGGAAGCACCGCTTTGGAAGCATCGGATAACTTCAATGCACGAGCGATCATGACAGCGATTTCCGAGCGAGTAATTTTCCGTTCTGCACGGAACGTCTGATCTTCATAGCTGCTGATAATGCCTTCATTAACAGCCTGTGCAAGGGTTGGTTTTACCCATGACGGAATGCGATCCGAATCAGCAAAACTCAGCTCGTTCGTTTGTCCTTGGAGTTTAAGCGCCCGGCCGATCATAGCCGTAAATTCCGCTCTGCTCACTTCACTATCTGGTTGGAACGTACCGTCTTCATAACCATTCACAATGCCAAGGGCTACAGCACGCTCGATTAAAGTTTTGGCCCAATGCGTTTGAATGTCCTTCATCCCAGTAGTTTGCCCCATAGGATCTGTCGGTTGTTCTGTTGGATCCGTCGGCTGTTCCACCGTATCTTCTCCCGGCTTTTTGCCAAGTGCATCGATATCAAACAAGATGTCTACATCAATAAGTTCTTTTTTCATCGGAGGCTGCGTGTTGACAAACTCCTCTTCATCATCGGAGTTCTTAGCTTGAGCCTGTGCCTCCTCCTGTTTGGCTGCCGCTTCCTCGTCAATTTCTGACATCTCGACTTGAGCATGCAGAGCCTTGGTGAAATCCTTCATTTCGAATTTGACCACACGCTTGTTCTCTTCGGCATTCGTACTATCTACGGTTGCTGATTCCATAACAATTTCTTTCTTAGCAGCCATGTATTCCGTTGCCTCTATCATCTTTTCCGATTCAACTTTAAAGTCTGTCATTTGAGTATGTCGGTTAAGGGTAAGGGCTACTTGACGCTTTCCGTCCTTAACAATCAGCTTAGCTGGATGCAATACATAGTCATTAATGATGGACTCGAGATTGTTCCTGTACTGCAATACTTTGAACTCCAGATCATATTCTCCATCTTTCAGTGAGGCAACAACAGACCCGCCACCGCTCAAAGTCGTCGAAGAGCTAACCTTCTTGGCACTGGATTTATCGAAGGTAATTTCAATGTCGTAGTTATGGAAATAGTTGAACTCTTTCCAATCAACCTTCACCCAGCCTTTTAAGCGGGACGATAAGTCAGCGACTTCAAATTGTACGTCTCTGGTGTTCTTCTCTTCATCTCTGCTGAGGACTTCTACGTCCGTCAGGCTGCCGCCAACCTCCGTCTTAAAGTCCGTGATTTCTTTACTTTGCTTGATCGTGAAGGAGAAGTACTGCTTACCGCCATCCACAGTCAAAATACCAGGGTTAACTACATAGTCCTGCATAACGGATCTCTCGTCTGTACCGTACTTTTTAATTGTATAGTTCATTGTATATTTTCCATCGGTCAAAGAGCTTGGGTTCGTCACGCCACCACCACCGGAACCAGAGCCACCACCTGTATTACCTCCACCGCCTGGTGGCGTCGAAGGATCTATAGTGCTGACAGGGCTGACCTTGTTAAGACTAAGTTTGAATGAGTGAGCTGTCCCATCTCCCGCCTTTAAGTCGATAAGATAAACACCCATCAAATCGTTAACTTCAAATTGAACTTCTTTCGTGCTGCTTTCATTAGCCAGCACTCTAACAACACCCGACTGTTTAGCTGCAATTTGTGGTACAACATCCTGCTTCGATCCATCAGACAGGATCTGTTGAATTTTGGTTACGGTAACTCCATCTTTGAGCTTAAGTGAGGCCAGCTTTTTACCTGATTGAACCTTCAATGTTCCTGTTGGTTCAGCAAAACCGCTAAAATCCGCACCCGCTTCATCGGATGACACTGTATAATTGAAGCTGTATTGACCGTCTTTAATCGGTTTGCTCAAATCAACTGTAATATCACTAAATGCAAGATCGACATCGTACTCATGATCGTAAATGCCGATTGGCTCTGGCAATACCCAGTAGATTTTCACCCAGCCTTCGAGTTTGGCTGTCAGATCATTGACTTCAAATTGAACGATTCTTGTATTGGCTGCTGCATCGCTGCTAACTGTTGAGGTTTCTACAAGGGACCCGCTCTGTTTGGTCTTGAAGGATAA
The DNA here is from genome assembly GCF_000686845.1 of Paenibacillus sp. UNC451MF. Lineage (GTDB taxonomy): Bacteria > Bacillota > Bacilli > Paenibacillales > NBRC-103111 > Paenibacillus_S. The sequence continues at coordinate 8,029 of NZ_KK366024.1, read as the reverse complement.
AATTTCAGCACTTTGAGTCAGCTTTAAGGATACGTACTTCTTACCGTCTTTCACCGTTACTTTTCCGCTGTCCTTATTGACATAATCAAGCATAACGGATGGTTCTTCCGAACCTTTTTTGTAGATGGTGAATTTGGCGTTGTACTCCCCATCCGGCCATGTGCCTGATCCTGAACCTGAGTTCGTAATCACCGAACCCTTGAACGTCGTCAAAGCTGTCTGTAAATCAGCTACCGCTTGATCCACCTGTGTTTGGGTGGAGACCACATTATCCGCTACTGCCTTCGCTTGTTGAATAGCAGCCAGAAGAGTACTCTTCGAGCCTGACGGATATTGGCCATTAGCAGTACCTTCTACGGCTGCATCATGTTTGGATTGTGCATCGGCTATGAGTGCGCTTAATGCTGTTTTTGTGCCAACATCAAACCTCAACCGGATATCATGATCCATCTCATAAGGAGTTCCGTTTGGCATGTGCGTCGAAATATGCACTCTAGCATTTAGCAATGCCGTTAAATCATTCACTGGAAATTGAACGACTCTCGTATTGTCTGTCGTGTTCGTACTAACAATCGTCGTTTCGACGAGCGCACCGTTTTGCTCCAATTTAAAGCTAGGAATCGTCGCACTGTCCTTGATAGTGAACGTCATCAGCTTTTGACCTTGTAGTACTTTCAGTTTGCCCGGTTTAACGAAGTATTTCTCCATGCTCGATGGCTTATCTTGAGTAGCATGGAGGGTGGTATAGTTCAAATCGTATTCCGAACCAATGGAATCGAAGCCGATCTGAACATCGTATTCATGATCATAAATACCGATCGGAGCAGGCAGCACCCAGTAGATTTTTACCCATCCATCCAGCTTGGCTGTCAGATCGTTGACTTCGAATTGAACAACTCTTGTATTGGCAGCTGTATCACTGCTAACTGTTGTTGTCTCAACTAGTGCACCGTTCTGTTTGGTCTTGAAGGATAAGATTTCTGCACTTTGATTCAGCTTGAAGGAGACAACTTTCTTGCCGCCTTGCACCGTCAATTTCCCACTGCTTTTATCAACATAATCATACATGACGGACGGTTCATTCGAGTCTTTTTTGAAGATAGTAAATCCAATATTGTAGCTGCCATCTGGTATTTCACCTGGTCCCGGACCTGGATTCGTAATCACTGCCCCTGTGAACGTAGTCACAGCTGCCTGTAATTCAGCGACCGCCTGATCGACTTGTGTTTGGGTCGCGGTCACATTGTCCGCTACGATTTTCGCTAGCTGAATGGCTGCTAGCAGAGAGTTCTTCGAGCCTGCAGAGTATTGACCATTAGCAGTGCCTTCCACGGCTGCATCATGCTTCGATTGTGCATCGGCTATGAGTGCGTTTAATGCCGTTTTTGCTCCTACATCAAGCCTCAACCGGATATCGTGATCCATCTCATAAGGCGTTCCATTTGGCATGAGCGTCGAAATATGTACTCTTGCCTTCAGCAAAGTCGTTAAATCATTTACCGGAAATTGAACGACTCTCGTATTGTCTGTAGTGTTCGTGCTAGCAATTGTTGTTTCAACGAGCGTACCGTTTTGCTCTACTTTAAAGCTAGGAATCGTGGTGCTGTCCTTGATGGTAAAAGACATTAACTTTTGACCTTGTTGAATTTTCAATTTCCCTGGTTTAACGAAGTATTTCTCCATGCTCGATGGCTTATCTTCAGTAGCGTGCAGGGTGGTGAAATTCATATCGTATTCCGAGAAAATGGAATCTAGGCCTATTTCAATTTCATATTCGTGATCATAAACACCGATCGGAGCAGGCAGCACCCAGTAGATTTTTACCCATCCGTTCAATCTGGATGCCAGATCATCAACCTCAAAACGGACTACTCTGGAATTAGCTGTCGTATCATTACTGACCGTCGTTGTTTCGACTAAAGCACCATTCTTCTCTGTCTTAAAAGAAAGGATTTCGGCACTTTGTTTCAAAGTGAGCGAGACATACTTCTTCTCGCCTTGAACTGTCAGTACACCGCTATCTTTGTCAACGTAATCGAACATCACCGATGGTTCGTTTGAATTCTTTTTGAAGATGGTGTAGCCGATTTTATACTCGCCATCAGGAAGGCTCTGTTGATTATTGCCTGCTGGTAACACAGTTATCGATTTGGATACATTTTGGAATAACAAGCTGTTTCCTTGCCCGTTAATAATCGAAATTTGACTTGCCATTACATTGGTGTTTGCTGCTTGTGAGGTTGCTTTAGGCTTAAAAGACAGCTTTACAAAACTGCTATCCGCTGCATTAATACTAACGGGTTGGCTGCTGTTTTTTAGACTTGTCGTGACAACAATTTGTCCTGCAGAAATATTCGACTCATCCGTCGTTAGCTGTAATTTATTGTCCAAAGCTGAAGACGAAACATAGTCTAATACTGTGGGATCGAAAGTAATAACCGCTTTACTCCCATATACCTGCTGGTACACACTCTGTGTAACTCCGCTAACAGCAAGGGTGAAATCCGTTGTATTCCCCGCATATGCCGAATCGGATGCGGTCGTAAGTTTCGCTACCTGACTATCTGCTGCTTGGCTTACAGGTACCTGTATCGTAGCTAATACAACAAACAGCATCAGAAAGACTAAAACGACTTTCCTAAATTGCCTGTTCAAAATAATTACTCTCCTTCTCAATATCTTGTGTAAAGCCCTCTAAAGCACAATATTTCGCTGTTAACAATGGAGGACGCTTAAGATTCTTGAACAATATGGTCAAAGCCTAGCTCGACATTGTACCCATGATCGTACAAAAATGCAGGTGTAACCTGCCAATAAATTTTGACCCATCCGCCTACTTTTGCCGACAAGTCTTCGACTTCAAACTCCACTCTTCTTGTGTTGGTTTCAGTGTTACTGCTAACAACCACCGTATCTTCCAGAGCATCACCTTTGACCGTTTGGAACCCAGTAATTTATTCGCTTTGCTTCATTACGAAAGATACATACTTCTTGTTGTTCTCCACTCTCAACGTTCCGCTGTCTTTATCAACATAGTCGTACATCACCGAAGGCTCATTCGTTCCCTGCTTGTAAATAACAAAATCCAGCGTGTAGTTACCATCAGCCAATTCTTCTGCAGCGCCAACCACGGGGAGTTGAACAATGGTTAAGAAGGCAAACAGTAAGACCAATAAGGATAATGTTCTTTTCACTTGTTATCACTCCTATGGTTGTTGGCGTTGTTTTACCTACCTGATTTCTTAAGCCTAAGACTGAATGCCAATAACAATGATGAAGCTGCAAGCACACTGACGAGACCGACTATAGGTGTCCCATCTCCGGTCTTTGGATTTACTGCCGTTACTTTGTTGTCAGGAGTCTTAATGGCTTCCTTAACAGGAGCCGCAGATGCTGAGCCTTCTTTAACAGCCGATGGAGCTGCGGAAGACTTCGTCTCCGCTGCTTTAGTGGATGCTTCAGCTGACTCCGTCTTAGGAGGCGTTTCCGCCGTTTTCACAGCATTCCCGCTATCCGCAGCCTTTTCCGTTGAACCAATACTCTTGATGCTCTTCGAATCGAAAACGAAACGTATCGTGTAATCATGATCATAATCGATCTCTTTAACCGTGACATGGATCTTGGACAACAATGGCTTTGACAAGTCATCTGCTGTGAATTGGACCACACGCGTATCATTGGCGCTGTCGCTGCTTACGACTTTGGCGTCAACAAATCCGTCCTTTTCCGGAACTTTAAACTGCGTGATCCATTTGCTGTGGTTCATCTGTATCTTAAGCGCAGCTTCGCCATTTTTAACGACTACAGTCGCCGGTTTTTCAAAATAATCATTCGCCATAGAGGCCGAATCGTTCTCTGCCTGTTTGATGGTATAGTCCACCGTATAGGTCCCGTCAGCAAGTGAGGCCGCTTGTGCCACGGGCATTGTGAATATTGTTAAACTAAACATGATCATAACAAACGGAAGGACTAACCACTTTTTCACAGTTCACTTCTCCTCTTTCCAAAAACTCATTGCATTCTCAATAACATAATAACGATAATCATTCTCAATAGATTCTTAAAAAAAATGATCCTTTTCAGGATACCTACTTCTCTTGTATGGCTGTGAAGTTTGAGATTTCATTGTCATTCCATCCTATCACCTCGGTTCCTTTGTTAAATTTTAGGCTCTAGTATAACAACGATTAGATATTAGCTTACATGTCTAAGCCCTGTCAACCACTCATTTTCTCATAAGCCCTATGCCAAAAAAGAATGAATAACCAACAAATGCAGTGCTTACCAGTACTTTTCCCGAAAAGAACAAGATGGACTGCCCACAATAAAAATATTTTTGGATAACCATTCCAATTTGTTATTGACAGAGAGAATGAGATTCATTATCATTTTTAATTAATAATGATATTCATTATCAGTTAACCTGTGTTGCTTTTATTTTATCAGGAGGAAGGTCATGAGAAAACGATGGATTTTAGGCACAATTGTGCTTTTAGCATTAACTGGATGCGGTAGTCAAGCAGTTACTACACCCGATCCTTCAAATGGGAATGCAGTAACGTCTGCAGCTTCCAGCTCCGTCACTATCAAAGATTTTGCCGATCGGAATGTTACATTCAGTAGCGTCCCGCAAAAAATTGCAGCGCTCGGCAATGGCGAAATGGATATTGTGTATGCCCTTGGCGGTACGTTAGTCGGAAGACCGACAGCTACGGGACCTACCCCTATCAAAGCATTGAACGATGTCGTACAAATCGGCTCCACACATGGAATCGAACTCGAAAAATTGGCCTTGGTGAGCCCTGATGCCGTATTAGGAACGAATCCAATGAATACTAAGGATATACCTGCCGTCGAAGCCCTGGGTACGAAGATGGTGTTAACCAGTGCCAATTCGATTGACGACATTAAGAAGCAGATTCAAATGTTCGGGCAGATGATTCACAAGGAAGATAAGGCTGCTGAGCTTGTCGATTCAGTGGATAAGAAGGTTCAAGAAATTAATAAACAGCAGCGTGCGCAAAAACCAAGAGTGCTTCTTGTTTATGGTGCTCCAGGGACCTATATGGCTGCTTTGAACAATTCCCTGAGCGGTAGTATTCTCACAACAGCCGGTGGGGAAAATATCGCTGCCGACTACCCAAAGTTGGATAGTTACCCTCAATACGCACTGCTAAACAGTGAAAAAATTATGAAATCAAACCCTCAATTCGTTTTCATTATGAGTCATGGAAGCCCTGACAAGGTGAAAGAAGGCTTTATGAAAGAAATGCAGCAGAACGCAGCATGGAACAGTCTGGATGCTGTTATTAATCAACATGTGGAAGTACTACCTGCCGATTTGTTTGGTACGAACCCCGGAACTCGAATCGTTGATGCATTGGATTATATGAACAAACTGCTGCAAACGGTGAAATGATGAATATGGAACAACGCAGCTCGAGAAGGACGGTCATGATCGTACTTCTGCCTCTTCTACTCATAGCGTTTAGCATTTATGGTTTGTCTTATGGCTCCGTATCCATTTCATTTCAAGAAATTTGGGGCGTTTTCACATCGAATAGCCAGCCTATGCAGGAAAAAATCATCATGAATTTGCGTCTTCCCCGGATATTAATTGGATTACTGGTTGGTGCTTGTCTAGCTACATCGGGATGCCTTCTTCAAGGAGTTATGAAAAATCCTTTAGCTGACCCGGGTATTATCGGTGTCTCTGCTGGTGGAGGCTTAGCAGCTGTCATATCTATGATCTTGTTTCCTCAATACAGCTATTTGCTGCCTGTCCTTGCATTTGGCGGTTCCATGGTTACATCGCTTCTCATCTATTTACTTGCATGGGATAAAGGTGCCTCTCCGCTCAAAATCATTTTGGCCGGTGTCGCTATCAATGCATTACTGGCAGCCGTCACGAGTGGAATTATGATCATTTACAGCGACAGAGTGCAAGCAGTTTTACCCTGGCTAGCAGGGGGGCTGAATGGCCGTAGCTGGTATCATCTCGAATTTATGGCTCCTTATGCTATATTTGGACTCCTCTTATCGGTATTCACGATTAAAGCCTCCAACCTCTTAATGCTTGGAGACGACTCTGCACATCTGCTAGGTCAAAAAGTAGAGCTTCAACGATTTTTGATTATCGCCCTGTCATCCTTTTTATCAGGAACTGCTGTCAGCGTTGCCGGATTAATAGGCTTTGTAGGGTTGGTAGTCCCTCATGCCATTCGGATGATTGTTGGCGATGATTACCGCTTTTTACTGCCTTTATCGGTCATAGGTGGAGCAGCCCTTGTAGTACTTGCAGATACGATGGCTCGTTCCTGGTTTGATCCTATCGAGCTGCCGGTCGGCATTCTGTTGGCAGGCATAGGTACACCGTTCTTTCTATACTTGCTGAAGAAAAGGAGAATCGTTTAATGAATGCTATCGAAACCGAACACATCCATCATCATGTAAGCTCATTTTATTTGAATGACATCACGGTTTCTATACCGCTTGGCCAAATCACAGCCATTGTCGGCCCGAACGGATCGGGTAAATCTACTTTACTAAAAATCATTACACGGCTGCTTAAAGCTGAGCAAGGTAACGTCTATGTGAATGGAATATCTTCAAAGGAATATAAGCAATCCGCTTTTGCCAAAACGATCTCTATGCTGACCCAATCCAAAGGCTCTGTACCTGATCTAACTGTAAAAGAGCTTATTTCTTATGGCCGTTCACCGTATAAACGGATCTTCGATAGGATGGTATCTGAAGACATGGAAGTGATCGATTGGGCAATGGAGGTTACCGGCACCAACAGACATGAGAATCGAATGTTCCATACTTTATCGGGAGGTGAGCAGCAAAAAGTACGTATCGCCATGGCTTTAGCACAGCAAGCGAGCATTATCCTATTGGATGAACCTACAACGTTCCTAGATATATCCCATCAGCTCGATGTAATGGAGATGCTGCAGAAAATCAATCGTGAGTTCCGTATTACTGTAGTTATGGTTCTCCATGATTTACAGCAAGCAGCTAATTACTGTCATTATATGATTGCAATGAAAGATGGTCGCATCATGGCATTAGGAAAACCAAAGGAAGTTATTACGCCTCTGTTCTTAAACGAAGTGTACCAAATCGTCGCTAAAGTCACATTCGAGGATGAATATCCTATTATCATCCCACTAAGATCTCGTGAATCCATTCTGGCATCATCTACAAACTGATCCTTATTAGGGTCACATTCTAAGGAGGAATTATCAATGGTTATTGTTACTAACACATCTCATATCACTAAAGGCAACGGTCATAAGCTTATTGAGCGGTTCGATAAAGTAGGAAAAGTAGAATATATGGATGGATTTTTAGGTTTAGAGGTTATGCTCACTGAAAATACGCCTGAGTATGATGAAGTTACTGTGTCTACCCGTTGGAGCAAAAAAGAAGACTTCCAAGCCTGGACACGCAGCGAGGCTTTCCGTGAAGCTCATTCCCACCGTGGGGGAACTCCTGAGTATATCATCTCCAATAAAATCTCTTTCTACGAAGTAAAAATCGTAAGACAGCCTATCGCTGCAAGCTAAAGAAGAAAATATTACATAACAACTAACTATCTTAATATTCCGAATTATCAATCTTTAATATGAATAATGAAAAACAACTCTGTTCCATTAGGATACAGAGCTGTTTTTCGTTATAAAATAAAAAAACCTTGAATGCTCAAGGTTCGTTGTTGTTTTCATTATGGAGCGGGTGATGGGAATCGAACCCACGCTACCAGCTTGGAAGGCTGGAGTTCTACCATTGAACTACACCCGCAAAAAATAAAAATCGGGACGACACGATTTGAACATGCGACCCCCTGGTCCCAAACCAGGTGCTCTACCAAGCTGAGCTACGTCCCGATGGTATATGGAGTGAAAACTAGCTTCACTTCATAAGCAATATCTAGTTGTAAAGAATGGCGCGCCCTGAGAGATTCGAACTCCCGGCCTTTTGATTCGTAGTCAAACGCTCTATCCAGCTGAGCTAAGGGCGCAAA
>NZ_JMLS01000005.1:101671-359632 GCF_000686845.1 Paenibacillus sp. UNC451MF | reverse complement strand
CAAGTGCGATTAAACCGGTTGAGTAGATCCGGTAAGCGGCTTTACCAAAAACGAAAAGAAACGATTGAGCGAAGCTTCGCGGACGCTAAACAGCTCCATGGGTTTCGCTATTGCCGTTTGCGGGGGCTTCGAAATGTCACGGAGCAAGCGCTTATGACAGCAGCCGTACAAAACATGAAAAAGATTGCATTCCATCTGGAGCGGAAGGCGAAAGAGGCCTAGCCTCCCATCCGGCCTTCTCAAAATAGCCTCTAAATACAGAAAGAAACCCAACGTTTTAAAAAAACATGGGTTTCTCTACAATCTGAGAAGAACCGTGAAGGTTCTTCTTTTTTACGTTCATCAGTATTCCTTCTCTGCTCTAACAACGAATTTCCTAGACTGGAGCTTCCATTCCTATAGCAGCCCACTCTTCTTTAGTAGGACCATATACTCCTGTGACAGGAACTCCAGCTTGCCGCATAAGGATGGTCAATTGGCCGCGATGATGAATTTCATGTCTAAGGAAAAGATTTAGCGTTAATCCATTCTTCCATTGCTGCCCAAAAATGCTATTAGATACTTGCAGCGTATCATCCGTCCATTGAGTTTCAACCGCCTCAAGCAGCGATTGCGTCGTTCTGCGGTAAGCCTCTGCAATCGCAGCAGCAGATGCTGGCGGCTCGCTTCGCTCTGCGGGAGCTTCGAATCTTAATCCGGTCGGATTCAATATGCCTCCTGACGGGACCAAATGCCAAGCCAAGTGACCCAGCGTCCGATAACCGGGGGCTACTTCTTGAGAAAGTGATTCGTCTGTTAAAGCATCCAATAGCTTCTGAGTCGTTGCTGCTTCGTGCCGATAATCTTCTATAAAGCTTTGAATTGTTACAAACATAGTTAAACCCTCCATTTTCATTAATAGTTAACGGAACGCTTAAGGCTTGTTCCTTTAATTGTATTATACGACGAACTGCTGCCAACAGGATGTCAGCAGTCCGTGAATGCCTATATTATTTTTTTCTTGCCGCATCAATTTGATCCAATACCTCTTTATATTCGGCACGATACTTATCGATAACGGGTTTAACCGCATCCTGCCAAGGCTTAACATCCTTCACTTCCGTAATTTTAACGCCTGCCGCGCGGACTTTGGCCTCTGCGTCCTTCTCGTACTTATCCCATGATTCGCGTTGGGTTTTGACGGAATCGATAGCAGCCTGCTTCACGATTTTACGGTCTTCCTCAGACAGCTTATTCCAGGCGGATTGGCTGATCATGAGCACCTCCGGTACGCGCTGATGACCGTCGAGGATCATATTTTTCGCCACTTCAAAATGGTTCGAGGACTGATAGCTCGGGAAATTGTTTTCCGCTGCGTCAATTACGCCGGTTTGCAGGGAGCTGAACACTTCTCCATAAGCCATCGGCGTCGCATTGGCTCCGAGCGCAGACATCAGATCGATATTGATTTTATTCTGGATAACACGAATCTTCTGCCCTTTCAGCTCCGCCAGATTGGTTACAGGCTTGCGGGAATAAAAGTGCCGCGCGCCAGAGCTGTAATAAGCCAAGCCCTTCATCTTCGAGCTTTCCAAGCTATCCAGAAGCTTGTTGCCGTTGTCGCTCTCCAGGAACTTCCATAGATGCTGATCGCTATCAAAGACGTAAGGAAGGCTGAATACGCCAAAATTTTTGTTGAATTCCGCCAGCGGTCCGCTGCTGACACGGGTGAACTCGATAGCGCCGAGCTGAACCTGCTCGATAACCGCTTTTTCCTCCCCTAGCTGGGATGATGGGAAGACATCGATTTTAATCCGTCCATTACTGCGCTCATTTACCAGATCAGCGAACTTCTTATCCCCAACAACGGTCGGGTAATCGGGCGGATGCGTGTCAGCCAGTCGGAACGTATACTTTTTCCCCTCCGCCTTCTTGTCTCCTCCTGCTGTTGTTGCTTTGACGGGATCTTTGGTGCTGCAGCCTGCGATGACACTCCCTGCAATAATTACGCATGAAAGTACGTTTAGCGTTTTCTTGAACGATTTCATTCGTACATTTCCCCTTTTTTTACGGATTGGATTATTGTTGTAAAAGTCCGGCGAATCGTGTCCACTGCGTTCGATCACCAGGCTTTTAATGCTTCATCATATTGGGCAGCCACATCACTAAATCCGGCACGTAGGTCAACACGAGCAGCACCAGGCACATCACATAGAAGAAGGGCATCATCGCTTTCGTTCCTTGACTGATCGATATTTTACCTATGGCACAACCAACGAAGAGCACGGTCCCCACCGGAGGAGTCAGCAGGCCGATCCCCAGATTAAGCATCATAATGATGCCGAAGTGCACCGGATCCATCCCGAGATGGGTTACGACAGGAAGCAGAATCGGCGTCATAATCAAAATGAGCGGGGCCATATCCATCGGAGCTCCAAGAATAAGCAGTACGATGTTGATGATAAGTAGAATAATGATCGGACTGTCGGAAATCGCGAGCATTGCATCCGTCACCATTCCCGGAATTTTCAAGTACGCCAGCAACCAACTGAATGCGTCGGACGCGGCGATCAGGAACAGCACCATGGACACAGTGCGGAACGTTTTTTGTAAAATGATCCACATCCGGCTGATCGGAATGTCCTTATAAATAAGAAACGTAAGGATGAAAGCGTACAAGCAAGCCAATGCACCGGACTCCGTAGCTGTAAACCAGCCGCTGAAGATTCCACCGAGAATAATGGCCGCCGTCATCAGCGACATGAGACCGTCGAGCACGATCTTAGGAACTTCCTTGCGCTCTACCGGATCTCCCTTGGCATAGCCGCGCTTGATTGCATAGACATAGCTCGTTGCCATCAACGATACGCATAGTATCAATCCGGGCACGATTCCTGCCAGAAACAAGCTCGCAATCGACACTCCTCCACCCGCTGCTAAAGAATACAGAACGAGATTATGGCTGGGAGGAACAACAACGCCTTGAATCGCTGAGGATACGGTAACACCTACGGCATAATCCGTATCGTAGCCTTTTTTCTTCATCATAGGGATCATGACGGAGCCGATTGAGGATACATCTGCTACCGCCGAACCGGATATGTTGCCAAAAAACATACACGCGACCGAGTTCACCATCGCCAACCCGCCCCGTATCCCACCGACAATCAGCTGTGCGAGATTCACGAGCCGCAAAGCAAGCTTCCCCTCGCTCATTATATGTCCCGCGAGAATAAAGAATGGAATCGTAAGCAGTGAGTAAGAGCTGATACCTTGAATCATCCGTTGACCTACGACAGCCAGTGGAATGCCCAAGTATATCACTGTCACCAAGGTAGACAGCGCCAGCGTCAACGAGATTGGAAACCGCAGCACCATCAGCACAATGAAGCTAACACATAGAATCAATATTGCGATTGTCGTTTCTTCCATCTAGTGATTCCCCTCTTCCATACCCCGATGCCTTCTTGTGTCGATACCAACAAACTGCAGCAAGGAATACACGCATATGAGCAAGCCGGTGATCGGCATGACAACATAAATGATGCTGTTCGGCAGCTTGGTTGCCGCAAGAGTACTCTCGTTCATTAGAATAGTAAATTCGGTACCGGACAGGATCAGATACACTCCGAACGCAAACGTGCTTGCATAAATTATCCTATCGAGCACCCAGTTTACCTTGGGGGGAAACTTGCTCGTGAACGTATCGATGGCCAGATGCAGATGCTCTCGGAAGCCGAACGCAATACCGAGAAAGGAAAACCAGACCAGCAGCAGCAGCGTCACTTCCTCCGACCAGAACAAAACAAAGTTAAACAGCTTTCGTGTCAGCACTTGGGTCGTTACAATAAGAATCATAGCCAATAGCGCTGTCATCGAAAAGGTTTCAAAAAAGCTGTCGATCCATAATACCGCCTTTTTGAGTGCTTTCACTTTTCATCCCCCTTCAGACTTGGATTATAGCAATGTAAGCACTTACAAATTTGTTAACAAACCTTATTGTAAAGAATAAGAGCCCGAAACGGTACACCATTGGTTTTAGGATTTTTTGTAATTTTTTTAGGTCTTTTTGATGCGGTTTACACTTCGTTGTAGTGGACAGGGTAGTGAAACTTTTGAAGCATATTGTATAATTGGAATGATGGTTCTCGTTTTGAAGAAACTACTAACGATCAAGTGAACAGAAAGAGGCTGAACAATGTCAATTAAAAGCATATCTCCCTTGGATGGGCGATACAAAGAACAATCGGAAGTATTAGCAGAGCATTTCTCGGAATGGGCTCTCATGAAGTATCGGGTATATGTGGAAGTGGAATGGCTTATCCATATGTCCAGAAGACCCGAAATCGCAGAAGTACGTGAATTCAAATCCGAAGAGATCGCACTGTTAAAAGCAATTACGGAAAATTTCGATGATACCTCCGCTCTACGCATCAAAGAAATCGAACGTACGACCAAACATGACGTTAAGGCCGTTGAATATTTCCTTAAAGAAACTTTGGACCCCACTTCGCTTGCAGACGTCAAGGAATTCCTTCACTTTAGCTGCACATCCGAAGATATCAATAACCTGTCCCACGCTCTCATGCTGAAACACGGGATTGAAAACGGCTGGCTTCCGATTGCTGAGAAAATGTCAGCTGAGGTATCTCGTATTGCGGAATCCACAAAAGAAGTTTCGATGCTTTCTCGTACCCACGGGCAAACTGCAAGCCCTACGACGCTAGGTAAAGAGCTAGCCGTGTTTATCTACCGCTGGAATCGCCAGCTCAAGCAAATCAAAGCGCAGGAATACCTCGGAAAATTCAATGGGGCGGTGGGCAATTTCAACGCTCATTCGATCGCCTATCCAGAAGCGCCTTGGGAAGAAATTGCCCGTTCCTTCGTCGAGCATCTCGGATTGACCTACAATCCTCTTACGACTCAAATTGAATCTCATGATTACATGGCCGAGCTATTCCATGCATTGATGCGATTTAATAATATCACGCTTGATTTTGACCGCGACGTATGGCAATACATTTCACTTGCGTATTTCAAACAAAATGTGGTTGCCGGTGAAGTCGGTTCCTCCACTATGCCGCATAAGGTTAATCCTATTAACTTCGAGAACTCGGAAGCCAACATGGGAATTAGCAACGCCATGCTGGATCATTTGGCGAATAAATTGCCTATTTCGCGTCTCCAACGCGACTTAACCGATTCGTCCGCTTTGCGCAACATGGGCGTAGGTATCGCTCATTCGTATATTGCCATTGTAGCTACCTTGCGAGGACTGAGCAGCTTGTCGGTTAACGAAGCAGCCATTCAACAGGATCTCAATGAGAGCTGGGAAGTGCTCGGTGAAGCCATTCAAACCGTTATGCGTCGAGTTGGCTATGAAAATCCATATGAAAAGTTGAAGGAATTGACACGGGGCGTAGAGGTTACTCCGCAGCGTATAGCCGAGTTTATCCATGATCTTGGCTTGCCTGATGCTGAGAGAGAACGTCTGTTGAAGTTAACTCCAGCAAGCTATATCGGCATTGCGGACAAGCTTATCCGCCACATCCAATAGTTAAAACAACACTCACTTCCCTTTAATTGTCATTGAATACCAGCCCTCATTTAAGGTTAACTTAATAAGTAGGGACTATTCTTCAATGGTAGATTAAGAATGAGGGAGTGAGTCATCGTGGAAATAGACGCCCTGTTAAACGAGCTCTTTAGTTCACAAGAGGATTGGTCGGTCAAGACCAATGAACATAGTTATGTCATAGTACCAAATGGGAATAAAAAAGAAGAAGAAGAAGAAGAAGAAGAAGAAGAAGAAAAAGAAGAGAGAGCCCATTAGGACTCTCTTCTTTATTATTCACTCAAATGGAAAGGCACGGTTGCTACAACAACATCCTTTTCCTTCAACAGCCTAGACCGTATACGGTAGGCAGACTGATTATGAAGCAGCCGGTGCCACCATTTTCTCGCTACGAATTGGGGAAGAAGCACCATGATGGTCTGCTTCTCTTTGACATGCGTATCAATCCGTTCAATAAAGTCAACCAATGGCTTAACAATGGTCCGATACCTGGAGCGGAAAACAACCAGCCGCACCCCCGGATTCCATTGCTCCCATTTCTTTTCCATCTTCTCCTCATCTTCATCTGAAAAAGAGATATAGAACGCAACGACGTTCGGCGACAATGTTTTGGCATAAGAAATTGTGGAAGCAACCACTCGATGAATCCCTGCAATCGGGATAATGATAATCGATTCCTTATGGGGCAGCGGCTCATCCAAATTAATTCGAAGCTGTGCCGCAACATCCTCGTAATGATCGTATATTTTGGTAATAAACCATAAAAGGATCGGTGTCAAAATAATAACGATCCAGGCGCCCTCCATAAACTTGGTCACACAGAAAATAAGAAGAACGGCGAACGAAACGAGAGCGCCCAACCCGTTAACAATTAACCGGCCCTGCCAGCCCTTTTGTTTCTCTCTGAGCCATTTACGAACTAGGCCGCTCTGAGCCAGCGTAAAGGACAAGAAGACACCGATTGCATATAACGGGATAAGTGCGTCGGTTTTCCCCCTAAAGGCAATAAGCAGTAGGCTGGCCAAAATGCCCAACGTGACAATCCCGAAATGAAAGGACAATCGATCTCCCCGGTTAGCGAACATTCTCGGGAAATTTTTATCCTGTGCCATAATCGATGCCAAGATGGGGAAACCGTTAAAGCTGGTGTTAGCAGCTAGAGTCAGTATCATCATCGTGGCGATCTGCGTCGCATAGTACATAGTGCCCCGGCCAAACGCGCTCTCCGTCACCATGGACAGCACGGAGGTATGACCCTTAGGATCAGGCGTAATGCCATAAGCCATCGTCAAGATCGTAACGCCGCCGAAAATAATGGCTAGCAAAATGCCCAATGACAGCAAAGTCCTTTTGGCATTGTCTTTGGATGGTGTCTTGAAGTGAGGCACCGCATCGGAAATGGCCTCAATCCCGGTAACAGCCGAACAGCCGGAAGAGAAAGCTTTCAACAATACGAACATCGTTAGCCCCGAAGGGACTGAGGATGGGATTACATGGATTGATGACGCATGACTGGCACCGGTTATTAGGTCAAACATCCCTTTGCCGATTAACACCAGCACGCAGAGAATAAAGAAATACGTCGGAAAGGCAAACACCGTTCCCGATTCTGAAGTTCCCCTCAGATTTAGCCATACCATAAGCCAAACCAGGAACAGCGCTATCGGTACGATATAAGGAATCGCAATGGGAAAGGCGGATGTAATAGCCTGCACGCCAGCCGAAACGGAAACCGCAACGGTCAACGTGTAATCGATTAATAGAGATACACCCGTCAATCGCCCGAAGGACATGCCCAGGTTTTCCTTGGAAACCATATATGCTCCGCCACCCTGCGGATAGGCATCAATAACCTGCCTGTAGCTGATGACCAAGATGGTAATTAGCAATATGATGGCAATAGCAATAGGCAATGAATAAGCAAAAGCCGCCACAGCTCCAACGGTAGCAAGTGCGAGCAAGATTTGCTCCGTTCCGTAAGCTACAGACGATAAAGCGTCCGACGATAAAATCGGAAGAGCCTTCCAAACCGGCATCTTTTCATGTTCCAGTTCGTTGGATTTTAGCGGCCTGCCGAAAATTACTCTTTTTAAAGAATCTGTTGTCACCTTGTGTGCACCCCGGTTAGAAATAATTGGTTTTATACATCTTCGTGTTTAATATGTCCCGTAAAAACACAAAAAACACAAGGCAAGAGTCCTGTGTTCATCTCTCCTTCTCACTCTTGCTTACGAGGTTAGCTGTCGGATTAGGGCTGTGAGAAGCATGCCCTTCCTATGCTTACGCAATAGGATTCACCCCAAGTTATGGGTCCCCCGCTCTTCTTTTAGAAGATTAAGCAATATGAAATTATTAAAGCACCATTGAATATTACTTAGTAATGAATCAAAAGTAAATGTGTCTAAACATCACTAATAGCGCCATTTGAGTCTGCTTTAAGTCATGATAGCGCATACATCATCATCGCAGAACATCTGCCATGCTATTTTAACGAATTGCTTTCGTTTACAAAAAAATATTTTTCTTGCAAAGCAAACCACTTGCTAACGGGCTCCTATCATCCATGTGTCAGCCTAAAATCAGAAGAATTCAAGGGGATTAATGGTAAAATTACCATATATTGATTACGCTAAAAAGTTTCAAAAAAATTTATGTTTGGAGGCTAAAAAGATGGCAATGCCGACACATATTGTAGCAGTGGGCGGTTTCGTAGAAAACGAAGACGGACATATTCTCTTAGTGAAGACCCACCATGACGGTTGGGTATTCCCGGGCGGACAGGTGGAGGTCGGAGAGAATCTGCTGGATGCATTAAGCAGAGAGATCAAGGAGGAAAGCGGAATCGATGCGTTTGCCGTTCAATTAATCGGGGTATATTCGAATACAGCCACCTACAAATGGCATGACGGTGTAACGGATGTTCCTACCAAAGTCATGTTTGACTACGTCTGCAAGCCGGTTGGCGGAGAACTGTGTACCTCAGAGGAGACCTCGGACAGCCGCTGGGTCCCTAAGGATCAAGTACTTGAATTGATTAAAGCACCGGCAATCCGTACCCGCTATCAGGCATATCTGGACTTTGGCGGTCAGGTTTACTATATGGAATATGTGACCAAACCCCAGTTTGAACTGAAACTGCAAAGGACCATGTAAATCGGATCTATATGCTGTCATACGAAAATCAACAGACAAAGAGGCTTTCCCTCAAGTCTCCTTCACTCGAGGAAAAGCCTCTTTGTTTTTATACGAGCGGAGTCATACCGCGTTCGATCCAATCCTCACGGGTAGGGCCGTAAATGTCCGGCACACGCAGTCCTGCCTGACGCATAAGCACCGTCATTTGACCGCGATGATGAATTTCATGCTGGATAAGCAAGTGGAGTGTCAATCCATTCGGCCATTCCTCACCATACATAGAGGTTATACGAACCAGGTCCTCATCTTTCCACTGAGCTTGTACCGCTTCCAGCAGCGCATTTCTCTGACTGCGGTAGGCGTCGGCAATAGCTTGCGCAGAAGCCGGTGCAGGCGCATGCTCATCCTCAGCTGCTGGTGTAAACTTAAGACCCGTACGAGATGACATCTCGTGAATGGTTGTGGTCAAGTGCCAAGCAAGCTGTCCCAGGCTGCGGTGATCAGCGGTAATTTTTTGATTTAGCGAAGCGTCCGTTAATGCATCCATCACACGCTGCGTGGCAGCCGTTTCATTGCTCCAGCTTGCTGCAAATTGTTGTATAGAAGTAAACATGTTCAATACATCCTCCTTCAATAGTCACCTAATGTTGTATTCCCACTTGCTTACCTTCACTATACATCATTAACCCTGACACCCCTATGTCAAGGTTAGTTGATATTGCTCCACTATTTTTTGCGCCATCTCTCTTATCGTCTGTGCAACTGATTCGGGCTCCATAATGAATACATCTGCGCCGTAGCTGAGCAGCATCCCGTAAAGCCAGGGCTCGTCCGGCTGATTGGCGGTTACCAGAATCGTACCGTCAGGCTGCGTCTCTATTTGCCCAAATGCAAAGTAATCCTGTAACCGCGCTTTCGCACGAGGATGAAACCGCAGTACCAACCGAATGAGATTCGGCGGATTCTCCTGACGCGTCCATTGAAAATCAAGCTGCTCCAGCGTCTTGGGCCGGCGTACGAAGGTCTCATCCAAGACCGCTAACTGCTCTATCCTCGTTAAGCGAAATATCCGGTAATCCTCGCGAAGCTTGCAAAATCCGTACAAATACCATACATAACCCTTCAATACGACGCCCATGGGCTCGCACATCCGCTCGGATGAATCCCCCTGCGAGGTAGTATAGGCGAATCGAATGACTTTCGAATCGCGTGCAGCTGAACGGAGAATACCGAGCTTTTCCTTTTCCGCCTTGCCTCCATGCCATGGATTCAGATCGATCATCAGCTGCTGGCTCATATTGTTCAGCTCTCGCTGCTCGGAGCGGGCTACCAGCGCTCCCACCTTATCTAGTAAACTACTTATATCCTGATCTGCGAACGTGGAACCCACGCCTCTAAGTGCTATAATAATCGACTGCAGCTCATCCAGAGAAAGAAATTGCCGATCCAGCCGATATTGATCCATAATTTCATAGCCTCCGGCGGCACCTGCAAAAGAAACAATCGGAATACCCGCCTGATTCAGCGCCTCCAGATCCCGATAAATGGTTCTCAGGGACACCTCAAACCGTTCGGATAGCTCTTGAGCTCCGACTCGTTTACGATTCAGCAGCAGCATTGTGATGGCTAACAATCGGTCAAGCTTCAATGGCATTCCCTCCTTTGTGCTTTTTTTACTTTTTATGTTACCTTTGACGCCGTCCTAAGGCAACCGTTGCTTTTAGCGCAACTAAAAAAATGCAGCCTGATTCCCTTGGGAACCAAGCTGCATCTTCATTTTTTTCAAACTCTATTATACGGCGTTCAATTCCATTTGATCTTCTTCGTCACGGTTGAACGACTCGCGGTCGAACTCCCCTTCTGAATTAGCTACGATCAAGGAGCACACGGTTGTACCAGTCGCATTAACAGCTGTACGACCCATATCTACCACAGCATCGATAGCCAATACAAGACCCAAGCCTTCAACCGGCAAACCAAGCGCTGTCAGTACGACGGTTGTCGAGATAGCAGCCGGTCCAGGTACCCCTGCAACACCGATAGAAGAAATCATGCTTACCAATACGATCAAAATGTATTCCGAAAAACCAAGCGGAATGTTATATACACGTGCTACGAAAATGGCTACTACAGCTGGCCATACGCCACCGCAGCCGTTCATGTTCATCGTTGCGCCTAGTGGAGCTACGAAGCTTGCAATACGCGGTGATACGCGCAGTCTTTTCGTAATAACTTCCATATTTACTGGCAGTGTTACATAGCTGCTGCGTGTTGTGAAAGCTACAGCAATAGTTGGATACGCTTTGCGGAAAAACTTGATTGGATTTACTTTCGCAACGAAAGTGACCAAACCGCCGAACGTAATAATGAAGTGAGCCAACAACGCTACGTAAGTCGCTAAAATAACTTTTACAAGCGGAGCCAATGTTTCCAGACCGTACTTGGCAGCCATTGCACCGATCAGCGCATAAACGCCATACGGAGTCAAACGAATGATGTATTTAGTAACCTGATGCATCACTTGTGCAAAAGATTCGATAAACTGTTTAACAGGTTGAATAACTTCAGGCTTCTTGCTTCCTACTTGCACCATAGCGATAGCAACGAAGATCGAGAAGACAAGCACCGGTACGACTTTAGCACCAGCCATATCACCAATAGGGTTGCTTGGTACCAAATCCAAAATAACTTGAGAGAATGTTGGAATATCGCGAGGCTTGAACGTCTTAGGAATTTCCTGTGCAATACCTGAACCTGGATCAAAGATCAAGGCTACAATCAAACCGATTAATGCTGCAATCCCTGTTGTGATGAAGAACAAGGAAATCGTTTTTACACCGATTTTACGCAAATGACCCAAGCTAGAAATCGACGTGATACTGTTGATAACCAGCACGACAACCAGTGGAATAACAAGCATTTTCACCAGGTTGACGTAGATCGTTCCGATCGTGCTTACACTTACCGCACTCAGCTTATAAGTGTTGAAGAAAATTCCTGCGATAAGACCTAATCCAAGAGCGAGGAGCACTCGATTACCGAAACCTACGCGTTTTTTAGCTAAAAAGTAAAGTAAGCCAATAATGACTAAAGACACAAGCAAGCTTACCCAGTTCGTTTGAAACGCGGTAACCAAGTTGTTGTTCACACTACCCATCTCCTTCAATACCCTACTATTTTAGTAGGATTTATGCGATACAAGAATAATACTTCCATCCATTACAACTGTCAAGAATATTTTTGCAAAAAAGTATTTTGTCAAGTTTTGCCTAGCGAACCGCATTAATAGCGTGTTTTGATGGAATCCGAGCATCGATGATGTATCGTACTATCATTTTACGATAGCGATTCAAAATAAGAACTTATGCTCACCGGTCATTCAATTAAATATGTATTCGCTTTCAATAAAAGACTGGATATCCAGCCGCGCTCCCTTTTCTATAGATATGCACTGCACGGCTGCTATTTTGTAGCTTATATATTGCTTGCTGCGGATTTGCGTTCCATTAATCGTTTTATTTTGGCTTCTGTAGACGTATCTGGGGCCGGAGTATAGATACTGCAGCGTAAATCCGCGTCCCCCTGCACCTGCAAAGAGGTCAGGTGGAACAGCATTTTACCTGCTTTGGCATGGCGGAATTCGATCAATACTTCGGGGGCGGAGCTTACTCTGCTTTGCTCCCAAAGGGAATGGAAATCGGGATGCAGCGCCTTCATCTCCTCAAGAAACTGCTCGTACCACTCGTCATCGACATATTGACCGTAATAAGCCCGGAAGATCGAGAGAAAGCCGCTGACAAAATGCTCCCAGTTCACGGCTAGGCTGCGGAACTCTTTTCTCGTGAACAAAAGACGGATCATATTCCGCTGCTCCACCGGTATGTGTTCAAAGTCCAAGAAAATGTGGGAGGCCGCCTGGTTCCACCCGACGATCTGGCAGCGCCTGTCCGATATGATCGTGGGGCAATTTCGCAGCTCCTGTAATATCGTCTGCAAGGATGGACTGATCTTTGGATGATCTTCCTGCAACAAACTGGTTCCCGAGCCGGTATCCATCGCCAAAGAAAACAAATATTTACGTTCATCCACCGTCAGCTTTAATGCGGCAGCTATACAATCCAGTACAGAGACAGATACTTTAATATCTCGTCCTTGCTCCAACCACGTATACCAGGTTGCACTGACTCCCGCCAGCTGAGCAACCTCTTCTCTTCTCAAGCCGGGAGTTCTTCTTCGGCTCCCCGACACCAGTCCTACGGATTCAGGAGCGATTTTGGCACGCTGCGCTTTTAAAAAGGCAGAAAGCGCCTGAAGTCTCGTCTGATGATTCATTAGCAGTACACCCTTCCCTGTATTAACCTTATCATGGTACCTATTATACTAGTATAAACTACAACTTGTAATAGGATAAATGATATGACATCATAAGCTTCATTACAACAAATCCGAAAGGGTGAATGACGATGGAACGCGTAGTTATTACAGGAATGGGTGTTATTTCGCCGCTTGGCAACAATGTAGACCGATTCTGGAACCGTCTAGTTCAAGGCGAATCGGGCATTTCCCTTATTGATACTTTTGATTGCTCTAGACAAAAAGCCAAAATAGCCGGACTGGTCCGGGATTTTGACGCCGAGGCCCGCTTCGGGCGTAAGGAAGCCCGGCAGATGGACCGATTCTGCCAATTTGCGCTGGCAGCAGCTGAACAAGCTGTAGATGATGCCGGTCTTCAGCTTGAGCATTTGGATCATGAACGGCTCGGCGTTTACGTCGGCTCCGGTATCGGCGGTATTCAAACACTTCTCGATCAAGATGCCATACTGCGAGAACGCGGACCAGAACGGGTGAGTCCGTCATTAGTTCCGATGATGATCTCGAATATGGCTGCTGCCATGATCAGTATGAGATTCAGCGCGTTAGGCCCTACTTTATCACCAGTTACCGCATGCTCTGTCGGAAATACGGCCATCGGCGAAGCAATGCGCCTCATCCGGTATGGAGGGGCCGATGTGATTTTGGCAGGCGGCTCCGAGGCCGCAGTGACGGAGATCTCCTTGGCAAGCTTCGGCAACGCTACGGCCTTGTCCACGCGCAATGACGAGCCGGCACGTGCCAGCCGACCTTTCGACGCGGGTCGAGACGGGTTCGTCATGGCCGAAGGTGCCGGCATTCTCGTATTGGAATCCTTAAGCCACGCGATTCGCAGAAATGCCCGCATCTATGCTGAAGTCGTCGGCTATGGGGCTAGCTCCGATGCTTATCATCGGGTGGCGACCCACCCTGAAGGAATTGGTGCTTATCAGGCCATGAAGTTGGCCATCGGGGAAGCTGGAATCCATCCAGAAGACATCGATGTCATAAGCGCGCACGCGACCAGTACTGAAGCCGGAGATAAGTCGGAAACACTCGCCATCAAGAAATTGTTCGGCGATGCCGCCTACCGCATTCCCGTCACGGCGAATAAATCGATGACTGGACATATGCTTGGAGCTGCCGGTGGAGTGGAAGCCATCGCACTGGTGAAGAGCTTGCAGGAAGGGCTTATCCCTCCTACGATCAACCAAGAGCAGCAGGACGATATCTGCGACCTGGATTATGTTCCCAACACGGCCCGCCGCGCGGATCTGACTATCGGCATGTCGAATTCGTTCGGATTCGGCGGTCATAATGCGGTCGTTGTGTTAAAGAGCTACAAAGAATAACTTCTTTTACTTTAATTCAAAAAGGCGGCTGTGCAGCCGCCTTTGGTTTGACAAGAAACAACTCAAAGAAGTGACAAGGTACGAAGGTAGGATATCCCTGGAAAAGCGATAGCGTCCGCCTTTGTTATAGGGAAATCACCGCTGTAAAGCAGATAAATTGGAAATTTCCATATAACAACAGCGGTTGGAGGGGATATCTTACCGAAGCACCTATGCAATTCTATTTTTATAGGTTTCTCGTCAGATATAAGGCAACTGGACAGCCGCCTTACACCTGACGAGCCTCCAATCGCCGAGCTACAATGGACAGCGTGTAATTAACGATAAAATACATAAGAGCCGTCATAAGCAGTGTCGGAATGACGAAATTCACATTCTGCCCATTAATGATTTGGGCGTTATGCATCAATTCGGCTAGCGAAATAACAACCGCAAGAGAAGTGTCCTTTAGAAGCGAAATAAATTGGCTCACCATCGGAGGCATCATCCGTCTTAGCGCCTGGGGCAAAACAATGTAGCCAAGCGTCTGTATGTAGTTCATTCCCGAGGATCGGGCCGCTTCAATCTGCCCCTTATCTATGGAGTTAAGCCCGCCGCGTACGATTTCCGAAATCATAGCCGCTTCGAATACGGTTAGCGCAACGATCGCCGCATTTTCAATACTGAGCTTTAATCCTACCTCCGGCAGCGCAAAATACGTAAAGAAAATAATCAACAGCAAGGGCAGATTCCGTATTATTTCTACGCATACAGCAGTCAACTGCGAGACGACCGGCAGCTTTGTATAACGTATTGTGCCCAGCAAGCAGCCGATAATAAAGCTGAGTATAATGGCAAAAAAAGCAACCTTAATCGTAACTCCAAGCCCTTCAAGCAAAAATCGGATATGATCCCACGTATACGCTTCCGCAAAATTCATATGCCCTCACCTCCCGTCTCCAGCTAATGGGTTCTCGCCATTCGGCGCTCCAAGTAAGCTACTCCGAAGCTAAGCGGAATCGTAATAACCAAGTAAAATAAAGCAACGAATATGTACACACTGAACGTAACGAAGGATTTGGTCGAAATAAGATCTGCATAATACATTAAGTCCAAGCCCGCTACGACGCTCAGAACGGACGAATTTTTCACCAGATTAAGAAACTGGTTGCCTAGCGCGGGCACAACCATTTTCAAAGCTTGCGGAAGCACAATGAGCCCCATCGTTTGAGCATACGTAAGCCCTGAGGATCGAGCGGCTTCCGTTTGTCCTTTCGGCACGGCCTGAATACCGGCGCGGATCGCCTCAGCAATGAAAGAAGCTGTATAAATCGTAAGCCCGATCGTGCCCGCGGCAAAGCCGCTTAAGCTTAAGCCTAGCGCTGAAGGGCCGAGGAAGAATATGAATACGATCAACAGAATCGGAATATTACGAATAAACTCGACATATGCCGTGCCGAGCCAATTAAGAGGCTTGACCGGAGATATCCGCATGACGGCTACTATAGTCCCGAGCACAAAGCTCCCCACCAACGCGATGACGCTTGCCTGCAGCGTATTGAGGAAGCCCTCCAGGTACAAATCCCAATACTTCCACAAAATATTGAATTGGATGGCGCCCATCTCCACCCCTCCTTTCATCAACGTTAAACGAAAGGGATGAATAGCCTGCGTGACTATCCATCCCTCTGCTTCTTCAGTCGATAGTGCTACTTCGCCGGCTTTTCTCCGATCCATTTTTCATATAATTTATCGTAGTCGCCACTGGATTTCATCGCTTTGAGGAAATCGTTGACGTACGTCACAAATTCCGTATCTCCTTTGCGAATAGCTATCCCATAAGGTTCATCCGTGAATGTACCGTCCACCACCTGGTAGTTCGGATCCTGCTTGGTCATTCCGTAAAGAATAGCATTGTCCGTTGTCAACGCATCACCTTGCCCTGCTTTTAGAGCCGTGAACGCTTCCTGATAGTTCTCAAACTCGAGTACCGTCGCATCGGGAGCCTTCTCTCGAATATTTTGCGCAGAGGTTGAGCCTTTGGCTGTGAGAACCTTCATGCCTTTTTTTATGTCGGCTATCGATTTGATCGGACTGCCTTTCTTGACCAGCAGCGATTGTCCGGCCTTGAAATACACGTCAGTGAAGTCTACCTCCTGCTTGCGCTCCTCGGTAATGGTCATCGTAGCGATGATCATATCGATATCGCCATTTTTAAGCATCGGAATGCGCGTCTTTGACGTTACTTCCTTCAGCTCCACCTTACTCTCGTCGCCAAGTACTTTTTTGGCCAAGGCTTTCGCTATATCGATATCAAAACCCTCTACTACGCCTGTTCCCGGGTCCTTCAGTCCGAACAGCTTCGTATCGTACTTCACGCCTACGACGAGCTTGCCTCGCTTTTTAATATCATCCAGTGTTTTACCCGACGTCTTAGCAGGGCTTGTCGATGAGCCTCCCCCTTGATCCTTCGTACCACAGCCAGCCACCACAACCGCTAACAAGGTTAACAAAGCTAACACAGTAATCCCGAGCTTCCTTTTCCTCATTCCCATCTACCTGTCCCCTCTCTATGATCCATGTTGTAATAACCGTTTAAGAAACAATTGCGCTCTCTCTTCACGAGGCTTGGAAAAAAATGCAGCAGGCTCTGATTCCTCCACGATTTGTCCTTGATCCATAAACACAATGCGATCGGCCACCTCGCGGGCAAAGCCCATTTCGTGAGTCACGACCACCATGGTCATTCCTTCATGTGCCAAACCTTTAATGACATCAAGCACTTCCCCTATCATTTCCGGGTCCAGAGCTGATGTCGGCTCATCGAACAACATAATTTGCGGCTTCATAGCAAGTCCCCGGGCAATGGCTACCCGCTGCTGCTGCCCTCCGGACAGCTCGGATGGATAAGCCTTGGCTTTCTCAGGAATGCCTACCTTATCGAGATACAGCATGGCGGTTCGTTCCGCCTCATCCTTGCGAATCTTGAGCACCTTCATGGGTGCAAGCGTAATGTTGTCCAGCACGGACTTGTGCGGGTACAGGTTAAAGTGCTGAAACACCATCCCAATATTGCGCCTCAGCTTGTTGACGTCCATTTTCTTGTCATGCAGCTTGGCTTCGCCTACACTCAGTTCCCCATCCGTAATAACCTCCAGCCGATTGATGCAGCGAAGCAAGGTGCTCTTGCCGGAACCAGACGGACCTATAACCACGACGACTTCGCCCTGTTGAATCGATAAGTTAATGTCCTTAAGTACGTGAAATTGTCCATAGTGCTTATTGACATTGCGAAATTGAATCATAGGTCACCTCCCGTCGTACAGCAGTTTTCTTTACATCAACTTAACCTGAAGCATTGATTTTCGGGCTAACAGGTAATTACAAGTTATTACCCAAATGTGAAAAGTATGACACCTGGAAGCGTTTTATTGTATTTTATCTACGTTTTTTCCAGAAGAAAGAAGGGATTTCGAGGTTTTGGAGCGTTGAAAGCACAAAAAAACCATCCCTTGGGCTGGATGGTCAAAATTTCGAAAATCAAGAAGCAGCATGGCTCCATTCTCCAGACAAGATTCAACATATTAGCTCTTGGGAATGGGCAAATTGTATGTATGCGAATGGGAAGGAAGCTCCCTCGTATAATAACGCTCAGAAAAGGACGATACGACCTCATGGCTACTTTACTTCATATTATTGCGCATCCTAACGATGAGACACAGTCCTTCAGTATGGCAGCTGGTAATGCTTTCGTTCAAGCCTACCGTGAAGCCCATCCTAAAGACGAAGTGATCCATTTGGATCTATACAAAGCCCACATTCCTCATATTGACGCTGATGTATTCAGCGGCTGGGGCAAGCTTCGTTCCGGTAGTGAGCTAAGCACCCTGTCAGCGGAAGAGAAATCCAAGGTAAACCGGTTGAATGAGCTTGTTGACCAATTTGTTGCAGCTGACAAATATGTGTTCATAACGCCGATGTGGAACTTCTCCTATCCACCTATTATGAAGGCATACATCGACGCCATCTGTGCAGCAGGCAAGACGTTCAAATATACGGCGGAGGGCCCGGTTGGCTTGCTTCCGGATAAAAAGGCTCTGCATATTCAAGCACGTGGCGGTATTTATTCAACAGCACCTATGTCTGATATGGAAATGGGACATCGGCATTTGGCCGCTATCATGCAATTTTTCGGAATAACGGATTTTCAAGGCTTATTCATCGAGGGGCATAACCAGTACCCGGATCGTGCCGCTGCCATCAAGCAGGAAGGTATTGATAAAGCCGTCTCTTTAGCCAAATCTTTTTAATAAGCCCAGATGGAACAAGCACTGCCCGTCAACGAGGGGTTAGTGCTTTTTTGTGTTATGCTGCAAAAAAGATATAGAAAAAGAGACACCCTAAGGCATCCCTTGTTAAGCCACTTACACAGTCTATATTAGAAGCTTTCGCGAATGACTTGCTGCTCTAGCGGCAAACGATCCGTCGCACGGCCAGGAGCCGCTGCTTTACCGATTGGGACGATCATAATAGGAACATAACGATCCGGAATATTCAGCTCTTTAATGAGAGCATCACGGTCATATCCGCCCATAGGTACCGAATCGTAGCCTTTGGCTCTAGCTGCCAGCATCAGCTGCATGGCTGCCAAGGAACCGTTTCGGATCGCTTCATCTCGTGCCAAGACCGGATTATTGTTATAGGCACCGTTGATTTGTTCGAGCATCATATCACGAATTTGGGAACTTGCTTGCTCATACACAGCTGGAGCGACAAGGTTTGCTTGAAGATCCCCGAGCACTACAACAACAACGGACGCATCTACAGTTTGCTTTTGGTTATAGGTGACCGGAAGCAATTTTTCTTTATTCGCCTGCTCACTAACGACCAGGAAACGCCAATGCTGTAGATTCCATGAAGACGGTGCGCTTGCAGCCAGAGATAAAATCTCGTTCAACTCCGCTTCCGGAATTTGTACTCCGGGTTGAAATTGACGAACGGAATGGCGACCCAGCATCGTTTCTTCTGCCGTTTGTTTTTGCTCAGTATGATTCATGATGTATTCACTCCTATGATAAGGTAATAAACTAGGATGGCTTGTTTTTCTAAGACCGAATTACAACTTACCAACTTACTTTTGTTAAGCAGGCATTCTTTTGTAATGGACGGATTATTGTTAACCGACTTGCGGATGGACTTGACCCTTATAGGGTCGCCAGCCCTCACTTTATTATGCGGTTCTCCAACCGCACATCTTTTGGGCAACAAACAACCTCTTATCCAAAGAGGTTGCTGCTTAATAAACAATTATTGGACCCGGAACTTAACCACAAGCTGATGTAAATCATCTGAGATACCGGATAGCATGGTAGCTGAGGATGTAATTTCCTGAATGGACGCCAGCTGCTCCTCGGTTGTCGCGGCAACTGTCTGTGCAAGTCCTGACGTTTGCTCTGCAATATACCCCATGCTCGTTATCGTGGCAGTCACTTCTTCCGTGCTTGCGGACATTTGTTCAGCAGCTGCCGCTGCTTCCTGGACTCGTCTGGACACTTCCAAGGAAGAATTGACGATCCAGCTGAAGGTCTCTTCAGCATGAGTCATAGCCTTTAATCCGCCTTCAACCTCAGCCATACCCTCATCCATGCTCAGAACAGCTCGTCCTGTTCCTTCCCGGATTCCATCAATAACTTGATTAATTTCTTCTATGGACTCCGCCGTTTGAGTAGCAAGCTTGCGAATTTCATCGGCGACTACGGCAAAGCCACGGCCATGCTCTCCGGCTCTTGCGGCTTCTATAGCTGCATTAAGCGACAGCAGATTCGTCTGTCGGGCAATTTCACCAATGAACAAGGAAATCCGATTAATGCTGTGCGACTGCTCCTCTAGCTTTTTAATGACTTCACCCGTTTTTCCGACAGCCTTGCTGATCGAGTGAATTTTGGAGGACGCCTCCTGTATGACAACAGCTCCCTGCTCTGCTTGCTGGGTGGCTTCCATCGTAATTTCCGATATTTCGGAGGTCGACTCGGCAATCCGTTGCACGCCCACGGACATCTCATCCATAGCTCTTGCGCACTCCATTGCGCTTTGAGCCTGATTCTCCGAGCCAGAAGCCACATCTTGAATGGATTGCGTTACATGCTCCGACGCGGCAGCATTTTGCTCGGAGCTGGCCGATAGCTGTTGAGCCGAAGCCGCAACAAGATGTGAGGTTTGCTGCATTTGAAGCACAGACTCTTTTAAGGAATGGGATACGGTATTGACTGCGGTAATGAGCGTCCCCAGTTCATCCTTGGACCTGCTTCTCAGCTCTTTCCCTGTAAGATCCCCACGTGAAATACGGACCAATGCGTCCGTTGCTTCGATCATCGGCTTGGAAATGATCCGGGTTACCAAATAGCCTATGAAAGCGACTAGCGCAAAGGCCAGTACAATCAGAACCCCAAATTCGATGATGCTTCTGCGGTATAATGCTTCGCTATCCTGTTGGGCCTGTTCGGCTCCCTTTTTATTGTAATTGACTATGACAGTGATGCTGTCCTGGACATCTTGAAATGTTTTGGATACGTCTGCAGACGCTTCCTCCGTTCCTTTTCCTCCTGCTTTTTGACGATTATTAGCTTCCTTGAAAGCATCCCAGCGCGTCTTCAGCTGGTTCAGATTGGCCAAATCCTGCTGGTCGGCTACCGATGATTCGTAAGCCTCCAATCCTCGATCAATATCTGCGAACGTTTCAGTCATCTGATTATTGATTTCTACTTTCTTTGCCGCATTCGACTCCGTTACCATCTGATAATACAGAACCAGGATATGCTCCTTGGCGTAGCTTACCTGGTTGGCAATCTGCGTTCCGACCAGCCAATTTTGCGCGATTTGTCTGGTATTGTTTTGCAATATCCGCATGTTGGTTAAATCCATTGCCCCCATCACACCCATAATGAGCAGAATAACCGCATACGATATCATCAGCTTTTTTCCAATGGTCATGACCATAAATGAATCCCCCTGAGCTAAGCTTCTATATGTTAAGGAATGTACCATACAATGTTTAGAATAATTCTTTAAAACCTATGTGCTTTGTATGAGAATCTCTAATAGTTCTCTAACAATTTTCAATGGATAGGGCCGGTGCCTGTCCAACTATGGTGGCTTTACAATAAAGTGGGGTTAATGGTACCTTGAGGTTATAGTACTTTATCCGTGTAAAGGAGGCAGCAAATGACTATGAGCATTTTGAAATGGGATGGACATACCCATACGCGCTATTGCTATCATGGCAGCAGCGCACCGGAGGAAGAATATATCGACAGAGCGATTGAGCTTGGCTTCGAACGCTACACTATCAGCGAACACCCCCCGCTCCCTCAAGGCTTGATTGCCGATACCCGCCTGTTCCAAGAGCTGGCCATGCCTGAGGAGGAGCTGCCTCTGTATATCGCTTACGCTCAACAAATGAAGCAGCTGTACAACGGCAAAATCGACGTTGCGGTTGGATTAGAGATCGATTACTTGCCCGGCCAGCTTTCCTTTACGGAACAACTAGTTGACCGATGGCAGTCGGAACTGGAGGATGTTGTTTATTCCGTCCACTATTTGCCGGGGGTAGGGGGCACTCGCTGCATCGATTTCACAGCGGATGATTTTCGCAGCGGGCTGCTGGCTTACTATGGCTCAATGGAGAATGTAGTCGAGGAGTATTACAACCATGTGGAGGCAGCTATCGAATGGGCCGCGCGATTGCCTATGCGCAAGAGGCTCGGGCATATCAACCTTATCGAGAAATTCCGGCTGGCACTTCCCGAGATAGATCCGAATCAAATCGAACGCCGCCTGCAAGCGATCATTCCGAAGCTGGCCAAGGCGGGTGTTGGTATCGATGTCAATACAGCCGGTCTGCGCGTAGCCACCTGCGGCAAACCGTATGCGCCGGAATGGTTTATACAGGCATGCTTGCAGCAGGGCATACCTTGTATTTACGGCTCTGATTCCCACAAACCGGAGCATGTGGGCACCGGCTGGGAATGGTACGAGGAACAGCTTACAGCATTCAAGCCTGCATCCTCTCAATAAACATTCGTGCGGCCTCCAATGGTCGCAACGACTTGCCCAAGCACCGTCGGGATCGTCGAAATGGATGATACCGGCGGTCCTTCCGGGTTCCCGTTCGTAACCATTTTCTCCAAATAGGCAAAATCGGGGAACGTAACCTCATCCATCAAATACGCCGACACCGTGCTTCCTTCGATTCTAACCTTATTAAGCTTCTCTATAATTTCATCCCCGGTCTTAATCCCGATTCCATGACCATAATAGAGTCCCGCTCCCATCTTAATTGCATTTTCCCCCTGCCATTCTATCCACTCCGGGTTTACATCAGGATTTTTGAAATATTGAATGTCCCCCCCGAATGCCTCGGCTCCGTGGTGGAGAGTAATCAGCCGCAAATCGTGATCATAATTCCAGGAATACAAATACAAATTGTTGAACAGCTTATCGAATTTTTCGTCTCCAATGATATCCAGCACCGCTTTATATAACAAGATGATAATAGCTGTGGCGCACTCAAAAGCATACAAGCTCCCATTTTCAAAAATATCCCGAATCGCTTCGCTCGATCTGACATTTTTTCTTTGAAGAAACGCTCCGTTCTCCTTACGCTCCCAAAATATTTCGTTACACCGCGATTTCTTGAAAGAGGCAAAAGACACCTCACTGCTGTTCATTGCGACCGCAGCTTCAATAATCGCGGCTCTTACCCTTAACTCGAATAACAGTGAATTCCAAGAATCATAATTATAGGTTCGAGTGCTGCGGTCCTTTTCCCGATAAACCATTCTTTCAGCTTCGGTCAACGAAGACAAATCGGGTGGAGCACTGGATCCGTTAATGACTATCATCGCCTTCTTCACCTGCCTTTCCAGCCCACTTATGACAATGAGGACCTATGGATACCCTAATATCATCCTATGTGCAGATGCTTGGACGAATCCCTATGACTTTCCAACTCTCGGCTCAATGAAAAAAGGGATAGACAAGGAGGCATATTCAAGTGAGTTTAATCAGTGAAAGCCAAATCGAACGATTCGAGAAAGCGCTATGGAGCGCCACGCGTAAATTAAGTCCGGAATTAATCGCCAATCTAACCATACCGCTAACCCGGCAGCAATTTTACATGCTGTACTTCATTAACGACACAGGAATCTGTAAAGTAACGGATTTGGCCGACACCATGGAGGTGAAGCCGAGC
Source organism: Paenibacillus sp. UNC451MF (assembly GCF_000686845.1). GTDB lineage: Bacteria > Bacillota > Bacilli > Paenibacillales > NBRC-103111 > Paenibacillus_S. The sequence continues at coordinate 336,012 of NZ_JMLS01000005.1, read as the reverse complement.
GCAATTACGGTTATGATCGATCGGCTTATTAAGCACGAAGTCGCAACCCGCAGACATGATCAAAAGGATCGTAGAGTGGTATGGATCGAGCTAACCGATAAGGGACGAGCTGTGTTGGAAGAGGTAAATGTCACCCGTAAAAAAATGATCGGAAGCTACATGGCGGATTTGAATTCGGAGCAATTCGAAAAGTTTTTGCAAATATTCGAGCATATCAATGATCAAATTGCCAAAGCTCATGCCGAACACGTAGAGCTCTAACGCGCTTAACTGCAGCTGGATTAACGGAGATTTGTTGGGAGGAAAGGGGCTGCCCATCATGCAGTCCTTTTTACTTCTTCAGAAAGGATTAAATCTTATTATTTTGGTTAAAATAGGCAACGGAGCGGCAATTGAACTTACCGCTGCACCGCTATTCGTTCATTGAAAACGGGATTTCATTGCCCGAAATATATTCTGCAGCATGTTTCGGAATTTTCTTAAGTTTTAATTCTAATATCCATTCTAATTTACTGTTTTTATTCATAAATATATGGTATAATGAATTATTGGAATAAAAGGAGACAATAATTCACATATTAGAAAGGTTATCACTTAAGCGATAGGGTGCTCTTTCTAATGTGTGAATTTTTTTATTCATGCAAATATTAAGCAACAATTTATTGGAGGGTTTTAAGAAGATGGAAACAGGAACAGTGAAATGGTTTAACGCGGAAAAAGGATTTGGCTTTATCGAAGTAGAAGGCGGTAAAGATGTATTCGTACACTTTAGCGCGATCACAGGGGACGGCTACAAATCCCTTGACGAAGGACAACGCGTACAATTCAACGTTGTTCAAGGCAACCGCGGACCACAAGCTGAGAACGTTGTAAAACTGTAAGGTTTGCAACTTTGAAGGGAGAACTGCCCGGCAATGGGCAGTTCTTTTTCAGTGAAACCGTCTCATACATCTCTGTATGGCAGAGAAAACATGCCCGTCGTTTCGTGACGGCGCCGTCGTTTATCCCCGTTCAAAGACCATCCGGTCATTCGCATTAGGAACGCTTAGCGCACAAACCAAAGGAGGGGTTACATTGTATTTCTCAAAGAAAACCATGGAACCGGTTCAAGAAGAACAGACATCTGTGTGGATGTGCAGTAACGAAGGATGCTCTTGCTGGATGAGGGAGAACTTTGCCTTGGAAGAAGTCCCTTCCTGCCCTATATGTCATTCTGAGATGGTTAAGAATACCAAAATGCTCCCCACTTTATTTAATCACCATAAATCGTATTAATTTGCTTGTTAATCCGCTGTGACGTTCTTGGCGATATAACGCAAAAAGCACTAACCGCGGAGGTTAGTGCTTTTTTTGTATTTTAATAATCTAATACCCCTTCTTACTATTAGGGTCCTCCGCTGACGAAGGAATCGCGAACTCTTCGTTGTAATTAGGCAGCGCCTCTTTGGTCAAATAATCCTGATCAATATATTTGGCCAAATATTGTTTGCCGAATAGCTGGTCATACTGGAAATCACGGTATTCGTTGACGGCTGCTTGAGCTTCCTCCGGTACAGTCTGGTGCAGACCTCCGTTAGCATCAACAACCAGATTGCGCAGCAGACCAGGTGTCTGTTGAAGCAAGCTTTCATTCAAAGCTAGCGATGCCGGTTTTTCCATACCGAGTCTATCCAAAACGTAAGTTCCAAGGAAGGAGTCGCTCAATGTAGGCACCTGCTCTTTCGGCAGATCCACGTTAGACCACATCACGAAAGGAACGCTGTGCATTTTTTTGTTCTCCTCTAACGTCCACGAGCTGTTGCCTACCATTCCGCCTTGTTTATATACATCATAATCCATCCCGAGCATCGGAAGATGGTCGCCATAAAATACGATCACGGTAGGCTCATCTGATTGCTTGAAGTGATCGATCAGCATTTGCAAGCTTTGATCGGCATCATGAGCCCCTTGAGTATAGGTTTCTAATATAGATCGGGCGGAATCCGTCAAGTTACCGTCCGCTTTAATCTTGGTTTCCCCGTAGCGATTATCATCGTAAGGCCCATGATTTTGCATTGTCACGGCATAGATAAACATCGGCTTTTCGGTTTCATCAACCTGCTTAATAATATTGCGGGACACTTCATCATCCGAGATAAATAACCCCTTATACTCCGGACTTTGGAATTGATCCTTACTCATAAAGCTTTGGAATCCGAGCTGTTTGTATACATTTTCTCTGTTCCAGAACCATCCCTCATAAGAGTGAATCCCCATGCTTTTATAGCCATTAGTTTCAAAGTAGCTGGCCAAGCTAGGTACAGGTTTATTGATGTACTGCTGATAAGGAACGGAGCCGTCCGGCAAAAAGCTCATCGACTGTCCTGTCAGCACCTCATACTCGACATTGCTCGTGCCCCCGCCGAACTGCGGCGACAATAAGTACCCGGATGTAGCTTCCTGCTGAAGCTTATGAATCGTCGGCACCGGATCCTCGCTATATGTCACATTAGGAAGTAAAGTCGGGTCCCAGAACGCTTCGTTCATTATAAAAATAACGTTCGGCTGCTTGCCATTAAACGGATCTGCCGTTGCTTTGGCGGATGCCGTCTTCACCTGACTTTGGTTAGCTAAATTTTGCGCCAGAGCAGCCATAGCCGGTTCGCCATACCCCTCAGGCTTAGGGACAATCGCATTTTTAACATTCATCGTAAAAGCTAATGCCATCCCGTTATTGCTGTAATTCTCCTGCTGATTCCATACGATTTCACTAACGCCCATCTTATCCAGCCAGTGGCTAGCCCACTGCGTTCTTACGCCAAAGGAATACAGCGCAAATAGAGATAGCAGCCCGAGCACAATACGGCTTCCGTTGCGCATTTTTAACCGCGGCCAAACGAAGCAGAGTACGATCATCACTATGACGATGCCCCCTACCAGACTGAGGCGCTTGATCGCTGCCGCTCCGGTCACCAACGGTAGGATGTTCATGCTTTCCTTTTTCAAGAAGATATCCCAAGGGAAGAACGGCTCCCCAATCAGCTTTGTTTTAAAATACGTAATAAGAGCCATAATAAATAACAACAATGAGGTTATGGCTACCCCAGGCATCATAGCTCCAAATAAGCTGTAAAAAAAGACCAGAACAAAAAGATTGATCAGTGCGTTCATCAGCACCAACTTGTCATTTTGCACCATCCAAGCCCATGTTTCCTGAAAAGAACCCCGTTGCAACAGCTCTACTCCGAAAACAAGCAATACTGGTATGATCGCGAGCATAGTTAGGATTAGGCCGTATTGTAGAGTCCGGTTTTGGACAACTTTAGCTTTTTTTTGCCGGGCTTTTCGCTTAAGCTTCATCTTTCCTTCACTCCTTTATTCATTTCCTTCAAGTACCGTGTACCTAGGATATGAACATATTGTAAAGGTTCAAACTTAAAATCAGCTGAAAATGCGCTAAGTGGAACAAATTGGATCAAGCCCGATTTATAGAACGTATAAAATCGGCTGTTTTTGTGCATCCTTTTTAGTAGAATCGCTAGATTCATAGAATAGGTTGGAAGAGGTGCACAAAAATGAATCGACGGTTGTTAGGGTACGCTTTATGCCTAGTCATTGTGTTAGGCTGCATAGGCAGCGCTTGGGCCGTACAGGCTGCCACAGACGGGGAAAGCAGCTTTGATCTGCTGATGCCTCTGTCGGAGCAGTTCATGAACGGAGAGCAAAAAATGATCGTCAAGCACGCTGGCACTTATCAATCTTATACGAACGATTTACAATTCCTACAAATAGGGCAGCAATTAAGTCAACGCTTCGAGCTTCCCGTGTCCGAAGAATTCACTCGCGATACGGATCACCTGCTGTATAAAACATCCGTTCAGGACCAGCCTGACGGTATTGATACTAGTCTGCTGTGGATCGGGTTTCCGGATGGCACATCCGAGCTGATCATTACTGCTCAGACGACAAAGCCTAATGAAGCTGCCACCATACTCTCCGTTCAGCAGCACCTGGCAGACAAACTCGTTTCCCTACATATTAAACCGCAGTGGAATGTGATGATTCAAGGCATCGCTTCGAATGCTTACCGTACCGACGCTTCACCACTGAACGATTGGTTAAAGAATCAGCTTAAAGCTAAAGTAGTGGAGCAGTATGAAGATGCAGGCAGTACGAGCATTACCTATTATTCCCCATTGTTTAAGGACCATATTACGAACGGCAAGCAGGATATGAATCTGCAGGTCGCCGTCCATCGCAATTCCGTGACACAGCAAAACCGGATTACTATTGGAATACCGGCCATAACGGTAGAATACTAATCTACTAAACTCCCCTTCGTTTCCTAATTCAGGGAAGCTTCATTAACGAATTGTTCTTTCCTCTCTTTTCATGTACACTCACATAAGTACGTATGTTTGGACTAACCCAACTTTACGATGCTAAAATGATGCTACATAAAAGGTGATACGATCGGATGACTAACGCCATTTACTATAAAACACCCTTCGGGGCAAGCAGCAAGAAAGTCCCTCATGCGGCTATTGCACCGACCAAAACAAGCATGGACTTGGTATCCGATGATCAATCGGATGCTTTTTATTTCCGCGCGCTTGAGAGCCGCGGCATTGCATTGAACGCCCGGCAAATTCAAGCCGTGCGGCACTTTGAGGGGCCAATGCTTACGCTGGCCGGCGCTGGTTCCGGCAAAACGTCCGTACTGGTTGCGCGTACAGGCTATTTAATGTCTGTCCGTCACGTCCAGCCGGCACATATATTGCTTGTTACCTTCTCAAGTAAGGCCGCAGCAGAGATGAAGCAGCGGATCGCTCAGCTGCCCGGTATTACAAGCCGAATGGCGCAGGAGGTGCAGGCGCGTACGTTTCATTCCTTTTTCCTGCTGCTGCTGCGTAAGCAAGGCTATACGCAGGAGATTTTCAGCGAAGGCCGGTATCAGCATATTATATTGAAGCGTATGCTTCGCGAACGGGGTCTTCAAGACGATTACGAGCCGGAGACGCTGCTCTCTGCGCTATCTTCCTATAAGATGAATTTGACCGACTTGAACGATTTGCCTGATCGAACGCCGGATGAGGCCAATCTCAAGCGTATTTTTTTACAATATGAGCAATGGAAAACCGCCAATAACAAAATGGACTTCGACGACATTCTGGTCTATGCGCATCAGCTGCTCAACAGCTCGCCAACTCTTCTGGCTTCATTGCAAAACCGATTTCGCTATGTTATGAACGATGAGTTTCAGGATACGAACAGGCTGCAGTATGAATTGGTACGCATGATTGCTGCTCCGCAAAATCATCTGATGGTCGTCGGTGACGACGATCAGACCATCTACACGTTCCAGGGCGCTAACCACGAATTCATTCTTCAGTTCCATAAGGAATATCCGGGGGCCAAGACGATCACGCTCGACATTAACTACCGTTCGACTTCCAGTATCGTCGGATTAGGTAATGAGGTGATTCGGCATAATACACGGCGCAAGAGCAAGACGCTGCAGGCTACCAAGCAAAGCCACACATCGCCCCAATACTTGCGTCCGGGAGATACGGATGAGGAGGCACAGTCCGTGCTGAGTCTCATACGGCAGGAAGTTGGGCAAGGAACTCGCACTTATAGCGACTTTGCTATATTGTATAGAACCGCAAGCAGCAGCCGAGCTATGCTCGAAGAGCTTGTCATACAAGGCATTCCGTTCGTCCACTACGGAAGTGTCGATGTGTTTTACGAGCAGTGGATGGTGAGACCCGTCATCGATCATTTGCGGTTAGGCTTGAACCGGCGCGACTTCGAGGCTCTGGCAGGCATTTTGCAGACGCTGTATTTGAGCCGGGACAAGTGCATGGATTTCATTCTCCATTGCGAAGGTATCCAACGTAAAAAAGGACCGATGATTCATCTGTTATCTTTCCCTGATTTGAAAGATTTTCAGAAAGAAAAGGTCAAAGAGCGCGTCGAGCTCATCCGGCGGTTGCCCGACATGAAGCCTCAGGATGCCGTCCGCGAAATACGCCGGAGCTTCTATGACGCATTCCTCGAGACGGCAGATAGCCGGTCGCTGACTCCGCATAAGGAACTGTTGAAGGAGACGCTCGATGAGCTGGAGGTATCCGCCAAGCGTTTCGATACATTAGCGGCATTCGTGCAGCATATCGATCACATGGTCGAGATGCATCAAGCCATGGAGCAAATGCGCAACAATCCCGGTACCGATACAGTCACCTTGATGACCATTCATAAGGCCAAGGGACTCGAGTTCCCCGTTGTATTCGCTATTGGCTTGTCGGAAGGCATCTTGCCGCACAGCTCGGCTGTCGAGGCCGGGAGCTCTGCAGGCAAGGGGGACAAGAGAACGAGGCAGCAAATTCAGGAGGAAGCTATAGCCGCCCTAGAAGAAGAACGGCGACTCGCATATGTTGCGATAACCCGGGCAAAAGAGGAGCTCATCGTGAGCTCGCCCGCGTATTACCGCGGCAAAAAGGCAACCGTGTCGCGGTTCATCCTCGCTCCTTTTACCGATGCCTCTGCAGCCTCAAGCACGGCTGCAAAAGCTGCGGCCCCATCGGCTGCTGCGAAGCCGGTTAGCTCCGGCATCATGAGCCGTGCTCAGGCACCGAAACCGGAGCGCAGCTCAGCGACCAGGAAGCTCCATACAGTACCTGCTTGGGTATGCACCAGCGGAAGCTGCCACGCATGGGCGCGGATCAGCAGTGGCAAGGAAAGCCAGCTCAAGAGCAAGGCTTGTCCACTGTGCCAGGCTCCGATGGAGCGAGGGAGCAAAGAAGTTCCACTATAGAGAAAGCACTTCGGTTAGAGAGCAACCGTATAGCGATAGCGTAGCGATCCAAGCGGATGAACCTGCACCGCCGCCCCGCTGCGATAAAGGAATCCACCGTAAAAGCGCCGATGCACAGATGCAGTTTCGCATTAATGGGAATTCTTGCGCAGATTGCAATTCCGTCTTATAATCCTCAAAAAACGGGAAGAGGGATTTGGATGATTCGGCAGCTGCAAAGGTATACCATGATAGCGGCAGGCACCTTAGTCGTCGCTCTCGGCTTCAACTGGTTTTTAAGCCCGAACCACATTGCCTCCGGCGGATTGTCAGGGGCTTCTATTCTGCTTGGAGGTATATTCCGTATCGACCCTATGATCATTTTATGGATAGGCAGCTTACTTATTCTGCTGGTTAGCGCTTTTGCCCTGGGTATTCGCTCTCTCGCTGCCTCCGTGGTCGGCTCGGTGCTGATGCCTTTCTTCGTGCTGCTCACCCATTCCTGGCAGCAGCTGACAGACAATCCTCTCCTTGCCTCTATTTACGGCGGAGTTATGACGGGTATCGGGCTCGGAATTGTCTTCCGTGCTCGTGGCAATACAGGAGGATTTACCCTAATAGCGCAGCTGCTCCACAAATGGCTTGCCATCAAGCCGAGCCAAGCTATTATGGCAATGGACTCCGTCGTAGTTATTGCCGCAGGCGCTTTGCTTGCTCCGGAGAAGGCTTTATACGCGCTCATCAGCGTATTTGTGACCCGGAAATCGATGGAAATGGTGCTGAAGCTGCAACGATGCTCCAAGGTTGCCTATATCATTACTTCATCAGAGCATGAACATGCTCTCAGCAAAGCCGTTCTGCAAGATTTGGACCGGGGGATGACGAAGCTATCCGGTACTGGCGGATATACCGACGATCACCGCGTTATTATGATGGTGGTGCTTGCCTCTGAAAAAGCCCACAAGCTGAAGTTACTTGTTCAAGCCTTGGACCCTCATGCTTTTATCGTCTTTACCGATGCTGACGATGTAGCAGGCGAAGGCTTTAACCATGAGCCCGGCACGACCCCGGCTTCATTGAATCGTACACCTAAAGCGTCCGTCCGGCTTTAGCCATTCGATCGTTGCGTTAAACACATCCGTCTGCGTCAAGCTGCGCGCAATCATCGCTCTGTAGTAATCCGGGACTCGCTCGTTATTCGACAACGTAGACAGGTCTACCCACTCCGGGACATGCTTCTCCGGTTCCATTGTGATCAGCTCGCCTTCCAGGTTCGTGCTGACATAAAGCAAAGTTACTGAATGACCCTCATTCGTGTGATTAATGTAAGAAAGGATTCCCCTGAGCTTCGGGCTGGCAACAATCACCCCCGTCTCCTCTTGCATTTCGCGGATGCACGCCTGCTCTAACGTTTCGTGCAGCTCCACTCCTCCGCCCGGTGGTGTAAGCTGATCGAAATTAAAATAAGAACGGATAAGTTTCTTCATTAATACAATCTTGTTCTCCCTCACGCCAATACAAGCCACTCTTACTCGAATAGGCATCGTTACCTCTCCTTTGCATTTGTGATAACAGAAAAACCCCCTTCCAATGAAAGGGGGCATAATGTCTATTCAACATAACCGTCCCTCTCATCTATCGAGGCAGCCATCGCCTCGCAGGAATTTGCACCGTGCTTGCTGATGACAAGTCGGTTGCCGCGGCTTCATAGGGCCAGTCCCTCCGCCGAACTCTGGATAAGAGAAGTTTTCAATTATGGTTTTGATTATAAATGGTATTGTCTAATTTTTGCAATCATTTAAAATATTGGATATTCATCGCCTCACGGACCTCCAGCATGGTTTCCTTTGCAATAGCGCGTGCTTGCTCCGTTCCTGACATCAGCATCTCATCAATGAAGCCCTGCTTGACTGCATACTTCTCTCTGCGCTCGCGAATGGGTTCCAGAAGCTCGTTCATTGAGCCGATAATCAGCTTCTTGCAATCAGCGCAGCCAATACGTCCCTTAGAGCAGCTCTCATGGATTTCCTGTTGGCCCTCCGGCCGGAAAGCGGCATGATAACCGTAAATTGGGCAAATATCCGGATGCCCTGGGTCATGCTTGTGAATGCGGCTCGGGTCGGTCTTCGCTTTTTTGATTTTATCGGTCAGCTCATCCTTAGACGAATCGAGATAGATCGCATTGCCGAGGCTTTTGCTCATCTTGCTCCCGCCATCCAATCCGTCCAAGCGCTCACCTACAAGAGCTCTCGGCTCCACAAGCACTGGAGCGTATAAATCGTTGAAGCGCCGGACAATTTTTCTCGTCTGCTCGATATGTGGGATTTGATCCTCCCCTACGGGAATTAACGACGCCTTGCAAAAGGCGATATCCGCCGATTGGCTGACCGGATACCCCAGAAAACCGTAGTACATATCCTCGTATCCCCGTTCCTTGGCTTCCGTCTTAATCGTTGGATTGTGGCGTAGCGAGTTCACGGTGACGAACATCGAAAAATACACGGTCAGCTCGGCGATTTCCGGAATCATTGATTGGATGAACAACGTTGCCTTCGCAGGATCGATGCCGACGGCAAGGTAATCTAGCGCCACATTTCTCAAGTTATCTCTAATCAGCTGCGGATTTTCAAAATGAGTTGTCAGCGCCTGCACGTCCGCGAGCAAAATAAATGTTTCATATTGATGCTGCAGCTCCACCCGATTTTTTAAGCTTCCGACGTAATGACCAAGGTGAAGCTTGCCAGTAATTCGATCTCCTGTTAACACACGTTCTTTCATAGAACTTCCTCCTCAAAAATAGGTTTAGATTTGCTTTGCAAGTATTGCGCCACCACCAGCCATCCTCCATGGCCATCACCTCCCTTAAAAAATACTTTTCTCGTGAAACGGCATGCAGCTGATATTTGCCGTGTTCGAAGCCTAGAAAACACAAAAAAACTTCGTCCTCTAAAGGACGAAGTTGACTTCGCGGTACCACCTTAATTAGCCTGCCACTCAGGCAGACTCACTTAACAGGTACGGAAGCATAGAAGATCTGCAATCGAGTTCTTGCTCGATACCCTGTCTCTTGTAACGGTAAGACATCCGCTTCACCTACCAGCCTAAGCCTTCAGATCCGCACTCCGAAGCCCATTCAACGTTTCACCGACACGGATTCGCACCAACCATCCGCTCTCTGAAGTCTTTAGCAACGCCTACTCTTCTTCATCATCGCGAGCTATTCATTTGCCTCATTATACCATACAATGATCGCCAGTTCATTCCCAAATATTCGAAAATTACCCTTTCAGGATGCTTTCGATTGTAGCCAGTTCTTCTTCACTGAACGCAAGGTTGCTAAGACCTGCCACCGCGTCTTCAATCTGGCTCACCTTGCTCGCACCGATCAATGCCGTAGTCACACGGCCGCCTCGCAATACCCAAGCAATGGCCATTTGCGATAGCTTTTGTCCACGCTGCTTGGCCAGCTCGTCGAGACGACGCACTTTACCGAGTACTTCATCCGTCAACTCCTCCGGCTTGAGGAACACACTGGAGCCTGCAGCACGGGAATCCTGCGGAATTCCGTTCAAATAACGGTCGGTCAAAATGCCTTTGAACAGCGGGGAATAAGCAATGCTACCCACACCTTGCTCCTCCAGCACATCCAGCAAACCATCCTCGACCCAGCGATCCAGCATCGAGTATCTAGGCTGATGAATCACAATTGGCGTACCCATGCTTTTCAGAATCGCAATAGCTTCCTTGGCACGATCCGCTCTGTAGTTGGAAATCCCGACATACAGTGCCTTACCTTGACGCACCAGCAAATCGAGCGCTCCCATCGTTTCTTCCAACGGAGTATTGGCATCCGGGCGGTGATGGTAGAAAATATCGACATAATCCAAGTTCATCCGCTTCAAGCTTTGATCGAGACTGGACACGATATATTTCTTCGAGCCGAAATCCCCATAAGGTCCCGGCCACATACGATATCCCGCTTTGGTGGAAATGATCATTTCATCGCGGTAGCCTGCAAAATCCGCTTGCAAAATTTTGCCGAAGTTTTCTTCCGCGCTGCCCGGAGGCGGGCCATAGTTATTCGCCAAGTCAAAATGCGTAATGCCCAAATCGAACGCACGGCGTATCATCGCTCTGCCATTCTCGTATGAATCATGCCCGCCGAAATTATGCCAAAGCCCTAGCGATACAGCCGGCAGCATGAGGCCGGTTCTCCCGCAACGGTTATATACCATTGAATCGTATCTTTCATTGCTTGGAATGTAGCTCATTATTTTTCCTCCTTAGAGTTTTTATCCAAATTACATGTGTCCCCGGTGGGGTATCCTCTTACCCTTACCCAAAGCTTTATTCCATTCTATAACCTAGGACAACTATTCCATATGTCAGCATGAGTTCATTATATGGTATAATGTCTCTCAGTAAATATCGCACCTAACTATGGAGGCTGCTCATGGGTTATAACGACTATAGATTCCACTCGGATCGCTCAATCCGCACTATAGAATTAAAGCTTTTTTACTCCGGGTTCGAGCATTGCTCGCCAGGACACTCCTGGGGACCTGGATTAAAGGACCATTACAAAATACTGTATGTCCACAGTGGAAAAGGCATTTACCGTGTGGGCGAGCAAACCTACAGTTTAACCTCTGGGGACGTTTTCCTGCTCAGTCCTGAAGCCGTTGCTTACTACCGAGCCGACGAACAAGACCCTTGGACCTACTCCTGGATCGCCTTTAATGGGCTCAATTCCGAGCTGTATTTACGACGGGCTCACTTATCGTTGGAGCACCCCGTATTCCGATGTACACAGAGAGAAGCTCTCGAAAGCTGCTTTCAGCAGGTCTATGAAGCAAGCAAAATGAGCACCAGCCGAGATACGCGCTTGTTGAGCGCTTTATACAGCTTTTTGTCCGTTCTGATCGAAGACGCCCAAAGCAAACACCCTGAAACCAAGCAGGAAAATACGCAGGATCTGTATGTAAAAAAAGCCATCGAATTCGTTCATAACAATTATTCTCAAGCGATTACTATTGGCGAGATGGCCGATTGGATCGGCTTGGAGCGCAAATATATGTCGAAGCTGTTCAAATCAGCTACCGGACTGACTCCACAGGATTACCTAATCCATTTTCGGATAAGCAAAGCATGTGAGTTGATGAGCAATCCATCCCTTTCGATAGGTGAGATCGCATACTCCGTAGGTTATAAAGATCAGCTGTTATTCTCAAAAATGTTCAAGAAGCTTAGAAAACAGTCTCCAAGCGATTATCGCAAATCTTCCTAAACTCACATAGGACAAAGTACCCACACAGCCTAAATAATGTCGAATTTTGGAAGGATTTAGTCCTCCAGTAGAGAATAGTACATTACACAATTCAAAAACTGGAGGATTACGTCATGTTCAAGCCTTTTGTCAAACCGCTCGTGGCAGCCGTGCTGCTCTCGCAACTTCCTTTTACGGCTCTTCCCGGAAGCACCTACACAGCGGAAGCCTCATCCGTAACAGATGCAACTTACGGAACGCCCAAATACACTCGACTCGCACCCGGAGTTTTCGAGATGACCATGACGTTAAGAACGGTTTACACGACCTACTACTACGTCTACGGTGAGCCAGGTGTCTCTGCTGAAGTGACGGCGTTATGCACCTATTCGATAGCCGATACGAATGTGGCTACCGTCAATTCCAGGGGGGTCGTTACAGCCGTTGGTCCGGGAACTACCGTGCTGACGATCCGTTACAACGATTTGACTGCATCCATACCGGTTACGGTGGAGAACACACCGCAAGAGCAACAACAGCAGCAGCAAGGACAGCAGACCCCTATCGTTAAGCCTGTTGTAAACGATCCTATCGTTCCTACTTCCACCCTTGATGTGTATTCCGGCATCGATATGACCCGGCTTGCGGCACATCGCCAGGCTTCGCTGGATTTGCTAAATACGCTCAGAAGAGCAGTAGGCGTTCCGACAGTGTCTCTCAATGAAAATTTGAACAAGGCATCCCAGGCTCATGCCAATTATCAGGACATCGATAAGAAGATGGGACATAGCGAGGAACAAGGCAGACCAAGCTTCTCCGGTGTTGGCCCTTGGGACCGCGCCAAAGCTTTCGGCTATGCCTCAGCAGGCAGCGTTGGTGAAACCGTAGCCTCCACCGGTACGGCTCCGTCGGGGGCAACCCAAGTGTTGATTGACGCTCCTTTTCACCGGGTTATCCTGCTCATGCCGTCTTTCCGCGATTTGGGGATAGGAGTTTCCAATGGCTATACGGTTATAAATCCTGGAACGAAAGATTATGTGTATAACGCCCAAAACTATAAGCAGGTCTATTATCCTTATAACGGTCAGACAGGGGTCCCTCCATTCTGGCACGCTTATGAAACTCCTAATCCGCTGCAATACTACGGCAAAAACGGCGCCAAGGTCGGTTATCCGATCTCAATCAGTACAACATCGGGTGGCAAGCTCGATCATATAAGCGCTCAAATTACCGATGCCTCCGGCAATCAGGTCGATTATTATTTGGTAGATTCGAAGCATTCCGGCAACGAGGATGCTATCCTGTACATCCCTAAGGAGCCGCTTAAGCCGAATACTACCTATACCGTAACGGCCCGCTTCCAAGCAGGCAACCGGTATGAGAGTTCTTCATCAGAGGAAAATAAAACGTGGAGCTTTACGACCCTGGCTGACAGCATCGAATCCCTGGTGCCTCCTGGATATTACTCTACTTCAGTCGAAGTAGGCGGTACGATCAAAGTTCCCGCTTTCTCCGCCAATTATATAAGCGGAACGAAAACGGACGTGTCCTCTTCCGTACAATTTACATCAGATTCAGAAAATGTGAGTATCAGTAACGGTGCAATTCTGGGGATTAAAGCCGGATCAGCTAAAATTACGGCGAGCTTTGAAGGCACAACCTTTAGCTATACGGTTTACGTAAAAGAAAAATCCGGCGTTTCCGCAGATGGAATCGTCAATATATCTCCACCTGGGCCAAAAACAGCTGCCTTCGGGGATATCGGCTCCCATTGGGCGAAAGCCTCAATTGAGTGGGCACAGCAGTACCATATTGTCGACGGCTACTCCGACGGAAACTTCCATCCGGATGGAAAGGTAACCGAAGCCGAATTTCTGGCCATGCTTTTCCGCATGTATCCGAACAGCACTAAGGATTTGAATGTACCCACCGGCGGGGACTGGAGCGATACCTTTTATAGCTATGCAAACCACTTCCAGCTTGGTCTCACGGGAGACGCACGCGATCAAGCCATTCAGCGAGTTCAAGTTGCCCAGGTTATTGCCGGCTTAAGCGGTAAACATTATGTGGAGGATCGCGATGCCATTCGTTATCTGCTCAGCAGCGGCTATTCGGAGGGCAAGACGGCTGCTACCGTAGAGGGCTATGGTGGAAACGATCCTTTAACCAGAGCTGAAGCGCTGCAATTTCTGAGGAATCTTCAGGAGAAAGGGTTCAACCAGCTACAGAAGAAACCCGAAACTGCGACATCTTATTAAGCGGCTAAATGACATCAAATGTCACCCCTAAATTCAAAAGTAACCGTATAAATTGTACTCATAAGGGTAAAATTGACAGTAACTTGAGAAAAGGGGTGTTCATTCATGGAAGCTAATATGAGTGCAGTCGATGTCGTATCGCAAATTCAGCAGCTCAAACAAAACGGTGATACGTTGAGCAAGAAAAAAATTAAGCAATCGCATCCGGAGCTGTTACAGAACGCTTTGTATTACTTTCCTAGCTGGGAGCATGCCATCCAAAGCTCCGAATCCCTTTAATTAGAACGTGTTGAAGGAATAGACTCACAGCTTCACAATGAAGGCGGGCAAATCTTTTGCTCGTCTTTTTTTCTATTCTTTTCTACTCCAACGGAAGAGACAACCGCGTAGGTCCAAGCAAATGGAGCCGTTTTAACTGCGTAGCCATGTAGTGGGGCGAATAAGGCATGTTATTCTCCAGCCAATGCTTCATGAGGCCAATATGGGCCGACGTCGCATAGCGAATAATCAACTCCCGTGGGAGGGAGAGCTGCTGTTCATTGGGCTGTGCCAACGTCTGCCTTTCAAACAACGCCTCCTGGATGACTTGTTCCATACGCCCGGCGAAGCCCGGCGCGCCATTCGGACCCAGCATCACTTTATAAAATAGGGCATTGGCAGCTAGGTGCTCAAATTGGCGAACAAACGATTCCGGAGGGGTCTCCGCATTCATATTGAACTGCTCTGCTGAAAAGCTTACAGGCAATGCCATGGTCTGTTTTAATTCGTGAAGCATTCCGTCGATGATTTTCTTCAACAGATCGTACTTGTCCTCGTAATGCAAATAAAACGTCGCCCGATTAATCATAGCGCGAGCCGTAATATCGCGGACCGTTGTCCGGTCGAACCCTTGTTCATCCATCAGAGAGATCACCGCATCCCGAATCAGTTGCAGCGTTCGTTGAACCCGAAGGTCGGGCGTAGTTTCTTTAATCGACATCATGCTCTCCTTTCGTCTATTATTCAGAATTTTCAAGACAGTTCGCAGTATTGTGTCAAATATGCGGCAAACACACCGTTTTTGTTGGTTGCCGTTTTCTTGTAGGGCATTTAATATAATCGACACAGCTTCGTTAAAACAACACTGTGTCTATTATAATGGAGGTGCACTATATTGTCGATTGAAACTCGGAATTCAAAATGGATTACTACAGGGCTATTAACCGGTTTGATCTTGTCCTCATTGGATCAAACCATCTTAGCTACGGCAATGCCCACGATTACCAAACAATTAGGAGATATGTCGTTATACAGCTGGGTATTTTCCGTCTATATGCTCGCTTCGACAACCATGATGCCGATCTACGGGAAGTTGGCTGATCTATTCGGCCGTAAACGGATTTTTTTATGTGGTCTGTTGTTATTCTTAATAGGGTCCTTGTTGTGCGGTTACGCTATTTCGATGCCTGAGTTAATCATCTTTAGGGGAATACAAGGCCTCGGGGCGGGAGTGTTAATGCCGATCTCCTTTACCATTATTGCGGACATTTACCCGCCGGAGCAGCGGGTCAAATTCATGGGATTATTCAGCACAATGTTCGCCGCATCCAGTATATGTGGACCAGCCATTGGGGGCATGCTCGTCAATTGGAACTGGAGCTGGATTTTCTTCATCAACCTTCCATTCGGATTAGCAGCATTTCTTATGCTCGCATTCGCTCTTAAAGAAAAGCGTTCTAACGCTGCCAAACAAAGCATCGATTGGCTCGGTGCAATTACTTTTACAGGCGCCGTCGTATCCTTGCTTTTGGCACTCGTTATGGGAGGCAATTCATACGCTTGGAATAGCGGTCCCATCCTAGGGTTATTCTTGATCGGTACCCTATTTCTCATTACGTTCATTTGGGCTGAGGCAAGAGCTCAAGAGCCGCTAATTCCTCTACAGCTATTTAAAATCCGCACGATTTCATGCAGCCATATCGCCGGATTCTTTATAAGCGCGGCTTTGTTCGGAGCTATCGCTTACATCCCACTATTTGTACAAGGAGTTATCGGGGTGTCGGCCTCCGTCACCGGTTACACCTTAGTCCCCCTCATGCTGGCGACGGTTGTTACCACCATGGGAAGCAGACGCTGGATGATGATAGTTTCCTATCGAGTGATCCTGGTGTCGAGCTTGATCTTAACTTTGATTGGTTTCTTGCTGTTCTCTCAGATGAACATGGAAACATCCACAATCCAGATCGTGATTTACATGCTGATTACCGGGCTGGGATTGGGAGCAATCTTCCCGACCTTGGGGACGGCAGCCCAACATGCCGTGGGTTGGAACCAGAGGGGGGTGGCTACATCTTCGAACCAATTTTTCCGTTCCATTGGTGGTACCTTTGGCGTTAGCGTAATGGGAGGAATTCTTGCTAGAGGAATCACTAACAGAATGGGCCAAGAGAATTCGGTTATGTCTGAGCAACTGCAATCCTTCTCCGACCCTGAGATATTGTTAAATCAAGACATTAGAGCAACCATGCCGGACGCGGTATTGCTAGAACTTCAAAGGGCGTTTAGCGGGGCTCTGCACGATATCTTTTTGCTTGCTGCCTTATTTGTGGTAGTCAGCTTGCTCGCTAGCCTAGCCATAGGGAATGCAAGGTTGGCCCAAACCGTCAACAAATAATGGTGCAAAACAATAAAGCGGCCGTCAAGAACAGATAAGATGTTCTGACTGCCGCAATTTTTATTGAATGGAACTTTTAAGTGAGATTGTTTTATTTAGCAATGGACTGAAGCAAATAAGCAATATGTTGGGTCAACTGCTCTTGGGCGGAAGCCGTCATTTTTCCTTTGTCCGCATCCTTATCCACTGCGTCCTGAAGATCGTTCAAATGCTTGATGGCTTGATCCCTATGCCCTTTCTCATACTGCTTCTCAGCGGTGGACAGCTTCGCATCCAACGACTTGGCTTCCCCATTGTTCTTGAAGTGACCGCCCTTGTCCAGCTGTGTGATTAATGCATGAACAGCAGAAAAGCTGGTGCTGAACGAGATTTCGAAGCTGAAGTCCTGCTCCGCAATGTTCCCTGCAGCATCTTCAACGCGGTACTTCACAGTATGAGTTCCAAGACCAAGCTGCTTAGCCTGCAGCGTTTGGCCTGAAGAGATTTCTACTCCGTCCAAAAGAAGCTTTTGCAAAGCGACGCCGGACAATCCGTCTTTTGCGACGAGCTCGAAAGTGAAGGCTACATCATAGGTTACGTCGTGAACGGTTTGGCCTGACTGGGTCAAGGTCACTATCGGCGCGGTTTTATCCAAACGGATGAGCAGGGATTGAGCAGCTTCCGTGTTACCAGCGGCATCGACAGAATAATACTGCAGATTGCTCGTGCCCTCTGAGGAAACGATCAGCGGAGCCGTATAACCCAGCCATTCTCCGCCATTCGTATTATACAATGTCGAGGCGACACCGGTGCCGGTATCTGCTGCGGACAAGGTAACCTTCACATCCTGATGGTACCAACCAGCGCTGTTAGGAGTTTCGGACAATGCTGCTGTCGTAATTGGAGCCGTCATATCGATGGCCGTAAAATCGCTCAGACCGCGAGGCTTCAGCTGGTAGGTGTCTTTGAAAATCGCTGCAACCCCACGTACGTTCACGACTTGCCCCTCCTGATAAGGGAACTTATCCAGCGTAAGGCCCGTACGGCCGTCGACGCGCACATGATGCGTCGCGGAACCGGCCGTCGCATCAAATTCGAATGAGCCGGCTGGCGTGGCTGCGACCACATTATGAATAACTACATTCGACAGCTCAATGAGCTGACCCTGATTGTCCTCGCTCACTGCTGTGGCTGCCTTCGCTGCCGGAATCTCCGCTGTTCCGGTCTTCTCGATAGCTACAGGTGTAGCCAGCTCGAGCTCCGAGTTGTAATGGGTAAGCGAAGCGGTTACCTTCACCTTGTCTCCTTGGTGGAAGCCGCTTTGGCTTTGAAATACATACACCCCGGCGGTGGCATCCTGAAGATAAAAGGCTTGTCCGCCAAATGCGCCAGGCTCAGTAGTCACAACGCCTTCTACAGTGACCAGCGTATTATCGGCTTTGGCCCTTGCTTCAGCTATCGAGATTTGGTCTGGCACAGGCGGCTTATCTCCCGGAAGCGGCTCGGCAGGCACATTGGCCAGGGTGACCGCTTCGGTCTTGAGGTTATTGCCATTTTGTCTTAGACGCAGACTCGCTGCACCGTTAGTATCAGGCTTAATGCGGACCGTGAGATCCTTGTAAGCATGGCCTAAACCGTCGGCCGTAACACTGAAATTGGAACTATAGCCATACGCTGTCGGCCAAGTGCCGTCGGCATTTTGAATTTGAGCAACCTGAGTACCTCCGGTTAAATAAATGCCTGCGCTGAAGCCGGACACGGTCCCGTAGGCTGGCAGATTATCCGCTACAACGCGGATTTGAAATTGCTGCGCGTTCGGAAGCTGCGCCTGATGCACAAAGCTGTACGCTGCGCTCGGTGCGGCTGTAGCACCTCCATAGGAGCCAGCCTTGAAGCTGGAGGCATCCCACCATCTATAGCCCGCATCCGGTGCGGACCAAGGCTCTGCTTGCGGCTCCGTGGAAGCCTCGGGAGCTTCGAACGGCAGCAATGCCGTAGGCTGGTCGAGCTGCAGCCCACTAACGTCGCTCAGCTTGGTGTAGCTTTCCTTCTTGCTCAGCCAGTTAATAATATTAACGAGCAGCGTGCCGTCATTTTGCTCCTTGAAGCCGTCATAGGTTGTCTTTCTTTGGCCATTCTCTTCCCGCAAATATTTCGGCGTTGCATCCTCAACAGGAGAGGAGTCGCCGATGAATGCGGCTTTACCTAAGCCGGATTTGGAAATAGCGACATAAGGGCCTTCGGCTACGCCTCCGCCATTATATACGCCTTGATCGACTGCATTGGGCCAAGCTGCATTCGTTTGGGGCAGATACACGATTCCTTTGGCCCGGGTCGGATCTAAAATTTCAACTGTAGAGCCGGCATGCATAGCTACAGTAGATACACCGTTAGTAATCCCAAGCGCTTGCTCAGGTGCCACAACCTTATCGGTGATGATGTCGCCAAGCGCGTTATAGCGGAATCTGACACCGAAATTTTCATTGAGCCAATCGGAGCTTGCGACCCCTTGCATGGCGGCAGAATTGCGTTCTTCAGCGCTCATGCCCTTGGCAGGGTCTTCCCAAGCACCCCGACGATAGCCGTTCATAACCTCGGACGCGTCCCAACGGTTTTTGTTCCTATCCGCATTATAATGGTCGGCGATGAAGAAAATGCTGCCTCCGTTTTGAACATACTGCTTCATTGCTGCTTGTTCCGATTGCTTATAAGGAATATTAGCTTCCCCGATGACCAACACATCGTAGCCTTGCAAATCCTCAACCGTGATAGGGTTGGACTTGCGAAGCTCCTTTACATAGTATCCATTGTCAGCCAAGGCATTACCGAAATCGGAAAAAGCGCCGTCAATAACCCAGTCCGCAGCGCCGGCTGTTTGTCCGTGCGTATTATCGAACAAGATCTTTTTGCCTGCATTCTCGTTGACAACCTTCGCGTTGATGAAGGGAGCCGGATCACTAGGTCCCTCGGCGAAAGCCTCCTGCCCCCCGCTAAAAAAGAAAGATTGAAGCGGAAATGCGAGAGTAAGGGCGAGCGTTGTTTTCAACAGCTTTGCTTTCCAATGCATTGGTTTACTCATCATATTCCTCCATTATTAGAAAGTATATAACTACCAATTTGAATTCTATCACGAAAGCATTGGAAGATTTGATAATATTTGATGAAGTCAGGAGGATAGGACTATACCGGAATGAAAAACAGGAGAAAAGATCCAGATTGCTGCTGTATGATCGACATATTTTGCAAACCTTGGCTACGCTTAGAGCTATCCTGCCCTACCCAAGGCAAAAAAAGACCTGCCCCTAGAAACCGGAGCAAGTCCTTATAGTTATTTCTTCGCATTGGCTTTTTTTGCATCTACCTGTTTGGCCATTTCCTCCTGCGCATCCCTTAACGCGGTATTGATGTCAACGTTATCCAAAGTCGTTCTGTCGAATATTTTTTCCACTATTTTTTTCAGCTCATTCGGGTTGGCGCCGATCAAGCCCTTATCTCTCTTCGGAGGCGCAGCCGCCGGCTTATATTTGTATACTGCCTGAATATTTTTCCCTTTGAGCTCTGGTACATCTTGACCAATCGATTTGAAAATATCGCTCGACGATTTCAATGACGGAACTAACCCTATCGTTTTGGCCATATCGAGCTGAACTTCATCCGATAGCATGTATGAAATGACATGGAATGAGAGATCCTTGTTTTTGTTCGTGTTGCTGATGTACCAGTAATACGCACCGGATTGGCTGCCCACATTAGGCAGTTCCTTGAACGTAGGAATCGTGACCATATCCCAGTTCAGCTCTTTCGGGAATTCCAGATATCGCGTCAGCTGGTTTACCTGCATTGCAACATTCATTTTCGCATGGAATGCTGTGTATTCTTCGGTTTGCGACTTCTTTTTCGGGTCGCGGTTATTATTCGGAATTTGATAGAACCGGCTTAGATTCGACAGCAGCTGCTTCCATTTCTCATTGTCGTACATTTGATCTGCTTTCGGGTCCAGATACGGGTAGGACAGCTGATTGTCTCTCAGCACGCTTCCGATAAAGGAACTGAAGCCGCGATAAACCTCTCCGCCATCGGTTCTGGTCATTTTTTTGGCCAATTCATACGTATCGTCCCAGGTCATCCCATCCTTCGGATAGGGCACGCCGAACTTATCGAATAAAGCTTTATTGTAGAATAGCACTTGAACTTGAGAAGATGGCATTGGAAGCCCGTAAAGGGCGCCATCAGGATTCGTATTCTTGATGCTGTCAATATGGACTTGATCAAACCGGCTTAAATCATATGCATTTTTCTTAACAAGCTCGGACATATCGTAAGCCAGACCGTTATCGATCAAAAATCCGTCGATGTCCGACAAGCTTCCGTACATAATGTCCGGGTAAGTTCCCGCAGCTACAAGATCATTAATCCCCGTCCCGGTCCCTCTCGGAATGAAGTTGATCGTCACGTTGGGAAACTTTCTCTTGATGCGGTTGCCGTACAATTTATCGAAATATTCCTGTGTGTCCCCGAACTGCGATACGATAGTCAGCGTCGCGGTCTCATTATAATTGACCTCAGCCGATTTAGGCGCTTCCGCGGCCTTCTCATCTTTTGAGTTCGAGCATGCAGCCAACGTCGGAACCATGAACGAAGCCGCAGCCAGAGCGATCCCCCATTTTCTAAGCAGCACTATACTAATCCCCCTTATTCTCTCGTTCTATGAGTTTCGTCTCATACGAGATTCGTTATGAAATCGATTTCATAAATGATTATAACTTCTCACTTAACTTAAATCGATAACCGAAACACACTTCTTCGTGTCCTATCTTCATTCTTTTGGGAAATGAAGTGCAAAAAAGACACCCTTCCGAGAGTGTCTTTGGTTTAGGTTAGCTGGTTTATAAGTTCTTTTTGATAAGATCGATGATTTCTTCATACTCGGAATCGCTAAGCTGCTTGTTAGGAGCCGGATTCATCTCGAACATTTTTCCCCAAGTATACTCATTTTCATACTTCGGAACGATGTGGAAATGAACATGAGGCATCGTATCACCGAAAGCACCATAATTGATTTTGTTCGGAGAGAAGGCCTGCTCAATAGCACGTGCTGTTTGAGCGACATCCCGCATATAAGCATCCTGCTTCTCTTGGGAAAGGTGGAAAAACTCCGTCTCGTGTTCGTTCAAAGCAACAACACACCGTCCCCGGTACGTCTGCTCTCTGAACAAAAATAATGTCGATACTTGCAGCTGACCGATTTCGATCATCAGGTTGTTGATCCGTTCGTCCTTCGTGCAATAAATACAGCTTTGCGTCATTGAAATTCCCCTGCCTTTGGGTTGATTTTACAATCTCTGCTTAATAGTAATCCTCCACCCTCCTGTTTGTCCATTCTCTTTTGGCAGTTGTCGGCAGCACGAGCATGGCGGTGGGCTGTTCACAAGGCTATATTCTTCGACAAGAAAAAACAGTGAACACCCCTACTGCACATTGAGCTTCGCAAAGCTAGTAATGGATGGCAGTCTCTACCGACCCTTTCCCCGCTCTGCCCGGATAAGCCCCCTCCTCCGTGCTTCCCAGCACACCGCGATATAGCGAATCGACAAAGCCGATCGACCGCACCTGCTCAAGCACGCGCTCGATCTGCTCGATCAGCTGCTCGGACATCCCTTGAGCCGCTGCTGTCGGTGCTATATGCCCATGCCCCAGGAAGCGGAGCGCTTCCTTCACTCCGCGAAGCGTGTCTACTCTCGCTTGAGCGGAGATCGTACCGCCGGAATATGCTTCGTCACTCGAGGCGATCGTCATCGCGTCGACCTGTAGCGATGCAGCCAGCGCGGCATGCAGCGAGGTAGTGACCGATGATTGCACCCGATCCTCGGTATGGGTCATGAAGCCTAACGGGGCTCCCGGCCAGATCGGCGCGTCGATGATGCACCGCAGCGCCTGAATTTTGGCGGCGTTGAAATCGATGTAATTATCGCTCATTCTCCCCTTAAGCATTGCTTCTGGAGAATGGCAGAACAAGGGTTGAAGAATCGGAGAGCCTCCGGTCAGTCTCCCTAATGCACAGCCGATAAGCATTCCTGCGAATGCTTTGTAAGCCGGCACGCCGCACAGCTCCTCATTGGTTACAATGTCATAAGGCAACCCGTACTGAGCGGCATAGGTCATGGCAGCAATGCCGTCGACTGTCAACCGCTCAGGATCAGTACCTCCGCCAAGTGAGCCATAGGCAATATTGATCTTGGTTAGGTCTGCACCCGCTTCTCCGGCTATGACCACTGTCTCGGGCGTGTTAAGACCGCGGTGCGCCCTTACCTGGAACAAGGTCTCCGGTAATAGGGCGGAACGAAGCAGCCGAATGTTATCCGGTGTAATGACCGTACCATCCCCTTGGAACGATAAGCAGCCCTCGAGCAGCCCCTCCGACCGCGCTCCCCAAGCCGGATCGAAATGAATGACACCTTCCGCCCCCCAAGCCTCCGCCACCTTGAGATGAGTAATATCCATCAGCGGCGATCCGGTCCCGTATTGTACGAGGACTACCGGCTTCGCACCCTGATGGTGCAGCGTGACACTCTGCTTGCCTCCTGCCGAGGCCAAGCAGAATGAAACAGCCTCCTCCAATCGGGAGGTGCGAATGCGCCGCACCCGTTCGGGCAGATGGCCGGCAGCATAGTAATCGCGAATATCCTGCGAGCAGCGCATAGCATATTCGCGTTTTGCCGAGCCGCTCAGCCGAAACCCATCGGCAGGATCTCCCTGCCGGAAGGCGGACTGGCGAAGCTGTGCCCTCTGCAGAGCGGCCGTTGTACGGCACGCAGCCCAGTCAACCGCCTCGCGTGCAATGCCGTCGAGCAAGCTGCCCATTCGATTCTCTCCATAGCGGTACGAAAATCCAGCAGTCAATTGGGGCTTGTTCCGCCGTACAGCTCCCGACACCGCCTCGTTAACAGGCCTATCCTCTACGAAGGCAACGGCCTCCTCTACCGTTGTTCCCGGGCCAAAGCTTCCATTAAAGCCTAGCGGATCGACAACTTCTGGCCGAATCGCCATGCCCCCGACACCGAGCTTGACGCGGTCTCTAATTCCTGCCGACTTGATAAGCTCGATGAACCGCGCAAGCAGCTCCATCACCCCGTAGCCCATCGTCCGGCTGAGCAATATGCAGTCATAATCTCCCTGCAAAGCCCGTTCGATAACCTCATCTACGGTCAGGTCAGGGGGCAGAAGCGTCGTCTCATGCCCTGCTTCCGCAAGTCCATTGCGGATCAGCTTGATGCCGACATCATGTACAGGATCGAGCGGAACAAGCAATATTCGCTGCACACTCATCTTTCTCCCGCCTTCAATAGCATCTGCAGAGGAGCTTCTTCAGGGGTATGGACATAAGCACGGCCCCTCACCCGGGCACCTGGCCCCTCATGCTGAACAAACACCACGTCCCCGTTTGGAAAGCCCATTTGATTCAGCAGCTCCAGCATAAGCTGCCCTGCCTCCTGCTCACTGCCGCATATCATAAACGTCTCGATATCAATGGCATCAACGACTCTCTCCAATGCTTCATGAGCTGAGTTCATCTTCATCACCTTCTGGTATAATATGAACCGCGTCTCCTACCCCTAAGCCCGCTTCCCGTCCGGTCACTTCTTCTCCAGCTACTACAATATTAATATGGTTAGGCACATGCGTTTCATCGAAGCCGACGACCGTACCGCTCCATCGGTCTCCTATCCTTATTCGGTCCCCGGCAACGATCACGGCTCCCCGCGTCACTTCAAAAAAAGCCAAATAAGCGATCTGATCCACCTGCACTCCAGGCTTCGCCTCGGGATCAGCCGTCAAGATCAGCTCATGGATATCGTGCTTCCGGCATGCTCTTGAACGGGCATGAATCAAGGCAAGCCCCCTGTTGCTCAGCCGCCCCTCTAAAACGGCGACCACCTCACCGATCATCCGCCTTCTCTCAACGAACGGGTCGAAATTGATCAGTCCGCGTGTGTAAGGATCTTGTCCCTTTTCCATCATATCAGCCTCCCGTCACACCTATCAGCCTCAGCCTCGTCTGCCAGAGTTCAAAGCTTATCCAGCGCCTGCGCCAAATCGGCTATAATATCGTCGGGGTCTTCAATACCGATAGAGAAACGAATCATCCCATCGGGAATAGCCCGCTCCATCCGTTCTTCCTGTGTCATGAAGAAGTAGGCCATCGCGCTCATCGCCGTTACGCTGATCAAACTTTCCACGCCCCCCAAGCTGCTAGCGAGCCGAGGAATCCGCATCGCGTCAACCACTTGTCTCGCTTGTTCCAGATGATCTACCTCAAACGTGACAACGCCACCGTATCCTCTCATTTGCGATAGAGCGATCGCATAATCCGGATGGGAAGGAAGGCCGGGATAATACACCTTGCGTACCTTGGGATGTGCATCCAAAAATTGAGCCACTCGCAGCGCCGTCGCATTGTGCCTCTCCATTCGAAGCCCCAGCGTCTTGAGACCTCGAGTAACCCAGTAGGCCATCATCGGTTGAATGGTACCGCCCATAATTTCAAGACTGTCTCGCATGCGGTGAATATCACTAGCCCGCCCGATCAATACTCCCGCAATGACATCGTTATGACCACTAATAAATTTCGTCGCACTATGAATAACGAGATCGGCTCCATACTCCAGGGGACGAAGATTGTATGGTGTGGCAAAGGTGCTGTCGACGATGAAATACAACCCCTTTTCCCGACACAGCTGAACTGCCTTTTTCATATCCATTACCCGCATATGCGGGTTCGTCGGCGTTTCTGCAAATACGATCCTAGTGTTAGGCTGAATCGCCTGTTCCAATGCCGTGAAATCATTCATCGGCACATAGGTAGATGTAATATTCCATTTCGTTAAATAACGATCGACGAATTCTTTGATATGAAAATACGGATCACCGACCATCACCAGATGATCGCCTGCAGATAGCAGGTCGAGCAGCGCCGTGCTGACGGCACTCATGCCGCTTGAGGTCAATAAGGCCGCCTCGCCTCCCTCCAGTGCGGCCAGCTTTTTCTCCACGGTCTGCTGGGTCGGATTCCCCGTTCGGCCATATTTGAACCGTGGATATCTTTCCTTTTCCAAATCGTTTAATCCATGCTTCTCTCTATAAAATGCCTCCAGCTCAGCCGTGCTTTCAAAATAAAAATTGACGGTCTGCACAATCGGAGTCGTTACACTGCCGTAAAGGTTACGTGTCTCTTCACCTGCATGCACGATGTCCGTATGAAACCTTCTCGGCTCAGCCGATGGTTGTTCTTTCCCTAGCATGCCATCTATCTCCTAACTATTTTATTATCTGGCTAGCCATTGTCCGATGCCTCGAGCCGTCGCTTGCTCATAAATTCGGGCTGCTATAGCGAGATCCGTCACACCTAAGCCAATGCTGCTAAACATAATCCGTTCGGAAGCGGACTCACGCCCGACAATCCTCCCTAACAGCCGCTGGCCAAGCGTGCCATGAAGGCAAGAGCAGCGCCACTCCCCCTCCTGCTCCATTAAAGCCAACGTCTGCACTCCTCTATGTCGGATTTGCTCCCAATCATCGACAAGGATTTTGTCGAACTGCCGTACGGCTTCGAAGGCAATTTCATGCCTGCCCACCTGCACGTACAAAACTCCTTCCTTCAGCCATTCCCCATGCACGATCGGCTCTCCTGAGGAAGACGTAGCGGTCACCAAAATATCCGATTCTACGACCGCCTCTTGAGCTTGCCCAGTCACTACAATTTCCGCTTTGACCTCATTCTTCATTCTAGAGGCCAGCTCCTCAGCTTTACTCCTGCTCCGATTGTAGAGACGAATTTGCTTAAGCTTCGGCAAAACCTGTGGAAGCAGCCGCAGGTGCATGGCTCCCTGTGCTCCGGCTCCAATAATCCCAAGCACCTCTGCGTACGGTGGCGCCAGCTCCTGCGCGGCTACAGCCGTTACAGCAGCCGTGCGGATGGCCGTAATCAGCGTACCGTCCATTATTGCAGCCGGATATCCGGAATCCGGGGATTGGATTACGATAACAGCTGTAATATCAGGTTGATCCACCTGATACGGATGTCCTACACTGACCCATTTAAAGCCGGCATAAGGGATGTTACCGCCCAAATAGGCGGGCATCGCCACATAATGCGGAAGAGGCCCTGAGGAGGGCCCTATTTTCTCTGCATACGGAATCGGCAGCGTCACCTTGGGAGGAAGCACGCTATCTTCTCGGGCATGGCACTGGAAAGCTCTCCTTACATCCTCCAACGCAGCTATCCAATCATGCCCTCCACTAGCGGCGACATCCGATTCATTGAGATAAAGCATTGGCTTATCCCCCAACGGTTTGATTTTATAACTGAGAACAATTATCATATCTTTATGTTATAGCTTTTCCCATTTTATGATAATGATAATCACTATCATTCATTTACTTCGACTATTTTTATTATCTGAACCTTGTTTGCATTCATAAGCGTATGAACCAACTCAATAACCCACAACAAAAAAGCCGCTTCGTTCCCTCATTGAGAGAACAAAGCGGCTTAATTCTGTCTTTTAACTAGTTCGCGCGGGTTCACCGTGTTATCCATATGAAGCTTCGGTGTCGCTGATAACAGAATGTACGGGTGATATTTATATTTTAAAGATTTTACTAGTTGGAAAAGATATCCTTGGCAGTTTGAATAAACAGCTTAACGGCTAACGATGACTCCTCCAGAGAAGGGACTGCTAATGTAATTTCCCTGTAAGGCTGCGGCTCCAGAGAGCGGATTCGCACGTTGGGCGGCAAAGAGGACAGTGATAATGAGACATTGGACATGATAGCCATCCCAAGACCTTCTTGAATCATATTTAAAGCCGTATTGACGTTGTGAACAACAAATTTGGCTTGAATCCGAGCGCCAGCTCGTTCGAACAGCTCATAGATTGGAGTTTCATAGCCGCCTTTACAAATGATCATCGGTTCATTATCAAGATGTTTGACATGAATGGTGTCAAGGCTTTGCAAAGGGTGATCTTCCCGCAAAAATAATGACATTCGTTCTTTGAGTAAGGGAACGGCTTCAAACTCATCGTTCGGCGGAATAATCCAACCGACATCGATCGTTCTCGCCGCTAACCATTCCTTAATCTCATCGATGCTTCCTTCGTGAAGCTCGAATCGGAGTCGCGGGTACTTCTCGCCAATGACGCGAAAAATTTTAGGTAAAAAATGTGCTGAAGCTGCTGGAAAAGAACCGATACGGATCAACCCGACTTCAAAGCCTTTCTCCGCTGCTACCTCTTGATCGACCTTATCAAAGCCTTTCAATATATCACGGAAAAGAACAAGGATGCGCTTGCCGACTTCCGTGAGTACAATCCCTTTACGGCGGTCACGAATAAGGAGGGTGACACCCAATTCGGCCTCCAGCGTAGAAATAGCGCGGCTTACCGCAGGCTGCGTCATATTCAGTTCTTGACCTGCTCTTGTAAAGCTTCCGGTGTCAGCAATTTTGACTAATAGTTTTAGTTGAGAATGAGTCATAACGTTTTTGGTATACCCCTTATGATTAACATTCATTTTATTTATTACAGAAATCATTGTATCATGGTTAAAGACAAAAGATAAGACAACAAGGAGTGGATTTACATGCCGCAGCTTTCACGTACACGGGCTGCCGTTTATTTGACGTTTCTCGTCATTATATGGGGAATCAACTGGCCGCTATCCAAATATGCACTTCAATACACACCGCCATTGCTATTCGCAGGGTTAAGGACATTCATCGGTGGGCTGATCCTGGTACTCATCTCGTTACCCAGATATAAAAAGCTGCGCTTAAAGCAAACATGGCACATTTACCTCATCTCTTCCGTTCTGAACATTATCCTTTATTATGGGCTTCAGACCGTTGGACTGAACTATTTGCCGGCTGGGCTATTCTCTGCTCTAGTGTTTTTCCAGCCTGTGCTGCTAGGTCTAGGTTCTTGGTTATGGCTTGGAGAAGCTATGTTCGGTTTGAAGATGCTGGGCTTGGTTCTGGGATTCTTCGGGGTCGCCGCCATCAGCAGCGGGGGATTTGCCGGTCCTATATCGACTATGGGGATTTGGCTCGCTATCGGCAGTGCGATTAGTTGGGCCTTAGGTACGTTATATATGAAGAAAACAACCGGGCAGGTAGATGCCATCTGGGTCGTTGCCCTTCAGATTTTTATCGGCGGTATCGTGTTATCAGGTACTGGCACCGTTTTTGAAAGCTGGTCCGATATTCATTGGAACTTGCCGTTCGTTGTATGCTTATTGTTCATTTCTATTTTCGTTATTGCTCTTGGCTGGCTTGCCTTCTTCAAGCTTGTAGGTTCCGGTGAAGCAAGCAAAGTAGGATCATTTACCTTCCTTATCCCGCTCATTTCGATTATTTGCAGCGTGCTCTTTTTAGGTGAAAAAATCACCGTTACACTGGTCGCAGGACTTATTCTTATCCTGCTTAGTATCGTTTTGGTGAATTCCAAGCCTAAAGCTTTGCGCAGTAAGAAGAACTTTAAGACGGCTTAGGCTTAGATACTTCTTCTCTTCCTACTCCTCTCTTTATAGTAAAAAGCCGCCTCGTGGGCGGCTTTTGGTTTGATGAGAGTCCTTATTAGAAATTCGCCAGAAATGTAGGTAGGGTATGCCTCGGAAGAGTTTACGTCCGCCTTTGAAATCCGTAAAAATACCACTAATTCTAATCGAAAATTTACGGTTTTCAACAGCGGCTGGAGGGGCATATCCTACCGAAATGTACACTAGCGAATTTAGGTTCTGAAGGCTTCTCACCAACTAAAAAAGCCGCTTTTCAGCGGCTTTTTTCTATTCCTCTTCGTCAAATACGCACTCCGCAGGCTTCAACACCTTCGTCTTGTACTTCCATTTGTATCCGAGCCATATGACCAGAAACAGCGGGATCCCGATATACGAAGCGAACATATACGCCCAGTCGACTTTCCCATCCGAGAAGGCCCCCATCGCTTGTCCGATAATGACGATGACGCAGAGCACTCCAGCCAATATCGGCCCGAACGGAAACCATTTGGCACGATAAGGCAGATCCTTCAACGATTTCCCCTGAGCTACATAGGCTCGGCGGAAGCCGTAATGACTTATGGCAATGCCCAGCCACGCAATAAATCCGGACATACCGGACGCATTCAACAGCCAGACGTACACCAAACCATCCCCATAGAATGAAGATAAGAAAGCGAACATTCCAAGTGCCGCTGTTGCCAGTAGAGCAAATACAGGCACTCCCCGGCTTGTCAATTTCTTCAGAAAGCGAGGCGCCTTACCTTCCTGCGCAAGCACCCATAGCATACGAGTAGATGCGTACATCCCCGAGTTGCCGGCTGATAGCACCGATGTCAAAATGACGGCGTTCATGACCGAGGCGGCCATGCTCAAGCCTGCTTTTTCAAATACGATTGTAAAAGGGCTCATCGTAATGTTGTCGCTGGATAGCGCTTCATTCGTGTAAGGAATGATTAAGCCGATGACGAGAATTGCCAACAAATAAAACAACAAAATGCGCCAAAACACAGTACGTATGGCACGCGGCACATTTTCCCTCGGGTTCTCGCTCTCCCCGGCGGCAACACCTACAAGCTCCGTCCCTTGGAAGGAAAACCCTGCCGCCATGAACACACTTAACGCAGCTAAGAAGCCTCCGTGAAAAGGCGCGTCGCCTATCTTCCAATTTTGGAATCCGACCGATTGTTGAGACCAAATGCCGGCGATCATCAGCAGACCGATAGCAATAAATACGATAACGGTTATGACTTTAATAAGCGCGAACCAAAATTCCGTCTCCCCATATCCTTTGACCGAGAGCAGATTAAGCAGCGTCATCAACGCAAGAAACAACGCACTCCATAAGAAAGAAGAGCTGTTAGGAAACCAGAATTTCATAATCAGTGTGGCAGCCGTTAATTCCGCCGCGATGGTAATAGCCCAGTTGTACCAGTAATTCCACCCCAGCGCGAAGCCGAAGGCAGGATCGACGAATCTCGTCGCATACGTACTGAAAGTCCCGGATACCGGCATATAGGTTGCCATTTCCCCCAAGCTCGTTACAAGAAAATACACCATTATACCAATGGTCAAATAAGCAAACAGGGCGCCTCCTGGCCCCGCTGTATGTATGGCTCCTCCGCTTGCCAGAAATAAGCCCGTTCCAATGGATCCGCCTAACGAGATCATGGCCATGTGGCGGGCCTTCAGCCCTCTTTTCAGCTTTTCTTCCTTCAAAAAAGAACACTCCCTTGTCGTCACCGTTCCCGATAAGACTGTATCTTGCCTAATATAGAATAGTAGTGCTGGAGTTAAAGATCAATTGAAAAATTTTACAATTTCAATAAATTTCAAATCGCCAATACAGCAAAACCCTTCTATATTTTACCGTCCCATACTCCTTTCGATACGTCAGCCTGTGGATTTTATGCTGAGGCCTTATCCCAAAACAATATTACGAAGCGCAACTAACAAGGAGAAAGAACGTCTTGTGGCGGACAATTTAGGTGCGACTGTGGCTTATGACGAGGCTGCAGGTAAGGTGGCTTTCCGAAGTGGAGTGCTTCTATGTATCTAGATATTTATGACGGGGATAAAGTAGTAAGGTTCGGCGCTACCTTGGTTTTGAATCATGCAAAATATGTGTCCCCTTCATCGCAAAAAGAGGAGCTTGATAAATATATGGATAGTTTGTACCAAAAAAAGACGGGTAGAAAACTTCATCCTTATAAAGGTGTATCTTAGATGGCTCTCATTTTCAATGTTTCCCGGCAGCAAATCCGCTACCGGGTCTTTAGCAGGCTTCAGCCAGGCTGCACAACCAGTACTTCACCAGGCATCATGGAGTTCAGCCCCTCATACCCTTCGCTTCTTAAACGGGCGTAAAGAGCATCCGTAGAAGCTTTCCCTGCATGCACAAGAACCGTCTGCTTAGCTCGCATCGCTTCCAGCATCGCCTTCACATCAGGCAAGCCTTGATGTACCTTGTATCGGACAAAATGTATTCGGCTGCCGTCCTCTCCAGGTTCTTCCCCATTAAGCAGCCGCTGGCCTAGGCTTCCCCGGGCCAAATGTCCGGTCAGCATTACTCTGTAGCTTCCGGTTGTACGAAGCTCGCTATAGTACCATCGGCATTTGGCCGATTGCATCATGCCGTCGTTCGTGAACACGATGACACCGCCCGATGGTTTAGCGGCGAGTGCTTCAGCCCGTTCCGTCTCTTGATCCACTACAAGCAAACGTTCATCCGATAGGCAGTTTTTAATGCGCTGTGCCGCATTTTCTTTCAACCATTCCGGCCATTCCAGCATTTGTCCGAATACGTCCATAATCTCTCGTTCAACTACGATCCTTGCCTGCGGGAATGAATCGAGTGCCCACAACAGCAGCTCCTGTCCTCTTCCGTAGGTCGGTACTGGTAATAGCACCGTGTCGCCCTGCTGTAGCGCTGAGTCGAACACCCCTTTCAATTGCATCAGCTTATGCTCCTGGAAATCTTCATCGATACCATAGGCCGCTTCCACTATAGAAAGATCGATAGCTTCTTGCGAAGCCGTGCTGCCGCACTCCTGCAACCCGCTCTGGATAGCCTCTTTATAAGCAGGTACACTGGGAGTTTCCGCCGCGAGCAGCGCCGATTCTGACGTATAGTCTCCCGAGAAGAAAGCCAAGCTCCCTTCCATGTTGAGCAGCAGCCAAATAGAGCCGGGAAGATGCCCGCTTCTCCCCCAGCAGACGCTAAGCTTCTCGGACAGCTCCAGCCATTCGCCGGGCGGGGCTTCTTCTTCAACGAACGCATAGCGGATCGCTTGGATATGCTCCTCCTCATAAGGCAGCTCAAAGCCTTGATCCCTCACATATCGCCTCCAGGCGTCAAAATAGGAGGGAAGCTGGCGAACGGTAGCTCGAGTCGTCCATACTTTGCCGCCATAGCCTTGCTTGTATAGCAGCGGCAGAGCCATGGAATGATCTTCATGGGCATGAGAAAGAAACACCTCATCCAAATTGGATACGGCCTGCTCATCCAGCAGAGGGTATTCCCCTGTCCCTTCCTTCTTCACCCCGCAATCCAACAATACGCGGGTTTGACGGTGTTCCACGAGGTAGCAGGAACGGCCATGCTCCCCGGCACCGCCCCATACAGTCACTTGCATTATTTTATTTCACACTCCACTTTTTGTTTGCGCTTATCGTATTCACGGCAAGGAGCAAAATCGTCGTTAGCCCGACGGAGACAACCGCCATCGCCATCCCAAGCGATACCTTGCCCTGCTCGAATTGAGAAAAAATATACGTTGCCGACGTTTCCATTGAAGGCGGCAAAATCATCAGAGACGCTACTAGCTCACGAACCGATATCGTGAAGGTCATCATCCAGCCCGCCAACATCCCTGGTATAATAAGCGGCAGCAAAATTCTACGGAAAATGTATATCGCGCTCCCTCCGAATACCCGACCCGCTTGAAATAACGAATCATCCAGTTGGGCGAAATTCGCTTTGACATACTGTACTGTATAAGGGAGGAAGAAAACCACATAGGTCAACACGACCATACCATACGTGTTATACAACGGAATCGGATTCCA
Source organism: Paenibacillus sp. UNC451MF (assembly GCF_000686845.1). Classification (GTDB taxonomy): domain Bacteria; phylum Bacillota; class Bacilli; order Paenibacillales; family NBRC-103111; genus Paenibacillus_S. The sequence goes on along the minus strand of NZ_JMLS01000005.1, from coordinate 302,461 downwards.
TGGTGCATTCCATAGCAAAATCAAGCCTACCACAATGACAATACCCGGCACCGTGTTGGGTAATAAGCTGAACAAGTCAGTCAGCTTCTGCGGCCACGATCTAGCACGCCCGATCATCAGGGCGAAATAAGTACCAAGGATGACCGAAACGGTCGCCCCCACCAACGACAGGCTCACACTATTCATCAGCGCTTGCATGCTTTTGGAGCCCCATGTAAGAAGCTCCACATAATGTTGAAGCGTCAGGTTCGTCCAAGCCAGGCCGACTCCACGCAGCTTCATTAAGGACGCTGCAATAATCGAGAAGTAAGGAATGCCTATCGAAACTGCTAGCAAGGCTACCACATAGAACCAGACAAGGCCGCGCATCCAGCCGCTCAGCCGGTACAGCTTCCCGCGGGAGCCTTTGCCTCCGACCAGCGAATAGGTGAACCGCTGGCTGACAATCGACTGCATGTACCAGATGAGCAAGCAGGAGGTTAACAATATGGAAGCGAGCGACGTCGCCTTACCGAAGTCGATCGGCCAGCTTGAGATGTATTTATGGATTTCCGACGTCAGCACGTAAAAGCCGATCTTGCGGCCAAAGGTAGCCGGGGTGCCGAATTCGGCGATCGTTTTGACGAAAATCAACAACGCTCCCATCGCATAGCTGGATAGCAGCAGTGGCATCACTACGCGGCGAAAGCTGTACAGAAAACCGCCGCCATGTACACTGGCCGCCTCCTCCTTGCTGCCGCCGATCTGTACGAGCGCATTGCGCAGGATTAAGTACAGGAATGGGAATAAGTGAAGGCTCATGATAGCGATCATCCCGAACGAAGTGAAAAACACCGGAGTCACCACTGCGGCTGAAGGAAGCAGCTGCTCCAGATAGCCGTTCGTCTGCATAAATAAAATCCAGCCCATCGAGCCAATATACGGCGGCGTCATGAAGGGAATCAGTAGGACAATATCAAGCCACGTATGGCGCTTCAAGTCGGTTCTAGATAATATCCATGCCAACGGCAGAGCTAACACCGTCGTTCCTACGATGACGCACAAGCCGAGCCAGATGGAATTCCAGAACACCTCGCCTAGCTCATTGGCGAGAATCGTTCGAATCGGAGCTATCCAATCCCACTGCTCACCAGAATGAACGCTTGTCAAAAAGATGAAAAAAAGCGGGACGACCACCAGCAGCGTCAGAATCAGCAGCGCCAGTGTCATCCCCAGTTTTTTTAAAGAACCCGTGTTTGTGCTGTACATAGCTGCCTCTTATTTAAATAACTGCGTGAATTTTTTGGTTACAGCATCGCCGTTGGTGTCCATCCAATTCCAATCCACTTTCATTTGCGGAATTTGCTCCACACCCGGACGGTCTTTGGCTGGAACGTCTTTGCGGCCTGGCAGCAGATACGTTTCAGCCACCATTTTTTGTGCTTCATCGGACAGCAAATAATCGATAAACGCTTTGGCGTTGTCTACGTTTTTGCTGGATTTAATAATTGCTGCTGGACGCGGGCTAATAACAGTGCCACTCGCAGGGTAGATCATGTCGACAGGCTCGCCCTTAGCCTTAGCTTGATAAGTCATGTAATCAACACCGGCCGCCACGATGCTTTTGGAGCCTGTAATAACCGGATCAAGCGCTTCTTGGTTGGCTCCTGCCATAGCTACGCCGTTCTTCTTGTATTGATCGAGCAAATCCCAGCCTGAATCGCCCTTCATGCTCAAATATCCAGTAACGAAATCAAGCGCGGAGCCGGACAATGCTGGGTCTGGAATGTTTACTTTGCCCTTCCACTCTTCCTTCGTTAAGTCCGTCCACTCCTTCGGCGGGGTTTTGACGAGCTTCGTATTGTAGCCGATACCTAGCGCGGATGCACTGTAGCCGAAGAAGTTGCCTTCCTTATCGGACCACTCAGGAATCAATTTATCCACATTTTTTGCTTCCTTATACTCCAATGTAAGGCCGCTTTTCTTCAAGCCTTGGGCGGATGGCAGCGATGCCAGAACAACTACGTCGACAACCGGATTGGCCTTCTCGGCTTCCATACGGGATAAAATTTTGCCGTTCGTCCCTTGGAACATTTCAATTTTCACGCCGGTTTTTGCTTCGTAGCCCTTTTGAATGCTTTCGGCCAGCTCCTTAGGACCCGCACTGTAAACAACCAGCTTGCCGCTCAGCTTCTTCTCTTCTTTCTTTTCCTCATTTTTAGCAGGCTGCTGTGAAGGCTGTTCGGCCTTTGGTGCCGCTCCATTCGTTGCTGCCGTTTGCTGCTGTGAGGTTCCGCACCCTGCGACTCCAAACCCGACCATAGCCGTCAGTAAAAGAAGTGCCCCATTTTTCAATCCGCTTCTCATTTTCATTTGTTATAAGCCTCCCCATATGGTTACAAAATGTGATGAATGTGCCGTTGCGATACATAAACCTCAGTACGATGCCCGACCGGCAAACGCACTTGATGATACGCCGTCCAAAAGCCCATAGTCCCCATATCCATCAGAATCTCATATCGGTCACCGAGATAGCTGACGCTGCGGATGTTACCCGAATAGGTCTTTTGATCCGAATTCACTACATTTTCGGGCTGCCACTGGACATGCTCCGGTCGAACCATCCGCTTGTCCTTTTCCAGCCAGTTCGATTTGCCGATAAATTGCGCAACGAAAGGATGTGCTGGCAAATTGTATATTTGCTCCGGCTGTCCGCTCTGAAGAATACGCCCTTCCTTCATGACGACGATTTCGTCGGACATCGACATCGCCTCCGTCTGGTCATGTGTGACATAAAGCGCGGTCAACCCGATATCCCGGACGAGACTGATCAGCTCAAGCCTCATCTCATCGCGCAGCAGAGCATCGAGCGCACTGAGCGGCTCGTCAAACAGGACGAGCTGCGGCCTTGTTACGACCGCTCGGGCAAAGGCAACCCGCTGCTGCTGTCCTCCGGACATCTGGTGCGGATAACGCTCCTCCATCCCGCTTAAACGGACCTTATCAATGGCCTCCTGAACCTGGCGCTTCAAATCCTTCGTGCTGCCTTTCGCCCGCAGCCCGAACGCCACATTCTCGAATACCGTCATATGCGGCCACAGCGCGAAGTCTTGAAACACCATCCCGAAGTTTCTGCGGTGAGCAGGTTTATCTACCTTCCGGGAGCTTGAGAACAAGCATTCCTCGCCTACGAACAGCTCGCCACGGTCTGGTGTCTCCAAACCAGCGATCATGCGCAGCAGTGTTGTTTTGCCACAGCCTGACGGTCCTAGCAGCGTTGTGAAGCTGCCTTTTTGAATTCGCAGATCGGTCGGCTGCAGTGCCTGGACCTGATCGAACGATTTTTGCAAGCCTTGAATGATGACATCCATAAAATTCCCTTCCCATCTGCCAAACTAACCTCAGTGTACAGGTCCAAATGCAGGGAAGTATTATCTCTGCGTAAAGCCTTTGTTAAATTTATCAATGGGTTCTATTCAATTCCATAGATTTTCTCTATACTGAACCCGTACCTATCTCTAACCCAAAAGGATGTGCGATATGAACCTGCTGAAGCTGCAAATTGTCGAACTGTTGGAGAAGCATAAAAAGATTACTCCCGTTGCCGACGCTCTCGGATTGAAGCAGCCGACGGTCACCTTTCATATGAAAAGCCTGGAGCAAGAGCTTGGCGTTCAGCTATTCGAATCCCGGCTTGGAAAAATATTGTTGACTGAAGCCGGACAATCGCTCTACCACTACTCCGTCAAAATCAATTCGCTGGCCCATGAAGCCGAACGCGTCGTCAAGGAATATGACCAATTGGGCAGAGGCTCGTTACGGATCGGGGCAAGCTATGTGCCCGGTACTTACATTCTGCCGCGCATCTTGAGCGGTTTTGCCCAAGCTTATCCGAGAATCAGCTTAACGCTGCTGGTCAAAACGGCGCCGGTCATCAAGGAAATGCTGCTGAACCACGAGATTGATCTGGGAATCTTATCCTGCGAACCATTTCAGGCGCCTCACCTGGCTGCCCAAGTGTTATGCGAGGATGAATTAGTGCTGATCACTTCCCCGCAGCATCGATTGGCGGAATATGCGGAGCTCCGTGCTGAGCAGCTCGAGCATGTTCCGTTCCTGCTGCATAGCCCCGAATCGAGTACGCGTCAATTGACCGCCAAATGGGCTGAGAGCAACGGTATCCAGTTGAACGCACACATGGAGCTGGACTCCTTGGAAGCGATCAAGCAGACGGTGATGCTAGGAGAAGGCGTCTCATTCGTCTCCCAACTGGCGGTCCGTAAGGAAGTGGAGCGAGGCGAGCTCGTAAGCCGACCCATCCCTAAAAACTCATATAAACGGTATGTATATTACGCATATAATGTCGATCGTCGACAGTCCGCGGTCCTGGATCAGTTCAAGGAGCATCTGTACCGCTTCGCAACCGTGTGAAACTATATTTGAAGCGCGCACGGAATTCAGAGCACAGCAAAAAGCACCTCCTGATACATCCTCGAACAGCGTATTCCGCTGTAGAAGAGTAACTCAGGAGGCGCGAATTTGTTATAACAGAATGTAGTGCATTTAACCGGCAGAGAGCCGATCAGATTCAAACCTTCCCTCCGAATTTGGAGAAGCCACAGAAGCTCCGTTCCTCTGATGGAACGCATGAACATTATCCAGAAACTTCTGCATCGTGGCTCCCAATAAAGAATCACGGCGGCGGATGAACACGGTCGTAATCCGGCTGAACTGCTCCGGAAGCGTAAAGCAGCGGAGCCCGCCAGCCGCTTCCAAATGGGTAATGGTTGACTTCGGGACCAGTGATATTCCTAGACCTGAGCTTACCATAGCCAGAATCGTTTCGAGTGTCCCGAATTCCATAATTTTAGCGGGCGCAACACCCTGCTGTCCGAGCCACTGTACTAGCCTTGCGCGATACCCGCATCCTGCCCGGAATACAAGCAGCGGCTTATCCAGACACTGCTCGAGAGAATCGCAGTCATCATCCTTTTTAGCAATTAAAACGAGATCTTCCTCAATTAAATAATCCTGCTCCATCTCCGCATGGCGAATCGGTCCCGTCACGAAGGCCCCGTCCAGCTGATACTGCAGCACCTCGTTCATCAAATGCTCCGTAACTCCTGTGACCAGCGAGAGGTCAACGCGAGGATAATGCTTGCAATATGTGGATAAGAGCCCCGGCAGGCTGGAAACGGTCTCTACTGTCCCAATCAGGAGCGGACCTGACGGATCCTCCGGATCATGGAACGCCTGCTTCATATCATCCATAAGCTTCAATATTTTTTGCGTATATTCGAGCAGCTTCCTACCGTCTGCATTCAGTGCTACGCCTTTGCGGTGTCTGCTGAACAATGTCGTTCCAAGCTCATGCTCAAGCTGCTGGATTCTTGCCGTTACATTGGATTGAACATAGCTGAGCTCTCTCGCCGCTTTGCTGACGCTGCCGTGCTCTGCGACCGTTTGAAATATTTTCAAATCGTTAATATCCACTTCCTGCCGGCTCCTCTCTTCTCCTTTTATAATATCAATAATAATGATGTTTATAATCATTTTCAATCATTTTACATGATATGTTTTTGGGAATAAGATAGAAATCGTGTGAATCGTACATTTTCAGGAAGAAAGTAGGATATCAGCAATGAGAAAAGACCACATCATCAAAGGTGTATTGATGTGCTTATTGGCAAGTGTTGCCTGGGGCGCGATGTTTCCGGTAGCGGAAAGCGCATTTACCCATCTGGACCCTTTTTATTTTTCCGTTATTCGTTATTCCGCCGTCTCCATTATTCTGGTGATTATGCTTTGGATCAAAGAAGGAAGAAAGGCGTTAAGCTTCGGCGGCCGCGCCAAATCACTTTGGGTATTCGGTACGATGGCTTTCACTGTATATAATCTGCTCGTATTTTGGGGGCAAAACCAGTTAGGCACGTCCGGTGTCATTCTGGCCTCCGTCATGGAAGCTCTTATGCCTATTCTTTCCGTTCTGCTTCTCTGGATATTCAAGCAGCGCAAACCTGAGCCTCCGACCATTATCTGTATTGTTGTGGCATTGATAGGCTGCTTCATGGTCATTACGAAAGGCGACATGAGTGCATTTTTCGTTCAAGGCGGCGCGCTGTTCCCTGTACTTCTCATTTTGCTTGGCGTCATCGGCTGGGTCGTCTACACGATCGGCGGCAGCCAATTCAAGGATTGGTCGGTTCTCCGTTATTCGACTTTAACCTGCGTAATGGGTACGGCAACATCCGCAGCCATCGTGCTGTCTTTAACGGCTCTGGGCATACTGCATGCCCCTACGTTCCACATGGTGTACTCTGCGGGCTTCGAGCTTAGCTTCATGATCCTGATTGCCGGTCTTTTCGCACTTATCAGCTGGAATACGGGCATTAAGCTGCTCACTCCGGTCAACGGCATTTTATTTATTAACTTTGTACCAGTAACAACCTTCATCATCACTGTACTTCAAGGTCATTCCATGACCGTATATGATATCGGCGGCACCCTGCTCATTATCGCTGCTTTAGTCAGCAACAACCTGTACCAGCGTAGACGTGGTAGTCTGGCAGCGGCTGGAGCTGCACATTAATCAACCATCCCATACAAAAAGCTGTCCTCTGATTTCAGAAGGACAGCTTTCTTTTAATTCCCTTAGTTATTTTACTAGTAGAATTCCTTACTTGGAACTATTATATCTATCGTACACCGTTTGATAAATTTTCATCATTTTATCAAGACCCATATCATTAAGCTTTTTCAAATACTCGTCCCACTCTTTGTCGATACCGCCGGACATCATCCATTTCGCGCTCATTTTGCCGACGTAGCCATCGATATCGGTCAGGTAACGGGAGATCTGGTCGCTTTCTTCAGCGGTAAAGTATGCTTTAGGGAACCCATTATTTACGAGGAATGGAGCATATACGCTATCAACGTCCACTTTACTTCGTTTGCCGCTCGGCGTAACCACTTTCATTTCATTTACTTTATTCGTTAATGACCATACTGAGTATGCGGTAGGAGGAACCTTCTTGAATTCCTCTTCATTGGCGCCGGATGGAAGCGTAATCTCATCGTACTTGCCGTCCGAACGTTCTTTCAAGCTATCTCCGCCGATGACACCACTGCTGAATTGCAGCGAGATTTTCGGGTCAAAGGAATAGTCGATCCAGCGCATGGTCGCTTCCGGATTTTTGTTCACATTGGTGATCGAGAAAGAGCCTCTAAGCAGAATACCCGCAGGGTAATCAGCCCATACCGCCTTCTGTCCGTTCGGTCCTTTTAATGGAGGTACCGATACATAGTCCTGATTGCTCGGGTTCCAGTCCATAGCAACGCCTACGATCCCTTTGCTCGTTTTGGCATTGAACACCTTCGCGTCCTGGGTAAAGCTCTCCTGATCGGCCAAGCCTTCGGCGAACAGCTTGTTAATGAATTGAATCGCTTCTTTATATTGAGGCTGTACAGCTGTATAAATAACCTTATTGTTTTCGACGGACAGGTGGTTATGCCCTACTTTATGAATGTCGCGGTCGATAACCCCGAAGGCACCGAATAATGAGTTGATATCCGTGTTACTACCGTTGTTTTGTACAAATGACAATGGAATTTGATCCTTCTTGCTGTTGCCGCCGAGATCGTTCTCCTTAAAAGCCTTCAAAGTTGCATACAGCTCATCGGTCGTCGTTGGCATAGGCAGCTTCAACTGATCGAGCCATTTCTTGTTGATAAACATCGTCGATTTCGTTCTCGGATACGTCTCGTTAACCGTTGGAAGCGAATAAATATGACCATCCGGCGCCGTCAGCTGCTTCTTATAGGTCGGATTTTCATCAAGCAGCTTTTTGATATTCGGCGCATACTTATCAATCAACCCCTCCAGCGGAATAAGGATTCCCTGCGAGCCGTACTTGACAATATCCGTATCCTCACTCAAAATCCCGTGCCCGTAAAAAGCATCAGGCAGCTCTCCTCCAGCAAACAGCAGGTTTTTCTTATCTGCCCAGCTGCTTCCCGGGGTCAAGTTCCAGTTGATATGAATGTTAGTTTTGGATTCGATATCCTGGAACAGTTTATAGTCATTCAGGTCTTTACCTGAAGGCGGCTTGAAGCCCGCAAAGTTCAAGTTCAGCTTTTCCTTAGCAATCGGGAAATCTGTTGCATTAATGTTGCTCGGCAGCTCACCGCTCTTCTTGTCGTTTGTTCCCGCGGCGCTCTTGTCCCCTCCGCAGCCCGTCAATCCAAGTGCAATCGAAAGCGTTAATGCCGTTGTGGCTACTGGCCATTTCTTCTTGTTCATCGACATAGTCCCCCTTATTCTTCTTCCCTAGCTGCTATTCATAGCGGTTGCCCGCATTTAACCCTTCAGTGAACCTACCAGTGCGCCTTTAACGAAAAACCGCTGAAGGAACGGATACAGCACAAGCACCGGCAAACTGGATACGATAATGATTGCGTATTTCATAAGCTCCATACGTTTCTGCTGCTCTTGAGAGCCATCCTGCAGATTTTGCAAATCGGAGCCTTCGTTCATAATCAGGATGTTTCTTAGTATCACCTGAAGCGGCTGCATGGCGTTGCTTTTTAAATAGATAAGCGCTTGGAAATACGAGTTCCAATGCCCTACCGCATAGAACAGTACCATAACAGCTACGATCGGAAGCGCCAAAGGAATCGCTATTTTCACAAAAAACTTCATGTTGGTGCAGCCGTCGATCATCGCCGATTCCAGTACTTCACCCGGAATGTTGGATTGGAAGAACGTCCGCGTAATGATCACATTGAAGACGGATACAGCGTTCGGAATGACCATCGCCCAAACGGTATTGAGCATCCCGAGATCTTTAATTAACAAGTAGGTCGGAATCAGTCCTCCGCCGAAAAACATCGTAAACACGAGCAGGAACATGAATACATTTCTTCCGACCAAATCCGTTCTGGAAAGCGCGTAGCCAGCAGAAACCGTCAGTACGACATTGATAGCCGTACCTAATACAGTATACAGCAGCGAGTTCCGAAACCCGAGCCAGATGGAAGGTTCGGAAAGAACCTTTTTATAGCCATCCAAGGTCAAATGATCGGGGAAAAACAACAGCTTGCCTGAGTAAATCAAATCAGGATCGGTAACCGAGGCCATAATCACGAAGTAGAGCGGATAGATGACCAGAATCAGTAAAATGGTTATCAGCGAGTAGTTCACCACGTCGAAAGTGAGATCGCCTTTTGTTTTTGCCAGCTTCATCATGTCACTCCTCTACCATAGGCTCGTCTGCTTAAGCGATTTCGCGATTTTGTTGACCGAAATTAACAAAATGAAATTAATGACGGTATTGAACAGTCCGATAGCCGAGGCGTAGCTGTATTGAGCTTGTACGAGACCTGCCTTGTACACATAAGTCTGAATGGTCTCAGAAGCATCGACATTCAGCTGATTTTGCATCAAATACACCTTTTCGAACCCGACGCTCATCATATGCCCCATATTCATAATCAGCATAATAATGACCGTTGGCATAATTGATGGGATGTCAATGTGGAGGACGCGCTGCAGCTTGGTTGCTCCATCCACCACCGCTGCCTCATGCAAATCAGGGTTAACCGCCGTCAGCGCGGCCAAATAAATGATGGTTCCCCAACCTACGCTTTGCCATACCCCGGAAAAGACGAACACGGTCTTGAACCAGGAAGCATCTCCCATAAAGAAGATAGGATCGATGCCGAAGAGGCCGAGTAGCGAATTCACTGCTCCTGTTTTTGGAGAGAGCAGCAGATACACGATACCTACGACGACTACTGTTGAAATGAAGTGCGGTGCGTAAGTAACCGTTTGCACGAATTTTTTAAAACGTTCACTGGTCAACTGATTGATCATCAGTGCTAAAATGATCGGCGCCGGAAAAGCAACCAACAGTTCAAATACACTGATCCCGATCGTATTCTTGATGACCGTGCCGAATTGGTATGATTCGAAAAACCGGACGAAGTTGTCGAAGCCTACCCACGGACTTCCGCTGTAGCCTTTGATAGGATTGAAATTTTGAAACGCAATCTGCAATCCGTACATCGGTACGTAATGAAAAATAATAAAGTACGCAAGAGTCGGGAGCAGCAGCAAATATAAATCATAGTTGATTAGGATACTTCGGATGGTCTTTGCGAAATGGGATTTGGATGTGTTTCCTTGACCCTTTAATAGACCGGTCTGGACCGTATCGGTTTGTTGCGCCATGTTTGTCGTTCACCTCCGCATGTTGTCGTTGCCTTGCTTGTAACCGCTTCTATGAATCTTATTTAACACCGTTACCGCTGCCTCTGTATATAAGTGAGATCGACTAACCGACTATGCGAATATTGATATATAGGACTTTTCGGGGTCTGCATCAGTCAAAATTGACCTGCTCATATGCTAATTTTGCAGTTGCAGTCACAGATAAAACCCCGCCACAAACGAAGTCCGGTTTAAGCGGTTTGCTTCGAAATATGGCAGGGCTTTTTCGAATCTCATGACTATGGCTTAGACTTACGCACGCTGCTGTTTGCGATACTCCCCAGGAGTAACTCCAACCGACTGCTTGAATTTGCGGATAAAACTGGACACATCGTAATACCCGACCTGCAAAACAATTTCTTTTACAGAACGGTCATCCGTACGAAGCAGCAGCTTAGCCTGATCAATTCGAATTTCGTTCAAGTAGTCCATAACAGTCCGCCCTGTCTGCTCCTTAAAGTAACGGCTTAAGTAGGACAAAGACAAAGAGAAATGATCGGCGATCTTTTGAACGGAAAAGTCAGATTCGCTGTAATGCTTCAAAATATATTGTGTAATTTGCTCGATGAGGGCCGAAGAGGAGGCAGGCTTGCGTTCCTTGAGAGATTCGCACAGCGTAGCGCATGCGGTAGTGAACAAATCGGCTATTTCATCGAGCGTGGTGAAATCAGTCAACGCCATGACATCCGGAAAGCTGCCACTTGAGGTCCCTGGCTGTTTCTTTTCCACCAAAGCTATGAATTTACGGATCATATCGTAGCAAAGTTCCCTAGCGATAAACAAGGTCAGTCCGCTTTGCTTCATGCGAACGGCAATTTGCTGAACCTCCTCCGAGATTCGGTCGGGATTGCCATGCTGCAGCACGATATCCAGATCATCGAGCACGCGTCTCGGATTAAACATATCCTCATGATCATGAGCCAGCAATTCGTCGAAAAAAATCGTCCGCTGACTACCGCGAATCAGCTTGTAGTCAATAGCGGTGGATGCTTCCAGGTAAGACCTGCCGACCTGCGTCAGCTCTGCATACATATTCCCGACGCCCATCGTGATAGGCGCTTCGAACACCATGCTCAAATGCTCATGCAATTGGCCAAGCCATGACTTCCATTCCTCCAGGGAGCCTTCAACGGACATAATAAACATCGTCCGCTTTTCCTCCAGGCTGTCCTTACAATATCCTAAATAAGCTCCCCCGAATTTCTCGGATATTTCTGAAATCAGCTTCTCCTTGAAAGGAATGAGGGATGAAGGATATTCCAAAATCAGCACCGCGGTTAGCGGGTTCGGAAAAACAATATCTACTTCATTGCCCCTATCATTGAGCTCTTGCAGCGTTTTCATTTCGCCCTTCAACAAGCTGCCCAGCAAGTGCTCCTTGACAGCGGAACGGTTCTCTTCCAGCTTGCGCCCGAGCATCCGGTTCGAGTCGGCCATATCGTGAATAGCGCTGCCGATCGCGTCAATTTCATTTGCCCTACGAATCGAATGCCCTCGGACCGCTTCGACAAGCGCAGCCAGCCGCTTAACAGGCTTATAATTAAACAGCATGACAAGGTAGACAAGCAAGGAGCCCGCAATGAAGATGATCAGCAGACTATTAATCCATTGGAAAATGACCCGATTAACCGGTGCCATAACGAAGGATTGAGGCTGCATCGTAACGTACAGCAGGCCGCTCTTTGACGATTTTTGATAAGAAACTACGTATTGCTTATGCATGATGTCGAGCAGCTTGCTGCCCTTCTCTTCTGTCAGCTGCTTGTAAAATTCAGGATCCTTCAAGTAATCTTCCTGTTTATTGGCGGACAGCACCTGCCCTTTCGAGTCGAATACGATGGCATTACCCTTAGGAAGCGTCAGCTCCGCGTTCAACCCTTTCAGCAGCATGTCCTCCTTCATCATGAACATGACCGTACCATAAGGGCGTTGACTGTTGATCGGGATTGGAACCAAATAGGTGATAAGTCTCTGAAACGGCAGCCCGTCGATCTTCACATCCTCAGCAGGACGTAAGAACGGCTTGGTCAGGCTGTTCAAATCTTGAGAGAATTGCTCTGCACTCCAATCGGAGTAATGATAAAAATCTGTCACGAAGTCTTTCGCCTTATAGACGCTCAGCGAGGAATACAAATAGTCCGATCCGCGAATATGAAGGAGAATTTCCCGGATGCTGTCGTCCACAACCCGGCTCTCCAGCATTTTCTTCCCTTCATACATACTGAGAGGATCGTGAGTAAGCACGTAGGGGGACAACTCCGGCGTTTGTGTAATTTGTCCGGCTATTTTGTTCATTTGAATCAGCTTTTGATCTACTTCATCCTGCAGCTTATCCAGTAGAGCCTGATTATTCCGCTCCACCTCATTGCCCACAATATCGGCCAAACGCAAATATCCGGTTGTCCCCAAAAAAAGTAGCGGCAGCAAGAGCAAGACTATGTAGGACAAAAGGTATCGATAAAAGACCGGCAGCCGGTTAATCGCTGATTTCATCCAATCATCCTCTCTGCATTGTTCTTGATGAAAGTCCGGTGCATAACGGTCCGCTGCGCGGGTTTCCCCATAACGCTTCCATCCTCCGCTACTTATTCACCGTACTTAATGAATGGCTTTGATAAGCGTTAGCTCCAGAGGCATGGCATCCTTACACGTCATCTCAATCACGGTGCCTTCTGCCCCGCACTCGACGATACGAATGTTCTTGTCCTCTGCTTGCTTAGCCCAGCTTCCTTTTAGCTTTATACGCAGGGTGTGCGGAATGCTCTCCGCATGAACCCATGATCTTGAATACAAACTGACTTCTACCTGCTTGCCCTGCTCATCGTATTGATCCTGTTCAATGCCCTCATACAAGCGCAGATCTGGATCCACAGCGCTGACAAACAACTGATCATCCTCTTCGCGAATCATCACCATGCATGGGGTATCGACGGCAGTCAAATGCCCTATGTTTACGCTTTCATCAGCCTCGAATAGTGCGTAAGCTGTTGTTCGGGTAGTTCTATCGTAGACCGCATGGGCCGAACGGTCTTTGCGCAGTACCGTATATGCCGCCTTTTCCGGTGTCAGCATAGCATTGTAAAAATGCTCCATCTCCACGGAATCGGTGTGGACAACCATCGCATATTCGTAGCCGCTTCCCTTCGGAGCTGTTCCATGTTCGAGCCACGCGGCTGCAAAGTTCCCTTCTGTATCAGCATCGGTCGACTGATGTTTCGAATGCTGAACCGCTTTCGATAGCATTAAGCCCTGACCAGTGGGAATATAAAATCCGTTCCCCTTATTATCCAACATCCATACGGAGTTGTCTAATTCCAAATCCCGAGAATAAGGAAATACTTCAATAGACCCCACTGAGTTCAAATAGATCGATTCACTTGGATCGGCAAGATGGTTTTGAAACAACGTAGTTTGGGTCGCGTATATAGCATTGTCGTTTTCAATGTCACTGCCTAGGCATATAATCCGGTTATCGAAGAAAAAGAACGATTTTCTCGCTCGATGCGATCCTTCATACTTCGGATTCTCGTGAAGCTTCATCGCAAACATGCCGTTGCGCCCTTCAAGGTGCAGACCGCCGGCATACGTTTCATCGGAAATGAGCATCTCCTCGAACCCGCTAAACGTATCCACGTTGCGTACATCCGAACGCAGTTCAGCAATAGGCTTGTGGACCGTCGTCGTTCCCGGCCATCGGTTCCAGTCCCAGCCATCATGATGATAGCCGCTGTCTTCGTTGTTAATCGGGGCTCCTTGGCTCATAATTTGCAGATGCCCATGTGAAATGTATCTGCCGTACAGATTCGCGCTCACATAGGTCTCGTTAGCCCACAAGTAGCGGCTGTGGCCTCTAACCCCAGCTAACCAGGAATCTCTGCGATGAAGGGCTAGCGCAGCATAATTCATCGTCCAATGACCATTTGGATCGGCCTCTGGTCTGATTCCCTTCGCCATGAGGAGTTCCCCGGTTTCAGTTGGTTCACCTGGCTTCAGAAGACGCAAATAAGCGGCGGCAGCCTCCTCGTCGATCTCCTTCGTCCCGTCCGGCGTACCGGATAGTGCCATATATTCGAAAGGCTCAATGTCTAATGCCCATTTGCCCGTAGGATGACGCGCCGAAAGACTGACCAGCCATTCATACTTGTTCGAATAGAGCCGCATGGCGAGCAGCGCATTACGGACCGTCTCATGTGCCTCTTGCGTAATACGGTATTCTGTACCGCTGGTAAAGTACATCACCGGAGTGACACCCAGAAAGCCCCCGACAGCATAAGCAGGATAATGATTTACATGATGGTACGCAGAGCCATCTACTTTGTAGGCTGCGCGAAGGCCTCTGGCCGGCAGCAGCGATTGGCTTAACCATAGCTTGAACGCCGTCAGCTCGCGTACTTTGTAAGGAGTTTCTTCCATGATAAGCAGACTGGCAAACATCCCGTGCAAGGTGGTGTTGAAGATATCGACATTCCCCTCTACTTCATCCAGCGGAGTATGAATGCGTCCCGCTCCACTGAACCAGTACATCGTACGCTGTGTTCGTTCAAGACGCTCTTCCTGTCTTAATACGTCCCTCATCAAAAAGGCCGCAGGATAATAATTACGGAAATTGTATCCGAAATGATGAACCGTGCCCTGCGAGCTTCCGTACGCCCAGCCCTGGTCTTCCAGGTAGTCGACCAAATCAATGAACATTGCTTTCAATGTTAGTTGCCAGTTCGTTTGATCTGTGGAACGATAGCAAACTGCAATATCCATCATCAGCTTCGTATATTCTTGGAGCTGCACACTATTTGCAAGCGCCTTCAGGCGTGCTTTCTCTTGTCCCGGAAAATGGTCGAAGAAAGGCAGCTCCACCGGACGCCCCGATATGCCATTCCCCTCAAAGGAAATCTCATAAGAAGCGAACTTGCGTTCAATTCGCTGTATATCCTCTGCCGTAACAGATCTCTTCTGTAAAAAGTAGGCTTCAAAACGGTCATCCATCTGTCTATGGCTTGATGTTTGAGCCGGTTCTATATCTGCCGGGATAGGCAGCTTCCGTTCTAATTGTTTAAATGCATATAAACTCAGCCAATGAGCGTTCGCGGCAGCGTCCGCACGAACATTGACAAACGGAACCTGTACGTCCCGAGTATGGAACCGCGGATCGATGGGGGTACACAGCAGCATCTGATCCATATATAGCGTGCCCGCTCCCGCGTTCTTCGGTCCTCGAATGATCAAGCAGTCCATCTCCGGATGGGGTAAGCCCTCCATATCTCTCTCAAAGGCAACCCAAGCGGTACGCCAGCCCTGAAAATTAAGCCGGAAATCAAACCAGCAATCCACCTGCTCGCCATCATTGCGCCCAAACTGAAAAGTCAGCTTTTCCTGAATGGGTCTGGCATTATAGATCCAAACCGCAAAGGAATCACGCGCTTGACTCTTGGCACCTTCCTGAAACGGGCGATAGCCAATACGCTCTCTTATTTTTAAAAAGCCATGGTCCGAATAATCCCACTGCAAGCTGCATTCACCGTCTTTAGATCTCCGGGCACTGGTCGCAAGCCG
The DNA here is from genome assembly GCF_000686845.1 of Paenibacillus sp. UNC451MF. Classification (GTDB taxonomy): domain Bacteria; phylum Bacillota; class Bacilli; order Paenibacillales; family NBRC-103111; genus Paenibacillus_S. Next base: position 286,665 of record NZ_JMLS01000005.1, on the reverse strand, counting down.
TGACTGCTCATCGGACACGAAGCTTTCGGGAATCCCTTCTTCGAAGCTGTAAATCATCATCACCGTTCTCCTTTCGACTACCGCCGCCACCGCGGAGCCTATCGATTTAATCCAGCGAATATACAGTTAAATTCGCGTATTCCCCTACCAGCGGTGCCATCTGCCGGAAACCGATCTTACCTCCGCCTAATATTGGGCCATAGGTTTGCCCATCATCTGTCCATCGAAAAACCGTTAGATCATTGACCGCAAAAGCGATGTATTCTCCGCGTTTTATAAGCTCCATGCGGTAAGTGCCAGGAGTGTCCTCCACACTCGGTATGGGGTCGGCTCCTTGGCATACGAGGTGAGCTCCGTAGCTTTTTCGCAAATTGCATGTATGAAACGCCCTCTCCTCCGGATACCGACGACGAAAATAAGAAACATGCAGCGTGTTGATATCACCGCTATGATAATGCTCATATTGCCCCGTCCTGCGAGCCAGATGCGGCGCGAACAAATCCTCACCAAGACGTCCGCTGGCTGCAAAAAACAGCATACACAGACCCGGCTCCCTTATCGGCCGAAAATCCCAGGTGACCCTAATGTCCGAAGGAAAGTCCTCAGGACACCAGAAAACAAAATTAGAGGCTTGCCCTTCTGCCGGGTCGAGCTTATTTTCCATACGCATGGTGCCGTTCGAAAACGACACGGACGCCTCTCCCTCCAAACGAAAACCGCTTACATCTTTGTCCGAAGCGAGGGGATTATAATAAATCATCTGTTGCTTTGAATCTAACGACATATTGTTTCCCCCTACTCTCCAACTCCTTGAATAATAATTAAGTTTAATAAATATCGGCTTCCTTTGTACATAAGCCGTTTCTTTACAAGAGTATGCGAAATTTGCATAACCCAGCAGCAGCAAGGGTTCTCGGGCTGTTGCAGTGCTTGTGCCTGTATAACAAAAAGAGCATACTTTTGTCGTTATGACAAAAGTATGCTGCGGTAAAATGCCCTTGGATCTTCTCCTTTTAAGTAAACCCATCTAGCAATTGTCTACTTGAACAAAGAATCAATTCTCCCGTTCAACCCCTCCCAGAACGATCCGATATTCGGTAACGGATCGCCGATGATACTAACCCCTTTTTCCCCTGGCTTATAGATTCCGTCTTTATTTTTATTGATCTCATCTAGGTAGGCTTTAACAATCTGCGCTGTCTTTGTATCCGGATGCAGCTTCACCAGCTGTTCGTAGCTTAGCTTCACTTCCGGCATCAGCTTCATTGTCTTTTCATCTATGGCCTCGTATCGATAACCATGAATATATTCTGCCATATAATTGGAATATTGCACCTTCATTTCAGCTCTCTTTTGTCCGCTCGGGTATTTCGTCAAATACTGTTCGATGTTCAATAAACGATCGCCCAGCTCTTTACGGGTTATTTTCAAGCCCCCGTCATTGGCAAACGGCTTCTGATCTTCCGTAGCCTTAACTCCGAGATAGTGCTTCATATCCTCTGATAGACGTGGAGAATACGCTTTTTGTAAAGCCGCATAATCGATCTTCCAGGCAAAGTCCCCTTCATGGCTGTTATCGAGAGCCAGCTTGCCCGCAGCTTGATTAAGCAGCCATTGCTTCAGATTGTCGTCCCCCTTGATCTGATTGAAATCGAACGGGTACGACAGGGCGTACATTTTCTCGGCAGCTCCTGGCTGACCCATTAGCTGTTTGAGATTAGCGTTGATGGCCGGGAGCTGCCGTTCGTCATACTGCTCCAGCAGGATAAACATTTTGTCAGCCGTCGCGGCGTCAACCTTGGGTATGTTCGTATCCATGAATGCTATTAGCTCGCGGGGCTCTTTGGCCTGAGACGACGCAAGCTGCATTTGCTTCAGTACATCTTCCTTATTATTTTCGGTCGGCTTCGCCGTCGCGGCAGGCTGGGGAGTAGCGGCCGTTTCAGGCGGATTCTTCACTGTCAGCTGTTTGTCGTTGGCGCTGCAGCCGGCAAGCATAGCGATAGCGAGCATGGATGGGACGATTATACTCCCCATACGTTTCATATCTCTTCACTCCATATATAATTATTTATTTAATTGGTACAAGGTTGTTATCGACTGTCGACTTCGATCGTAAGCTCCCTCTTCGCTAACCATCAACTGACGGCCCGACGGGCTCCATAGAATGGGAGCCTCCGGATTTGGCTGAGCGGCGATAGGTGCCATACGGCCCGTCTTGGCATTCATTACGTACAATCCTGTCATCCCCTGATTCAGATTAAATACCGTAAAAGCCAGCTTGGTGCCGTCAGGCGACCAGGAAGGCTGCCTAAGCAGCCGGCCTTTGGCCACGAAGGTGCTTGAGGTCACATCCGCCGTAGAAACCACCTTCAATGCTTCCTCATCGACAGCGGTTTCTACTACGATAGCCAGCTGCTGCCCATCGGGAGATAGAGAGAAATCGGCTATATGTTCATACATAACCGCAGCTTCCTTACTTCCAAGCTCAAACCTCAACAACTGCTTGGACACGTTCAACATATAGAAGATATTATCTCGCATCTCTATCTTCTCGATCGACTCCTTTGAAGCAGGTACGCTCAAATAGGTAATTCCCCCATCCGTTCCAAGCAGCGCCAAGCCGTACTCATTTTGAGGATTGACCACCGGTACGATGTACGTACTGTTATCTTTCCATGAGCCGTGTGATTGATTAAGAAGGTATGAAAGCCCCTCTCCCCCAACTTCTATTGACCGACCGGAAGAAGACAAAGACGACTGGGCACCCAATTCCAGCATCTCTGCCTTGCCGATTCTCAGAACTACGGCATGCTTACGATCCGGGGAAATATGCACTTGGGAGCTTGCAGGAATGTCTGTTGGCAGCGTATCTCCAGTCGGCAGCCGATGTACAACGAGTAACGCATTCGAGAGTGCCCTCTCCGAGCCCAGCAGCTCCTGATCCGACATCCAGTCGTAGGCATACAGACCTTCAAGCCTGTCGGCACGTTCTAACGCAATTTCATCATTTTTACTTTGAGCAGGAGCATCAATAATCTTAATAGCCCTTTCCTGATTTCCGTCACATCCTGCGAACAATATGCCGAATGCCGCTATCAGCACAGCATAGCCCGCCATCTGCTTCACACTTGCTGTTACGCTCTGCCTCAGATTCATTCCTCCTTTCCGAAGAGCTTACTCCGAGTATAGACCTCAATGTTATCCGCAGCATTTCAACTTGTTTCGAACTTGTAAACTTTTTTATTGCGGATGTACAGGGAATCTAATAGTAACCACCGTGCCTTGTCCCTCTGAGCCCTCGATATGGATCGTCCCATCCTGCTGCTCGACAAACTGTTTAACCAGAGCCAAGCCCAATCCGCTACCGCCGGACTGCCGGGCACGGTCCTTATTCAAGGTATAGAACGGCTCGAATAATTTGTCTCTGCCTTCCAGCGGAATGCCTACCCCCGTATCGTGAAAAACAATCTCCGCCCGCTCACCTACGACATGGCATTTTACAATGACAGAGCCATTCTCCACATTATATTTAATGGCATTATCCAAAAGATTTATCGCAATATGAATGACGCTTTCCCTGTCTGCCCATATAACAGCGGGCTCCAGCTGCTTGATAATCGTTACGCCGAATTTATCGGCCTTTCCTTTCATCCGGTCGCTAATATCGCCCAGCAGTCCAGCCAGTTCCACCCGCTCGGGACGATGCTCGAATTCATATTTTTCCAGCGCGGCCAGCTTCAATACCTTCTCTACCAAATCGTATAACCGGCCTGATTCTCTGGATATCGCTTCCCTCGCATCACTGATCAGCTTAGGATCGTCCCCATACATGTCTAACAGATCCGCATAAGCTTTGATCGAGGTGAGCGGTGTCTTGAATTCATGGCTGATATTGTTGATAAACTGCTTTTGCTGCTGCTCCAGCTCCTGAAGCTTCTGCATCGCCTGGCGCATCTTCCCTTGCTCATCCTCCAAAGCTCTCAGGTTCGATTGAATAGCTTCGCTCATTTCAAATATACCCAGGCTTAAATCCCCCAACTCATCCTGCCGCTGCAGGGCAGGCTTAAACAGCCGTTCGCCCTGGCGGATTTGGTCCGCCGCTTTCTTGAGTAGACTGATCGCGTTCGCTTGACGGTTCATATAGTATCCCCCGAGCACGAAGCTGATAACGAGAACGATCATCCCGCCAAATACAAACAAACTCAGAATGGTCCGATAGAAAGCACGCTGAGTCGTTAAGGAAGCTTCATATTGGATGACGCCGATTTGTCCGTCAGAACCTTGTAAAGGAGCCAAATACTCCAACGTGTCCCCCTCAGTTATATAAGCGATCTTGTTCTGCAGAGCAGGCTGAAGTGCGTCTGAGACATTCGTCTTGGCAGCCATGGGCAGCGAATCGCCGACCGTTACGCCATCCGAATCATATAAGATGACTCGCATTCCGCTTATCGTACCAAGCTCTACGGCCAGCTTCTGGCCTTGCAGCTGCATAAAGGACTTCGGCTCGAGCCGCGTTCCTGTAACGAACTGCTGCTTAATATGAAGGTTAGCCGTTCCCGTCTGCTGCGCCAATGAGCTTTCCGTTTGCGTTCGTTGATCATCTGACACCCCTTTGAGCACCAGCAGCGATAATACAACGATCGTGAACACCAGCAAGCCCGCAACGAAGGCGGTAAACTTCCATTTCAAATTCATTCGAATCATATGTTGTCACCCACTGCTTTGTACCCTACTCCATAGACAGTTTGAAGCAGCAGCTGGTGGTCTGGACCGAGCTTGGACCTGAGCCTCTGAATATGGATGTCCACAGTGCGCGTCCCCCCTGCATAATCCATCCCCCATACTTGCTCCAGCAATTCCTCTCTAGTAAATACCCGCTTCATATGGGTAAGGAGCAGCGCCAGCAGATCGAATTCCTTGGGTGTCAGACCGAGCTCTTCCCCTCCGACACTTACAGTCCGCTGTTCCAAATGCAGCAGCAGACTGCCTATGGTGATTATAGTACCCGGCTGGCTCTCGCCTTTTTTCTCCACCCGCCTGCCTAAAGCCTTGACCCGGGCAACAAGCTCCCTAAGATCGAACGGCTTGGTCATATAATCATCGGCTCCCAGCTCGAGCCCTACAATTTTGTCGACGATATCATTTTTGACGGTCAACAGTAAAATACCGATATCTGTTCTGCTCTCTAGCTTCCGGCATATATCGAACCCGCTCAATTTGGGCATCATGACGTCCAACACGAGTACCCGGGGTTTGAATGTTTCCACCTTGCGAAGCGCCTCTTCCCCATCGTAGGCCGTTTCCACCTCGAAGCCCTCTCGTTGTAACGCATAAGCGACAGCATGAGCAATTGCCTGTTCATCGTCCGCAACAATGATTTTAAAGCTCATGTTGATCCCTCCCAAATTCGGCCGGACGCCAGCTCCTCCATTTTTTCTTATTATAATTCATTTCCTTATCCACTCAAAAAGAGCTTAGAAATAAAAGACGGCAAGTTAGGCGAATTCATCGCTTAGATCGCATTCCTTCTCTGAAGCTTGCAACTTATTCTCTGTTGGCTCGTTAATACTTATGACGCCTTGATGTCTCTGGACAAGCCGCTGGAAACATTTTATTAAAGGGATTTGGCGATTGGCTGCCGAAGTCATCAAGGCAGAAGTGTGTTTTTAGAACAGAACGAAGGAGAAGGAGGCATTCCATTGATTTCGACAAAAAGACTCAGCAAGTATATGATACTGACTGCTCTAGCCTTTCTCATCATGTGCAGCAGCTTGGCTCTGCCTGCAGATCGCGCCTTTGCGTTTAAATACGGCTTTCAAGGAGCTCCGCAAAATACGGTTGGGGTTACCCGGCCTACATTGACTTTTTATTTAAAGACGGACACCAACCTGTTCCCAACCGCCTACTCCATGTTCGTTAACGGTACGATTGTAGCTGCCGCTTACGATAAGGACAAAGGAGCCTTCACCTATACACCGGACAAGGACATGACCCCCGGCAATTATACTGTCCGCATGTCCGTCACCTTTAAAGGCTACCAGCCGTTAGAGGAATCCTGGACCTTCACAATTGCGAACGATGCGCAAAGTCAATTCGCGGCTGCAGTACCTGCTCAGTTGGAGGCGTTCAATGCACTCAATGATTACCGTATTCTATATGGACTACCTCCGGTTAAAATGAATGAGCGGCTGAATGCCAGCGCCACTGCGCACGCGAGCTATTTGAATGTTAACGAAGTTAAGCAAAGCAACGACAGCCAGGAAAGCCTGCATATGCAAGAGGCGGGCAAGAAGCAATTTATCGGAGCCACTCCGCTGGAACGCGCCGCATACTACGGTTACACATCCAAAGTCGGAGAAGACGCGGCTTACGCATCAGGGGCGACGAATGAAGCGATGGATCTTTTGTTCGATGCGCCATATCATAGAAACCCGTATCTGGATCCTAATGTAAGCGAGATCGGAGTTGGAAAAGTCGGCGATTATACGATCATTGAATTTGGCTATTCATCGACTGTAACAAACCAGCTTGTCTTGTCTCCGGCTCCAGGCGACCGTTATGTCCCTACGACCTTCAACGGTAACGAAGACCCGGATCCGCTGCGTCTGCACTCAAGCGCAGCTTACCCCGTGGGGTATCCTATTATGGCCGAGTACTACGGGACGGGGACCGAGAAGGTGAAACTGGTCAGTGCAGAAGTGACGGACAGCAGCAAACAAAAGGTTGATGTGCTCGTCAACACCCCCGATAACGACGATAAGCTGGCGAATGCGTTCATTCTTCTGCCCAGTAAGCCGCTGCAGGCCAACGAGACCTACCGCGTGAAGCTGAGCGTCCAAGTGACTAAGAGTGACGGCAGCACGGTGAACGACAGCAAAGAATGGGATTTCACCACTGAGCCGACGCCTGGAATCGGCAAAACGAAGCTGCATCAAGACTCCACCAAGTATAAAAATGCGTCCGTTACCGTAGCTCCTTTTCAACGCACGGCCAGCTTTGGACTGGACGATAGCAGCTACTTCGTTGACGGTATCAGCTTCCCAATGAAAAGACAGCCCGCTATTCTTGAAGGCTTCTCGTATTTATACATCCGAGATCTGGCTTCCGCGTTAGGAGCCGACGTAGAATGGGACAACGCCAAGCGCGCGGCCATCTATACGAAGGGCAGCTTGAAGGTGACGTTGTTTACGACCGAGAATGCTTATGAAGTGAACGGACAATTAAAACAAACCGACACACCCGCCCAACTGATCGGGGAAAATACGATGGTGCCTGTAAGGCTCCTTGCCGAAGTATTAGGGGCCAAGGTAGACTATATCGATGCAACACGTACGGTTAAGCTTACTTATTAATTGAAAATGACTTCGATTAAAATGTTTAAAGCCTCCCTTGCGGCTCACAGCCTGCACTCGGGGGCTTTTTCCTGCTTTCCGTTCGTATTTCATTGAAAAAATAAGCGAACAAGAGAACTATCTACTCCGAATCAATCGGCGACCTTTCAATCCAAGCGGAGCAAATCTCCTATACTTACGGGGAACGCTCTGCCTTACGTGACATCAGCTTCCATATTCCAGCAGGCGCAGTAGTCTCCGTTGCAGGGCATAGAGGCTCCGGCAAGTCTACACTCGCCGACCTACTCCTAGGACTTGCTGACCCAACCTCAGGCACCCTGCGTATCGGGGGCATCCTGTTAAATGAGCTTGACCCCAGCTGGCTGCGCCGGCACGTGCTCTGTGTTACTCAGGATGCGATGCTTCGCAGCGGCACGGTGCTGGACAATATTGTTTACGGCAGCGAGGATGCGGACTTTGCTCGAATTAACGAAGCCGTTAAACAGGCTGAGCTGGAGGAGTGGTTGTCTACCCTGCCAGATGGCTTGAATACCCGTGTAGGAGAGCAGGGCTTTTCCTTGTCCGGGGGAGAACGCCAACGAATTACAATAGCCCGGGCACTGCTGCGTAAGCCGTCCATTCTTATTCTCGACGAAGCCACATCCGCTTTGGACTTAGGAACGGAGCAGCGGCTTCTGAACCACTTAATCAACAACCTGAAGGGTTCTACTTTAATCTTCATTACGCATCGTCTGTCCGTAACCAAACTATCTAACCATATTATGGTTCTACAAGATGGGACCATCGTCGAGACAGGATCTATGAATGAACTGTTAAAGCAGCATGGTGCGTTTTGGAGGCTGAGTCAAGACTCCATTTAGCCTTATCCATACAAAAAAACCGTCCGGATTCGTCCGGACGGTACAGTTATTTCCACTCAACGCTTCTTAATATGCGGTGCTTCATCAAAGCTAGAATGAAGTCGGTATAATAATCTTTTCTGACGATGAACTGATACGCTTGATTTTTATAAGCATAGAAAAAAACATCCGTCAGCACTTCATTATGCTCAAATTCGTTCTGGACTGCCTTCATTTTTTGCTCAAAGGGCTCATTCCCGATGACGCGGATACGAAATTCAACGTCCGTTTCATTAGCCGTTTCACTAAGCTCGATCATTTGATCATCGTAATTGTACGCCAGCACTATCTTCACCAACCTTCAGCTTATATTAGATACCGCAAGTAAATATAAATGCTCGATAATATAATAGATAAAATCATTAGCGGAAATCCATACTTCAAGTATTTAACGAATGTTATCGCATAGCCTTCCTTGCTTGCTAGCCCTGCGACGACCAGATTCGCGCTGGCGCCAATCAACGTTCCGTTACCACCCAAGCAAGCACCCAATGCAAGGCTCCACCACAGAGGCTCCAGGTTATCGACGCCCATAGTTCCCATTTCCTGAATCATCGGGATCATCGTAGCTACGAAAGGAATGTTATCCAGAAATGCGGAGGCAATAGCGCTAAGCCACAGGATCAGCATCGATGAAGCGAACAGATCCCCTCCGGTAAGCTCCACAGCTTGCTTTGCCAGCTTAGCTATAACTCCGGTTTCTACCAAGCCTGCAACCAATACGAACAAGCCTACGAAGAAAAATAACGTAACCCATTCCACGCTGTGAAATGCTTTTTCCAGCATTCGCTCGCCCGTTAACAAAAGCAATAGAAACGCACCCGCAAGCGCAACGGTCGCCGATTCCAAATGAAGCGACTGATGGAGGAAGAATCCTAAAATCGTAATTCCGAGAACGAACAGACATTTTTTCAGCAGCTTGCTGTCCGTTATCATCGATTGCTCATCCATCTCCATTATGCTTTGCTGGAGCTCCGGGGTCGAGCGGATTTGCTTGCGAAACATCACGAGAAACAACGGTAAATACACCAGCATAATAATGATGGAAATCGGAGCCAAGTTCGTAATAAAAGCCATAAAGGTCAGCTCTTTCACCGCACTGCCGATCATAATGTTCGGGGGGTCCCCTATTAACGTTGCTGTTCCTCCTACATTCGAAGCGATAATTTGCGTCAGAAGAAACGGTACCGGGTTGATTCGCAGCTGTCTTGTAATACTTAAAGTAACCGGAACCATGAGCAGCACGGTCGTCACATTATCCAGAAATGCAGAACCCGAGGCAGTCAGAACCACCAAAGCTATCATAATTCGGGTTGGCTTTCCTTTGGCCAGCTTGGCTGCCTTCAGAGCAACATACTTGAACAGCCCCGTTTCTGCTGTAATCCCTACAATAATCATCATTCCGACGAGCAACCCGATCGTATTGAAATCGATATGATGAATAGCTGTCTCTTGATTTACAATCCCTAGTACAATCATGAGAACGGCGCCTATGATAGCGAGAATGGTTCGATGAATTTTTTCGGAAATAATCAGTGCATAGATGATTAAAAAGATTCCTATTGCCAAAATAGCCTGCTGTTCCATACTTCCTCCTCTTTATTGACTAATTTTCACCAAAATCTGCATTCCTATGTGATAAAAGCACAAAAAGAGCCCTTTGGTGACAGGCTCCTCCTAGTGTTTCACATATTCAAATATAGTTCGATCTTACCTGCTTTCCTCAGGAAAGTAAAGCATTCCACACCCATCATCCTCTAAAAGCAAAGTATGAATAACTCAAAAAATAGACTGGTAGGCGTCTCCATTCGCCGACTCCTTCACTAGATTGCGAGCATACTTTGTACAGGAGGTGGGACTTATGGGAAGAAGAAAACGCAAATCCGTCAACAACGTGCAAACCGAAAACAGCAAAACCAAATTCAGTGCCAAACAGACCGCTACAGCCACTGTCGGTCAAGGGGGTAATGCCTTCGCTATCAATGCTAACGAGCTGGGCGTTATCCGAGTTCGTACAGGGGGTTAATCATAACAAAAGAGTCGAGACAACGAGACATGGCTATGTCACAAACTCGGCTCTTTTGCTATTAACTAGCAAGATCGATGTTCAGCCTCAAACCTCGAAGTGAACAATGGCCTTCTGCAGCTGCTCCGCCAGCTTCTCCAAGGACTGGGCAGAGGATAACAACTCCTCCATACTCTCTCGCTGCGCTTGAACCGTATCGGCTACCTTACCGGTTTTATTTGCGGCTTCTTTGGATATTTTGGCATTCTCTTCAGAGGAGGCTGCCACCTCTTCCGTTCCCGCAGAAATCTCCTCTACCGTAGCAGTAACCGCCTCAATACGTGCAAACACCTGCTGTACGCTCACCAAAATAGTTTGGAACGCTATCTCCGCTTCATGTAATACACCGGTACCCTCCTCAACCTCTTGAGTACCCTGGTTCATACCTTCCACCGCTTGTTGTATACCGCCTAAGATGTTTTTAACAAGGATCGTCATCCGTTTCGTAGATTCCTCCGAGCTGATGGATAGCTTGCGCACTTCTTCTGCTACTACAGCGAAGCCTCTTCCCATCTCACCCGCTCTGGCTGCTTCTATCGCTGCATTCAAAGCTAACAATTGCGTCTGTGCGGCGATATCCGAAACGACGGCAATCATGGTGCCGATTTGCTGTGATTGCTCCTCCAAACCGCGGATGACATGCGATGAATTCTGCACCGTTCTGCGAATGGTCTCCATTTGATGCACAGTTTTATGCAGGGCTTCCCGCCCCTCGGTAGCTTTGTGGGTCGCATCCTGCGCGGCATCGACAACATCGCTCGATGATACAGCTATATGCTGTACGCCGGCCGCCATCTCCTGCATGGCCTTGGCGGTTTCTTCCGAAGATTGCTCTTGGATAGTTGCGCCCGAAGCAATGTCACGGATTTCATTATCCATAGTGATGGAGGCTGATGTGGATTGCTTGGAAATAGAGGCTACTAAAGCCGATGTCGTCTCGATTTGATCTCCAGCCTGCTTCACCTGCTGCACGATAAGAGAGATATGGCTGATCATGGAGTTAAAGGAGGCAGCGAGAAGCCCCACCTCATCCGATTGATCGAGCTCAATTCTGCGGTTCAACTTACCTTGAGACACTAAATTCGCATTCTCCACTACGTGGGCGAGCGGTTTAACAATAGAACGGGCTACTATCCACCCTACCCCGATTGAGCAGATTACGGCTGCAATGATTAACAGAGCCTGCCACAGAATTATAGAACTCTTTAACTTAGCAACACTGGAATAGGACTCCTGCGATGCCGCTTGATTCTCGGTGACCCATTCATTCAACAGCTTGCTAAGCGTATCGATGCGTGACTTCATCTTTTGATTATAGATGCTGACCGCAATGCTTAGACCGTTCGTTCCTTCTACATTCTGATCCGCTTTGGCCAGCCATTGAAGTACATTATCCAAATCGTCGGAATATACCTTCCAGATCGTCGTGAACACTTCAGTCTGGCTCTCCTCAATTTGATGAGACTCCGTGTTGCTTCTTGTTGCCTCAACCTCTTTTGCAACCTTCGCCTTTAGTGTTTGAATCTCGCCGGTTTGCTTCATGGCCAAGTCAGGCTTCATTAACAGAGCTGAGCTCACCGTCGAATTTAACTGCTGGAAATCCTGAGATAAGGCCAGCATAGAAGAAACCGAGTTGACTTCGGTGTTGTACAAATGATCTGCTGCTTTCTGTATTCGGTTGATGCCGTATAAGCTAACAAATCCAATGATGAGCAAAATCGCAAGGATGACTGAGTAGGATACATAAAGCTTATAAATGACCTTAAAATGCTTCCAACGGGACTGAAGCAGTCGGTCCACCTTCAACCATGACCGTCTCTCTGTTGTCACAGTAATATCCACTCCTGCCTAACATCATCAAGCTGTGATTCCTACATTACAGCGGCAGACTCCACGACATTGCCGCGAAATTCCCTAGGGATCCGTCTTGCCACTCCGGTGCGAATAGCGGCTTGGATCACTTGCTTCCGGATCAATCGAACGACATCTTGATGGAATACGCTAGGTACGATATAGGACGAATTCAATTCTTCAGGAGTAATCACCGAAGCGATCGCTTCTGCCGCTGCCAGCTTCATTTCTTCATTGATGGTTGAAGCTTGGCAATCTAGAGCTGCCCGGAAAATTCCCGGGAAGCACAGCACATTATTAATTTGATTCGGATAATCGGACCGCCCCGTCGCCATAACCCCGATGATGTCTTCCACTTCTTCAGGACGGATTTCCGGCTCAGGATTAGCCATCGCGAATACGATAGGTTTCGGATTCATCGTCAGGACATATTCTCTTTTCAGCAATCCCCCAGCGGATACGCCGATAAATACATCAGCGCCCCGGAGTACATCCTGCAAAGAACCTGAGATGCGATTAGGGTTCGTATGCCGAGCATACCAGTCCCACATCGGGTTGTCGTATGGATGTCCTTCCACAATCGCGCCTTCTCTATCCACTCCGATAATTTCCTTCACGCCCGCCGATAACAAAATTTGTGTGCAGGCGATACCCGCCGCACCAATACCGCAAACGACGACCTTGACTTGGTCAATCGATTTACCAACACACTTCAGTGCATTGATCAATCCAGCATATAAGACTACAGCCGTCCCATGCTGATCATCATGAAACACAGGAATCTCCAGCTCCTTGCGAAGACGTGCTTCGATCTCGAAGCAGCGCGGTGAAGAGATATCCTCCAGATTGATGCCGCCAAAGGCCGGTGCCATATGCTTGATTGCTGCAATGATTTCTTCCGTATCTTGGGTGTCCAAGCATACAGGGAATGCATCCACATCGGCGAATTGCTTGAACAGCATTGCCTTCCCTTCCATGACAGGCATGGCCGCATAGGGACCGATATTGCCCAGACCAAGCACGGCAGTTCCGTCTGAGACGACAGCCACCGTATTTCTTTTGATTGTCAGCTTGTACGCTTTCTCCGGTTCTTCATAGATCGCATTGCAAACCCTTGCGACATCAGGAGTATACACACGAGATAAATCATCCCTGTTTTGTATAGGAACCTTGGGTTTAATCTCAATCTTTCCTCCGAGATGAAGCAGGAAAGTCCGGTCTGATACCGAGCTTAACCGGACTCCTTTTAGCTGTTCGACGGCTTCGACTATATGTTGCAGCTGTGCCGATTCGTTCACTGTGACGGTGATATCGCGAATGGTACTGCCAGGACCGGTGAAAATAACGTCCATGGCAATCACATCGCCGCCCTTCTCATTAATCAAAGTTATAAACTGACCGAATTGCACTTCTCCTGTTTGCAATTCGACCCTCATGATGATGCTTTTACCGCTAAATCCCCTCTGCATAACTGATACACATCCTTTTTATTTAGGGGCAAATACGCTAGGAATGAACGTTGTAGTCCAAGGCACGTAAGTGATCAATAACAGAATCGCGAACATCACGATTAAGAATGGAATCAGCTTGATCGTAAGCCGCTCTACTGTAACCCCTGTTGTTGCCGAAGCGATAAACAATACGGTACCAAATGGCGGATGCATCAAACCGATAGTCAGGTTAATGACGATAATGGCACCCAGGTGGATAGGATCAACTCCAAATTGCGCAGCAATTGGAAGCAGAATCGGGGTCAGGAAGATGATGCCTGCCACACCTTCAAGGAAAGTACCGATAACAATGAGCAAAATGTTAAGAAGAATAAGGAACATGAACGTACTGCCGGCAAGATTCAGGAAAACCTCCGCAATCATGTGCGGGATACCTTGAAGATGCAGTACCCAACCGAAAATATTCGTTGTAGCAAGCAAAAAGGATACCGATGAAGTGGTAATAATAGTGCGTACCAGAATACCCGGAACATCTCTGAGCTTCAATTCCTTGTACAGGAAAGCTCCTACGAGAATGGCGACGAACACAGCAACCGCAGCAGATTCCGTAGCTGTAAATATCCCCGTCGTGATACCTACCATAATAAGAACGGGAATAAGGAGCGCTGGGACAACACCAATTAAACTTTGTATGATTTCCTTCCCCGAGCTTCGTTCCATCTTGTTGCCGGTTGTTTTTCTAAAGGTGACATAGATGATAATACCGAAACCGAGTGCGAACAAAATTCCAGGAATAATACCAGCAAAGAACAAGCTTCCAATCGATACGCCTGAGGTTACTCCGTAAATAATAAATGGCATGCTCGGAGGAATTAAGGGGCCCATAATGGAGGCGCTCGCCGTGAGGGCCGTACTGAATTCCTTGTTATAGCCTTGCTTCTCCATCTCAGGAACGATAACTTTACTCATAATGGCTGTCTGCACATTGGACGAGCCAACGATTGCTGCCAAGAACATATTGGCCACGACGTTAACGTAAGCAAGCCCTCCGCGTAAATGACCGAAGATAACGGTAGCGAAATGAATCAATCGATTCGTAATCCCTCCGCGGTTCATAATCTCTCCCAGCAGGACGAACATCGGAATCGCAACAAATCCGAAATTTTGCAAGCCGTTAAACAGCTTGGACGGCAAGGACTGCAATGAAGCAATATTTCCCGTGGAAAAAACATAAATTAAAGTCGTTATCCCTAGCACGAAGGCAACAGGAACCCCAATGAAGAGCAGGATGACAAAGCCAGCAGCTGAACTCATTGTGCCGCACCTCCTTTTTTACCGATAAAGAGGTCTTGCAGCAAATGAACGATGTGTTCAATCGTAAACACGGCCATGCAGAGCATGGATATCGGCACGATAACATACAGCTTCCACATTTTCATTGCCAATGCTGGAGATAGCAGGTTCATGACGCTCGGGCTCATGATCCAGAGCATGGAGTAGTAGCCCATCACCACAGCGAAGAATAAAATACTAACTTGAATCAGCATCGAGCCGATGATGCGTCCCCGTTCAGGAAGACGGTTGAGCAGGAACGTCACCGCAGCCATGTCCGAACGTTTTACAGCAAGACAGGCTCCTAGAAAGGTTGCCCAACAAAAGAGGTACAAAGAGAGCTCATCCGCCCAAAAGATGGGCGAACTCAGCACATATCGATAAAACACGGCCACGATCATGTTGATGGCCAATACAGCTCCAACCGCAATACTAACCCATATCAAAAACTTATCAAGCGCGAGGGTGATTAACGAGAGGGGGCTGCGCCCTGCAGGTCTGTCGCTCATGAAAAGCACCTACTTCTCTTGTTTGATTTTGTCAGCTTTTTCTAGGAATTTCGCGATTTCAGGCGATTTCTTGCTCCACGTCTCTCTAACCGATTTCACAATCGGATCGTATTCCTCACGTTTGACTTCATTAAGCGTCAAGCCCATTTTCGTTTTCGCATCACTTAACAGTTTGTCTTCATTTTTCTGAATATCCACGCTGTTTTGCTTGGTTTTCGCGAGTACGGTTTCTTTAATCAGCTTTTGATCGTCTGGAGACAAGCTGTTCCATAAATCCTTATTGATTAAGATACCGCCAGCCCAGTACATATGCTTGTCGGCGTTCAGGTTTTTAGCGATTTCCGTCAATTTCTCCGATGCCAACGACTCGGAATCAATGTCAACCCCTTTAATAACACCCGTTTGCAGGGATGTGTACACATCGGTCAGAGGCATTGGCGTCGGACCTGCTTTCAAGCCGTTCCAATAGTCCAGAATAGTAGGACTTGGTGTAGTCCGCAATTTGTAGCCTTCCAAATCCTTCACGCTTTGTACCGGCTTGGTCCCAAGAATGTAACGGAAACCGGAGGATGCATAGCCTAAACCAACCACATTCTCATTTTTCAACGTATCGAACAACTGCATCGATTCATCGCTGGTCCATAGCTTGTAGGCTTGATCGTGCGTATCCACCAAATAAGGCATTAACCACGCGCCGAACGCAGGGGAGGAGTTGCTAAGCTGTGCCGTCGTAATGACAGCCATTTGGATACTGCCCGTGTTGAGCTGCTGCATCATATCGGTTTCATTGCCGAGCTCGCCGCCAGGGAAATATTGGGGCGAAATACGCCCGTTTGTTTTGGCTTTTAGCTCTTCACCGATATTTTTTAACGTTAAGCTCAGCTGGCTGTCTGCCTTTGTAATGTTGGCCATTTTTAAGACGATTTTCTTTTCTCCTGATGCCGTACTCCCAGCAGCTTTTCCGTCTGCGCCTCCATTGGCGTTACCGCAACCGGCCAGTGCAGATACCATAAATAACGACGACAACAGCAAACCCATTCCTTTTTTCAAATGCTTCATAAACTCCACCCCTTAAAGTTCAGTCTGTAGCCTTTTTGGCTTATATTGATTTACTTGGAATAGTAACGAACTTCAAACGTTTTGCAGCCGGTTGGAGAAACCCATGGGCCATGCTCCATACCAGGAGGACGACATGCTACCATCCCTGCTGTAAATTCCTGATTCAGTGTCAGATCGATCAGCGTTCCTTCAATAATGTACAGCTCTTCCCAAAAATCGTGGATCTGCACTCCGTTAGGCGTGGTGTCCGTTCCGGGAGCGAAGATAAGAATACGTGTAGCCACTCCCGATTCCGGATCTTTAGCTACAACCCTTTCAGACAAACCTTCCACTTTGCTGAAAGGTACCTCTTCAAATTGACGATAGTCTACAAATTCCAATTCTGGTTTAGCCATTGTCTTATTCCTCCTCCGCATTTTTCAAAATATGAGTGTTATATTGAATCTCCAACTTACGCCCTTCTTGCTTGTCTACGAGCTCCGCCCGGAATGTGCCTCCGAATACGAAGCCTCCGTGAAGCGGCAGCGTTCCGCAGTATAGCGCCATATTGGAGCTTACATATCCGCGATCCTTTACAATGCGCATCAAATCATTCGGGTGCAAAAACTCGCCGAGCTTACCGGATTGATACAGCTTCTCTTCTCCGTCTACCTGCACCCAGCTATTCATCTCGATATCATCCCAGCGATGGATGATCGATTCCAGCGACCACACTTCCTTGGTCACCGGCTTGGCACATACCTGCTTGGATTTTTGAATCGAAACCGCCTCAAGCACCCTGTCTGTATGGTCACTACCGAGCCCTACATACCAGCTTCCGCCAACGTCCAGCAATACTACTTCCGCTTCGCCACTACCATCGTTTTGAACGACGGTGATCTCTTCAGAGATTTGCAGAAGCTCCGGCGAAAGGTCATACAGCATTGGCACCTGTGGGGGCGCAGGCACGCCCAATTCCTTGAGTTCATCAATATGTTTCTTGACTGCTTCCTGGTCTTTGCCCGTATATCCGGCGATAACCAACCGTTCAGGCGTCCACTGAATCTTCGTCCCGTTACATATAAATTCCATAGTCAGTACGTCCTCTCCCAAGTTGTCTATAAAACACGGTGCTTCAAGCTAGGGAATACATCCCTAATCCGTTGTACCTCGGCCGGATCGATTTCCGCTTTGACAATCGTCTCGTGTTCTCCACCGGATGCTACGGTAACTCCCCACGGATCGACAATGGAGCTGTGACCTCCTAACAAAACATTGCGGGTAGTCCCTACACAGTTGCATGAAATAAGGAAGCATTGATTTTCCAAAGCGCGAGTCGCGTTAAACAGCTTCCAATGCTCCAACCGTTGATGCGGCCAAGCCGACGTCACCAGCAGCAGCTCCGCTCCCAGATCAACCTGCTGGCGGTACAGCTCCGGAAACCGTAGGTCGTAGCATGTCGTCAAACCGACCTTGCCGAACTCCGTTTCGAACACCTTCGCTCCTTCGCCCGCAGTCAACAGCTCACCTTCTTGAGATCCGTAACGGAACAAATGCGTTTTGGCGTAGGTGCCTACCAGCTTGCCCTGGCGGTCAAACAAGATGCTCGTGTTATAATACTTGCCATCCTTCAGCTCAACGAAGCTGCCGGCAAACAAGTACACGCCGTGCTGCTTGGCTTTGGCTGAAAACCATCGGACCAAGGGACCGTCGATCGTCTCCGCTTCTTCCACATATTTATCAAATGAGAAGTACCCCGTTGCCCAAATTTCCGGAAGCAGGATCAGATCCGCATCTTGAGCCGCTTTATCGACCATTGCCGATGCTCTCTCCACGCGCTGTTCCTTACTTTCATGCGCCTTTATTTCTAGTTGTATCGATGCAACCTTCATAGATCGGAGTTCCTCCTTCTGTACGGTTTGTATGAATGATTAGGAAAGGCTTGTCAGCGCCTGCTTCATCTCGTCGTCCAGCTTTTTGATTAGGTCAGCATTGTAGGTTTTAACAAAAGCAGGTTGTGTGACGATTTTGCCGCCGTAAAAGATGATGTCGCGAATTTCTTGTACTTGAACCTCGAGAAGCGCCATCTTGAGAGTCAGCTCTTCGGTACGTGCCACCTTCACGGCTGCCGCTCCCTTCACGGAATACACGGTCTCTCCGCATATGAAGTTAAGGAGCACTCTCGGATCTTCTTGTACGATGCGTACAAAGTCCGACTTGGCATCAATCGCGAAACGGATCGTTCCAGGGTCGATAGCGTATACCCACGATAAGGCGGTTGAATAAATATCTCCGGTCTCTTTGTTCACTACGTTCAGAAGAACGATATTCTGGCCCTGCAGCTGCTCGATCATTTCTGCAGAGAGCTCTGTTATCACTTTGGACATGGTTCGAATTCCTCCCTTGGGGTAATAGCGAGAATATAAAGATGGGTCGCATATTCCGAATGATGGCTAATAAGGTGCTCATCAAACCTCTTGCGCTACCGCTTTCGGCAAGGAGTAGCTGCTCAAGAATTGATCCACAAGAGCAAGCGGCTCTTGATAGCCGTAATTGCGGAACGCATGGCCTCTTACGACGAATGGCGCTCCATTATAGAACATTTCATATTGCTGGTGTCGGCCCGCGAACTCGGAACCGATAACATCCCATGCCAAACGGTACAGTTGGATTCTTGTTTCGGAATCTACGCCAGTTGCACGAATATATTGACGGATATCATCTTTGGTTTCAGGGTTAACCATCTCATGATAGGAGGATGGCATTTGCAGTACGCCGCCGCCAACCAGCTCACGCAATATGCTTATAACACTTGCATAAATTTTGTCCTGCATCCCTACGATGCCGTACAAGTAACGTTGATGCGGCCTTGCCGTACCATTGATATCCAATGTGCACTCATACTCGCTTGCGAGCAGCATTCCTTCCACTGTCGCCGCCAGCGATGCCAATTCACCCAGACGCTCTTGAACCTGCGGGAATTTGTCTGTACCGCCCACCTGCGTAATTTTACGGGCAATGCCGATCAGGAACTTCACTTTCGTACACAAGCGGATTTGCGCTTGGTTATTTCCGAGCACGTGAGCCGGCGTTTTGTGGAACTGGTCTCTTGTTGCTTCAATATTTTTATATACGAAGATATGCTTCCAAGGAATGAACACATCGTCGAAGACCATCAGGGAATCACTTTCGTCGAACTGAGTGGATAACGGATAGTCGTATACACTCTCTTTGCCCATTGCGTAGCTTGGACGAGGGTACAATTTCAATCCCGGTGCATCCATAGGAACAACGAACGAAATCGCATAGTCTTCGTCTCCAGGTCGGAGCGGCGTTATACAGCTGACGAACAAGTAGTTAGATACCGCTGAGCTCGTGCCGAGCATTTGCGAGCCGCGTACGATAATACCGTCCTCACGTTCTTCGAGAACACCGACCGGCAAATATTTTTCTTCCTGCTCGTGAGCCGCTTTACTGCGGTCAACTTGGGGAGGAATGATGACATACGTTACAAACAAATCTTCATCTCGGGCATATTTGTAAAAATCCAAAACATTTTGCTGATACTCACCGAATACTTCCGGATAGCTTGCAAAGCCGGCTAAAAATCCAGCTACATGATCGGGACTGCGTCCAGCGAAACCACAGGTCGCTTCAGCCCATTGGGTGATTGCACGACGACGAACGGCCAAATCTTCTCGACTGCGCGGAATCATAAATATTTTATTAGCAGTCGTTCCATCTTCTGTCGTGTAGGTCATATCGTTCTTAGGATCCGCAGCCAGATCGTACAGCTTGGCAAAGGACTGGGTAATGCCTGCAAATGCCGGATGCGTCGTTACATCCTCTACCATTTCCCCGTTGATATAAATGCGGCGGTTATCCTTCAAAGACTCTACATATTGTTTGCCGTTACGTACCATCGCTGATCATCCTTCCATCTTTTCCATTTGTTTGTACTTAGTATTATGTGTTGTGTATACATTGAACTCTTAAAAAAAAGGTGGTTTACTACGTTTGAATTTAACTTTCATGTTATATTAACTGACTTGATCTTACGACTTTTTAAGTTTTAAGTCAATACTTTCAAAGAAAATTGTCGAATTGTGTAATGAAATATGACATAATAGATTGAGAGTCACCAACCCAAATATTTCAATAAATAGTGTAAGCGTTTGCTTTTTTACTCTGAAAAGAACCTCTCTGGAGGCCTTTCCCAAATGGCGATTTCATTATTTTGACTATAGCATCCTTCACTCCATGAGTTATTTGCTAATAACGGATTCTTTGGTGTTATCCAAATGCTTCGTCATAACGATAGCGGCTTCCTCGACATTCTTGCGTTCAATGGCAGAGATAATGTCCAGGTGCTCCTCCAGCACTTCTTTCATCCGGTTGCTCTTTCGAATAGCGCGAAGCCCGATCAGCTGTGAAAGATTATGCAAATTCAGCAGCATTTGCTCGATCAATTCATACTCGACAAATCGAGTTAAAGCAATATGAAAGGTCTGATCCAACTTAATGAAAGCGATATCATCATTGTTCGACATAGCTTCTTCCTGCTCTTTGCAGATGTCCCTTAGCTCTTCTAGCTGCTCCGGTCTGATGGTTTCGGCAAGCTTTTGGATAACCTTGGTTTCAATCGTAGTGCGAAGTAAGAAGATTTGCTCCATTTCGCTTTCCGTTACTTTACGAACAGCCATACCTTTGCGCGGAATCGAGACGATCAGCCCTTCTTTAATCAGATCGGCCAAAGCCTCCCTCACCGGAGTGCGTGACGTATTAAGCAATTCGGCCAGCTTGACTTCTGTAAAAATTTCTTCAGATGTAATGTAGCCGCTTAAAATCACATGCTTAATCTCGTTGTATGCCCTCTCTTTGGTGGTTGTTGGTTTATCAATCGGTTTTAAATTAAACTTGGATGGAGCCATTTCAACCTACACCTTTCATCAAATCGACAATTCGTTCTATGTATACATAATACAAAATACAAAAAACTTCGTCAATATGATCTTTTACCTGATCAATAGAATTAAATATTGGAAATAGCAATCAAGGGAAAGGCAATACAATTGGAGGAGGAGTTGTATGGATAGTTACCATGTGGACATCTCGGTATGTGGATATGTTAATAGACAGTAATAAACTTATGCACAGTATATCATAATGGGCTGTGTACTGTGTGAATAACTCTGTGGATGATTGCACTTTTTTCAAAATAACTTTACATTAGGTACACAGAAAGCCCCGGAAATCTCCGGAGCTCGCACAGCTATCCTCAACTATTTAATGGACTCTGATATTTCTCAATAATCACCTATCTCGGATTATGAGGAAGCGACATTGCTTTTTATTCTCTTCAGCTGCTCTTCGATCAAAGCTTCTCTTGATGCAGCAGCTTCAGCCTTCATAGAGCTCAACAGCTCCACTTGCGCTTCCTTCTGCATGATCGTCTCTTCGAT
The DNA here is from genome assembly GCF_000686845.1 of Paenibacillus sp. UNC451MF. Classification (GTDB taxonomy): domain Bacteria; phylum Bacillota; class Bacilli; order Paenibacillales; family NBRC-103111; genus Paenibacillus_S. Next base: position 264,703 of record NZ_JMLS01000005.1, on the reverse strand, counting down.
TCTTTGAAAGCCTCGGGCCGCCGTTCCCGTTTCAACACCATAACTAAAGACTTGCTTATTGGCACCCAACGTTCTACCCTCCACTTTCTGGGCACGAGCAGCCAGCTCATTCCGTTTGGCCTGCATACTAGCATACTCCGTTTTGGCTTGGGTTAGCTGATAGGCAAGTTCAGCGGAACGCTGCTTGGACGCTTCATAAGCTTCTGCATACTGCGCAGCTTTGTCCAGATAGGTCAATCTGGCTTCCACCGCTTGCCGTGCTTCCACGGTACGATCTGCGGCTAATGCCTCCGCTGCTTTTCGTTCACTCAGCTCAGCGCCACGCTCGCTTTCAGTCTTTTGCTGCTCTAACCTGCGCTCGGAAACCGTCTGCTTCGTGAGCGCCTGCTCTACCGAGTGAATCTCCTCCTCCATATCGCGGAGATATTGATTCAGCATCGTCACCGGCTGTTCCCATTTATCCAATGCCTCGTGTGCTGCGGCTTTTGACATATCGACCAATCTTTTTAATACTCCCATGTTTAGAATCCTCCTATAAGTTAGAATTTATCCGTTATTACAAATAATGAACGTAAGACTGCTTTGGAATGAACAAGCTTGCGATAAAATAAATCAGCATCGTCGTTCCGAAGCTGCAGAAAGCCGCGATAATCGTAATGAGACGAATCAACGTAGGGCTAATGCCCAAATATTCACCTAATCCTCCGCACAATCCGGTTAATCTCCGATTGGATGTTGAACGAAATAGTTTTGTCATGGCAGGTTCTCCTTTTTTATTGTTACTCGTTAGGTTTCAATGTTCTTGTTAGCCTCTGTTCTTCATGTCTTTATTGTAGTAGGAACTCGTTGTCGGCAAAATGGACCGGCGACGGTTTTGTAACCTAGGCCTAAGTCGGGGAAGCCCTCTGACCTGGGACGGGAGGAAGCCGTAACAACGCAAAAAAGAGGCTTCTGCATTCAGAGAGCCTCTTTACATTCATATTCGTTGAATGGCCTTCACTGTTAACACGGATAGATAGGAAAAAAGGTAGAAATGTTCCCATTGGAGCACAGCAAATATTCACAGAATGTTCACTTATGCGGAGGCTTCCACTATCTCTATAATAACAAGGGTAAACAGAGAGGATGATGGAAATTGCCAGCAACTAAGAAAGAAGATTTGTATTTTGGGTTGATGATGTGCTCCGGGATGGTCGTATTCATGACATTTTATAATTTATTTACAAACGGCTTAATTGGCACGATATCCCTGACGGAAATACTTATTCAACTTGTTCTGATCTTTATTATTGCCTCCTTATTGGAATTATTTATTGTCGGTCCAGTGGCAAAGAAAATTGCTCTATCATTACCATATGACAAATCTAAGAAGGTATTTGTGATTCTATCTCTTGCATTTTTTATGGTGAGTGGAATGGTTCTCTGTATGTCTCTTTATGGATTGGTGGCTTCTTACTTATCTAACAGCCTAATGGGAGAAACATTAATTGAGAGTTATTTTGCATTAGTTTTTAAAAATTTTATCTTCGCTTTCCCTCTACAACTCCTAATTGTAGGGCCTATTGTTCGGTATTTATTTGTTAAATTCGTTAAGGATAAAAGAGTTACGGAATCTTTTAGCTAAAGTACTGGATGGCCGCACCTACTAATCATTTCAAAGGTATGGGCGGCAAAGGACTACCCACGGGTTTCAAAGAAAATGCCAAAATGAAAACAGCCGCCTGCTCTCAGAGCCAGGCGGCCATCCCTATATTTTTACTCTTACTTAACCTCGTTCAGGCGCTCTTCCAGACGGTCCCAAGTTTCGGTGATGCCCTGCAGCATGCCCATGTCCATAACGGTCTTGAGAGCCTCTGCGGACACATACTCAGCACGGTTGACCAGCTTCGTCTTGCCACCCAAATCGATGAATTCCAACGTAATATCGGTCGAAGGCATGGTGTCGTTCATATTGCCTTCAGCATCTGAGAAGTAATCGGTATAGATGATCATCTCAGGCTCAACTATCTCCTTATAAACGCCTTTGCCCCAAGATTCCATACCATAAAATTCACCTTGATTCTGATCGACGCACTTCATGCAGTAGTGCCAAACGCCACCCGGACGGAAATCGATGTTGCAAACCGGAACCTCCCAGCCTCTCGGTCCCCACCAGCGTTTAAGATGCTCAGGCTCTTTAAACATCTTGAACACGAGATCGCGCGGCGCATCGAAAACGCGCTCCAGCACCAGTACCCGATCATTCTCTACCCTCGAAACTATTGCGTTGTTTGACATTGTAATTCCTCCTCATCGATTTGAATGATTTTATGATTTTTCCTTGTTTTGCAGTTCCCGCAAGTAGTCTTCCAGATTGTCGAATCTTTCCTCCATGATGCGTTGGAATGACTTTACCCAAGAATCCAGCGCTTGGAAGGGCTCGGGCCGGAGCTTGTAGATCCGGCGGTTAGCTTCGGCCTTCACTTCCAAAATCCCGTTGTCGCTAAGCACCTTCAAATGCTTCGAGGCTTGGGGCTGACGAAGTCCCAGCCTATCGGCGATTTCCCCCACGGTCAGGGGACCGTCGCGCAATAGCTCGACGATATCCCTTCGATTAGGTTCCGCCAAAGCGCTCAGCATCGTCATGTCTATGCCCGGATTCTTCCCTGACATGCTGCTCACCTCGTTAAGTAGTGGTCTCCAGGTATCATCTCATCTCCTTCATCACTATAGTTATCTTCCGTTGATATGAATATACACCAAAAGGAATATTCCCGTCAAGGAATATTAGTAAAAAATAAAATAGCACCGGTTCAATGCCGATGCCATTTACCTCAGGACGATCCCTTAAAGCGCACACACCTGCGTACACTCTTTTTAAATCCTACCCGCAGCCCAAAGACAGCTTCTCAAAATAAGCTTACGCACCTGAGGATGCTGCAGGGAATTGGAATTATGGCCGGGCATCAGCGATACCATCCGGCCTTTCCCGACATGTCGCACCCAAGCTGCAGGATAGCTCTCTCCATCCAGGGTATACTGGAGAATGATTTGCTTCTCAACGCCTTCTGCAAAAGCATACCGGTAAGGCTCATCCTCTGATCGAAAAGGCTCCAGCTCTTGTACGATCGGATGCCGCTTGCCCGACTCACCTGTCACTATTGAATCAAAGTCCAGCATTTGATATGGAGGATGGCCTGTAAACCGGGCACCTATAAGCTCTAACAGCTTATCATGTGCGCTGAGCGAAACCCCCGTGTGCAGCACAACGAGGCCACCTCCCTCTTCTACGAATTGGATCAAGCCCTCCGCCTGCTCGTCCGTCACCGGACCGTCCCAACGATCCGTATAGGAGACGAATACATTGCTGCTTCTGATACGTTCCTTATGCATCACTTCATAATCCTCGGTAAAAGTTACAGCAAAGTGCTCTCCAAGTATTTCATTCAAATCCTTCTCAATACGGTCCAATGGATGATAAATCATCCGCTCAACGTCACCGAGCACAATGGCTTGTCCTGCTTTTTCGTTAACCTCCGCCATGCCAACTTCCCCTTCCTTTTATAAATAAAACTTCATTTACATCCGCATTGCCCAGGTTATTACCACACTAGCCGCTCTCCTGTGGCTGTATGAATGTATGGCGGTTTGCCGTCAATGGATTCATAGGAATCATAATTATCGATTACACGTACAATGTTGGCAGCCGCCTGCTCTACCGTGAGAGATGCCTTTGTATTCAGCTCACCATGCATATAGCTCTGCACATAGCCTGGGTGCAGCACGAGCAGCTTCAGCCCTTGTGCTTTAAACTGGTTGTAGATGAGCGCCGACTGCATGTTAAGCGCCGCTTTGGACATACAATACGCGTACCAGTTAATACGGGTACAGCTTCCGACGCTTCCCGCCTCCGAAGAGATGTTGGCAAGTAGCTTACGCGCACTCTTGAGCAGCATAGGCAGGAATGCTTGTGTTACACGCAGTGTCCCCAGTGTATTGACATTAAACACCTGCTGCATTTCCGAGTAATCCAGCTCATCCATTACGGTCGCTTCTATATCTCCAAGAATTCCGGCATTGTTAATTAAGAGGTCAATGTGGTCGGTATACTGCCCGACTATAGACGCCGCTGCTTTGACGCTGTCCCCATCGGCAATATCCAAATCAACCAGCTTCAATCTGTCCTTATACTCAGATTGAAGCTGCTGCAAATGCCCCTCTGAAGAAGCATATCTCCCTGCAAACACAGTGAATCCTTGACTGAGCAGTTCACTAACCAAGCCCAGTCCTACTCCACGGTCAGCTCCTGTGATCAACGCGATTTGAGTTGTCATTTGAATTCATTCCCCTCTATAGCTGCACCTTTAGATATCCGCTGCTGCGCTACCTTATTTATTCCTCAAGTGACATCTGAATCCCTGTTCGTTTGCAACGTTAATTAAGGCTGTCATTCCATCATTTAATCCGACATAGGAAAAGTCGTCCACAGCATAAATTAGAAAAATAAGTAGGTTTTCTTCGAAAACCGAGCCTGTAGAGAAACTATGAAATTGAAAAACGGCTTCAGAAACCTCATGTGAAAATTTAAAGGAGGATGCAAATGAACAGACAGCCGCCTCATCGATCAGAAGAAGTCAAAGTGCCTCAGCCAATCCGGGCTGACGGTGCTGGGAACGTTGATCTAGGGCCGAGAGATGTTATGCGCGACCTGCAAAACCCTGATATGCTCGTACCTCCCTCAACCGATGCGGGCACTATGCCTAACATGAGATTTTCGTTCTCGGATACCAACATGCGTTTAGAGCATGGTGGTTGGGCTCGTGAGGTTACAGTTAGGGAGCTCCCCATCGCAACAACTCTGTCAGGCGTTAACATGAGCCTCACGCCAGGTGGAGTCCGGGAGCTCCACTGGCATCAGCAGGCGGAATGGTCCCTGATGCTTCTGGGACGTGCTCGAATTACGGCCGTCGATCAGGATGGACGAAATTTCATTGCAGACGTGGGACAAGGGGATTTGTGGTATTTTCCGCCAGGCATTCCCCACTCCATCCAAGGCTTGGAGGGAGGATGCGAATTTCTGCTTGTCTTTGATGACGGGGCCTTCTCCGACAACAACACCTTAAGCATCACGGACTGGTTCGCGCATACGCCGAAGGACGTCCTGGCCGCCAATTTCGGCGTGCCGGAGAGTGCCTTCGCCAACATTCCGAACAAGCAGAGATATGTATTCCAAGCCGGCGTCCCCGGGCCTCTTGCTTCTCAACAGGTTGCAGACCCCCAAGGAACCATCCCTTTGAGCTTCACTCATCACTTGTATGCCCAAGAGCCCATCCGCACTCCAGGCGGAACGGTCCGCATCGTAGACTCTACCAACTTCCCGATCTCAACTGCCATCGCAGCCGCATTGGTCGAGATTGAGCCTGGAGGAATGAGGGAAATGCACTGGCATCCGAACAATGATGAATGGCAGTATTATCTTACAGGCCAAGGCCGCATGACCGTATTCGCCGCGAACGGTAAAGCCAGAACCTTTGACGTCCGGGCCGGGGACGTGGGCTACGTTCCGTTTGCCTTTGGACATTATATCCAGAACACCGGCAATCAGAGCTTATGGTTTCTGGAAATGTTCAAGAGCAATCGGTTCGCCGACGTATCCCTGAACCAGTGGATGGCTTTAACTCCGCATCAACTTGTGCAAGATACCCTGCATGCTTCACCGGAGCTAATGCACTCGCTGCGCAAGGAGAAGTGGCCTGTGGTGAAATATTAATCGCTAGGAGGCGTAACAGGCTCTCTAGAGTGTTGAGAAACCCCTGCTACTTCGGAAGTGTATGTGGTACTCCGGTGGGGTATCCCCCTCCGGCCGCTGTTGTTATCGGGAAATATTCAATTGCTTTACAGAGGGGATTTCCCGATAACAAAGGCGGGCGCTTCCGCTCCTCCAGGGGATACCCCACCTCCCGTCTTCCGTCATCTTCCTATAAATCCGTTTTCTCGAAAGACTCAGAGCCTGAACAAGCTCTCTTTTTTATGAACATTCTCAGAGGATTGTAAAACAATCACTATGGTTTTTAGACAATCCCCTCATTGTGATGACACCTCCTGTCCAACATAATAAATATACAGAAGAAACAGTTAAGTACAGGGGGAGAATCGCTTTGAATAAGAAAATCATTCCTGCCTCACTTGCAGTGGCACTAGGCATGACCGTTGCTCTGACCGGCTGCGGCGGAGACGCAAGCAAAGGGGCAGCCGATCAGAAAGCAGCAGCCGACAATCTTACCGCGCCTGGAACGTTCCCGATTGTGAAGAACAAAGAAACGATGAAGGTATACGTCGTCGGAGATCCGAACATCGAGGACCTCACAACGAACGATTTCACCAAATGGTATGAAGATAAAACAAATATTCACGTCGATTGGACCGTTGTTCCACAATCCGCGAAGGAAGAGAAGCTTCAAGTAACGATCGCAGGCGGGGATTTACCTGATGTGTTCATGAATGCCGGTATTTCGGCAAGTCAGCTCGTAGCACTCGGTTCCCAAGGGGTTTTTCAGCCTCTGAATGAGCTGATCGACAAATATGCGCCTCATATCAAGAAGGTTATGGAGGAAGCTCCATATGTCAAACAGTATATGTATGCACAAGACGGCAACATATACGGCATCCCAAATGTCGGCGAAGTCGTCCATTCCACGATGCCGAAGAAGATGTGGATCAATAAAGCATGGCTGGACAAGCTTGGGCTGCAAGTACCAACAACGACAGATGAATTTTATAACGTATTGAAAGCATTTAAGCAGATGGATCCGAAAGCTGTTCCTTTCGCAGGAGCCAATGCAGCCAATAATGAGCCTGATGCATTCCTCATGCAATCGTTCGTTTATTACGAGAAAGGCAATTATGTTGAGCTGAACAATGGCAAGGTGGAGTTCTCCGCATCCAAGCCTGGTTATAAGAACGGATTGCTCTACATGCGTAAATTAGTGCAGGAAGGCCTTCTGCAGCCGGAATCGTTCATTCAAGACCGTAAAGCGCTCACCGCGCTTGCGGAAGACCCGGCTGGCTCAAGGCTGGGAGCAGCGACAGGACTTTACTGGGGACAATTCACGATAGACAACGGACCGAGCGGTCGTTACAAGGATTATGTACCGGTTCCTGTATTGGCAGGCCCGAACGGAGAGCGCTTCGGTTATGACCGCGGCTTCGCTCCAATTCCAGGCGCCTTCGTCATTACGAAGGATGCGAAAGATCCGGTTGCAGCTATTCGTTGGCTCGATTGGCTGTATGACGAAAGAGTTGGGATTCAAGAAGGCACGAACTCCAGCTGGGGTAAAGAAGGTACAGGCTGGAAGCGTCCTGCCGAAGGCGTTATGGGCTTGAACGGTAAACAGGCGTTGGTAGATCCGATCGTACCGTTCGGAACGAAAACCAATATCCGATGGGGACAAACAGCAGCAAGATATACCGCTCGCGATGTCCAAGAAGGCGGCGTGGTAACCCAGGACAGCCAGCTGGAAGCCAAGCTCCTCGATATTACGAACAAATACTACAAGCCTTATGCCGCCGCTGACAAGCGCGTTCCGTTCATGTTCATGTCCGGAGATGATTTGACCAAATACGGCGATGTGACCAAAAACATTCAGAACACGGTACAGCAGTTCATGCTGAAGTTCATTACGGGCAACCTGGATATTGATAAGGATTGGGATAAATATTTGAAAGAACTGGACAATGCCGGTTTGCAGCAGTACCTGCAAATTTTGCAATCCAATTACGATAAAACGAAAAAATAAGCTCCATGAGCTAGCACCGGCAGGACCCGGGTTTCGTCAGCACAGGCTGCTGCGGTGCCCGGGTCCGCCCTTTTCATCCGCAGATAAGAAAGGAAGGTTAAGATGATCTCGGCAAAACGCAAACAAATTTTAGAAAACTGGCAGCTCTACGCATTGATTCTCATTCCGTTCGTCTACGTCATCACATTCCATTATGTACCTATGCTCGGCCTACAAATCGCCTTCAAAAACTACAGCGTTATAAAAGGTATCTGGGGAAGTCCTTGGATCGGATTCGACCACTTTCAGCGCTTTTTCAACTCGTACGATTTCAAGCTGGTCATCCGCAATACGCTGCTCATTAACCTGTACAATCTGTTAATCGGTTTTCCTGCACCTATCGTCTTGGCCTTGTGCCTTAACTATATTCGGCGCGAGCGGTATAAAAGAGCCGTACAGCTCGTCACTTATGCTCCTCACTTTATTTCCGTTGTAGTGCTGGTCGGTATTGTCATGCAGCTGTTCTCTCCTATGACAGGCGTTCTGTCCAGACTAATCGAATTCGCTGTCGGACATAAGATCAATGTGCTTGGTGAGCCTGCTTATTTCAAATCGCTCTATGTATGGTCCGGCGTCTGGCAAAATATCGGCTGGGGCTCGATCATTTATTTAGCTGCCCTCTCCTCCGTCGATCCGCAGCTTCACGAAGCGGCTATCGTGGATGGCGCCAGCAAAATGCAGCGCATCCGGCATATCGACATTCCCGGCATTTTGCCGACCATTGTCATGCTCTTAATTCTTGAATTCGGTAAAATCATGACCGTCGGCTTCCAGAAGGTGCTGCTGCTGCAAAATCCAATGAACGTGGACGCTTCCGAGGTTATCGATACTTACGTATATAAAACCGGGTTTATTACGGGGATGCCCAACTATTCTTACGCCACGGCCATCGGGCTGTTCAAGTCGTTAATCGGTCTTGTGCTGATCATTGCGGCTAATCGAATCGCCAAAAAAGTAAACGATACAAGCTTATGGTAATTTTCATCCTTGGAGGGCTGACTCATGATTGAAAACCGATTAATTCGCGAAACCGGCGGAGACAAGCTATTTAACTGGTTTAACTACGCATTTACCTTCATTATTTTCTTACTGGTGCTGTATCCGATCCTGTATACATTGAGCGCTTCCTTCAGTTCGCCGGAGGCTCTCGTTGCAGGTAAAGTATGGCTGTATCCTGTTGATTTCGGACTGCAGGGCTATAAGGCCGTCGTGGAATACAAAGCAGTCTGGATAGGCTACTCCAACAGTATTTTCTATATGGTCGTCGGTACTCTGATCAACGTAGCCATGACGATAGCGGCGGCATATCCGCTGTCCCGCAAAGATTTCGCCGGGCGCAAGTTCATTATGATGGTGTTCGCCTTCACACTGATTTTCTCGGGCGGACTGATCCCTTCTTACCTGCTGGTCAAAGAACTGGGCATGCTGAACACCCGTTGGGCGCTGCTGATTCCTAACGCTATGAGCATGTTCAACGTCATTATGACAATGACCTTTTTCCGGTCGAACATTCCTGACGAGCTGCTGGACTCGGCCAAAATGGACGGCTGCAGCAATTTCCGCTTTCTCATAAGCATCGTACTACCGGTATCCGGTGCGATTATTGCCGTGATAACCTTGTTCTACGCGGTAGAGCATTGGAATGAATTTTTTAGCCCCCTCATTTATTTGAATAATAAAAGCTTGTTTCCGCTGCAAATTTATTTGCGCGAAATCTTGATGATGAACACCTCCGATACATTGACGACCAGCATTGCAGACCAGAATCAACGGCTGTATTTGAATGAGCTTTTGAAATATTCCCTGATTATTTTTTCCAGTCTGCCGTTGATGATTATGTATCCTTTTGTACAAAGACATTTTGTGCGCGGTGTTATGATCGGCTCTATTAAAGGCTAAGGCGCAAAGACAAATTTACACATAGCACAATAAATTACCCTATTGAGCTTTTCCGACTTCCCATTGTAAGATCTAAGGTATGACAAAAATCCAAGCTTAACTGAATGTGAGGAGACAGCATGCTGCGCATCTTGGTTGTCGAAGACGAGCTTCCTATCCGCTCCGGACTTATTGCTAAAATAGAACAATGCGGTGATGAGACGCTAAGAATCAGCGGGGAAGCCTCAGATGGGAAGGAGGCGCTCGTGTGGCTCGAGACCCACTATGCGGACATTTGCATTACCGATATTCGCATGCCTATCATGGACGGGCTGGAGCTCATTAACGAAATCAACCAGTCCTACCCATGGATGAAATGTATCATCGTCAGCAGCTATGACGATTTTAGCTACGCCAAGGCCGCTCTTGCTCTCCATGTGACAGATTATATTCTGAAGCCGGTGGAGCGGAGCGCCTTGCGCCAAGCATTGGAATCCGCCAAGGCCGAGTTACACAAAGAACGGATGGACCGTGCCCATAAATTACTGGCGGAACAATTAAACCATTCCCATGAAATTATGAAAAAATGGGTAGACCTGATTCGGACCCAACAATCGGACAAATACCCGCTTTTGGTCATGGATACGCTGCTGGCTATGGAGCAATGGTCGGGAAGCGACTACTACCTGCTCGGTCCGTTATCTGAAGCGTGGATTGATATGATCGCCAAAGAAGCACGACTCACAATACCCGACTCCTACAGTATTACGGATCATCATCTTGGATACGGCAAAAGTGGTATGCCGCATCAAGACAAGCGGTTTTACTTCCGGTTGGCTGCAGTGATGCGCCTTGAGCAAAGCATGCTTCAATTGATCGAACAGAGCAAAAAAGATCAGCCGTCGGAATACGCCAAAATGGTCACGCAAGTGAAAGCCTATATCGAACAGCATTTCTATGAAAAGATCAACGCATCGGAGCTGGCTGACCTGATTCCGATCAGTCGGTCTTATTTGGCCGTTCTGTTCAAACAGCACACCGGGTCGACCCTTCTGGGCTATTTAACAGAGGTTCGAATGAACAACGCTAAGCGGCTGCTTCTTGACCAGCAGCAAAAGATATACGAGATAGCCAACCAGGTAGGGTATGAGAACAGTGAGCATTTCGCGAAAATTTTTAAAGATTTTTGCGGCATTACTCCTAAGGAGTACCGAAAGCGGATGGGTATGGTCGCGGAAGCCTAATGGAACCACATCCGTCTAAAAAGAATGCCCAGGCTCACTCTAACCTCTTCGTACGGCTTCTCGAGCCGTTGTGGTCCCGGTGGAGAACTTCATTCAAATGGAAGCTGGTCTCCATCTTTATTCTCGTCGTGTTTGCCAACCTGCTCCTGATCGGTTTCTTCACAGTAAGAGAAACCTCAAGCAAGATTCAGCAGGACGACATGCAGTTCAGCAGCCTTATTTTGAAGCAGGCTAATTTGAACCTCGTCCGATATTTGCAGGAATACGAACGGTTTCTGTTTACATTAGGCTCCAGCGAGCAGCTGCAAGCCTGGAGCAACCTGAGCATTGGACGTCAGGCGGAATCGGTCGTCCCCTTCTATGTGCTGGAATCGGACTATATTAAGCCGTTTACGAATACGCACCCAGAGTTATTGTCGGTCATGCTGTACCATATGTCCGGCAATCAAGCCTATTTCACAACCGATGCAGGGATTCGTCCCGGCTATAAGATGGTCCAGGAGCACTGGTTCAATCAAATTAATCCGATGCAAAAGGTAACCTATTTGTCCGACATCACGTCCAATTATGTAGATTCGGTCTTGAATCCTATACGGCTGCCGATCGTCAGCATAGTGAAGCGCGTTGGCTTCAACGGAGTGACCTACATTAAAATCGATATTAAGCCCGATTTGATGCAGAGCATCCTCAATGAAATCAACATCGGCAAAAGCGGCGTAGGCTTTATCATCGATTCGGGCGGGCTTATTGTCGCCCATCCGCAGCGAGACAAGCTGTTGACACCGATGGATGAGTCCATCCGGAGCCGGGTGAAGGATACTCCGGGAGGTTCCTTTATCATTCCAGTCTCTCACGAGATTGTGGTGTATCAAGCCATCGAGGGTACGGATTGGAAATCGGTTATCGTCATTCCTTATGACGAGGTGGCAGGCAGCGTCTTAGATATTCGCCGGATCATTATCGCAACAGCTGCAGTCTGTATGGCCCTATCGGCTATTTTTATTATTTTCGTATCCTCGTCCATCACCCGCCGAATCAGCAAGCTGAAGCAGTTCATGAAGCAAACCGGCCGGGGACAGATCGATGTTCCGATTACAATTGAGGGTGAGGACGAAATATCGACGCTCGCCCAGTCCTATAACGTGATGCTGTCTGATCTTCAGCAGCATATTAAACGATTGTCCGAATCCAAGCTTGCGGAGCAGCAAGCGGTACTTTTTTCTCTGCAGTCCCAAATCGATTCCCATTTCTTGTATAATACATTAGAAATTATTAACTCCATGGCTACACAGATTCGGCATTATGAAATTGAAAGCATCACGATATCTCTTGCCCATATGTTCCGGTATACGGCCAACTATCGGCATATGGATGTTACCGTGCGGGACGAAGTGCAGCACTTAAAGCGTTATTTGCAAATTATTCAAATCCGTTACGGCGATGCTTTCGACTACACACTGCAGGTCGACGAGGCCTGTCTCGACATCCCCTGCCTGAAGGTGATTCTTCAACCGATTGCTGAAAACACTGTACGGCACGGCTTCGAGAAAAATGTCAAGCAGTTGAGCTTGCATATCGTCGTCCAGCGGACCGAGCAAGGAACGCTGCAGGTAACGGTTACGGATAACGGAGCCGGTTTTGCCTCACAGCGCTTGCACGATCTTCGTGAACAGCTTGCTTACGCTGAGTCGGATTATACCGATTTTCAACGCATCGGGCTCTTGAACATTCAATACCGGCTGCGAATGCGTTATCACGCAACTGTCGCTGGCATCGAGATCGGCAACAGTCCCCAAGGGGGAGCTTTTGTCCGCATGCAATTTCCCTTTTGAGTCCTCTTGAGACATCTTATTCTAAGAAAAGGAAGTGTACGAATGATTAACGAAGCCAACCCTTCACTGCATACAAACGCAGCCGCTCCTGGAATTGCAGATTGGACATTGGAGCATCCGACTCTTACGCAGCAGATCGGTCATCCGGCCGTGCTTGCTCCTGGTGCTATTCCGCCTGCTGTTCGGATTCATGCTTACGCAGACATTCAGTTAACTGTCGAACTCGAGAATTCAACAGATTCCCGGATACTTCAATCCGTACAGGAAGTATCGATAGCTGCAGGTCATGAGCAGCTTATTACTTTCACATCTACTCCTTTGGATAACGGTTTGTACATCATCCGTATTCGGTTGAATCCTGCTGATTCTGCGCCATTATACGATAACTTCACCTTCATGGTAATGGATACAGAAAGCCTTTCCTCCGAACAAAGCCATATCGCTTATCTGGACACGAATGGCAGTATGACTTATGTCCCGGACTACAAAGGGAACCGAATCGCTGACTTCTCTAACTGCGGCTATAAGGGCGGCGGTGTGACGATACCTAATGTACCGGTTCGTTTGACACTCAGCCCCGCTTCCGGGGAGAGTGACGATACCGCACGAATCCAGCAAGCTATCGATGAACTTTCCTGTCTACCGATTGGCGAAGACGGCTTCCGTGGTGCACTGCTCTTGCAAAGAGGCATATACCGTATTGCGGGTACACTGTATATTCGCGAAAGCGGCGTCGTGCTGCGAGGAGAAGGTCAAGGCGAAGACGGGACCATTCTTCATGGTACCGGCACAGCCAAGCGTGACTTGGTTGAGGTGCTTGGCAGTTCCCCCGACCTGCTGGAAGAAACGGGTACGGACATCACGGACCTATACGTCCCTTCAGGCTCGAGAGTCTTTCATGTCGCCGATGCCAGTGGCTATTCGGTAGGCGATACCGTTGCCGTACTCCGATACGGCAATGCAAGCTGGATAAGTGAGATCGATATGGATACGATCACACCGCGACCGAATGCCGGTGGAACGAAGCAATGGGCTCCGTTCGAACTCCTCTTTGACCGCGTGATCACGGGTATCGAGGACAATGTCATCACTATCGATGCCCCGATAACCAATGCTATTGAAGCTCGTTGGGGCGGCGGAAAGCTGTTCCAGTATGACGATAAGGGACGAATCGAGCAGGTAGGTCTAGAAAACTTGAGGATTGACTCGGACTTCAATCCGGAGGTTACGGATACCCAAGTGGACGGAAGACCCGGTAGTACGACGTACTGCGCAGATGAATCTCATACCGTTAACTTCGCCACACTGAACTTTGTCAAAAATGCTTGGGTACGTGACGTCACAGGCTACCACTTGGAGCACTCCCTTGTAACGATCGACCGCTATGCCAAATGGGTTACCATTCAAGACTGCACGGTTCGCGACATGGTCAGCATCATTACAGGTGGACGCCGGTACTGTTTCCACGTCACAGGGCAGCTGTCGCTGGTTCAGCGCTGCGATACCGAGACGGCAAGGCATGCTTTCGTCTTCGATGCAAAAGTAAGCGGACCGAACGTATTCCTGGACAGCGAATCTCGTATTGACTTCAATGCCAGCGAGCCTCATCACCGTTGGTCGGTCGGAGGCTTATACGATAACGTCCAGTCTCCTATTTACATTCGTGACCGTGGATGGATGGGCAGCGGGCATGGTTGGGCCGGTGCCAACTATGTGACCTGGAACACGGAAGGTGTACTGACCGTACAACAGCCGCCAACAGCCCAAAATTACGCGATTGGCCACATTGGAAAGCAAGAACGTCCGTTTCTCCCTAACCAGCACGACTTGCGTCCCCGTCAAGACGGATTCTGGGATCGGTACGGTCAGCACGTCGAACCGCGCAGCTTGTATTTGCAGCAGCTTAAGGAGCGTTTAGGCGACAGTGCTTTAGAAAACATCGCCAAAACACCGGAAACGAAATAATTTACCGTCCTGCCTTGTAAATACATGCAATAAAAGCACCTGCCAATAAGAACATGGTCAGGTGCTTTTTGCTATCCGGTAGATTCTATTTCTCCTGTATATGTAAGTGAACTTTTCACCGATATTCCGTATAATTAGTTATTATCAGACTTTATTCCTAGCAAAATCTTGTCGAATTGTGTGAGGGACCCAATGATTCCAACAACGGACACAGATCTTATCCTGTTAAAAGCCAAAATTTCAGCTCCTGCTATGAAGGAGCATCTTATTCCAAGAGATCGTCTGCTAGCTTCGATCACAGCAGGGTTGAAGCGCCGCCTCACCCTCCTATGTGCGCCTGCCGGCTTCGGCAAAACAACACTGCTCACCCAATGGGTTCATGCCCAGGCTCAAGCCTGTGCGTGGGTCACACTGGACGACTTGGATAATGATAATATTAGGTTTTGGCGATATATGATCCACGCGCTTGCGTCTGCCGCTCCTAGCCAAGCAGACCGTATCCTGCCGTTAGCCAACATTCTTCCTAGCGCATCCATCAGCACCTTTCTGGATGCGTTAATCAATGAGCTGTGTTCGTTAACGGAGCCTTTACCGCTCATTTTGGACAATTATCATAGAATTGAAGACCAACGCATTCATGACAATCTATCTTATTTTATAGATTACCTGCCTTCTAGCGTTCACATCCTGATCTCTACACGGACCGAACTCCCCTTCTCCACCGTTAAATGGATGCTCCAAGAGGAGCGGACCGAGATTAGCGCTCATCAGCTCGAATTTACGAAGGATGAAACGATACAATTTTTCAATGAGGTGTCAGGTATCGAGCTGCACCAACGGCATATTCAGCAGTTGATGCTGCAAACCGAGGGATGGGTAACGGGCCTTCAGCTGGTATCGATATCCTTTCGCTCCGAGACGAATTACGATCGTTTCATCGGAGAATTCCATGGAAATCACCGTAGCGTTTCCGATTATTTATTTCATGAAGTCGTATCCAAGCTTCCCGATGACGTCTATCGATTTTTACTGGCGACCAGCGTGCTCGATCGGATGGACTCGCAAATTTGCACCAGCATCTGTCCGGAAACCGATAGCCTACAAATGCTCGAAAGCGTAAAGAACCTGAACTTGTTTCTGGTTCCTCTAGACGATCGTGATCAATGGTATCGCTACTATCATTTGTTTGCCCAGTATCTGCAGAAGCTTCTCCAAAAAAACGATCCCGTTCAATGGCTCCAATCCAACCTTGTGGCAAGCAAATGCTTCGCGGAACGCGGATGGATGGATGAAGCCATCGATCATGCAATTGCGGCCAAAGACTTTGCTCTAGTGGAGCTTTATTTGGAGCAGCATCTCCCAATCGTCTTGGAACGCGGGGAGATTTCCACTTTGTTGCGCTGGTTCGAAAGCTTCCCAAAATCATACGGGCTGTCTCTGGAAATGTCTCTCATGTACACTTTTACCCTTATGTTGACAGGACAGTTTGATCGCTCGGAAGCCGAGCTGGAGCTTGTAGATCAAGCCTGCCAATCGCTAGACGACAAGATGAGACAAAAGCAGCTTCAAAGCGGCATCCTGTTCGTTAAATCGAATCTATTGTTTGCTGCTGGGAAATTTACCAAATGGCTTTCATCCAGTCATGACATGCTCAACGAGATGCTGCCGGAAAATCCAACTTACTATAACTTCAACTACAATATGACCGAGCCTCAAGTGAGGCGAACAGCACTAGGGCTTAAAGGGCTGCTTTCAAGTGAAACAGAAGCCGTTGGCAAGCTGTTTATGGAAAAACTAGAGTCTCATGGATGGCAGCATTCACTCATTCATTTGTACGTAAAGCAGTCGCTTGCCGAAGGATATTACGAATGGAACCAGCTTGATTCTTCGCGTTCTGCAGCACTTTTCATAGAAGCAGCTGCCATAAGCAAGAAAACTCCCGGATTGCTCATTCCACTCCGAATGACACAATCTCTTCTTTATATAGCACAAGGCCTGACTCACGTCGCTCTCTCTACAATTGAAGAACTTATAGAAATAGCGCGGAGAGACTTTGGCGATCACTGGGTGAATACCTTAAGGGCGTTCAAAGCCCGTATTCACTTGAAGGACGGACACATAGCAGAAGCCAAGAAGGAGCTTGCGCCACTCCAAGTTTCTGCCAAGGACCGGCCTACCTTCAATCGTGAGTACCACTATGTCACCTTAGTCCGGCTATTGGCGAAACAGCACAAGGAGAAGGAAGCTCTTCGACTATTGGAGCTGCTTAAGCCTCAATGCGAGAGGGAACAGCTGCTGTCAAGCATAGTAGAAATCAGCATGCTGCAGGCTTTGCTCGAATATCAGCGGGGACAGCGAAACGCAGCCCTATCCTATCTGCATGAGGCACTTCTTATTGGAGAGAGAAATGGGTATGTCCGCAGCTTTCTGGACGAGGGTATGCCCATGGCGGAACTATTGTCTATATATTTAGGACAAAGTAAGTCGGGTGGTATAACCGACAGGAACTCCGTCTCTGAATCTTATGTTAACCAGCTTCTCACCTTGTTCCCGAATGAGAAGCTGCCATCAGCTCTTCATCCCCCCTCGGCAGCAGCTTCGTTGAGTCGTAACGAAATAAATCTGATCCGATTAATTCGCAACGGTGCTACGAACAAGCAAATAGCAGCCGAGCTTTATTTATCTGAAGGAACGGTCAAGGTATACCTCTCCCGTTTATATGAGAAGCTGGGCGTTTCCTCGCGGACTCAAGCCCTGATGGCCGTTCAGGACCTGCGGTTGTCGGACCATGAGTCTTAAAGGGCTGAACAGTCCAAACAAAAAAGGCAAGTCCGGTATAATCCGGACTTGCCTTTCCATCATCCCTTTGTTTCTACATCCAATATATCCAGCAGGAAGACGAAAATCGGAATCCCCAGAATCAAGCCCCATACTCCTAAATAATGCTCGGAAAATACGAGTACCACGAACGTGTAGAACATAGGAAGATTCATTTTGGAGGACATCAGTTTCGGATTCAACAAATATCCTTCCAATACATGCAGCACCGCAATCATGGCAATGACGTATACAATCATCATCAATCCGCCGATATTGTATCCGATCAGACATAATGGAATAAGGGATACGACAAAGCCTACCACAGGAACCAGACTAAGCATGAAAATCATAATGGACAAGGCAAAAAGGTACGGGAAGCCTAGAATCCACAGACCAATCACCGTGAATACTGTGTTACAAAGAGCAATCAGAAGCTGTGCTTCAATTACTTTACCGAATGATAAAATGAATTTTCTCCCGAAATACTCCAGTTCTTCATACAGCCAGGATAATTTACTTGCTTTAAGCTTGAAGGTAAACGTAACAATCCGGCTTTTTTCAAGAATAAACACAAGGCTAAGAATTAAAGACAAGACGAAAGTCGTTCCCCAGTTACTGATTCTCAGTACGTATTCAAAACCTTGCTTAACATAGGCCTGTAAATTCAAATCTTTCAAGGTTTTATAAATATAGCGGGAAAACTCGTCTTCAGGTGCCGGTAAATTCGTAAAGGCAACCAGACTATCTTTTAACTGTTTTATTTGAATAAAAAGCTTAGGGACATAATGAATCAGAGCAAAAACGATCATAGTAACGAAAATCAAATATAACAGGATGATAATGACCTTACTGTTCACCACAACGTACTTGCTGATTCTTTTTGACAAAGCTTGCTGTAGGCTGTGCATGACATACGCGATCAGAAAGGTTAACAAAACCAGGTTGAGCATGTCTCTAATACTGAACAGCAACAAGCATATTATCGCCAGAATGGAAAATCGTCGTACTGTTAAATTCGCAAAGAAACGTCTTACATTCTCCATTGATTCATCTCCATTCAAGTGGCCCCTCAACTATCTCTTTCTTAGTGTACAGCAAGGAAAACCGTTATAGCAATGCCATCCGAAGCTCAAGTCCCTTTCGCGACTCACCTAAGTTCCTTCAGGTCCACTTCCACTGTCGGTCTGCACGAATACGTCTATAGTATTTACGTTCTTTCTGGTAAACTGGATGCAAAACATTTATCATTTTCACATAAAAAAGGAGAGTTTGCTCCCATGATAGTTGCATCCGACGGCAGTGGAGATTTCCTCACAGTTCAAGAAGCGCTCGATCAAATTCCTAACGGTCACCCCGAGCGAGTCATTATTTACATAAGAAACGGAGTTTACAAAGAGAAAATTCATGTGGAAAAACCAAGAGTCAGTCTGGTTGGTGAAAGCGCGGAGCATACGATTCTTACCTTTGACGATTACGCCCGCAAAACATTTCCTAACGGAGATCCCTACGAGACGTTTCACTCTTATTCCTTCTTCGTCGGCGCCGACGATTTCTCAGCTGAGCAGATTACGTTTGAAAATTCGGCAGGACGAGGGGCTCTTGTCGGTCAAGCACTGGCCGCTTATGTGGATGGAGATCGGGTAACGTTCAAAAATTGCCGTTTTATCGGCCATCAGGATACGCTATTTACCGGACCGTTACCACCCGCTCCTATGCAAAGGGCACATTTTGGCGGTCCCCGTGAAGGCTTTCCTCGTAGAAATGTACGGCAGTACTACGAGCAATGCTATTTGGAGGGTGATGTCGACTTCATATTCGGTTCGGCGACAGCCGTGTTTAACCAATGTGAGATTTTCTCCAAACGGCGCATGGGCGAAGAAGATGCAAAGGAGTTTCCCGCGGATTCCATTCACGGCTGGCTGACGGCTCCCTCAACTCCAGAAGAAGTTCCTTTCGGCTATGTGTTCCATAATTGCCGTTTAACCAGCGACGCTCCTGTACAATCCGTCTATCTTGGCAGACCATGGAGAAACTATGCCAAAGTCGCCTTCTTACACTGCTGGATGGGCGAGCATATTATCATGGCCGGATGGGACAACTGGAATAAGCCGGAGAGTGAGTCGACAACCGCTTTCTGTGAGTATGACTGTCAAGGGCCAGGGGCTTCTTCGGAGCAAAGAGTAGCCTGGTCGAAGAAACTGACTGCGGAGGAGGCCCCATCTTATTCGATCCAGCGGGTACTCGCGGGTGAAGACGGCTGGAATCCCATGTCGATTGAGTAAAAAGATAAAACCATAGGAACGTTCTCTATAAAAGAGACAGGTTCCTATGGTTTTTTCAATGTATACACGACTAGTTTTTAGCCTCGAACATTAGTGCTGGATTTCATCCACTTCGCCCAAAGTTGCCGCTGTAATAGCTTTGCCGGGAGCCGATTCGTTTCCTGCCCCGTCTCTCGCTCTCACCGTATAAACATAGCTCGTTGACGCATTAAGTCCTTTGTCAATATAGCTGGTTGTTGGGCTGCTTCCTATCTTGACGTTATCTCTATAGATGTCATAGCCTGCTACTCCAACATTATCTGTAGCATCCATCCAAGCGATACATATCAAATTCGTGCTGAGTCCTGTAACAGCCACATTCTCTGGTGCAGTTGGAGACGTTGTGTCTCGTTTGTCACCATTAAGGTCTGCAACGGTGATCGGAATTCTTGAAGGGCTGGTTGTTCCATTGCCCAACTGGCCTGAGTTGTTCTCACCCCACATGAAGTATGCTTCATCTTCACTTTTCGCCGCACTTGAGAACGTTCCCGCATCAATAATATTTGCGCCGGTGATCGAGATAACCTTTACAGGCGTGGATCGATTCGTCGTTGTGCCATCCCCCAGTTGCCCGAATTGGTTACTCCCCCAGGACCATACGCTTCCATCACCGCGAATGGCCAGACTGTGGAACAGCCCTCCTGCAAGCATGCGTACGTCATTCAAGCCCGTCACTCGCTCTGGCTTCAATCGGCTATTAGTCGTTCCATCACCCAATTGCCCGTAACGATTGTCTCCCCATGTATACACGCTTCCGTCGCTTTGAAGTGCCATGCTGTGATAGCCTCCCGATGCAATCGCGTAAACATTAGTTAATACAGAAACTTGTACAGGCGTGCTGCGATTATCGTTTGTCCCATCACCCAGTTGTCCTGCGTAATTATCCCCCCAAGCCCATACCGTCCCGTCGTTTTTTAACGCGAGGGTAGAGGAACCGGAAGACGAAATAGCTGTTACATGATTCAAGCCGCTGACCTGTACTGGATTCCAACGGGTAGAGGTTGTCCCATCTCCCAATTGTCCGGATACATTATAGCCCCAGGTCCAAACGGTCCCGTCCTTTTTGAGGGCAACGCTGTGTGTCGCTCCGCTAGTAATAGCAGCTACATCATCCATCACCTTCACGGGATAGGAACGGCTTGTCTCACTTCCGCTGCCCAGCTGGCCGAAGCTGTTATCCCCCCAGGCCCAGACCTGACCGTTGCTTTGCAAAGCAAGGCTATGGATTCCTTTAGCGCTGACGGATCGGATATCGCTTAGACCCGGGATCTTTTCGGGAATCGTAAGCGAGGACTTGTCCCCTCCCTCATGAGTACCCGGACCAGTGCCCCACGCCCACACAGCGCCGTCCTGACCGACAGCCAGGGAATGTCTCTCTCCGGTAGTCAAAGTAGTGAAAGGCATTGATGTCGATGGGTAAACAGCTGCCGTTACAGTCGGCTTCTCTACCGGTATCGCTTCGATAGGGGCATAGACATTATAAGTAACTCGGGTAACGGACCTTCCTGTACCGGCAGCAGCGTACAATCTGTCATTTGATGACGTTGATGGAGAAGACAATACATTATATGGCGCTATGGATGAACCAACTGTGGCGGAACCATTAAAGCCTTTCGGATTCGGCCCGGCCACATGCGCGGATTCAAAATCCGCAAAGGCCGCAGGAGCGCTGAACAAGAGAAGACCGCCCATGAAGATGGTCATCGTTTTTCGATTTCTGTACTTCATAAATTTGAGGATCACCCTCTCTATTTGGAATTTCCGATTGATGTACCACGTGCTTTTAACGGTATTACTTCAATTTAATAATTGCCAGTTGAGCCCCGCCGCCAGAAGTTAATGTAGCGGCTCCCAATAAACCAAATAGTTGAAGCTCAATAGTATCCCCTGCGGCTAACGGGATGATCACGTTGGAATTATACTGGGACTGAGATGTGGTTGGACTGAGTACACTTGCCTGTACGGTTGCGCCATTAACATTAATTCTTGAGCTGGCTAACAGTGCAGCTGTCAGATTAATATTGTAGTTGATATAGTACAAGCCTGTCTCTGTCACAGTGAATACCGTGTTCGACCCATTCACGGTAATCCCTTCTACATTCTGGTTGTTAGGCAACGGAATGTCCGTCCCGCCCAATATAACAGCAATAACCGAGCCTGAAGTATTGGCAGCAAATCCGAATGTGGCAATCCCTCCAGCTGTTCCTGTGGCGCCTGTTGGGCCTGTTACGCCCTGGATACCTTGGACGCCCTGCGGGCCTGTCGGGCCTGTCGGACCTGTCGCTCCGGTGGCTCCCGCAGGACCCGTTACACCCTGGATACCTTGGATGCCTTGTGTGCCCTGAGGACCTGTCGCTCCCGTTTGACCAGTTGCTCCTACAGCTCCAGTTGCCCCCGTAGCTCCTGTGATACCTTGGATACCCTGCGCCCCTGTCGGACCTGTTGCTCCTGCCGCACCAGTCGCTCCCGCTGGACCTATGGCACCGTCAGCCCCAGTAGCCCCCGTTACACCTTGAATGCCCTGCGCTCCTGTTGTACCTGCCGGTCCTACAGCACCGTCAGCTCCCGCTGGACCTATAGCGCCGGTTGCCCCGGTCGCTCCAGTGGCTCCTGTAGCTCCATCGGCACCATCAGCTCCTGCTGAACCCGCTGGACCTACACCCCCGGAAGAACCTCTGTCTCCCTTCTCACCTTTTTCGCCTTTCTCTCCGGGATCGCCTTTATCCCCTTTATCACCCTTATCGCCTTTTTCTCCTTTGTCGCCTTGTTGAGCCTTATGTTGAACCTCAGCTTGCTGCTGCGCAGCTGCCTCTACAAAGTAAGCTGTACTGCCGCTGTGAACAACCGTCACGGCTTGTCCAGCCTTCAAGGAGGTTACAGGTCCTTTTTCGTTGTATATGATGCTGTCAGGATGCATCGTAAAGAGCACTTTTTTACCTGACTTATCCGTAATCGTCAACGTACTTCCGGACAATTCTACAAACTGCCCTTTCGTTACTCTCTCAGGAAGCTGATTCACGACGGCTTCAGCGTTGCTCAAAATCGTCGCCAGCTGCGCTCTCGTTACTAGCTCTTTGGGTTTAAACGTTTGATCCGGAAACCCGCTGATCACCTTTAGCTGCAAGGCAGCGTTGACGAAACCTACCGACCAATCCGATAAAGCTCCCGCATCGGCAAAAGGTACCGAAGCCTTGGACAGAGCCGATGCGTCCGTCTGCTTACCCATTGCGCGAATGACCAAACGGGTGATCCATTCGCGGCTTGCCGGCTGCTTACCCCAATTGGCGTCCGATGCCTGCGTTTCTTCGCCCTCCACGAGGAGTCCCTTGCTCAAAGCAAGCCAAGCCCAATTTTTGGCCCATGCGTCCACTCCTACAGGAGGATTCCCGGCTTTATCCGCCGCTTCTTCATAGCCCAGGTAACGAAGCGCCATCACTAACGATTCCTGATGACTCACCGGGCTATCCGGATTAAATCGCCCCGTATCATCCCCTACAATAAGCCCAAGCGCTTTGACTTTGACAATCGATTTATAGGCCCATGAGGCTGCGTCTACATCAGGAAATGCGGCTGCGTTAGCCACACTCGGCTTGGACAAATCCAGTAGCGGCAAAGTATTTGCAAATTGACTTACTACCAAAAATGCCATAGATGATTTCAATATAAGTTTGTGTTTCTTTTCTTTCACAACGAACCCTCCCTAATTATGATAAAACCGTTTCAAAATATCGCTTGTTAGCCAGCACCTGACTATTGTTCGGAATGAATTTCATAGCCATTTCATTATGCTGATTGGCCAATTCCTTCTTGCCTAATCGGTCATAGCAGACACACAGCTGTAAATGCGGCAGCCACGTCCAGCAATCATGATCGATGATAGCGTTAGTCATGTCCGGCTTCGGAGTATCTGCAGCAAGCTTGTACCAAAAAGCAGCTTCTTCATACCGTTCCTCTGACAAGCAATAAAATCCAAGTCTACAGCAGTTCTCTGCCCTCGGCAGACCGTGTATAAACGATTGAAGCGCTTGAGACTTGGCCTCTTGGATATTCCCGAGATTGTGGAAGCTATCCGCCATCCGGCCACAGGCCCTAATCTTGTCCTCTACCCATCCGTCGGTATGTTTAAGAAACTGTTCATACTGTCCAATGGCCCGCTCCCACTGCTCATGGTCCGCCAGTTCGTTGGCAAAATAATATAAATCGCGGGCATTAAACGCTTCTCCTGCGGCAAGCCTTGTTTCATAAATGTTCAAATTTCGTGATAAGTTCTTATGCATCCTGTCATGGGTAATGCTAATATCGGATGCAACAATGTTGCCATACACATTCAAATACTCATGAACGGGACCGATCCATTGAAATCCTTTTTCCCGTTTGACCAAGCGGTTTCTGCGTGAGCTTACGGTCACTTGGCCGTTTTCGTTAAACGCAATATTGTAGTTCATCGAAACTGCATCCGTATCCCATTGAACCGCGGATAGCAGCCTTTGCAGCTTCTCCGCATCGTGCGGCTGTACTACATCATCCGCGTCGAGCCATAGGATATAATCCTGAGTAGCTTGACTGAACGCATAATTCCTTGCTTTGGCGAAATCTTGGACCCATGTGAAGTCATACAATTGATCCGTATAACTGCTGGCGATTTCTTTGGTTCTGTCTTCTGAACCCGTATCCACTATGATGATCTCGTCAACCAACCCTTTGACGCTCGATAAGCAGCGGTCCAATGTTTGTTCCTCATTTTTGACAATCATGCACAAGCTCACCGTAACCGGATAGGTCCACTTCATTAGAGCCTCGGTGACATCAATTCCCCACTTTTCCTGTGCTATCGCTTGGTTTCTCGTCAACTGCGATGAGTACCAATTCGGTTCCTCTGGAAATAAAGATGGGGGCGATGTATACCGAACGAAGCAATCTTGCGCGATATACAGACTGTAACCAGCCTGAAGCGCTCGGTAGCAAAGATCATCGTCCTCATATGTTTCCAGACCGAATCGCTCGTCAAAGCCACCCAACTGCTCCAGAACCTCTTTGCGCATTAGAAGAAGATGGCTGAGTAGACGAGTCACTTTTTGAGAACAGCCCGATTGGGTCAATATCATTGCCCTAGCGGTCCTGTCCAATTGCATCATGGTTTCACACGGAATAGGAAGCCTTTGCATTCCACTGACATCATTGCTCATCGGACCTACCAGAGCCGCGTCAGGATGGTTATCCAAACAATCAGACAAATGAAATAGCCATTGCTCGGAGACCCCAATATGGTCCCTTATGAAAACCACCCGCTCTCCTTTGGCTATCACGGCGCCCAGATTATAACTTGCCGCAACACCAAGTCTGGTATGGTTCGTTAGAAGGTGATGTACTTGGGTTCTTTTTAAAACCCGTGTTACAATATCTCCCCCTCCGTCATTAATAGCAATGATCTCATACGTCCCGCCGGTGTACTGTTTGATTCTTGCAATACATGCCTCTGCCAGCTCCGCATGTTGAACCAACAAAACAATGCTATATTTCATACCATCCCCTCCCAAGGAAACACCTTTCGACAACAAGATTATACAAATAAGTCCATTATCTACCTTTAGACTATCATATTTTCCTTACTAACCACTCACAAATTGCTAACATAAAATGTTAAATTTAACACATTTGCTTGCAGTTGATTTATCAAGCTACTAATATAAATCAAAAGAAATTTGTTTTGTAGTGAACGTTGTCATTACTTTTGTCATATGACAAATTTTTTCCTCTCCGAATTCAGTTGAACTTTCCTGATATGGATATATAATGAAAGTAGTTTTAAATCGACATTCATGAATGTCTAAAATAGGAGGATCTCCTTTGACACCTCGAACTATTGAACAAAACGATGCGATCCGCAAGCAGCGGATTGCCCAAATCCGAAACACCGCCGTAGAAGTTTTTCTGGATAAGGGTATGCAGATGGAGATGGGAGATATCGCCCGAAAGCCGGATTAGGCCGCGGGACCGTGTACCATTACTATAATAATAAGATCCATCTGGTGGAGGATTTGCTGCTGGAGGCATTTGAAGAAGCCGAGCATATTACAGCTAGGGCGATGCATTCAACGGAGCCCCCGTTAGTTCGTCTGGAACAATATGCCGCTCTCCAATTGGAGAGCTGGGTGCGACAGCCCTTTGGTTTTGTTTTGTTCAAAAATTGGTTTCACTCGGAGCCTATTCTTGTTCATTACAACGAAAGACTGTTAGCGAGTATTCACGAGCGCTTGTATAAGCCTGTTCTGGAGGCAGTGGGGGAAGGCATTCGCTCAGGACAGATTGCAGCCACGCAGCCTGGAACAACGGTTTCGGTATTTTTCGCGGCATTAATCGGAGCATCGGGTGCTTATATCGGCAATAAAGATAGCGACGGAGCAATAAACCCTGAAGAATGGATTCGTGATGTCATCACGGTACTGTTCAAAGGTCTGCAAACAGAACGTCACCCAAAGGAGAATAAATAATGATAACTATAAAAAGTGAGCAAGAAATCCGAATGATGCATGAAGCTGGCAAACAAGTCGCCGCTCTGCACAAAGAAATAGCCAAGATCATCCGACCCGGCATCACCACCCTGCAGATCGATGCCTTTGCAGAGCAATTTATGACTCAAATTGGGGCAACACCAGAGCAGAAAGGGTTCAATGGCTATCGCTTTGCGACCTGCGCCTCGATCAATGACGAGATTTGTCACGGATTTCCAAATGAGCGGCCGCTTCAGGATGGAGATATTGTCACCATTGATTTCGTTATCAATTTGAACGGCAGTCTGGCCGATTCCGCCTGGACCTATGCGGTAGGCTCTATTTCGGAAGAGGCCCATCGGTTAATGGAGATTACGAAGCAATCCATGTATAAAGGGATTGAGCAAGCCTTGATCGGTAATCGCCTAGGCGATATAGGCCAAGCGATCCAATCGTTCGTGGAGCCAACAGGGTTCTCCGTTGTGCGTGATTTTTGCGGGCATGGGGTCGGTCCTACTTTGCATGAGGATCCTCAGGTTCCTCACTATGGGAAAGCCGGAACTGGCCTCCGCTTAAAGGAAGGCATGGTCATCACCATCGAACCGATGGTCAACACCGGAGGCTGGCATGCCAAGATGGATTTGAATGACTGGACGGCGAGAACCGTTGATGGCAGCTTATCCGCACAATATGAGCATACGGTAGCGATTACCGCCAATGGGCCATTAATTTTGACAGCACAGGATTAACAAGACATAAAAAAGGGCAGCTTCCAAGAATAACCTCTTGGAACTGCCCTGCTTTTGTTAGTGGATATCCTTTTTCTTAAAGCGTCCGCCCTTCACATCGTGAATGTTGCCGATAGCCAGAAATGCGTTCGGGTCGTGCTCATCCACAATGGATTTGAGCTTCGCTTCCTCCAAACGGGTGATGACGCTGAAGATGACCTTTTTGTCGTCACCGCTAAATGCGCCCTCTCCATTCAGATATGTTACGCCGCGGCCAAGCCGGAAGGTGATTGCTTGTCCGATTTTTTCCGATTCGTCGCTGATGATCCATACCGATTTGGATTGATCCAAACCTTCAATTGTAATATCGAGCATTTTGTAAGCAACGAAGTAAGCAATAAGAGAATACATAGCATGATCCCAGCCGAAGACGAAGCCGGCGCTGCTAAGAATAAACAGGTTGAAGAACATAACAATTTCGCCTACAGAGAACGGCGTTTTTTTACTGAACAGAATAGCGACAATCTCTGTCCCGTCTAGTGAGCCGCCCGAACGGATAACCAAGCCTACACCGATACCGAGAATAACGCCTCCGAACACGGCTGCAAGCAGAGGGTCCATCGTGAACGGTTTAATCGAATGCAGAAGCGAACTGCCCAGAGACATGATAAGGACGGAAAACAATGTCGATATAGCAAAGGTTTTCCCAATCTGCTTGTAGCCTATCATGAGAAAAGGCAGATTGAGCAGAACCAGAAATATCCCTAACGGAATATGAAGTAAATGAGATAAAATAATGGAAATACCTACAATGCCACCGTCAATAATATTGTTCGGAACGAGAAAAATTTCCAACCCCATAGAGAATAACGCTGATCCGAAGATCATGAATAAGATTCTACGGAAAAATTTAGTCCGGGTTACTTTTTGATGCTGTGCAGCGATTTGTTCTTGTGATAACGGAATATTAGTCATTGAAATCCCCTCTTCTTACACTTATTCATTTCTACTTCATTGTTAGAATTGAATAAGGAACTACCACGTAATCCGAGGTATATTTCAGTGGAGCCAGTACAACTTTCTTGAGCAGCTTTGGTATTTTGGAATGTAAAAAGATGATATAGGTGACTATCAGAAGTAGATAGCATGGATCGGGATTACGTTCTTGTTCGTACCAGGGTACCGGGGGGATGAGTACTGGAACGGTAATCTTGGAGGATTCGGGCGCGACACGCATAAAGGCCGGCGTTTCGTTAAACTGACTTAACACGTTCTCTTCAAACGTAAGATTTTGTGAAATGGGAGGGGTTAATGGAAATACAACCAAGCATACGACAAACCAAACCAAGATGATCCATTGACGATTTCGCCGGGAATTGAGCATGCTGCCCCCTCCTTTCATATTTTAATATCCTATAGGAGTAGTACGGATTGTTACGGACAAATATCACTATCTTAATAATATACCTATTGACCGCATCTTGTAAAAAAAAATGTTGCCAATATCGAAATTTGGACAAAGCTAAGCGCTTGCAAGCGCAGTCACTCCTTCCTCCATCCGGTATGGCAACCCTATTCGTTCGTCCTTTGATGCGTCATCCTTCCAAGTTCATCCCTATTCCACGCCGAAGCGCTTTTCGCAAATAATACTCAGCTATGCCTATATCGAATACAGCCAACCCCATGGGATTAAAATAAACCGGCTCATCAGCGGCATAGTCAGCCAGCCCGTTGCGGCAAATAACGTCCGAGATCGAGCGGGTATCGGATTCTTGCAAACCATGTTGGAGATGAAGCTGCTCCACATCCGTATTCTCTCGGCATACTTCCTTCCAATCATCGATAATGACTGCTTTTAACTTGGCCACGCTGGCCGGTTTGTAATCCCTCAAGGATACATTTAGCAGCAGTGTCCCGGACAGCGGCACCTCGTCGATATACCTGTCAGCCGCGACGGTGCAAGTAGCGAATACGTTAGAGCTGCGGTAGACTGACCGCCAATCGTCCGCAATGGTCGTAATGTTCTTGACGCCTGCCGGGATAGAGTCCGGGTCGATTCCATTCAGGTCGTATAAGGTGACATGCTCCAGCTTGTCGCCTAGCATTCTCTCTAACATTCCAAGATGCAGCCGCCCGATCGGCCCCCATCCGATAATGCCTACACGCAATTTGTTGGCCGGCTTCCGTGCTGTTAAATAGGCGCGAAACATCACCCCGCTAACCGCAGCTGTACGAATAGCGTTCAACAAGCCGCTGTATAGAAAGGCGACCGGTTCCCCGGTGGAGGCATCGTTCAGTATGATCGTATTATGCGCACGCGGCAGCCCATTGCGCCGGTTGCCCGGAAAGCTTGCAATCCATTTGATGCCTGCCATGTTGAAGCTTCCTCCCACATAAGCAGGCATAGCAATAATCCGGTTGGCTGGCTCATCGGGAAACCGTAAATACGGCTTCAACGGATGAGCGCTCTGCCCGCTGTCTTTCACCTTGATGACTTCCTCAATCACCCCGGTCAGCTCGTTCCAGTCGATGCCGATCTCACGAATATGACCGTCGTGTAAATAAATCATGCAGCGCCCTCCTAAAAAGAGCTCGGATTGGATTCCAGCTCTTGTTTTACCCATTCATCATTGTAAACCGTGTTCAAGTATCGCTCACCGCGGTCCGGCAATATCGCCGCGCATACTGAGCCCTCAGGAATGCTGCCGCTCAATTTGTGAATAGCAGCAATCACACCTCCGGAAGATGCCCCTGCCAGGATCGCTTCTTGACGGACCAGTTCACGGCAACCTTGAACGCAATCCCGGTCCGACACATACACTACCAAATCAGTCATATCCGGGTGGTGCAAGCTGGGCGTGATGCCGGAGCCGAGCCCGGGAAATTTTCGCGACCCTTTGGGTCCGCCAAAAATAACACTGCCTTCCGCATCTACCGCTATAATTCGAGTCGGCCACTTCTGGCTGCGGATATATTCCATACAGCCCCGAATCGTGCCGCACGAGCTGACGCCGCAAAACAAATAATCGACGGGCCCGAGCTGTTCGCCGATTTCCTTCATGGTCGTCTCGGCATGAGCGCGGTAGTTGTCCGGGTTGCCATACTGATTCGTCCAATAGCTGTTCGGTATTTGCCGCAGCAGCTCTCCTACCCTATAAATCCGTGCAGGCAAAAATTCACCGGTCTCCCGATCCGGTTCCGTCACCAGATCGATTTCCCCATGAAAGCAGCGAATAATTTGCTTATGCTGTTCTGTCGTTCGAGGGTCGACAACGCAAATAAAGCGCAGCCCCAAATAACAGCATAATTGCGCGAGACTGATTGCCAGATTACCGGAGCTGGATTCAATCACCACACTGTCTCTAGTAATCTCACCACGTCGAATCGCCTCACGCAGCATGAACAGGGCCGGCCTATCCTTGGCGCTGCCCGCCGGGTTCATCCACTCCATCTTCCCGAAGACGCGGAATGGCTGGCCTTTGAATAGCTGGCGCAGCTGAATGAGCGGGGTACCGCCGATCGTCTCGACTATGCCTCCTCCGAGCTCCATATTCATCCCTCAACCTCATAGCTTATTTTTTTATTCTTGACGGAGCTGCGGTGATCCGAATCGTCAAATGCCGCTCCGATGACCTGTATCCCTTCCAAAATCCCTGCACGAATCATCGCGCCTATCTCCGGAATGCGATTCTCCAGATCACTTCGAATGCTCTTCAGAACCTCTCCTTCCGCATCAGGACTATATATAGAAACGGATAGTGCATTTCCAGTTACTTTAACTCGGACGCTTGCTGCATTCAGGTGACGGTAAACGACGTCTTCAATATCGTAGATGCTTATTTTCTCACCGTGCTTTAAGTCCGGACCGATTCGCTTCACTACACTGTGAAAGCTTTGCCGCAAAACTCCGTCTACTAGGATAGGACGCATATCACGCACGATATCATAGGTCACATAACGGATTGCGGGGAACGCTTCCCTTAACGTCGAGGTCAAGACAAGCACTTGCTCATCCGCTTCCACAAGAGGCTCCAAATGTTCTCCGATATCCTCGGCGGCAATGCCCTCCGCCAGCAATCCCTCGGTTAACAAGTACCTCCCATGCTCATGAGAAAAATACGCAATAGTTCCGATCTCAATAGAACCGTACGTATCCGTAATTTGCTGCACGTTCAGACCCAATTGTTCGGCTGCCCGCTGAATCCAGACAGGAGAAGCCATCTCCCCTACAAGAATGACATGGCGAATTCCATAGACTGTAGGATCTTCGGAAGCGAGCAAAATTCGATCCAATATAGAGGGCATCGTATACAGCACCTCGGGACGAAACTGTGCTAGCCGGTCCAAATGCCGAGCTATCGGCAACCGAAACGACACGGATTCCACTTCCATTCCGAGGCGCCGGAATACCCCAACCGCAGTCGCTTCCGCATGGCCCGTACCCATATCTGCCAAGGCTCTATGAAATCCTCCATAGCCGACAATATGACGAAATACATCGAGCTTGATCCGCATATATGCTTCTTCATCCGCTTCCGAATAGAAGATCGTCTTGCGCCGGTTGGAGCTTGTTCCAGATGTCTGGTAACGATTCAAATCGTCCCGCTTTGACAAAGGATTATGATCACTGTAGTAGTGCTTCTCCAACAACGAAGCTGTGATCAGCGGCAGACGTTCCCACTCTCCCCCGCCATCTAACTGCTTCCCATCGGCCTCAAGCGCATACCACGGGTATTGTCGGGCCATACGTTCTAGGGTCTGCTGAAGCTCTAAAGGGACCGACACGGTCTCCTCCCCTTTCCTCTCAGCTTATCGAGTCTGGTTGTTTTCCATAGTTACTTTATGCACCCCCATCCGCCTGTGTTCGTCCATTAGCCTATTGCAGAGGGAAAAGCCGACTAGCAATCACCTATGTTCAGGAAGCTTCGTATGATATAGCGTAAGCTATATTTGCGCAGAAATGAGGGTGGCATCAATTGAGCAAACAAACATTTATATCCAGTAAATGGATAAAGACCCGAGTCGTACTGCGCGATCAGACATTGGCAAGGCATGTGCCTGTCACTCGTCGATTGACGCGTGAGCGACTGGCTGAGATGCTGCATCGCCATCATATGGTCTATGTGAAGCCGGATTCAGGCGCTAAGGGCGTCGGAGTTATGAAAGTGGATAAATCAAAACGGACCTATCGTTACCAAAGAGACGTACGAGCTGTAACCTTTCCAACCTTCCATACCATGTTCCATTCGCTCACGAAGCACATCGGACGAAAGCCTTACTTGGTTCAAAAAGGGATTCATGTGCTGAGACACCAAGGCCGTCCCTATGATTTTCGCGTCATGATCCAAAAAAATCCGGCTGGAAAATGGGAGCGGACCGGAACCGTCGCTCGTGTTGCCCATCCGCGCAAAATCGTCAGCAATGGCAGCCAGGGCGGCACTATTTTCCCAGCACATGCTCTTCTTGTACCTGCCGCAGGAAAGAAGCAAGCCTCCAGGCTATTGGCAAGAATGGATCGCCTAGCCTACTTGACGGCGGCGCAGTTCAGCCGTGCATATCCCGCCATGAAAGAGCTCGGGCTCGATATCGCCATAGATCACCGCTTAAATCCGTGGATTCTGGAAGTGAATACCTGCCCCGATCCTTGCCCGTTCACCAAGCTGCCGAATAAATCGATGATCCGCAAAATCGTCGCCTACGCCAGAGCCTACGGCAAACGATATTGCTTGAAGTGCTCTAAAGCGAAAAGGGCACCGCAGCGGCGTCGGTAAAATCGGCCGTTCTATGCCAGGAAAAACAATAAGGGAGCTGAACCGCTTGTAACGGTTAGCTCCCTGGCAACACCTTCTATGGTCAGAAGGAGTACTTGCGTGCCCCCTCCATTTCAACATTAACTTACATTCCATGCGGAAATCCACATGCTCCCCATCCACGTCTCGATCAAATACCATTCATCCCACTGTCCGTGCACATTGATTTTTTGAGTGGACAGCCTTCCCGCCGGACTCATATCCGAGGGAGTTCGGTAGAACGGAGCGTCCTCGGATAATACGACTTGTTTATCTACAGGCTTAACCTGATAAGCACCCTGCCCAATATATACCCATTTATCCCCGATCCAAGTGCTCACTTTTCCCCAATCACCTTTTGTTGCGGAAAGCTGCACGAGTTGAGGAGAAAGTGCTACCTGGGTTCGGAGCATTTTGCCGTTTGTAAATTCAAATAATTGGCTGTGCGCCGCCAAGTATACCTGAGACTGGGCATCCACTTCCGGTTCATCTGCTGGAGAAGACAGTATCTGATTAATGCCGGTAGTCATACCATTTGTTAATTGATTCAAATAATTCGTATCCGATAACTTCTCATCTTCCTCCGGGTTGGTCATGAAGCCCATCTCTATGAGAACGGAAGGAACGGTCGACCAATTGAATCCGGTCAAATCGGAGCGTGGAACAATCCCCCTCGATACGGCTCCTGTTGCGGCTATCGCTTCGTTCAGGATGACGCCTGCAGCCTCCTTGCTTTGAGCGAAGAACGCTTGTGTCCCCTTACTCGATGCCGGATACAGCACGGATATGCCTTGTGCTTTCGGAGAATTATCTCCATCCGCATGGATTCGTACCGCCAAGTCTGCTTGGACATCATTGCACTTCTGGGCCCGTTCAATATTCGAAATGTCTACATCATGGGTTTCCCGAGTCATAACTACGTTGTATCCCAGTTTTTCCAGCTTGCCCTTCAGCAACAGCGAAGCTTCCAGGGTGAGCACATATTCCGGCTTCTTCGTCTTGACCCCTCTGGTTCCAGAAGTCACCTTTGCCTTCATTTCTTTGGAGTCCGGTGAAGCTTGCTCCAGAGCGTTGTTACCGTACAGCTGATGCCCGGGATCGAGGCAAACCATCTGCTCATTAGGCGTGCTGGCACTGACCTGCGTCGGTCCCAGCCACCCACTGATCAATAGCGCAATCGTTAGAGAAATAAAACTCATATTGCTGCGGACCATGAATTGCCCTCCTATGTATTCTTGCTCTACTAAATACCGGATCTATCCAACAAGCTACTCTTGCTCCTGGATCCAGCCATCACCTAACCAGGTGCGGATCAATATCCAGCCGTTCCAACGCTCCAAGGCCTGCACTTCCTGCGGATTCAACTCACCAAGCCGTACAGAATTGTCCTGATTAGGATATTTATAAACAGATGCTGGACTCCTTAAGTTTATACGCTCCTCCATTTTCTCGCTAGATCCTTTTAAGAAAGGGGTTTGGTTCAGACGTATCCACTTCGGACCAAGCCACGTAGGGACACGGTACCAATCTCCTAGGCGTGCATCCGTCTTTACTTTTACTTTGCCCAGCTCTCCACCAACCGGAAACGACTCCTTAGGACGATTATAGAGCTGCACTGGCTCCAGCAGCTGAATGTTTTCCTCTATCATTTCCATCGGATACCGCTCATGCCAGAGCTTATACCCTTCCGAAGCCATATATAATCCAATATTCTGATTCTCACTCCATATGTCTGTGAAGGTCCAGAGCGGCAGCTCGGTCTCCTCTTGGTATGGTCCTAACTCCGCTGTAAACCCAGGCCGCCCAAATTGGGCGATAAACCAATCGGTGAAGCCCCCACCTGAAGGATCTTTTACCGGTTTGACCTGACTATATCCTGTCATCGCGCTTATGCTGTCTGCCATCTTCTTATCCCGAGCCATATGTTCGGGTGCCGTGTTGAAATACCAATATAGCACTTCACCTGAGCTGTGATAGGATAAGGCAATTTCCGGATCAATCTGGTATGTAAAATGGATCATGCTCGTCGCTTCCGCTGTTTCCGCAGGCTCGGAGCCTTTATAATTCTTGAACATCGGATACTTGGGAGAATTGACAATACCAGTCCACATAGCAGGATACTGCCGGTTAATGTCAATCCCGCTCGCATTTGCCTTCCAGCGTTTAAAATTATAACTGCCACCGTTCATACTAATCATGTAATCATGGTAATATTCCGGAAAAGCATCCAGCCCTTTCTGTTGAAGCGTCACACCATCCGGGTTCACCATCGGAACAAACCAGATCGAGCAGTGATCCAACAAATCGCGAACCACATACTGATCGTATTTCATATTATTCTCATAAGCGTAAGCATACCGGTCAATCATATAAAGAATAAGGTTTGTCCCCATCCATTCTCTGGCATGCTGAGACCCGTCTATTAGGACGGAAGCTTCCCCTTTACCCAGCTTGACTGCCTTAATATCTCGGCCAAAATCCGTCGTCCCAATCGACTTGACCTCGATTAATCCGGGATAAGCGGCAGCTAGCTTATCGATCTGCTCTGACATTAATTCATAGGTGTACTCCTGGTATGGGTCAACAATCTCCTTGTTCACCGGTATGGGGTCAGAAGCCGCTCCTGAAACTGCATTTGTACTGCCAAAAATAAGACTCATCCCCAGTAGGACGGCTGTTACATTCTGCATCCTACTCAACCTTTTCTCTGTTCCCAAGCTTCTATCTCTCCTATTTACGTTGATGTATGATATGTATTCCGTGGGAGGAATTTCCTAATATGCAAGTACATTTTAATAGATTCATATAAAAATTACTATAATTGGGTCGATATTTGTCGGTTTATGATGTTTAGTGTTCGAGGGAATATGAAAAAGCACCAGCCGATTGGCTGGCGCTGAGTCTGCCGAGAAACCCATGAAAATTCAGATTTGTTTGTAATACTCCGGTGGGTATCCCTTTCTGGCCATTGTTATATATTATTCGCTTCCTTCTTTTTATTCTATGATAACCGTGATTCAATAGAAGGGGATGATGGGAGCTGCATCGATTTCTGTTTATTTGAATGGTTAAAGCCATAACGAAGTTTTTTGCGCAATGGTTCCTCGTAGAATTTAAAGATCAAAGAACTCAACAGAATTGAAAGGATGAAGGAAATACTAGATTTATATATGACTGGAATAGTTAAGAAATCCATATATCGAATCACTAACTGATGAACCATATAAAATGAGAAACTAATTTCACCTAAATAGACTAAGGTCTTATTTGAAAGTACCTTTGAAATCAATCCACCTTGAAATGCATAAACGAATATCAACAAACACCATATAGGAACGAAATATACTCCTCGGACAATCCCTACATCTACTCCTCTGGAAACTACTAATAAAACAATAAAAAGTCCAACGCTAAGTAGCTCAAGAACGGTAAATTTACTTTTAACCTGATTAACACCAGAAAACTTTTCAACAAAAATTAATCCCAACACTGCGCCACACGCAAACTCAAACAATCTCGCTACCGGGAAAATATGTAACAACCAAACATAAAAGCTATTATCCTCTGTTAATTTAGCATTTAACAGTAACAATGCAATCCAGATCGCCAAGAATAGAAAGAATGCCCGGAACACATTTTTATTCATCCTAAGCTTTGTAAATATCCAAACTAAGAATGGAAACGTCAAATAAAATATTGCTTCAACAGATAACGTCCATGACACCCCATTAAAATTAAAATATGTAGCCTGATTTGGGAAGAAGCTTTGGATTAGCAGCAAATTTATTGAGGACATATAAGCGAGCTTTATGAAATATAGACCCTGTGGATTGAAGTATAGCAATGCAAGGGGAAGCGAAATTAAAAACGTTAGAACATGTACGGGATATATTTTTGCAAATCGAGCTATGTAGAATTTTTTAATACGAACACCTTCTAATTCTGTAAACTTTGAATGATAGTTATACGCTAAAATAAATCCAGATAAGACGAAAAAAAATTGCACTCCAGCTGTACCCAATTCTAATTGGGCTGTCACTCCAATATGGTATAAGAAAACCATTAGTGCAGCAAAAAATCTAAAAGACGTCAAAGAATTTATCAAATAAGCCACCCTTTCAATAATTCTTTATAACGAACGTCTCTATTTTATATTATACAGTTATTTCCATCAAGCATTAAGTTTCTACATATTCTGCTGACCTCAAGGGTGCATAAAAAGAAGGAGCTTTACCACCCTATTCAGTGGCAAAGCTCCTATATTTCCATTTAACCCATCCCACCTAACCCCGTACTAGCCTGCTCAATATCCTCTATCAGCACCTGAGGATGCTCCAAACCGACGTACAGCCGAACTATCGATCCCTGTATGGGCTCGCAGCCCGGCACGGACCGTCCCACAGTAACCAAACTCTCGTAACCGCCCCAGCTGACGCCGATACGGAAATAGTTGAGCCTTCCCGCCCAAGCCTTCATCTCTTCCGGCGGCAGGTCGGTCTCGAAGGAAAATAAACTACTCGAACCGTGCATCTGCCGCTTCGCCAGTTCCTGCTGCGGGTGGGATACTAGTCCCGGATGGTTGACCTTTCTTACAAAAGGAAGCTGCTCCAAATGCTGCGCTACCGTGAGTCCGTTCTGCTCCAGCTTCTCCATACGCAAGGGCAGCGTCCGCAGTCCGCGCATCGTTAAGGACGCCGAATGAGGCGTCATGATGCCACCGAGCAGCAGATACTCACTGCGGTTGATTCGACTGATCGTTTCATCGCTCCCGATCAACACGCCACCAATAATATCGCTATGGCCTCCGATATATTTGCTGATGGAATGCAGCACGAGGTCGATACCGAACTCGAACGGGTTCTGGAAACAGGGTGTCCCCCACGTATTATCGATAATCGTCACCGCTCCAATGCTGCTGGCAAGTTCTGCGCAAGCACGTAGATCCTGAAGCCGAAACGTCTGCGTCGTCGGGCTCTCCAGGTAAATGACCCGCGTATTGGAACGCACCGCCGCTTGAAAAGACTCCATAGAAGTTCCATCGACGAAGGTCGTCTCCACTCCATACTGCGCTAGAAACACGCCCAACAGTTCCCGCGTCGGTCCGTAGGCTTGATCCACGCATATCACATGGTCTCCAGACCGAACATGTGAAATGACCGCCGTCGTGATAGCTGCCATTCCCGAAGCAAAGCATCGGGCCTTTTCTCCGCCTTGAAGAGCAGCTAAGCGCTTTTCCAGCTGCTGTACAGTCGGATTATGTCCGCGTGAGTATACAGGGACATCGTCATTCCCCATAGATGCCCTATCGAAATCTTCATACGTAGCGAAGGTGAACAAGCTATTCTGATAAATCGGCATCACAACAGCACCCTGATGCTTATCGTCATGCGGGTCATGAGCAACTCGCGTGCTCGTATCGACAGTACGTCGAGGAACGTTATCCTCGTCTTCCAGCCTTACTTGGTTAGAGTCCACGGGAATTCTCCTTCCGATGGTTTTTGTCACTGCGAGCTAACCCTTCACCGCTCCCTGCGTCAATCCTTCGACAATAAAACGCTGGCAAATAGCGAACAAAATGACCGTCGGAATCACAGACAGCACCGTAGCTGCCGACATAGAGCCCCAGTCGATATCGAACTTCGTAATAAACGAATTCATCGCTACAGGCAGCGTTTTAGAGCTTTCCTTATCAATGAACATAATCGCCATGAACAGCTCGTTCCAGTTCTGCACGAAGGCAAAAATAAACGTCGCCGATATCCCCGGCATCATAATAGGGACGATAACCCGGAACAAGGCGCTCATTCGAGAGCAGCCGTCCACCATCGCCGCTTCCTCGAGGCTTGCAGGAATGCGCTGAAAAAATCCCCTCAGCATAATGGTGCAAAACGGAACCAGACCGACCGTGTACATGAGAATCAAGGCTCCCTGTTTATTCAGCAGCCCCATCCTTGACATCATCCAGTACAAGGTGCTGAAGCCTATGAACAACGGCACCATTTGCGTTATGAAAAAAGCGAGCATCAGCTGACGGCTGCCCCTGAAGGTAAACCGAGCCAGAACATAACCGCTCAAAATGGTCACAATCAGCACGATAGCCGCGGAAATAAGAGAAACTACAAGACTGTTACCGATGTAAATATGAAATTTGGATATTTTAAAAATTTGCACGTAATTTTCAAATGAAATTTGTTTCGGCCAATATTGAAGAGGCAGCGTAAAAATATCATTCCGAGGCTTCAGCGACGTAATGACCATCCAATATAACGGGAACACCATAAATAACAGGTACACGGCAAGAATAAAGGCTTTGC
The DNA here is from genome assembly GCF_000686845.1 of Paenibacillus sp. UNC451MF. Classification (GTDB taxonomy): domain Bacteria; phylum Bacillota; class Bacilli; order Paenibacillales; family NBRC-103111; genus Paenibacillus_S. Next base: position 225,507 of record NZ_JMLS01000005.1, on the reverse strand, counting down.
CTATTTTTCCGGGTAATGTCATCCGTCTGTTCATTAGAAATCACCCGCTTTTTCCGCTCTAGTCGCAAACAGATAAAAGGTCGTAAACAGTACCAGAATGGCAATACAAATAATTCCGATGGCGCTCGCCTGCCCGTAGTCACCTGAAAAAACGATTTTATCCAGCATGTATGTCGTTAGTATGTGAGTGGAGCCTGCCGGACCTCCGTTGGTCATCCCATAGATCAAGTCGGGGAAGTTAAAAATCCAAATGACCCGCAGCGCCGTCGTGGAAATAATCGTAGGCATAATGTATGGAATGGTGACCTGAAACAGCTGATTTAAACTGCTTGCCCCATCCATCTCCGCCGCCTCGTACAACTCAGACGGTACCGACTGCAAGGCTGCCAGCAGCATAATGGCAAAGAATGCTACCCCATACCAAATATTCGCCACGATAACGGAGAACATGGCCCACTTCGGATCGGACAAGAAACCGATACGCTCCGTGATCAGGCCGAGCTTCAACAATAGGTCATTGATAACGCCAATCTGTCCGTTAAACAACCAACGCCATATAATGCCGATCAAAAATCCGGATAAGGCCCAGGAATAAAAGACAAAACCTTGGTATATACCGCGTCCCAGGAAGCTGCGGCGCATCAACAGCGCCATCATGAAGCCGATCAGGAACTGCAATATGAGTGAGATGACAACCCACATGACCGTATTTTTCAATATAGTTTTGAACTGGGCTGCTTCGAGCACCGTTTGAAAATTTTTGAACCCGACATAATGGACATCGGTTAAGTTAAATAGCGAATAATTTTGAAATGCTACGCTGATGCCCTTCAGAATGGGAAAATAGGTGAATCCGAAAACAAGGAGCAGTGTGGGAAGCAAGCATAGGAAAATAAAGGTCTGCGTACGGTTCAGCCGAAACGGCCTTCCCCCCTCCCGTAACGGCTGCGCAACACGTTGTTTCATCCGAGGTCCCTCCCATAATAGAGGTGACGGGCAGCACGGCGTCTACCCGTCGTTTGAATAAACTGGCTTATTTCCCCTGCTTTTTCTCGTTGACCCAGTAAGTGTCCCATTTTTTCAAAGCATCATCGATCGTCAACTGTCCGAGGAGGACTCCTTGAGCGTCCTGTTGAACGATTTTTCTCCATTCACCGAAGCCTTTATAATCCGTCTCCGGCTTGTATGGGATGTAATGGGCGGTGTCGTTCGCCATATCAATATAAGGCTTATAAGCGCCTTCCTTGAAATATTTATCGACGGATGCACTGTTATGAATCGGGATCACTCCCGCTACTTTCGTGAACACGGCATTTTGCTCTGGGCTGGAAATGAATTCGATCAGCTTCCATGCTTCCTTCGGATGCTTGGAATAGGACGTCACTCCCCAGCCTGCAGCTCCTACCTTATAGTGCGAAGCACCTGAGGGACCTGTCGGCATCGGTGCGGTAGCCCATGTGCCTTCCTTCAGCTTTTGCTTCACCGGATCGATAGTGTCAGGGTCTTGGATGAGCATACCGGTAGCTCCGGAGACAAAGCCCTGCACCTGCTCGGCAAACGCCCAGTTGACGGAATCTTTCGGGGAACCGTCCTTGTATAAGCTCACGTACAGCTGCATCCCTTGCTTAGCTTCCGGGGTGCTGAAAATGGTTGCGCCGCTTTTCAAGAACATCGCATCATCGGTATTCACATTCTTACCGTTGTAGTCGCGCAGCAGATCGACAATATATCCATCCGCACCCGAGCCTCCCCGGAACGAATAACCGAAACGATTGTTAGCTGGGTCGGTCAGCGTTTTGGCGGCTTTGCTCAAATCCTCCCACGTTTTTGGCGGAGTCAGACCTTTTTGATCGAACCAGTCTTTTCGGTAAAACAGCATTTTCTGATAAAGTCCGTAAGGTATGTAATAGGGCTTTTGGTCAATATAGTTGGCCATGGCGAGCGAGTTGGCATTGAGGTCTTTGTAGTTGCTCCAAGAGGATGTGTACGGGGTTAAATCGGCAATCCATTTATTGGTGACGAACTGCTTCACGGTTACGTCGCGTACTTCCAGTACGTCGAGAGCTTCTTTGGCCGCCAGCATGGTGGAAATTTTATTATCTGCGCTTTCTAGTGGAGGAGAGATGAGTTCAACCTTGATGTTGGGATTTGCGGATTCGAAGCTGGCGATCATTTTCTTAATGACATCGGTTCGAGCCGGACTGGTCAAGCTTTCGATCATCTTCAGCGTGACGGTTCCGGAGCTGCTGCCCCCATCCGTCGATCCCTTCGTCTCGCCGCTCGAGCATCCGCTAAATGCGCCCGCCGCCAAAACTGGAATCAATGAAACGGCCAACCATCGTTTTGTCCCCTTCACAATACCAACCTCCACCATGGTTATTTTCTATACAAGACATGAGTCTGTTATAGTCCTCCGCTGCAATACGTGTATTACGGAAGCTCTTACCAATGTGATGTATCACCTGTATACCTGTATGATAGCAAGCTTATAGTTTGCTACCCTCTGTATGTAGGGACGTTAAGGTTTTAAAAAAGGTTCCTATTCATCTCTCATTAACCTATATACCTGTATGACAGGTTAAGGTCTGCTAATTATCCAAATCATAATATGGGGTTTGGACGAAGTCAATATTTTTTTGTTATGTTTCCTAACTCAAATTTATTCATTGTAAGCGTTCTATCGAATTTTGTAGAACCATGATGTAATTATAAATAACATGGACTATACATTACGAATCGATTTCTCCATGCTATTCATCATTTTATTCAATTCCTCACAAGCTTTTGTCGGATTCTGCTCAACTATGGCGTCGAATAAGGTCTGATGAAATGGAAAACTATCGTTAAAAATCTCTTGTCTTCCTAGCGGGGCATTCCAGAACACTGAGAACATCTCCCAGACGGATTCAACCAGACTTTGCAAAATCGGATTGCCTGCGGCTTTATAAATGGCTTGGTGAAACTTCATATCCGCTACCGAGCTGCCTGGTCCTTCCGTTGTTTCGATTTCGTGTAAGTAGTACCGCATTTCCTCGATATCTTCTGCTGTAGAGCGCTGCGCTGCCAGCTGTACCGCAAGCACCTCCAGTGCCCGGCGAACCTCCATCAGCTGCAGAAGGGCGGACTTCTCATCCTCAACTTTTATTTTGGCGGACATCTGATATTGTGCCGCTTCCTTCACATAGATTCCCTTCCCATTAACGACCTCGACCACATCCGTCGCTTCCAAATAGCGGAGCGCTTCTCGTAAAGAAGAACGTCCGACCCCCAGGAGCTTCATAATCGCCTCGGCAGAAGGAAGCTTGTCACCCTGCTTCAGATCCCGCTCCCGGATGAATGTCTTGAGCTCGTCGGCAACCATCTCATGCATCCTCAGCTTGTTAATTTTCTTCATGCTTCGTTCTTCCCTTCCTTCTCCCATTAAACAGCTCATTTTAGTCCATTATAGCAATTATGTTTAGGAAAAGAACCCACCACTTCCTTATTTTGAACCTAACGCAAATTAGCCGCACCTTTTCAACAGATCGATAATACGATGAACTAGGCAACCATGACATTAGCCCAGAAAGGTGTGTCGGAAATGACAGGAAACGTCAGAAACTTTTTTGCAGGCGGCAATACAGCTCACGGCTTCTCGAATCTTTTCGATTCTTCGTTACAAGGACTGGATCGTCTTTATATTTTAAAAGGGGGACCTGGAACGGGGAAATCCAGCTTGATTCGTTTTATCGGAGACCACTTGGTAAACAACGGGCATGATATTCTCTTGATCCATTGCGCCTCGGACAGCGATTCTTTGGATGGACTGATTGTTCCAAGCCTTAAGATCGGTATTGTCGATGGGACGGCACCACATGTCATCGAACCTAAGCTGCCCGGCGCAGTAGAGCAATACGTCAATCTTGGAGAAGCTTGGGATGCATCTGAACTGAACGAGCAAAGGGATACCATTGCCGCTTTGAACGAGCAAATCAAGCAAGCCTACGAACGCGCATACGCTGGATTTGCAGAAGCTCTGCGGATTCATGATGAGTGGGAGGCTGTTTATTTCGATACGATGGATTTTGCGGCAGCCGATGAGCTGACCGAGGAATATAAAGATATTTTGTACGGGGATCTTCAGCTAGAGAAGCAAGGCCGGGTAGATCATCGCTTCCTGGGAGCTGCTACGCCAACAGGAGCGGTCGATTTTGTCCCCAATCTGACGGAAGGCCTGGCCAGACGCTTCTTCCTCAAAGGCCGTCCCGGTTCTGGTAAATCGACCATGCTGAAAAAGCTGGCAGCTGCAGCTATCGAACGCGGATTCGACATTGAAATTTATCATTGCGGATTCGATCCTAACAGCCTCGACATGATCATCGTACGTGAGCTCGGTTTCGCAATATTCGACAGCACCGCGCCGCATGAATATTTCCCGGACCGCGCAGGAGACGATATCGTCGATATGTATCTTCGCTGCATCAAGCCAGGGACGGACGAAGCTAACGCGGAGGTGCTAAGCGAAATTAAGCAGAGGTATACCACTCAAATGAAGCAGTCCACTCAGCATTTGGCTGAAGCCAAATCTCTTCATGACGAGCTGGAGCAAATCTATGTTCAGGCTATGGATTTCCGGGTCGTGGATCGTATTCGCGAGCGTATTTTGCAAGAGATAACTTCATTAACTGTTTTGAGTGATTGATTCTATTTATGTTTTTAGATAGTCAACTTGAAGAGCCTTCCATTTCAATGGTGGCTCTTTTTTCATGGAGACATTTCATTTTTCTGGATAGACTATCCAGTTAGAACCAAGTATAATGACTTCAAATAAGAAACTGTAAAAAAATGTCGAAAGGTATACTATGAAAATCAAATCCATTAGAACCAATGGCTTCAAATCTTTAGGAGATTTTGAGCTTACGTTTCATGACAATCTGAATATTTTTATCGGATCTAATAACGTTGGCAAAAGCAACATCATTAAGGCGCTGAATGCCTTTTTTAATAAAGATAAGCTTGATCCTTCAGATCTGCCTTTATCATTAAATAACTTTCTTTCCAATAGGTTTAGTGAATTTGACTATAGTTACGAAATTGAAATTTGCTTTACAGATTTGCCTGATTCCATTATCAATAATTCTCCAAGTGCCATTTTTGACAATAAGCTTGTGATGAAAGCTCGTTTCATAAATAATGATAAATCTTTTCTTATCAAACGTATAAGTGATAGCTGGGATAAAATACATGAAACTCATTATATTTTTAAAGAACATCTTCCTAGCTTCATCTACCTAGGAGATCTTTCCGATAAGGAAATCAGCGTCCAATCCCTTAATCAATACATTAAGCTACCAAATCTCGAGAGCATTCAGCGCATTGAAACGTTCGCCAATCAGCTTATTAAAGATATTTGGGATCAGCAAATTGCTGTATCCCTCCATATAACCAATCCAGAACAAATGTTGTTTGATGTTACGATCATAGACGAGCATGGGAACAGTAATGCGTTCAGGGATAAAAGCTCCGGGGTCCAGCAGCTAACCTACCTGGTCCTGTTCTTCGCCTACAATCTCATGCTGAATAAATCCGACTACGTCCTCGCTCTTGAAGAACCGGAAACCAATTTGCACGTCGGTATACAGCGCAAATTGTTTAAGTACCTAAAGGCCTTCTCAACACAAATTCAAATATTTTTGACGACTCATTCCCAAATTTTCTTGGACAGAGCAGACCACGAGTGCGTCTTTCACGTCAAACGTAACGTAGACAAAGAAACCATAGTTTCCACAAATGCCGTTCGGAACAACTGGTTCGAATTGAAAAATGATCTAGGCATTCATCTGAGCGATTCCTTGTTTCTCGGACAATATAACCTCGTGGTTGAGGGGCTCTCCGAAAAGATTCTTTTCCCTAGAATCATGGAGCTCTTTTTGAATCGCAATAATGCAAGTTTCCATTTGGACGAGATCAATATATTCAGTGCTGAAGGCGTCAGCAATTCTCATTTCTATGCCAAAGTGATTTCAGAGACCGGCCTGTCGACCTGCGTCATCGTAGATAATGACCAACCAGGAAAGAATGCCCTGGACAAAATCTCTAAAGACAAGAGCCTTACTAACAAAGTGAACATCATTATGTTGGAACGAGAGGGCTTTGATTCTTGCGAGCTTGAAGACATGATGGAGGACGAACTTCTGGTCTCCGCCCTTAACATTGTCCATGAGTCCTCTATTACGGTAGAGGACTTACAAAATGCTAGGAAAAATCCCAATAAAGGCGAAGATGGGCCATTGGATAAATTTTCAGAAGCCTTTAAACGACTGTACCCCGAAACCTCTGTACAAAAAGCGCAGCTAGCAGTGGAAGTAAAAAACTTGCTGACCGATTATAAACATCTCTCCTTGCTGGAGAAGCAGCTGAAAGCAATGTTTTCATGGTTCAAGAGCAGATAAACTGTGACTCAGCCACATAAAGAAGAAGGGAAGCTGACTAATCAGCTTCCCTAATGGCTATTGAGAAATCAATTCCTAATAAAATGCGAAAGGTGGGAGATGGGGGATTCCCCAGAGGAGACAAACGCAATTTTGCAGCATCACTGGTTTCTCTACAAACCCAGGGAGCTGCCAACCAGCTGCCCCTCTTTTATTTCAATGGATAAACAAACTCAATATCAAAACAATAATCAGCCCGACTACGGAGTTCGTTAACTCAAGTAACCCCCACGTCTTAAACGTATCCTTAATCGACAAATTGAAATATTCCTTGAACAGCCAGAACGCCGCGTCGTTCACATGCGTAATCGTATTGCTCGCCGAAGCCGTGGCAAGCACCATAAGCGCTGGGTCCACATGAAAGGTAGGAATGAGAGGTCCCACAATCCCCGCTGCGGTAATCGCCGAAACCGTCCCTGCTCCTGTGGCCAGCCTTAGTATGACCGTTATAATCCACGCCATAATAAATGGCGATATGACTGAATTCTGCATCAGAGCCGCTATATAATTGCCTACACCCGAGTCGGATATGACCTGCTTAAATGCGCCGCCAGAGCCTATGATGAAGATAATCATGGCGACCGATGCGATAGCGTCAGCGAACGAGGTCATAATCTCCGGCATTTTTTTGCCGCGATTTAACCCGAAAGCGAATATCCCGACAATTACGGCGATGAACATACTAATGACCGCACTTCCAAGGAAGTTAATAATGATAAACGCTTCGCTCTTGGGGTCCATTACCAGCTTGAGTATGGTTGCAGCTGTTATAATAATGGCTGGAATAAGCGGTACAAACAAGCTTATCCCGAAGCTGGGCATTTCCTGTTCCGTGAACACTTTAGGCTTTTGCAGCATCGGAGGCGCAGGCTTATCCAAGTTCTTGAGCAGCTTCGGCAAAATAATGCCAGAGCAGATAATCGTTGGAATAGCCACGATAATCCCGTAAATGTATACCATCCCCATATCCGCGTGATAAGCGGCTACGAGTGCTGTGGGACCAGGCTGTGGAGGAAACAGGCTGTGCGCTGTGGTGGCTGCCGCTACCATCGTCATCCCCAAGGGAAGAAAGGCGACCTCCGCTTCAATAGCTATACTGACGACCAGCGGAGCCAGAATGACGAAGGCGACCTCGTAAAACATCGACACTCCAAAAATGAGACCGGACAGCATAATTGCCCACTGTACATTTTGTTTGCCGAATTTATTTAATATGGTCGTGGCTACTCGCTGCGCGGCTCCCGAATCGACCATTAGCTTGCCAATGACTACCCCAAAGCCGATAATCAGTGCCAGACTTCCTAAAGTGCCCCCAAATCCGTTCTGGATGGATAGCACCAGCTTATCCAGCGGCTCCCCCTCCAATATCCCTACTATCACCGACACGATTAGCAGAGCCAGCACGCTGTTTAATTTGAAGGTAATATTTAGGACCAACATCAGAACTACGCCGAGAGCTATCCAAACTAAGGGCAAAGCTTCCACCAGCCAAGTCATCCTGTTTCCTCCTCAAGTTCAAGCCTTATATCCATCCTGCATTTACTTCAATGTCATTTTTCTACTTTTTGGGTAAAACTTACTATTTGCTATTTTGCGACGAGATTCTTCATTTTATGCACCCTCCCCATGTTCCGAGATGGTAGGCTATCCAATGGTTTATAACCCCGCAAGCACACTAAAAAAGCACCGACCACAAGGCCCGTGCTTTCTTCTATATCAGTAGGATAGGAAAAAGTGCGCGATAAGTTGGTGCGCTTATAATTCCAGCAGGTTCGTCTCTTGTATTGGAAGGTCCGCAAGATCAGGAAGCTTGAAGGTCTTAATCTCACACGGACCGAAATGAGCCGTCCATGTGCGTCCAAGCATAGGAAGCTCTATTGTTGTCTCCGCTTCATTGCCGCTCGTCTCGTAGCACCGAAGAAGGTAACCGTCTCCGTCCTCCGCTCTCTTGAACACTGTAGCTATAATTTGATCGGACGACAAGCTGATTCCGCAGCTGCTTTGCGGCAGACTTCCCTTATGATAAGTCTCTACTATATGAACTGGAGGCACGTTCAGCTCGAACGCCTTGCGGGCTACCCCCGCTTCCTGCCACCTACCGGCATGCGGAACTAAAGTGTAGGCGAATTGCTGCTCCCCTTGATCCATATACTCACACAAATCGTCCCGCTCACCATAATGATCGGCGAATATAGCTCCGCGTACGAGAGTCATACGCAGATCGTTCTCCTTGACATCGAAGCTGTATTTACTGTCGTTCAAGAGGGCTAATCCGCAGGTGCATTTTCCAGTTACCTCCCCCTCCGTGGCACTATGGTAAGTTGCAGTTCCGGTCACATCCACCCATTGCTGCCCTGGCTCCTCTTCCCCGTTTACCGGACGCTGCAAAAAGCCGTATGGAATTTCGTACGTCGCTTGTGGCTCATCGACCTTCACCGGAAACGACAGCTTCAGCATTTTGTGCTTTTCGTGCCAATCCAGCTTCACTCTGACTTTGACATCCGCACTGTTCCTATACAGCGTAAAGTCCTGACGCATCGCAGAATGCCCGTAACAACTCGTTATTCTGAGCATAGCCCGTATAGGTCCGTCTTCGATCAGCTTGACCTGCGCATCTGTAAAGCGGCCCAATTCATTGCGGTATTGGAAAATTCCATGTCCCCATGTGTCGCTGTCATGCTCGTCTACGACGATAGGAACCGCACCCCGGCCATCGATTAACTCTACGCCCTCCCGCTTGTCAAACAAGCTTTTGATATAACCGGTATGCGGCTCAATCTCCAATCGAACGTATTCGTTCTCCAAGGAATTAGCCGCAGCCGATAAGCTGCCGGTTGAGACCGCTATCCCCGATGAAGCCGCTACACTATGAGAACCTGCAGCAAATTCCTTATTGCGAAATATCCAATAGACCCTGTAGCCCATAGCAGGAATAGCGCCCATAAACAGCGTATCGTACTTATCATTGCCGTTGGTCCGTGATGCACGGACATGCTGAAGGTCGACAGGACGACCGGATTCATCCGTTATCCCTTTCATGTGCTGTGTCACGACAACCGGTGCCGTCACATCCCATGACAGCGGATTGAACACGACCACCGGAATCCCTTGATCATTTTGTTCCCAGAGCGTCCGATCCTGATTTTTGTCCAAATAAGTAATGCCAGGACGCGACGTATCGATGGCCCATGAAATTTTTTGTACCGCTGCATTAAGTGCAACCGCTCCGACTTGAAGCGCATATCCATACGATTCCCTCGCATCGCCGAACGCTTCCTTGATGCTGCAGCCGCCCATAATATCATGGAACTGGTTGAACATAACGCATTCCCAAGCCTTGCGGAATGACACAGGATCGTATGTATGTCCGAGCAGCCGATAGGCTACTGTCGATATCTTCTCAGCCGTCAACAGTCTATGTTCGGCTCTACGATTGCTCGCCTTCGTCTCCGAATGGGTCGAGTAGCAGCCGCTGGCATGGTGCTGAAGCTCATCGACGAGGATGGGAATAGGTGGTTTCAGCTTCTTCATCCGCTCAAAGTACACATTGGGGGAGCTAAGAATGACTTCCTCCTGTCCGATCTTCTCGCTGACCACACGAATTTCATGCAAGTTGGCAATGGTCGGCCCGCCGCCGTGGTTGCCCACCCCGTAAAAACACATTTGATCGACACACTGCTCCTTGGCAATCTCCATCACATCATAAATCTTGGGCTCCGATGTCCGGAATTCGTGCGTGTTGTAGCCGCGGGGGATGCGGTATGTCATGACCCTGCTGCCGTCTTGGCTCTCCCACCAAAACAAATTGCCAGTCATACTCTTCTCATGCTCTTCTGGACGCATATAGACGTAATAATCCATCCCGCTCAGCTTCAAAATTTGCGGCAGCATCGCGTGATGCCCGAAGGAATCGACGTTATACCCAACCTTGGCGGTTAATCCGAACTTCTCTAGAAAATAGCGCTGCCCGTACAATGAATGGCGAGCGAATGATTCCCCCGAGGGCAGGTTGCAATCCGGCTGGATCCACCAGCCTCCTACTATGACCCATCGCCCTTCGGCAATCCGTGCAGTCATTTCTGCGAACATGGCTGGGTCATTTTCTTCAATCCACTGATAGTAAGCCGCCCCCGCGCAGGTGAACACAAACTCCGGAAACTCATTCATCCGGTCCAGAGCGGAACGAAAGGTCGCCTTTATTTCCGCATAGCCCTCCTGCCACTGCCACAGCCAGACCGGGTCCAAATGGGCATTTCCAATCATGTGCACGGCAGGCACGTATGTCTCACCACTCTCATTTGAAGACAGGTGCTGGTGCTGCTCGATCGTTTTCATCCAATCGCTCCTTTAATGGCCATCTTCCTATATTGATAATGCCGATCTACAAGCGATAGTCTTCGTCGGCAAAATAAGTACATGATTGGGCTATAACCCGGTCGGAACGAAGGATTCCGGTTTCTTCCCGTGAAAGGACTCACGATATTGCCCCGGTGTCATTCCTTCCATTTTGCGAAAATACCGGATAAAATTTTGTGGCTTGTTGTACATGAGCTTCTCGGAAATTTCCGTTATCGTCATCGTCGTGCCGGTCAGTAAGCTTTTGGCAATATGCAACCGGTATCTGGATACATAGTCGCCGAAGGCAAAGCCCGTCTCTTTACGGAACACACGGCCTACATACTCCGGATGATAATTCAATCGGGCCCCGCACAGCTCTAGTGTCAAAGGCTTGTCGTATTCATGGTGAATGATATCCAGGACTTGATCGGATATTTTGGCATAGAGCACATCGCTGCGCTTCTCTATAAAGCTAATCATCGGCTTAATAACGGACGAGTGCAGCCAATTGACCATTTGAGGCGTCGATTTCAGCATCATCAGCTCATTCACTAAGGAGTTATCGTTCTTAACGATATCGTGCATATGCCCTCCCAGCTCCTGATACAGCCGCATAAGCTCAGTCAAAAGCCGCAGTAAATATAGCTGGAATTCCTGCTGGCTGATCTGCCTGCCGGTGATGACTCTCATGAACTCATCGAGCAGTTGAACTGATTTCCCTTCATCCATCAGCTTGATGTGATCCAGCATTTCACTCACGATTTGCTGCGGAAAAGTAATAGGGTCCGCCATGAATTGATGGTACATATCTTCAATAAAAAGAATCGACTCATCCCCAAGGCGCATGCCGTACGCTAGCGCTTCTTTGGCCTCCACCAAGGCGCGAGGGGCATTCAGCGGGTCCGTAAAAGCACGGCTGATACCGATGCTTATCGGAAGCTTCAAATATTGCCTTACCGCTTCCTGGATCCTCTTAGCGAGTTCATAGGTGCGCTCTTTCGTTACTTCCGGCTGCTCCGTATCGCCTCCTGCAACAGTGACCTGAAACTCATGGATGACGACAGGCGGCAAACGCGTTGGCTCAGGAATGAGCTCACCGACCATGTTATTGATGGCAAACAGAAGCAAATCCCTGTCCATCTCCGTGTATTTACTGCCTTCAAGGGTATCGATTCGGACACAAACGACCCGCATCCACTGCAAGGAAGCCAGCTCCCGTGAACGGATCCGTTCCCTCATTTCGTTCATGCCGACAGCTCCCTGAAGTAATTTATGCATGAAAAATTCCCGGAGCTGTCCGCTCATACGTTCCTGATCTCCTAGCAGGACGTGCAATTTTTTCTCGATCCAATATAATTCATCGCTCTGCGGTGATAAGCTCGCCATCTCTGGAGATCTCAAGACAATATCGTACAGCTTGCGAATAGGGCGGTACAGCTTGCGAGAGCCTTGAAATGACAGGAGCATAATCAATGCAAGAAGGCCTAGGCACATAGCGGCTGTGACCCAACCGATCGCCCTCGATTCCTTGGTTATATCCTCAATATGGACCTTCGTGACATACATCCAACCGTTATAGTTGGATTTGCTGTATGTAATTCCGTAGGGCTCGTTATCGATTTCCATCTGGAACTGGTCGCCATCAAGCTGATCCTGGTCAATCCGTACCACGAAGGGAGTACCGGATAAGTTCACCCCTATTTGATTTCGATCCCCCGAAGCGATTACCCGATATTGATCGTCCAGCACATAAAAATCCCCCGGCTCACTCCGTTGAGGCAGCATTTTATTCAGTTCTGCTGTTGGCAATGAGGCGATTAATAAGCCGAGAGGGGTTATCGAGTGGATCGGAATTTTTTTGACGAGCATCATGTTCCATTCAATCGGACTTCCGGTTTGAACCAAAGGCGATTTGTACATTGTCCAAAAAGAAGCTTTCTGAACACCGGCATATTCTTGAATAACGGTGGACAGCTTGTGCTGCTCCGCTGCCTTTTTTCCGCTTCCATCCAGAATCCAGTCCTGTCCCAGGTTCGCCAAATACACCTCGGATAAACCGAACTCATACGTTTGCAGCCGGTATAACGATTGAATCAATTCTTCGTACAAGACGTAGTTATCTTTGTCCAGCTTCTTATCCATAGCTGAATTGACCGCAGCAGAGCTAATAAACTGAGTCTGGGTATTATCGATTAATTTCAGCTTTTGTTCAAAGCGGAGCCGGGTTTGTTCCACCATTTCCGTGTTATTTCGTTTGGCCTTATCGAGCAGCAGTTCCGAAGATTTCGCATAAGAAAAGTATCCCAGCGCAATGACCGGCAGGACCCCTATGCAAATACAAAAAAGAAACAGCTTCTTGAAATAATTGATTCGGTGGTTTTTCATAAGGTCCCCCCGCGCCGCAATATCTATCATCTCCGAGCAATTCCTTGTCTTGATTATATATCAAATCATGTCGCAGCTGATTCAAAATGTGAGCGTTTACGAGATTTAATCACAGTCAGCGAAAAAGCTTATCAGTATCCGTATTTCTTATTCCAATGTACCGGGCTCATTGTGGTTCAGTCTATAATCAGAAGCCAACCTTTTTGCAGTAGGATGCTGTAGAAAGCCCAAAAAGGACAGCTGCTGCGCTGCCCTTTCCATATTCCATCTTGATTAGTAAGTGAACTTTTGAATCAGTGCCTTCAGCTCCTCCGACAAAGACGCCAGATTTTGTGCCGAGGCCGAAATTTCTTCCATAGACGCCAGCTGCTCTTCAGCAGACGCCGCTACTTCCTCTGAGGTCGCCGCATTCCCTCTGGCTATAAGGGCAAGCTCATTCGCAACAGCCGTTACCTCTTGAACGCCGGCAGAAATCTGCTCCGTTATGGCAGATACTTCATCAATGTGAGGCGCTGTTTTTCTCATACTGCTCAATATTTGTTCAAATTTGTAGATAGCCTCGTTGGACACTTTTAATCCGCCCTCAACATCCCGCGCTGCTTTTTCCGTCGTCTCGACTGATTCCTTCGTCTCCCGTTGAATTTCCTCAATCAAATCCGATATCCGGGCAGCCGAATCTTGGGATTGCTCCGCTAATTTGCGTACCTCATTGGCTACTACTGCAAAGCCTTTACCATGTTCACCTGCACGAGCCGCTTCGATAGCAGCATTTAAGGCAAGCAGATTCGTTTGCCTGGCGATACCGCTGATCACATCGGAGATTGTGTTAATTTCTTTTGAGCGGTCATAGAGCGATCGGATCATTCGATCTGACTTCTGCACAGATTCGTGGATCGAATACATTTGCTCCACGACTTGCGTAACAGACTCTTCACCTTCCTCGGCCTGCATGGTCGTATGCTTAGAGAGATCGGACAATACGGTAACACTGTCTACGATTCGACCAACCCCAGTAGCAATTTCTTGCAAGGCCTGCGCATTATGATCAACACTGTCCATCTGCTTCTCGGCACTGCTGGCGACTTCCTGCACGGCCGAGGTCACTTGCTCCGTTACTGCACTGGTCTGCTGAGCACTTGCAGTAAGCTGCTCCGAGGAAGCGGCAACCAATTCCGATCGAGCCTCTACATCTTGAATTAATGAACGAAGATGCGCCTGCATCTCAATAAAGGCACGACCGAGATCACCGATCTCATCATTAGATTGAATATGAATTGTCTCCGTTAGTATCCCGTCACTAACTCTTGCCGCATGCCCTTTTAAATCTTGAATCGGCTTGATGATCGCTCTCAGGATGAAATATATCGAGCATCCCCCAATTAGCAAGCAAACAATGATCGTCCAAAGGGTAATATTATATATCGGACTAGCGGATTGAAGCACTTCCGACGAGTCCATCACCCCGACGATCTTCCATCCTACGAGCTCATTGGTCGTATAATACAGTTTCTTGTCCTTATCCTCAAGTTCGGCCTCGAATTGTCCCGAATTCTCTTGATACAAACGATCGTATGCGGAATCTTTCGCCGGTTCTCCCGATTTCATGGACGGGTGGACAATGTACTTTTTGGATTTGTCCAATATCGTCACGTGGCCTTCCTTACCTATGGTAACGGACCCGGCCAGCTTTTTAATCTGCTCGATGCTCAGGGTAACAGCCACAACGCCGGAGCTGTCCTCCGTGGCCTTGGCGACCGTCACAATAATCTCGCCTGTCACAGCGGAAATATAAGGCTCTGTAATAATCGCTTTCCCCTTATTCGCCATGGCATCCTTGTACCAATCTCTTGTTCGGGGATCAAAATCCGCCTTTACCTCCTGCTGAGGCATTCGAACGTACAAACCGGTTTGCGTGCCAAGGCTCAAACTGGATACTTCAGCATGCATCCCCAAATACGTATCAAAGCTTTGCCGTATCGCTGGACTATCTTCTCCTTTGTACATTGTCGCGTTGGTTTGCTTAGAGAAATAATCCGCATCGTTCATTTTCGGTTGAATAAAGCTGTTGATGATAGAATCGACCAACTGAACATTATCGCTAGCGCTATCCACGATCTGCTTCTCGATCTCGTGCTTCGCTTGATTATAGGCTAAAATACCTAGAATTAATGATGGAACGATTAAAATCAGCAAGAACGTTGCTATCAGCTTAGTTTTAAAATTTCTTCTGAATATCCTCTGGAGCTTGCCTTTCAATTTACATCATCCTCTCTCGTGGTGTGGGTTTTCGGCTTTTTTTTGATCTTAAGAACTCGGTCTCCTGCCTCCATTTTTTAAAAGGATACCGCTAAAATTTAACGATGTATCATCCAGCGCACAGAATGCAAGAATGAGTCTACAGACCTATATCGGTTTCGGAAGCGCAATCATTTACACGCTAGAGGAAATATATATTTTTTTTTATTCATGATGCTGTCGAACTCATAAAACCTGCATAATTTTTCCAAAACAAAAGGAGCCTGTCCGCTTCAACGCGTTCAGACTCCCTGTTATAAGTTAAAGAATTATTTTTTCCGGCTGGCATTTAATTCGTATTTATTCCGATGAAATTCTTTGACCATATCCTTTAGAAAAATCGTTTCTTGCTCACTTAAGCCATGCTGATTATTTTTATTGACCAAATTCCCAATATGACGTTTTAAAATCTCGCTCCGTCGTCCCAGCAGCTCCTCATGATTCAACTTTAGTCAGCTCCCTGATTGTTATGTTTTCGCTATTTGTTTCTATTAAGTATATCAAACCGGTTTTGTCGTGAAAAACTGCATATGGGTACCCTAAGCCGGAAATTCCCCTATTTCCACGAAAAAGCTGGGGACAAAACGCTCTAGACGAAAACTTCCTGCCCTATCCTCACCCTTATTAATTTCTTCACCGCTTTAACGCGACTTTTCAGATTGAATATAAAAAAAGACGCCCTTGGACGTCTTTTTCTCAAGTAGTATAACGGTTGTCTACCAGCCTAAATTTAATGTTTTTCCTGTTTCAGCCAACGTTTTGATGTTGCTCAGGATCATCCACCAGCTATTGGTCGTATTCGAGATCGACGGGTGGTTCTCGCTCCATTGATCATTGACTAATGTCAGCTTCGTGCATTCTCCAACCGTTTCCAGCGTCATTGTAATTCTCGACTCCAACTCCGCATGATTAGGATAGTAGGACGGACCTGGGTGCTCGAGACAGCTTAACAGACGGTTCGGTTCATACGCCAATATAGTGCCGTACACATGTACGGTCTCATCCCCGTCATTACCTGGCCCTACGTATTGGAAAGGTTCTCCCACTTGAAAAGTCGACTGCAGCTCACTGCCGAAAAAAATCTTTCGTGTTCCTTCCGGCGTCACGAGGATATCCCAGACTTGCTCAGGTGTAGCACCAATATAAAATTCATATTTCAGTTCCATCATCCCACTCCTTTATTCCAAGTAATATGCTTTAATATAACTATAGCTTGTCCCGTCACCCAAGTATTGTAAAAACGCGACATGGGATACCTTCATTCTGCAGGCCTAACATGAACAGGAGGAGCATTCATGACTCAACACAGTACTAAGCCCAGTATGGGCATTCTGAATTTAGATCAAGCCAAATATCATCTCAATCGATACACCCCTTCTGAAGATATCGGCTTCTTCATCAAGCACTTCTGGATCGTCAGCTGGGATTTAAGAGGACAAGAGCCGTATTTGCAGAGTATAGTTCCAAATCCTTGCGTCAATCTTATCTTCGAGCCTGGCAAATCAGCCGTCTACGGAGCCGCGAAACAAACTTACTCTATTCTCCTGCAAGAAAAGGGATGCGTGGTAGGCGCCAAATTCAAGCCCGGCGGTTTTTATCCATTCCTTCAACAACCGGTTTCCGAGCTGCTCCAGCGTCCTATGGAAATTCATGACCTATTGGGGATTGAGGCTGAGGCGGCAGAAGAGCTGATCTTATCCCAAACCGAAGAAACGAGGATGGTTGAGCTTGCCGAAAGCCTGATTCGCCCGAAGCTGCCCGAACAGGATGATAATATCGTCCTGATTAATCAAATCATCGACCGGATTGCAGAGGACCGTGAGATCACCAAGGTGGACCAAGTATCGGAATGCTTCTCCATAAACAAAAGAAAGCTGCAGCGATTGTTCGAGCAATACGTTGGTCTTAGCCCCAAAACCGTTATCAAGCTGTATAGGCTCCAAAACGCAGCGGAGGCTATGGATAGAGGCCATCAACTGGATCTGCTGGAGCTATCTCTGAAGCTCGGATACTACGATCAGTCCCATTTTATCAAGGACTTCAAAGCTACAGTTGGTAAAACACCTGAAGCCTATACAAAACAAGCTTAAAATTCGCATTTTCCTATAGGCTTAAATAGTTATATAATTTAAGTATGCCAATAAAGGAGATGACTTATTGTATGGGTGAGCAAACACGTATCGGCAAAACGGATTTATATGTAAACCGTATTGGGCTTGGAGCCAACGCTGTTGGTGGGCATAATCTGTTCCCTCATTTGAATGACGAAACCGGCAAAGAAGTGGTCCGAACGGCTTTAGCACATGGCATAAATTTCATTGACACGGCATTTATTTATGGCCCGGAACGATCCGAGCAGTTGATAGGCGAGGTATTGAAAGAAACCGGAAAGCGCCAGGAAACCGTTATTGCAACGAAAGCCGCACATAAGTTTGTCGACGGCAAGATTGAGATCGATAATTCTCCTGCATTTTTAATAGAGTCGGTAAATGCTAGTTTACAGCGTTTGCAGACCGATTATATCGATTTATTTTATATTCATTTCCCGGATAAAACGACACCGAAGGATGAAGCTGTCAGGGCATTACAGCAGCTCAAGGCCGAAGGTAAAATCCGCGCTATCGGCGTTTCGAACTTTTCCATCGAACAGCTTACCGAAGCTAACGCAGGCGGACAAGTCGATGTACTTCAATCCGAATACAATCTGTTCCGACGGGGTGTAGAGGAAGCTATTCTGCCGTACACCGCAGAGCATCAAATTTCCTTCGTCCCTTACTTCCCTCTAGCCTCCGGCCTGTTAGGCGGCAGATATACCAAAGATTCGACATTTGAAGACGGTCGTTCCAGAAACCCACTATTCCAAGGCGAAGCCTACATCCGCAATCTGGACAAGGTGGAACAAGTCCGCAAAATCGCCAACGAGAAGCAGGCGGAAGTCGCCCATGTCGTACTCGCATGGTATTTAACCCGACCTTCCATCGACGTGCTCATTCCAGGAGCCAAGCGTCCGGAGCAGGTCATCAATAATTTGAAAGCATTAGAAGTACAGCTGACGCAAGAGGAGATTGAGAAGATCGATCTTATTTTCAAAGACTAGATCTACATATTATCCTTTGTATATGAAAAAAAGCACCGACCCAAGGGTCCGTGCTTTTTTCAACTTTACTATTTCAAACTATGGTTCAAGAAAGCTTTGGTCCGATCGAACTGCGGATTCGTGAAGATCTGCTCCGGTGATCCGGATTCAATGATTTCTCCCTGATCAATGAACATGACGCGGCTGGCCACTTCCTTGGCGAATCCCATTTCGTGGGTTACGACAATCATGGTCATGTGCTCTTCGGCCAGTTTTTTCATTACCTGCAGCACCTCTCCCGTCAATTCAGGGTCTAATGCGGAGGTTGGCTCGTCGAACAACAGAATATCGGGATTCATCATTAAAGCCCGGGCAATAGCAACTCTTTGCTTTTGGCCTCCGGACAGCTTGGACGGGTATTGAGACTCGCGGCCCGAGAGACCGACTTTCGCCAACAGCTCAGAACTGCGTCTGCCAATATCCGCAGCCGATTCCCCTTTAACAATTCTCGGAGCAAGCTCCAAATTCTGCTTAACCGTGAGATGAGGGAAAAGATTGAAATGCTGAAATACCATTCCCATCTTCGCCGTAATCCGTTTAATCTCAGGAGGCTTGGAGTATACCCCGTTCTCAACGAGCTTCTCTCCATCTATGGAGATGGTGCCGCCATTGATTTGTTCGAGGTGGACAAGACTTCGGAGCATCGTACTTTTACCCGAACCGGAAGGACCAATGACCGCAACGACATCGTTCTTGTTGACCTGAAACGACATTTGCTTCAGCACGTCCAGTGTGCCGTAGGATTTCGTAAGATTAGATACTTCTATGATAGCCACATCAGCCAGTCCTTTTATTCAAATTTAAATCTTCTTTCCAACCATTTGAACAATGCGGTTAACAATAGCGTCATGATCAAATAGATGATACCCGCCACGAAGAAAGGCACGATTGTAAAGTCACGATTGACTACGGTCTGGGCGTAGTGCAGCAGGTCCGGTACCGCTACGGCATACAGCAGAGCTGTGTCCTTGATTAGTGTAATGGATTCGTTGGACACTGCAGGAAGAACGACCCGGAACATTTGAGGCAGGATAATCCGCGTCAACGTCTGCCATTTGCTGAATCCCAGCACCTGAGAAGCCTCGTACTGTCCTTTATCGATTGCCAACAAGCCGCCGCGGAAAATCTCTGCAAAATAAGCTGCATAGTTCAGGATAAAACCTACGCAAGCCGCGGCGAACCGGTCGAGCACCAAATATTCGCCGATCCCAGGCAGCATCGGAAGCCCGAAGCAGATGACCAGCAGCTGCAGCAGCAGCGGAGTGCCGCGCATGATATAGATGTAAGCGTGGGCGAGCCCAGCTAATGTCTTGCTGCTGCTTTTGACTGCTAACGTGAGCAAGAAACCAAGCGGAATCGATACTACGATAGCGATCAGAAACAGGAGGACCGTCATTTGAGCGCCTTCCAGCATAGGTTTAACCATTGAGATCAATTTATCTAAAGACATGAAAAACTCCCCCAAAAGCAAAACGGGATTTCCTCAAAAAGAAACCCGTTCCGCTTATCTTGATCCGTTCAATTTACTTCAATACCTTATCTTCGCCGAACCATTTTTGCGAAATTTTCGCAGCAGAGCCGTCTTGATTCATTTCGTCCAGTGCTTTTTGCAGCTTTTGAAGCAGCGCCTCGTTACCTTTTTTCACGCCTATGCCGTATTCTTCAGGCGCGAGCGATTCATTCATCAGCTTGAAGGTGCCTTTATCTTTGGACATATAGTAGTTGATGACGACTTCATCGATAACAACGGCATCCACACGACCGATCTTCAAGTCGTTTAGAGCAAGAACGTTGTCTGCATATTCCGTTACGTTCTTAATCTTGGATTTGATCGGGCTTTCGTTCAGAGCATCTGACGCAGAAGAAAGGGATTGAAGCCCTACGACTTTGCCGGTCAGATCATCCAGCTTGGTTAGGTTCGATTTGGCCAGAGTTACGACCACTTGTGCATTTTTCAGATACGGCTTGGTGAACAATACCTTTGCTTTGCGCTCATCCGTAATCGTGTATCCGTTCCAAATCAGATCAATCCGGCCACTGCTCAGCTCAGACTCTTTGGTTTTCCAATCAATCGGTTGAAATACAGCCGTTGACCCCATTTTCTCGACTGCCGCTTTCGCGTAGTCGATATCAAAACCGACGATTTCATTCTTCTCATCTCTAAAACCCAGAGGAGCGAATTTGTCGTCAATACCAATGACTAGTTTTTTACTGTCCCCAGAAGCAGAAGAAGCATCCTTCGTGCTGGAGCATCCTGTAAAGATCGAAATTGCTGCGGTGATGACTAATGCCATAGCTGCTAAACGTTTCATCCAATTACGAACCACCTTTTACTATTTTTGCTTTACTACGTTACCACTTTATCAAGATCTAAATGATATCACATGATCGCAAATAGTGTCGATACTTGTCGAGGTAGTAAGATTATTCCATAGGGATGAATGGGAACTCTTCGTGAACTTTTATAGGAAACTTATCCTAAACGACGAAAAAGAGAGCACCTCGTGGCACTCTCCTCTTATCCAATATAACATCTTTAGACTGCCTGGCCCTCCAGAACGCTTTTCAACGTTTCCAGATCACGCTGGACCATACCCTGATCCTCCGCAAATTTCACATCCGACATTCCCTGCAGCTGGAACGCCGTTAACAGCACCTCACTGCCCATGCCATTCGCGACCACCCGCATCGACACCAAGTTTTCGTCACCTGATAGTGTGCCTACGTAATGGTCCAGGACGCCGTATTGATTTTTCTCAACAAAACGTATGGTTGCCGGACCTTCCGGCGTCTCCATGATCCATTTTTCACCTGACTCCCGAATCGACAAGCAAAAAGAGGTTGCCCATTCCGGAAAGTTACTCAAGTTGTAAATGTATTCGTAAACCTGACCTGGTCCGCGTTGTACCGCCACGCTTAACGTTTGTGAATGATATATTGAAGCCATGTCGCTTTTCTCCCTCCATCCAATGTGTTTGTATAGCTGTGCTCGTGGTTTCATTATACTAATTCAAGACGGGGCGGTATTGTATAAAACGGACACACTGCAATATTCTTCTGCCGCCGCTGATGGTGTTTCTCCGTAAAATCGTTTAAATACGTGAATCAAGTGCGCCTGGTCAAAGAATCCATGCTGCAGCGCGAGTGTTGTCCAGTCTTCCCGCCGATTCTGACGAATTTGGCTAACAACGGCTTGGAAGCGCACGATCTCGCTGAATCTTTTGGGTCCCATGCCCAACCACTGATGAAACTTTCGATTCATTTGTCGCGGACTGAGACATTCGGATTCAGCTAGCTTGGTGACCGGAAGGCTGCCTCCCGAATCAAAAATGCGGTACAGCATATTTTTCATCCGATGATCATCGAGTGGATTACTCATTTGCAATAATGCGATTAGATGCTGTTCTATAATTCGAATTCTGGATTCCACCGATTTTTCCGCAAATATTCGTTCTCCCATATCCCCGGCCATCCACAGTCCTATGGAATCCAGAGGAAAGAAGCAGTTAGTAAAGTCCGATAGAGATGCTTTCAGGAACAAATGCGCTCCTCCCGGAAAAAACCGGACACCCAGCTTGCGAACCGGATGATCGGAATCATAAGCAATGGCGAACGGGCTATCGAACATCCCGCAAAATCTTAGGCTATAGCTATTATCCTTAAGGTTCTGCTCGAACAATATATCGGTGCAGCCGTCCGGGATGACTCGGTCAATAGATTGAGGATTCAGTTCACTAACCGTATCCGTTGAATCTGGTTCTGAAGCCCAATAACAGGAGACATATGGCTGGAGTATGGGAGCAGGCAGCCACTCTCTATATGGATTGGAAGGCCTTCTTCCGTTGGCTTGTATCGGCCGAAATAACGACTGCAGCTTAACATCCATCAGATCCCCTCCTCCTGTTAGCCTCATGGACAAAACTATACCCCATCAACAGAGCTCTATCAATGGTAAGCACCAACACTCAAAAGAGCGAGCCAAAACCTAAAAATAATAAGACGATGATGACAGGTATACCGTGTACTATTACATCATGGAACGCTAATGTGTTAGCAATCCTATACTTCTTATATAACTCAACCACGGTGATAATAAGCATCACTACAGGACCTATGACGAACTTCCACCACAGCAGCACCAGCATCCCTAACACCAAACCTATAATCTCGCTAGAAGTCCCTGACACCCAATTTATAATGAAATGAGTTATACCCATTACAACAAAATAGACGATCAAATAGAAGTACAGCTTGGTTTCTTTGAACAAGACCATCGAGCTCCCCTCTTTCCTTTTATTGTCATTTGGTTGTACGCTTTCGCTTCTGTTTTGTTTCGAAAAAAAGGGAGTGCACAGAAGAAACCTGCACACTCCTTTACCTATAATCCTTATTAAGGGTTTGAGATGTCTGGCACTGCAATCCCGTTAAGCAGCTTATAAATCAGCTCATGTATTCTTCGTTGATGTTCGATGGTTGTATGCATGGTTTTCTTGGAGTTGCCTGCGTAAATAAATTGATCCGTAGCACCGATATACCGCGGACGTTTGCCTTCCAGCCACTTATCCGTTTGCTTTTCCGATGGCACACCCAATTGACTGCCCACAGTTACAACAATGTCTCCATACAATGTTTCGCTTGTCAGGTCCAACCCGCCAATCAATGAATCTTGGGCTGCTTTCCCAGGATCGTAACCCGTATTGGTTTTGACAATATCCCTTACACTTCTGTACAGCTCCAGATCCGTCGGCTCCTTAGGAACCCGCGCCAGAAGAGGCTCTTTAGTTTGCCATGGCAAACCTACTCCGAAAGAGTATCCAGCAATAAGATAATAGTTAGTGGAGCTGTGATTGAGCTTGAGTGCTTCGCCCTTGATCTTACCCAAGCACCTGTTCACATTCCATTCATTTAGATACCATAGATAGCTATCATCTCTATCCAAATCATCTAACACATTGTGACCAAAGGTCCCGCAACCTCCCGGATTATGAACGAAATTCGAGCCCCAATGAGGCGTATCTACGGTAACCAGACTATCGATGTGCGGTAACGAATCATCCATGTAATTTTCAATATACATTCTAGAAACTAATCCACCCGCGCTATGCCCGACAAGATCAAACTGCGGTCTACCGCCTAGCCAAATGTCCACATCCTCATTGTTGTCCTTGAAATGCTTCGATATATCTACTAAATACTGCTGGAATTGTTTTGCAGCCATACTTACATGATCGTTAGCTTCCCAATTGAAGATCAAAAGATTGTTATTCGTGCTGTAGCCTTCGCTTACTAGATATTCGGCAAACTCTCCGGATTTCAAGGCCCCACGTATATATTGTGTGTCAATATTGCTATAGAGCTGGGTATCCGACTTTTTGTAAGAGTTTCCTGTGTAGGTCTCATTACCGGAAATATCCCTTGTGAACTTCCCTGTCTGCATATCGCCGCTATCGAGCGGACTGAATGCAGCGGATAGCATTCCATTATTGTCTACATCGTTTTCCGCGCCCCATGCCGAGCCCGTGCTGGAGTTGATGCCATGAATAAGTACGACAGCCGGTTTATAGGCTACTAAAGGTCTCTCATCGATAAGGTCGCTTTTATTGTCGTTGTCTGAATCGACGCGAGTCGGATCGCTGTGATAAGTCCAGACCTCCACTTTATCAGGGAACGTTTTGCCAGGGAATCGGGCGGTTAGTATCGCTCTAACCCAATTAGGCAGATCCACCGTTAGCTTTTCATTCAATTCTTTGCTGTCAGGAACGGTATCGCCATCCGTATCGGTTACCGTATCCAGCTTATCGGGCTCTTTATTCAGCTTCACGACTCTGCCTGTATTCAGACGAACCCACACGCCATCGTTGGTTTTGCTCGTGATCTTATCCTTCAGCTGGTCTAATGTAACCGAGAAATTATCCGTAATATCGGCCCATAGTCCATCTGTCTTCTGGTATAAGTCGCCATATCGGTTTTTGTCGTAGCTGCTGCCGATAACTGACGTGATAATACCGTCTTTTTGAATCAATGCAATCTCTTCATTCATGGATTTCACTTCTTCAAAGCGAGTCTCTTCCTTATAATCCGCATCCGTCACAAGAACCATAAACTGGGTTACGTTCTTGCGGAACTGCATCCTTCTCGCCTCTTCCAGGGCATCCACAGATGACTCAGGCAGATCTCCGCCGCCATAAACGTCGATACCGCTGACCTTGTTCTTGAATTGCTCGGGATCGGTGTACCAGCCTATGGTTTTAGTTGAGCTCGGGCCATCCTCGATTATATCCTTATATTCGACCAATCCGAGCCTAACGCTCACTTTATCCCCATCGAGCTTATCGACGAAGTTGATAATATTGCTTTTCACATTATTGATCGTCGAACCCATTGACCCCGTCGTATCCAATATGAATACGATATCCGCCTGGCCCTTCTCCACCGTTGCGGATTCGGTCGTAAGTTCCCAGTTCAGTGCTAATTGCACCAAGTCAATGACCCCATATTTACTAAAATGGGTAACGGTCGTCGTAAGCTGTCCGGTCGACGGATCTATGGTTGTCTCCAGCGGAATGATGGTTCCGTCTTCCTTAAACCAAGCGATAACCAAATCATTCAAGCTATGGGTCGTCAAGGCTTCAGGCCTCACTGTAAAGCTGATTTGTGCCGAATCAAATGGATTCGGTAATTTAATATCCATCACTTTCCCTACAATCGCTGAATTGCCTTGGATCAAGGGCAGATTCGTTGCATCCGAAATGCTGATGGATTCATTAATATCCCCTGAACCATGGATCGTAAGCGATGGTGATGTCAGGCTATTCGCTATCGAAGAGAACTTATTGCCGTCAACAGCCTGGGATATTTTCTCCTCGGAGTCTATGACTCCGTTGCCATCCGTATCGGCCTTCAAGGGATCAAAACCGAGTCTGATCTCGCCACCGTCACCGAGACCGTCACCATCCGTATCTTTTTTCATCGGATCGGTACGGTAAGTAGCGATTTCCTGCGAATCGGGTAGTCCATCCCCATCACTGTCAGCACTATAAGGGTTCGTCTTCAACGCCATTTCTTGAATATTGGTTAAACCGTCGGCATCGAAATCCTCTGCATCATCTGTAACTCCGTTGCCATCCGTATCTCGCTTCAATGGATCGGTTTGCAGCACAATGTACTCATAGCCATCCAACAAGCCATCTCCATCTGTGTCCGGGTTAGCAGGGTCTGTGCCAATCGTTGCTTCCAAGAAATCGGGCAGCCCGTCACTATCTGTGTCAACGGCATTAAATATAATAATCGAAGCCGATACTTTATTGTTAGCTGAATCCGTTGCGGTTACGGTAACCATATTGTATCCTGGCTTCAGCTGCAGGTTCGGTATGCTCCAGTTGGCTGTTCCTACCGCTGTACCATAGACCCCATCAGTTACTGAATCATAATACACCGCATACGTAACGCTGCTCAGGGCCTGATTGTCTCTTGCCGTCCCGCTCAGTGTAAGAATGGATTGGTAGACGGTGGCATAGGGCTCCGTGCTAGGTGATGTAATGAATATAGCAGGAGCATCGGGATCATAAATAATCGTAATGATTTTATTGGCCGTATTCCCGCTTTCATCCTCTGCCGTTATGGTTACTTTATTTTCACCCAGCTGAAGCTGAAGGTCCGGTATGGTCCACATGTCGGTACCGACCGCGCTCTTCGTCGTGCCATAAACGGAATATGTCACGCTCTTCAGAGCTTTATTATCCGCAGCTGTTCCCGAGAGGGTGACCGTAGGACTTGAAGTTACATAAGTAGCTTCCGAAGTAGGCAGAGTAATCACTACCGCAGGTGCGGTTTTGTCTACGTTATACACTACCGTTATCGACTTCCGCGTCGTATTACCAGATCGGTCCGTTGCGGTAACCATAATCACATTGCTTCCCGGCAGCAAGTCGACGTTAGCAATGAGCCATTTCTCCGTTCCTTCCGCCGTTCCTGAAGGTCCGCCCTGAACACTATAGGTAATTGAAGCTATAACATCATTGTCCGATGCTGTACCTCCAATAGCAATACTGCTGCTCTCTGTAGTATAGGTGGCATCCTTTGCAGGAATCAGAATGTCTAAGGCAGGAGCAACCTTATCTATCTCCCGGATGATCGTTATGGTTGTTGAAGCCTTATTATCGGACAGATCGACAGCTGTGACCGTTACTTTATTCTCACCGGCATGAAGCGGCAAATCTGCTATGGACCACACAGTCGTTCCTGCCGCAGTTCCCAGTGTTCCCCCGTCCACAGAGTAGTCAATACGAGCAACCATTACGTCGTCAGCCGCCGTACCCTTAATTGTTTGGGTCTGGCTAAAAGTGGCATAGGTTGCTTCTCCAACCGATAGCGCAGGGGAAGTGATGGCAAAGGTTGGCGGTGTAACGTCTCTCCCCGCATTGGGATTGTTGCTGTGCCTGGATCTGGAGCTGCTGGACCCTGAAGTGGAACCGTCCACAACCAAAGCTCCCAGATCTTTGTCTGTATTACCTATTGCAATATTAGCTGCAAGTTCTTTGTATGTATCCCCGTCTAAATGTCGGATGGTATAGGTTTTATCCGGAAGCACATATAAAGAGTAGGCTCCATTCTCATCTGTGGTCGTTACAAAAGTCGGGTTGGTCGTAAAGCTTATCTCTTTGCCCGCTACACCCGTTCCAGATGAATTCACCACCTTACCTGTGACTTTAACGCCTTTTGTCAAAGATACATTTTGTAACGTTACATCCCCGTCTTTGACCACGATATCACTTTTATACCCTAGTGAACCGCTCTTCTCCACCGTAATGTCAAAAGTGCCTGCTCCCGCTTCAAGATTGTACGCACCATTTTTGTCGGTTGTTGCTGTTTTTAGAACCTTATAGCCGTCCTTAGCAAACAGTTTAACGATAGCCCCTTCAACAGGCTTTCCGTCCAGAGTTACAAAGCCTGAAATCCCTTGTGCCTTTGTCGGGTTCGTATCTAGCTTAGCTAATGCTCTATCCAACATCACTATGGTTTCTGCTCTCGTTATGTTATGGTCTTCTTGGAACGTTGCATCCTCATAGCCCTGCATAATGCCTAGCTTAACAATAGCGTTCACCGCGCCTTTAGACCATCCAGGAATGCTTTGAGCATCCTTAAAGCGACTTAAGTTATCTTGTTGCGCTTCTTCCAGCTTTAAAACCTTATGAATGACTACAGCTGCTTCCTGTCTGCTTATAGGATGATTGGGCTTAAAAGTCCCATCGGGATACCCTGAAATATAACCGGCACCTACACCCAATTTGATTTCATTATAAAACCAATCCGATGCTTGAACATCGCTAAAGCTGATTGCAGCAGTACCCTCTTTCGTGTGAAACGCCTTATTCACCAGCTTGGCAAACTCAGCACGGCTCACTTCCTGATTCGGTTTGAAGCTTCCATCGGCATAGCCGTCGATGTAGCCTTGGGTCACCCATTTCTCAATCGTTGATTGTGCCCAATGGTTGTTAGCATCTGGAGGACTCAAAGCGAAGACAGCTTGTAATTGGCTTAAAACAAGTATTAGTGCAATCAGTAAAGATAAGTACCTTTGTTTCATTTGCTCACCCACCCCAGAATGGCATGTTTCTTTGCGATCAACTTTGTCTCCTCCTCCAAATTACGAGATCAAACCCTGATGTATATTACCATTGTTGGTAAATAATCACTGTCACTCTATGTCGAGGATTTCATTAAAAAAACTTTATAATGAATCCCTAAATACAAAAAAACACCGACCCATAAGATCAGTGCTTTTTTATGAAGTGACATTTATTTCGAAAACATTTTTTCCGCGTAATCCAGGGACATTTTATTCCCCATTGACGAGTAATCTAGCCACGGTTGGTCAGGAATAGGATAGATGTGGTTTGCCTTCACTGCCTTTAACCCTTGCCAGATTGGGCTGGACTGCAGCTGTGCGTATAACTTCTTGGCTCCATCTTCATTATTCACGATGACGAATATCGCATCCGCATCATAATCAGGAAGCACTTCTTGCGAGATGACCTCAAACGATTTATCTTTACTAATTTTCTCGATTCCTTTAGCCGGTTTAAGCCCTAAATCTTCAAACAGCATGGGACCCATCGGACGTCTAAAGCCGAATACACGAAGCTCCTTCGCTGTAACCCGAACCGCCATCACGGTACCATCACCGATTTTAGTCTGGATAAGCTTCTTAACGCGCTCCGCCTGAGCCTGATTCTCTTTAATAAAATCTTCTGCTTGCTGCTCGCGATTTACCAGCTTGCCGACTTTTCTCAAAGTGTCTCTCCAAGTCCCCTCATCCAAGTCGAAGGAGACGGTTTTGGCGATTTTTTCGTACTTTGCAATATCCCCGGCGTATTGCTTATCGATGTAGATAACATCAGGCTTCAGAGCCAATAGAGCTTCCATATCAGGCTCTGTCGCAACCCCAAGCGGCTTTGTATTCGTAAGGCGATCTGCCACATGGGGCAAGAATGCTTTTAAATCACCGCCAATAACAGAACCGACCGGAGTAATGCCGAGAGCTAGCAAATGGTTTGTTAAATGGATCGATAAGGAAGCGATTCGCGGCTCTCTGCTCTCCGCCTTCTCCCCGCTCGCATCTGTTTTTGGTTGAGGGGCATTGGTACCGCACGCAGATAAAATAAAAATAAGAATAAGGCTCCATAACATAAGTGTCTTTTTCATAATGTCTCCTCGATGTATCATTATTTGGTTTTTCGAAGCAAATAAAGAAAATAAGGTGCCCCGACTACAGCGACTACTACACCTGCCGGTATGGCATTGGGCTGAAAGACAGATCGTCCGATAGTATCCGCAACCACCAGAATAACCAGGCCGATGAGGCCTGAAATAGGCAAAATATGTTGATGCATCGGTCCGACAAATCGGCGGGCCAGATGAGGTGCAACCAATCCGATAAAGCCGATCCCCCCCACCATGGATACACTGGCGCAGGATAATGCCACAGCCGCAGCCAGCAGCAGCAATCGCTGCCTTCGTACGGAAGCCCCGATACCGACAGCCAGCTCATCGCCAAGCGATAACGCATTTAACGATTTGGATTGAAAATAGACATAAGGCGCAATCAGCAATATCCACGGAAGTAAGGCGTAAACATGAACCCAATCCTTTCCCCAGACATTACCTATCAGCCACCTGGAGGCAAATGCATATGTTTTTTCATCCAGGCTTAACGATAAAAATAGCGTAGCTGCACTGAAACCGGCCGCAATGGCAATGCCTACTAAAATTAACCTCACAGGCAGCCAGCCTTTTTGACGGTCATAAGCCAACAGAACAATAAGTCCAGCCGTCACAACCCCTCCCGTAAAAGTAAACAACGGAATAAGCAGGGAGATCATGCCGGTCATCGTATTAAAATAGGTGACAAAAGTAATAAGTCCTAATGAAGCCCCAGCATGAATGCCGAGAATACCCGGGTCTGCTAGAGCATTTCGTGATAATCCTTGCAATATCGCACCGGACATTCCCAAACCGATCCCCGCCAGCATAGTTACCAATATACGGGGAAGTCGAAAGTCGAATAGAACCATCGTGTCATCCGGGCTGCCTCTTCCAATGAGCGTTTGTAAAACCGCCAAGGGGGATAGCCGAATCGTCCCCGTATTTAAACTGATTATGACTGCGCTTAAGCATATGACAATGAGAATGAAGCCTACCTTGAAGGCCTTTTTCTCTCTGGCGTACATTTGCTGCATCCCTATATACTCCTCCTTTCTTTATGAGCAAGATAGAGGAAGAAAGGGACACCTACGAGCGCAACCATGACACCAATCGCTAGCTCTCTTGGGGGGTTGACCATTCTTGCGCCCAGGTCAGCCAATACAAGCAGTATGGCACCAAGCAACGATGACATCGGGATGATGTATCGATAATTCACACCTACCAGCTTGCGTGCAATATGGGGGATCACAAGTCCAACAAAACCGATTGATCCCACGGCTGAAACGGAAACCCCTGCAAGAATCAAAGCCGCTATCATTGCGAGTAGGCGAACCCGCTTCGTGGAGACCCCCAGGTTGACTGCCACTTCATCCCCCAAAGCCAGTAGAGATACGGAACGGCCGAGAAGCAGCGTTCCCGCTAAAGTTATTGTTATAACAGGAATAAGCAGCTTCAATTGGGTCCACTTGACTCCAGCGACGCCTCCTGCGTACCAATAAGCCAAATCCTGACTCAGCTGATAGTATATCGCCACACCCGAGCTGAGGGAATGCAGCAGCGCCGCAACGACAGCTCCTGCAATAGTTAGCCTTAAGGGTGTTAATCCTCCAGGAGTAGTCGAACTGAGCGCAAAAATAAATAAAGCGCTCAGCGACGCTCCCATAAACGAAAGCACAACTAGAGCAGAATAAGGCAAATTCGGAAAGAACGCAAAGCTTAGAGCGACCATGAACGTAGCGCCCGCATTAACTCCGAGAATACCAGCATCGGCCAGCGGATTGCGAGTTACCCCCTGCATCAAGGCCCCTGCAACGGCAAAAGCCGCCCCCATAAGGGCTGCTGCTATCACTCTTGGCAGCCGAAGCTCATGGATAATTTGATGCGTGGTCAGTGTTGGATTATATTTCACCATAGCTGTCCATACCGTTCCAATGGTCATCTCTTTTGCGCCGAACGATATAGCTAAAAACATGGCTGATAACAACCCCAGTCCTGCCAAAACCAATGCTACGCTGAACAGGGCACCATTTATTTGAGAATTCCGCTTTGACTTAAGCTTCCTATGTACCTTACTTGGAATCATTGAGTTACAGTCTCTTTGCTTTTAGTAAACAGCTCGAAGGGTAAACAGAGCGGTACACCAGTACGAGGGTCAGCGATAATGTCCGCCTCAATCCCGAACACTTTGCGTAGTACTTCCTTAGTCATAACCTTCTCTGGTGTTCCTTCACTCACTACCCGGCCTTGCTGGATTGCAACCATATGATGTGCATAACGCGCCGCATGGTTCAAATCATGGACCACCATTATTATCGTGCGTCCTTCTTCGGCGTTCAGCTTTTGCAGCAGCTTCAAGACTTCAAGCTGATGAGCCATGTCCAGGAAGGTGGTTGGCTCGTCGAGAAACAGAATATCTGTCTTTTGTGCCAGAGCCATCGCAATCCATGCCCGTTGACGCTGCCCACCAGAGAGGTGATCCACCGGACGATCTGCGAACTCGGTCATGCCTGTTTTCTCAAGCGCCCATTGGATAACGTCCCAGTCCTCTTTACCGAGAGAGCCGAAGCCTTTCTGATGCGGGAACCTCCCATAAGAAATAAGCTCACTTACGGTTAATCCATCCGGCGCAACAGGATTTTGCGGCAAAATAGCAAGCTGCTTCGCCACCACTTTGGTTGCCTGCTCATGTATCGATTTGCCATCTAAATAAACTTGTCCACCCTTAGGATGAATAATTCTCGCCATCGTCTTCAGAATCGTTGATTTGCCGGAACCATTCGAACCTACAAGGGCCGTAATTTTCCCGGCAGGTATGGATAAATTCAAGTCATTCACTATCAGACGGTCATCATAGGCAATATCCAATTGGCTGGTGAATAACCTCTTCGCTTCATCTATCATCTCATGTACCTTCCTTGCTTCCCGAGTTCATATGTTTATGAAAATGATAATCATTATCGTTAATTGATTTTATATTCATGGTTTTCTATTGTCAATACAAATTATCGTGCTTACTTATCCTTGTATTTCTTTACACAGCCTCTAGAAAAAAAGGGCGACCACCTCCCTTTTCCATACTGGGAGGTGATCGCCTCTTCATTTACTACTCTTCTTACGGATTATAGCCACTAGAGACCATTTTTTTCAACTTAGTGTGTGCAGACGAATAATAGCCTGCGCCCGATCGTTAACCTCCAATTTACCATAAAGATTACTGATATAATTGCGAGCCGTACCTTCGGCAATCTGAAGCGCTTCGGCAATTTCACGGTTATTTAAACCTTGTATGATGAGCTCGGCAATTTCCTTTTCTCTCTCCGTCAGCCTGACGGGGTCAAGCTTCGTCGGAGCCAAATTTTTTCTATATTCCTGATCTGCCAACAGCTTGTTGACATGCAACGCCAGCTTGGATGCGACAGCGGCAGGTAGGATAAACTGACCGGACACCGTATCTCGTATTGAGTCTATCATTTTATCGCCATCCATATCCTTCAGCATATATCCGCTTGCTCCATTGGCCATTGCATCTATAATATAGTCCTCATCCACAAATGTGGTCAGAATCAAAATAAAGGTTTCTGGACAGCTCTGCCTGATTCGTTTCAATGCGGTAATCCCGTCCATCATAGGCATCTGGATGTCCATCAGTACCAATTCCGGATGGAGCGCTTCCGTCATCTCGCAAGCCTCCAACCCGTTCTTCGCAATCCCTATAACTTCCATGTCATCTTCCAAATCAAGAATCGTTCTGAGGCCTTCTCGTGTCAGCATCTGATCATCGGCGATTACAATCGTTATCTTTCTCATTACCTATCCCCATTCAATCTCATCGGGTGAGGCAGCTCAATCTTCAACAAACAGCCTCGGTCAGGCCAAGACTCGATAGATAAACTGCCACCCAGTTGTTCAGCACGCTCTTTCATTGCTTTTAATCCAAATCCTATATGTATAGTATCGGCTCCTGTTCCACGATCTTCGAGCCTAAACTGTAAATAAGCGCCGACAAGCTCCAGACTGAAGCGGAATTCTTTGCTCCTGCCATGGCGAATTCCATTGGTTAGGCCTTCCTGCAGCGCATGATAGATCATTTTCTTATGAGCTGTCGATAGCTCCGGCAAATCGTGAATGGCCGCATGAATAACGACCCCCATATTCCGTTCGGCATCTTGAATCAATTGATTCAACGTTAATGCCAGATCGGCATACTTATCTTCCTTTAACATATGAATCGATCCGCGGATTTCACTCAGACTGTGCCTAACAAGATCCTGCGCCTCTTTGAGCCGCGTGGAGGCACCCTCCAAATCTTTATGAAGCAGCCTCTTGCCTGCCTCAATCTGAAGAAGTGTTGATGTAAGTGTATGCCCTACAATATCATGAATATCACGGGCAATCCGATTCCGTTCCTCATAGACGGAAACCTCCACCAGGGCCGCGAAAGTTTCACGCATCGATTGTTCCAGACTTCTAGTCCTCTCTTCAACCTGATCCTCCAGCCTATTGTTAAGGTTTTGAATCCCCGAATAGAGCCTGGCATTCTCGAGAGAGATGGCACACTGTGAGCCAAGCAGCTTCAGCATCTCCAATCTCTGAGGTGTGAACACGCCGGCAGACAGTTTGTTTTCCATATAGAGCAGACCAATCAACTTGTTCTGAAGCATGATGGGCAGGCAGAGGACCGATTTCAATCCCTTATCTCTGACATAGCTGTTCCGAGCGAACATCCCTTCTTTGGCTGCATCATTCAGCACAACTTCCTCCTGTGTTACTGCCGAGTATCCGATAATAGCTGCTGGGACCAGGTCA
Source organism: Paenibacillus sp. UNC451MF (assembly GCF_000686845.1). Taxonomy (GTDB): domain Bacteria; phylum Bacillota; class Bacilli; order Paenibacillales; family NBRC-103111; genus Paenibacillus_S. The sequence goes on along the minus strand of NZ_JMLS01000005.1, from coordinate 191,373 downwards.
GAATCTTCTTCAAGCGGAATCGATTCGATGCACTGCTCTTCGGCGGTTCCATAAGCTTCAACGGACCAACTGCCCTCATGGTTGAAAATAATGGCTCCATATTCTGCACCCGCGTTTTGAAGCATTATTCGCATCAGCTTTTCTAGGAGACGGTCCATCTCCATTTCGCCTGATAAAGCTTGCGCCGACAAGGCAACGGAAAGAGGATCGACACGTTCAAGGATTGACTCTCGTTTAACATGCAAAAGATGTCCGTATTTTTGCTCCATATCTGCTGTTTTGGCCTTTGCACCCCATTGGTGAAAAGCTTCATATGCTTCTGTCATATAGATTTTCGCCAACTGCTGCTTGCCTTGGCTTAAGCCGTATTTGCCATAGCACTCAGCGGCAATCCCTAGATCGTGAATATGCCCGTACAAGCGGGCAGCCTCAATCGATTGCTCGTACATTTCCTCCGCTTGTCGATGCTTTCGCGCCACCCGTGCCATTTCAGCTTCAATCAGCAAATATTTATGCAAATGATTATGAGGGCATCGCATGGCGAGCCGTTTCAATTTCTTTAAATGCTTGCTCATGCTTACCCGATAGACTCTTTGTTCCTGGGTCGAGGCTTCCTCGAACAGCTGCGCCCAAACTAAAGATTGATACATGTATAAAGTGCCGTTTTCATTGTTATCCTTACGCGCCTCAACGATCGCAGCCGTCTTCTCCAGAGCCTCTTTCGCCTCTCGATATTGGCCGAACAGATAGCCTGGCAAATACTCAAGAACGTAGACAAGCTCTTGGATCATGTTAAATTCGTCCCCGTGAACCGATTCAGCGAAATCCGCCTTATAGATATCCTCTATTATGAATGGGTCATCCGGTGCTCGGTTACCCATCAAACGGATGAGAAGAGCGACGAATATAGTTGCCTGCTTCCAATGAAGACTATTATTATGCCGTTGAAAATCCTTTGAATGTGCAATCAGTCGATTATAGATATCTTCCAGCGGATGACCAAAGTTTAGAAGCATCCCGCCATTGATGAGTACACTCTGATTCCCGTGCCACAAATCACCGGATTCCAATCCTACCTTACCGGCATGCTCGGTCATGGTCTCCAGCATCGTCGGGTCATATTGTCGCCAACTATCCGAGCATAATGCAAATGAAGTCAACGTCTTCACATACAGTGTCGGATATGGTTTGGATATATTACATGCAAGCATCCCCCACTTAAATGCCTCTTCATGCTTATGAAATATAAAATACAAAAACATAGCATACCCAATGAAGCCAATAGAAGCCTCCGGGGTCATCCCGTAATCCAACGTCATTTCAACCATGGTGAATGATGAGGCAAGCCAGCCCTTCTTATTGATATAAAAACTGGCGTGGCCTGTATGGACTAGGGCAGTCATTGCTATTTTGCGTGCTTCGTCAGTCATAGGCGCGAGTTGATTTAGCGATTCGAACGGATGCTTCCGAATTTTTCGAGTGAGCTTTAGCCATTGGAGCGTCAATTCGAACGTGCTTGGATCAAAATTATGGCGGACATTTAATAATTCCAATGTGGAACGGCCTAAGGAAATGACCTCTTTATAATTATCATGAGTTGATTCCAGCTGAATCTTCATAGTGAGCACGAGCGCTTTGTCCAAATCCGTCTCTGCTCTGTGAATAAGTAGATCAAACAACTCATTAGCGGTCACAAATTGCGCGCATAGAAACTCCGCCTCCGCCCGTTCCCGGAAAGCTTGGAAAGTCAAACTATAAGCATGATCCCAGCTATCCTCTCCCAATAGTGACGTAGCGAAGCGCAGGTACCCCAGCGAAGTCTCATAAGCTGTCGCTTGCTTCGATTTCAAGCCTGCTTGTAAGTTTAACTCTGCCAATTTCAGCTTTAGTTCCGGACGCTGCGCTCGTTCCCATGCCTGATTCAGATGGTTTACCGCCTCGAAAATAAGCTCGCTCTCGTCCTTCTCCATCAGCTGGGACAGGTACAATCCAATACTCCAATGCAGGTCTGAGCGCTCGGCTTCGGGAACAAGTGCATAGGCAGCTTGTTGTATGCGATCATGCTGGAACTTGTACAACAGCCCTTCTTCACTGCTGACAGGCTGCAGCAAACCTTCGCGCAATGCAACCCCCAATACTTTTGACAAGTCTTCCAAAGGGACTTCAGCGATGGAGGCAAGCATGTTTAGATCGAAGCGATTGCCGAGACTGGCAGCCCGCCCAAGAACATAAACGGCTCTATAGGATAGAAGCTTCAGCTTCTCCAACATGTAATCCGCCGCATTATCTGGAACGTTCATTTCAGTAATATGCTGCTTGTTCCATCGCCAGCTTCGGCTCGATTCATCGAGGGATACTTGGCTGTTATCAATCAAGTCCTGCAGAAATTGCTTGAGAAAGAATGGGTTGCCTTCCGTTTTGTGCAGCAATACCGCAGCCAGTTCATCCGTTTCAGCCGTTTCGTATCGCATAGCATCCTTTAACAGCTGCTTCATATCTGCCATTTCAAAAGCTTCCAGATGAATGGTGCTCATCGCCGTATGTCGCTCTGCAAGCTCTTTAACTAAACGGTTGAAAGGAAGCTCCTCCATCATTTCCATACTACGATAAGCCCCGACAACAAGCAGACCCTTCGTATTGCGGTCCTCCAGAAGGTACGCAAGGTATTGCAGTGACGTTTCATCCGCCCACTGGAGGTCGTCAAAAAACAAGACCAACGGTCGCCCCTGCTGAAGGAACAGTTGAATAAAACGATTCATAATAAGTTGAAACCGACGCTGAGCCTCCACTGGTGGCAGCGGCTGTACAGGAGGTTGTGGACCAATCAATAGTTCAAGCTTGGGGACTAGCTCAATCAGCAGCTGTCCGTAGCCCTCTACCGCATTCACAATACGCAGCTTCCACACTTCCGCCTGAAGCATGCTTTGCATAAGCAGTTGACTGACCAATTCTCCGATGGCTTGAATCCACATTTCATAAGGACGTGCAGTATGAAGCGGATCGAACTTCCCTCTAGCGAAAAAACCTTCGAACAATGAGCCTGCCAGAGTTTCATTGACAAGGGTTGTTTTCCCGATTCCTCCGTTTCCGCAGACCCAAACAACCTCCTCAGCCCCATCCGTACTTCGCTGCAGTGCTTCTAGTAACAGCCTTTGTTCAGTGCGTCGTCCATAAAAATGGTTAGGAATAATCCAGCGGTCTGGGATATCCTTGCTTGCCAGCTCAAAGGCTTCAACAGTACCCGATGTCAGAACACGGTTCAAGCATTCCTCCAGATCGGACTTGATTCCAAACGCACTTAAGTACCTCTTATCAGACATTTTCTCCATACATTTGCCGATAATGTCAGAGACCGTTTTAGGTATGGATGGAACCCTAAGATGAAGTGGCTCCGGTTTGCTGGCAAGATGATGATAGATGGAATCCAGTTCATCATGCAGCTTATAAGGCAAACTGCCCGACAACCATTCATATAAGGTAACACCCAGTGAATAGAAGTCCGAACGATAATCCGGTGTTGACCCGGTTCTGCCTGTTTGCTCCGGTGATATGTAAGGCAGTACAATGTCAGACCGATCCGTCAATAGAGATAGCGGACTTATATCCAGATGGGTTGAACACATGCGGATATCGATAAACTTCACTTCAAGTGTGTCGGGATTGACGAAAAATTGAGAGGGGGTAATTTCATTAAGCGTAATATTTGCGCGATGGATCTGTAGAAGACAATCAGCCGCAGCTGCTGTAATACTAAGTAGCTCCACAAGCCCAAAAGTATTGGCTCGTGTTCTCAAAATTTGATCGAGAAACTGACCTCCCATATCTCTAAGGAGTGTAACAGGCCTATTGGCTGCAAATTCTAGAGCGTAGGCTTCTATCGCGCCTTGTCCATTTAAATTCCTAAGAATATCATATTCGTACTGAAATGCATCCACCATGGCAGGTCGGGGAAACGGTTCGCTTGTCGTCTTACCGACAAAGCTCTGCCCATCTTCTTGACGCAACAGTCTATATAGCTCTATATCTCCATTAGCACTTATTAAATGCAGTGTTCGGTAACCGGGTAATTCAATCATGAAGCCTGCACTCTCCTGTTCTATATGTGGCAGGTTACTCCTGTTAGTCAAGAACTATATAATCAACTTTTCTTCTTTATCGTCCTTCAGGCCTTGAAAGTAGAAGCTGCCATAGAGAGACCGAAAGCAATTACAACTATTATAACATTTGAACTAATTAAATTTAATAAATTAAAGTAATTCTTATCCATTAGGAAAATAGACCCGAAATAAAGATCGAAAGCTACGCACCGAAAGTCTTGTTAACCTTCCTTCTCGGCCCTAGACCAAAGATTTTCATGAAATGGTAGCGTAACAGCAAAAAAACACCAACCTGATGGTCAGTGCTTTCCACATAGCCTTAGCCTTCTTCTAAAACACCTTCTGACTCTCTCTATTTTCCTTTAACATTTCCACGGCTTCACGGAAGCGCATGGAATGAACAATTTCACGCTCTCGCAAAAATTTGAGACTGTCCTGCAAATCCACATCATCCGTCATATCAACCAGCCATTGATAAGTGGCACGAGCCTTTTCTTCTGCTGCAATATCCTCGTAAAGATCGGCGATCGGATCGTTTTTGGCTGCTATATAACTGGCTGTCCAAGGATCCCCTGCGGCATTCTGATAAAACAAAGCTCCCCCATGGTTCACAAAAGAATCGCCCAATCCCGCTTCTTTAAGCTGCTCGACAGAAGCATCTTTCGTTAATTTAAGGACCATGGTGGCGATCATTTCCAAATGGGAAAACTCTTCCATAGAAATATCGGTCAGTAGACCGATCACCTTATCGGGAATCGTGTATCGCTGGTTCATATATCTAAGAGCAGCGGCTAACTCCCCATCCGCTCCTCCATACTGTTCAATAAGAAATTTAGCCATCTGAGGATCGCATTTGCCCACCCTAACCGGGTATTGCAATTTTTTCTCATAAATGAACATGAACACCCACTCCTCTATGATAGATTCAAGCTTGCTTTCCTTCTACACTTCCCAAGGCCATGGAGAAGCCACCCAATCTGTACTACTCTCGACTTTACTTCGTCCGTAATGCTGCAATGGACCATATTTTGCTTCAAACTCGGCGGCCAAACCGGTACGTTGCTCGGTTAGATCTTTAAACTGCTGAAGTGCCTTTGTATCTATTGGATGGGTCTCCAAATAAAGCTGAAGCTCTAATAACGTGAAATCAATAGCTTGCAGCCCTTCAAGTTTTGTATAGTAAGTTTCTGGTAACGGCTTCATTTTCTTCGTCATGAAAAATCCCTCCTATTCACGTTTGGACTCATAGGGACTGAATAAGTCCGGCCACAAGGTACCTTTTCTCAATGCTTCTTTCGGACTATACTGCTTCAAGTCTTCTGGCTGATAATCGAAAAATAATTGAGGGGGAGTGACGAACGATTTTTCTGCGATCGGTGTGCATGGATCATATTTTCCGGCAAAGGGATGATACACTTTGATTTGGCTTTTCATAGAAATCCTCCTCATAAGCGGAATAAACTTACCCCAATAATTACCACCAAGCTTTAATTTGAAACAAACGCAAAAAGGAGCCTGCCACCGTACAGTGACAAAGCTCCTTTTTCGCAATATGACAATGGGGGCCAGGAATTACATGTTGCTTCCCAAATCTTTAATCTACAATGTGCGCATCAACATCAATAATATCCTGGTTATTGACAGCATCTTCACCGAAGAAATCCTTCAGTTTATCTTTTGCTTTTTGTTTAACTGAGCTATCTATGCTCATTGCCACTGCACCTATAGCCAGCATCAGGGCACCTAAGTCATCTACATATCCAACGACAGGCAATAGATCGGGAACTATATCGATAGGCAGAATCAAATAACCGAGTGCCCCATAGATCTGAATTTTAGCTTTCGTCGATGTCTTAGGACTTTGAAGAGCGTAAAAGAGGAGCAGCCCACTGTATACCACTTTGGCTCCAGCATCCTTAGCATATTTACCTAGCTTGGACCAAAATCCTTGCTCCGAATAGTGCTTCTCATACTTGGAGTTGTCCATTTCAAGGTCACATCCTTTTTTCGTTGTAGCTTGGCCTAGTGAACAATACTGAAGCCTATGCTCTAAATCACTTGCTCCAAGATTCTACAACTTATACCTTATTTCCTCCTTATTCTACTACAAAATAACCGCAGAAAAACAAAAAATGCCATTTCCTACTGAAATCCCCTCGTTACTTCTTGTTTTTTTCGCCTTCTGGCTGCTTGATCAGAGCATAAGCGATGTACCCTATCATCCCTAGGAACAACCCTGTGCCCACAACAATATAGACCATCGTAAACACTTTTCCCATTATCGTTCGGGGCTCGAAATTAGGATGCCCTACTGTACTGAGCGTAGTAACACAGAAATACATAGCATCGATCACGCTGAGGCCTTCTTCCCTCACATAGAAAATGGTACCTGACAACAGCATGATCATTACTAATATGAAAAGAGCTTGGAAGTTTTTCAGCTTGAAAGCTCGCCATATTCCGCTTATTAAACGTTTCAAAGTCAATAGAAGCGATACCATTACGTCGTCATCCCCTCTTTCTCACCGCTCATGAATTCAGTAAAAATGCCGTGCCCGAAATTCGGTCCAATGTTAATAGCTTTCCAAATTCCTCCTACAATTATCATATAAGATCAGGAATACATAAAACCGAGTGGAATAGTTAATTAAATTTTATTTGGTTTTACACAGGGTAAATATCTTTAGGTATAATGTACAACTAAGATATTCCCTCCATTCCGGGATAGTAACAATGGAAAGACATAGGTGTACATAAGAGTCCCGACGTTTGTTATACTCAGATAGACTGGAAATTCCTTTAGAAGATGGTGGCTCATCATGGATTTACTCTTGGATGCGAAAACGATTTTTATATCGCTAGGAATCGGGCACTTATTTACTTTAATCCTTATTAGTGCGTATTGGCATGACCATGCAAAGGATATAACCGTAAAAACCTTCTTTTTAGCAAAATGCGCACAGACCACAACATGGTTCTTTCAAGCCTTTCGCGGAAAAATCCCCGACGCTTTGTCTATATCTCTAGCTAACTCGATTCTATTTATTGGGGCCACGTTAGAAGTTTTAGCCATTCTAAGTCTGCAAAGTGCGCTTCGTCCCATGACGAAAAAGATATATTTTATCGTGACGGCCCTTAGTATTATCGGATTTCAACTGATCGTGCTCTTTTATAACGAAGAGTATGTGCGGATAGCCTACTCATCGATTATAACCGCCGCAATCGTAATCCCTGTTTATCGGATGATCCTTGGGAAAACCCGCACCTTGCTTATGAAAATGATGGGTTATCTTTATCTCTTTGTTATTGCAACCTCTTTGATTAGAGGGACTGTAGCTCTACTTTCCCCCCAAAAGACAAGCCTCTTTATACCGGGGGTCTATCAGACAATGGCCTTTCTGGCCCTTTATATTGTTATGATTTTGGGAAATACAGGATTTATCCTTTTATTGAAAGAAAAAGCGGACCAGGAATTGATCCGCTTGGCCAGCTATGATGATTTGACAGGTACTTTGAACCGTAGAACATTTACCTCCTATGCAGCACAATACCTCACGGATTATGCCAAGAAGAAGAAACCCCTCTCTTACATGCTGTTCGATATTGACTGGTTTAAAACCATTAATGATACTTATGGTCATAACATCGGGGACCAAGTGCTGCAAGATCTGACAACTCGTATCAAGCAGCATTTAGGGGAAGACGCTTTGTTCGTTCGTTATGGAGGCGATGAATTTGGAATTCTGCTGCCTGGAAAAGATGAAGCCGAATCCACCGAGATTGCCCAACAGATTATACAATCACTCAACGGAGCGACCAGCCGGGATTTGCCGATTGCGTATTCTATCAGTATGGGTATTCTCACTATCGTTCCCGATCACCATACGCAATTGGAAACACTCTATACTTCTTGCGACAAGGCCCTTTATATCGCCAAAAACAAAGGACGAAACGGGCTATTCCGAGGCCAGGTGGATGGACATCCCACCACTTCTGAACTCTAATAAAGCCGTTACTCTTTAACCTGCTTCTGTAGCTGCTCGAATAGCTGCTGCGTTTGCAATGGGTCCTTCTCATTATAGAAAATGTACACATCATCCAGCTTGATCCGAATATACGGTGGATTGTTTTTGAAAATATATAGTCTTGAATTGCCTAGTTCTTTAAGACGAAAAAGTCCTCGAGACTGCTTCTCCGTAGCTTCTCCATTCGTTTTGATCCCAGAGGGAACACGGTCAACAAGCTCCATTTGTTTAATGTCTGCCATATTGAAGCCAAAGGAATACATCGGGTAATCTATTTGGATTCTATGCTCGGGTGTGACCGTTAAAACAGGTGAGGTCATCTCAGAACGAATTAACATAAACGAAACACCGATAATAACGACTGCTACCAACCCGACGCTTCCCCCTGCGATCATTTTTCCGACCCAAGTACCCGTATTTATAGTTTCCCCTACCCCTACGCGCTTAGGAACCAAAATACTTCTATCCTGAGGATTATGATAGGTAAATCCATTGCTCCAATACTCATCATCGTCCGTGTAAATGGTTTTACCGTCCTGTTCTAACGTTTCTTGCTCTAAACAAGTGATTTTACGATACACATAGATCACAAGGCCAACGGGGATTGCAATGAACAGCACAGTAACCGTCATCCATACACCCATCATCGATTCATTCTCACTAGTAATTAACAAGCCAATGAGCATAAAGTGTATGTTCTCGATAATCGCCATAAATAACCACAAGTAAGAGGTGTATCTGCGTCTTGCTTGATTCAAGCTTACGTTGACTTCACTGTTCGTACTGTATACTTTCGCCTTGGTTCTGCGCATTATGAGGGAAATTAGGACAAACATAACGGTAAGGGCGAACCCGCTAACCGCGAGGCTCAGGAGGTCCGGTTCACTTGCACCCCATAGCATTAAAAAGATGGCCATAGCAAAAGGGATGGCGAACAGCCACAAGGAAGCCGAGCTTTGATTTTTTAAATACGCTGTACGCAGATCGCTCCGTATAACACGCTTCGTACCGACGAACCATTCCTTCTCACGTTTCAATGCTAAAGTATCCCGAAAAGCACGGCGAAACGGAACCGTCATCCAAATAAAGAATGCGGAAAACCATACAAAAAAGTAGATCACTTGATAGGCGGACCATTCATGGAGCAGCACCAATGGAATGAGAAATAGGGCCATCCAAAGGCTTGCTTTGGTCAGCCGCTTGTTGAACTGCGCTTGAATGCTCCGGATATTCGCATCGTCCATCACATGAGCAGGCAGGGTAACAGCGAACAGCATGCCTTTGCTGTATTTAGCCTGAGGCTTGTAAGTGACTAACAACACAATGAAATTGATGATGGCTGCGCCAAGTAAAATTGCAGTGAGTATTGGACTCAACTCCTTCCATTAAGCGTTGGAATGCCGATACGTCATTTTAGAAAAAATCTGTGAGCATATTGTTTGAAAATGTGACTGATCCATTCCTTGAATCGTAGCTTGCGCGATAATTAATTGAAGCTGCGCTTCTAATTGCGGGGAAGGATCGGGACCGTCTTGCGGTCTTGGACTTACCTTAGCGCCGTGCCGCCGATCGATCACAATATAACCTTCCTGCTTCAATAGTGAATAGGCCTTATTCACCGTCATCGTATTGATGCCTAGATCATCGGCCAGCTGCCGGACGGTTGGAAGCTTCTCCTGAGCTGCTAATTCACCCGTTGCGATTCCGATAACGATCTGATTGCGAAGCTGTTCATATAGAGGGGTTTCACTGTCTAATTGCAAGGAAATAACCATGTCTATGCATTCACCTCTAATCCTACTTTGTATTACTTATTATAATACAAATAATACTTAATTATTGCAACTTTCCGTACTAATGCGCAAAAAAAAGAGCCTGCCCTCGGAACTAATCGGCAGAACTCCTTTTCTGTTTTGTGTATTCTTTTTCAGAAAATAACATGCAGACTCTGATCCGCAGACTCTCCTAGTGCGCTTGAAAATGGAGTGAAACCCGGTATTTTCGAATTAAAGAGCGCGATATGCTCCGCCAATTCTGTCTTATCTATCGCAACAAGATCTATTTGAATCCCTCGGTCAGTGAGCTCAACCGTCCGAAAAGCAGGAACATCCAGACAAGCGGCGGTCTGAATATAGTGCCAGTTCTCCTTTTGAACGATCGAATTGATGTGGTTATGTCCGCAGAAGTAGAATCCGGGACCTTTCTTCCTGTTCAGTAGATCTAGCATATCGATACTTGGATCAATAGACATTTTTTCCATGGTAGAATGTGCAGTCGTTCCATACACCGGATGATGGGCGAATATAAATACCGGTTTATGGCCCGACTGATCAAGCTGGACTTTTAACCATTCCAGCTGCTCCGCCTCCATTTCCCCTCCCCAATCGTCCCGGTTCATTTCTTTGGTTGTATCGAGAAAGATCAGCATAACCTCATCACTATCAATGACATGGTAACGCTGCTGGCCGGTAAGCGCCGTAATGTCTGCTTTCGGAAGCCTGTAAGCATCATGATTGCCTAGCACTTGGATAAAATTGCGCTCGCTACTCCCTATTCGATTGAACACATAATGAAATTCTTCAGGGAGTCCCTCGTGCGTAAGATCCCCTATAGAAATATGAAACTCCGCATCCAGTCCTACAAAATGCTCCAGCATTTCCTCGTAGACTCTATCTCTAGCCTCCAATATGTCAGCGGCACTGTCGCCCATCAATGAATAATGCAAATCTCCCATAATAATAAATCGCATAAATATAAGACCTCCAATAGATAGGATATACGTCAGTTATACAGGGAACCAATAGGCTCTGGCTTGAGGTATCTTCACGACACAAGGACCTGTTGCTAGAAGCTCATCATCGTCAACAAATATGGGTTGGCCTTCGATTTCCACCATATAACGGTAATACGACCCCATAAATAAGTGATTGCGAATTGTACCTTTCAGTACGAAATGCCCATCTTTTTCTTGAACCTGCTGCTTACCGGCGTCAACCTGATTTGCTCGCCGATCCTTCTGCTCACTCTGTCCCGCTTCATTGATCGGCTCTATCTTGGAGTCACCCGAACGAATAACGAGTCTTTGCAGCGTACCCTCGCGATAAAGGGAGAGCGTATGACTTTCCCCGAGAAAATGGGCCGTGAAATAAGTGGAAGGCTGCCGATAAATCTCTTCCGGTGTTCCTGCTTGCTCTACCCGGCCTTCATTCATCACAATCACATAATCCGCCATCGATAAAGCCTCTTCCTGATCATGAGTAACATAGACAGCCGTAATACCAAAAGATTGCTGAATATCGCGAATGCCGACCCGAAGTCTCTGGCGCACTTTTGCATCCAGGTTAGATAACGGCTCATCGAGCAACAGCACCTCAGGCTGTACAACTAGAGCGCGGGCCAGCGCTATGCGCTGCTGCTGTCCGCCGGAATATTGCTGCGGATACCGGGTGGTCACGTCCGATGTATCGATCTCCACCCTCTCCAGCACATCGCGCACACGGGTTTCACGTTCCTGCTTGGAAACCTTTTGCAGCTTAAGACCATAAGCCACGTTGTCGAACACAGTCATATGCGGCCAGAGAGCATAGTGCTGGAATACCATTGCTGCCTTCCGCTGCTGGGGTGATGTGTGGGTCACATTCCGGTTGCCGAACAAGATATGGCCCTCATCTGCCGTTAAAAATCCTGCCAGCGTCCTTAGAAGCGTTGTTTTACCACATCCGCTCGGCCCTACAATGGCCGTGAGCCCACCCACAGGCAGCTGTAGATTGATGTCCGTAATCCCTCTCTTTTTGCCGTAGCGCTTATTCAAGCCTTGAATGGTAATACCCATCTTATACCCTCCCGAAAGCAGCCAAATATTCTGAACGCATAAACCGCTGCAGGAAGAACAGCAGCACGATTCCCGGTATCATTAGCAGCACGGACGTTACCGATGCGACCTGCATCTCGTAGCCGTTCGCTGCATTGTACATAAAGACCGGCATCGTAATATGAAAAGGTGCCCCAATCAGCAGGCTTCCCGTAAATTCGTCCAGCGAGTACAAAAACACTAATAAAGAGCTCGCAATGATTCCCGGAGCAGCCATAGGCAGTACCACATGAAAAAAGGTGTACACCTTGCCGCCGCCCAGCATATACGAGGCCTCTTCCATCGATTCTGCGACAGATTGGAATACGGATACCAAAGTCCATACAGAGAATACAATGGCTCCAACCAAATGGATTAGAGTCAGCCCCGTCAACGTGCCTACGAGGTCAAAGCGATACATGAGGGTCATCGCATTCGTGAATACCGGCAGCTGAGGAAATGCTTGAGGCAGCAAAAACAGCAGCAGGATCAAATGCTTTAACGGAAGCCGATTGCGGGCAATGAGATAAGATAACGGAACAGTGAGTACCAGACAAATCAGCGTAACTGTAATAGCAATAACGAAGCTTAATCCGAGAGAAGAGAGCATCTTCCCTTCAAATACTTGAGTCCAATATTTGAAGCCCCAAGCGTTCGGGAAAGGATGAGGCCAGAACCATTTTTCCGCTACCGACCATAGAATAAGGCTGGAAAGCGGACCAAAAATGAAAAAAATCGATACCGCATAAATCAGCAGGCGGCGGGTCATGCGGGCGATGGGCGCTCTTCTCTCATTCAGCCCCAGAGAGCCGGTGGAAGCAGCTGCCGAAATGGCTTTATTCATTTTTTCGCCAACCCCTTTAAGTAGTAAATGGCAGCACCCATAGACGCAATGTAGGTAATAACGCCAATCGCATTCGCTAAGCCGTAATTATGCTGATAGACACTTTGATGGTATAAATCCATCATCAGCATTTGCTGACCACCAGCATTACCCAGCATCGCAGGGATGGAGAAGCAGCCCAGCATGGAGGTGAAGGTCAGTACCGCCATGACCCCGATACTGCTCTTGTTCATGGGCACGAGAAAATGCCAGATCAACCTTAACTTGCCTGCTCCCATTCCTCGTGCGGCTTCCAGCATGCCTTCATTCACAGATCGAAAGCCCCCAAGCACCAAGAGGAGCGCTAAACCGAGATTTTTCCAAACCAAAGCGGCGATGAGACCGAGCGTAGTGAACGCAAAGGATGGGAGTGCATCCGGGTTAAACCAACCTGTGATGGCAATGGCCGAATTGAGCGTGCCGTGCGGCGCCAGAAATACCCGCATCGCATGCCCTGCAACGACGAACGGCACAAACAACGGGATTTTGAATATAAACTCCAGCAACGGGTACGCACCAAGTCGCAGAAACCCGCCAATCGTTACGGTAAATACAGTAAGTATGGCAAGACTCGCCAAGCAAACCCAAAGTGTAAATACCACGTCTCCGCCATACAATGAAATCGCTTCTACGTAATTAACAACCGTCCACGCCCCTTCCTGCGAACGCAGGCTGGAGATAAAGGAGAGCGTGAACGGATACACGAAGAGCAGCGCGACAACGGCAACAGCAGGAGTAACAAGCCCCACTCCGCCCAGCTTGTGCCAAAAGACGATGGAGGGTGTACTAGTTTTTCTCATAGGCTGTTTTTAGATGATCAAAATAAGTATTAATCGGGAAAGACTGCCCTCGTTTGTTTAGGTCCTCTGCCGTAATATCTTTAAATAACTTTTTCTTGCCCTCTTCACTTACCTTCGGAAGTACGACTGTTGCGTCAATACCTGGATACCAGCTGTTTTTCTCCACGATGACTTTGGCTTGGGTTTCCGGGGAGGTTAGCAGATCGGCATATTTTAAGGCTGCTTCTTTATTTTTGGCATTCTTAGGAATGACTACGTACATCGGTTGACCAGGCATACCTGGGTCGAGGATTTTCAGTCCAAAATTAGGATTCATGCGGCCTTCATCCACCCATAAGTTAAACATATCAACCCATACGGGTCCCATGTCGATCTCGCCGCGGTTCAGCATATCGAGGGTACCATTGTTCCCATTCGTGTAGGTCACAGGCAGTGCTTTGAGCTCTTTCAGAATCGCCGGCCATTTTTGCTCAAGTGTCGCATCAAACGGACCCTCGCTCATCTTTTTATAATCGCCGGATTTCCAGTATGTATAGGCAGTGGCAAAGGCGACACCGCTTGCACCATTCTGGATTCCGTTATATCCGAAACGCTTCGGATTCGCTTTGATCCATGCTGTTAATTCTTCAAAATTTGCAGGGAATTTCTTCACTTTATCGGGGTTGTAAGCAAAGGCAACCTGACTGTGGAACAGAGGAATAACATAGCCTTCCACGTTGGTGCCCAAGCTATTTTTGCTGTCAGAGGAAACGACGTACTGCTTGTTGGCAGATTGGGGAACCCATTTGTCCAAAAGATCGTTATCAATAAGCTGCTGCATACCGCTTTGATGCACAATGGCAAGATCGATATCCCATTCCTTCTTGCCTGCATCTTTTTGCGCTTTTAATTTTTCAAATATTTTTTGTGTTCCGCCATCTCCGGCACCTGAATTGACCACGCGAACTTGAGCGCCTGGATACTGCTTTTGGAAGCTGAGAACTACGCTCTTTTCTTGAAGATCGGTCATGTTCGTGTCACCAGCTGTGATGAGATTAAGTTCGTATTTCTTGGGTGCTTCCGCAGCAGCTCCGTTTCCGTTCGTTCCGCTAGTGGAAGTAGGTGCATTTGGTGCAGTAGTATTCGTTGCGCATCCAGCCGATACAACCGTCGTTACCGTTAGAGCACAAAGCACGTTCATGAATTTCTTCATATTCCCCACCCTTTTCGAATTAGATGCGTTGTCTAGACATCTTTATCCCTATTATAGATGGGTTTTGTTAACAGTATGTCATTGATATAAGAAGAAATTATTAAGCTAGACTTAGCTGAATTCGCTTACCTTCGCCGGTTCACCCAGAACTGAAACACATCATTTCGAAAATAGTCATACGAAAATAACACAGGCATGTGCTGCTGATCAAAATGGATTTGCTTCATCATGAGCACCGTCGAATCCCGCTTCACTTGCAGCTTGCGGCAGATGGGATCGGTGTGATGCGGAACGATCAGCTCGGTGCTTGTGCCTGTCAGTCGGATGCCGCACTCGGCTTCAAGAAATCGAAGCAAGGATCCGGTAAGCGTCTTGTTTTGAAAAGCATGCTCGACTAAGGCCAGAGGCATAATATTAATATTATGGGCCACCGGCTCTTCATTAGCGGTTCGCGTCCGCTCATTAATGATCACAGGACTACCCAGTGGAATTTTCAAAAACTGCGCCCATTCCTCTCGGCAAGGCTCTGTCCGGATGAACTGTTCTAGTTGCCCTTCCACTAGTCCGGCGGAACGAATAATTTCTTCCGTGGACATGAAACGGTCGATGCTGCTCGGAATGGAGCTTAAAGGCCGTATTACAAAGCGTCCGACGCCTTTTCTAACGTCCAGCTTTCCTTCCTGCTCCAGCTGCTTCATCGCAGCTCGTACGGTTTCCCGGCTCACTTGAAATTGTTGGGCCAGCTCAATTTCTGTAGGCAAACGGTCCCCTACCTTGAGCTCTCCACCCGTCATTAATTCGTCCAAGTATTCCTTGATTTTTATATAATGGCTGACTTTCGCCTTATTCGTCATGTTGGTTTCATCCTATCTTTGTATAAGGATCTGTTCTCGCTTCTATCGTATCAGAGTCCCTTATTAGTGTAAAAGAGTATGTGGACAGACTTAATAATAAATTATTGTATTAGTAGCCAGCATAATCTATGCCCCTACACACTCAAATAAGACGAGATAGATGATAGTGAAACGCATGAGGACTATTGGCCTTTTGTCCTTGATTGCTTTGTGAATAACTATTGCTGTGGATATGTTCATATCCTTGTAAGAAGTTATGCACATTAAGGATTTTCAGACTGTTTATAATGTGAATAACCTGTTGGTAAACTATATTTAGCATGTTCTGGGTCGCCTCCCCTTTCAACCCCATAATGAAAAAAGACACTGACCGAATGGTCAGTGCTTTTGGTATTTTTGTGAAGACCAACTGTAAAATGAATTTTCAGTATTTTACTAAACAAGTACGTTTCTAAAGCCTCTTCTTTTTGGAAAATCATCAGTTTCAATAGAAGATTCTTCAAATGACTTACCTGCAGGTACCGCACGCTCACGTCCCCAAGCCCGAATTTGATCGATCTGCTCTGGACTCGTCTGTGATAAAGGAACCACATTCTCAAAAAATCGGATAAACGTCTCATCCGTTATTGTTTCATCGCCTCTGACGACTGCTTGCTTGACTACATCGCGTACTGCAGCTTCCAAGTCTGCTCCAGCGAACCCTTCGGATAACCGTACAAGTCGCTCCATCAGTGTTACCTCTAAATCCATCCTCATGCCTTTCTTTACGTAGATACGAATGATCTCTTCCCGTTCCTTTGGAGTAGGTAAATCAACGAAGAACAATTCGTCAAACCGTCCTCGACGGAGCAATTCCGGCGGTAATTTTGACACATCATTGGCCGTTGCTACGACAAACACACGAGCTAGGCTCTCTTGAAGCCAGAATAGGAATTGACCGACCATTCTTGTCGATGTGCCTCCGTCACCACTTCCTAAGGCCCCTGCCAAGCCCTTCTCGATTTCATCAATCCATAGCACGCAAGGAGCTACATGATCAGCGGTAGACAGCGCTTCTTTTAACCTAGACTCACTTTGGCCTAAGTACTGACCTTGAATGGTGGATAGATCGAGTCGATATAACGGCAAATTCCATGCCGCGGCAATAGCTTTGGCGGATAAAGACTTCCCGCAACCGGGCACGCCCACAAGCAAAATACCACGTGGAGGTCTAATTCCCCGGTCTCTTAGATCAGCGGTTAGCAGTTTTTCGTTGGCTTCAAGCCACAGCTTAAGCCCTTCCAATCCACCTACCTGATAATCCTCACGTACCTGAACTCGCTCTATCCCTGATATATCTGAGAATATTCGATCTTTGGCGTATGTTAGCTCTTTCAAATCATCATTCCGGATTGATCCATTTGCTAGAAGAGTAGCTATCACGTTCTCTCCTTCAATCTGGCTAATGCCTGACAGTATGGCTGCTGCTTTTTTTTCTTCTTCAATACCCCATTCAATAGTAATTTCACTGCGATAGGGCGAAATTTGGTCTTGTATAATTTGGAGCATTTCATCCTCATTAGGAGGATCAAGAGTTATTGACATCCCATGTCTTTGCAATGGTCCCCATACCGGTTTATTAGTTATAGCAATAACACTGCCACCTGTCTCGATAGCAAGCATCACTACGTCTTGGAACTGCCTAGCAGTCGCTGTATCATCTTCTATGTCCTGAACTTCTGTAAATATAAAGGATAAATTTTGCTGTTGCCCTATTTTTTGACTGGCAAAATCCAACCCACCCATTACAGAGCGATCATCGTTCACTAGTCGATTAGAGCTAATGTCTCGCGTACCTTGCGAAATGGTATGATAAAATATAGGAATGCTCAGTTTGTGCGCTATTCGCCCGAGTATTTCCAGAGCTCTAGCACGTTCCGGCGTTCGAACCGATATAAAAGGGATCCGTGCCTTTAAGTATCTTTCCAACGTTTCCAAACAGCTTTTTGCATCACTCATATTAGAATATTACCTTTCTTCTCTTTTGATTTGCACCCTGCATTCCAGGATTAGCAGCTGGTGCTCTATCTTCCATTGACAGCTCAATCTGATTATAGCCAAGCAGCGAATTATTTTTGATCAGCATCCGCAAATGCCCTGAACGATCATCCTTAGCGCTGTCTTCCAGTGCTGCTTGCGTATCTTTCACATAGTTGGACAAAACGTCCGTCAAGGTGCTTCGCACCTGTTCGGGAAAAGCAGGAATAACTACCAACCGCTTCATTATGGCAAATCGTTTTCTAGCATTCATTAGAGCCCTCACCACGTCAATGTTAGGCTCACGAACTCTTGAGAACTCGAGATTCATCTGCTGCGAGGCATGCTTCAATCTGAACTCCAGTACTTCGTAAAGCCGCTGAGTCATCTTTTCAGCTATGCCAGCTGTCCATTCTATGCTCCCCTGCTCCATTCGATTCAGCATCTCTTCATCGTTATCACCTGATTTTAATTCATCAAAGCACCGTACCCAATCAGCGTATGTTCGAGGGTCGCTCATAGTAATTTACTACTCCTTCTTCTTATCAACTGGCCAGGAGGTGTCAAATCCCATTCAGGGAATTGACTTGCTAAAGCATCATTAGTATTTACCCGCTGAATTATTTCGGGGGTTACTTTCCCCTCCTGCCGTTTTGAATCATCCGTGGTTCTATTACGCTGTACAATCATAGGGTTGGATTCATTAGTGTTACCCATGGGCCTTCTACCTCACTTAATTATTGATAACAGCTCTAGCATTATCTAGACCGGAAAACGTATATTGTTCCGGAGTAATTTCATCCAGAAGCTCACTTACTTTCACTGCATTTAAGTCCTCTGCTTCATATTCCTTGCGCCAGTCAACTACATCCGACAAAACAGCCCGCAAAATGTCCTTACAGCTTTGCAAAAGCTTGTCATAATCCTGCTTCATTTTTTCTTTGGTTTTAGCCAAATTCCTCTTAGATACAAAGAAATACAAAATACCAATTAACGCAAACACAAATAAGAAGGGTACCCCAAACCCCATGAAAACAAATATAATTCCCGCTGCTAGTCCTACCCAATGTTTAAGCATCAGGCGCACTTGGGCCAAATCTTTATCTCTTCGGTCATGAATATGATTAGTTAATGACTCGACAAGCTCCTGTTCGTTATCTCCATTAATCGTAGAACCCGTCCACTCTTCAATCTGCAGATCAATTTTTTTAGGAACTGCGGCCCGGTTATTCAAAGTCAAATCGTCATGAGCCTGACGTATCCAATCTTTGGATAGAGCTATGGAAAACTTCTGCGTTGCAATCGATGCTTGCGATACATCAGGATGCATTGCAAAATTCGTCAATAATTGAGTAAAACTCACTCTATGTTCAAGCGTTTTCTCCGCATTAAAGCGTTGCTGCGCCGTGTTCCGATCTCCGTTTTCCTCGATAATTAATGACTGCAGTCGTTCATCTTTGCGTAATGGGAGTTCTTCATCGTCAAATTTAGATACCAATGTATCCAGTAGTGCATCTACGGCAACTGCTATACTTTTTGCAGGTGTAATCTCTTTACTGAAAATATCCTTAAAATAATTGTGAATTACAAGGTGAAGTTTAGCCCCTTGCAATGATGTTTCGAGTTCAGGCCAGGTACTACTGTACTGCCTCAAATAAGGATATACTTCATCGTTCAATCTTTTAGCCTTGGCTTCTAGAGCGACCTTCCACTGCTCTTGCTGCTCTTCGACAAATCCGACCTTTTGCGAAAGCTCTTCAATCCATTCATTAATATGCTTACCGCATTTTGCTCGAGCCTCAGGTCCAAAAATACCATTTGTAAATCCATCAATTAAGACTATCATTTCCCGTTCTAATTGATGAGGATCCTGAAGTCCAAAATACCTGTCCAACCATTCCCGGCTCGCTTTGTAGCGTGTCCCCCTTCTCGTCACCAATGCGAAAAAGAGAGATGTTTTCTCGTCATCACGCCGCAGAGCTTCCATCATAGCCCTATCAGCCAGTTCCCTGTTATCATTCAACCAAGCTGCTAATGCAATTAAACAAGGAGCCAGCCAGTATCTCGGAGCAGCTAACATATGCTCTTCCGTTGTATTTTCAATTGTTTCTTTCTTAACGAGGCTTATATCAACTGCTTGCAATATTCCGGTTACCCGTCTTCGAACTTCTTCATAATGCCCATATTTAATATCGATTTCCTGTCGAATCTTCACTACTCGCGTCTCGGCAAGTTGCAATTCTTTAGCCATCTGATCTTTTTTGACGAACTCATGGAAATCCTTAGCCAAAGCATCTACTCTTTGTTGCACATCCAATACTTCCTGACCAACGGCTTCCACATACTGACCAACCGATTGCACTTGTCCCGATATGTGCTGGATTTCGCCTCGTAAATTGCCTAAGCTTGATTCAATGCTCCGCAAATCCGCGGTGTGTATAATACGTTCATTGGACATATGTAGCCCCCCTTGAAAATGCTACATACCCTGTAGAAGAAACTGCGCCAATGTGGTCCGTGTATACTTCTATATAGGCATAGCTTGGATGCTTTGCAAGCTCTCTTGCCTTTTCCATACCCGAAGGCAACGGTTCCCCAACTTTATAATGCTGAACGATCTCTTGTCTCAAATCGAGAGTATGAACCTCATACGGGGATCCCAAAAAACATTCAGCTACAATACCAATTAAAAATTGATGTGGTTTAAGTTCCCCAAATTCGTTATGGATCGATTGAATTAATTCCTGAACCTTGGAGTGGTCGCAAATTGCCCCCATCGCATCCAGCTTAACCATCGATTCCACAAATGCTTGTGAACGTTTCTGCTTAAGTCGCTTCTCAAGAGCGAGTCCGGTTAATTCGACTGTTGTTCTCGTAACTGTATCTGTTTTTAGCTGCAAATCTACTTTTTGGGAGGCATTAATAATGGGTTTCCTCATTGAACCACCTTTCCCTTAGTTGCCGACTAATATCGACTTGAATTTACCTTTATTTAGCTTATTTCTATTCATACTATCAAATTCGACATATCATAAATAAGTCCTTTTAACACTGGAAATATTGTTATATTATTACTATGTACCTAGTAATCTAATATGAAGCCCCTTCGTTTTTTTTCGTGACTAGATGTTAAAAAAGCAGAAAGCACCGACCCGGAAGGTCGATGCTTTTGTGTAGTTTATGGTGACAAGGGGGGTTAGAAATCTCGATGATTGCACGATATCTATACTGTCCCCCCCTTTTTTGGTTACTCTTCCGAGAAGTAGTCCTGATCTATCCTCTTCTCTTCGTATACCGCTACCGTTGATACCCCAAGATTGTAATCAATCATAAGCTGAGTAAGCTGATCTCCATCTATTAATACAACTTTGTTATCAATGTAAGTAACATAATCCCGCGCTTCTTTTGTAAAATCAGATGTTGTTATAAACACACCTTTACGTGCCTTATGGCCCTGCAATGCACCAACAAACTTTTGAATCTCTGGGCGTCCTACTACACTTTCCCAGCGCTTTGCTTGTATGTATATAACGTCCAGTCCTAAACGATCTTCTTTAATGATTCCATCAATGCCCCCGTCTCCACTTTTACCTACGGCTTTCCCAGCGTCTGAAATAGATCCTCCATATCCCATTTTAACAAGCAATTCTACAACTGCCTTCTCGAAGAATTGGGGACTTCCCGCTTTTAACCGCAGTAAGAGGTCGTAAGCAAGCTCTTTACGCAAAACCAGATAGCTATATTCTAGGTTCTCTCCTGGTGTACGTTGCTCTGGAATATTAGGTTGTTCATGTGACTTTTGATCGTCGTTCGGCTTAGCATTATGAAAATCATTAAACTCTGGAAACTGACGTAGATAGGACACATTAATGAAACTAGGATTTCCTTTTAGGACATCCAAACCTTGTTGAGTGATTTTACAGTAACCTCGGCGAGTGTATTCAAGCAACCCCGCTTTCATCATATAAGTACGCGCCCAACCAACACGGTTGTCGAAAACAGACTGACGACCGCTCGGTAGTTTTTCATCAAGTTCTTCACCAGTAAGTTGAAACTGTTTTGCCAATTCATCGATGGTATCCCTGTGTCTGTGCTCTTGAAGATTACTTACTTGCTTTAAAAAGGGAAGCATAATGGTTTGAAAATCAGGTATACTCAAGATAATCGCCCCTAAAGTGATATGGAGAAACTGTAGTGCCTAACTCGAAGTTCAGTAAATCATAGGATTTTGTCTGTCTCCCTTGAATACTTCGTACAACCCCAGAACTCAGTTCCTACTGGTCTATCATTGTTGTCTACATTCTCACTAACAGGAACGGACCCTCATCACAGAAATAAACTTAAATAAAAATTTAATAGCGTCTTATGCTGGCCTGCAAGCATTCTTGCTCTAGCATCTCGATTGCGATATATGAAGTTTGGTACGTAAAATCATGGTCGCACCCCTAGTATGGCTGTGAACATCATTTCTCTATATTATATCTTATTCTATCGATTTCAAGATAGGTAGAATCGTAGGAGGGCTGCCTTCTTCAACCGGCCATCAACATGCACACATGCTGAACTCAAAAAAATCCACAACTCATCCGGTTGTGGATTTTGTGCAACTCTAACTACTATAGCTTCTTATGCATTCGTTCAGCCTTCTACTATTCACTTTACCTAATGGAAAATCCGAGCTGTTCCAACACCGTTTTCAGATTTTTCCGCAAGCTTGCCGAGACGGCAATCGTTTCAGGCCGGCTGCATCGTCTTGCCGAGTGCTCACACCATCCGTAATCGATGCCTTCACGCTCCGGCTCTCCCGCTATGGAGACCCTGCGACCGTCATACGTACGCCGGTCGATCATCGTTTGGTCATATTCCGATAATCCCTCATCCAACAAACGGGTCGAATACTTCTCCTCATGGACCGTAACCTTCTCAGGAAGTCGGGGCTTGACACCTCGACGTACGCCTTCTTTTTCGTATCCAATGCTTAACCCTGCCAGCGCAAACACGCCCGGCGGCAGCTCCAAATACTCGGCCATCGCCACGGGGTTGTTTCGAACCGAGCCGACGGGAACCGTTACCAGACCCAGAGACTCAGCGGCAACCAGTGCGTTTTGAAGCGCAATCGCCGCATCGACGGAAGCAAGCAAAAACATTTCAAGCGATTCGCCACCGAAACGGTGGCCCTGCTTTTCGGTTATATACTTCAAGCGGTAAATATCCGCACAAAATACAAGAAATACAGGCGCTTCCCGGATAAAGCCCTGGTTGCCGGAAAGCTCCGCCATCCTGTCTTTGCTCTCTTTTGCCGTGATAACAATAATACTGTACGCCTGAAGATTTGATGAGGTCGGTGCGCTTCGCGCAGCCGTAAGAATCGCCTTCAACGCTTCATCCGAGAGAGGCTTTTCCTGAAAGCCCCTCACCGATTCGTGTCCTGCAATAATCTCGAGCGTCGGATTCAACAGCCCTTCTGGCAGCTCAATGCCTTCAAGCTCCAGCCTGCTCCGCACAATACGGCTCCCCATTGTCAATCTCCTCTCAAGGAGTAGCGATGAACTTCCCCTGATCCATGATCAATACATCATCAATAAAAACGTTCGGCTTCGTAACTACGCCGTCAATATGGACACCAGCCGATATCGTTCCTCCAAAGGTATTGTTGCTGCCGAAAGCGACATGGATCGTTCCGTAGACCTTCTCGTCCTCAAGCACCACGCCGGTAATTCTCGCCTTGTTGTTGGTCCCGATCCCGAACTCCCCGAGCTGCCTGCCATCTCCATCGCCCAGTATACGAAGCAATGGTTCCGCTTCCTGGCCTTCGGCCTGAACAATTCGTCCCTGTTCAACCGTCAGCAGTACAGGGGAGCTTAATTTGCCGATGCCGGCGATTGAGCCGTCAATCTGGATTTGCCCTGATCCGCTACCTTCGACAGGAGCGATGTACGCTTCGCCGGAAGGCAGATTTCCAGATTCACCCGGATTGACATATACACCCGTGCTAGGAATGCCTTGTCGCTCCGCAATAGAAAAGGACAAAGCATAACCGTCCTTCTCAATCCTTACCCGGCTGCCCTTCGTCAATAGCTCCGTGACCTCGTTGGTCAATTGCTTGACCTGGGAGTAGTCCGCGGCAATCGCGCCTTCCAGGAACATATCCTCAGTAATGCCAGGCATCGTCGCAAGCCTCGCTCCTGCCTTCGCTGCATTTTTGCGGGCTTGAGTGTGTGTGAGCGAATGCTGGGTTATGCACAGCACGACATCGGCATTCTCCATCGCTATGGATATCGCCGCTGGCGGTTCCTCGCCGGATTTCAACCGTTCCTTCATAACAACCATCATCGCTTCTGCCCCGAGCTGCTTACCCGCTTCGTAGACCGCTTCCGCCAGTTCCTTTTTAACATCGTCGGTTACAATGAGAAACGATTCCTTTTCCTGCAGACCTAAACAATTAATAAGTACATTTTTGCTGATTTCGGTAAGCTGTGGATTCATTATCGGTACCTCCGTTAGATCATCTCGGATACGAGCTTGGCCATAACTGCATTGGACAGCACAACGGGAAGCCCAGTAGCCTCAGCCATCAGCTTCCTGGCCTGCTCCGTATACCCCATGCAGTCCAGCAGCACAAGATCCACTTTTTCCTTCAGCTCCTGAGCTGCTTTGTGAAAATTGACCTCATCATTCTTATATGGCGAAGCAACGGCAAAGACAGGATCGAGTCCGTGAGGCTCGTACTTAGAGCGAAGCGAATCTATTTGCTCTGCCAACGGCACCAGAACCCCCAGCCTGCGGGAGCCGACCATAGCTTTGATCGCAGGCGGTATGATTTGGTCGGGCTCGATCAAATAAGAAGTGTTGGTGCTAAGCCCCGGGAATACACCCGTGCACAGCAACAAAATTTGCTTGATGCCTTGCGCTTCCAGTTCATTGATCTTGCTTTGGAGGATCGGTTGCATTTTTTGCCTTGCCATGACCACCGATTCGCCGGTCGTCAGACGGGAAGTCAGTACATAGTCGCCTTCTTCCGGATGTAAATGCTCTTCGATATATGGTCTGGAGAGCCCATCCAGCACGCCGGACTGCACAAGCTCTGCACGGTCCTCCAAATATTTTTGCACGATCGGCGCCACGTCATCACGCGGCGCTTGACCGATTGTAATCATACCTAATCGTACCATTCAGAACCCCTCCACTCGAATAGGACATGACATCCCTTTATCCCCGGGGGCCGTTTTCTCCGCCGGTTTGCAATACTTTCATGGAGCCGTAAAGCTTGGTGATCCGATCGAACTCTTCCTTGTCATAAAATTGGCAGGTACCGTTCGTAAATTCTTTGGCAACCTCGACCGAAAAGCGTACGGCGGTCGCAACATCGGTTTCATGGCTTGCGCCCGTGCCGCAGCCCGGTACAGCTGATTGCGCGGTAACGGCAACCCCGACAACCGGAACATCAGTCGCTACGCAAGGCTGAAGGATGGAATTGAGATGGTACAAACCATTTCCATAAGGTGTAATATCCTGCGTCGTGATTGGGAACGTGACGGCGAACTGCCCTGTTGCCATCTCCATAATCCGCACCAAGTCGTCGCTGATGCGAAGAATGTAGCCTTCCTTCACCGTCGGGGAAATGGCAATGCCTTTATGGTTGATGACCCGGTTGCCTTTGGTCGTATCAATGGAGAGAATGGCTTCCATTTCAGGAGTGACCTCATGCTGGTTCATCGTTAAAATATCGACCGGTGAATCCATAAAATCGACTGGATCGTGCGGAAGCGTCGGTGCATCAGGACAAATGTGGGTGCAGACGATGACATCACCTTTCAAAGCGTCGCCCTTTGTCTGCATATCCGCCAGCTTGAGGGCAGAAGCAACGGCAGCAATAGCTCCGTCTGCATCGGAGACAAGTCCGATCCGGCTCGGGCGCGCGCCGATGCCGCCGAGACGACCGATAATACCGAAGGTTGGCGCATTGCCGCCTTTGAGCTTTCCGTTCGTCCCTGGAATGACGATTTTAATAAAATCCGTGCTGCCTTTTTGCCCAGTAACTTTGTTAACGGTCACCGCAACATTAGGATACCCGCTGAACAGTGCTTTGACTTTCTCCCCGTTTACGAATCCATCATCCATTACATCAAATGTGATAAGGGTTTGTTTCAATGCCATAATCTTACACTCCTATCTTCTCTATAAAATTTGTACAGTACGTGTTTAAAAGAAAGAATGGTTCATTCCGCTGAAAATGTATAAATTCTGATGTTATAAATAAGCAATAATGGACTTTTTAATAATGTCTTCCACTGGTTTTAACAGCTTTTCGTTTCTCATCGTGCTGCTCAAGAGCAATTTTTCCTTCGGAACCGCGATGACGGCAAGCTGCTGCCCTTTTTCAACGGCTGCAGTCACGATTGGTTTTGCCGTCTTGGCATCCAACGTCATGATGAGATCAGGGAAAGTGCCGAATCGCTCCCCATCCTTTTCCAAGGTCATATATTCATTCCAGAACGTCATTTCGTACGCTCCGTCAATTTGTACGGTACCCACGTCGAATCCACCTGTTGTTTCGAGCTGGAAGTCCGTTACCGTACCCGCGGTAATCAGTTTCCCCCCAAGGCTGGCGACGACCGATTCAATAGCCGCTTCCCCTTTATAGGAGAGCAAAGCCCGACCGACTTCGATTGCCTGCGAAATGGCGCCTGCCGCACCATGCTGCTTGGCATAGGCTACCGTAACCGGATTTCTTGCTACAGCTACTAGTCCACCCGCTTCAACGGAAACTTTGCGAATCATCGAAGCAGCTTTCTCTAGCGTGCCAGAAATGCTCAGCTCGACATAGTTCGCGTCTTTACCGCCAACAGCAGATTGGTGGGACACGTAGCCGTCCAGCTCGGACAAATTGAGCGAACCCATGGCTCCCGTCGGGTGGGCACGTCCGTTACAAGCAAAATCGACAAGCGGAATTCCGGTAACAGCCGATTGGAACCAGCCATTGACGGTCGTTCCGGCTCCGTTTTCATTCGTGTTGAGCCCTTTAATCGGCTTTCCGATTTTTTGCGACAACATTTCTAATGCTTTAGCATAATGAATTGGCTTTACAAACTGGTCCTTGGCAGCCGGTGCGCCGACCATCGATACGGTAACGAGCAAATCGTCGTCTTCAAATTCGTCGATGGTGAGCATTTCAGGCTGTCCAACCTCGAGCGCCAAGCGCCCGATTTTCAGCCCTTCCTCGATCCAGCCGCCGCCGCCGCCACCCAGAACGGCTCCTCCGTAGACTGCATATTCTATCATTTTTTCATCCAATTTTATTTTTGGCATGTCATACGCCTCACTTTCTGAATTTAAATATGGAGTTAAAGAAGCTGTACAACGCATCGCCCGCAATGAAACCAGCGGCCATGATGGTCATCGGTGTTTCTGCTTCTTTTTTCCAAATCTTCAATACGATCAATCGAATAGCAATACCCGCTAACACCGCCCAACAAGCGTTTGGTGTCAAGATCAAAAGACCTGTAGCGAACAATACCCCGATTTGACGGCTCGGACCTCCGACCAACTGCAAAATCGCACCCGGGATTGCCCACAGGAACAACTGCAGCATAATTTCCGGAGAAGCACCCGCTTGAATCGTCGAGACATACACTTTGTCAATCGGCGGTACGAGATTTTGCGCGAAGTATCCTTTATAGGAAAAGACAACTGTGATCAAAGCAACGCCAAAGGCAATCATCCCAGTAATATACTGCTGCTTTCTGCCCTGCAGCTCCATCTCCCGATCTTCACCGTTACCACGCAGAATGTGCCCGGTTTTCAGGTCGTAGCCCATATCTGCAAAGGCTGGACCCGTAGCTGCACTGAAGCCTGCTAGCATTGCAAGCGCCACTGGCGGGAAGCCGATCAACATTCCAAAGAGAAGCGTGATAAACGCCACGGCAAAAGCAGGGAACCAGCCGGAGTGCATCGCCGCGATCCCAACGATCAATTCATGAACGAAGGCAGCAAATGCGGCAAAAAACAAAAATCCAATCAGCATCCCCAAGGACATGTGTGTAATGAGCCCGCCAAGTAGGGCGATGATCAGGGCAATGATAAGATAAGCGACAAAACCAAAGCCTAGCGCACGCTTCGCTTCCTTGATCGGACGGGTCAGCTTTTCGTCGGAAGCCGCGGGTTCGTTTGCATTCGCTTTCTGATCATTCTTATGCTTACTGAAAATTAAAATCGCAACTTGTATCAATGCGACGATTCCGGCACCGATCATAACGCCGTGCGCAATGTACAGTTGGTTTACGTCGATATTGAACCACGGTATGGAATACTGCCGGATCATCAGACCGATACCGAACATGGTCAATGCCCAAATGTTACCGATAAACGCAACGCCAAAGGCAGACATCGAAATATGGAAGTAGGAACCGATCAAACCGATCAGTGTACCGGCGCCAAGCAATCCGGCTCTTTTTCCGCCTTTGTCTCCGGCCAAAATCGATTCAGCGGTAGCTACACCCGGCGCCCAAGTGCCGGAAGCAGGGAACAGCTTGGAGTCGAATATTTTGTACAAAATCGCCGCATCGACAAACATCGCAAGCGCTGCACCGATCAGCATCGGTACAATTAACTCGGGCGTTCCCATTGCAAACGGAATACCGATCGGAATCAACAAGCTGTTGGCTGCCCCAAAGGTAGCCGAAGAGATAGACGTTTGGACAAGGTTTTGACGATGGATGGATTTGTATTTCTTAAAAATCGCAACCGGGATACGGGCAATCAGCATGGCTACAAGTGCTCCGATAATGGCAGTGCTCGGGGTTACCCCTAGTGTGGTCACGATTTGCATCCCAATGATGGCACCGAGCACCGCTGTGACGATATTCAGAATCAGAGCAAATGGTTCAAATATGCTCGGATGTTTCTTTTCTTTTTCTTCCATGATTAACCCCCGATTTTGTCATTGAGCTATGATGTAATGGATAGCATTGTTTCTAATTCAGGTTGTGCTTGATGTCCGCTGGCCGTTTCCGCTTAAAGAAGCTGCGCTGCATGGTTCCGAGAAGAACGCCTACAAACACAAGAGCTACGCCGAAGATTTGCTTGGCAGTAACGATATGACCTAGCAGGATGAATTCTAGCAGCATCGTCATCATCGGCTGCAAATTGAGTACGATCGCGGCTTTGGCGGCCCCGACCGTTTTCATCCCCTTGTTCCACATCACATTGGTCAGCCCTTGTGCAACAAGGATAGATACAATAGCCAATGTCCATATGGATAGGGAATGATTCCATTCCGGCTTGGTAAATAAAAGAACGAACGGATCATAAAAAATGCAACTGACAGCAAAGCTGTACGTTGTAACCATAAATGGCGAGAGACGCTTCGATAGAATACGGACAAATATCAGATTGCACGAAAAGGTGAACGTCGCACCCAGTATCATCCAATCGCCGATTTGCATATGAAATCCCGACATATTCAGCGCTTGAAACAGACCTAAGATGGCGATCAGGCACCCTATAATCATCCGCCAGGTGACTCTCTCTTTCAGAAAAACAGCGGCAAGCCCCGCGGTCATCAACGGTGATAAGGTAAAGATCAGAGATGCATTCGTTGCCGTCGTCTGCTGCAGCCCTTTATACAAAAAGATTTGGTTGGCGATCAATCCTATCGTTGCCGACAGCAGCAACAACAGCAATTCTTTTCGTGTAATGGAGACAAACGATTTGGTTAAGAAAGCACCAGCTAAAAATACACAGGAAACGACAGTGAGGCTAAGCGCTGAAAGAAAAAAAGGAGAAAATTCTTGTAATAGAATCTGTCTGGAAATGTAGTTGAGCGCCCATAAAAACACTGAAACCAACAGAAGCGCGTACGATTTGGGCAATGAACCTTCAGAAGTAGACAACCGCTTACACTCCGGTGAGCTGTTTATAAAGGTTAGAGGCAAACAACCCTTCGGCTTCCACCGCATCGATGACCGGAATGTTCAGCTCTTTTCTTAACACGTCGGCAAGGCCGATAGTGGAAAATCCGGTACACGCGAAAACAATCACTTCAATCCCTTTTTCCATTAATGATTTCGCTGCCAAAATCGCTTTTTCTCGCCCAGCCGGCGTCATGAGATCAGTCGTGTTCTTTACACCCTTAGGCTGTGTATACTCGATGAAAGAATCGCCCAAAATGTTCTTCATGACGGGTGGAAGCGTTTCCGTAATTCCCATAACTCCCACTGGTTTTCCAATCGTTCTGGCAAAATAGGAAGCCGCGCTACCACCACCAATGACAGGAACGGATACATTGTTGCGCAGCAGTTCAATCGCAGGATCGGCCGCGCAGCTGATGACAATCACTTTACAGCCTTCTTGTTCCAAGCTTTTTCCTAATGCGACAATTTTCGGATTTGCCATTTCCTCGGTTTCATCATTGTAAATACCGAGCGGTTGATCCGGAATGCATTTGCTTACTACAGGAACTCCATACTTTTCCGTTATTAAACGTCCATGTTCTTGCAGCACCTGCTCATCATCTGTCGTTAACACACGAATTAGTCCAATCATTACCTTCATCCCCTTTCAAACTTATATTTTTCTTAATAGACTGAATATATAAATAAATTTTAAAGGTTCACGAAAAATTCAACAATGTACTGGCCCGCCAAAACTAAAGAAGACCTATTGTGCTTTCAGCACAATAGGTCCTATTCAATCCGTTCTCCTTAATAAAAAAAACGCCGTACATAAATAATATACAAACCGGCTGAGCGGGTTGTCCAAATCTGCGTCAGCTATTTCCTTGATTCGGTCCATCCGGTATTTCACCGAATTCCGGTGGACGTACAGTTGGTTCGCCGTTTCCATCAGGCTGCCCCCGGTCGACAAATAATAATACAATGTGGATACGAGATCAGTTCCATTTTCTTGATCGTAATGGGATAATTTTCCAATTTTTTTCTCGATCAACGCGTCGAATTGTACATACTCAGAGGCGTCCAGCAGCAGCTGAAACATTTCCACTTCGTTGAAAGCAAATACCGTTTTATTGCGGTCCAGCTTGGTGCCTATGAATATCGCTTTTTTCGCTTCGATATAACTGCGATGGGCTTCCCATAAGGAGCACTTGCTTCCGAACCCCGTATGGATACCACTCCATTTTGTCAAAAACGGGGTCAGCACACGGGACCATTCTTTGACGGTAGCTTCATTGCCGACCTGCTGCTTCTTGTGTGGATCCCCTCCGTTACCCGTAGCCAGCAGCAGTACCAAACGATCGCCCTGTTTCTGTATGTGAGAACGCACCTTGACTCTCCGGTTCTCTGATTCGCGCCTGATGAGTTCGTTCAATTCCAGCATGAAAGCGGATTGCTCTTCAAAATAAGAAGCCTCCCCTTCAATTCTGGCAACCTCCCAGATCCATTCCGAGAGTAATCCCAACTGACGTCCTTTGTCTTCCACTTCCTGTTTGGAAAGCGGCAATCCCAGTAAGAGCTCTTCAAAAAAACTGCCCCGCAGCCTAACCTCCGTATCCATGGCAATCTTCCTCCGCATCAATTCCAACGAAAAGACAAGCCTTGCCTGCTCTACGCAAACCTGCTCAAACTCGTCCAGGTGCTCCTTACCCACGACCAGTTTGCCAACGAACTGCTTATCCACCGTAACATCCCAATAGCGCGTATTTGTATCAGCAACGTATGGGATATCTGCTGGTGAGGAAACAATAACATCTCCCGTGTTGCTGATCACCCATATCGGACATTTGATGAGCTCCGCCACATCGTCGGCCATGACCTGAATCCCACTGTTGTTTAGAACCAGGTTCGTGAGCATTTTATATACCTCTTCCGATTTCCGAAGCAAGACTGCCTGCTGATCCAAAATTTGCTCCATCACCGTGTAGGTAATATCAATATAAGCCATACCTAAGGGAAGTTGAATCAAGGGAATGTGCAGCAGGTTGCTTTTATCGATCGCTTCTTGAGGGATTTCAGCCAGGAACCTCACCGGTTTAATGGCTAATGCCGCAGCATTGGCTTTGTCCAGCTGCTCTACGATATCGATTAGCAAATCCGGATCATGGCGTATCGAGAAGCCGGTCGTCAAGATGAGCGCACCTTCCCGCAGCCACCCCTTAATGTCGGGTACCTCCATAATATCTACAAACCGCACAATGCGGTCCAACCCCTTCTCGCCGCCGATCAATTTCGCGTCCTTTAGAACAGGTAAACGCAGCAGTTCTTTGACGGTAAAACCCTCGAAGTTCATGTTCTCACCTCTTTCAGACCGAATTATCCATTCCTTCATTGTATCATGTTCAATTCCCAAGCAAAAACGCTGCTGCTGTCTGGTTTAGTGAGCAATTCACTCCCTAAAATTTAGCGTTAAACGATACGGCCGTGTTTACAAAAAACATTATAGTCTCCAGAGTTGCAACTGACTCAACGTAAAAAGGACCTTGCCATCTCTGTGGCAAAGCTCCTTTTTGATTTGTTGCTGGTTCATAGTGCTAATTTTATATTAATCTGCCCAAAGATTTGTGCCGCTAGCCTCATAGCGTTATCATCTTAACAGACTTCATGTTAATACCCTTGTCTTTGAATTGCTGGTTAATCACGAATCATCTCTAAACGGTTTGAGTGTTTACACAATCTATTTTACAGATCCATTTATTATAGAATCATAATCATCAAGGCCTGATGACATCAACCACTTGCCATTTACATATTCAATCTTAATAATCAGTGCACCATACGGGTCGTCAAGCACCGTAGTATCTAACGCAATTTCTACAACATGATCTTTTTGAGTTTTTATCTTGGCAGTATCAATTAAAAATTTTGTTGCCCATCCATGGCCTCCATTTTGGTTGTCTACATAAAGCTCCCCTTCATAATCCTTATAAAGAGGACGGGATCCTGGATCCGGCGTCAGGTAACGAGAATAAAATACTTTTTGCGCACGATCTTTTGTAAATACTTCCTCCGCCGCTTTTTTTAAATCTGCTACTGATTTGAAATTTTGATCAATTACTAGGGCGTACCCGGCTTCTCCGGGAATCGTTTTCGTCACATCGACTTTGAACGATCCAGTTCCGTTAAATATTCCATATATTCCTTCTGCTTTCGGTATTAGCCGGTTGAGAATATCCTTTACTTCATTGTTAGTAAGATTTGCATTTGTAGAATGGCCTTTTTCCTCAGTATTCGTTTTTGGTGCTTCAATGAGATCTCCCTTGTTTATTCCTGTTTGTCCTTTTCCAGAGTCCGTTTGAACTTGATTTGAATTTCCACAACCAACACTACCCGTAAGCAAAACTAAGGTTGTTAAAAATAGAAGAAAATTAGTCATTATTCTCTTCATAAATCCACCTTTCGACTTGAGATTTAGTCCAGTTATCGAAGTGCCTTTCAAGAATAATTGATCTTTGTTTCGATCTGTCGTCTCACATCTTTGAGCAGTTTATTAATTCTTTTCCGGATAAACTGATTTAGTATACCAAACTATTTCCTTCATCGGATCCAAGCATAAGATTCATATTTTGTACTGCAGCACCTGATGCCCCTTTACCTAAATTATCGTATCTCGACATAATATTTATCTTGTCTTTTTGTCCAAAAACAAATATTTCTAGTCGGTTCGTATTATTACATTCAGATATCATAAAGTGCCCTTCGTCGAGGTAAGCTTCTGAATCGTACGGCATCACATGTACAAAACGCTCTGTTTCAAAGTACGTTGATAACACTTCATGTACATCTTTTGCAGAAGGGTTATTAGGCATATACCTACTCATTAAGGGAACTGACATTGCTAGTCCTTGCGCATAATTAGCTTTAATGGGTGTAAATAATGGCTCATATAAAAGTCCTGAATACAGCAACATCTCAGGGATGTGCTTATGATTGAGTTGCAACGAATAATGTCTTGGAACATTAAGTTTTTTTTCAGTAACTAATGATGAATTCTCATATTCCTCAATTCCACTTCTTCCAGCTCCTGAATAGCCAGTCACTGAATAACATGTAACGGGATAATCTTGTTGGAGAATACCAGCCTCGATCAACGGTCTAATGGTAAGAATAAAACCGGTAGCATGACAACCTGGAACAGAAACTCTTGATGCGGTACGTATTAAATCTCTTTGATTTTTTAGCTCAGGCAAACCATATACCCAATTTTTATCAGTTCTAAAGACAGTGCTGGTATTAATGATTTTGGTTTTTTCATTTTTCACAAGAGCAATGGACTCTTTTGCAGCCGAATCAGGAAGACAAAGAAAAACAATATCTGCCACATTAAGGAACTTGCTTCGTTCTTGTGGATCTTTTCTTTTATCATAGTCAATCCTGAGAACCTCTATGTCTGATAGTTTTGATAGATACTCAAAGATCTTCAAGCCTGTTGTACCTTCTTGTCCGTCAACAAATACTTTATATTTCATAATCACCCTCCTCGATATGAATAAATATTCTATAACATGTATAATTATACACGTCTTATAAATTCAATCAAATCTATCTTGAAAATTATTACAATACAAGTATGAATCTATCCTGTCCGTTAGTTCAAAAAAACTTTAAATGAAAAAGACACAACCTCATCTTTTACTAGAGGATTGTGCCTTTTTTTCTGTCCGATTTCTCGGATAGGGTGTCCCTTTAAATCAGATCAGACTTCTTCAACAATTGTTGCAGCATGATAGTTACTTCCGCTCTTGTTACGCTTGCCCTCGCCGCAATGGTAGCATCGCTTCTACCTGTAATGATCCCTGCCAGAATACAAGCCGCTACGTCGTTTTGCGCCCAAGAGGCTACCTGTCCGCCATCCTCGAATGGTCGAAGTGTTACGATCGCATCTTGAACCGGCAGCCGTTCCTTTAATCTGGTAAGGGTCATCGCCTTAGAAATTATCGTCATTGCTTGCTCGCGTGTAATCATCTCCATCGGTCGGAAGCTGCCGTCTTCAAATCCGGTGATTAATTGATACTGTTTCGCAGTCCAAACTGCGTCGCTATACCAATCTGAAGCTTTCACATCCACAAAGCCTGTGGCGTCGCTTTCCGGTTTTAATCCCAGTCCGCGTACGACAATTGCCGAATAATCAAAACCATAACCGCTAATTTTCTACTTATCCTTGTCACCGTTCTTTCGTCCTTTCGCAAAGATTCATTGATGGAAACCGCCAACATTTCACAATCAACTTCCCAAATATCAAAATAGCTGTTGCAAAATTGTTTGCAAGCCGCGATAGCATTTGACAATGAAACGCACAAAAAGCCACGCGGGTTTTATGAGAAGCTTAACGCATCGCCTTCTGCCCGCCGTACAGACTACTATATTATAAAAAAGGACGATTAAGTAGTGAGCTTTGTCAGTAGTTTTGTCATATTACAAAATAGTATTTTATGTAAATATAAAGACAGAGAAGCGCAGCTTGCTTCAATCCAAGGCAACAACAGAAAAAGTAGCCATCACAGAGGAATCTCTGCATCTTTAAGGTCCATATGCAAAAAGCACCGACCTCGATGGGTCGGTGCTTTTTGTACTTTTATGGAATCGAACCGAGGCTTGGTAAATCCTCAATTCACCGCCGCTTGATGTTAAGATAGAGTGATAGGCTGCTTACCAACAATTAATATATCTGCATTAGAGTAACATCATTAATATCGTAAAGGGTACCCTTATTACTTTGTACAAGCTGAATAATTTGTTCATAGGCAGGCCCGCTTTTCGGCGCGATGGCATCAAGAGTTACCTGATTGGTCTTCAGCTCGGAGATAACCTCCTCGAGGAAGAAGCCAGCCATTCCTTGTGAGGTGCCTTTATCATGAACAGGGGCATCGGTTATGAAGATGATCCTTTTGGAATTCTTGCTGCCGGATAATTTTTGAACCGCCATATTGATAGCCTCCAGTCCGGATTCCTCCAGATCCTCGCCTCCAGATGCTACTAAATAACCTAATTGATCCTTTAACAGATCTTTATTATTAGTAAAATCGTAAAACTCCAAATCAGGATTATAAAGATCCACATAATTAATATCGCGATAAGCAACAATAGCAAAATTAGAACCAGACGGGACGGAATCTACGAAGCTTTTGACCGTTTCCTTCACATAGTCTATGACTTCCCCCATACTGCCTGTAACGTCAATGACGAATACGATATCCGAAGGATCTGTAATTCCCTTTGATATTTCTTGTAAAATAGGTGAAGACGGAGACGGTTCCGACGGTTCTTGTACTTCTTCCCCGTCTGGGATTTGCTCGCTTTCTGCGGATGTAAGGATAACCGGCTTATTTTGAAAAACAATAACGGATTGAGCCGCTTCGTTCCACTCTACAACTCCTCCGAGCGCCTCGCTTACGAATCGAACGGGAACCATGGTGTTTCCATTGATCAATTGTGCGGCTGCATTCAAAGTTACAGGAGAACCATTCACATAAGCTATATTGGAACCAATCGTTAATACAATGGTTTTGCCTTCTTTTGTTGCCGTTACAGTTTGAGTGGAGCTCTTCCACTCTACCGCTGCTCCAAGCGATTCGAAAATGGCCCTAAGCGGAACAAGGACACTTCCATTCCAATTGACAGGCGCCTGCTCATATGTTTGCAATTTTCCTTCAATAAAGACCTGTATATTGGGATAGCCATTGCTAATAGGAATGAATTGAGGGTTCGATGCGGCCCCCCCTCCTGATTGATTGACTGTTTTCAAATAAAAGTAATAGCCTCCAGGTTGCAGCCCAAGCTTGCTCAATGAATAGGTTGAAATATTATTGGGATTGACCCGTATTCTTTTAACGAGTTTTCCGTTTGCGTTTTTGATCATCACATAGGAAGTATAGGCTGGGCCCAATGCTCCAGCTGTCATATTCACAGTAAATGTATGATCCGGGTTCAGCGTAACCGTTCCGGGATAGCTTTCTCCGCTAGGTACTTGAAACTCCTGTTTAACGGCCGTATCGTGGGAAGGTACTGCAACTGGTTCTTTCGGTGCAGGTTCCCCTTGAGATGGCTGGATACCGCCGATAGAGGCTTTAGGAAAATAAAAATAGATTTTCGATTTAGCACTCGGAGCCCGGCGTTTATCGGATATCGTGACTGATTGATTCTCATGGTTAAAGGTGAATTCCGAAGAGCGAACTTTTGATCCATCTATGAATAAACTGACATTTTTACTAGAGTTGATTGTATAACGGGTAGTTAAGTTAAAGACCCGCGTTGAACCATCCCCCTCAGCAAGGGCATTTCCAATATTGGCTACGCCCGATACCCCTTCTTCCCATTCAAAGGTAGGGCGAATTAAGTATTTAATAGATATTTCGGCCCCCATGTCGGGTGCTTTGCGCATCGTTATGGTATAGTTTCTATAATCTACCACATACTCTGCGGGCTGTATTTCACGAGCATTGATAAATAAGCGAAGCTCGGTATTGTCAGCCGTAATGGGATTCCCAGGCGTGAATGGAAAAATGCGTTCCTTTCCATCTCCATCCTTAAGGATGTTGACTAGGTAATCACCCTCTCTAAAATCAAGTCGGTCACTCACACTTGCTGCCCCCACACGAAAATCCAAGCCCCCAAAAAACAATACGAAAACCATAAACAAACTAATCATGTTTCTACACTTCATCTTCTTCACTCCGTTATGCATAGCATTGTTGAATGATCTGCGCTTATTCCACTATGTGGAAGCACAGTCGCTACCTCACTTTACCATATCGAGTGATATTTTTCTAATAAAAACCATTTTAATTAGTAGAATCAGTCTGCTGTTGTTATACATTGTTGACGAGGAGAGTATCGAAAATCCTTATTTAACTTGCTCCGAAGCCTACTCAACGAGGACAATCTTGGCGGTAGATTTCGATGCCGTGCTCCCTCTGCTTCGCTCCAGTCCGCGCGGACTGAACCCCTTGCAGCGCTTCGCCTCCCTCCTCGCGTCTCCATAATGCAAAAAAGCACCGACCTCGAAAGGTCGATGCTTTTTTGTACTTTATGGAGACGAGGGGAGTATCGAAATCCTTATTCAACTTGCTCCGAAGCCTATTCAACGAGGACAACCTTAGCGGTAGATTTCGATGCCGTGCTCTCTCTGCTTCGCTCTAGTCCGCGCGGACTGAACCCTTTGCAGGGCTTCGCCTCCCTCCTTGCGTCTCCATAATGCAAAAAAGCACCGACCTCGAAAGGTCGATGCTTTTTTGTACTTTATGGAGACGAGGGGAGTCGAACCCCTGTCCGAAGATAACGCCACATAGGCTTCTACGGGTGTAGTCACGGTTTTGATGTCACCCGAGCAGCGCCCCGTAACCGGCTCTGCGTTGGGTCAGCCTGATTATCTTCTTCAGCTAGCCGCAGGCGGAGACTAGACAGCGTATCCCACTAAAGGTTGAGCCCCTATCCCGCCACATGGGCGATGGAGAGTAGAAGCACGCTCACAGGTTATTAAGCTGCGAAAGCGTAGTTTTGTTGTTGTTTGCCATTTAATAGGCTTTAGCGTTGATGAAGTGGTCGCGTCCCCACTACCCGCTACCCATGCTCGAACTATCCCCGTCGAATCCAAGAACGTCCCCGCATAGGTGGGCTTTCTGCCAGGAAAGCCGCAAAAGGTAAAGCATGCATCCGCTTGTGATGCTTACTTAGTATAACACATTTTAATATAAAATGAAGCATGACTTACTGGAAGTCAATCCAGTTGCTAACCAATCGTCGTTCAACCCGAAGTTAGCGCTCCTAACTGTCAGTCCCAAGACTACCGAGCGACCTTCTGCTTCTCGCGTAGCGCACGTTGGATATCCCGCTGTGCATCACGCTTAGCAGCCGTATCCCGCTTATCATACTGCTTCTTGCCTCGACCTAGCCCGATCAGCAGCTTGGCATAGCCGTTGCGTACGTAGATCTTCAGTGGCACAAGCGTATAGCCTTCCTGCTTGGCTAATCCGAGCAGCTTCCGGATCTGTTCCTTTCTTAACAGAAGCTTACGCGTCCTTGTAGGATCATCCGGATTGTAACGATTCCCTTGCTCAAACGGGCTAATATGCACGTTATGTATGAAGGCTTCACCATTACGAATGGTAGCAAAGGCATCGCCAATATTGGCTCGTCCCAACCTTAACGATTTGATCTCCGTGCCCGTCAGCACCATGCCGCATTCGTATGTATCTTCAATAAAATAATCATGGGAAGCTTTCTTGTTCTGCGCAAGAACCTTACCATCGGCTTTCTTGGTGCTCATCTATCCTTCACTCCTTCCCTACAGCGCTTCGAAATAAAGGGATTGGAGTTCATTTTACCAAACTCCAATCCCCCGAAGCAAGCGAAAGCTACTTTTTCGGTTGCTTTTTCTTACGCCTGCGCGGTCCTGAACGCCCGCCTTCGGCAGCAGGCCCCTTGCCAGAGCCCTGCGCTTCCAGCGCTCTTGCCTTTGCGGCCTCGACACCAGTACCCCTCGAGGCACCGGCCGACTGGGCCGCCCCTCCGCTAGCGCTGCTCTTGCGCGACCGAGCGCTCTTGCTGCCGCTGGACGCGCCTTTTGCGCTGCCTGCGCTCGCGCTCGAGCCCGACTTGCTGCGCTTGCCGCCACGCGCAGCCTCGGCAGCTCCACGCTCGCGGTCGCCACCGCGGGCCCCGCGCCCTCCGCGTCCGCCGACTGCTTCACCCCGGCGTCCGCGCGGCTTATCGCCACGTCGTGCGCCTTTTAGCGCGTCAACTAGGCTCATCTTCTGCTTCCGCGGCTTCATATCCACCATCTCAAAATCGATGGTGTGCTCCTCCATGCTGACGCGGGAGATACGTACTTTCACTTCATCGCCAAGACGATAAATTTTGGACGTACGCTCTCCGATCAGCGCGTGCTGCGCCTCATGGTAGTGATAGTAATCGTCATGCATATCGCTTAGTCGGATCAAACCCTCGACCGTATTATCCAGCTCGACGAAAATCCCGAAATTCGTCACGCTGCTAATAATGCCTTCGAATTCTTCGCCGACTTTATCCAACATGAATTCAGCCTTCTTGAGCGCTTCGGTTTCCCTCTCCGCATCAACGGAAGCACGTTCGCGCTCGGAAGATTGCTTCGCGATATCTTCCATTCGTGCAGCCAGATACTCCAGTCGCTTGTCATCCAGTGTACCTTTCTCCAGCACCTCGCGAATAACGCGGTGAATGATCAAATCCGGGTACCGTCGAATCGGTGACGTAAAGTGGGAGTAGAACTCTGCTGCAAGGCCAAAGTGACCTAGACTTTGAGCGTCATACCGCGCTTGTTTCATCGAACGCAGCATAACCGTGCTGATGACGGTTTCTTCCTTCGTCCCCTTAATCTCTTCAAGCAGAGATTGCAGCGCACGCGGATGTACCGTATTTCCTTTACCGCGAACGACATAGCCGAAGTTCGTAATGAACTCCATGAAGTGCGCCAGCTTCTCAGCATCCGGGTCCTCATGAATCCGATACAGGAACGGGACCTTCAACCAGTGGAAGTGCTCCGCTACCGTTTCATTTGCCGCGAGCATGAATTCCTCGATAATCATCTCAGCGATGGTACGATCTCTTTTGATAATATCCGTAGGCTTCCCATTCTCGTCCACCAGAATCTTCGATTCCTGGAAGTCGAAGTCGATAGCCCCGCGATTCATCCGACGGCTGCGCAGCTTCATCGCCAGCTCTTCCATCAGCTTGAAGTCATCCATCAAATAGGCGTAACGCTCAACCAGCTCTTCTTCCGCTTCGCCAGTTAGCAGCTTACGTACATTTGTATACGTCATCCGTTCGCTCGTCTTGATCACACTCGTAAAAATATCGTGCCGAACCACATTCAAGCTAGCGTCGAATTCCATCTCACAGGACATCGTTAATCGATCCACCTGCGGATTCAAGGAACAAATGCCATTCGATAATCTATGCGGCAGCATCGGGATAACCCGGTCCACCAAATATACGCTGCAGCCGCGATTATATGCCTCTCTATCAAGCGGAGAGCCTTCCCGAACGTAATAGCTTACGTCAGCAATATGAACGCCCAACACATAGTTTCCGTTCGACAGACGCTCGACATTAACCGCATCATCCAGGTCTTTGGCATCTTCTCCGTCAATCGTCACGATACGTTTATTCCGCAAATCACGTCTGCCCACTAGGTCACTTTCCGAGATAACCTCTGGCACTTCCGTAGCTTCTTCCATCACTTCGTCAGGAAAAGCTTCCGGCAGCATATGTTTACGAATAATGGAAATAATATCGACTCCTGGATCATTTTTATGACCTAGAATTTCGATAACTTCCCCTTCCGCCGCAGCGCGACCTTCAGGATACGATACAATACGTACGACGACCTTGTGTCCGTCCATGGCACCGTTAAAAGCATGCTTAGGAATAAAAATATCCCGTATCACCCTTTTATCATCCGGAACCACAAAAGCGTATCCGCCGTCATGTGCTTGGAACAAGCCAACCATTTGCGTATTGGCACGGGTTACAACTCGAACGACCTCACCTTCAAGCTTACCGCCATGGGTACTCTTGGTAGTGATTCGTACCAGAATAATATCCCCGTTCATCGCTCCAGCCATATCATTGGCATGAATATATACATCCGGGTGATCTTTATCCTCAGGAATGAGGAAACCAAAGCCTTTGGCGTGAGCCTGTAGCTTACCGCGCAGCAAGTTCATCCTCTCCGGGACGCCATAGCGCTCCGTCCTCGTACGCAAAATCAGGCCTTCATTTTCCAACTCGTTCAACAGCTTGAGGAAATCCTTGAAATCCTGCGCACTGTCGATATGAAAATGCTTTTCCAACTCCTGATATGTCATCGGCTTATATGCCGTTTCCTTCATGAAATCCAAAATCAATTCTCTTGTAATCAACACTTCACCTTCCTTCTCTCTTTCATATAGTCTTACCCATTTTGCTATTAAGATAACACCGCACCTTCACTTGACCAACCTAATGCGCGCTCAAGCGCAGCATGGTGTTGAACCATCATGACAAAACGATGAATATCCTCGTATACCCGCTCCCGATCTTCATCCAACAGCACGGCATGAGATGAATGCGGATAATAAGTAAGCTGCTTCATCTGCGACGAAACATGCTGATAAATGTGAGCAGCGCTTTTAGGCCGAACGACGCCGTCCAGTTCTCCCTGCGCTACAAAAATCGGAGCGTGCACCTTTTCCAGACGAGATTTGACCAGCTTCAGCAGCTTTCGCAAATCAACGATACATGGAATCGGCACCTTGGGATATGTACAGGCCTCTTCTATAATATGCGCTGCAACAGTAGGCTTTGTTTCAATATATTTTTTTACATACTTGAGCAGAACGGCCAAGATCGTCTTTCGACTCTTCAGGAACATAGGTGTAGATAAGGAGATCACTCCTTCGAGCCTACGCTCCATTGATAACTTCATTGCCAGTAAACCACCCATTGAGTGGCCAATGACGATGACTTTTTTGCTGTTACGGTTCTTGATCGCATCATAATGCTGCAGCACATGGCCTGACCAATCTCTCCAACCTGTTTTAATCATGTCCTCCGGCGATGTTCCGTGACCTGGGAGTAGAATGCCATCTATCGTATATCCGATATCGTGCAAATAATAACCGAGTCGACGAAATTCTGCCGGTGAACCAGTAAAGCCATGTATCATCATTATATGAGTCGAAGCACGTTCCCCGTGACCCTGTAGAAAAAAAGGTTCCGTTGTTTTCTCATTGCGGCTCATGACCCGACCTCCGAAAGCTTTGCTTAAATAAAAAGTTCCTCCGTTTCCACAGGAACCCAATATGTATAATATCCTATTCCATAAAAAAACAGCAGGAGCATCATTCCCCTGCTGCATGTTTTTTATGTTACCCTAATTTCACAAAGTAAGCAGCGACGAGCGACAGAATGAAGAAAGCTGCTGCCAACCCGATCGTCAATCGCGACAAAAACAACTCCAAGCCGCGCGCCTTTTGCTTTCCGAACAGATGCTCCGCACCTCCGGAGATGGCACCGGACAACCCTGAGCTCTTCCCTGGCTGAAGCAGTACAACCGCGATCAAGCCGAGAGAGGCGATGACCAGTACGATTTTCAAAACAAGTTCCATGTTTCCACCTCCTGCGAGCAATCATTCCTGGATGAAACAAAGGCTACGGTATAGCCATAATAAGACCCTAAAATAGACAGCATTTGTATTATATCACATACTCGTCCAACTGGCAAACATAGACACCTCGTCTAGCTAACGATACTCATTGTACCTAGGCTGTTGCGGTTGTCGGGTTGGCCTTGGCTTCCTGCGCTCTAGAAAAGCGACGATCGCCTTTTTGGCACACCATAATCCGAAAAGACTGAAAAATACAGCCCAGCCTATTGCCGGTATTGGCGTAACTCTGCTTAGGTTTGCCGCATCGCCTGCGGATGCCGGATTTTCCAATGCGTACACGATAAGCGAGATCGGACCGACGACCGATTCCTCCAATGTCAGAAACGCAAGCAATAAGTAGTAGAAATCCGTCAGCCAGCGTGGAGATAGGGCCAGCATAATAATATTCAAGGCAATAAAACCGACCAGCCACATGACGCCGAACTCGTTGCGAACGAATAATATGAGGGATATGATAGCGAGCACTGTAATGACCTGAAGGCCCAGCCGCTGTTTGCCACCAGCCCGCATTTTAAATAAGAATACGGCGAACAAGGACGCTGTCATATAGCCGGCAAGTGAAACCGGAATGGAGCTCCAATTGTTCATGATCTGGGAATACGTAACCCCGCTGTGATTGGCATACAGCTCAATGTACATAACCTTGCCTGAAAGCGCCAATGTAACTACAGCATGCCCAAATTCATGAATCATTGTATCCAAGTTGCGAAAAAAAGAAGAAAAGGGGATCAACCGTGTGAGAAAGGCTGACCCTATTAAGAATAATACAGTCTTTAACCCGTTGCCCATTTGATGATCCCCCCGGAGGGGGTTGTATGAATACCGTTGAGATCATTACCGAAACCTGTACATCCTCCTGCGAATTGCGACACTGCCTCCGGCGTCTCTTGAAAACGGGTTCTCAATAACTTACCTTTCGGTAACAACCCATTTTCAAAGGCCGCACGTAAACTC
Organism: Paenibacillus sp. UNC451MF; assembly: GCF_000686845.1. Lineage (GTDB taxonomy): Bacteria > Bacillota > Bacilli > Paenibacillales > NBRC-103111 > Paenibacillus_S. The sequence goes on along the minus strand of NZ_JMLS01000005.1, from coordinate 147,567 downwards.
TCCGACAGATGTCCAATTCTCCGGCTGAAGCGTTTCGGAAGAAACTACGGTTTTCATACAACCCATTTTTTATTAATTAAGCACAAAAGACGGATTTACAACCCGTCTTTTGACTAAACCAAGTACTACTATCTTATTTGAAGTTCTTCAAATTGTAGAACGCTTTTTTACCAGCGTATTGAGCTGTACTTCCCAATTGGTCTTCGATACGAAGCAATTGGTTGTATTTAGCTACACGGTCAGTACGGGAAGGAGCACCTGTTTTGATTTGACCTGCGTTAGTAGCAACCGCAATATCAGCAATTGTGCTGTCTTCGCTCTCACCGGAACGGTGGGAGATAACTGCTGTGTAACCAGCGCGTTTAGCCATTTCGATAGCATCGAAAGTTTCAGTCAAAGTACCGATTTGGTTCACTTTAACCAAGATGGAGTTTGCGATGTCTTGCTCGATACCTGTGGACAAACGAGCAGTGTTAGTTACGAACAAGTCGTCACCAACCAATTGTACTTTGCTTCCCAATTTCTCAGTAAGCAATTTCCAACCTTCCCAGTCATCTTCGGAGCAGCCATCTTCGATTGTGATGATTGGATACTTTTCAACCCAGTTAGCCAAGAAATCTACGAACTCAGCGGAAGTGTAGGATTTGCCTTCGCCTTCCAGGTGGTATTTACCGTCTTTGAAGAACTCAGTGGAAGCAACGTCCATACCCAAGAATACGTCAACGCCTGGTTTGTAGCCAGCACGCTCGATTGCAGTCAGGATGGAAGTAATAGCTTCTTCGTTGGAAGCGAAGTTAGGAGCAAAGCCGCCCTCATCGCCAACTGCTGTGTTCAAGCCTTTTTCTTTCAATACGGATCTCAGGCTGTGGAAAATTTCCGCGCCAGTACGAAGAGCTTCTTTAAATGTAGGAGCGCCTACAGGAAGAACCATGAACTCTTGAACGTCAACGTTGTTGTCCGCATGAGCGCCACCGTTGATGATGTTCATCATAGGTACAGGAAGTTGTTTTGCGTTGAATCCGCCCAAGTAAACGTACAGAGGGATGTCCAATGCTTCAGCAGCCGCACGAGCTACCGCCATGGAAACGGCAAGAATCGCGTTAGCACCCAATTTAGCTTTGTTAGGCGTGCCATCAAGTTCGATCATTTTGTTATCGATAGCTACTTGATCCAAAGCGTCCAAGCCGATCAATTCAGGAGCGATGGTATCATTAACGTTCTCAACTGCTTTCAGAACGCCTTTACCCAAGTAACGGGATTTGTCTCCATCACGAAGCTCAACTGCTTCATAAGCACCTGTGGATGCGCCGGATGGAACGATAGCGCGGCCTCTTGCGCCGGACTCGAGGTAAACTTCTACTTCTACCGTTGGGTTACCGCGGGAATCCAATACTTCACGAGCATAAACATTAGTAATCATTGTCATGACTTTGATACACTCCTTAGTCTTTGTAAGATTTTGAATTAAATTAATGCTTTACCGGTCATTTCCTCAGGCTGCTGAACCTCGAGAAGCTTCAGCATCGTAGGGGCGATATCCGCCAAAATGCCATCGTTTCTTAGTGTAACATGTTTATTGGTCACAATAAAAGGTACCGGGTTCGTCGTATGCGCCGTATTGCGCGTACCATCCGGATTCGTAACCACATCCGCGTTTCCGTGGTCTGCTGTGATCAAGGCAACGCCGCCTTGAGCCAGGATCGCTTCCACAACTTTGCCGAGGCATTCGTCCGTAGCTTCAATGGCTTTAATCGTAGGCTCCAGCAAGCCGGAGTGGCCTACCATATCCGGATTAGCGAAGTTCAGGATAATAACATCCTGGCGTCCGGATTCGATTTCTTTCACAGTTGATTCCGCGAGCTCGTACGCGCTCATCTCCGGCTGCAAATCGTATGTCGCTACTTTCGGCGAGTTGATCAGAATGCGAGTTTCGCCAGGCAGCTCCACATCGCGGCCGCCGCTGAAGAAGAACGTAACGTGCGGGTATTTCTCCGTCTCTGCCGTACGCAGCTGCTTCAGGTTGTTTTGCGCCAAGACTTCACCTAAGGTGTTATCCAGGTTCTTCGGTTTATATGCTACGAAGCCGTCTACGCTCTCACTGAACAACGTCAAGCAGGCGTAGTGCAGATTCGATGGGCATTTGGGTCCACGATCGAAGCCGCGGAAGTCGCTGTTCGTAAACACTTGGGACAATTGAATGGCACGGTCTGGACGGAAGTTGAAGAAAATAACGGAATCTCCCGATTCCACTAACCCTACAGGGGTTCCGTCAGCTTTCACGATCACTGTCGGCATAACAAATTCATCGAATACCGATTTCTCGTACGACTCAATGATCGCCTTCATTGGATCTGTGTAGGCTGGGCCCTCGCCATAAACCATTGCGCGATAGGATTTCTCCGTACGCTCCCAGCGTTTATCGCGATCCATTGCATAGTAGCGACCTTGAACCGTAGCGATTTTGCCTACGCCAATTTCGCTGATTTTAGACAGCAATCTTTCCATATACGATTTCGCACTATCTGGAGCCACGTCACGGCCGTCCAGGAAAGCATGAATGTATACTTCTTCGAATTGTTCCTTTTTGCATACTTCCAGCAAAGCGAACAGATGGTCGATATGGCTGTGAACGCCGCCATCGGACAGCAAGCCATACAAATGCAGCTTCTTGCCGTTTTGCTTTGCGCTGCGAATCGCACCCAGAATCGTCTCGTTATCGAAAAATTCGCCATCGCGAATTGATTTGGAGATACGGGTCAAATCCTGATACACAGTACGACCTGCACCAATGTTCAAGTGACCAACTTCGGAGTTGCCCATTTGTCCTTCAGGAAGACCCACTGCTTCGCCGCAAGCGGTTAATGTCGTGTGAGGATATTCCGCCCAGTAACGGTCGTAGTTAGGCTTTTTCGCTTGCGCAACGGCGTTGCCCGCTACTTCACCGCGAAGGCCAAATCCGTCAAGAATAATCAGTGCTACCGGTTTCGGTCTGGACATCTTACTTCGCCCCCTCGACGAGTGCGATGTAGGAAGCCGGCTCCAAGCTCGCTCCGCCTACGAGAGCTCCGTCGATATCGGACTCTTGCATATATTCACTAATATTGTTTGGCTTCACACTACCGCCGTATTGGATGCGAACCGCATCCGCTGTTGCTTGACCGTACAAGCCTGCAACCAGCTCACGGATGTAGCTGATAACCTCGTTAGCATCAGCAGCCGTGGAGGATTTGCCCGTTCCGATCGCCCAGATAGGCTCGTATGCGATAACGACTTGAGCCGCTTGCTCAGCGCTAAGGCCTGCAAAAGCCGCTTCTGTTTGCACTTTGCAAACGTCCTTGGTTTGACCCGCTTCGCGCTCTTCGAGCTTCTCGCCTACGCACAAGATCGGAGTCAAGCTGTGCTTGAATGCTGCGTGTACTTTTTTATTAACGATTTCGTCTGTTTCCGCAAAATAAGCGCGACGCTCGGAGTGCCCGATGATAACGTAGTCTACGCCAAGATCCTTCAGCATGACGCCGCTGATTTCGCCTGTGAATGCGCCATTATCTTCGAAATGAAGGTTTTGCGCGCCAACTTTCAATGTTGTTCCTTTTACAGCCTCGACAAGAGCAGGCAAGTTAGTAAAAGGAGCGCAGATTACGCTATCCACGCCATCTACTTCTGCTTTGCCTTTGACTTCGTTAACGAAAGCTACCGCTTCGCTCACGGTTTTGAACATTTTCCAGTTACCAGCAATGATCGGTTTACGCATATTCGTCACTCCTTGTAGGTAGAATTCCGATGAATACCCTCAGACAAGCTATTGGATATTCACCGGTTAGTTTTGATATCTCTTATTTATCGTTAAGGGCTACGACACCCGGAAGAGCTTTACCTTCCATGAACTCCAGGGAAGCGCCGCCGCCTGTGGAGATATGGTCCATTTTATCACCCAAGTGGAACTTTTCAACTGCTGCCGCAGAGTCGCCACCGCCGATAATTGTGTAACCAGCTGTGTTAGCGCAAGCTTCCGCAACCGCACGAGTACCGTGGGAGAATGGCTCGATTTCAAATACGCCCATCGGTCCGTTCCATACAATCAGCTTGGATTCAGCGATAGTTTTAGCATATTTCTCACGAGTTTTCGGTCCGATGTCGATACCTTCCCAGTCAGCAGGAATTTCGTTGATCGAAACTTGTTTCGTGTTTGCAGTAGGGCTGAAATCGTCCGTTACAACGATATCTTCAGGAAGCAGGAAGTTAACGCCTTTTTCCTTCGCTTTGTTGATGAAGCTAAGTGCCAGGTCGATTTTATCGTTGTCTACCAACGATTTACCGATCTCAAGACCTTGTGCTTTCAAGAACGTGTAGGACAAGCCTCCGCCGATGATGATATTGTCTGCAATGTTCAACAGGTTTTCAATAACATCGATTTTATCTTTAACCTTCGCGCCGCCTACGATAGCTGTGAAAGGACGCTCAGGATTGTTCAATGCTCTACCCAATACATCAAGCTCTTTCTCCATCAAAAGACCTGAAACCGCTGGCAAGTGATGCGCGATACCTTCTGTAGAAGCGTGGGCACGGTGAGCAGCGCCGAACGCATCGTTCACATACAAGTCTGCCAGTTCAGCGAACGATTTAGCCAATTCTACATCGTTCTTTTCTTCGCCTGCATAGAAACGTACGTTTTCAAGCAACAGCACATCGCCTTCGTTCAATGCCGCTACTTGCGCTTTAACCGCGTCACCAATAGCTTCATCCGCTTTAGCAACCGGTTTGCCCAACAGCTCAGCCAAACGAACGGCAGCTGGAGTCAAGCGAAGCTCTTCCACAACTTGTCCTTTCGGACGTCCCATGTGGCTCGCCAGAATAACTTTTGCGCCTCTTTCCGTCAAATATTGAATTGTCGGAACGGTTTCGCGAATCCGAGTATCATCAGTGATTTGTCCATTTTCCAACGGAACGTTGAAATCTACCCGTACAAATACTCTTTTGCCTTTTACTTCTACGTCACGAACGCTTTTTTTGTTCATTGTTCTCCCGCGCCTCCTCTATGTTTACCAGCTTACTCAGACCTACCCACACATAAAAAATGTGGTAATGACTGATTATCGTTTCGAAATGGCTTCGCAATAAAGCAAGAAGGGATGTACTGTAGAGCGTCAGCAAGGTCCTTTGAGATTGTATTCATACCGATATGAAGTCTAATTCAAAGAATACAAGCTCAACAGAACCCGAAAGTACATCCCTTTTGCATCAAAAGCGCGAAACGTTTTGAAACTTTTTCAGTTCATAACCACAATTTTTCTAACTTACAAACCTTTTTTCGCGATGAAGGATACCAAGTCAACTACACGGTTGGAATAGCCCCACTCGTTGTCGTACCAGGAAACTACTTTAACCATGTTGTCGCCAACTACCATAGTCGACAATGCGTCGATTGTGGAGGAAGCTGGGTCGCCGTTGTAATCGCTAGAAACAAGCGGTTCTACGGAGAAGTTCAGCACGCCTTTCAAAGGACCGTTAGCTGCTTCTTGCAATGCTGCGTTTACTTCGTCAACCGTTACGTTTACTTTCAACTCAGCAACCAAGTCAGTTACGGAAACGTTTGGAGTAGGAACGCGGAAAGACATACCGTTCAATTTACCTTTCAACTCAGGAAGCACCAAGGAAACGGCTTTAGCTGCACCTGTAGTTGAAGGAATGATGTTCTCAGCCGCTGCACGAGCACGACGAAGATCTTTATGCGGAAGATCAAGAACGGATTGGTCGTTAGTGTAGGAGTGAATTGTAGTCATCATACCTTTAACGATACCGAACTTGTCGTTCAATACTTTTGCAAATGGTGCCAAGCAGTTAGTTGTGCAGGAAGCGTTGGAGATGATTGTGTGGCTTGCTGCATCGTATTTATCTTCGTTAACGCCAAGAACGATAGTGATATCTTCGTCAGTAGCAGGAGCGGAGATAATAACTTTTTTAGCGCCGCCTTTCAAGTGAAGGGAAGCTTTTTCTTTCGCTGTGAAAATACCTGTGGATTCAATAACGATTTCAACACCGTTAGCGCCCCAAGGCAGGTTTTCAGGGTTACGCTCAGCAAATACTTTTACCGCTTTACCGTTAACGATCAAAGCACCTTCAGTAGCTTCTACTGTACCATTGAAGCGGCCGTGAGTTGTATCGTATTTCAACAAGTGAGCCAATGTGTTAACATCTGTCAAATCGTTGATTGCTACTACTTCTACCTCAGGGTTATTGAATGCTGCGCGGAATACGTTACGACCGATACGTCCAAAACCGTTAATACCTACTTTAGTTGCCATGTGAAATAGCCTCCTAATAATTAGTCATTTGGATTTATGTCAAGACAGGATAACCTGTCAAGATGTCAATGTCTGAACTATGACCTGCGCTGCCGCTTCGTCGATGACGAGAATATCTTCTCTTCCAAAACGCAGCACCGCCGCGATCGCTTCCCCTTTGCTTTTGCCTCCGGCGACACCGATCACACAGTCCATTTCTTGAATATCTTCAATTCTTAGGCCTACGGTTGGCATCTTATGAAGAATTTTGCCTCCGCGGTCAAAATAATAGCCGAATGCTTCCGCCAATGCGCCGTCGTTTTGCAAACTCGACGTTGTTTCCGCATCCACCTTCCGCCGTCTGGCCATCACCATAGCTTCACCCATACCGTGAATGACGATCCGGGCTTTGCGGATAAACTGGATAATCTCCAGTATGGTGCTGTCCTGCATCAAGGTTTGGTATGCTTCCTCGCCCAGATGATCTGGAACATGAAGCAGTCGATACTTGGCGCCTGTCTTCTTAGCCATGGTAGAAGCTATCGTGTTCGCCTGCAGCTCTACGCTTTCGCCAAGCCCGCCTCGAGCCGGTACGAACCAGCTGCCTTTGAGTGAAGTGGAGGAAGATAAATGATAGGCGACCTCAGCCATCGTTGAGCCTCCGGTTACCGCAATCACTTCATCCTGGGATACGTACTTACGAAGCACGGCGGCTCCGGCGCGTCCCAATTCCTTCTTCGTATGAGGGGAGGTATCTGAATCCCCAGGCACGATAACAACCTGCTTCAAACCAAAATGCGCTCGTATCCGTTCTTCGAGCTCCGTCAAACCGAACAAGTCTTTGACTAACGGCTCGATCTTCTCGAGTAGCTGCCTTCCGGCTTCGCTGATTTTCATCCCTGATGCATCAACCTCTAAGAGGCCTTGGGCTTTCAGAAAATCGACCTCAGCACGCAAGATGCGCTCCGTCGTGTTCAGCGATACCGCCAGCGTCCTGCGACCAACGATACCGGATACCATGATGTGGTGCAAAATGGTATACCGTTCTTTCAGCGTGTCCAGCAAGTCCGGCAGAAGCTGCTTTTGAATATCGAGTATATCTCTCATAAAACACGCTCCCGCTGACCATTGGACTTTTTTTGTCCCAGTACTACATTTTTAGTCCCACAACTTCCAAAAAAACAACTAAGCTTTCACTTAGCTGAGTTTATTATATAAAATCTGAAAACCATTTTCAACTAAAAAAACACAAAATGGACAAAAAAATGGTTCTGCCACAAAATCGGCCTTTTTTTTGCTCTATGACAATCGTGTGACCGTAAGAAGCTCTTCCTGCGTCAAAGCCTGTGCCTGCTGCGATAACGACCATTTCATCTCACTAAATTCCTCTTTATCTTCTTCAGTCATTGTACCTGCGCGTCCCTTCGCCAGGAAGTCATAGAACTTCATCGGCAGGAAGCCTTCCTTCAAAGCTACCTCAACAGAAGCGCCCTCCTTGGTAGAAATCACAAAGGCATAGGACTGTGCACGGTGCGGGTCATGCTGAGCAGCCGGATAGTCGACATTAACCTGGTAGGCTCCACGTGTAACGGCTCTCGTCACATATTCAAATGCATCCCGGAAACCTGGGCCGGCGTGGCCGGATACGATGCTAATTGATTTCCTTTGCGGGACAAAGTCATCCCCAAATAGCTCGGCAAACGCCGCCTGCAAGGAACGAAACCCTACCGCAACCGCCATAAGGGCCAACTCTCCGTGATACTTGCGAATATCCTCGAACCCAATTTCCAAACAAGCTCTATCATCCATTACTCGAACTACAGACATGATGATGCCTCCTCTATGATTATGAATAAACGTCAAAGCTTAGCTATTTTTTCCTCGTCCCACCTATAATCGACACCAAGTTACCTCTATCCTTGATGAGAAGCCACTCTACCGTTAAAGAAATCATACGAACAAGCCTGCAAGAGCCGCTTCGTATACGGAGATTGCGGGGAAGCCCAAACTTCCTCACATCGGCCTGTTTCCACAATACGGCCGTCCTTCATCACAGCCAGCCGATCCGCAAAACCGGGCAGTGTTTCCAGCCGGTGCGTTATGAACAGAATGGACATCCCGTATTCCCGCTTCAGCCCGATCAGAAGCTGAAGGATATCTAGTTCAGTCATTGGATCGAGAGCCGATGTGATCTCATCGGCTATAAGCAGGGTCGGCCGAACAGCCAACGCCCGGGCGATGGCGATACGCTGCTTCTGTCCCCCTGAACACTCCGAAGTGCTCCGGTTTGCCAAGCTGCGAGAAAGCTGCACCTGTTCAAGCAGCTCATCCACACGTTGCATCGCCTCAACCCGGCCCGTCCTATGGAGGAGCAGTGGTTCGGCTATAATGTCCTTGATCTTCCAATAAGGATTCAAAGAACGGTCCGGGTTTTGGAACACCATCTGAACATGGCGCCAGTAGTCGGGCTGCTGTCCCATCGGCGAACCTTTCCAGTATATGTGCCCTTCATCCGGATTTTTCAAGCCGACGATCATTTCCGCTAGTGTGGACTTTCCCGAACCGCTCTCCCCAGCCAAAGCAAAAATTTCACTCTCCGCCAAGGTTAACGAGGCGTCTCTTACAGCATAAGCTTGGGATGTGCCGCGGCCGAACCACTTACTTATCCGATGTATCTCCAGCATGGGCCCTCACTTCCTATCTGTTGATCTGTCGAAGGGAGCCTTGAAGCTCCCGGCTGTAAGGGGCCTTTGGACTATCCAGCCACTTTTCGCGTGGGGCGTGTTCCACCAACTGCCCTTCCTTCAATACCATGATGGCATCCGCTACGTGAAGAGCGGACCTAATGTCATGGGTGATAAGGAACAAGGTCATCCTGTGCTCTCTCACCTTGGCTGCCAGCAGCTCCAAGATTTCGCGCTTAACAATAGGATCAAGCGCTCCGGTAGGTTCGTCAGCGATAAGCACGGACGGCTTGTTCACAAGCGACATTGCGATTGCCACGCGGCTAAGCATGCCCCCGCTTAATTGATGCGGGTAGCAATCGAGCACTCGCTCCTCCAGCTGAACCTCGCGAAGCGCCTGTGTCGCTTCCTTTCGCTTGACCGCCGCGGAAGCGGAAGCCCGGTTCCGGCCCTGCATCGCTTCTCGAAACTGCTGATCTATCGTCAGCAGCGGGTTGAAGCTCTGGCGCGGGTCCTGGAAGATGAACGCCGCATCATGCCAGCGGCGCATCCGGTTCGCGCCGCCATATATTCTCTTGCGGCCGATGAAGGCTTCCCCCTGCACCGTTGATCTCGGCAGCAGGCCGTAGAGCGCCCGGGCTAGCGTCGTCTTGCCCGAGCCTGACTCACCGAGCACGGCGGTGACGCTTCCGTCAGCGGCCGTGAAGGTTGCCGGCTGCAGCACGTTCCGTTCACCGTAAGCGACACTCAGCCCGATAGCTGCTACCGGCGCATCCGGGCTGTACTCCGTCTCAGCCTGTGCAGGCTTGGCTGCCTTACGATTGAACCGACCGCTCGGCTGCTCACTACCCACGAAGCCCCCAGCTTCGGCCCCGCTTCGGGCCGATTCACCCAGCAGCGCCAGCCCGACAGTGACTAGCAGCAGCGATAAAGCAGGCGGCAGCACAGTCCACTGCCAGACGGAAGTCATCCACGTTTCATTTTGTTGAAACGCCTGCTCCAGCATCTTGCCCCAGGTCGCTTGATTCGGATCTCCGAGACCAAGAAAGGACAAGCCCGCTTCCATTGTCACCGCCTGCCGGAACGACATAATGAATTTGGTTCTGAGCAGCGGACCGATAAAGGGAAGCAGATGCTTACGCAATATGTAGACCGGCTTAGCTTGAAATAGCTGCGCGGCCTTCACGAACTCCCGTTCCTTGAGCGATAACACGGAGGCTCTTATGAGCCTCATATATCCCGGCCAGCTCAGCAGCCCGAGCGTCAGCACGAGCTGTATGGCCCCTCCTCCTGTAAAAGCCGCTACGAGCAGCATGAGCAGCAAAGAAGGAATGACAAGCAGCACGTTAGCGATCCCGTTAATAACAGGGTCAAGCCTCTTGGAATATCCGGCCGCAAGCCCCAGCATTCCGCTAAGGCCAGTGCTCAATAACGAGACCAATAATCCGATCAACAGCGTATTACGAGCTCCGTAAGCCCATTGACTGAATATGTCCTGACCCAATGAATTCGTACCTAGCCAATGGACCGTCGAAGGGGCGCTCAGCCGTTCTCCATCGAAGGCAATGGGACCGAAACGAGCCACCATAGGTCCGCCTACCGCTAGAAGAACGAACAGCACCAATACCACAGTGCCTATCCATTTGATTTTTGTCATCCCCGTTCACCCCGCTTTCCTGTTCGGATTCGCGGATCGAGCCAAGGATACAGCACGTCCGCTACTACGTTCAGGAGCAGCACGAACACGGTCAGCAGCAGAAACAATGCGTGCAACAGCGGATAATCCCGCGAAAGGATCGCTTCCTGCAGCAGCTTTCCGATTCCGGGATAGGAGAACACCGTCTCGGCTAGCACAGAGCCCGCCAATAGACCGCCTATCCGCAGCAAAATCATCGTGACCATCGGCAGCAGGGCATTGCGCAGCACGTGCCGAACGACTATTGCCCCGCTGCGGACGCCCTTCGCCCGGGCGAACTCAACGAACGGCTCTCGCAGTACGCGGATCGCTTCGTTGCGCATCAGCAGATACAGGCTCGCCAGATTAGCTGCCGTCAGGGTAACGATCGGCAAAAACGCATGCTTAATAATATCCAGGGCCCGATCCCACCAAGCATCCGCTTTAAAGAAAGGTGTCGCAGCACCGCTGAGCGGGAACCAGCTCCATTGGACGCTAAATCCGATTAGCAGCAGCATGCCGACAAGAAATTCCGGCACTGCTCCGAGCCCGACCATCGTGAGCAGCAGCCCGCGATCCGTCCGACTTGCATGCTTCCAAGCGGACAGCAGTCCAAGCCCCAGCCCAATAAGAATCGACAGTACGGTGGCAGAGCCAACGATCAGCAGTGTCCATGGGAGCCTGCTCATAATCACTTCGAATGCCGGAGACTTGTAGGTCACCGATAGTCCGAAATCGAGTGTGAACACGCCTTTCACATAGTGTAGGAACTGAAGCCACATCGGTTCATCGAGCCGGTAATAGCTAAGGATGGCCGCCTTTTGCGCCTCGCTCATCAGAACTGCTCCATTCTCTCCGCCCTCAATGTAGTCAATGGGTCCTCCCGGTAGTAGCCGTGGGAGGAAAAAGTTCAACAACAGGATGAACAAAAAAACATTGATATACGTGACAGCTTGCTTACTTGCGCCCATCGATGAAGGCCGCCTTGTTATCCCACAAAGGAATGCCGTCTGCTATACCACCGAACGTGTTAAACCAACCATTGAAGTCACTTTTCTTATACAACAAGTAAAACGGACGGTGATACAAAACCAGGGTAGGAAGCTCATCGGACAAAATCGCTTGCATTTGGTTCACTTCCGCCTTGCGTTTGTCAGGGTCCAACTCCTGGAGCTGCGCTTCAGCCAGCTTTTGGAATTCCGCATTGGTAAACGACTTGCCTCTGGCAGCAAAAGCGTTACTTGCTGATCCTAAGAACCATAGTCTCAGGAAGTCAGGATCACCGCTTAAGCCAATATGTCCGGTAATAGCCATATCGTATTTGTTTTCGCCCATTGCCGCTGTGAAAGTCGCTGTATCGACTTGTTGGATATTAAGCGTAATGCCTACTTTTTTAAGCATTTCCTGCATCATTTGCGCTTCTTTGGAGGTCGAGGATACCATCATGTTCAGCTTGAGCGCTTCACGCACTCCGCTTGCATTTTTGGCGTAGCCCAATTGATCCATCAGTTCATCGGCTTTAGCCGTATTGTAGTCATACTTCAACACATCCTTGTTATACCAGGAGGAATCCGGCGGAATGACCCCTGCGCTGCCAACGAGCGGCTCTCCTCCAACGATCTTCTTAGCCATTTCGGAACGGTCCAGCGCATAAGCCAGTGCTTGGCGAAGCCGCTTGTCCTTCAGCTGCGGATGCTCAAGATTGAATACGACACGTACCGCACTCCCAGTCTGATTGTTTTTCATGACGTCAAAGCCCTCTTTTTGAAGCTGCTCGACCTCTGGATAATTGAGCGTTGTTCCAGCCGTAATTTCATTTTTCTGCAGGGACAAAATTTTGTTCTGCACGTCCAGATAAGCAACGTCCTTCACATTGACTTTTCCCTTGAAGTAATTCTCATTAGCTGCGAATAAGTACTGCCCAGACTTCTCGTCATATTCCTTCATGGTGAACGGCCCTGTACCGACTAGTGCACTTGGATCGCGATAAGCTATAGGCTTGTCCACTTTCTCCCATATGTGCTTAGGAATAATAGGCATGATGCCGACCAGATCACTTAAAAATGGAGCATATTTATTTTTGAGCTTGAAGACGACCGTGGTATCACCTGTCTTCTTAACCGATTCGATTTGAGTGATATCGCCCGTCCAAGGGAACGGATTTTTCTTATAGTAATCAAACGTGAACACGACATCGTCAGCTGTGAAGGCCACTCCGTCATGCCACTTTACCCCCTGCTCAAGCTCAAATGTGTAGCTTAGCCCGTCATCAGATTGCTTCCAGGATTTAGCCAACCAAGGGATGACGCCTTTGTCATCTTTCCAAGTTAATGTATCGAACAAGAAGCTGCTATGTAGGTAGCCTCCAGGACCTGAAGCGCTGAATGCAAAGGGTGAAGGATAGCCGCTTTTTTGCCATCCAATGCGGACGGAGGGCTTTTCCTGGGCTACAGCGGCCTGATTGTCCGCCGGTTTGTCTGATTTGGTTGCCGATGGCGTGTTCGCCGTGCTGCAGCCGGAAAAAATCATGATGGAACTTAATAATATGCCTAGGCCCCGTTTCGTTCGGGATAGCATGTAAACCCACTCCTTCTATAATCACAATGAAAGTCTCTTAGATGCCTAAGAAAGATCATAAATCTATTGATAATAATTATCAATATCAATTAAAATGGTATATTTGTGAAAATGGCAATCCATTCATCTGATGAAACCGATTTCATATTGTTTTTTAATATATTGATTAGGATCTCTGATAAATGCGGTGGTTTTATGATATTGATAATCATTATCAGTTATAGTATACTTCGCTCTAAACATATTTCACTCTTTCGGAGGCCGGACACATGAAAATTTTCGAGAAAATGGACACTTTCCTTACGCTTGCCGAATGCGGCTCCTTCACCGAAACCGCGAAGCAGATGTACTGCTCACAGCCTACTATCAGCTCCCACATTCAGCAGCTAGAAGAAATTCTTGACGCTAAGCTGCTTGTCCGCTCTGGAAGATCGGTTAAACTGACTCCGCAGGGAACGATATTCTATGAATATGCGCAGCGAATAACGCAGCTGTTCGATGAGGCCTCCGGCAAAATCAAGCAATCTCAGCAAGTTAATTCCATCCTATCGATTTATGCCAGCAACTATATGGGAGTCTATGTACTGCCGGATCTGCTGCGAAAGTTCCATCAGACATATCCGAAGCAGCAGTTCGAACTGCATACCTTTTGTTATGATGATTTACATAGAATGCTGTTGCAGGACAAAATCGATTTCGCTTTTATGCCTTTATATGATGATGATAAATATATCCAGACGGAGCTCAACCACCATGTACTGTTCGAGGATCAATTCATGCTCGTCTTCCCGCTAGGACATCGTTGGTCCGAGAGAAAGACGCTTTATAGCCGTGATCTGGAACAAAGTACCTTGCTGCTGCCGCAAAGCCGTTTGCTGCAAAGCTGCATTCTCTCTCCGCTTAGAACGATGGGGATCCGCTTATCTACGGTTTCTATGAGTAATTTTGAAGTTATAAAGGAAGCCGTCAAGAACGGACTTGGTATTGCTTTTCTTCCCTACTATGCTGTTCGCGATCAGCTCGAAAAGGGCGAATTGCTGAGCAAGCCTATCTGCGGTCTTCGTATTGAGAGAAAAAATGGCCTGGTTTACCGGAAAAACACACCTCCAACCGATGTAGAACGTGCCTTCTATGCTTGTGTCCAAACTGGAGGAATGACGGGTTACAGTACATCTACCGTGATCTAATTGCCACGAAAGCAGTCGGATGACAATTTCGTTCACAGGGTTGCTTTTTTGTGGGCATTATCATATAATAACTCTTGCTTCTCTTTTCTTGAGACAATCTAACATGCGCCCGTGGTCCAATGGATATGACGTAGGCCTCCGGAGCCTGAGATTAAGGTTCGATTCCTTACGGGCGCGCCACTTTTACTTCAAATAACCAAACCTCTATACCTTGCATTAGCGCCGGGTTAGAGGTTTTTTTGTAAGCATCGTTTGACCTTTCTTGACCTTTGTTTGATTTTACGTTATGATGGTTATAGTGTTACCATACATGATCTTTAAGGAGGCTGCAGCTTATGAGTTTCATTCCAATGGTCGTTGAACCGGATGCAAGAGGGGAGCGCGCTTATGATATTTACTCCCGACTGCTGAAGGATCGCATTATTTTTCTGGGAACTCCGGTAAATGACGTTGTGGCCAATGCGATTATTGCCCAATTGTTGTTTTTGGCCGCGCAGGATCCGGATAAAGACATTCACTTGTACATTAACAGCCCGGGCGGTTCCATTACATCAGGGATGGCCATCTACGATACGATGCAGTTTATTAAGCCGGACGTATCGACCATCTGCGTCGGTATGGCTGCTTCCATGGGTGCTTTCCTGCTCGCTGCAGGTGCCAAAGGCAAACGCTTTGCACTCCCTAACAGCGAAGTCATGATTCACCAGCCGCTCGGCGGAGCCGAAGGACAAGCAAGCGACATCGAAATTCGCGCGAAGCGTATTTTGAAAATGCGCGATAAGCTGAATCACATTTTGGCTGAACGCACAGGTCAATCTTTCGAAAGAATCGAGAAGGACACGGACCGCGATAACTTCATGTATGCCGAAGAAGCCGCTGCGTACGGCTTGATCGATAAAGTGATTGAACGCGTGTAATAGTGAATAACGATCGTTTGAGTAATAAAAAAGTTCCGAGTACTGCCACTAGGCGGTACCCGGAACTTTTTTTAGTAGGTCATTGAAGAAAATTTCAATAATTACTCTTTATCGTCTAAAGGATAGAAGATGAGATCAATTGGGAATGCCGAGCCTGCCGGAGGTGTAAATTCAATATCCAGTGATTTTTCGTTGCCTGTCGTTTTAGCTAAAATTTGCATGCCGTCAAAAGCGGTCAATACTCCTGATTGAGGCACAAGGTGCATTTCGCCGTTAATTTTAAACGGTCCTTTAAACACACCGCCATATGCCAAAATCATGATGGCCATTTTGCGCGGCTTATCTGAATGAATCTTGTACACGACGCCATAGTTTCCGTCATTGGTCACGTTCTGCTTTCGCATCGGGTCGTAGCCCGGTTGGAACGGATCTGTTTCTCCATCACCTATAATAATTCGGGAAGGTGTCGTAAACGAGCTAGCATCAATGTTCCACTTCACCTCAGAAACCGGGAACGTACCACGCACATGACCGGTAAACGGTAAAAGCGGCAGCTGCGTCAATGTATTTTGCGAGATTTGGTCTGTTGCCACAAAGGAGAATTGGATTTCTCCATCAGTTTCCACATCGTAGAACAAGTTCACGCCTTGTCCTGGGTAGAATTCCGGCATTTGCGAATAAATTAACGTCTGATTAGCCGGGATGACCATTTCATCGTTACGCGGATCATTCATCAAGAAGTCAACCGACGCTTCGTTGCCGATCAAATTGGCGTACACAGAAGGCCACACTTCGCCTTTGTTGGTCGTTTTAATAGTGACTGGCTTGTTGGTCGTATTCTTAGCCAAAATGGCCATAGTCACCTTTTCCTTCGTTCCATTCACGTGATCGGCGTATAGTCTTCCTTTACCGTTCACTTTATCCTGATACAATATCCCTTTTTCCGTGAATTCCTCTGGGCTGTCGCTTACCAGCAGCTTTCTCGAAGAATCTGTGGTTACCTGCTTCGCCAGCTGCGGCAAGTTCCAGAAGTTCCCCCACAGCATGCTCCAATCCGCTTTGATGAAGCTGCCTGGAGGCTTGGTATAGATAGGATACTCGATTGCGCTTAAGTATGTTTCATTGCTTATTACTATATTCCGTGTGTACGGTTCGCTTTTATTGCCATGAGCGTCCCATACCGTTAACGTAACCGGATAAGTTCCGGGATTGAAGAACGCCTCGTTATTGCCTGTCCATTCGAATTTCGCAATACCTTCTGCATCCGGATCATAGCTTAGATCTACGTATTTTACCGGCTCACCAATCTTGTACGTGTCTTTTGCAAAAGAAAACTTCGCTACCGGCTTTGAATTGCCCGAGTTCGGAATGTAAATTCCGGTCGGGGTTTTCGTATGGATAATTTCCACACGTCTCAATTCGTCATTGTAAGTATAGCGGGCACCCATATAATCTGCTAACCAAGTCAGCTTGATTAATAAACGCCCTTCCGGACTAATCGCGGCTACGGAATCGAAAGGTTCCAATACGCCATTGATCCACACAGCTTTGCGGTCACTGTCCAGAACAATGTTGAAACCAGGTGTGGCCATTTCAATCTGGCGCGTTTTGTCGTTCCACTCCACCTTCAGACCCATTGCATCCCCCAAAAACTTAGCAGGCACAAACATTTTGTCTTTAATGATCGTAGCTGGGGAGTCTAACGTTACCTGTTTACCGTTCAAAAACGCCTCCGCTTTATCAACATAGAGCAGTACGTAGGTCGAAGTCGACGCAACGCTCTGTGCTGATGCCAACGGAGAGAAGAGAACGGTGCACAACAAGGTGATGATCATCATTAAAGACATTTCTCTTTTCATCTGTTTCATCTCTCTTACTCCTTCTAAAAAGCAAAAATATAAATAAGAACAGCAAAAAACCTTTTCTGCAGAAGACACGTCATTATAGACGCTCCGCTCAAGAAAAGGTTGCGCTTTTCTGTGCATCCCATACCACCCATTGTCTTCCATTGGTGGTGAGAAACCCTCTATCGAAGTCTTTCGATGAAGAACGACCGCGTTCAACGGTTGGTTTTATCGCCAATAGGAAATGCTTTTCGCTATGCTTACGCTTAGGCGGAATTTAACTTTCCTATGTGGTGAAAAAGCTTCCTTACGGAAGCCTGTGGCGGTTGTTATTGATTCTCCAGTTCCTCTTTGCTGACCAAAGCGACTAAAGCGTTTACAGCCTGCTCGGCATCCGAACCTTCAGCACTAATGTAAACTTCCGTACCAGTACTGATAGCCAAGCTCATAATACCCATGATACTCTTGGCATTGACTTTCTTCTCATCCTTCTCGACGAAGATCTCCGAAGAAAACTTATTAGCTTCCTGCACGAAAAGTGCTGCTGGTCTGGCATGAAGGCCTGTTTTCAACTTTACGACTACTGGGCGTTTCGACATTCCAACCCATACCCCCTACTTCTTAATAGCAAATGACCATTTGCATAAATGACCATGAAAAAGCGATTTTTCAAATATTATACCATTTATCCCACCGATACACTAGGCGTATCGTAAAATAACACAAAAAATCTATATTTTCCACATGTGTTATGATTTACGAATTTTTTCCGCCATCTCATCGATTTTGCGCAACCGATGATTCACACCCGATTTGCTGACGTTTCCTTTTAATAAGTCGCCGACTTCTTTCAAATTCATGTCCGGATGCATCAGACGAATTTCTGCAACCTCTCGAAGCTTATCGGGCAAGTTCTCAAGGCCGATTTCCTTCTGAAGCAAACGAATATTATCGATTTGCCTTACGGCCGCGCCTATCGTCTTGTTCAGATTGGCTGTCTCGCAGTTGACCAGCCGGTTGACGGAATTGCGCATATCCTTCATGATACGCACATCCTCGAACCGAAGCAGCGCTTGATGCGCTCCAATCAAATTGAGAAACTCGATAATCTTCTCGCCTTCCTTAATGTAGAAGACGAAGCCCTTTTTCCGTTCTATGCAGCGAGCATTCAAATCAAATTCGTTCGCCAACCGGCATAAAGACTGGCAATGCTCCTCGTACATCGAAGATATCTCAAGATGGTAGGATGATCCCTCTGGGTTATTGACCGAGCCACCGGCAAGGAAAGCTCCACGCAAATAAGCCCGCTTACAGCAATCCTCTTTAATAATATCTTCCGCGATACCCGGAGTAAACAAAAACCCTTCAGACACAATCTGCATCTGGGACAATATTTCCTGCACCTGAGCAGGTACACGAACGATGTAGACGTTATTTTTTTTCAACCGCATTTTCTTACGTACCAACAGTTCGGTATGAACATTGAATTTCTTCTTCAACAGTGTGTACATACGACGTGCAATAGCCGCATTCTCGGTTGAAACATCCAGAACGATACGCTGATTCGTCAGCTGAACGGAACCGTTCATGCGAATAAGCGCGGACAGCTCAGCGGTCTCACAGCAAGCATCGGACTGGATCATCGTAAGTTCTTTTTTCGTTTGTGCGGCGAAGGACATGGTAAATCACCTCTTCTTGTGCATCCAGCTCTCCACCAGTTGATATATGTGATGACTTAGCTTTACGGCGTCATGACGCAAATAAGTGCGGAATAAAACAAGCTGATCGCCAATGACTTTGTACCCGTTCTTTGTTACTTCCTCGAGGTCCAATGGGACCACCTTGGCTCCCTTTTCGGCATATCGGTTCTGCACTTGGGCGGGAATTTCCCCATTATTGACGATAACATAATCGAACAAGTGGTGCCCTACATGGTGGTATACGGCTTTCAAATGATCGCTAACCGTATAATTGTCAGTCTCTCCAGGCTGAGTCATAACGTTGCAAATGAACATTTTAAGCGCCTTGGATTCCACTATAGTACGCGTTATTTCAGGAACAAGCAAATTCGGCATAATGCTCGTATACAAGCTGCCAGGCCCGACTAGAATTGCATCTGCCTGCTTCAGAGCATCAATAGCTTCATCCAAAGGAGCAACATCAGCCGGCTCTATAAATACACGTTTGATCACTTTGCCTGCTTTCGGGATCTTGGACTCGCCAACAACAATGGTCCCATCCGTCATCTCTGCCTTTAGGACAATAGCGTCATGAGCGGCGGGAAGAACACGCCCTCGTACGGCAAATACACGGCTCAGCTCACGGACACCTGTGACAAAATCACCGGTAATATCTCGCATCGCTGCCAAGATTAGATTACCCAAACTATGTCCTGCTAATCCCTGCCCTTTCTCAAACCGGTATTCGAGCATATTGCCAAGCAGCGGCTCTACATCGGCCAATGCCGTCAATACGTTACGAATATCGCCTGGCGGGACCATTTCCAGCTCGGAACGAAGGATGCCGGAGCTGCCTCCGTCATCCGCTACAGTAACGATAGCCGTAATATCCAGTGGTTTCTCTTTCAAGCCACGAAGCATAACCGATAAGCCGGTGCCTCCGCCTATCACAACGATATTAGGCCGTGCACTATCTAGACGGCTATCCGTCATTTCTTCACCTCAACCCGATCGCGCTCGGAATCACGGTGGCTAACCCGGACCGTCTCCGTCTCGCTGTTGCCCATCACTTTGCCCAGATACTCTGCAATGGCTACGGAACGGTGCTTGCCCCCCGTACAACCAATGCCTACGACAACCTGGCTCTTGCCTTCTTTCTTGTATTGGGGCACTAAGAAGTTCAACATATCAAGAAGCTTGCTAAGAAACTCTTGTGTCTCGCTCCACTTCATGACATAGTCGTATACTTCAGGATCTTGGCCTGTATTAGGTCGGAGCGTGTCTATATAATGCGGATTGGGAAGAAACCGTACATCGAAGATTAAGTCCGCATCAATAGGAACCCCATATTTAAAGCCGAAGGAAATAACATTGATAGAGATCCCATCCGACTCAAGGTTAGTGAACCGAGACACGATCCGCTCTTTCAGTTGAGCAGGCTTCAGGCTGCCTGTATCAATAACCTGTGTCGCCATACCTTTAAGCTCCTCCAACAGCTTACGCTCCTGCACGATGCCTTCCAGAGGAGCGCCTGTCGGAGCAAGCGGATGTTTACGGCGGCTTTCCTTGTAACGTTGAACAAGGACCGAGTCCGTCGCGTCGAGGAACAAGATTTCATAAGTCAGCGTATGATTCTCCTGCACATACCGAAGCGACTCGGACAAAGAAGTGAAAAACTCTCTTCCTCGCAGGTCGATAACAAGGGCTACTTTACCGATCCGACCTTTGGACTGCTCGATCAATTCAGCAAACTTCGGAATGAGCACAGGAGGAAGATTATCTACGCAGAAAAAGCCCAAATCCTCCAAACTTTGTACCGCAATGGTTTTGCCTGCACCTGACATGCCTGTAATAATAACCAGTTTGCCTAAGGTATGCATTTCTTCCATGGGATTGCCACCTCCAGGGCGCTCGGATTCCATCATCTGGCCTCGCCTTAGCGATGAAATCGTCGCTGTTTAAACACTTAAACCGTTTCTATATTCATATTAAACTATTTTATCTATCACGACCGCAAACTCAAACCAGCTGCTCCGACTACTCCAGCATCATTGCCCAAGCTCGCAGGGACGATCTCTACGCCCTCTTTTGCCGATTCCTGTGCGAATTCATTGAAGTATTTGCGAATGGCATCAAATAAAATATCGCCAGCCTTAGAAACCCCGCCTCCGACAATAAACCGCTGCGGATTCAATACTACGGAAACTGCCGCCATAGACTTGCCCAAATATAACGCGGCACGGTTAATAATACGTAAAGCAACGTCATCTCCGGATTTAGCCGCATCGAAAACGTCTTTAGCCATAATGTTCTCTACCAATGCTAGAGAGGTATGCTCTCCACGCTCTACTGCTTCCTTAGCCATGCGAATAATGCCTGTAGCCGAGGATACGGTCTCCAAGCAACCTTTCATACCACAACCGCATTGAATCGCCTCCAGATCCGGTACGACGATCATATGGCCTAGCTCGCCGGCCATTCCTTTGAATCCTTGAATGATGTTTCCGTTAACAATAACGCCTCCGCCGACTCCGGTTCCGAGAGTATAGCATACAAGGCTCGGAATTCCGGCACCCGCGCCGCTCCACGCTTCTCCCAGCGCAGCAACGTTTGCATCATTGTCGATTTTCACGGTTTTGCCAAGCTTCTCTTCGAGAATCTGTTTAATAGGTACGTTACGCCAGCCCAAGTTGGGGGATAGCTTGATAAAGCCCTCCGGGATATCCATAAATCCGGCAATGCCCGCTCCGATCCCGGCAACCTGCTCCCATTCGTACGGGGAATCCGCTACCAGCTTGCGCACGTATTGTGCGATATTCTCCAATACGACGTCGACACCATGTTCCGTTCCTGTCGGTCCTTCGAAAGTTTGCAGCAGCCTCCCATTTTCGTCGCAAAGCCCTACCTTAATGGCCGTTCCTCCCAGATCGACTCCAACGTACACTTTCTCTCCCATTATCCTGGTCACCTCATAAACGTTTGATCACGTACTGCTTCCTGTTCCAACTATAAGCCAACCCTATCCACAGGTCAAGAAGCCGAAACGAAAAAACGTGGAACCCTGGTCCCACGTTTTTCTTATCATTACAGCGTTTGACTCCAGTCGTGAACAGCATGTCCTTCCAAAAACTTCTCACAATCGAGAGCTGCCATACATCCGCTGCCAGCAGCTGTAATTGCTTGGCGATACTTCGTATCCTGCACATCACCGCAAGCAAAAACACCCTCAACATTCGTTTGCGTCGTTCCTGGCTTGACGACAATGTAGCCTTGTTCGTCAATAGTAATTTGACCACCCAGGAAGTCTGTGTTCGGTCTATGTCCGATAGCGACGAAAATTCCGTCCGCTTCAATAATTTCTTCAGCTCCGGTTTCATTGTTTTTCACTTTCAAACCGGTGACTCCTTTATCACCCGATACGACGGCAAGTGGAGTATTGTTCAGGCTCCATGCCACTTTCGGATTTTCGCGTGCACGGTCCTGCATGATTTTGGATGCGCGCAGCTCGCTGCGACGATGCACCAAGCGTACTTCTGTAGCAAAACGGGTCAGGAAGTTTGCTTCCTCCATGGCCGAATCGCCTCCGCCGACAACGATAATTTTCTTCCCGCGGAAGAAAAAGCCGTCACAGGTTGCACAGGTACTTACACCGCGACCGATACTTTCTTTTTCATTCTCTATGCCCAGCAGCTTCGCAGTGGCCCCAGTGGAAATAATAAGGGTTTCCGACTCGATATCTCCCATTCCTTCAACTGACAGCTTGAACGGACGTTTGGACAAATCCACTTTGTTGACCCAGCCGGTTTTGAATTCAGCTCCGAAGCGCTCCGCCTGCTTACGCATATTGTCCATGAGTTCAGGACCCATGATACCTTGAGGAAAACCAGGGAAGTTCTCAACTTCCGTAGTCGTTGTCAATTGTCCGCCCGGTTCAGGACCTTCAATGACCAAAGGATTCAAATTCGCACGAGCCAGGTAAATGGCCGCTGTCAGTCCGGCCGGGCCGGTTCCGATTACTATTGATTTGTACATGTACAGTTCCTCCTTTTGTGCTTCCCTCTTCGTAAGCATTATTGGCAAATATTATTTCACTTTATTATCAAAGCTCGGGAACGTAGGAAAGATGGCTTCCATCTTCTCTCGGATACCGCAAGCCTCGTCGATCAATTTTACGTTCTTGCTTATCGTGGCTGCCGAAACCTCATAACGTTGTGACAGCTCATGAAAGGAGATCGCGCGACGGTGCATTTTGGCCGTCAAATACTCCAGTGCGGCTGCCCAGCCTTCGCTTTTCGTTATTTTCGGCACACTTGGGTACACTCTCGATAAATATTCTACCCATAATGTTTGCAAATCGTACTGCTGAACCATATCATACCTGCGGTTCATTTCCTTTATAGCTCGTTCCATAATCTCCTGCCACTTGGCCTCCCAAACAGGCAAGTTCGGAGAGAACGGCGAAGCTGGGATCGTCAGTTGATTCCCATCGAGCACCGCAGTTACCGGTTCACGCAGTCCAATGTTACGCAGAACGAAGATCGCCACTTTTTTCAAGTAATCGTCCTCTTTCGGCTCTTGGATAAACTCAAGCAGAGCTTCCTTGACTTCGCTGTCACCGATCAAACCGAAGGCTTGAATCACCTGCAGCTTGGTCTCAGTATCTCCATGGCGCAGGGCCCAGAAAAAGGACGAACGAACCAACGGATCGCGCTTCAGATGATCTGGCAAGCCTTCCGCTGACTTTTCCAAACCACGAAACTGCTCTTCGAAAGGAAGATGATAATGGTAACTGACTGTAGGCTTCACCTGTTCGGTCCGAGCCTTTTGCAGCTGGCTTAAATAAAACTTCGGAATTTCCGATCCCGGATCGAATTTATCCGCCTGACGCCATTGACGCTCCGCCTCGTCGTATCGTTTAGTATTGTAAGCCGCTACCGCGGTATAGTGAAACAGGCAAGGATCGAGTCCCGCTTCGCCCGTCTTAAGCAGCCTTTTGAACAAACGATAGGCCGTCTCATGTTCACTTAAGATACCCATCGTCGTGGCCAGCTTAAACACATGATCCTGATGAAACGGATACGTTTTGCGTAGAACTTCCAGAAGCTCAGATAAGTTTTCTTTGTCTCCGAAGTGCTGGTAAAATATCGCCAAGTTACACAAGCCGTGCAAATTGCCGTGATCCAGCTCAAGCACCTGACGTATCATATCAACGGATTTATCAAAGTGCCCCATATAATAATAGGCCAAAGCCAAATTGTTACGAGCAGCCATGAAATCCGGATGTTTTTTTATAATTTTCTCCAAAATACGAACCGCTTCCGCAAATTTGCCTTCTTCCAGCATACTGCGTGCCCGGTCATGCTCGAACATTCCTTCCCGGCTTTTGATCGATGTCAGCTTGGTCGGCCGATCCAGCTCGTAGCTGAGAAGCTCGATCATTTCTTCGGATTCCTCCAGAAATTGTCCTGTAGGATCGTTTTCCAGGTAATGAATAATCGCCTTTTCCGCCGATTCGTAATTTTCCATGTTGGCATAATTATTAGCCATGTAAAAATAACATTCCGTCATGCCCGGATCGATCTGATCCAGCACGTGCTGAAGAATGCGGTTGGATTCCTCGTAATTCCCCATCTCCGAAAGCAATCCCGCCAAGTTGCAATGATTCACCGGGTTCTCCGGCTCGTAATCTGCTGCCCGACGAAAATACTTTAATGCCTTATCGTAATGATATCGGTCCAAGGACTGAACGGCTCTTTCGAAAAAGAACGTGGCATCCATTTTCATCGGAATGACTTTCTCATGCTGAGTTGGGTTAACACGCTTTTTCTTCTCCATTAAGTAAGGCACCTCCGGTTCCGACTGGAATTCACAAAGGAAACCAGCGTTTTTCGATACAAAAAGTATAGCATAAAGAGCTTAAAAACCATAAGCAGATTACATTTTATACTCCGCCATATTTAAACAAGGAGCTGATGGAACCCCCGTCTTTAATAATTCGAATCGCATTGGACAATAAACCGGCTACGGATAGCACTTGGAAACGGGATGAATGGTCTTCCGGAATCGCGATAGAGTCAGTAATAACGACCTCTTTAATGTTCGGATGGTCCAAACGCTGCAGGGCAGGTCCGGAGAACACCGGATGCGTCGCACAGATGTAGACGTCGTTCGCTCCTCTTTCCTTCAAGCCTTCGACTACGTTGACAATGGTCGTTCCCGTGTCGATCAAATCCTCGAAAATAACCGGTGTTTTACCTTTTACGTCCCCGATTACGTGAGTTACAACCGCTTCGTTATGCGCATAGCGCTTTTTAAACATCATAGCAATAGGAGCTTCCAGCACGTTAGCCAGATTCTCTGCTCTAGTCACACCGCCAGCATCCGGAGATACGACGATCAGGTCGTCAATTTCTTTTTTCTTAATATGAGCGCTCAGCAAATCCAGCGCTGTCAAATGATCGACTGGAATATTGAAAAATCCTTGAATCGCAGGAGCATGCAAATCAATTGTGATAACACGGTCCGCACCTGCAGCGTTCAACAGATCTGCTACCAGTTTCGCAGAAATTGGTTCGCGTGGAGCCGCTTTACGCTCTTGACGGGAATAACCATAGTAAGGAATGACAAGATTGATTGTTTTGGCCGACGCACGTTTGGCCGCATCCATCATCACCAGGAGCTCCATAAAGTGCTCGTTGATCGGATGGGAAAAAGTTTGTACCAAAAACACATCACAGTTCCGAATCGTTTCTTCGTAGCAGCAGTAAATCTCCCCGCACTTGAATCGGGAAAGCTTGACTTGGCCTAATGGAACACCCAGCTCGTTACTGATCCGTTCAGCTAGCTTAGGGTTGGATGATCCGGAAAAGATTTTCAATTTGTCGCTATACATGGTTACAGGTTACCTCCGCTATGGAATGTTTACGTAAATTTTCGTGGGTTGTTTTCCGATGCATCTATAACATCAAAAGTCATTATACAATAAAAATGTCCACAACCCCAGTATACATGAAAATATTCAATTTATAAAAAGGCATTTCCGTGAAAAAAAGGCGATAAAGTGCATAACAGCGCGTTTTTTTCCAATATAAGGTGCATTTTGAGCATTGATTTTTTCGTCTGACAGACTCTCCCTCTATTACACAGAGCAAGGGCACAAGCTGAAGGCTTCTCGTTGAACGGTCAGCCTTGCGCTCCATGCCCTTTTTGCTATAACGGCTTTACACCGGTCAAGAGCCTGCAGCGAGCTGATATTCTTTAAAAAAACCAGCTTTACTAAGTTTTACGCTGAGGCCTGTCGGGTGGTTTCGGTTATTTTTTGTGTCTTCTGTCCAGTTCACGCATCACATCGTCCAATGGGAGCTTAGCTTCTCGCAGAAGTACCATTAAATGGAAGATTAAATCGCTTGATTCGTAACGGAGCTCGTCGTTATCACGGTTTTTCGCTGCGATAATGACCTCGGCTGTCTCTTCGCCGACTTTTTTCAATATTTTATCGATGCCCTTTTCGAACAGGTAGGTCGTATAAGCCCCTTCAGGACGCTCCGCTTCACGCTGTGCGATAACCGACTCCAGCTTGGATAGCATAGAGAAACGATCGTTCGCAACTGCCGCCTCATCGGAAGTCGCTTGATCCTTCACAGGAACATTGTTGTAGAAGCAGCTGTAGCGGCCGGTATGACAGGCAGGACCGTTCTGATTGACCTGTACGAGAAGCGTGTCACCGTCGCAGTCATACTTCAGGGCGCGAACCTTTTGCGTATGACCGGAGGTAGCACCTTTATGCCACAGCTCGCTGCGAGAGCGGCTCCAGAACCAAGTTTCCCCGGATTCCAGCGTCAGCTTGAGCGATTCCTGATTCATGTATGCCATCATCAGAACGTCTTTGCTCGCCGCATCTTGTACAATTGCAGGTACAAGGCCCCGTGCATCCCACTTGATAGCAGCAGTCAGCTCTTCCCATGAAAGCTCGGCTGTTTGTTCGTTTCCCACGTTACTCATCGCACTTCGACCCCTTTTTGTTTGAGGTTGCTCTTAACCTCATCGATAGTAAGCTCTTTATAATGAAAAATCGTTGCGGCCAATCCCGCATCCGCTTTGCCTTCTGCAAACACATCGTAAAAATGGTCCTTCGTACCCGCACCGCCGGAGGCGATGACAGGAATGGTTAGAAGCTCCGACACTGCGCGCGTCAGCTTAAGGTCGAAACCGTCCTTCGTTCCGTCGGCATCCATGCTGGTTAACAGGATTTCACCTGCACCCAGTTGCTCCGCCCTCTTCGCCCATTCCAGCGCCTTAATCCCCGTACCGTTGCGGCCTCCATGGGTGAATACTTCCCATTCTCCCCATGCCTCGTTATAACGGGCATCGATCGCCACTACGATACACTGGGAGCCGTAACGGCGTGCGCCATCGGAGATGAGCTGCGGATTTTTGACTGCAGCGGTATTAATCCCGATCTTGTCCGCTCCAGCACGAAGCAGCCGTTTCATATCATCCACGCTAGAGATACCGCCTCCCACTGTAAATGGGATTGTGATCTCACCCGCGGTTTTCTTAACCACTTCGACCATGGTCGCGCGGCCTTCGACAGATGCGGAGATGTCGAGAAACACAAGCTCGTCGGCACCTTCCCGATCATAGATCGCAGCCAGCTCGACAGGATCACCTGCATCGCGCAAATTGACGAAGTTAACGCCTTTGACAACCCGCCCGTCCTTTACGTCCAGGCAAGGAATTATACGTTTGGCAAGCATCTGTTCGTATGCCCCCATTCCCATGAAATTTGTTCACTACTACAGCTATGACTTGATACCGTATGAGTCAGAACTACCGACTAACGCTTGCATAGTTCAAGAAAGTTACCGAGCAGCTGCATACCGATGCTGCCGCTCTTTTCCGGGTGAAATTGCATGCCGTACACGTTGTTCCGTCCGACAATAGCTGTCACCTGCTGATAGTAATCCGTGGTCGCAAGCAAATCCGATGGCTGTTCCGGTTGAACATGGAAGGAATGGACGAAGTAGACATGACCTTCCTCAATCCCTTTGAACAGCGGACTCTGCTGCACGAATTGCAGCCGGTTCCAGCCCATATGCGGCACCTTGTAGCTGCCGCGGAAACGAACCACGCTGCCGGGCAGCAGGTTCAAACCTTCATTAGAGCCGTGTTCCTCACTGCGGCTGAACAACAGCTGCATGCCGAGGCAGATACCAAGAAGTGGCTTACCGGTCTCTGCATAACGCTTCACCGTTCCGTCCAGCTTCGATTCACGCAGATGCTCCATCGCATCGCCGAAGGCGCCTACGCCTGGCAGAATGGCGCCATCTGCCGCCATGATCTGCTGCTCATCGGAGGTGATAACCGCTTCATAGCCAAGACGCTCCACGGCTTTGCTCACGCTGTGCAGATTGCCCATGCCATAGTCGATAATGGCGATCATGCTACAGCACTCCCTTCGTGGAAGGCACGCCTTTCACGCGCGGATCGATGCTCGTCGCTTCGTCCAGCGCGCGGCCGAGCGCCTTGAAAATCGCTTCGATCATATGATGCGTGTTTTGACCATAATGGACAATAACATGCAGGGTAATGCGGGCTTCCAACGCAAATTTCCACAAAAATTCGTGAACCATTTCGGTCGAGAAGCTTCCTACCTGAGCCGACGGATACTGCGCACGATATTCAAAATGCGGACGGTTGCTGATGTCGATCACAACTTGAGCCAAAGCTTCATCCATCGGGATGAATACGTTAGCGTAACGCTTGATCCCCTTCTTGTCCCCAAGAGCTTCGCGCAGCGTAGAGCCTAAGCAAATCCCGATATCCTCTACTGTATGATGGTCATCGATATCGATATCTCCGATGGCCTTAACCTGAAGGTCAAATTGCCCGTGCTTCGTAAACAAGTCGAGCATATGATTTAAGAACGGCACGTCCGTCTCAAGCTCTGAAATACCGGAGCCGTCTACGTTAAAGTTAAGTTGAATGTCCGTTTCATTCGTCTTGCGGGCAATGTTTGCCGAACGAGTCGCTTGTTGATCAGCCACGGGAGTCCCCTTCTTTCTCGAGTCGTATTTGTATCGCCCTTGCATGGGCTTCAAGCCCTTCGTGACGGGCTAATGCTATAATTTTATCCCCGTTCTTGAACAGCGCTTCTTTACTGTAATAAATAACGCTGGATTTCTTCATGAAATCATCCACGTTCAATGGGGAAGAGAATCTTGCCGTTCCATTGGTCGGCAGCACATGGTTCGGGCCTGCGAAATAGTCTCCCACCGGCTCCGAGCTGTAAGGTCCAAGGAAGATGGCACCTGCATTTTCAATAGCGCTCAAGTACTGGAACGGCTCTTTCACGATAATCTCCAGATGCTCAGGCGCAAGCCGATTGACAGCACGAACACCTTCCTCAAGACTGGCTACCGTGAGGATGGCTCCGTAATCGCGAATCGATTGCGATGCGATGTCCCGCTTCGGCAGCGTCTCCAGCTGGCGTGCCACTTCCGCCTGTACCGCTTCTGCAAGCGTCTGTGACGGTGTAATAAGAATGGCCGAAGCCATTTCGTCGTGCTCAGCCTGTGACAGCAGGTCAGCGGCTACATAAGCCGGTTCGGCCGACTCATCGGCCAGCACTACGATTTCACTCGGGCCAGCGATGCTATCGATGTCCACCGCTCCGAACACGTAGCGTTTCGCTAAGGCTACATAGATGTTCCCCGGACCAACGATTTTGTCTGCTGCTGGGATCGACTCCGTGCCGTAGGCCAGAGCGGCTACCGCTTGTGCTCCTCCGACACGATAAATCTCTTTAACACCAGCTTCCGCAGCCGCTACCAGAATGTGAGGATCAATTCCTTCAACACCGGCGGTTGCCGGAGGCGTGACCATCACAATTTCCGGTACTCCCGCTACCTGTGCCGGAATAGCATTCATCAGCACGGAAGACGGATAGGCCGCTTTGCCGCCAGGGACATACAAGCCTACCCGGCGCAGCGGACGGATCACTTGTCCTAGGATGCTGCCGTCCGGCTGCAAATCCATCCAGGAGGAACGCATCTGTTTCTCATGGAAGCGCCGTACGTTATCCGCCGCCTCCCTAATCGCGGTGAGGAAGCTCTCGTCAACCTTCGCGTAAGCAGCCTCAATCTCCGCATCGCTAACGCGCAGTTCATCGACGGTAGTTTTGTCGAACTGCTGAGCGAACCGTTTCAACGCTGCATCGCCTTCTCTGCGCACGCTCTCAATAATGCTTTTGACCCGCTCGTTTTGCTCTTCCGAGCCGTATTCCACTTCACGCTGAAGCGCAAATTCGCTTGCCGGCATCATTTTCATCACGATATCCCCCTCTGCTGATACTTTGAACCAACTTATTTTTAAACGGCTCTGATGCACTCTTATATCTCACTATTTCCCTGTGGATGCCATCAATTGCTGTAGCTTATCACATAACACCTGTATCGACTCGTTCTTCATCCGGTAGCTGACCCGGTTGGCAATCAATCGGCTAGTAATCGAGAAGATTTCCTCCTGCTCGACCAGTCCGTTCTCTTTCAGCGTCTGTCCGGTTTCCACCATATCTACAATCCGATCAGCAAGCCCAATCAATGGAGCAAGCTCGATGGAACCATTCAGCTTGATAACCTCCACCTGCTGGCCACGTTCCCGGAAATATTGCGAAGCCACATTCGGATATTTGGTCGCAACCCGCGGATTCAGCACCGGCTTCCAGTCGGGAAGGCCGATTACCGACATCCGGCAGCGCGCAATGCCTAGATCTAACAGCTCATATACATCACGGTTTTCCTCCATGAGAACATCCTTACCTACGACACCGATATCGGCAACACCATATTCCACATAAGTCGCTACATCGACCGGTTTAGCCATAATGAATTCCAGCCCGGCTTCAGGTACTGGAATAATTAGCTTACGAGAATCGTCCATATCGTCTTGAATGGGAAATCCCGCTTCACGAAACAGTTTGGAAGCTTGTTTATATATACGCCCTTTGGGCATCGCCACTTTCAATACATCCTGCATATCCATGCTCCTTTATCCAAACTCGATGACGTTATGATAAATGGCCCCGTTCACGGAGAACGTTCCATCGTCCTTGCGAACCGCCTGGAATTCATTCAATTTGTCTGGTATCAAGCGCGTCTCTATCATAATACCGTCCTGCAAGCGCATTTCACGTGCTTTTGTGAAAGCCTCTCCGCGTTTAGAAGCGGTGTAAGCAATCAATACTTTAGCAGGAGTTTCGATAGGCTGTTTGCTCACAGCTTCCAATATGCGGTTCGTCTTCAAAGCGAAGCCTGTAGCCGGTGCCGGGCGACCGAATTGAGTCAATAAATTATCGTATCGGCCACCGCTGCATACCGGGAAGCCTAGATCTGCGGCATAGCCCTCAAATGTCATACCGGTGTAATAGGAAAAGTCCCCGATCATGGTCAAATCTATAAGTACATGCTCGCTGACTCCGTAAGCCTCCAGCACATCCCAAATTTCGCACAAGTGTTCAATGGATTGCTGAGCTATCGGATCGCGAGCGACCTGTTTCGCTTGAGCACATATTTCTTGACCGCCTCGCAGACGAAGGATACCTTCCAGCTCCTGCTGCACCTCAGCCGTCAATCCAAGTGACTTAATGGTATCCCTATAACCCACATAGTCACGATTCAGTAAGCATTCCTTTAAGGCTTGCTGTGCTTCGATGCGTTCCTGGAGCATTTCATTGAACAGTCCGGTTAAGAAGCCCACATGGCCCAGCGCAATTTTAAATTGCTCAACACCCGCTGATTGCAGGCTGGCAATAGCTAGAGCAATAACCTCTGCATCGGATTCCGAAGAAGCATCCCCTACAAGCTCAACGCCCGTTTGGAAAAACTCCGCATCCCTTCCCGCTTCCGCCTCAAAAGCCCTAAACACATTAGCATGGTAGGACAATCGAATCGGCAAAGGCTGCTCCTTTAATAACGAAGACACGACTCGTGCAATGGGAGCCGTTACATCCGAACGCATAACCAACGTCGTTCCATTTCGGTCGAGCAGCTTAAACAGCTTACGATCTTCTGTAGAGCTGGCTACACCAACCGTATCATAAAATTCCAACGTCGGCGTTATAATTTCAGAATAACCCCAACGCTCCATGCATTGAAGTACATTGGTTTCAATAGAGCGGAGCTTTGCTGCCGCCTCTGGAAGATAATCTTTAACTCCGGTCGGTTTTTCAAACACTTTTGGTTTCGACACCGATCTCACCCGCCTAATAGTAACAGTCGTCTTTTCCATAATATACGCTTTAGTCCGCTAATATGCTACCATACTACCAAAATAAAGAATGTAATCGTAAGTGTACCACCGAACACCTGTGGCGTCAATGAATACACGGCAAAAAATGACCAAAAAAATCATACTCTTCCCTAGCGTCAAACAACACGAACCGGTGCTAATTTGCTATTGCTTATTGGAGTAAGCTACGACGTCCTTGTAGGATAATTTACCGCCGAAAATATCCAAAGCACTTCCGATCGTAATATCCATCTTGCCTGCACAAAGTGAACGGAACAGCTCCATATCCTCCATGGATCTGGCTCCTCCCGCATAGGTGGTAGGAATCGTCACGCATTGGGATAAATGACTTACCAAGCTTTGTTGAATACCGGACTGCTTGCCCTCCACATCCACTGCGTGAACGAGGAACTCGTCGCAAAACTGCTCCAAATACCGAATGTTGTCCAAAGTCAGCTCAAAATTACTGAAGGTTTTCCATTGGTTCGTTACAACGTACCATTTGCCGTCCTTTTCCTTACAGCTTAAATCGATAACCAGCCGATCTTTTCCAACCTCGGATACGATGCTGTCGAGATTACCGTTATTCAGCTCTCCATCACGGAAAATGTAAGAGGTTACGATAACATGCGAGGCGCCTTGCTCTAAATAATGAGACGCGTTCTCCGATGTTATGCCACCGCCGATCTGCAGGCCTCCCTCATACCGGCGCAGCGCTTTCACAGCCGCTTCCTCATTGCCGCCACCTAACATAATGACGTGGCCGCCCAACAGCTGGTCCTGCTTGAACATTTCAGCATAATAAGCGGAGTCGTGTTCGGAAACGAAATTTTCGACAACCCCCTGCTGGCCTGTATTCAAAGTTTCTCCTACAATTTGCTTTACCTTTCCTTGGTGAAGATCGATACATGGTCTAAACTTCACTGTCGTCTCCCGTCCCCTCTTTCAATTGTCCCTCTCTCACATCTTCCCTAATGACACGCAACGGATTGCCTGCTACAAAGCTGTACGGAGCGACGTCCTTGTGCACGACCGAGCCTGCTCCAATTACAGCATGGTCACCGATAGTTACTCCTGGCAGCACCGTTGTATTCGCTCCAATCATCACGTTAGAACCAATCTGGACCGTTCCAATTCGGTATTCTTTAATTAAATATTCATGCGTCAATATCGTTGTATTGTATCCGATTATAGAATTGCTGCCGACCTCAATCCGTTCCGGGAAAAACACATCCACCATCACCATTAACGCAAAGGAGGTATGCTCCCCCACCTTCATCCCAAGCACATGGCGGTAAATCCAGCGCTTAAAGGACAAGAAGGGTGCATACCGAGTCACTTGTATAAAAATAAAATTGCGGACCGCCTTCCAAAAGCTAACGGTTCGGTACATTTGCCACAACGAATTCGGTCCCTCGACCGAAAATCTATCGGTTTTTCTCAATCGAACTCTCCTCGACTCCTGCAATAGGAAGCAGTTCCTTAATATCATCAATGATATAGGTTGGATTATACTGTTTTAAATACGGGATGCCTTTCAATGACCAGGCGACGCCTACGGACGGAATCCCTGCATTATGAGCCGCCTCCAGATCATAATGACTGTCACCTACCATTAACGCGCCGTTAGCGTCAGATCCAAGCTCTTTTAACGCTTTGCGTATTCCTTCAGGATCCGGTTTTGCTCGCTGTACTTCGTCGACCGTAACAATTGCTCCGAAAAGATCGTAAATGCCGCAGAGCTTCAAGCCCATCTCCGTAGTCACCCTTACCTTACTCGTCACAACACCCAATTTGATGCCGGCGGCATGCAAGCGGCCAAGCGTCTCACGAACATCAGGGAACTCCTTTACTAATGCATCGTGCTTTTCAATATTGAATCTACGGTATTTTTGAACCAGATCATCTACAGTATCTCTACCAGAAAAAAACTGCATTTGCTCTACGAGCGGCCGTCCCATATTGGGAATAATGTGCTCCCTGGTTACCGGCTCCTTCGTTATTCCATCAAACGTATGCAAAAATGACTGAATAATGAGCTCGTTCGTATCGAGTATCGTACCGTCGAGATCAAATAACATCGTATGAATCATCACTCATGCTCCTTTATCATGCTGTCATTAGACAGCGAGCCAAAGTGGCTCGCCTCTCTTCTTAATGGTCAGTCGTGGGATCCGACGGTTTAGCCGACGATGACGATTCCACCGCATCTGTTGGGCCACCTTGTTGACCGTCCTGAGTATCTTTCCCTTTCAAACGTTCAATAGGATCCGCGTAACGCACTGAAGCGGCCCCTGTCTTTCTGCGGATCAAAATCAGAATGAACGCTGCAATGACGATAAGCACAGCCAGCAGCTGCGAAATTCTTACATTACCGCCGTAGGTCATAAATCCTGACTCGAAGCCCATCCAATTCATTGGCGCCCACAAACCGTTCATCAAGGAAGCCAACCAATCTGGACCTGTAAAATCCAGGCTATCCGTTCTCAGCCCT
Organism: Paenibacillus sp. UNC451MF; assembly: GCF_000686845.1. Lineage (GTDB taxonomy): Bacteria > Bacillota > Bacilli > Paenibacillales > NBRC-103111 > Paenibacillus_S. Next base: position 112,942 of record NZ_JMLS01000005.1, on the reverse strand, counting down.
TCCACGTAGAAGCGGCCAATGGAATACCAGATGAAATAGCTCATAAACAGCTCGCCCGCACGCAAGAAAGGTCTTCTGCGCAGTACCAAGAGCAGCACGAGCCCTACAATATTCCACAACGATTCATACAAGAAGGTCGGATGGTAGAACTGCCCGTCTATAAACATTTGATTTACGATAAAATCAGGCAAATGCAAGGAGTTACGCAGGAATTCTTCGCTGGTCGGTCCACCGTGAGCTTCCTGATTCATAAAATTACCCCAACGTCCGATTGCTTGTCCAACAATTAATCCCGGTGCGCAAATATCGGCAATACGCCAGAACGAATATCCTTTTCTCCGAACATAAATGAGAGCAGCAATAATCGCACCGATCAACGCGCCGTATATAGCGATCCCGCCATGCCATACTTTAATAATTTCAGACAAATTGTCTCTATAATCTTCCCATTTGAACGCTACATAATAAATTCGCGCTCCGATGATGGCTGAAGGAACACCTAAGAGCACCAAATCCATGAAAAAATCAGGGTTCATCCCGAACCGTTTTCCTTCTTGAATAGCCAACAGCAGGCCAACTAGCGCCGCTGTGCCCAATATAATTCCGTACCAATGAACCTGCAGAGATCCTATGCCGAAAGCAATGGGGTTGATTGCCAGAAACATGTTGCTCCTCCTCAATACGAATGGCCAAGCATTCTAATTATTCCATATCGTCGATATCTTCCGACAGTGATTCGGTCAGCTTGTTCGTAAACTGCAGCGCTGCATTGTAACCCATCCGTTTCAAACGGAAGTTCATCGCCGCCACTTCAATGATAACCGCCAAGTTACGTCCCGGACGAACCGGAATGGTCACTAAAGGAATATCGGTATCGATAATTCGTGTTGTTTCCTCATCCAGTCCAAGGCGATCATATTGTTTCTCCTGCTGCCATGTCTCCAGCTTAACAACAACCGATATTTTCTTTACATTGCGGACTGCCCCCGCCCCAAACAGCGTCATCACATTGATAATGCCGACACCACGGATTTCGAGCAAATGACGTATGAGCTCTGGTGCGTTTCCGTTTAAAATATGATCCGCCGTTTGACGAATTTCAACTGCATCGTCAGCAATCAAGCGATGTCCCCGCTTAACAAGCTCAAGCGCGGTTTCACTCTTACCGATACCGCTGCTGCCCGAGATGAGCATTCCGATTCCATAAACGTCTACTAGAACTCCGTGAATCGTAGTGGAAGGCGCCAGTTTATTTTCTAGGAATCCAGTAATTCGGCTAGCTAGAATGGTGGTTGACACTTTAGTACGCAAAACTGGAATTTGAAAATCGTTAGCTGCGGCCAGCAGCTCTATCGGCACATCCAGACCTCGGCTGATTAGAATACAAGGCGTATCCTGCGGCTCACTTAGCTTTCTCATTCGGATCATGCGTTCCTCAGATGACAAGCCATCAAAAAAGGTCAGCTCTGTTTTCCCAAGAATTTGCACCCGTTCTGTAGGATGAAATTCATAGAATCCTGCCATAACCAGCCCAGGGCGATATAAGTCAGCGACAGTAATGGGACGTTTGAGACCGCCCTCACCGCAAATCACTTCGAGGTGAAACTCTTCAACCAAGTCAGATACTTTTACTTTTCTAGGCATCTCTGTTCCGTCTCCTTCGTTTTCCCAATAATCCCATCGTATAAAAAATACAAGCATAAATCAACCAACCATTGGGATTTCGCTAATGAAGTTTTTCGTGTGACTATAATTGAAATTGTCTAAGCTTCTGAATGAACATTTTGGCTGCCATCGTTTCCGCCGCTGCCTTTCTATCTTGAAGTATCCTAAAATCCCGAACTAACCGGGTATTTTTCACCAAAATGCTGCATAATTCCCCAGCTTGCAGCTCCTTACGCACGACCAACTTGGACAGCATGGCTATACCAAGCCCTGCAACAACCGCTTCCTTAACACCTTGACTGCTGTTGAACACATAGGAGCGTTTCATCTGGATGCCCGATTTCTCCATAAACTGATCGCTGAATGCTCTTGTCCCGGATCCACTTTCCCTGAGCACCCATACGTGATCCTGGAGAAGCTCTGAATCGACACCTTTTTTAACATTGCAAAGTGCATGATCCATTGGTGCTACCAGAACCATTTCATCTGCCATAAAAGGAGGCTGCAGTTCGATTTCATCATAGACCACCTTGCCCTCAACCATTCCGATATCCAACTCGTTGGCACGAACCGCTTGAGCGATTTCTTCCGTATTGGCAATGGTGACACTGATATCAATCTGCGGATATTGGTAGGTGAACTCAGCCAAAAATCGGGGCAGTACATATTCCCCAATGGTTAAACTTGCACCTACCTTCAATGTACCGGCTACCTCATCCCTTAATTGACGTATATCTTCCTTCGCCTTATCGTAAAGCGCCAGCATTTGCTTAGCCTGCTTGTACAGCATAGCACCCGCTTCCGTCACCTTCACATGCTTGGAGGAACGGTGAATGAGCTTGGTGCCGAATTCATTTTCCAGGTTGCGTATATGCAAACTGACCCCTGGCTGAGATAGATTCAGCAATTCAGCGGCCCTCGAGAAATGACTTTGTTCTACTACCGTTACAAACACTCTTAATGTATCTACTACCATGACTTGCTCCTCTGCTGTCTGAACTGCACAAAACAATCCGACCCTGTTGTACTTCATTGTATCCTTTTCATTCGACCGTAACAATCCCGTATAAATCTTACTTCAAGAATAACAATACCTAATAGTACGCATAGCATATCGGTATTTCACTTTTCATTCTGCTCATCTTATAGTTAGAGGCAAGTCATAGTAGAAGGAGTCGATACAACCATGAATCACGCACAAGCGCTATCCTCTCAAAAACAAAGCAAACCGTGGATCGGTTTCATGATCGGTATCGCTTTAACCCTGCTGATTGCTCTGGCAGCAAAATATTTGGCTGGCTTTCCGTTCCTAAACATAATGGGACAGCTGGTTATTGCTATTTTAATAGGCATCGTGTGGAGAGCATCCATTGGCGTACCGACCAGAGCTGTTGCAGGGACCCAATTCTCGAGCAAAAAGCTGCTTAGACTTGGAATTATCCTGCTCGGTATGCGCCTTAACCTGGTAGACATCGTAAACGCTGGACCCAAGGTTTTTCTTCTTGCCGTTATCGTCATCGCCTTTACGCTGAGCGTCGTTTACGGCTTAACCAGGTTGTTTAAGGTTGAAAAAGGCCTTGGCATCCTGACCGCCTGTGGCACCGCCATTTGCGGAGCTGCAGCTGTTGTAGCAATAGCTCCCCAAATTAACGCAAAGGACGAGGAGACAGCGATTGGTGCTGCGATCGTAGCTATTTTAGGAACGATATTCACTTTGCTTTATACGTTCTTATTTCCAGTCATGGGCCTATCTTCTCTCGGATATGGCGTATTTTCAGGCGCAACATTGCATGAAATCGCCCATGTTATTGCTGCCGCGGCTCCTGGCGGCAATCAAGCTGTCGACATGGCCGTTATCGTTAAGCTCACCCGGGTTGCGCTGCTTGTTCCTGTGGCCATATTGATCGGTATTTGGGCAAATCGCACCCAACGTAAAGAGGCCGGCTCCACAGCCAAAACTTCTTGGAGATCTATTCCCATTCCTTGGTTTATTCTCGGATTTCTTGTTGTGAGCGGTATTCACTCGCTTAGCATTGTACCAGAAGCTGTGGCTAATGCTTTGGTTACTGCAGCTTATATGCTTATTGCTATGGCCATGGCAGGACTCGGTCTGGGAGTCGACCTGGCTACGTTTCGAAGACTCGGCATGAAATCATTCGCTGCTGGACTAATCGGATCGGTCTTGCTATCTGGTCTTGGATTTGTTTTAGTCCACTTGCTTAGCCTTGCTTAGAAGCTTTTAAATAAGCAGCTCCCTTTATAGCCCATTTATAGGGTAAAAGGGGGCTGTTGTTGTTTATAATCCTCTATCCGTATTCGCCCCCTTAGGTTAATTACTTGCCTTCCGAGTTGGGCTACACCCATTCTCACCGCCTGCTCACATACAAGTACGAAAAAAGACCAGTCGCTATGACTGGCCTTTTTGCTATATGAATTAGTTATTTGCAAGGATAGACAAAGTCGTTTGTTGATCGAAGAAATGAATTTTGTTCATGTCGATCGCCAATTTCACGTTCGTACCTTCTTTAAATCCTGCACGGCCGTCAACACGAGCTACTACGCTGTTTTTGCCAATGCCATTCAGGTACAAGAACATTTCGTGACCCAGGTTCTCAGAAACCTCGATGTGTGCGTTCACGATTGTGTTAGGGGAAGCTTCCAAGAATACTGGCTCTTCGTGGAAATCTTCTGGACGAACACCCATAACAACCTCTTTACCGATATAACCTTTTTCGCGAAGCAATTTTGCTTTGCCTTCAGGTACTTCTACATTAACGCCGTTTGCTTTGAAGTAGACGCTGCCGCCTTGATCTGCCAAAGAACCTGTAACAAAGTTCATGGAAGGAGATCCAATGAAGCCTGCAACGAACATGTTCAACGGGTAGTTGTAGATTTCTTCAGGTGTAGCTGCTTGTTGAATAATCCCTTTATCCATAACAACGATACGATCGCCCATTGTCATAGCTTCTGTTTGGTCATGCGTTACGTAGATAATAGTTGTTTCAAGACGTTTGTGCAATTTGCTGATTTCAGCACGCATCTGTACGCGCAATTTAGCATCCAAGTTCGACAACGGCTCATCCATCAAGAACACTTGTGGTTCACGAACGATCGCACGACCCAAGGCAACACGTTGACGTTGACCACCGGAAAGAGCCTTCGGCTTACGGTCCAACAAATGCTCGATGTCCAAGATTTTAGCAGCTTCGCGTACGCGAGCGTCGATGTCAGACTTTTTGAATTTACGAAGCTTCAAACCAAAAGCCATGTTTTGATACACGTTCATGTGTGGATACAAAGCGTAAGATTGGAAAACCATCGCGATGTCGCGGTCTTTAGGTGCAACGTCGTTTACCAAACGGTCGCCAATGTAAAGTTCGCCTTCAGTGATTTCTTCCAAACCTGCAATCATACGAAGAGTTGTGGACTTACCGCAACCGGATGCGCCTACAAGAACCAAAAACTCTTTATCTTTGATTTCAAGATGAAAATCTTTCACTGTCGCTTCTTCAGCACCTGCGTATCTTTTAACGATGTGGTTTAAACGTACACCTGCCATGGTTTTATTCCCCCTACGAATTTAGTATCAAGTTATATTGTTATCTTACCGTAGGAATGGATTTGTGACTATGCACAATCTTCACAAAAAAATCACTTTCTTTTCGTTACTTTGTACAATAGCAATGCAATCTTGACCAAAACCGCGTCATTAAAGGTCCGGACATCCAGTCCTGTCTCCTGTTTGAACTTGTCCAATCGATATAATAGCGTATTCCGATGAATATACAGCTTCTTAGCTGTTTCGCTAACGTTGCAATCCAGTTGAAAAAATTGCTCCAGCGTCGTCATCGTCTCCGCATCTAGCACTGCATCCAACCGCTTTAGCACCCGCTCAAGAAAGCTGGCTTTCTCCCCTTCGGGAATCAGATTTATAAGCTTCTCCAACTGCAGCATCCATGGAAGATGCATGTTGCTTCCCATGTGGTAAGTACGGCCGAGCATCATCGTTTCTCTTAATTGCAGTACCGTTGTATAGAGCGACTTGGCAGGCATCATCGGATAATGGATAGCCAGATGGCAGTCGCCGACCCATTCGTTTTCCAGCATTTCATGCAAGCCATAGCCAATTGCGGCCAATATATCCTCGATACTGTCTTCCTCTCCATAATCCCGATCGTCATTGGTATCCATCGTCAGCATTTTTTCGGAGCCAAGAATAAGCCATTCCTTATCCATTAATGGAATAAGAATCATCTCCGCATCAAAGAACGATTCCAGCAGCTTCTTAAGCTCCTGATAGCTTACTCTTCGAGACTGTGAATAGTCGCCGTACAGCAACAACGGAATTTTTGTGGAATATAGCGACAGCTGTGAAACGAGTGAATCCGGCATCTCCGCATTGCTTAATCCCAAATCCTGCTGCTGCTTGAACCAATCCCGCACCATCCCTACTTTTCGCTCTTCTTCACTGATTGAGACGGGTGGCTTTTTCTCCTGCGTTCGATTGGATTCCAGCATGAGCTCCACTAATTGACGCTCCGCCTGATTAATGTGATCCGTTTCAATACTTAAAACAAGAGCATCCTGACCATCCTTATGTAGTAAAAAAACGAGCTGCTGCTCCTTTTGCAAGCTTTTGGGCGGCGCGCCTTTACCTAAAGCCTCGGTATCCGCCTCTCTAAGCCATTGTTCCCATGTCCATCTCAACAATCTTACGGGTGCATCAAATATTTGTTCAAGCTGCTGCCTTAGCGGTTCCCAGTCCATACCCGAACTCCCAACGTAAGTGTATTTATCTATATAGTTCAATCATAGCAAAAAAAGTCGCAGCATAAAACAAAAAAGCTCATCCTATTCTTCGATTACTTTTGTTTGCCTGCTTTATCTCATTGTTTATTGCCATGAGAATAACATTACCTGTACTCACCTTGGCTTTGAGCTCATCCAAATTGGATCAAGACTCATAGGATATTTTCGAGGCTATTGGTAATAATTGAACTGTCCGAATTATTGACGGAGGAGGCCGACGCCATTTTCCATTTACCATACGGCAAGACGACCATACCTCTTTCAGTACCCGACACGCTATCCATGGATACGATCACTTACCGTACAGACAAGGAGGATGCTTCACTCCTTACTTCTCAAACCCGGATTGCCCAAGCCCTTTCACAGCCTATCGGAACACCAAGACTATCCGAACTTGCAGATGGGCGCCACAGTGCAGTGATCATGGTTAGCGACGGGACTCGGCTTTGCCCCAGCCATCTTCTGCTTCCGCCACTTCTGCAGGAGCTAAATCAAGCAGGTATTCCGGACGAGGCTATCGATATTATTATTGCTTTGGGTATGCATCGGAAACACACTCCAGAGGAGATGCAGCAATTGGTCGGAGCCGCCGTATACGGAAGAATCCGTGTACATAATCATTCAGCCGCTTCTGAAGATTGCATTCTACTCGGAACGAGCCAGTCAGGCACGCCGATTGAAATCAATCGATTAGCCGTGAAGGCCGATCTTAAGATCGCCACAGGGAATATCGAGCCTCATGCCCTGGTAGGCATTTCGGGTGGCATTAAAGCACTTATTCCGGGAATCGCCTCCCAAAGATGCATTGAACATAACCACAGCTTGTCGCAGCATTATAAAGCCGTACCTGGCGAACCTGATAATCCGATTCATCGAGACATGGAGGAAGCGCTTCGTTTTCTTTCGGTAGACTTTTTGCTCAATGTAGTCGTGAATCATGAAAAGCACGTACTGGAAGCGGCAGCGGGACACGTCCTTTCAGCGCACAAAATGCTAATCAGCCGCGCTTCATCCCGTTTTTTGGTTCCTGTCCAGCATGTTTATGATATGACTGTCGTTTCACCAGGGGGACATCCCAAAGATCTGCAGTTGTACCAAGCCATCAAGGCACTGCGTAATGCCTCCATGCTTACGAAGACAGGCGGTACTATTATTATGGCAGCGGAATGCTCTGAAATGCTGGGTAACGGAGTTTTCCAATTCTGGGTCGAAACTATGAAGGATCGTCAAAGAATGGTCGAAAAGCTGAAGCAGCAATTTCACCTCGGCGCCCATAAAATACTGCATTTGGACGAGGTTCTATCCAAACAGCGCGTTTATTTATATTCAACTATCCCACGCCCTATCGTTGGACTGCTTGGATTGCTGCATACGGACGATATACAGCAAGTCTTTGACGATTTTACCTCCACTACGGGGAAAACCGTTGCACTAATGCCTTACGGCTCCTTAACGTATCCTCAATTGCCTTAAAACAACGCATGACGAATGGAGGACAACCAAGTGCAGCACTGGCACTACTGGACACTGGACCGCATGGTCATATTATTTGTAGGGATTGCCTTTATCGCCATTGGTGCTCAAGTAACGCTGTCCCATTATCGGCAAAATTTCCATCACAAGTCCATGTGGCTGCCTGTCATATCCGCCCCTTTGTTCAGTCTTACCGGCATTGTGCTAGCCCTTGTACGAGTCGAGTGGCTATTCTTGTTGTTTACTGCACTTATGTGGCTGGGTGTGGTCATTGGCTCCGTAGGCTTTTATTTTCATTTCCATGGCGTTGGCGTGAGAGTTGGGGGCTTTAAGATGCGCAACTTTTTAGTCGGTCCTCCTGTCATTCTGCCCGTTCTATTTATCGCCATGTGCGCTTTAGGTTTACTAGCCATGTATTGGAGGTGACTTTATGAAACAGATAATCAGCCGTTACCCAACCTACGATATTATGTCAGCACAGCATGAGTGGGATCAAAATACCCGATCTATTGTGAACGAGAGACTACATACGGGCGGAGATTACTTATTTTTATCTGTGCTGGAGGCGGAAATGCTTCGGACCTGGTGTTCTCTTTTGATGGATGACGAGCGTGGAGAAATTATGCAATTTGTTATTGAACATATTGATCGAACTTTATCATCGGGAATCGAGAGCGAGAGAAAGTTAAACTCCCCTCGCGCAGCCCTTTTATTAAGAGCAGGTTTGGAGGCGCTAGATGATTCATGCCAACTCCTGTATACCGAACGCTTTTTCCATTTGGAATCGGAACGTCAGCTGCAAATCATGACTTCCATAAGCGATGAGGATGCTTTGCCACATGAGGTGTGGAAGCATGTCCCACAAAAAGTATTTTTCCAAAAATTGCTCAGCTTAACTACTGAGGCGTACTATTCGCACCCTCGCGTATGGTCCGAGATAGGGTATGGCGGGCCTGCCTATCCGCGTGGATACGTACGCATGCACCCCGGACAATTGGACCCGTGGGAGGCAAAGCCTAAATATGAAGCGTAAATATGAAGGACAAGAAGTAGATATCGTTATTGTAGGTGCAGGTGCTGCAGGCGGGGTTCTTGCCAAAGAACTTAGCGAAGCCGGAATGAGCGTTGTCGTGCTAGATGCCGGTCCTTTTCTGGATCCACAAAAAGATTTCGCGAGCGACGAACTATCCATGCAGCGATTAGGGTGGCAAGACACACGTATCGTCGCCGGTGAAGACCCATTGCAGATGGGGCATAATAATTCCGGAAGAGGCGTAGGTGGAGGTACAGTTCATTTTACAGGGGTATTTTTGCGGTTCCATGACACGGATTTTCAAGCCAAAACACGCGATGGCATTGCCGAGGACTGGCCCATCCGTTATGAGGATCTAGCTCCGTATTACGATAAAGTGGAAAAAGAAATTGCCGTCGCCGGACCCAAGCATTTTCCATGGGGCAATTTTCGCGGTCCTTACCCTTATCCTGAACGTGACAGGCTAAGCCCCAATGCATTCATGTTCCAAAAAGGCTGTGAAAAACTCGGCATTCGTTCAGCTGTTACACCTTTAGCTATTCTTTCCGCACCTTTCGAGGATAGGCCGCCTTGTATTAACAGGGGTTTTTGCAACCAAGGCTGTATGCCAAATGCCAAATTTAGCACTCTCATCATACATATTCCAAAAGCGATCCGCGCCGGCGCGGAAGTGTTGGCCGATTGCATGGTAACTCAAGTGTTGATAAAACCTGATGGGAAAGCGGCAGGCGTTACCTTCAGCCATAACGGGACGACGTATGAGCAGAAGGCCCGTGTAGTCATTATCTCAGCCTATGTCGTAGAATCCCCAAGGCTTCTCTTAAATTCTGCTAACGCCCAGTATCCTGACGGCATTGCAAATAGTAGCGGCTGGGTAGGAAAAGCTATCATGACTCACAGCAGCCATGACGTTTATGCCAAGTTCAAGGAGGACATACGGCTCTACAAAGGAACTCCGGTATTGGCAAGCACACAAGATTTCTATGAAACCTCAGCTGAGCATGACTTTATCAGAGGCTATACTTTACACTCTCATGGGGCCAGGCCTGTAAGCTTTGCTCGTGGGGTTACTCAATCGTCTACTAGCCCTGTATGGGGTTCTCGGTTGCGCCAAATCATGCTCGACTATAACTATTACGGGCGGGCCACCATGGTAGGCGAAGTGCTCCCTAATCCGGACAATCACATTGCGTTAAGTGAAGAACTGGATGAACACGGACTGCCTAGGGCCAAAGTGACATTCAGCTATGGTGATAACGATCGCCGGTTAATCCAGCATGCTGTGAATAAAATGAAGGCCATTCTAGAAGCGGCCGGAGGACAGCCGGAAATGACCGTACCCGACACCGCCCATTTAATGGGGGGCTGCCGAATGGGAGAAGACCCTCAATCGTCCGTTGTAAACTCATTTGGACAAACACATGATATCCCGAATTTATTTGTTTGTGACGCTAGCATATTCGTCACCTCGGGAGCAGGTAATCCAACCAATACGGTCATGGCATTAGCAGCTCGAACTGCGGAGTATATACGTAGTAAGGCTGCACGTTTTGAGCTTTAATCGGCCTCTTACCCTCTTCATCCTAGGTAAGAGGCTTTCATTTGCTGCATAACGTGCGAAGCGATACAATAAAAGGGACAAACAAAGCCTTTTTAAGATAGGAGGAAGCAGATCATGGCAATTGTGGAATTCACTATTATCCCTATTGGCACCGCAACACCCAGCTTAAGCCAATATGTAGCAGATATTCAGGAAGTCCTTGAGCAGGCGGTAGAGCCGATTCATTATGAAATGACTTCTATGAGCACAATCATCGAAGGTGAGCTTGATGACTTGATGACGGTTATTCGTCGTCTTCATGAGGTACCTTTCAGCCATGGAGCCCAGCGGGTCTCTACAGCCATCAAGATTGATGACCGCAGAGACAAGGTTGCTTCCATGGAGCAAAAGCTGAAATCAGTGGCAGAGAAAATGAAAAAATAGGCGGATCCTATGCGGATTCGCCTTTCTTCTCTAATTAAGTAAAAGCTGCACTGATTACTCTTTGCATCTTTAGATAACAAAAAAAAGACCCTTACAGGTCTTTTTCGGATGAGTCATGTAGGATTCGAACCTACGACACCCTGATTAAAAGTCAGGTGCTCTACCAACTGAGCTAATGACTCAAAAGAAATGGTGGAGGCTGATGGATTCGAACCACCGAACTCGATGAGAGCAGATTTACAGTCTGCCGTGTTTAGCCACTTCACTAAGCCTCCATATGTTTGGCCCCTCTGCATTAGCAGTACGC
>NZ_JMLS01000005.1:0-101661 GCF_000686845.1 Paenibacillus sp. UNC451MF | reverse complement strand
GTTATCAATGTTACAATAATTATACCATATTAACGCGGTGCTGTATTGAATTAACTGAACAAAAGAAAAGCTGTCGAGACTTACTTTCTCGACAGCCTGAGGAGGGGAATCATCCCCTCCTTTTTGCATTTTCTCTTATTGACCTGTTGCTTTAATAAATGGAGCCGTCATCAAAAACTTTTCGGCCGGTGTAATTTCCTTCAAGTTGCCGTTTTGTACGAACAGCTTCTCCAGGTTTTCATACCATTTTTTCGCTGAGCCGTCCTTGAACGCATCCGCTACCCGCTTGTTATCGAGCCACTCCAGGGCATCCAGCTGCATTTTCAATGATTCCTCAGGTACCTGTGTATAGGCTGCCGTCATTTTAACCGCTTCATCTTTATTTTTGATTTTATAGTCGGTTGTTTTGGCAATTGCTTTTAAGAAGCTCTCTACTAACTCAGGCTTCTCCTGCAAAAACTTCGGATTAACGACCCAGCTTGCCGGGAAAATATACTCAGGGAAAAAGTCGCTGTTATCACCGAGCTTCACCATGTTTTCCTTGCCAACCTGCTTCTCGATTTCGAGCGTATAGGGTGACCAGATCGCAACAGCGTCTACTTTGCTAGCAACATAAGCGGATACGGCTCCTGCTACATCCATATTGACAATGTTTACATCGCTAGGCTTAAGGCCGCCTTTCTCCAACCCGAGGTTCAGCACCATTTCGCCGGAGGTTCCTTTTGGTACGCCAACCGTTTTACCCTTTAAATCCTTCCATTCTTTAATGCCGGACTTTTTCGTTGCGAACACCATGTCGCTTTTGCCAAGGCTTACGATATCGATGATATGTCCTTTGCCTTGTGCAGCCAAGAAGGTTGCGCCTGGTCCGATATAAGCGATGTCGATATCGCCTGAAGCCATAGCCTGAAACTCCGGAGGACCGCTCAAAAATTTGACCGCATTGACGTTAATGCCCGCTTCCTTAAAAAAGCCTTTCTCTTCGCCGATTACAATAGGTGTCGCACCATTCATATCCGGCATATAAGCAACGTTGATCGTTGGTGTTTTGCCGCTTGGCTTGTTAGGCTCAGGAGCCTGAGCCGGAGAGGCGCTGCCTCCACCGCCACCTGAAGAACATGCAGCGAGCAAGAGAGTTAAGCTGAGTACAGCGGATAGAACAGGAATAGATGATTTCCGTTTTAGAAACATAGGTACCTCTCCTTTATACGATTATTTTGCCACTTCCAGGTATTCGCGATACACTTTGGACCAAATCTCGTTCTTGATCTGAACAAATCGTTCATCGAGCTTCGTTGCTTGATCCCTTGGATAAGGGATATCCACATCGATAATTTCCTTGATCCGACCCGGACGTGCGCTCATAATTATGACCTTTTGAGCAAGAATAACCGCTTCCTCGACATCATGGGTAATGAAGAAGCAAGTCTTCTTCTCCGTTTGCCATGTTTTGAGCAGTTCTTCCTGAAGCTGCGCTCTGGTCTGCGCGTCCAGCGCACCGAATGGTTCATCCATCAAAAGCACCTCAGGCTGTACCGCATAGGCTCTCGCTATAGCCACCCGCTGCTTCATCCCGCCGGATAGCTCCTTAGGGTAAGCGTGTGCAAAATCTTTGAGTCCGACGATTTCCAAATATTTTTCCGCCGTCTCTCTCCGTTCCTGTTTGCTAAGGCCGCGAAGCTTCAAGCCGAACTCGACATTTTTCAGTACTGTCTTCCAAGGAAACAGCGCATATTGCTGGAACACGACGCCACGTTCTTTGCCCGGTCCTTTAACCTCCACTCCATCCACTTTCACCGAACCGGATGTAGCCTCCTCCAAACCGGCGATAATATTGAGCAGTGTAGTTTTGCCGCAGCCACTCGGACCTACTACGCAGACGAACTCGTTCTGGCCGATCGTTAGATCGGTATTTTGCAGTGCGGTAACATCCCCCGTTCGCCCCTTATATATTTTCGATAGTTGGCTAATTTCGATTTTGGGCCGCACTGTCGATACTCCAATGCTTTGCTTGTCTAGGTGTTGCGTACTTCCTGCCATCCTGTTAGCCTCCTTTCTAAAAAGAGCACCAGTTTATCCATCGCCAAGCCGATAATTCCGATGACTATAATGCCGAGAATAACAACTTCCATGCGGAAATACAGACTTGCTTCCATAATCATGTTGCCAAGTCCCTTGTTGGCCCCCGTCAATTCAGCGGCTACTAAAGTCGTCCAAGCAGCTGCAAGACCGAGCCGAACACCGACTAGAATATAAGGAAACGAAGCCGGTACGATAACTTCAAAGAAAATGTCCCTGTCTCTTGCTCCCAATACCCGTGAAGCTCGGATCAGCGTTGGATCAACGTTACGGACACCTTGAAAGATCGAAATAACCATGACCAGAAATGTCGAAACGAAAATGACGGTGATTTTGGCGGATTCGCCGACGCCCTGAGCTACGATGACTAGTGGAATAAGGGCAATTGGGGGAATCGTACGGAAAAACTGAATCCACGGCTCTACCACCGAGCGAATAACGCCGTACCAGCCCATCAAGAAGGCAACAGGAATTGCTACGATCAGACCGAGTGAGAAGCCTCCCAGCACCCGGAACAAGCTGGCTCCAATATTGGTCCACATTCTTCCGTTAGCTGCTTCAGATATGAAAGCCTCGATCACGATAGTTGGGTTTGTAATAATGGCGCCTACAGCCGGAATCGCGGATAGCAGATACCAAAGGGCTATCCCCAGCACGATGGATATAGCCGTAAGCATCCAGTGCGGTAATTTTTTCATGATGTAACCTCCTAAGAGCTTTTCGTAGAAAAGCTCAACTTCGTAAGCATTGGCTAAGAGCTTTTCGTAGAAAAGCTCAACTTCATTAAAAACAGTGATTAGCTTTCCGTTACACGAGCGGATCATTCTTTCGATCACTGTTGTCCACAGATTTCATGAATTCTCCATCTTACTAGTTGAAATCCGTGAACAAAGGTGAATGCTAACGCTTCTCCAGAACGATCCCGCCCTCTCCGTTGCTTATTCACAGCACTTTGCAGAGCTTTACAACGGGAAGCCTTACTTCGCCTTACTATAAATCCTAACCATCGTAAGCAGGTTGTACGGCTTCTCGGCAGTAGGTCGTACGAAGCTGATTAGCTGCTTCGCCCCAGCCTTTTTGATTCAGCCTGCGAACCCAATCATCGACGCTTAAATATTTCCAAGGGCCTGTCTCAATTACTTTTTGAAGCGGATCGACCTTATAACCAGGCTTACGAGCTTGCTTATGCTGCCAATCGGATAATCGGTGATCCATCTCCTTGACGATATCCGGATACTGCTCCGCCACATTGATCGTTTGATTCGGGTCGTTGACCATGTCGTATAATGTGACTTCGTCAAAATGAAGGTACAAGCCTGGATGGTAGGTGCGAATAAAGTACCATCGGTCATCGCGAACAGCTCTTTGACATACATACAGGGCATGATCCATTACCAAGTAATCGCGGCCCTCCCAGTGCTCCCCTTGCAGTGCAGGAAGGAAAGATTTCCCATCCCAGCCGGACGGCACCTCCAGTCCAACCATGTCGGCAATGGTTGCAATGACATCGACATTGTAGATGAATCCATCGATTGCCGTTCCCTGATTCTGCATTCCGGGAACCTTGATGACAAGCGGCAGATGATGTACCGCCTCAGTAGCGCTTGCATGCTCGAGGTAAATACCTTGCTCTCCCATCGATTCGCCATGATCGGCACTAATAATGAAGCATACCTCGTCTTCAATGCCTAGCTCACGAAGAGTGTCGAGCAGATGTCCGACATGCTTATCCATATAACTGATACCGCCGTCGTAGCCATCAATCGCGTGTTTGAAATCGCTGCGGTTAGAAATTTGACCAGGCATCGTCGCCGGGTACTTGTCTCCCCAGTGCAGGAATGGTGCTGAACGAGGAAAGCTGTGCTCCTGCTGCGAAGCTATCGTAGCCTCATCAGGGAAAGCCTTAACCGGTGAATCTTTCCACTGGTCCATATATTCAATAGGGTAAGTGTAGAACGTATGCGGGTCCCAATACTGAATGTGTAAGAAATAATTGTCTTCTGTACCGTGCTGCTTCAGCCAAGGGATGACGGATGCATTCACTTCATCAGCATTCTCATTGCCTTCTCTCAACGTATGAGTATGCACTTCGTTCCAGCCAGCAAAATACCACCATGCATGATGACGATCTCCAAAGGAAGAGAACGTAACCGTCTTCATTCCTGCTTCCCGTAAATATCTTGTAAAGAAAGGAATCTCTTTACTGTGCCCATCTCCTTCAGGATATTGGAACTCTCCGCCCGGTCCCCAATGGGTTAAGGCTCCATGATGAATGCCAAAACGTCCCGATACGAAGCTTCCTCTGGAAGGAACACAGGGAGACGATGCGCAATAACAGCTGTTGAACCTTACTCCCTCTGAGGCGATTTTATCAATGTTTGGGGTTGTATTTCGATTATAGCCGTAACAACCCATATGATCCGGTCTAAGCGAATCGATGTCCAAGTAGATGATTCTCATGAATACGCTTACCTCCTGTCTAATCTTTCGATGTGAGATAATGTTATTATAGGGGACTGGAACCGCTCTCAAAAGGTTGAACTATTTTCAACCTTTTCTAAAAAGCATTTTGGCAGTATATTCCACGTCAAATGGATAATCCCGTAACTATAACGAAAGCGCAGCCCATCTATTCACTGGATTGTTGAGCTCTATAAAATGAAAAAGCCAACCGGACGATCCGGTCAGCCTTTAAAACCAGTGCTGCCCACAGCCATATGCTGTGGGCAGCCATCTATATTAAGGGGGGTCACTTTTTATAATAGAGGAGGATTATTAAAGCAACATGAAAGCAAGGTTATTTCAACCTTAATTTTAATGGATGCTGTATGTTTTTTGTGTTCCTATGGATGAACTCTGCCTGCAATTGGGAATTCTATTACAACAGGAATGTTAGTGAAGACTCTTCGGCTTATTCGCTAAACAGTTCCGCCAAAACCGCCTTCTTATTCTCCAAGAATCGTCGGGTAACAATATAGTGCAGTGTATCTTCATACCGGATGGACTTAATAGGAGAACGATCAAAATCTAAAATTTGAGCATCGGGATAGCCTAGTAAAATCGGGGAATGCGTTGCTACGATGAACTGCGCTTCCTTTTCCAAATCCTTCATTATTCGCAGCAGAGCAAGCTGCCGGGCAGGTGACAGCGCGGCCTCCGGCTCATCGAGCAGGTAGATGGCTTTTTTGCCAAACCGGTGTTGAAACAAAGATAGAAACGCTTCACCATGAGACTGCGCATGCAAAGAGCGACCTCCATAATACCTCAAGCTTTCCGGCATTTCGTCAATATGGCTGGCGAACTGATAGAATGTTTCCGCCCGCAGGAAAAAACCGTTCGTAATCTTAGGCATCCATGATAGCCGTACATAATTACCTAAAGAGGAACTGGAGGCATCGACCTCATAGAAGTTATTCCGTCCTCCTCCAGCAGTATTAAAGCCGCATTGATAGGCGATAGCTTCCAGAATAGTCGATTTGCCGGAGCCGTTCTCACCAACGAAGAAGGTGACATTGCCTTGGAATGCGATCGATTCCACTTCCCTTAACGCCGGTATCGAAAACGGATAAGCCGATTTATTCGGAAATTGCTGCTTCATAATCTGTACGCTTCGCAAGAACATGACCTTAATTCCCCCTCCCTGCTCAAAACAACTTACAACATTAAGAACATATGTTTCTATATTATAGCGCAATTATTTTCATTTGGAAAGGCACAAATCTACAAAGTAGACACCCTCTCAATGAAGGTGCCTCCTTTTTTGGCATAATTCTCGTCAACTGAGAGTCAAGCTTCTGCCTTGCGGCATATCAGGAAGCTCGTTCGCAGATATTATAGAATCCGATTTTTTCGTCGGTTGTTTCCAATGTTGTTCACTTCCTGGCAAATCATCGAACCAAGCCGCATCCTTCGGGCAGTCCATAATCATAAATTTGCCGTATTGATCCTCACGGGATTGATGATATTTCAGATAAGCCTTCCCGTTCTCTATGGCCAAAATCTCAATCTTCCCGGACGTATGACTCATGGATAAACGAATTCTTTTGCCTAGACCGGACGTTCTTGCTTTCGCCTGCTCTACGATCCGGTATACCTCGGATAGAGGAAGGACGAAATCACGGTTACCTGCAACGGGGCGATTGATAAAGAAATAATAAGGAGTCACTCCTGCCCACGATAGCTTGTCGAGCAGTTCGGCCAATACAGCCGGATGATCGTTGATACCTCTTAGAATCGGCGTTTGATTGACAACAATGGCACCTGCTTGATGCAGCGCCTCGAAGCCTCGCTTCGCTTCCTCTGTTATTTCGCGCGGGTGGTTAATGTGGGCCATGACATAAATGCGCTTGTCAGCGGTGGAATATTTACGAATGGTTTCGAGCAGCTGCTCATCTTCATAAATTCGCATCGGATTAAACACAGGAATCTTTGAACCTAGTCGGATAATTTTCACATGCTCAATTGCTCTTAGTCTTTCCAATATGGAGGCAAGCTTGGATGTTGCAAGAATCAAGCTATCTCCGCCCGTCAACAACACATTATTGATTTCAGAATGCTCTGCAATATACTCTAGCCCTGGGTTGACATCCGACATTGCTTCTTTGACATCATTCCGAAATAAGCGTTTGCGGAAGCAGTAACGACAATAGGCGCCGCACACTTCTGATACAATAAGTAGCGCCGTCGTCTTATATTTATGCTGGCATCCAGGCACTACGTAGTTCGTATCTTCGTCAGATGCATCCCATCGGCCGTATTCAGATAGCTCACCTTCGTTCGGAATGACCAGCTTCTTGATAGGATCGTTGGGATCGTTCCAATCTATCAGCTTCAGGTAATAATCGTTCACGCGAAACACGAACTTATCCGTTATTTGCTGCAGCTTTATTCTGTCCTGCTCAGGTATTTCCTGGATTTTATTAATATCGGTAATATATTTCGGTTGCGGCATTGATGATCCTCCTTGGAATGACAGATTTTTTTGACTACAACGTTCACCTTACTTTTCCCACGAGCTATACTTCATCGTCGAACTGCTCATCATAGGCCCTCAAAGGGGTTGCCACATCACTCCTTCATCTTTAGTATGATGATTAAAATTACAAAATAAGTAATAAATGATAATTATTGGTTATTACGACAACAAAAAGACCCGTTCAGCAACAGGGCCATAACACCGCGACCGTAATACACAGTCCAGCGTAGGCGTCCAATTGCTATCAACCGGGTCCGTCCAACAATATAAAAAAGACCCGGAATACGGGTCAATGAATGCAATAATGATGCATAAAAAAACGTTGACCCATCCACTGCTGACGAGGTTAGCTGCCGGGCTCGGGAAAGATGGTTCCCTACATATACTTCATGATTCGCCCCAAAAAGTGGTTCCCCCGCTTTCCGATAAATAAACCGGAAATTAAGCGTACTACTATCATACACTACGGTCAGGGATGCGTCAAATTGTATCAAGAAATTATTGGTTTAGATTGATCTAACGATTATTCATCTCGTGATGCGATAAAATCCGGTCTAGGCCGCTGGCCTGAATAAGGCGTTTGCAGTTTGTTTTCAATACTGTTATATACTAAAAACACATTACTTCTCGGCATTGGCGAGATGTTGCTGCTCGACCCGTGCATAATGTTGCAATCGAATAAGACGATAGAACCTGCTTTGCCCACAGGAGTCTCGATCCCATATTGTTTCACCAATGCAGTGAGACTGTCCTGATCAGGCACGCCGTACTGTTGACGACGAAGTGAATTTTTGTAGTGATCATCCGGAGTCTGACCGACGCAGGCTACAAAATCCTTATGAGAACCAGGGACTACCATAAGCGGTCCGTTAAACGGATAGTTATCTTCCAGCGCAATGGAACAGCTCAGAGCCCTCATTCGTGGCATCCCATCCTCGACGTGCCATGTTTCAAAATCAGAATGCCAGTAAAACTCCTTCCCTGTAAAACCAGGTTTAAAGTTAATTCGTGATTGATGGATGTAGGTCGGACTTCCCAAAATGTAATCGACAATGTTTTTGAGCTTCGAATGATTCGATAAAGCCTGAAACACAGCGTTGCTCCGATGAACGTTGAATATAGATCTAACTTCTTCGCTATCCGGTTCCCGGATGACTTCGCTCGTATCAGATTGACGACTCGTTGTCCATAGTCGCTTCAATTCATCTCGGTATTCGTTCACTTCCGCGGGCGAAAAAAAGGATTCAATAAATAAATAACCCTGCTGATGATAAAAATCCGACTGTTCTTGGCTGATGCCACTCGCCGGGTTCCACTTAGAATACACTACGGGGTCTTTACGATCAATAATGACAGGTTGTTCAGAAATTCGTGAAGGGTAGAGGTCCTGCCTTTGATTCGTATCGCTTACAGCATTCATGCTCTTCATTTGATTTCCTCCCTTAGTCCTTGATTAATGGGTATGTTCCACTTTCATCATGTACTTCCTGCCCGACTAGCGGTGGATTGAATACGCAGATCATTCTCATTTGGGATTTCGCTCGTAAAAAATGCCTCTCGTGTCCGTCTAGTGCGTACAGCATACCGGGCTTAATCTTATACGTTTCCCCGCCGATAACCTCAATCTCCCCTTCACCTTCTACACAATAGACCGCCTCCACATGATTTTGATACCAAATCAACGTTTCCGTACCCGCTTTAATTAACGTATCATTCATTGAAAACCCCATGCCATCCTTGCGCAACAGCAGTCTCCTTGAGTTCCAGGTCGTTGTATCCACATCGTCTACCGTATTGATCAATTGATCCAAGTGTTTAACAATCATAGGTTATCCGCTCCTTGTTTGTTATCCAAGATTATGGTTCACTTATTCTCATCAACAACCGGCAATTTAGACATTTCTTCAGCAAGTATGCGAAGCCCCTTTTCAAGCTCTTCTCCCCCTATCGTCAACGGAGGCATAAGCTTCGCCACTTCACTGCGGGGACCGGACGTCTCCATGATTAATCCTCTGGCAAATACGCGTGCACACAACCGTTCCGCCATACCGTCCTGTTGAAAAGCGATTCCTTGAATCATCCCTTTGCCACGAATTTCCCCTTGCAGCTCCGGGCGACTTGCCAGCATATTCCCCAAGGACGTACGTATAAGCCTGCTTTTCATCGTGATCTCTTGGTTAAGCCTATCATCTTCCCAGTACCGAAGCGCCTCAGTGGCAGCCACGAATCCAAGGTTGTTCCCACGAAAGGTACCGTTGTGCTCGCCAGGACTCCATTGATCGATATCCGGTTTTAGCAGCGTCAGCGCCATAGGCAGCCCATATCCTCCTATCGATTTGGACAGACACACTATATCCGGCTCCAGACCTGACCCATCGAAGCTGAAGAAAGCTCCGGTACGTCCGCATCCCATTTGAACATCATCCACGATGAGTAAAATTCCTCTTTTTCTGCACAGCGCTTCTATGCTTCTAAGCCACTTTTGACTAGCAACGTTTAGCCCGCCTTCTCCTTGCACCGTTTCGAGTATGACCGCAGCAGGCAAACTAATTCCGCTCCCCGGATCGTCCAGCAGCTTCTCTATGTAACGAGAGGTGTCCATCTCTTCGCCAAAGTAGCCATCATACGGCATGAATACAGCATTCCCGAGCTCCACTCCAGCGCCTTTTCGTTTGAACGAGTTACCTGTTATTGCAAGCGATCCTAGCGACATCCCGTGAAACGCGTTAGTAAAACAAATTACACTTGTTCTTCCTGTCACCTTGCGAGCGATTTTGAGCGCACTTTCTACTGCATTCGTACCGGTTGGTCCTGGAAACATCACCTTATAGCCTAACTTTCTTGGTTTAAGAATCACCTCGTTAAACCTGGTTAAAAAATGCTCTTTGGCGCTTGTCGCCATATCCAGACTGTGCGTAACTCCATCCTTCAGTAAATAGTCGAGCAGCTTCTCACGGATCCGATCATTGTTATGCCCGTAATTCAATGCCCCTGCGCCGGCAAAAAAATCAATGTATTCATTGCCGTTTTTATCCCACAACTTGGCATTTTTAGCTTTTTCGAAAACCGTTGTAAAGCTGCGGCAGTAACTGCGAACCTCGGATTCCATCTCTTCAAAAACTTGCATAGAGGGCATTTCCAGCGTAGGCATTTTCATCGGTTTCCTCCCATAATCCATATATTTTCTCGTTCACATCTGTTCTACGATATCGGTCCTAAACAAAACAAGATTTCTTCCTCATGGTGGTGCTCCTGTGGAAATGAGGATGCCGTATATCCTTGAGATAAGCGGCATTCGAGCCCGCGTTGTTTGGCCAGCTCCAGAAACAATCCCCTTGAAGCTAGGTTCGAAGGGCTGATTGTCGTTTCCAAATAACGAATTCCTCTGCAGCATTTCGCTGATAGCAGCTCGCTGAGCAGCTTCTTGCCTATCCCTCTTCTTTGCTTATCTGGAGCAACCGCAATCTGCCAAACAAACAGACGCTCGGGATTCTCCGGTGTTCGGAATGCCGACACAAAGCCTACGATACCGTCCTCATCCTCGGCTACGATACAGCTATCCTTGAAATAATCGCACAGCAGGATGTAGCAATAGACCGAATTAACGTCCAGTGTTTCCGTTTGCTTTACAAGCTTCCACACGAGTCTCCCGTCTTCTTGGACAGGCTTGCGATAACGAATCTCCGCTTCTGTTCTCATCGAACAGGACACTCCTTTCTGTTCTGTTTTTTTAAGATGAACGGAATCTTTTGAGAAATGACTGCAGCCTATCGCTCTGCGGATTTTCGAATATGGCCTCAGGAGGACCCTGTTCAACGATACGTCCTTCCGCTCCAAAGACGACTCGATCAGCTATCTCCTTGGCAAAATCCATCTCATGGGTGATCAGCATCATCGCCATGTCGCCCTCTTCTGCGATCTCGCGAATGACCTCGAGCACTTCACCGACCAGCTCCGGGTCCAGGGCCGAGGTGACTTCGTCGAACACCATAACCATGGGACGCATGACTAGAGCACGTGCAATAGCAACCCGCTGCTTTTGGCCGCCGGATAGCTGAGCCGGATACACATGAAGCTTGTCTTGAAGCCCCACCTTGCCAAGCATCGTTACAGCCCTGTCTTCCGCTTCTTCCTTGGACAACCCCAGCACCTTACGCGGAGCCTCCGTCACATTGCGCAGTACATTCATATGGGGAAATAGATTAAAATGCTGAAACACCATCCCCACTTTTCCCCTCATTCGATGCAGGTGCTTTTCGTTGGCTCGAATTAGCTGATCACGGATCTGCATATGCCAGAGCATCTCTCCATCCAATTCAATCGTTCCAGAAGTGGGTTCCTCTAGGGTCATGAGCATTCTTCCAAGTGTCGTTTTCCCCGAACCGCTTGGACCGATCATAGCCAGCTTCTCTCCTGGCGCGATTTCCAAATCAATATGCTTCAATACTTCCAAATCCCCGAATGACTTGCTTACTTCGGAATATTTCACTATAGGCTTCAAGCTCCCACCTCCTTCTTAGAGCTTAAGCTTTCTTGTGCTTGCTTCCCTGTAGAACGCTGGCCCGGTTGAAGATTCAAACGTTTTTCCAGTAGGCGAATAAGGACCGATGCAGGATAACTAATAATTAAGAATAGAATACCTACCATGGTATAAGGCTCGAATACGCGGTATGATTCCGATACGATGTTTTTGGCGGTGAGCAGCATTTCAACCAAGGTAATGGCAGATAGAACAGGGGTCTCTTTGAACATGACCAGCAAGTAGTTTCCCATCACGGGAATAATAGGCGGAATGGCTTGAGGTAAAATAATCGTTATCCATGTTTTTACTTTCGGAAAATTCAAGGCCACTGCCGCTTCCCATTGTCCCTTAGGTACGGCTTCGATTCCGGAGCGGTATACCTCTGACATATAAGTGCTGTAATGCAGTCCCAATCCTATGATCCCCACAGCAAAAGCAGGTAAAGAAATATTCGCAATTTTAGGGAGGGTATAATACAAGAAAAAGATTTGTACCAGTAACGGTGTGCTGCGAATAAATTCCACCAGCCAACGCGATACGGTCGACAGCAAAAACCATCTTGAAGCTGCAGCCAGAGCAAGAAGCAGTCCGCCGATACAAGCAATGGCAAAGCCGCAGCAAGTAGCAAGAAGCGTGACCTGTAATGCTTTTAGAAGCTCAGGCAAGATTTGAAGCGCGTAATCCCAATTCCACATACGCTTTTACATCCTCCCTGCAGCGATTTTTCGTTCTGCAAAACGCATCACGAAGGATACCAGAGAGGCAATAGCAAAATAAATCAAAAGCAGAAGCACTAAAATTTGCGGTGACCAAGAGATGTAATTATTTCTTAGCACCATAGCTTGATACGTTAAGTCCGCTAGCGTAATAAAATAAACAAGCGATGTTCCTTTAATCAGTTCTATAAGCAGATTGCCGAACGGGGGCAGCATTCTTACGAAGGCTTGGGGTAATACGATGTGGACCAACGTTTGCCGATATTTCATATTCAGAGCTTTACCGGCCTCCCATTGACCACCAGGAATTGCATCTATGGAGCTGCGCACAATTTCCGATCCATAAGCCCCATAATTCAAACAGAAAGCAATAACCGCAGCAATCAGCTTGGGGAGCTCAATCCCGATGAACGGAAGAGCAAAATACATCCAGAATAATTGAATAAGCAGGGAACTTCCCCGAAAAAACTCGACGTACACCGATGCAAGAAATCTTATGATCCTCAGCTTGGATAACCTGCATAAACCGGTGACAAGCGAAACGACTAATGCAGCTACTGAGGAAAGGAATGCTATTTCTACCGTTATCTTAGCCCCCTGCATCAGCAGAGGGATAAATTCCATCCAAGAAGTAATCATATTACTCCTTGCATAAAGCTTCAGAGGTCAAATCCCCGGGAAGCTCCTGCTCGGTAAATCCGAATTTCTTCAGTATCGTAAGAAGCTCCCCTGAGTCCTTCAGCTTCTTAAGCTCTGCATTAAAAGCTTCCTGAAACGACTTATCCTCAGGACGAAATGCCGTTGCACCATAGCCTCTTACACTCTTCGAGTCTATAACGGGCTGTTCAAAATCTGCGACTCTCTCCAGGCTGCTATCTTTGGCGGAGTCCAGCATTGCTTGAAGTGCAGGCCCCGTCATCGTAACGGCCTGTGCCCGGTTAGCCTGTAAAGCATTTAATGCTGAAGCTTGATCCGGCACAAGCACCATTTGCTCCTTCGTAACGCCTGATTTTTCCAAATAGCCGATTTCAATAGCGCCCGTCATGACGGCGACTTTCATATCCTTCTTATCTGCGATGTCCTTGTAGCTACGAAGTCCTTGAGGATTCCCTTTGGAAACCGCAATAGCTTCCCCAATACTGTATTCTGGATTGGCGAAGAGAACCGCCTGACAGCGTTGAGCGTTGATGAACATCCCTGCCGTAATCATATCAAATCGCTTGGCTTGAAGGCCGCCGACCAAAGATCCGAATTCCGTCAGCTCACCCTTCATTTCTTTGATACCCAGTTTGTCGAGAACAATCCGGGCAATTTCTACTGCTTCTCCTGTCAATTGACCGTCGGATGTCTTGTAGGCGTATGGCTTCTCGTTGGCAAAGCCTACCGTAACGAAGCCTTGTTGCTTCACTTTGGCTAATGTGTCATTACCCGCCCCAGACTCCTGTTTGCTCGTATTTCCGCCTCCGGTATTGGCCTCGCGGACTTCCCCGCAACCGACGACTGATGTGAGAAGCGTTAGAAACAGCATTATCGCTAAACTCCTTCTCAAGCAGCATCACAACCTCTCTTAAGAATACGTTCGCGCGAACAGTTATAATGCTAGCATAGTTTTTCCAATGCTGTCATTTGGGCCCTCCTTGCATATTTCCAGTAAATCCCTTGTGACCTAGAGTGAGGGGACCTCACCCTCCCTAAGCTCCTAATTCCTCCATAATCATGCCATATCGTATCAAACCCGCTGGTTTCACCTGAGATCGAACTATGTTATTGGGAATGATAAATGATTATCCAGTTCATTTAACGAACTCATACAGGCTAATTTGAACCCTAAAACAATAAAAAAACAACCATCCGACACCAATCAACTCTTTCAATATGAAGAGTGCTCATTACGCTCCCTAAATTCCCTACTATTCGACATCGAATGCAAATCACTCGACTTTCCTCGAATTTCGAATTAATAAACCGAAGGTTAATAACAAGTGTCGATGATTAGCTTTGACATTCAAGCCGTAGGATGGCGCCGTGTTGCCTAATTAGTATAAAAAAGAAGCAGCCTCTTAGTAGAGACTGCCTCTTGCGACTCTTATTAATTCAGTGTTTTTAAGAACCGTTTGGCTTGACCATTTGGTGTTTCGAATAGTTCGTATACATTCACCGAAATCGGGAATTCGAACTGTTCACTCTGGATATTATTGGTTACTATGGTCTGAGTACCACTAACTAACCTTTGTGCTCCGGTGAAGCTTCCATCTGCCGTTCCCAGAACACGACCCAGCTTGTCTACGACTTCAAAATGCAGCTTAGAGAAGCTTTGATCTACAACAACATTATCCGCCTGCTTGATGTCCAACTCCAGCTTCATTTTATAGGAATAGGCGCTGTTGGTAGCCGCATAATTCGTACCTACCGTTGAGTTCACAAGCTTGATGTCGAATGGATACAGCTGTAACGTATCCGAATCAGTTTCCTTCTGCAGCGCCGTTGCTACGGAAGCGACTGCTACTTTATAAGGAGCTGCCGTTTGGCTGTCCAGCAGCTTCAGGATGAGCCCCTCTCCGGTTTCAGTTTGCGGCACGTTAAACACATAGCTTACAACATAGCTGAGTCCAGGGTTCAGTGAAGCCGATACATTCGTTTGTCGTACACCCGAATAGGTCGCTCCTCCGCTGCCGACAAGCTCCGTATCAAATGCAGGAGTAGGGATAGGCTTGTCGCCCTTATTGGTAAGAATGAACTTGCCTATGGCCGTTTTGTAGCCCTCGCCCGGATTTTGACTCATATGCAGCTCCATAAGTGCCACTTGCGTATTGTCCATTATTTTCGAGAGAGGATCCACTGCTATTGGCGTACCCATGGAATAACCGGACATAGCCACAGGATCAGCTTGATTGGCGTTAGGCAGCGTAACGGCTACTCTGCCTACGTCAATGGCAACGCCCGCTTTGCCGCTTGCTGCTGAAGCTGCTGTTCCCCCAGCCTGAGAGCTGCTTGCTTGGGAGCTGCCGGACAAGAATGTGTCGCTGGTCATTACCAGCAAACGACTCGGTACAACATTATTTTCGAGCGGAATCGCAAAATGAATATATTTCTTCTCGCCTGCTTCAAGCGTAATGGTATCCATTTCCGTTCGAGCACCTGTGTATGTCTTCTGTTCCGCACGGGCATCGATACGGAAATCAGGAATGGTTTCCCTTCCGCTTGCAGGATTATTGGCCAACAGCGTTACAACTCCAATCGGACCCTTATCCGTGTTCTGCTTCTCATATCCGACCGGCGTGTAGGTCAGGTCTGAGTTTATGCCAGGAATGGTGAAGGACTCCGCCCATGCCGTTTCCATACTCGGAAGCGCGGTTCCGCTTGACGCGTACCATACCTCTGAACCGAGCGGAAGGCTTAATAGTACCGTCTCTGTCTTCGGATAAGCGTATGAATCAACCTTGACGAAGGTTAGCCCCGTCAGCTTCATCGAAGCCTTGCTGTCGACCGTGCTCATATAAACAAGCTCGCCGATTTCCATAGGCTTAAGTGCCTTCTTATTGTCGGCACTGGCGTCCAGAGCATATTCCACTCCATCCTGAGTTTGCACCCGCAGTTCATAATCGGGTATGCGCTGCTTCATAGCTCCGCCGTTGTACAGCCGAACGGTAACGGCAACGCGGCTTCCGTCGGGGGTTGATTCTACCGATACCCCTTTAATGGCAGCCTGGATCGCCTCCGTCAAATGATTGCTTACCGTCTCCTCAACCGAAGCGGCTGACTCCGCGGCAGCCACAGGGAGACTGATGCCTCCCTGCATGATGATAGCTGTCCCCAACACAACAGACGTCAGCGTCGTTTTCCATCGTTTGCTCATTTTTGTCATTCCTCGCTTTCGAATTATTTCTCTTTCTTCTGCTCAGCAGGAGCCGCCCCCGCAGGCGCCGGGGAAGCTGGAGCTGACGCTTCAACTTTTTGTCCGTCCTTAAGCTGATGCTGACCCGTAGTAACCAGCTTCTCGCCTTCCTTCACTCCATCAAGTACTTCCTGATAAGAACCGTTGATTCTGCCAAGCTTAATTTTACGCTTCTGATACGTATCACCCTGAAGAACGAAGACAAACGTTCCGCCTTCCTCACGGATAATACTCAAGGTAGGTACAACAACAACCTTCGCTTCCTCCTCCGACGTTAACTGAACCATAGCACGCGTGCCGGGAGTTATGCGATGATCCGGGTTAGCTACCTCCAGCTCCAGCGTGTATGTTTTCGTCTGAGCGCTCATGACCGGCGCCAAATAACTGATTTGGGCGGTCCCTTTATGATCAGGATCATCAGGGCTGTAGTACACAAGCTCTTTTTTATTTTTGACGAGCTGCATATTCGTCTCGCTCAGCTCGGTTTTAATCTTAACCGGGTCGACCTGAAGCACTTGTCCGAGCTTAAAGGATGAGCTTATCGTTTGCCCCGCTTCCGGTGTAAAATCCGTCAAGATGCCGCTGACCGGAGCTTTGACATTGTAATTATCCAAGGATCGGATCGAATCCTCCAAAGCCAGCTGATTCGTCTCAGCCTGCGTTTCAACCGAAGCAATCGTATTATTGTTGTCGTTAGCGGCAAGCTTGTTTTTTGCCGACTCCAGGCCCATGCGTGCATTATCCACTTGCTGCTGAGCTTGCTCCAGCTGATGATCGGTAGCGGAGCCGGAATCGTAATCATTGCGCATTTTATTGTAGTCCTGCTCCACATTTTTCATCGCAACCTCCGCCTTCTGCACTGCATCCGCCAAATCCTTACGGTTGTTGACCTGATCGTCCTTGGCCTTTTGCAGTGATTCCTGAGAGCTTCTTACGGAAAGCTCATTCTTCCGTTTGACGGACTCTGCGTCACGGCTGTCAATCCGGAACAAAATGTCGCCCTTCTCCACATAATCTCCACGCTTTTTCAGGACCTCGATAACTTCTCCGTTCGCTTTCGTGACAATATCGATGGCAGTTCCTGCGGAAATGTCCGCAACCTGTTCGGTCGGATCTCCGATGCGCTGCTTCGTGATTGCCTCCGTCTTCACCGCTCTGACTTTGAGCTGTGCCTCAGCCATTCCTTTAGGTCCACCGGGAGCCGAACAGCCGGCGGCCATGGCTGCCACAACCGCTGCCAGCGTCATAACAGCCAACACGCGTACAGGGCGAATGATTCTTTTTCTATTGCCCGTGCTCATCCTTTTCATTGTTTTGCCTCCTCCATGCTTTTGCAAATCTTCTATTTATCTAGAGTCATGCTATTGGATTTAATATGAACACTTATCCTTCAAGGGTGCCTTCTTGGTTCAGCGTATGGTTGCCCTTGCGGATCTTCCGGGAAATATAAGCCTTCATTTCCTCTATAAGCTCATAAATGATAGGCACGACGATCAGCGTAAGGATCGTCGATGTCGTCAATCCACCGATTACGACAACCCCAAGGCCTTTACCGATCAAAGCCCCTTCACCCGATAAACCCAGAGCCAATGGGACCAGCGCCATAATGGTGGCTCCCGCCGTCATAATGATCGGTCTGAAGCGGACCTTCCCCGCCTCGATCAAAGCATGGCGAACCGTATATCCTTCTTCGCGCAGCTGCTGGGCGCGATCGATCAATACGATGGCATTCGTAACAACAATTCCGATAAGCATCATAAAGCCAATCATGGAGGTGACATTAAGAGCCTGCCTTGTGATGACCAGCCCGATCAATCCGCCAATAGCTGCCAACGGAAGCGAGAACAAGATGGCGAATGGAGCAGATGCATTCCCGAATGCAAGTACCATAACCAGATATACCATGAAGATTGCAACGGCCATGGCCATGAATAATTGAGTGAAGCTTTCGTTAATATCTTCATTAACCCCTCTGACTTCGCGGGTTACGCCGTCAGGAAGCTCCACCGTCCTCAATGCAGCCGAAACCTTGGCGCTTACAGCGTTTTTATTTTCCGCTTTAATTTTGGCGGTTACCCTTACGAGCTGCTTCTGATCGTCACGCCCCAAAGATACGGCTCCTGGAACGAGGCTGATCTTAGCTACTTCTTTTAAATACACGACAGAACCGTTCGTACCGCTCAACGGAATATTGCCAAGCTTCTCGATAGAGTTTTTATCCGACTTATCCATAGATACGGTCGTCGTATACGTTACTCCATCCAGCTTCAAATCGCCAAGCTTCTGCTTTTGAATCCAATTGCTCGCCGTTTCACGGACCGTTAACGCGGTCAAGCCGAAGGCGCGTGCCTTTTTCTGATCGACGGCAATTTCAACCTCTGTTTTTCCGTCGCTCAAGCTGTCCTCGATCTCGCTTAGCTCTTCAAACTCCTGCAGCTTCGTTTTAACAATGGCTGCAGCCTGTTCCAAGCGATCTTGATCCTCACCTTTCAGGTTATAGGAGAAGTCCGTGCTCGACACGCCGTTACCGCCGCCTACACCTCTCGGCTGTACTTCAGAGCCTGCCGGAAGCTCAGAGAGAATAAACTGCTTCGCCTGCTCCATCACTTTATCCGGGTCTACCTGTTCGTTGACCTCCACATAGATTTGGGAAGCATACGTCACCCGGTCCGTACCATTACCGTTATACCCCGCCAAGCCTTCAACATAAGTGAACAATGGATTGCCCTTGCTGTCCTTCTCATTCATCAACAGCTGCTCAAGCTCCTGTGTCTTCGCATTCGTAGCTTCAAACGCAGTTTCATTCGGCAGCTTCATAACAAAATACATCGTTCGGGAAGGCTTCCCGTCCGGAAGAAATGATACACCTAGCGCAGGGATAGTTGCTGCCAAGGTAACAACGAACAAGAGGGCTGCCATAAGCAGTGATTTGATCCGGTGCTTCAGCGACCAATGCAAGATGTTCTCGTAGGTTTGCATGAACTTGCCTTGATGCGCATCCTCATGTGACGAGTGGCCTTTGCCAGGCTTTCCTTTCAGCACCAGCAGCTTGGCCAGCATTGGAATGACCGTCAGAGCTACCAGCAAGGAGGATAGCAGCGCGCAGGCCAAGGTAATGGCAAACGGCCGGAAAAATCCGCCGACTATTCCACTCACCATACCAATTGGCGCGAAGACGCCTACCGTAGCTAGTGTTGAAGAAGTAATCGCCATGGAGACTTGTTTGGTCGCGAGCATAATGACGGATTCATTTCGCTTCTGAGCCTTTTCAAGTGTTGTGTATATATTTTCAATAACAACGATGGAGTCGTCCACCACGCGTCCGACGGCTATGAACATCCCGCCGAGCGTCATCGTATTCAGCGTCAAGCCCAACTCCCACATCAGCAGCAGCGTAATGAGAATAGATAAAGGAATCGACACGAGTACGATCAGAGTCATCCGCACATTGCGCAGGAACAGCAAAATCATGAACGAAGCTAGAAGAGCCCCGACCACGCCTTCCCGCAGCATGCCATTGATGGATTCCCTAATCTCGTCCGCACTATCGTAGGTCGTTTTGAAAACCGCGTTAGGCATGGACGTTTTCCATTGCTCTTTTAACTTCTCTACATCATCGGAAAAATCAACCGCATTGGCGTTTCCTGTTTTGTACAAAATCATCGAGATCGCCGGCTTGCCGTTAAAGCGTCCGACAAAATCGGATTCGGTAATCGATTTGACTTTGGCTACACGATCCAGTGTGATGATATTTCCCTTGCCGCCCGTAATTTCGAGCTGCTCGATATCGTACACGCTTTTAATATCTCCCGTAACGCGAGCGCTTTTATCATTACCGCTGACTTCCACAGTGCCGATCGGACTCTTGGTCACAGCAGCTCGAATGGCTGAGGTCACTTGAGTAGGAGTCAAGCTGTACGCATTTAAGGCGTCCGCATCCAATTCAATATCCAGGCTGGTATCCCGCACCCCAATGGAATCCAAATGGTCAATCCCTTTAACGGATTCCAAATCCGGTTTAATCGTATCTTCATAGAGCTTGTCCAGCTCCGTCTGACTCATCCCGTTCTCTGCATTAGCTACCAAATAAATGGAAGGCATCGAAGAAGCTCCGAAAGTAGAAGCCTTCGGTGTACCCGCCGAATCCGGAAGCATGACTTCTTGAAGCAGGCTCTCGATATCCTGCTTCTTTTTATCGGTATCTACATCTTGCTTGAACTGCAGAATAATTCTGGCGTTATTTTCACTCGAGGTAGATCTCATGGAATCAAGATCCTCGATATTGGCCAGCTTCTTCTCCAATGGCTCTGTCACTTGCTCCATGACGTCCTTCGGCGAACCCGTATAGGTCGCGCTTACCATTACGACAGGGAACGATACGTTCGGCATGTTCTCTACCTTAAGCTTGCTCGTCGCATAAACGCCGCTTCCGAACAAGAGAATCATGATGATGAACAAGGCCGATACATTTTTCATGGAAAACTGGGTTAATCGGTTCATTTCAGCACTCCCCTCGGTCCTTTCCTGGTTTATCTTCGTCTATCTTTTCACGTACAAATTCTAGAATAATATGGCAATATGAACTCAATATGAATAATACGAAAAAAAGCCGATGCCCGCTTATCGGACACCCGCTTTCCTTTACAATCCTAATGCTTTCACTCTCAGGATAAAGCTTTTTTCTTCATCACCCCGGGAAGACTCACTCTAAACACAGAACCTTTGCCTTGCTTACTGTCGACAGTAATCATACCTTGATGCAGCTCGATAATCTTTCTGACAATTGAAAGTCCCAGCCCGTTGCCACCGACCTCGCGCTGTCTGGAGCGATCCGCTTTATAGAAGCGGTCAAATATATGATGGATTTCGTCCGTTGAAATGCCAATACCCGTATCATGAACCGATACTTGCACACGGTCCGTCAATAATTCCAGCTTCACCTTAATCCTGCCGCCTTTAGGCGTGAACTTGATTGCGTTACTCAACAGATTAATCCAAACCTGACTGAGCTGATCTTCATCCCCAACGATCATCACCTGCGGCAATGTAAGCTCCATCTCCAGCTGCTTGGCGGACCAAATCGGCTCCTGTGACACAATAATTCGGCGTATTTGCTCGTCAAGACGGTAAGAAACCGGATGAAACGGATGATGCTCCGATTCCAGAGAGGCAAGACTGAGCAAGTTATCGCTAAGACGGGACAACCGTTCCGACTCGGTCATAATGATTTCCAAGTACTGATGACGCTCCTCTTCAGGCAGCTCGGTGTACCGGATGAGCTTGGAAAATCCCGCAATCGACGTTAACGGCGACTGAATCTCATGGGACACACTGGAGACAAAATCCTGCCGCATCAGCTCAAGCTGCTTGAGCTCCCCTGCCATATGACTGAAGCTTCGGGCCAGATCTCCGACCTCGTCCTTGCGTTTCAACCAACTAAAGGTAATATCAAAATCTCCCTTGGATATCCTCTTGGTAGCCTGTGTCATTAATTTAAGGGGCTTGACCAAATAACGTGCTGCAATTAGCACGAATGTGCTTCCCATGATCAATGTGACGACTAGAACAGTAATTAAGATATACCTGAAGTTGTCCTCGGTATTCCTCATAATCGGCTGTACGAAGACAGCATAGCTATCGTCCTTTATTTTAAACGGATAACCTACATACTGATCGAAAGGTTCTCCAGATTGTCTCGCAACCTGACCATTCAATACTTGCTGCACTATCGCATCCGATAGGGTCGTCCGCTCCTGCTTAGGTCCGAAAACACTCTTGTTCAGCTTGGAATCGTACAGCGTGACGTAGTACCGCTTGGCCCAATGAAGGTTGTGCAAATAAGTCTCCATATCGGTTCCCTTCATTTCCTGGAAAATAGCGACCATGTCCTCCGAAGCATTATATAGATCCTTCTGCATCTCTGATTCGAACAAATCTCTAAACCAGTAATTCGATGCGTAGAACGCAATGCACAAGCCCAAAATGACCGATACGATAAACGTCAGTGCAACTCGAACATATAAAGAGCGGATCATGCCTTAAGCTCCAATTTGTAACCAAGTCCTCGTACGGTAACTATCGAAAAATCGGAATCCTCTTCAGTGAACCGTTCTCTGAGTCTCTTGATATGAACATCCACTGTGCGCTCTTCTCCTTCATAATCCATACCCCAAATTTGGTCTACCAGCTGATGCCTCGTAAACACCTGATTCGGATGCCCCGCTAGGGTAAACAACAACTCAAACTCCTTCAAAGGAAGCGTCTGTCTTTTGCCCTGCTGGTTCACTTCAAGATTTTTTCGGTTCAATTCCGTTTCCCCAACCAGCATGACTTGGGAGGTATTGATCTTATATCGCTTCATCAATGCCTTAACCCGCATAGCGAGCTCCATCGGGTCGAACGGCTTGACCACATAATCGTCGGTGCCTAGCTGGAAGCCCTTCACCTTATGCGCTGGCTCGCTTTTTGCCGTCACCATCAGAAGCGGAAGGTCTGGATATCGACTTCGCACTTCTTTGCACAGCTCCCAGCCGTCCATCAGCGGCATCATAATATCGAGAATGACCAGATCGACCCTTGTCCGCTCCAGCAATTCCAGCGCCTCAAGCCCGTTGCTGCTGTCAAGCAGCTGCATCTCATCGTTTCGCAGAGCTAGCTTGATCAGTTGTCTTATAAAAGGATCATCGTCCACAATTAACACTTTGGTCATCATCGTTCCTTCTTTCGTTGACACACTAAGCCGCTCAATGCCGTCCCTTGGACATTAGCCGGCTTGAGTACTTCCGTGATTTAAACGTTATGTATACCTGAACGCATTCTTATCCTATTTTATCATACCTTGCTAATATGAACTGATTATGAACTTATGGGAAAAAAACGAAAAAAACGCCATAGGGCGTTCAGGCTATGAATGTGATTAGAATTATAGCTGTAATCGCTAGACTGCGGGAAAAGTTCATTCCACTAACTCCCACTGGGTATAATAAAAGCTTGGCTCTAGCCAAACTCCTGCTTCTCAAGCATAAAAGAACCTTCAAATCCACTTTGTTTAGTGGTTCTGAAGGTTCTTCTGCCTTATATTAACTCTCGCACAGCCCAGCCTTAGGGTTAGCCCATATTCTTTTTTGTTTAATAAATGCTCTAATTAATCCAAAATAAAGCCGGAGGTCAAATTGGCCACTGTACCTGTCATTGCTCCAGCTTGTTCCGATGCCATAAAGACAGCTGTGTTCGCAACCTCAGCAAGCGTGGGAAGTCGCTTCAGCAGCGTGCTGCCCGCCGCACCCGCTAACATTTCTTCAAGCTTAATCCCGGCAAGCTCTGCATTGTGACTGAAGATTTCCCGGCTGTGAGAACCTGCTTCCACTGTCTCCGGAATCATATGGGACCTGATGCAAATAACCCGAATCCCTTGCTGCCCAAGCTCACCCGCCAGATGGCGGGAAAAAGCTTCAACCCCGGCACAGGCGACACTGTGTCCCATATAGCCTGGTCCTGGCATAAGAGATGCTGGTGTCGAGAGAGTGAGAATGACTCCCGATTTATTCTTCCCCATGTGCCGCGCCGCAGCCTTTGCAGTAATATAATTTGTCCGAATGTAACGTGCGACCGGGTACTCAAAGTCCTCAAGAGATAGTTCTGCGAACGGTGTTCCCTGTACATGAACAAAGCCTACTGCATTCAGCGCAATGTCGATGCCACCTGCCTTCGCCGCCACAGCATCAGAATGCTTCACTACTGCCTGTTCGTCAAGAGCATCGACTTGAGCAATATCGACAATTCCCCCTGAAGCAGCGATTTCACTAGCTACCGCATCTAGTTTCTGAAGCGTAGGGCCTGCGAGGTAAACCCTCGCTCCCTCTCGGGCAAAAGCACGAGCAACCGCACTGCCGATCGCACCGCCCCCTCCGTAAATCACCGCGTTCTTGTTTTTGAGCCGCATAGTTCCAACCTCCTTTTCCTTAAATATACCAAAAGATCTATAACATGGTTTCTTATAAATTGCTATCTTGGAGTCAACTTGTTGTGTTATTCCCTCTAGGTCTCCATATCATTTTGCCAGTGTTAATCTACATACCCACGATAGCTGGTCCACTCGGCGAGCATTTTTCTCTGACGCATTTCTAAGCCAAATCAAAAAAAGGCATAGAGTCCTTTTTCAAAATAATGAAATTCGCTCTCTCCTATGCTCCGCTTGCCATAGCCTTCGAAGAACGTATGAACCTCAGCTTCCTCTTCAAAGATGTTCGGCTTTGGTCGTATTGCCAAACACACATCATAACGCGGGTCGCCTAATGCTCCCCCGCTCCAATCTATCACACCTGTAATTTCTCCTTCATGAACCAATACATTATCAATTGTAAAATCACCATGAATGAGTGTATTCTCTACCGGCGCTGGCTTGTTATCTTTCAAAAATTGTAATAAATCTTCCGTACCGTCAACCTTATATCTTCGTACATTTATTTCCGCTCGTCGCAGCATTTCATCCAGCCACAATCCATCTTTAACTAGAGCTATTGGACAGGGTGTTGAATGAATTTGAGACAAAGCTTTCCCAAATTTATATATTAATTCATGCTTTCTATCCCTATCACTTTCATTACTTAAGGTAGATCTTAATGTATCTCCTTCAAAAAATTCCATCAAAGCCCAAGCTTGATCTTCACTTTTTTGTTCAACAAAATGATATACCTTTGGAGTTGATAACGGTGCTACAGAAAGACTCTTTACAACTTGTACTTCGTCAGAGAGCCAGGCAGAATACTGCTCGCCTTTTGTTCTTTTTAGAACAAACTTGCCATGTTCGCTTTGAATAATTCCAACATCAGAAGTATGGCCCTGCCTTGGAAATGTGATATCTTTAATAACACCTAAGTAATGTTTAAAATCATTTGGTATTTCGTTTAAATCGATTGGAACCAAGGAATCACTACCTCCTTATAATTAAATAATTACATGGGCATCAACCATTCATTACACCATACAATTTTGTATCACATACAATTTACATGATATTTACATAAATTAACAGTTCCTATTTTAGAGTCCCTTTGGCAAAATACAGCGGTGGGTATCCCTCCAGCTAGACAGCTTAGAAGCAGAATTTATTATGTGAAATTCATTAGTTGTTGTTATCAGAAAATTAGCAGCGGTAACTTCCTAGAACAACGAATAACCACAGTTCGGATATTTTCCGCACTGTGGCTTATGAACGGCCGATCGCTTTCCTTCACTCCGATCACCGCATTTTCGATAAGTAGTCAATTCTTACTTAACCCCTTTTTCTTTTGCAATCATATTGTTCGTTTCTTCCTCTATTTGACGGAAAGCCGTATTCAAATCCATTTTGCCTGTCGCGAGATCTGCATCATATTTGAGATATATTTTTTCTGCATTGGTATCATATTTTGTTTTCGGAGCAACTGATGAATAGTTTTGATTCACAATGGTTTGCAAATTTTTCCCTTTATGAGGACTGCTCTCGCCAAACTGTTTCTTAATGCTCGGATCGGTCAGCACCGGAATAATTCCTTTACGTGACAACTCCGTTTGCTTTTCATCGCTTAATATATGCTGAATGACATCCATCGCCAGTTCCTTGTGCTTGCTCGTCGAGGTGATGCTGAAGTACGTTGGCAAGGTTTGCGGACCCAAATTCGGCGCTTCCTTATATTTAGGGAACGACACGATATCCCAATTCATATCCGCCATAGGCGGGGTCAAGAAATAATTGCCCAAGGCAACCGTCATTGCAATATTTTTATCCTTCGTAAAAAAAGTCGGTGAACGCATTTTATTTCCAGCTGTCTGATAAATTTTCGTAAGAACGTCGTAAACCGGCTTCCATTTTTCATTTTGAATCGTGGCTTTCTCTGTTTTAGGATCCACATACGATAAAGAAAATGGATTCAAAACAAGATACTGATTGTTATATAAGCCTATTCCGTAATATTCGGTGCCTCCGTCCACTTTATTAAACTTTTTGCCTAAATCCAGAATTTCATCCCACGTCATGCCATCCTTAGGGTAAGGGACCCCGAACCTGTCAAATATATCTTTGTTATAATACAAGGCTTGCGTGTTGATAACGACAGGAAGAGCGTACATTTTGCCGTCTGAGCTTTGCTTTGCGTACTCTACTGTGGACGGTTCCAGCTTGTTCAAGTCCATTTGCCGTTTCTTGATCATGTCCGACATATCATACTCAAGCTTCATATCTTTTAAGTTCGTAAAGATTTTGGATACAGCGTCCCAATAAATGTCGATGTTCGTTCCTGAAGCGACCACTTCAGGCAACAGCGGTCCCGCTCCCTGCTTGGTAATATATTTGAAGGTATGCTGAGGGAACTTTTTGCGGATGGAATCTCCGAACCGCTCATTAAATTCTTCTTGGGACCAGCCGCTTTCGGAATAAATAACAAGCTCTACCGGTTCATTCGTTTTCTCTGAAGCAGCCTGATTGCTCGTGTTGACGTTGGCGCTCGTGTTCGTATTGGTTTTCCCACTTGCACTACAGGCCGTCATTGATAATGCCAACAGACTGGCTGTGCTGACTTTTAAAATAAGCCTGACTCTATGGGTCATCTGGTTTTACCACTCCTTCTTTTTGTTTCGTTCTCCTATTACGCTTTACGTATCTGATTTCTCTCGACATATCGCTTAGCTATGGCATCATTGTTCTTTAGTTTCACAAGCTCACTTCTCGTGATTGCCCATGAATCCGACATCACTTCCACGATATGGTTATTGGACGTCAGGGCATATCGCTTGTTAATCTGACCGGAAACCACATCCCCCCACTGCATATAAAGAGTCACAAGCGGAAACCTGCTGCGAATGTCATCCAAATATTTGAGGTTATCGATCGGTGTCTCCATATTGATTCCTACTTCTCCCCAGCCGAGCACTTTGCCGTATTTTGGGTCCGAAAATTCATCATAGAGTTGCGAATTCGCGGGTACATCGTCAGCAA
This sequence comes from Paenibacillus sp. UNC451MF, assembly GCF_000686845.1. Lineage (GTDB taxonomy): Bacteria > Bacillota > Bacilli > Paenibacillales > NBRC-103111 > Paenibacillus_S. The sequence continues at coordinate 74,499 of NZ_JMLS01000005.1, read as the reverse complement.
CGTAATACAGATCGGGAGCGATAATATCCACATACTCATTGCCAGGATATTGTTCCAATGCGCGCTGTAAGGGAGCTTTTGCATCAGGACAATACATCCACAGTAAGTTGTGCAAGCCCCTCGTCTCGGTAAAATACCGGAACATGTGCTGCCATACGGATAAAAGCTGGTCCGTTGCTCCTGTGCCCCACCAAAACCACCTGCCGTTCATTTCATGCAGCGGTCCCCAGATGACAGGAATGTCCTTCTCTGCATATTGCGCTATAATATCCGCGATGACGCTGAGCCAATCATTCCATCGTTCATACACAGAATTACCCGGTGTAATCAGCTCTTCCAATTGATGGCCTTCGGGTATGGAGGACCACGACGTTTCCAATGTCCATGGATTGCTGGGATGCCACATAAATCGCAATAAACCGCCTTGCTCATGATGCTCTAAAGCGTACTCTCTCCAATTGGAGTCGGAGGGGCGGTTCTCAATACCTGTTCCAACCACATTACGCCCGCTGAAGTCAAATCCGACCAAGCCCGGATACTCGCCCGACAAGCGAAATACGTCCAGATAGAATCGCTCCCATGCTTGATGGGCATCATATGAATTCGAATTGTTCGCATTGCGGGTAATGTATTGACCTATAACCACACGCCGGTCCACCTGATCGGGTAACGACTTAAACCAATCCAGCAGCTCCCGAACACAAGGTGAGGCCAATGAATCACATGGCATTTGTAACATCATGCTATAACCCTCCTATTAATAACCTCCAATGGTCGGATACCATTCCGGTCGTCGCGGATCTTGGTGGAACCGGGCATAATAGTCGCCCTTCTCTTCATAGTAGCGCTCATACTTCGCCATCTTCTCTTCGTCAAGCTCCACGCCCAGACCCGGTCCCGTTGGAACTTTAATGCAACCGTTTTCATATTTCATCAATCCACCCGCTACAATATCATCCGTTAAGTAGTGGTAATGGGCATCTCCAGCAAATATCATCGCAGGAATAGTTGATGCTGTATGAAGCATGGCAGCCAGCTCGATGCCGAATTCCACCCCGCTATGCATAGCAACACCCATATTAAACGTATTGCAGATGGCAACAAGATCCTTTACCCCTCGAGGTCCCTCCCAATAATGAATATCTGTCAGGATGATGTCTACCGCTCCCATTCGGATCGCAGGTCCCAAATCGTCAAATTTGTTTGGATACATATTCGTTGCAATAGGAATCCTCACTTGACTGCGTACAGCGGCGTTGCCTTCCAACCCCCAGGCAGGATCCTCGTAATATTCCAAGCCGAGTGCTTCCAATCGGTGTCCCATCCGGATCGCTGTTGGAACCGACCAGGCTCCGTTCGGATCGATCCTTAGGCCGAAGGAATCGCCTAGACGCTTGCGGCATAGCTCTAGAACCCGTACCTCTTCCTCAGGCTTCATGACACCTGCTTTTAATTTCATAGATGTAATACCTAATTCATGATATAACTGTTCGCAATAATCCGCCATATCTTCAGCACTGCGATCATCGCCGCCATTCGGACGGTCATACCTCCAGAACAAGTACCCTATCATCGGCACTTCGTCCCGAACTTTACCTCCCAGCAAAACGTTGAGTGGCCGACCCAGCACTTTGCCCTGGATATCCAGACATGCCATTTCAATGGCTGCATACAGTCTAGCATTCGACATATAGTAGATGCTGCGAAGCACCTTTAGTTTGATTAATTCCAATTCGAATGGGTCCAGCCCAACGATTCTCGGCTTCAGCTTCTGCAAAGCTCCTCGCGCATCGCCTCCGCCTACTTCACCCAGACCGACGATGCCTTCATCTGTAATCAATTCCAATACGGTGCGAAGAAAATAACCAGGATGGACCCCTGTGCTATGTCTCAATTGCGCTGTTGTCGGGATAGCGACACATCTTGTGCGCATGTCTATAATTTTCAAAGGGTTGCTCCTCCTTTATAATGCTCAGCTTCATAGTTTTCCGTATTTTTTGTATATTTCTACAGGGTCCGCGCCGGAAGCAAACTCAGCCCGAGCATTATTCTCGACTCGGACAAGCTCTTCAGTTTTTTCCAGTACCTCGACAACAAGTGCACGCGGAATGACCACGACACCGTCTAGGTCCCCGAACAGAAAATCCCCTGGCTGAACTGAAACAATCGAAGATAACGCACCCCGAAGCCCGATCGGCATTTGCCAGTCGTAATAGCTCCAGCGCATAAAGGCTTCCACCGGAGTCTGATATTGGCAAAATACCGGGAAGTTATCCTTTAGTAAAAATCCAGTATCACGACACCCTCCATCAACAACCGTACCGATAACACCGGATGCTTTGCCGAGCACGGCATTCATCTCACCATAATGAGCAGCTTGATTATCCATGCTGCAATCTCTCGTATCGATAAGCGGGCAGCCGATCGCTCTCATATCGTTAAACAAATGTATACGGCGAGTGCGCAAGTCTTCGTCGCCCTTAATGTCGGGAATGCCTTTAATGGTAAAGGCCGGTCCCGCCAGCACCATGTCCGGTCGAATCGGCTTTACTCCGTGCGCGAGAGCCTGATTGGGGTATCCCAAATGATCCAGTACATCGTATACGGCACCCGTATATAATTCCTTGTATCTTTCAATAAGCTCCGTTACCGGTACGCCATATTCATATTTTTTTTTCCAATCCATATTTACACTCCCCTTATAGTGATGGTTCATTGGCTAACCTTTAATCATTTGGCCCCCGTCGACCGGGATCGTTACGCCTGTAATATAAGCGGATTGCTCGGACGCCAGGAATACGGCAATACCAGCAACATCCTCAGGCACCCCGATCCGGGCGAGCGGAATCGACTGAATCGTCTTCTCACGAATCGCGAGATCTTGCAATCGTTCACGGTTAAAGTCCGTCTCAATCGCACCCGGCGCGATGCAATTCACTCGAATCCGATATTCAGCAAGCTCTACCGCCATAGCTCGGGTAAACGCCTCAATGCCTCCTTTTGCAGCGATATAGCTGCTATCACAGGCATAACCTCGCCGGGCTCGAACCGAGGAAACATTGATGATACTTCCGCCACCTCCACTGCTCATATACTTTACAGCTTCCTTAGTGCACAGATAGTGCCCTGTTAAATTCACAGCTATGGTGCGCTCCCAAGATGCTTCGTTCATATGCATCAGCGGCAATCGTTCCGTCATTCCGGCACAATTGACGAGAATATCCACTCTTGCGTAGCGTTCTCCGATTTGCCCGAAGCAATGCCGGACTTGTTCGGCTTCGGATATGTCCCCCTTTAGCTCTACAATCCTTTCTTCTTTTCCCGAAACGTGGGAACACGGAATATACTGCGGCGGCTCACTGTCATTATGGATAACGGCAACTTGCGCCCCACCCGCCGCAAAAGCAGCGGCAATGGCTCTTCCTATCCCTCGCGTCCCACCGGTGACAACCGCAACTTTCCCACTCAACTCCAATCGTTTCCCCTCCTTTGGTATTCATTGTAAGAGATGCCTATACAAGAATGAATGCAGGATATTATAATATTTTATATACATTTTTGCAGAGGGGTGTCCTTCATGTGGGACAAGACGGAATCTCATAAAATAGTGCATTACTACTGGGGAGAGTCGAAAACACAGTTTATTCGGGAGTCGGATACCTATGCACACTGGGTGATACTGGCTGCTGAAGAAGGGACATTTCACTATGCGATCGGGGATGAGCAAGGCGAAGTAGGCTTCGGCCAAGTAGTCTTATGTCCGCCTGGACAGACGCTGCACCGAAGGGTGAACTCTTCAATATTTTCATTTCATTTTATCGAATTCAAATGGTCCGAACAGGAGCTGCCCCCATCAGCAAAAACGAAAACAATGCCTTCCGGCGCTATTACCATCGCGGATGAACAAAGACTCCTCTCGAATTTTCAATATTTAAAGCAAGCATCTACGGATAAAGATTTATCGGCTCATTATGTGGTTGATCTGCTTCTTCTTTGTCTGAATTCCGTTCGATCAGTGGAGGAGGTCCAGAAGCCAATTGACAGCACCATTCGAAAAGTCGCGGCTTATATCGAAGAGAATGCTTCCAAACCGATGAAAATGGAAGATATTGCACGAGAGCATGGGCTAAGCCCATCCCAGTTTACGAGAAAATTTCAAGACGCTTATCAGAAGGGGCCTCAGCAATACCTCATCTCGGTCAGGATCCACAACATAAAAGAAATGCTGATTCATACCGATTACACCATCGATACTATAGCTCAATTGAACGGTTTTCAGAACGGCTTTTACATGTCCAAAGTGTTTACCCAGCAAACGAACCTGAATCCCTCCGAGTTTAGAAAAACCCACAGGGTGTAGGGGGATCATACCCGTTTGGCGCTATGGAAATGAGGGTGCAAGGACATATGATTAAACAAAGAACTACTGGTGAAATCACCAGTAGTTCTAATGTTCACATGCGTTGGATCAGCCATGGTCTGATCCTCGCTCGCTAAACTACTCAACTCATCGTGCTTTAGTTCCCAGCAACAAAATTCACTTTATACGTCCGGGTTGCCGCATTCTCCGCCGTCACCACCAGTTCAGTAGTGCCAGGGACAGCCGCAGCTGGTTTCACGAGTATTAGTGTGCGTTCTGCAGGTGCTGTAGAAACCGCACGTATCGTTGGAACGGCATCTCCTGCAGCTACAGGCACCGTATATTCCAGTTGCTCCGCGTTAAACCCTTGCAGCTCGACATTATTTACCTTAATGCTTTGCAAAGACACATCCGTAGTCAACCGTTGTCCATAGATTTCAATCTCGGTAATAGCCATGGGTTGATTGCCCGCATTCTTCACCCTTATATACCGGGCTGGCGATTCTCTGAACGCATACGGCTCCAGATCCGATGTTGTCCCTGTACTGGTTGTTCCGTATACTTTACGCCAATTATTACCGATAGCGGATACTTCGATATCGAACGAGTTCGTGCGCGTACTTCCTTGCTCCCAAGCGATTTTCAAGCCTTCCACATTGCATATCTCTCCCAAGTCAAGCTTGATCCATTGATTCTTCTCCGTCCCTACCCAGGAAGTGAGCGGATTGTTGTCAATGACATTGCCTGGTCCAACCCCATAAACGCTTCCGTACACGCTTGCGGTAACGTTGCTTACATCCAACTTGTTTCCGGAAACCGGCTTCAAAGGCTCAAATAAGAGCTGCACCGTATACGTCGTTTGGGTACCGTTATGAGCGGTTACTTGGACGTTCGCCTCTCCCGGAACTGCCGTTGCATTTGTAATCTTCATTGCAGCCTGTTTGTCGGTTGCTCTCGCCGTGACACCCGGTACTGTCGTTTCTCCATACGGCATGCGGGGTACTTGAACAACATATTGATTTTGGTTAGGGGCAAACCCTTGCACCGTATTCCCCCCCACAGCTAACTGCTGCAAAGTGGAGTCGTCGCTCAGTTCACTATCGATGATAACGATCTCTTGAGTACCGCCACTGCCTAGCTTCATCTTGAAGGTTTGGCTTTGGCCTTGATAATTCACTTTGATTTCATAATCTCCCAAAAATCCTCGTGTTGAAAATTTACCTTGAGCATCCGTGGAGCCTGTTTCATTCGTCCACCATTGATGAAGCACCAGATCTTTCCACACTTGACCGCTTGGCTTCAAGCTCCAGTCTTTGCGATAGATAGGCGCATTGCTTCTCCAATTGGCCAAATCCCAAAATCCCCAAATCAGGAAGCCTTTCATCGCCGGATGACTAAACGCAGCGGTCATATAGTCCCGCATGAAATCGGCCTGCAAGTTCTCGTCGGCCGTTGCATGATCAAACTCTGTAATTTCCAGATGGCCGGCATAGGTTGCATACTTGTCAAACATGCTCAAGTATCGATTCATGCTTCCCGGATACTGGCCAAAATGTGATTGCAAGCCGATGCCATCGACCGATACTCCTTGGTTCTGCATATCATCCAGCACTTTAATAAACCTCTTGATGTTATCCGGGTTTCCTCCTTCAACGCCAGTTTCATTCAAATACATATTAGCGCCGCTGCTGCCTTCAATTTGACGAACTTGATTATACCATTGAGCGCTCTCAGACATTCCGAACGAATCGGTCAATAAATGGTTATCTTTCGGTTCGTTTACCACATCCCAATCGACGAACTGGCCTTTGAAAAAACCAGCTTCTTCATTTACATAATCGCGAACTCTATTGCGATACAGTACCGGGTAATATTTCAGTTCATTCGCCGTGACGGGCATTAACGTTTCCTTTTGCCAAACGAGCGTATGACCGCGTACGCGAAGTCCTCGTTCATTCAACCAGTTGACCACTTTAGAACCATTCGAACGATTGGCAGTATCCCAAGTGGTCATCTTCAACTCATTTTCGGGAACGGCGCTGTTAAACAATTCCGTCACCGCTTGCCTATACTTGTCACTATCTGCATTCGTTCCGAGCAATCTTGTGGCGGTAACAGCTGTTCCCCACATAAACTCATGATTCAGCATCCTAACTTCGACAGACGCATTCTGCACATTTTGTCCGTCTTTATCTTGTACTTGAACGGTCAAATCGGCCTTACGAATTTGTTCGATCCTCTGTAAAGCATCCTGACGCCATTTGGCATTCTCTTCTCTGCCTTCGTAGCCTTCATAACCAATCCCGGTTTTCGGCAGATCGCTTACCTGCAACGTTTTTTGATAATTGATAAGCTGAAGTCCCCCGATTTCAATAACCTGTGGTGGAAAACCGATGCGCAGTAGCATTTGAGATCCTCCTTCGGGATGGTCCATGTACGATACGAAAGGGATCTCTACTTTCTTCCAATCGGTCCCGATATATACTCCGGTCGTTGTCGATTTTTCGTAGGATACTTTATTTTCAAAGGCTAGCTCCGTCCTGGCCACATCCGATCCGCTTGGCAGCTCTATGGCTCGTACGTAGAAGCTGGCGAATAATACATCATCCTTAGCGACTGCCGGTGCAATATTAATTCTCAATTGGGCTAGATGACTTCCCTGCGGGTCTACTGACGTTCTGGCCCGGATCGCTTGGCTAAACGGTTGACCTTCGACAGGAACCATCTGCATACTCGCATAGCTAGGCCCGATCAAATTCATCTTGGTCAGAGCATCATCCGGCAGTAAAGAAATACCCGATGAATCTGCGAAATATTCCTTTGGGTAAAACAGCGTTACCGATAATGCAATTAGCATGCATGACACGAACATGAACAGGTTTCGGAAACTTTTTCGTTGTATCATTTCATAACGCCCTCCTTATATTAAAGCGCTTTCAATAATGCGAGATTAGTATACAACGGGGGAAAAGACATTTACATATAAGGAATTCATTTATTTTATATATTTTTTTGCGAAAATCAGTCTGTCGAGAAAAAATAGAAAGCCTACGGGAAGGATATATTATCCGGCTGCTAGAAGTAGAATATAGAGGTAGATAAATCGGATTGTGCATACTCATTTCGTTATCCAAACTAATAATGGAAAGGGAGTTCATTCATGACACAGGAGCAAAATTACAAAAACCATGCCAGACTTCATCCGCTTTTTCACTTTATAGGCACGCCTTTAGCCCTCATTACTTTCATCGGCGCTATTGTTTACTTGTTCACTTCGTTTTCCTGGATTTCTGTTCTATCGGTTATAGCGTCCATCTGCATAATGGTCTGTATTATTCTTGTTCGTACATACGCAACTAAGCTGCAGGACCGCATTATCCGTAACGAAGAAAACTTCCGTCACTACCTGCTTACAGGAGAGCCGCTGAATTCCCGCCTGACCACCGGACAAATTGTAGCCTTGCGCTTTGCAAGCGATGATCAATTCCCCGAACTATGCCGTAAGGCAGTTAATGAAAGCTTGAAACCTGACGATATCAAGAAGGCCGTCAAAATATGGAGAGCTGATTCGCTGCGAGTTTAACCATGACAAATAAGCATCCCATGTCCGCCCTACAGCGTGCATGGGATGCTTATTTTCGATCCTTCCCTTGCCTTTAACGGCTTGCCGCCTCCATCTCCACAATCGCATCCACCGCATTTATGGGATGCAGCTGCCCTTTGAATGCAAAAGAGGTTTTACCCGTTTCCTCTGAAACGACAAGTACAAGCGCATCCGTTAGCTCAGTCAGTCCAATTGCCGCGCGATGGCGCGTCCCCAGCTTTTTATCCTCTACAGCTGCGTGGGATACAGGCAAGACATTCGCAGCAGATACAATCCGGTCAGATCGAACTAGCACAGCTCCGTCGTGAAGCGGACTTCCCGGGTAAAATACCGACTCCAGCAGTGAACTGGTCAAGGTCGCTTCCAATGGGATACCTGAGTGTACGAACGGTCCCAGCTCGTCTTCTCTTTCCACTACGATCAATGCCCCGTGCCTGCGCTCGGACAGATGTTGAATACTGACGGACAAATCCAAGTAATTATTCGTAAAGGAAGACAAATAGCATTGCAAATAAAAAGAAGCTGCTATCGACTCCACCTTGTTAAACGCTTCACGTATTTCGTCAAATTGACTCAGTAAGCAGTGGTTCTCGTTATTAATATCATCCAAGCTGCGTTGAATCTTGCCCGCGATATGATGCAGTTGCAGCTTCAGCTGTTCTTTCATGGGGGATACATCACAATTAATTTGCAGCATTCAACCCACCTCAACACTCCATATTGATCCTGCCGGAAACACATAAAAACCTTGCTAAAACGCATAGTCATAATATGCTCATTCTTCCATTCAAGTATTACACGAACCTTTTCTTGGTCATTCAGCTATTGACAGTTTCAAAATCATCGTTTATTTTTATATTGACTGAACCGATCAATCTATATCTTTTTACTCTTTTATTGACTGATTAAGTCAATCTATAATCATTTTCAAATTTCAAAGGAGAGATGAACATGAATACCGTCCAAAAAAAGGGAACAGCCGTTATCATCGGAGGAAGTATTGCGGGTTTGCTTACAGCCAGAGTCGTTTCGGATTATTACGAAGAGGTTCTCATCATAGACAAAGATCAATTTCCGGAGCAGCCCGAGGATCGTAACGGTACTCCACAAGCTTTTCATCCTCATCGTTTCACACAACGCGGCAAAATGATTACAGCTCGCTTATTCCCGGGTTATGAAGATGATTTATTGGCGCAAGGATCTCCGTCGTCATTAAATAAGACCATTCACAATACAAATCCTCATGGAAGCATGGTTGGTAAATACCCGCGCAACGATATCAAGTTCAGCAGAGCCGTCTTGGAGTGGGTGCTTCGCAAACGCGTGAACCAGATTACCAATGTCCGTTTTTTTCCCAATCATGATGTGATCCATCTAGTGTCAAATTCGGACCACACCACCGTCACAGGAATTCAGGTCAGGGAACGCAGGCACCAAGGTCAGCAGTCAACGTTAGCTGCCGATATGGTGTTCGATGCGAGCGGCCGTTCCTCCAAACTGTCAGCTTGGCTTGAAGAGATGGGGTACGACGTACCGACTCCGGATTTTCTGAAGGTCGATCTTGGCTATAGTACACGCCGTTACAAACTGCCTTCACACCTTACACATTTAGCCGATGAATGGGATGCTATAGTTATGGCAGGCCAACCGACTAATGGAACCTTCGCCGGATGCTTTTCTTTTATTGAAAACAATGTAGCTGAGATGCTGCTATACCGCCCAGGCGGACATTTTCCTCCAACGGATGCGCAAGAATTTGAACAAGCGATTGCAGGGCTACCCAACCCGATCATCTCGGACATCTTGCAGCAGCTCGAACCGCTCACTCCTCCACGTGGCTTCCGAGTGCCGAAGCTGTACCGTCAACATTATGAACGAATGCAGCAATGGCCTGCCGGCTTGCTAGTGTTGGGGGATGCCTTTTGCATCTACGATCCCATATTCGGTCAAGGAATGACCGTCGCCGCTATTGAAGCGGAAGCGTTGGAGGGATGCCTTAAACAGCACTGGAATGAACCTCAACCCCATTTCGAGCAACGTGTGCTCCAAAAAATACAAGAGGTCATCGAACCGGCTTGGTGGCTGAATTGTGCTAATGATTTGCAATGGGAAGGTGTTGAATATATTAGTGCAGAGCCGTTGAAAGAAATATCTTGGGGGCAGAAATATATGGATCTGTATCTTAAGCATGCAACGACGACACAGGACTGGAAGCTGTACGGATTGTATTGGGCCGTCAATACGCTATCTATCTCACCAAGTGAAATTATGAAGCCACAAATGGTAACGACTGTGCTTAATGCGTCGGAAGAAGGTAAGCAGCTGCTCGCTGAGCTTAACCTTTACGGCAATTCTTTGGAAGAGACGTTAGAGCAGCTCCTTCCTCGTTTCTCTCCAGAGACCTTTGTAGAGTATGAGCCGCAGCCAGCACAAAACGATAATTAACCGTCTTAAAAGATTGTGGCAAAGATGGTATACTCATAGGAGTCTCACATAACTCATGTATCAAGCCCAATTCAGGCAAAGGAATGAATGACTTTGGCGCCTTTAAACGATGAACAATTACATCAAATTCGCGATGAACGCAAAGATCAAATAATAGCAGCCGCCCTTAATGTCTTTGCCCGCCGGGGGATCATAGGAACGAAGATGAGTATGATTGCAGCCGAAGCCGGTATCAGCCACGGTCTGCTGTACCATTATTTCAAATCCAAGGAAGAACTTTTTAATACTCTCGTTCAAGGGGCAATGATAGAATCACAAGCTGCCATGCGCAGTCTATACGATCTTCCAGGCTCTGCGATCGATAAAATAAGAGCTTTGACCGAAGAAATTCTGGATGATCGCGGCGCACCCTACTTCATGCTGATTCACCAAGCTCGTACTTCGGATGGCGTTCCGGAGAAGGCAAGACAGCTCGTTGAACAATACTCGATGAAGACTTTTGTCGATCACTTGCTTCCGTTATTTACAGAGGGACAGCAGGCCGGAGAAATTGCCCCAGGTAATCTGGAGCATTTAATTGCTTCCTATTTGTCGGTCCTCTCAGGACTAATGGTCTTGAACACCCAAGAGGACTCTGCCTATAGAAAGCCTGAGATTGACGTTTTACTGCGGATGGTCACCGGTCGTTAAATCGCACCTAATGATGGTAAAAGCAAAAAAAAGGTCGTCTTCCCATTGGGAGACGATCTTTTCAAATTGACGAGACACCCGTGAACCCTTGAAATATTGCTATACTCTCCGGTAGCCCTTCGGCCTCTGTACCCTTTATTCTACCAGCTTGCCTTTCCAGGTTGCGACCCCGCCCTGCAAGTGAGATACATCGCGCAAACCATTTTTAAGCAATACTCTGGCCGCTTGCTTGCTTCTCATCCCGCTTCGGCAGTACAAATATACGCTTTTATCGCTTGGGATCTCTCCCCATCTTCTATTCAACTGGGATAACGGAATATTTACTGCACTGGGAATATATCCTTGCTTGACCTCCCCCGGCTCACGAACATCAACCAGCAGTGCATCCGGATTTTCCTTTAGCTCCTGCTGAAAGAGATCGGTAGGCAATGTTTTCAATCCCTTGACCCCTGCAAACCGGGAATATAGGAACCATAGCAAAAATGCAATGGCAACGATTTTTATTATAAGCTGTATATCCATGACAACGCCTCTTTTCCGCTAATTTAACGACTTTTGACCAATAGCTCCACCGCCTGCTTGACGACTTTGCTGGAATCTCTGCCCGCTTCTTTTTCCTCAATAATACATTGCTCCAAATTCACCGCCACGATATAGGCTATTGCCTTATCCGCGGCGCTTCTCACCGCAGAAATCTGACTCACAACATCCTTGCAGTCCTGCTCCTCTTCCATCATCTTCAAGATGCCGCGTATCTGGCCTTCCATCCGTTTCAATCTTTTTTTCACATCGTCATCATATTTCATGGACATGTAGATTCATCCTTTCCATTATACCGGTATAGGTATATTATCTCCGATAGGTTGTTCGAATACAATACGTGATGGGCTGTTACATCAGGAATACCACACATTGGCAGTTAAGGATGCGTATGAGAAAGTCACCTTTAATAACTCCTGCGGTTTTCATAAAAAGCAAAAATAGGCGCAACACCTGCAGCCTTGATTGGCATGCATCGGTTCCGCCTTACTTGTTTCCGGTTATTGTTACATTGTGATCGAAGCTTGAATGCTTTGTCTGTATTGAACAGGACTAATTCCTTCCGCTTGGCGAAAAGCTCGGCTCAATTGGCTTTGTTCCTCGTATCCGACTTTCTCCGCAATTTCCTTAATAGTGTAGGAGGAGTCCATCAGCATTGTTTTGGCGGTTTGAATCCGCATCTGCCTTACATACTCCATAGGAGGCATGCCTAGACTTTGCAGAAATAAATGGCTTAAATAGCCGGGACTTAAGTACACGTGATCAGCCAAATCCTGCAAGCATAAGGGACTGCCGATATGATGCTGAATAAACTGGCACACCTTCATGACTCTCTCTTCAAACCGGAGCGGTTCAACAGGCAGCTGTTCTCCCATAACGGACAGAAAGTGCTGCAGCCATTGATAGAGCCATCCCTGCATACCTAGAAATTGCATCGAGATGTCCGTGCGTATAAGGTGCGTATGCGGTGTATCGGCCTCGGAACGAGGCTTGTCCCCGTTGATTAGCTCCCCTAACTGCTCGAAGGCTTCCAGCGCCGTTCCCCACACGGAAATAAGCTTGCTTAAACCCGTGGAAGACGCTATATGGGAAATGAAGGGAAGGTCATATACCGTGACAAGATCCAAATTTCCAATCTTCAAATCTCCGCACAGCGATAAGTATCGAATAGGCTGCTCCTCCTGCTGTGGAAGCAAGCTGAACATGGTGTTAGGAGGAAATATGACGATATCCCCCGTGGATACCTGACGCTTTTCCTCATGTATCATCAGCTCCAGCTTTCCTTCAAGCACAAGCCAAAACAGCGTATAGGGAAGCTTCAGCTGAGATATGGAATAGGTGGTGGACTTGGACATATCGCGAATCCAACGAACTCGGAATTTTAAATAATCGATATAAAAAAGCTCGTCTTTTAACGTAAACATTCCGTTCAACCTCCAAACAAGCTTAGATTGAAACAGATCTATTATAACGTAAGAGACGAGCCTTGAGTATGAAATACGGTATTAAGATCAGCTTTCGGCTTCATTCATCCAGGCAAGCTCCTGCTCCCACTTCACTCCGCCTGCGTTAGATTGATGCGTTCCTGGGGTGCTTCGACCATTCCGTACATAGGCTCTGAGCAGCTGAGTCAGCTCCTCCACCACCTCCGGATAACGTTCCTGCACATTCTCCCTCTCACCGATATCTCGGGTCAAATCATACAATTGAATAGGAGGCGCTCCCTCAGGCTCTTGACCTGGTCTTGGGCTGCTCCATCCCCCTGAACCCGGGCAGAGCTCCAGCTTCCAGTTGCCTTTGCGGATAGAGAACGAGCCGTTAATGGAATGATGAACGATGGCTTCTCTCAGGGGTACAGTGGCTTCAAGTCCCTGCCATACTGGTAAATTGCTTACGCTGTCTTCTCCTGCCTCATCAGGCAGAGTAACCCCTACCAGTTCCGCAACTGTCGCCATCAAATCAACCAAGCATACGGGCTCATCCGAAACAGACCCGGCCTTGATCCCCTGCGGCCACTTGACCAACAACGGAACGCGATGCCCGCCTTCGTAAATATCCGCTTTTTGCCCTCGGAATACGTAGCTTGGATTATGCCCTAATTGTGCCAGCTCTTCATAATTGGCCTTTGGCGAGCATCCGTTGTCGCTGGTAAAAATCACAATCGTATTATCGCTTAAGCCGCACTCCTCCAGCTTGCCGACAATTTGACCTACAACATCATCGCACATCAATACGAAGTCCCCATATAGATTTGTTCCTGATTTCCCTAGAAATTCAGATGTCGGCAGGATCGGAGTATGCGGAGCCGGCAGCGGGAAATAAATAAAGAACGGTTCGTTGCGTGAGCTTTCGATGAGCTCTAACACTTTTTCCGTACATTTAGGCAGCACTTCTTCATGATGGAAGTCCTCTCCCGTGGGGCCTTTCCGCCAAAATCCCATTTCATCGTCCCCAACCGTAATCCGATCTGGAAGAGCGGTTACCTGATCGTTCTCAATGTAGACATAAGGGGCCATATCTAGAGATGCGCTGATTCCGTAATAGTAATCGAACCCATGCGAGGTCGGTCCATTTGTAATCGGCCGCGTGAAGTCTACATCCGTCGGATCTTCACTTTTTTGAACCCATTCGAGACCCAAATGCCATTTGCCTATACATGCTGTACGGTACCCTGCCTGCTTCAACAACGAAGCCGTAGTCATCCTCCCCTCCTCAATGAGAGGACGTGAGTAACCGTTCATTACTCCGCTTTTCAGCTGGGATCGCCAATTGTATCTACCCGTCAAGATACTATATCGTGAGGGTGTGCATACCGCCGAGCTGGAATGGCCGTCCGTAAATCTCATCCCTTCCTCCGCCATCTGATCCAAATGCGTCGTATGGATCTTGGAATCCGGATTCAGGCTGCTTACATCCCCATAACCCATATCGTCCGCCAAGATGTAGATGATATTTGGACGTTGCTTTTCATTGTTTTGCGACTGCGTCATTCACCGTTTCCTCCTTCAGCATATTACAAAAGTGGTCTTTCCTGCATCATAGCACGAGGCTTGCCTGCCTCCCATGACTCAGGCTTCTCTTTTTTTGACAAATCTTACGATGCTTACTTACGTGCCCCCGCTCCCTGAACCTCTAATCACAAAAAGCTAAAAAAGCGTACATTGCCTTGAGCAACATACGCTTGCATTTTTCGTTTATGGTAGGATGAAACTCAACCTACTTCATACCTGAGCTTGCTGAACAGCAGCACCGGACTTTGAAATCCGAATCGCCATCAGCGCTGCGAACAAGCAGACGAAGCCTGCCGCAATAAAAGGAACTGTGTAGCTGCCGAACCACTCCCTCATTGCTCCTGCGCCATAAGCAGCTACCGAAGCGCCGACCTGATGTGCTACAACAACCCATCCGAAGATCATACCGGATTTCTCTTTACCGAACTCCTTGGTAGCCAGCTTCACGGTTGGCGGCACGGTTGCAATCCAGTCCAGCCCATAAAAGATGGAAAAGACGAGCAGCATATTAGGACCTGCATCAAGCGCATACGGCAAGAACAGAAGAGATAGTCCGCGAAGGCCATAATACCAGAACAACAGCTTACGGCTATCGAACCGATCCGAAAGCCAACCCGACAGCGTCGTTCCTACGAGATCGAACATGCCCATCAGTGCCAGCAATCCGGCTGCCATAACCTCGGGAATCCCGTAATCTCCGCAGGCCGAGATAAGATGAGTACCAATCAATCCATTCGTGGAAAATCCGCAGAAAAAGAATGTACCCGCCAGCAGCCAAAAGGTAGTATTGGTCATCGCAGAACGTAAAGCCAACAGTGGGGTAAGAAATAAGTTACCTTTAAACGGAACTGGTTGAACAACCTCATCTGTACCATAAGGAGCTGACCCTACATCATATGGATGGTTACGCATCCAGATCGCAACGGCAATCAATACGATCACTATAGCGGCTACAGTGGTGTAGACCGCATATCTCCAACCTACATCGACCATGATTTTTGCAAGCATTGGCAGAAATAGCAGCTGCCCTGTCGCGGCACTGGCGGTAAGTAATCCGACCACAAGACCTTTACGTTTCACGAACCATTGGTTGCTCACCGTTACTCCAAGAACGTTCGCCATCATTCCTGTAGCAAGACCTGAGACGATACCCCACAATAGCTCATATTGCCAAAAAGCTGTCATGAGCGGTGTCACGGCCATGCTTGCTGCCAATACCGCTAAAGAGATGACGAGCACTCTTCGAATCCCGTACTTTTGCAAAACGGCGGCTGAGAAAGGGCCTACCAATCCATATAAAAAGATTCCTATGGAGATGACCCCGGATATGCTGCCCCGATTCCAGCCGAATTCTTTTTCAAAAGGGACAATAAGAATGCTGGGCATCGAACGAACGCCTGCCGATACGAGCAGCGTGACAAAAGTAACTAGGATAACTACCCAGCCATAATGAAGCCTTGATGATTTCAGATTCTTATCCATTTTATGCATCACTTCCTTTTTTTCATTTGGTTGTACATACAATAATATATTGAGAAAATTTAATCCTTCTCCAGCTGCTCGCTTGAATATACGATATTGGCAGATAACTGTTTAGCTGCCTCTGTGCCTAAAATAGCTTCATATCGGGTATGAAGATTTTTGGATGCTTGCCGAATGGTATCCTCTAATGCAATCCCCTTATCCGTAGGGTACACCAAGACGGTCTTGCCTTGCCCTTTCCGCTCCACCAAGTGTTTGCCTTCCAGCTTATCGATGAATCGTGTTAACGTAGAAGGTGTAATGGACAGCTTCACGGACAACTCCTTCTGCGTAATCCCCGGTGTTCCATTAACAAGACGAATCAAGTAACCGTACATTGGGGTTAATCCGGTAGGCGCGAATTCTTCTTCGGCCATTTTCGTAATGGCGCGGCTCAATCGATTGGCTGTAAAAAACAGACAGTTATGCAAAAAGCCCTCATCCATTATGGTCATCCCCTTCAATTCAATTTTGTATGTACAACAAATATAAAGTGAATGTTATTCATTGTCAATCATTTCTTTTTCATACTCAACTTATAGTAAAGTCAGCAGCTCCGCCAGCGACTTAATCTTCCTATACGGCATAGCTGTGGCAGTGGCTGGTACTCCTGCTCCCTTGTGATCGATCCAAATTCCTTTGATTCCTAAACATTGAGGTGCAGCGACCTCCCACTCGAAGTTATCTCCGACCATCCAAGCTTCATCTGCGGTCACTCCGAGCTGTCCTAGCGCATGCAAATAAATGCGCTCATCAGGCTTACCAATTCCAAACTCGCCCTCAACAAGCACACAGTCAAACAGAGGGGCCAGCTCAAAGCGTCGAATTTTATCCCATTGGGGTTCAGCATTCCCATTGGTTAAGAGAGCAAGCTTCATTCCCTGCTTGCGCAACTGTTTAATAGTATCGATAGAATCAGGGAACAGCTCCACGCACTTATCGCGCTCCACACCGTATGTATAGGCTATCCGGCTAACCCAAGCAGACTCTTCCACTTTCAGTTTCAGCATAGCCATGTTTACAATTTCCTGCCTTGCTTTATGCAGATCCAGTCTACCGATTCGATGCCTCTCCGGGTCGCTCCAATACCATTTCGCCGACTCTTTAATACTTAGTAGAAGCTCGTCAGCGTCACAAGAAAGGTCACTGCCGAATGACCTCCGCCAGCATGAATCCGTATCTACACCATGATCATAGGACAGAATCGTATCGTCCATATCCAGTAATATAGCTTTTGGCATCTTGTTCCTCCTTGGTCTAGCTTCATAATCGAGCTGCTGCATCAGTCGTTTTTCTTAGGCTTCAATTTCACGGTAAACATACTCAATACAATGGTTAGTATGACATAAGTCCAGAACCCGTGAATTTCAAATCCATATAAATATTTATCAAGAAGCCATAGTTTGATCGGCGTCAATATCATCGAGGCTAGTATTAAAGCCGGTGTCGTCAAGCACCCGATCCCTACAGTGATTAACAGTACCGAAAGAACCATAGCAAGACTAAACAGAAAACTAATCACAAACATGAGAACAGAAGCAATGATTAAGGTTTTGGTATCGCTAATGGCTAGATACTGATGAAAGTATTCATTTCCAATCCAAAATACGAGAGCGGTAACTATTAAGTTGAGAATATTCCTCATGATAAATAGCCTCCCCTTCTAGGACCTAGCTTCTTCAAAAAGAAAGAACATCACTAAGATGCTCTCTTTGAATTTATTATTGATCACTGAACTCAATATCATTGAAATCAGCAACATATACCAGCTTATGGTCTGGTCGATTTACTGCTGCTGAAAATAAATCCTTATAAGGCGTGTCTGTCATTGCTATTCTGGCATCCCTTTGCTTCCAATGGTCAAACACTGCTTGTGATATCTCAAATGGCAATAATGGCTTAACTGAACGTTTGCTATGAATAACAATAATCTTGTTCCCATCTTTAGCTACTACAACGTTATTTTTATAGACCATCTGCAAATGCTTCTCTTTATCTGTTAAAAATGCGCTCATACGTTCCCCTCCATAATATATTATAGAACAATAGGTCCTATGAGACAATGGGAATAAAGTCATTTCACATGTCTGATTAAAAATCTTTGTATACTCTTATTCATTATATAAAAAATAACCACCACTATTACGGTAGTCATTATAACTAACTAACCTTTTTCAAATCTTCAGTCCCTGGGGTAATCAATTCTCATAATATCCATAAAAGGTACCTTTAAAGTTTCACTGCTTTGTTGTACATGTACTTTTCCTGTACGTGAATCCAATAATACAATCTGACCTCGAACCGGCTCTTCCCGTCCCCAAACCGTCAACAGAATTTCTGACTTTTCATAAAAAGCCTCCGTAATTTGGTTCCCTATTTCCTCTAAAACAAATTCATCTCTTGTCGGACGCTTTGGTACTTTCGGTTTTGCCACCTGTCATCCTCCTGGTGTCTTTTATTTTCAAAGCAAACACACTTTTACTTTTATTCTTTAGAAGACTTTGCTTCAACTCTGGCTTGTTCAGCTTCTTCTTCCGTGAATCCATCTTTGATCAATTGTTTTTTTATTCTCACCGCATATAAATCCGCACCTAATTGTAATTCAGAAGTATCCGCCGCTTTATACCGTTCAGCCATAAGTTGAATTGCGTTAGTTAACCGTTGTTTTTTCTCCAACACAGCACCCGCTTCATTAATTATTGTACTAGTATCTAGTTATCTCTCTATGTAATGTGAAAATTGATAGCCCGCTAGAACTCCAATTACGATAATAAGTACTCCAACAATATAAAACTACCCTACTAATTGTATGCCTTATTTACGTTTCATATCAACTAATATTATCACACTTAATATATTTTTGGTTAAATAAGGAAAATATTGCGGCGATTTGAAGAAAATCTATGATGACAGTTGTACTTTGCATGTCAGTCGCATTGTGGCCTACTGTGATCTTGATCGATAGTGAACTTGATCAATAGCTCCCCCCTATATGTTAAATTCCCTGAGCTGCCTACCAATAGCTCTTCAATTTTTGTTTTTGTAAAATAATCAGCTGTATTTAACTCCCTAATCTCATTGGTTGAGTATATCAATACAGTGAAACAAACGGATTCGCCAAAATATGGCATATCCCTCCTTTGTTGTCATAATCATCTTCAAATAATGAAAGAGCCCGCCAAAAATGATAAAATGCTGTTATGGAAATTAAGAAAGGCGGAGAACCCTATGGCACATGTATTTACCATCGAGCCCACGACATATATCGCCTTTGAAGACGAGGCGGCACAGATTGAGAAATGTAAGGAATGGGGACTGCTTTCCGAAAAAGCGTCCAAAAACAAAGCGTTTTTTTACAAAGGAAACGGCATGAATCTAGCTTGCAGCATTATCGGCTATGTCGATAATATGACCGCTATCATTGAATTCGACAACAAGCAGCTGCACTGCATTCATCCCTCGTATTTAAAGGAAATGCAAGCCGCTAGCTATAGTCAAAGGCTTACAGCAGTTACGGAGGAAGCGGCTGCACCCGCCGATACTGAGCCAGTCAAGCAGCAGGAAGAAGCATCTCAGCCAGCTGTCGATACCGAAGTTATCACGGCGGAACCTGAGGCAGAAGCAGCACCCAAGGCCTCCGAGCTGGCGAAGGGAAAAGCGAAGAAGCAGAAGCTTCAGCTTCCAGAGGAAAAGGTCAAAATGACCGCCGTCGTTAAGGAATTCACCACGGTTCCGAATCATTTCTCCGACAATGACGATGAAGTGATTATTTACGAAGTGGTCACTCTTGTAGATCAGGATACGGAGGTCGGCGACGCCTGGTCCAGCCACAGCGCCACGCTTAAGAAGCTGGAGCTAGAAGTGGGGGACAAGCTCACTTTTGAGGGCAAAATTGTTGCGAAGAAGCTCACCAAGCACCCCGTTCCCTACAAGATCAACAATCCTGCCAAACTGCAAAAAGTATAAATTCAAGTCAAAAAAGAGGAGTATGGCATTTGCCTGCTCCTCTTTCTCATTGGTTATTTTTTCGTTTTGAACTGCGTATACGCTTGCTGATAAATTTCCAAATAACGTTTTATGTTCATTTTATCTAACGTACCTAAATAATTGTTCCATTCCTTCTCAATATCAACGCCGCCTGTAACCGCCTTGGCGAAGAACTCGGTTCTATAATCGGTGATCGTTTTCTCCAATGTCGCAAGCTCCTCTGCCTGCTCATTGGTAAAGAACAGCGGCGGCACGATTTTGCTTGGATCGATTTTGTACGGTAAATAGTTGTTTTTCGTTTCATTGTACAGCAGCAACTCAAGCGGGTTTTTCTCATCTACAGCAACGCTTAATCTCCAATCATTGGTTCTGAGCGATGGACCCGATTGCGCCCAGTGGACGTTCTGCAGCTTGCCGAATGTGGCAATTTGCTTCCAGGCCGCCTGCTTGCCGTTAACTCCGAGCTCACCTTGAGCCGGGCGTACCCACTCTTGGTCAGGACGACCTATCGTGCTGCGAAGCGTCGCTTCTTCTGATAGCAGAAGGTCAGCCAAACGGAACGCAGCGGCGGGATTCTTCGCCTTATTGGTGATAACGAACTGGCCGTTCGACACTGCGTACGGGTTATATGCCGTAGACCGTACACCGGCAGGCCCTTTAAGCGGCGGCACGGAAACGTAGTCCTTGAATCTTGCATTATCCACATCGACGAATACCGTCTGATTTTGCGACACGACTGCTCCCGTGATAGGAATCTCCGGGTTCATCCCCATTTGTTTCAATTGGTTGCGGTCTTGAGTAAAGGTTTGCGGAGAGATGAGTCCATCCGCATACAGCTTGTTCATATATTTTAAAGCTTCCTTCCACTCCGGCTGATTATAAGCCACCTGCACTTTGCCATCCTTCACGAAGCGTAAGTTGAAGTCCTTCTCGATGAAAGATCCCGTCAAGAACAGGTCCAATGTCGAGGATGGGCCGTTAATGGCTCCTACAAGCGGAATTTCATCAGCTTTCCCATTTCCATTCGGATCCTTTTCTTTAAACGCTTTGAGTACCTGATAGAATTCATCTGTCGTGGTCGGCATTTTCAAACCGAGTTTATCCAACCATGGCTTGTAAATCCACATTTTTTGTCCAAGTGAACAATGATAGCAGTCATTAACTTGAGGTACAGAATAAATTTTACCGTCAGGAAGTGTTATTAAATCCTTGACATAATCGACCTGCTGGAACATTTTCTTCATTTCCACGCCATATTTATCGATATAAGGGTTCAGGGCGACAAACACGCCATCCTTACCGTAAATCGACTGCTGGATTGGAGATACGCTCATATTGAGCAGCACATCCGGATAATCGCCGCTGGCAAGGGAGACGTTGAGCTTTTCCTGGAATGTTTTTTCGGGAGCGATCTCCCAATCAATGTGGATGTTCGTTTTTTCCTCAAGCCATTTTGTAAACTCATTGGTAGCGAAATTTTCAACGATACTGGAACCTTTGACCATCACCTTGAGCGTTGTTTTCTCTTTAGTAATCGGGAATACGCCTGCTTCCGTAACCTGATCGCCGCCCGCAGCTTCCTTATTCGTCGCTCCGCCGTTATCGGTCTTATTCGGACTCGAACAAGCCGTGACGAGCAAAGCTAATGAAGTCGCAACGGACAGTAAAGCCGTCAAACCTTTTTTCATAGACTGACCTCCCCTTTATTTAACCTTTTAGTGAACCTATCATCATCCCTTTAACAAAGTATCTTTGAATGAAAGGGTAGATAATCAGAACGGGCAGTGTGGAAACCACGATAAGCGAAAATTTCAGCAATTCTCGTAAGCCCTCCCTAGCCGCTTGATCTGCTACATCGGTAATCATCGAGGCATCCACTTCGTTCTGCACCAGAATATCCCTAAGCACCAACTGAATTGGATACAGCTCCTGATGCTTTAAATACAGCAGAGCATTAAAATATTGGTTCCAATGCCCAACGGCGTAGAACAAGGCAATTACCGCAATAATGGGGCCGGACAACGGAATAACCATTTTACGTACGAACATTAAGTCGCTGCATCCGTCCATCTGGGCGGCTTCGAGCATTTCCTCCGGCAGTGTGGTCTGGAAGTACGTACGGGTAATGATCATATTCCACACCGCAAGCGCTCCGGGAATGATCAATGACCACCTCGAATCGATCATGCCGAGCTCCTTCACAACAAGATAAGAAGGAATCAATCCACCGGAAAACATCATAGTGAACACGAATAACGCCATAATGACATTGCGGGGCATAAAATCTTTTCTGGAGAGCGGATACGCTGCGATTAGCGTAAAGAATACATTAATGGTCGTACCGACAACGGTGTAAAATACGGAATTCAAGAAACTCGAAACGATCAATCGGTGCTTAAACACCGCCTCGTAGCCTGCCAATGTAGGTTCTACAGGAAACAACCATACTCTGCCTGAAATCACTGCTGTAGAAGAACTGAATGAAGCGCTTACAATATAGATCAACGGATATAAAATTGTGATTGTAAGGATGAACAGAATAACGTAGTTCACGATGGTAAATATTCTATCGTCGGCGCTTTCTCTTATTTTTCCTGTCAAAGTGGAGCCTCCTTTCTACCAAAGACTGGTCTGTCCCGCTTTTCGCGCTATTCGGTTGACGAGAAGCAGCAGCGCCAGGTTGATCACTGATTTAAACAACCCGATCGCGGATGAGTAAGAATAGTTAATCGCCGTAGATGCCAAACCGACCTTGTACACGAACGTGTCAATAACCTCAGAAGAGCTCATATTGAGCGGATTTTGCATCAGCAATATTTTCTCGAACCCTACGTCCAGCACATGTCCGGTATTCATGATCAGAAGAATGATCGCGACCGGCATAATGCCCGGTAAATCAATATGCCACATCCTCTGGATTTTGTTGGCACCATCCACGACAGACGCTTCATGCAGTGAAGGATCGATAGCTGCGAGCGCAGCCAGATACACGATACATGAGAAGCCTACATTCTGCCAAATGCCGGACCAGACAAAAATGTGTGAAAACCACTCAGGCTGGCCCATGAAGTTGATCGTCGGCAAGCCGAAAAATTTAAAAATGGTGTTCACCAAGCCGACTCGAGGGTCCAGCATTTGCAGGATGATACCGACCATAACGACGATGGATACAAAATGCGGCGCATAGGTGATCATCTGAACCGATTTTTTGAAAAATCTGGAGTTAACATAGTTCAAGCAAAGCGCGAGAATGATGGGGAACGGAAAGCCGGCGAGCAAGCTATAAAAGCTAAGCACGATCGTATTTTTAATAATCCGTACAAACTCGTAGGAATGGAAAAACCGGTCAAAATGCTTCAATCCTACCCACTCGCTGCCAGCTATACCTTTGGTCGGTATGAAGTTCTGAAAGGCAATAACCGCCCCATACATCGGAACATACTTGAAAACAACCAAATACAGTATCGGAAGCAGCATCAGCAGGTACAACTGCCAGCGGCTCGACATATTCTTTTTCAATCTCGTCAGCAGGCTTCTTCGTTTTCCGACAGCAACCGGCATCGTGTTGGCTTGATTCGTAGATGCTTCCATAGACCCCTCCTTTTTCGAAACGGAAGCTTCGACATGAATTTTCTTTTGTTGCCTTAAGTGTATGCGATTGCAGATCCACGAACATTATTGTGTTTTACACTCATATGACTTTTTTTGCACTAGAGTCAGTCATAGCTCCCGGTGCAGGCATACGAATGGTCACGGTAGTGCCCAAACCAGCCGTACTTTGCAAGGAAAGCCCGTACTGCTCGCCAAATACCATTTGGATTCGGCTATGCACGTTAAGTAAGCCGATACTGCCTTCGGAAGCCGGCTGTGTTCCTGGTTTCTCTTCTCTGCTTCGTTGTAAACGCTCGTTCCATTTGCTCAGTGTCTCGGGCTCCATACCACAGCCGTTATCCCGAACCGAGAGGTAGAAGTCCGTGTCATCCTGCCAAGCCTCCATTACAATGGCATGCGAATCTTTAATACCTAGGCGGAATGCGTGCTTGAACACATTCTCAACCAACGGCTGCAGCGTAAGGCGAACCATACTATTCAGCAATAAATTCGGAGGAACTTGGACATCGATTTCAAAATCGCGCTGAATCCTGTACTTCATGATATCCATAAAGTACAGGACATGCTTCAACTCGTTAGCGACTGTAATTTCCTCCAGATCCGTGCGTATCGAGTAACGGAGCATGTAGGACAAGGAGCGGACGATCTCTTTAATCTCACCGGACTTTTGGATTACGGCATAACAAATAATAATTTCCAGCGTGTTGTACAAAAAATGAGGATTAATCTGCAGCTGCAGTGATTGAAATTCGGCTAGGTGACGCTTCAGCAGATTTTCCTGATTGTGAAGCTCGGTTTCATATACCCGTTCGACCAGTTCCTCTAGTCGAGCCACCATCGTATTGTAGCTGGAAATAAGCTGGTCCATCTCATCACGGCTTCCCGTTAGAGGCACCCTCGTCCATTGGCCTTTTTCTGTTTGCCGCATGCCGCTTTCTAGCAAACGCACCGGACGAATGATCGACTGACCGAATCTGTAAGCCAGGAACGATGCAAGAAGGAGAGTAAGGACACCTACTACGATCGTTGTCTGCCTTAAGTCCGAAATTGGCTTTCGCTGCTCGCTGAGCGACATGCTGGCGACAAGCGTCCAACCCGAGTAATCCGATTTGCGTGCAAAGAACATCCGCCCCGGTTCTCCCGACAGCTCAAATATCCGATTCTTGTTGGCCTGGACCGTTAAGTACTGTTCCCCATCCAGCTGTTTGCCGATTTGCTGAGGATCAGGATGATACAAAATTTTCCCGCGGTCGTTGACGATGAAGAAATAACCCGAATTGCCAAGCTTGATGCCTTTCCACAACGTGTTCAGCTCTCCTATACGAAGCTCGAAGCCCATAATCCCCTTAAACTCTTTGGCTGAGGTACGGTCCGCCAATTTGCGTACGAGTGTCAGGTGTCCATCGAGAAACCCGGAATCCTGAATTTTAAGCTTACCGTCCAACTGATCGTCATCCCTAAGCTGCTCGATATACTCCTCAAATCCTTTGTAATTAAACGTCACGATATGGACGTTGAAGTCTGTTGCCGTAAACCCGTTGTAGCCTACGATATAGGCCATCGATATTTCCGGATTATTAATAAGCACCGGCTGGAACACGCTCGTTTTGATCGCCGTTTCGGATGTATAGTAGCTTACTCCTCGCGGAAGATCTAACGCTTCTTTCACTATCGGAGAAGTGAGGATAGATACCGTTGCCCTTTCATAGTTTTTCAAATAAAGATCGGTTTCGTGAACGACATTATCGACGATTTGCGTGAGCAAGCCTCCGTATTGATCCTCTAGCTCCATAGCGGACCGCCAGTAACCGGTTATCCCTACCGTCATCAAGGTCAGTACGATAATAATGACAAAATACACATACACCTTGCGTCCCAAACTTCTTTTCATCATTTAATCCCCAACAGGCTGCGATATTCGGTCGGAGAATAGCCGGTAGCTTTTTTGAATAGCCGTGAAAAATGCGGATAGCTATCATAGCCGACCTCGGTCACAATATCGATAATTTTGTAATGCGGTATAGATAAGAGCTGCTTCGCCTTCTCGATCCTTTTACGCAGACGATACTGGACGAATGTCTCATTCATCTTTTTCTTAAAATAGTGGCTGAAGTACGTAGGTGTTATGCCGAGCTTACCGGCAACCATATCCAGAGTAAGCTCCTCCTCGAACAAATTCGCATCAATATATTGTAGAGCGGTCTCCAGCACATTGAGCGTTTCATGGTTACGATACTCCCCCAGCTCTTTGACCCATGCTGTAATTTTAAAGCCGAACCCCTCGTACGTAAGTGCATGAGCTGCATATTCCTCTAGCAGTGACTCGGTTTTGAATTTGTACACCCCTCTGGCGTTCAGCTTTCTGGTAATCAACAGAATGCCGTCGAATATTCTTTGACGCTGTTGGGCGCTTGCTTCACCGTTGAACAGCTCAGATTTTCCCTGAAGCAGTAGGGCCTCGATTCGGCTGTGATCCATCATCCATACAGCCTCTTCCAATTGGTCTATCCACTGCTCCAACAAAGCATAGGAGAATATGGAAGAATCACGTTCTGCAAGCACTTTGTCCAACACAGGGAATAGTTCGATTTCCGTGACAGGCTTCAGCAAATACTCTTTGACTCCGTAGGACATACATTTTTGCGCATAAGCAAAATCGCCGTATCCCGATAGGACTACGACTTGTGTAGGAAGCCTGCGCTCATGAATATGCCGGCACAGCTCCAATCCATCCATGCAGGGCATAGAAATATCGGTAAGGACTACATCCGGGGGATCGATGATGATCATAGACAAAGCAGCCTCGCTGTCAGTGAATGTTTGAATCTTGCTAAACCGGTTGCTTTCCTCTATTAACGCCTTCAACCCGATTCCGATGATAGGCTCGTCGTCAACAACAAAAATAGTTGCCATTCAGTTATCCCCCTGTAGTTAGTGAACATGCAATAATCATGGTTACACCGTCATTATGTAGGAACGCCTGAGGATTGAATATCGTTAAAACCTTAAATGATCTGCAAAAACGCAATAGTTTGGAAAATTCGCAAAAAAATAAAAAACAAAGAAGCATCGCGTAAACAAAGCGGCGCTTCCTTGATTTAACGAACAGCATAAGCTTCACACAAAGATTAATGTAAAATAATTGGAAATGGTTAGAACAAATCGGTTATTCTTTGGTACACTGTTCTTATATAGTGGTAACCTATTACAAAACATGCATTGGAGACGACAAATGGCCTATATCGTTTGTTCTAATTGTAACGAGGAAAACCCGGAAACCGCTGCGGTTTGTGGAAATTGCAGTCACCCGCTTCTAGGATCAAAGGTTCTTGGAACCCGTAATAGCGAGAAGACAAAAACCGCACAGACGAAATTTTGTTCCCATTGCTCAGAAAAGCTTGAAGAAGGCTCCTATAAGTGCAGGTTCTGTGGTCATATGACCGTCACCTCACCGGCTCAAACATCCTATCGTTATTATTCAGCACCCTCTTCAGACAACGGCTGTGCAGTAATCCTGCTATTTATTGTGACCTTTATTATTCCAATCGTAGGCTTGATCGTTGGGGGAATCTTTGCTCTAAATGATGATCCGGACAAGAGTAGTGTCGGTAAAGGATTATTAATCTTTGGTTTAGTTATGATAGTTATACAAATTATCGTATGGAATGTTTTTAGTTAATGGTATGTTAAGTTTGCAAATCAAGACTTTCTACAGCCGCTCTAATAAGGCCGGTCGCCAGCTATAGCCACACGTTCAGCAATACGGCGATTCGGGTAATAATCATTCACGGCATAATGCTGAGTCGCCCGGTTATCCCAGAATGCTATCGAATGATTCTCCCAATGAAAACGGACCTGGTATTCCGGAATATGCGCCTGCCGGAACAAATACTGCAGAAGCCGCTCGCCTTCTTCCGGCTCCAGTCCGACAATACGCGAGGTGAAATTAGGATTCACAAATAGCGTTTTACGTCCGGTTTCCGGATGGGTACGAACGATCGGATGCTCTGCTGCCGGGAATTCAGCTTGCTTAACAGCCAATTCATCTGCCGGCAATCTGACGCCGAATGCATGGGTGAAGTCGTGAATCGCCGTCAGTCCATCGATTCGTTCCTTGACTTCGTCCGGCAGGTTGTCATAAGCGGCCCCCATGTCAGCCCATAGGGTATCCCCTCCTGCCGGCGGTACTTCTACAAGGCGAAGCACAGCTCCAAGCGCAGGCTCCAGTCTCCAGGACACGTCGGAATGCCAGCTGTTCTCTTTCCCTTCCGTTTTATTATTTTTGGCAAAACGGACGACTTCGTCCGAATCCCCCTGGGGCAGGAAGGGATGAGTTTCCAGCTCTCCCCATAGGGAGGCAAATGCTCGTTGCTGCTCACTTGTTATCTGTTGGTCCCGGAAGAAAATAACCTTCCACTCCAATAAGGCTCGGTTCAGCTCCTGCTTAAGCTCCGGGGAAACTGGATTGCGCAAATCAACACCGGTGATTTCAGCGCCGATAAGCGGGCCGAGAGGCGTAACGCCAAACAGAGTATACGGCTTTTCTGCAGCCCCTTCAGGTAAACGGTTAAGCACACGTGCGCCCGTCTTGATACCTCGATCAGGCAGCTTTAAAGGACGTTCTTGATTCGTTAAGATTTCGGACATGGGACATTCTCCTCTCATTTATGTGAATTTAAAGGACTACTTTTTCTTCAGCTCTTCGTTGGCATCTTTGAGCAATTTGTCTCCGCCGGCTTGGCGCCACTTTTGTCCCAGCTCGGCAATGCCTTTATCCACGTCAAGCTTCCCGTTAATCAGATTAACCAGGTATTGGTTGTAGACTTCATTGACCGCTTTGCCGAATTCGATATCCGCATCTGTCTTCTTATTAATCAGATTAGGCATGATATATTGGGAAGCGACTTTGACGGAATCAAGCGCTCGGTCAATTCTAGGCTCTGTCTGCGGCAAGTAGTTCTCGTCTATCGGCCATGTGACATTTCCCCAGGCTAGAGGGTGGGACCAACCGTTAGCGGCGAATCCGTCCTTGGCCCGCTCTTCTTCGTTATAGTTGATTTTATCGCCCTGCTTAGTGTAATGAACGCCCTCAATTCCTAATTGAAGCAGGTCGCGTCCCTCCTTGGACAGTAAGAAATCGATAAATTGCGCCGCCTTTTGCGGATTTTTAGCTTTTTTAGTTACGGAAGTAAGAAAGGCATTTTTACCTTTGACAGCCATGCCTTGCTTTCCATCTGGACCGGCTGGCGGTGGAGCGTAGCCTAATTTGCCTGCAGGATTAACCTGCTGCAAGCTGCCCTCAATACGGCTTACATGCCGGAACAATGGGCCATCCATAAAGCCGGCTTTGCCTTGGAAAAACTTCTGCTCCTTCAACGGACGATCGTATACGATAAACTCAGGATCGATCAGCTTCTCAGAGTACCATTTTCTCAAGTCCACAAGCCCCTTCTTGAAGGCAGGATGCTCGAATCGGGGAATCACATTGCCCTTCTCATCCTGAGCCCAATCCCCATAAGGCAAGCCATACGCGTAAAACACAAAATCGAAGGCCGTCAACGCATCACCTGCAATAGGCTTATTCGTTATAAAACCGTATGTATCCGCCTTGCCGTTGCCATCCGGATCCTTCTCTACAACCGCTTTAAGCGTGCTGTACAATTCATCCAATGTTTTGGGAGCTTGTAAACTAAGCTTTTCGAGCCAATCCTGCCGGAACTGAATCGTATAATTGGACTTCTCCTGCTGGCTGATGAACGGATATCCGTAATATTTCCCATCCATTGCCGTCCATTTCAGACCGTCCAGCTTCGCTTTAAGTGCCGGAGTGTCTTTTAGATAATCATTCAGAGGAACAATGATCCCTTCCTTAATCCACTGGGATACGGTCTCCGAGGGATACTGAGTCGTCACAACATCAGGCAGATCCCCGCTGGCGAAGGCAACATTGATTTTGTCAAAAGCGTTTTCGGGTACTATTTTGACATTCAGCTTAATGTTCAGCCGTTTATTGATTTCCGCGATAATGCGGTCATTGGGCTGCAGGGGCTTCGCCCCCTGGTCTCCGGTTGTCAGGTATGTCAGCTCGTAAGGCTCGTTTGAGCTTGAGGCGCCATTAGCGCCGTCGTTAGATGACTTACTTGCCGGTGTATTCGAGCAGCCGACTGCAGCCATTAAGGCGAATGCGATAGTTCCAATGAACAGCTTGTTCATATTGCGTTTTTTCCTTTTCATCTCTTGACCCTCCATTAATCTTTTTCTGTACTATGCTGACAGTAATCTTCCGAATCATTCCTTGACTCCGCCGATCATAACGCCGTTTACGAAATATTTTTGAAAAAATGGATATACCAGCATAACCGGGATTGTTGCCGCCATCACCGTCGCCATCTTAATGGATGGGCCCAGCAGGAACACGCTGTCTCCGCCGCCCGAGTATGACGATTCATTCTCGAACAGCATGCTTCTGAGGAAGAGCTGTAAAGGCCAAAGATCTTTATCACTTATGAAAAAAATAGCGTTGAAGAACTCGTTCCATCGCGACACGGCATAAAACAAGGTAATGGTCGAGATCGCAGGCATGGAAAGCGGAATGACAATTTTAAAAAGCACCCCCATATCATTGCAGCCATCGATCCGAGCGGCATCTACAAGGCCTTCCGGCAGCGTCGCAAAGAAATTTTTCATAATGATCAAATTGTAAGTATTTATGGCACTTGGGATAATCAACGCCCATAGGCTGTTCATTAAGCCCAAATTTTTAACGATCATATAGGTGGGAATCATCCCTCCACTGAACATCATCGTAAATACAATAAGGAACATAATGACTCGGTGGCCCTTTAACTGCGGTTTGGACAGCGCGTAGGCAGCCATGACGGTTAATATCATATTGATAGCCGTACCGACGCTAGTTATAAATAATGTCACTCCGTAAGACGTCCACAGCTCTTTCATGGAGAAAAGATAAGTATAAGCTTCGAACGTCCAGCTTCGGGGCCAGAGATGGATGGCAGAATGCAAGTATTCATCCAGCGGAATGACCGATACGATCAAAGTGTCCCAAAAAGGATAGATCGTGATGAGCGCTAAAAAGCTTAGAAGCGCATAGTTAAAGGTGTTAAACAGCTTGCCGGCCGTTCCGATGCGGTTCATACCGTTTCCTCCTCATTAGTAAACCCCCTGTTCTCCCATCATTCTTGCCAGCTTGTTGGCAATGACCAGCAACACAAAATTAATCAAAGACTTGAACAGCCCTACTGCCGCAGCCAGACTGAACCGCCCTTCCGTTAAGCCGATACGGTACACATAGGTATCGATGATATCCGCCACATTGTACACTCCCGGATGATATAGAACGTAGATTTGCTCGAAGCCGGCCTCCATGATTCCGCCCAGCCTGAGAATCAACAGCAGGATTATCGTCCCCCGGATTAAAGGAAGGGTAACATGTGCCAAGCGCTGCCATCGATTAGCACCGTCCATTACAGCTGCTTCATACAGCTGAGGATTGATACCAGCCAGCGCCGCCATGTAAATGATCGTATTCCAACCGAATTCCTTCCATATCATTGAAAAAACGAGGGTACCGCGGAAATACGATTCTTCGCTCATGAAGCCGACAGGTGCCCCTCCCAATGCTTTGATGATGTTATTGAGGACACCGTTATCCGTTGACAGCAGATTGATCATAAGTCCGCCAAGGATGACCCACGATATAAAATGCGGCAAGTAAATTACCGTCTGGACCGTCTGTTTGAACAGCTTCAGCCTTACTTCATTTAATAGTAAAGCAACGATAATAGGTGCCGGAAAGCCAAAGGTGAGCCGGTACAGGCTAATAATGATGGTGTTAGTAATTACCTGCCAAAACTTATCCTGTGAGAATAAATAGTTAAAATGCTTCAAGCCCGCCCAATCGCTGCCCAGTATCCCCTTCGTTATGCTGAAATCTTTAAAAGCGACAACAGCTCCATACATCGGAACATAATGAAAAGTGATGTAATAAATAATCGCCGGAGCCAGCATAAAGTATAAATAACGGTGAAGCCATATATAGCTCCATAGCTTCGGTTTCTTTTTTAACGTGTTGCTCGGGATGAGTCTCTTGGCTCCAACCCTGTATTCCCCATCGGCATAAGACACTCATGATCCCCCCTTTTATAAACATAAAGAGACACAACAAAGGCAAGCTTCGTTGTGTCTCCAGTTAACTAGTCGACAAGGACTATGTGGTTTTAATTCATTTAATTCCAATAAATATACTTGGATATTTGATAAATGGATCTTATCATTGATTTTATGTTTTGTAAACCACTTTTTCATCATAACATTTTCCGGCTTCCATTTGGCTCTCTAGCCGCATGGTAGCTTGAATACAAAAAAACAAGCAGCCTTATGGGCAGTGAAACATTTCCCCCAAATGGCTGCCGTTAATTCAATATGCTCTTGTCTGGTGCTCCGAAATCGGCAATGCAGATAACGACACCGTGCTACCGGAAACAGTAAAGTTGGTTCGCTTTAAGCTTGATCAGCTTACTTGTACTTCGTGATTCATAGGTTTATGAACTTTTTAATGATTTGATAGGGTAAGGAAAGCCAATGTAACCGTCAGACCCATTAAATGACTTTATTTCGGCAGGCATTCCAGCTACAACGGCATTATCAGGAACATCGGTGGTCACAACTGAATTCGCTCCGATTGCGACGTTATTGCCAATCTTTACGCTGCCAATGATCACACATCCTGTGCCCATATATACATTATCGCCAATCGTGGGTACTCCTTTTTTCTTCCCCCTATTGCTTGCACCAATGGTTACGCCTTGCATGATAACGCAATTATTGCCTATTTTGGCCCCACTGTTGACTACAATACCGCCATAATGACCAATATAAAGTCCTTTTTCAATTCCGGTCTTAGGAGAAATAGATATTCCGTATTTGTACTTATAATGTTGAAGCACCAGCATGGAAAATGCATAAAAAGGAAAGCAGATTTTACCTTTCGTGCTTAAATATTTGCATAGTCGAAGCCAAAACATGTAATGGAACCCTGCAAACTGGAATTGGCGATAAAATACTTTCTTCATATTCACTTGCATGGATTCTTCGTAACGATGAAGATCAGATAACCACAACTCTTTGAGCTCTTTCAATTGCATTTTGTATACCCCTTTTATTTAAAATTATAACTTTCATTCCGAATATTTCCTTTATTAAGAATATCACCGTTCTTTATAAAGAACAATACATATTTTTAGTATTGATCTATTAAATTCCTGGAACATTTCTAGATTTTCTCTCTGCAATTACAATAAAAAAAGAACGCTACCCGCACTTGGTGTAGGCAGCGTCCTCTATATTCTAATTGAGTATTTCAGATAATATGTTCTTAAGCATGCTTCCAAGATGTTGGTTGATGGGATCTAGGACAGCTTGGGAATACATCTCCTTGTTTCAATTCTATCCTCTGCCCGTCTTTATCCGTATAGCTACCGGATTCAGTGACTTTATCTCCTGTTTTATGCTGATGATCAGCATGTCTCCAAGTAGTCGCAGTATTTGTTACAGGACAATCAGGGAATTGTTGCCCTTTCTCAAGAGTCCTGGTCTCTCCTGCTGCACATACATATTTCCCTGTTTCTTCAACACTCTCATTTGTCTTATGCAAATCTTTAGTGGTCAACATACTAATCATCCTTTCACCTTTTTTTAAACTTCATTCTTTCATGAGGAACTAATGAAGTTGTCCATTTATTACCCTTATAGTTCTATACTAAACCACAACTATTCGCTAATAATGAGCAAGC
Organism: Paenibacillus sp. UNC451MF; assembly: GCF_000686845.1. Classification (GTDB taxonomy): domain Bacteria; phylum Bacillota; class Bacilli; order Paenibacillales; family NBRC-103111; genus Paenibacillus_S. The sequence goes on along the minus strand of NZ_JMLS01000005.1, from coordinate 40,917 downwards.
AACCTAATATGCAAGCTCTGAACGATGAAATTAATTATGTTTGGAAGATAGCTGAGTATATGTAAAAGTAGAGTAGTAGGTCCAGTTGATAAAGACTAAGGACATCTGATGACAAGAGAATCTAAAACTTACGCAGGTTATTACGAGATGTTCGCTCCAGAGATGATGAGCCTGATTTCAATCATCAGTACATATGTGGATTAGAAAAAGACTGGACATTGATCGAGGAAAGAATCGACCAGTTTCCAGTCTTCGGTGAGTTTGAGAAAGTTATTTGAGCAGAAGATAGCTATCAAGATAGGTTGAACAGAAACGATTAGCTGCTTAGCCCCCGCTGCCTCATCGCCTCGAAAAGCACTACCGTCGCGGCCATCGCGGCATTCAGTGACTCCGCGCGACCTTGCATCGGGATAATGATATGCTCCGTCGCCAAGGCAGACACTTCCGCCGAGACACCCTGCCCTTCATTACCGACTACGAACCAGACGGGTTGGCGGAAGTCGTATTCATAGCAGCTCCGCTGGCCTTGCAGACTTGTCGTCACAATGGCTGCGCCCTGCGAGGACACTTGGGGAAGTGCCTCCCGCAAGTCTCCTCCCTGCACAATCGGAAGATGGAATAATGATCCCATCGTGGAACGGACCGTTTTGGGATTATACAAATCCACGGTGCCGCGCCCAAGTAATATTCCTGTTGCTCCTACCGCATCTGCGCTGCGGATGATAGTTCCAAGATTGCCGGGGTCCTGGATTCCGTCAATAACAACAACGAGACCTGGCGCCTCTGCGCCGAGCAAATCCTCCTGTGCCCAACTGAGCTTGGGCAGCACGCCGAATGCCGCTTGAGGTGTCAAAGTGTCCGTACACTTGGCGAGCACCTGCTCGCTTACTGCAATGCACTCTATCCCCGCTTCAATGGCCTGCTCCAGCATCCCGGCGGGAAGCTCGTGCTGCCGGTCTTCAGCGACGACTAAGGAATCGATTGCTGCACCTGATTCCAAGGCCTCCTGCACCAAATGCACGCCTTCTATAATGAACTGGCCTTGCTTGTCACGGCCTTTCTTGTCCAGCAGCTGCGCCCATGCTTTGACACGGGCATTCTGGACAGATGTGATCGATGATTCCAACAATGTCATAACTACAGCCTACTCCGCAAATGTTTTTTCGAAATGATTTAAATCTTCATTTTTTCCTACAATAACAAGCACGTCTTGCTCCCGGATCAAATCCTCCGCACTTGGTGCGATATTCATGTGGGAACCGGTTCTAATTGCCATAACGTTACAGCCGTATTTGGCTCTAATATCCAGCTGCCGCAGATTTTTCCCTACGAGGGTACGAGAAGCCTGAACTTCGATAATGCTGTAGGCATCGGACAGCTCGATATAATCTAATATATTGGATGAGATCAAATGATGCGCAACCCGTTGTCCCATGTCCCGTTCAGGATAAATGACTTTATCCGCACCGATTTTTTTCACCACTTTACCATGAAGCTCATTTTGAGCTTTAACGACAACTTTAGGCACACCGATTTCTTTTAATATAATGGTCGTCAATATACTTGACTGAATATCCTGTCCAATTGCCACAATGACAACGTCAAAATTGCGGAGTCCCAAGGAACGAAGCGCCTCTTCATCCGTAGAATCCGCCTGCACAACATGCGTCACTATATTCGAAATCTCTTGTGTTCTTTGCTCACTGCTGTCAATGGCCAACACCTCATAGCCAAGGTCAGACAGCGTCTTCGCTACACTGGAACCGAAGCGCCCCATTCCGATCACGGCGAATTGCTTTTTCATGGAACTCACCCCTTAAGTTTTCGCTGTAAACGCATTTTCAGTACTGTTTCTTTTTATTATACCATAAAAAGTGCGCAGCATAACGGAGCATGAACGGAGCTCTTTTGGAGCATAGTAATCGGGTAAACCATGTGATGAAAAGCGAGGATACTTCCATGAACTTAAACCTGAGACAGGCTGTCATTCAACGCGTTACCGACAAAGACAATGAGGAGCTCTTTGGGGTTATTGAAGATTCAATCGGCGGGCAGGAGCAAGTGCTGCCAGGCCTCGGCGTGTTGTTCGAAATTATTTGGCAGCACAGCAATCCGGACACACAAGCTCAGCTGGTGAGTACCTTAAAGCAGCATCTGACATAAGTCCCGCTCCTTGCGTTCTGTGTATGGAGGAACAACGAAATAAAACCGCGATAATGATAGGGTACACGTACACACAAGCTTTTCGATCTTAGCTTGCGCGCGTTGTTGTGCCTTCATCTCGCGGTTTTTTTCATAAGTAAGCTATGTGATTAGTCCAATAACCCCTTCACTAATCCCGATGGCATCGGTTGAGGCTTCTCGCAGCTGCTTTGCATAATGTAATGCTTGCCATCGTTCGACGCATCGTGGAATCCGTGCATTGCTTCCAATACATGATATGCGAGCTCGCCGTTAGCACGGTTGATTCGTCCATTCTTAATCGCATAGGCCATATCGAGCACTCCGAGCCCTCTGCTGTTATCCGAATAGCCGTACATTAATGGAATTTCACTGAACTCTTTGGCGTCCTTACGGCGGACATAAACCGGTCCTCCAAACGTGTTAGGGTCAGGCACACTCAGAGTGCCCTCGCTACCGTAAATTTCAATGCGCGGCACTTGCGCCCCGCCAAATGCATCGAAGCTGGTGATGATCGTCCCGATAGCTCCGCTGTGAAAATCCATAACGCCAGCAACATGGGTTGGAGTCTGTACCTGGATCGTTTGACCGAACTTCGGCTGGCTTGTAATCGTACGTTCTGGGTAGGAAATTTTGGCCGAGCCCGTCACTCTTTGAATAGGTCCTAGCATAGCCACCAGCGCGGTCAAATAATAAGGTCCCATATCGAACATGGGTCCGCCCCCTGGAGCATAATAAAACTCGGGATCGGGATGCCAATGCTCATGCCCGCGTCCAATCATGAAAGCTGTAGCTGCAACAGGAATTCCGATCCACCCATCCTGGATAAGCTTGATGCAGGTTTGGATGCCACCGCCGAGGAACGTATCGGGCGCGCTTCCGACCAGCAGGCCTTTGTTTTTGGCGGCTGCCAAAATGCGCTGACCTTCTTCACGAGTTACAGCAAGGGGCTTCTCTACGTACACATGCTTCCCGGCTTCCAACGCTTGAATACACACATCGGCATGTGCCGCAGGAATCGTAAGATTAATGATCAAATCAATTTCTGGATCAGCCAACAGCTCTTGGACCGAGCAGGCCTTTGGAATCTCGAATTCGGCAGCACTCGCTTGAGCCCTGGCTACATTTAAATCCGCGCAGGCCCTTACTTCTAATACGTCAAATGACTTGCAGTTCTTAAAATAGATGCTGCTGATTTTGCCGCATCCTATGATACCGATTCTTACCTTTTCCATACGATTAATGGCCTCCCCATAAGTACGAATGGTCAACATGATGAAGCTGACCGCTAGTTACTATCACCCATGCCCGTATACTTGCTTCCCCCTGATGCAAATCCCTCTCGAGCTTCTGCTTGCTTGCCTTCAGCTGCCCATAAGAAGCCGCGGCGCATTAATTCTTTAACCGACGGCATATCCACAATATCTGCATGATGCCCGAGCGAGCAGTAATACACTCTGCCTACTCCCCAGCGCTTGGTCCATACAACCGGCATATCCACCGCTTTATTTAACGAGTGCGGTCCTTCAACAACCGGGAACCTAGTCGTTGCCAACACTTCTACCGCCGGATCGACATGCAAATAATATTGCTCACTTTTAACCGTAAAATCAGCGATACCCTCTACCAGAGGACTGGAGCTATGCTTCACATTAACGACATATTCGACACCATCATTGCCCGGATGAGCTACCCACTGCCCACCGGTCATAAACTGCCAATCGACGTTACTGCGGAATGAATCGCACATGCCGCCATGGCACCCAGCGATGCCAACACCCTTTTGCACCGCTTCAGAAACGTTCTTGACCAGCTCCTTCGTAATCTCACCCATCGTCCATACCGGAACGATAAGGTCGAGCGAGAGTAGCTTATCCGCATCGGCGAATGCTTCTAATGTATCGGATACCTCAACCTCGAATCCAGCCTCCTCCAGCACACTGCGGAAGATGTCGGACACTTCCTTCGGCTCGTGACCTTTCCAACCGCCTTGCACGATTAACGCTTTTTTCATGCCACTTCACGCTCCTCTCTACACTTCCTCGATTTTTACCCAACGCCGCTCGGCTATCGAACGGTCCACGGCTTCCAATACTTCCTGGCATTTCACGCCATCCACAAAATTAGGAACAGGCTGGCGATCCTCCTCCAGAGCTTGCATCAGCTCCACAACCTCATGCACAAATGTATGCTCATAGCCAATCGTATGACCCGCGGGCCACCACGCATCCATGTAAGCGTGTGCAGCATCGGTTGCAAGAACACGACGGAAGCCCTGTACGTCAGCCGCATCGTCGGTAAAATACACCTGCAGCTCATTCATTCTCTCGAAGTCGAACTTCACGCTGCCCTTGCTGCCGTTGATTTCGAAAGAATTCGTGCAGCGGTGTCCAGGAGCAAACCGGGTTGCTTCGAAGCTGCCAAGAGCCCCGTTTTCAAAACGGCTCATAAACAGCGTCGCATCATCAACGGTAACAGGGCCCCTTGGCGCATCCTTACTTCCTTTGGCGCTTAAGCCCGTCATCGAGGTAGGAAGGGGACGCTCTTTAATGAACGTTTCGCTCATACCGATGACTTCTGTCATCCCTCCAACCAAATAATGCGCCAAATCGATAAGATGCGCACCTAAGTCGCCATGGGAGCCGGAGCCGGCTACTTCCTTTTGCAGCCTCCAAACAAGCGGAAATTCCGGATCAACAATCCAGTCCTGAAGAAACCAGGCACGGAAATGATAGATTTCTCCGAGCCGGCCTTCATCTATCAGCTTCTTGGCCAGCTGCACGGCAGGAGCGAAGCGGTAATTGAAGCCAACCATATGCTTTACGCCGGCTTCTTCTGCAGCTTGCAGCATCTCACGGGAATCCTCAAGCGTCAGCGCAAGCGGCTTCTCGCAGAACAGATGCTTGCCCGCTTTGGCGGCTGCCAACGCGATTTCCTTGTGGGCATCGCTAGGAGCATTAATATCGATGAGATCGATGTCATCCCGCTTAAGCAGCTCGCGCCAATCAGTCACGTAGCCTTCCCAGCCGAACTGCTCTGCAGCCTGAGCCACGCCCTGCTCATCGCGGCCGCAAATCAGCTTCATCCCTGGTCTCGCCACTTTTGGAAAAAACATATGTAAATCACGATAAGCATGACTATGTGCCTTACCCATAAATTTGTAGCCAACCATCCCGATATTGAACTGCTTCATCCTTCATCCTCCAGTTAAAGGTTACCGTTAATTAAGCACCATAGCACTGAGAATCAACTAGCTCATTCCCCATATGGAGCTTTAAGAACGCGCTGCCATCGCAGCTACCGTGCTTCTTCTAGCTACCGCTTCGAACTTGATTGTCGAACGATGAGCTCCGTATCCAGCTTAAGCTGAAATCCTCCGCCCTCTCCGCCAAGCTGTTCCAGCAATCGCTCGGCCGCAAGACTGCCCATCTCGTAGAACGGTACCGCTACGCTCGTAAGCGGCGGATCGGTTACTCTAGCTGCATCGGAATTATCGCAGCCGATGACGGCAAAGTCTCGCCCTGCCTCGAGGCCCCGTTCGCGAAGCCCCTGCATCAAGCCGATAGCCATTCGATCATTAGCGGAGAATACAGCATCGAGCTCGGAGATTTGCTCAGCCATTTGATTGGCTGCGCGGTAACCGCTTGTTCGGCTGTAATTGCCCTCATAGTACCATTTCTGATACTGCATCGAATCGATCCCCGCTTCCTCCATAGCCAGCTTGTAGCCATGCCAGCGATCGCCGCTGCTTGAGAATTGCGGAGAACCATTCAGGAACGCAATTCTGCTGTAGCCTTCGTCCAACAAATATTTAACAGCACGGTAGCTTCCCCCCGTGTGATCCGCATCCACTTCGTTGAACTGCTCCCCGGCAAAATGCTGATTCACTAGGAAGAAAGGGTTTCCTGCCGATTCCAGCTTTTTCAACTGCTCCCTCTCCCGAGGCGTATCACCGGCACCCAGAATGATACAGGCATCCACCTTCTGCGAACGGAAAATATCCGTATATTCGCTCTCATCCTCTGGAGATCGGAACATCAACAACAAATCATAGCCTTTCTCTCGTACCTTTGAGCCTATACCGCTTAATATCTCAGAGAAAAAATACGTTGAAAACAAATGGACTTTTGGCACATAGGGAAGAACAACGCCCAAATTGCCGCTTCTGCGGCGGGCGAAGCTCTGAGCAATCGCGTTGGGATGATAGTTAAGTGTCTTCGCTGCTTCCAGAACCCTCTGCTTCGTTTCCTCCTTCATCGGCCCTAAGCCGTTAAATACTCGGGAAACGGTAGCTTCAGATACGCGCGCTAGCTCAGCGACTTCCTTCCTCGTTACAATATGCGTTCTCTCCTTTTCTTAAAATTTGGCGAAATCATTTCTCCTTGCAGAACAATTCCGTCCCATCCTACGAATAGAAACCTATTTTTGAATTTCATTATGTACACGCGTTCATTTTCTCATGCATCCCAGAAGTTGTCAATTGTTTATCGTCTAATTTATCGAATCTCAAGAACCGATACTAATGTTGATATTCGTCACGCAAGCGTCTATTCTTGAAGTAATGATAACAACGAATTCAAGGAGTGTTTTCCGTGAAGCTGCTGGTAGCCGAGGACGACCTGTCCGTATGTGAAATGCTGCAACTCTTTTTTCAAAAGGAACAATACCATACTACTTTTGTGAACGACGGAATTACGGCACAGCGATGTATCGACGAGGAATCCTGGGACTTCGTTATTTTGGACTGGATGCTCCCGGGAAAAGACGGCATCAGCTTGTGCCGGGATCTGAGGCAGAATCATCAGACGCCAGTTATATTACTTACCGCGCGTGACCAAGAGCGGGATAGAATCAAAGGCTTGGAGCTTGGAGCAGACGATTATGTGACCAAGCCATTCAGTCCAATGGAGCTGATTGCCAGGATGAAGGCGGTGCTAAGGCGCTACCATATCGGCGCAGCTGAGCAGCGAGAGCTAGCTTCCGTTCAAGAAGACTCTCCTTCCGGCTTCAGTACTCTTAAGCACAAGTTCATCACCATTCAGCTCGAATCCCGAACGGCCATTATACAAGGCCATGAGATTACTAACTTGACACCTAAGGAATTCGATCTGCTCTGCCTATTCGTTCGCTATCCGAAGAAAGTATTTACCCGCGAGCAATTGCTCGAAAGCATATGGGGCTACGACTACATCGGAGAAGAGCGTACAGTGGATGTACATATCAAACGGCTGCGCAACAAAGTATCGACACCGGATTGCGCGTTAATTGTTACGGTCTGGGGAGTCGGATATAAGCTGGAGGAGTAAGGATGAAGAGCAAGAAGCGCTACCGTTTCACTTTTTTTCAACGCCATTTTTTAAGCTATCTTATCGTTTCTCTTCTTATCCTAGGCTTGATGAGCTTCGGATTCGCCTACTATACGAAGCAGCAGATTTACCATGCGGAGACTGAGGAACTGACCATTACAGCCAAGGTTATTTCTAGAATGCTGAGTCGTGAAGAGGATGAACCTGTTCCGGCCATTCAAGCCTACCGTACTCTACTCGTCGAGCGCAAAATTTCCTTCATCCTGTTCGATAAAACAGGTGAAATGGTGTTCCGCGATCCCAAGATGCCAAGCACCTACCGCTCTAAACCTTTTCTAGACGGACTTAAAGCCAAAATTTTCAATCTTAAGGATAACGAAAGCTTTATTGTGAACCGGAATACCGAGGAGCCTTTAGTCGTTCTAGGCAAACCTATCCGTCCTAAAAGCCAGAAGGGGGATATGTACCTGTTCGTCTTCTCCCCCCTCCACGGTTATCAGGAAACGGTTCAGTCTTTCAACAAAGCTTTGCTGTACATGATCGCTATCGTCTTCGTGCTGGCCGTCATCGTAAGCCTGTTGATTTCACGTAATATGAGCAAGAGCATTCAGCCTCTTCGACGTGCAACCCGTCAGATTGCTGCAGGACATTACGAAACCAGGCTGCCCGTCACTCGGACCGATGAGCTAGGGGATTTAGCGTTTGATTTCAACTCCATGGCCGCTCAATTAGAAGCTTCCTCCAAGAAATTGAACCAGTACGAAACACTGCGACGGCAGTTGATTCTGGATGTCACCCATGAGCTGCGCACCCCCTTAACTTCCATACGCGGGATTATTGAAGGGTTAAAGAACGATCTCGTCACCCAGCCTGAGGACAAACAAAAGTATTATGGCATCATAGAGAAAGAAACGTTTCGTCTCATCCGGCTTATTAATGAGCTGCTCGATATGGAAAAGATTGAGAACGGAATGATCACGCTGCACAAAAAACGGATACCGCTCAGAGAATTGATGGAAGTGGTATCCGAATCATTGGAAATCGTGCTCGAGGCAAAGCATCTTCCTATAATTATCGAATGCGAGCCGGAGGTGTTTGTTTACGGCGATTATGACAGGCTGATGCAAATACTTATTAACCTCGTTAAGAACAGCATTCAATTTACAGATTACGGCTCTATTCGCCTAAGAGGGCTGGAAACCGCAGCAGAAACACGGATTCAAATCTCGGATACAGGTCAGGGCATGACACCCGAAGAGCTGTCGTACATTTGGGAGCGATTCTATAAAGCGGATCCTTCCCGAAGTAAAAGTAACAGTGAAACCGGCTTAGGGCTGTCCATTGTTAAAAGGCTGGTCGAAGCTCACCAAGGAACTATCGAGGTCCAAAGCACCCCAGGCATCGGAAGCGAATTTCTCATTACGCTGCCCAAGAGTGATTCACCACCGCCACCAGCAGAAGATGAGGAAAGCGCAAATTGATTCAGAACAAACTGCATTTGGGTTTCATTTCAGCAAATACAAAATCCCGCTCCTTAACAACATTAAGGATACGGGATTTTTTCATTAAGCCACAATAGCCTTGTTACACTCTTCCATACGCTTTCGCGTAACGATATACTTTTCTATACATCTTTTTATCCTTCAATCGATTGAAAATGTACGGGTCGGGATTCGTATTGACTTCCAAGATCCAAGGATGCAGATCTTTATCCAATGCCACATCCAAGCCGATCTCTTTAATTCCTTTATATGTCTTAAACATTTCCTCCGCTGTTAGTCTCCCTAGCTTTTTCAAGCTTCGAATGAACAGCTTTTGCTTATCTCCCGGCATGTAAGCTTTCATTAATGTCTCAATCGCTTTGATTTGGCCACCGTTATGAATGTTCGTAACGACTTTTTGAGGATGGGCGACACGTCCTATAACACCGGTTGTTTCCCATTTATTTTGAGGCGATTGCTGTACTTGAACACGAATGTCGAAGCGACGATTGCGGTATTTGGTCAGGTGAATGCCCATTTGAACCAGGTACAACCGATCATTTGTCAGCCTCCTGATCGATTCGTACATATCGTCATAAGAAGAAAATCTTCGAATATCCGCCCCACTTTGATAACGATATATAGGTTTTGCATGGTCAGATTCTACATCTACTCTCATTACTCCGATACCGAATGTTCCCTTGTCCGGTTTAATGTACACCATACGGTACTTATCCAGCATACTTTTCAGAGAGGAATGTGTCATTTTCTCCGTAGGGGGAATGTGTGAACGGATTTTGGAATTTTCACTCAACACACATGTTTTCGTCCATTTACTGACGACATACCGCTTATACTTTTTACTCATGTCATCCACCTTTCTTTTCCTCCAATGCCGCGGTTTCATCCATCTATATGAAGTATTGCGTCATAGCGTTCCTGTCGAACGCATTCATGTAATCGCTCGCCCTGAGCCCGAGGGATATACGCACATTTTTCGTATCCGCATCCAATATATCGCCTGCCCAACAAGTCGATCAAACAGGATATTGTATGCTTCGCCTATCGTTCCGGTTTGGGCGCTGACACTTAAGAACAACAAAAAACCCAATCCATAAGGATTGGGCCAAAGCTTAGAAACCATTTATTTTCCCTTTGACAGCAAAAAGGTAAAAAATCGGATGTAATACGAAACAAGCACGAAAAATATACCGATTGTCCATGGGTCTTTCCCGTACATCTCCATCGGATTTGCTGAAGGATTATAATCCACAGCTCCCTGCGACGACATCACTAACAGTCTGTAGGCGATTCTGCCTACCAATAGAGCAAGAACCGCTATATTGACCCATAGATGCGTACGATAGTATATACCATCGCTTTGTCGTTCGAATTGTGTATGCTTGATCGCATAATGCCCCAACACCAAGCCGCATATCAAGCCAACACCATCGGCAAGAAGGTTAATAGGGTGTAGCACTCCCAGGTACAGAAACATACACCCCAATAATCCGAACACAATGATCCGAAAAATAAGCCGGGATCGTACGATCTTCTGTAAGCCAATGGTCCGCTTCGTCCTTCGGTAGATCATGAATCCTACAAGCAGAGCTATCCCTAGCGTCGGTCCTAAATGCTGCAAGTGATCACCCTCCTAACGGATTCATTACCCTCTTGATTCTTCATGCCAAACGTTTAAGGCGCATTTTCCAAAAATTTCGCTGTAGGATTTTTTTCCATAGCCGAGCGCATGGCATACTCACTCTCGAACAAGACGACATAGTTGTCGTTCTTATCCCGAACCAGTTGGGAATTAATACGGAACTTGCCCGGATCGACCTGCTCATCGATAAGCCATCTTGCAAACTGGAAGTTCGTGCGCTGCAGCTGAACATCGACGCCATACTCCGCCTTCATCCTGTACTCGAATACTTCGAATTGAAGCTGGCCTACAACACCGAGAATCAGATCATCGAATCCGATAGTACGGAATACCTGAATCGTTCCTTCCTCGGTCAATTGATCGACGCCCTTTTGAAATTGCTTATGCTTGAGCGCATTCTTCACGGTTACTTTGGAGAAAAGCTCCGGTGAGAAGGTCGGCAGCTCGCTGAATTCGATATTACCTGCTTGGCTGAGGGAGTCTCCCAACCGGAAAATACCCGGATCGAACAACCCGATAATATCCCCGGGGTATGCTTCTTCCACGATATCGCGGTCCTGTGCAAGGAATTGCTGCGGCTGAGACAGCTTAATATCTTTGCCGGCACGTACATGCTTAACGGACATCCCACGCTCGAATTTGCCTGAGCAAATACGCAGGAAGGCAATCCGGTCACGGTGAGCCGGGTTCATATTCGCTTGAATTTTGAAGATGTATCCGGTGAACTTCTCGTTCATCGGATCGATTTCGCCCTCGCTGCTGCTGCGTGGCGTTGGCTTTGGCGCCAATTGCAGGAAGTTTTCGAGGAACGTTTGCACTCCAAAGTTATTGATCGCACTGCCAAAAAAGACAGGAGTCAGTTCACCTGAACGCACCTTCTCATAATCGAACTCATCGCCCGCTACGTCCAGCAGCTCCAGGTCTTGCACGAGCTGATCATAGAAAAATTCTCCGGCTATTTCCTTAACCACTTGATCATCGTATCCGCTCACCTTGCGTACTTGAATCTCCTTGTGATCGTCGCCCTGGAACAGCTCCACTTGCGTCATTTTACGATCGTATACTCCACGGAATTGCTTACCGGAGCCGATCGGCCAGTTCATCGGATAGGAACGGATGCCAAGCACCTGCTCTAGCTCCTCCAGAAGATCAAAAGGGTTTTGACCTTCACGGTCCATCTTATTAATAAACGTAAAAATCGGAATGCCCCGTCTGCGGCATACTTGGAACAGCTTCTTCGTCTGAGCCTCGACCCCTTTGGCCGAGTCGATCAGCATGACGGCGCTATCCGCCGCTGTTAAAGTACGGTACGTATCTTCAGAAAAGTCTTGGTGACCCGGCGTATCGAGAATGTTAACGCGATGTCCCTCGTAATCGAACTGCATAACGCTCGAGGTTACCGAAATCCCTCTTTGCTTCTCGATTTCCATCCAGTCGGAGGTTGCGTGCTTGCTGGCTTTACGGCCTTTTACAGTACCCGCCAGGCGGATGGCTCCCCCGAACAACAGCAGCTTCTCAGTCAGCGTCGTTTTCCCTGCATCGGGGTGAGAAATAATCGCGAAGGTACGGCGTTTTTGTACCTCTTCTATCATTTTTTGCTTTGTTTCCATGCTCATAAGATCTGTAATTCCTTCCTTATCGTTAAGTTAACTTCAAGCTCCAATCCGCTTCCTTCAACCATGTCCGTTTGCTGAATTCACGGCCGCGCACAGTGACTCTATCCTTATATACTTGAACATATAAGCCTTGTGATTTGTCCTTGCCCGCATTATCGAAATTGCGGTTCAACACCCTGCCGACCGAAGAGTTGTGGAAGTAATGGAATGTTTCCTTTACATAATGCTCTGCCCCATTCTGGAAATCTTGATGTCTATGTCCGCAAAATACGAATACATTTTTATAAGGCTTCAAAATTTCCCGGAACTTCTTGGCGGGGATCAGCTGATGCGTACCTCCATCGGAACCGATCGGAGGCAGCGGTTGGTGGGTCATTACAAAGATCGGCTTACCATCCTTATGCTGTGCCAGCTGATTTTTGAACCAATCCAATTGTTCGTCAGAGTACCATGCTCCTTCTCCAACCTCCGGCTTTTCCTGCATGTAGGCCTCCTGGGATAGCAGGATGACAGGAAAACCGTTAATTTGGGCGGCATTATAAATGCTTTTCAGATTAAAAAACTTCTGAAAACGCTCACGTGCTTGCCAATCGGTCTTCCCGTTGGGCATCGTTTCTTTATTAAATGCACCTTTCTTGTCTACCCAAATATCGTAATAATCGTGGTTGCCCATGTTCGCATACATCGGCGGCAGCTTGTAGGCAGACAGCAGCTTTTGCAGCTCCTTGTATCCGTCTGCTCCCCCAAAATCAGTCAAGTCACCGGTAAGCATCAGTGCTTCTATCGGAGACTCGAACTGCTTCATATCCTCCAGTGCTTCCTTCATATGCTTGACCGTGTTAGGATCATATACCGAAACATGAAGATCGCTTAGAATCATAAAAGAAAATAGCGGATCCTTATCATTGGCAGGCTCCGGTTTGGAAGCCGGCGGCTCTTGCTCAGCCAACCTTGGTTCTGCATCAGTGCTCGTTTGAGCTGCTTGCGCTGCGTCTTCCGGTCGATGCAGCAGTTTGAATAAACCTGTAATTGCTGCACCAATAAGAACAATCAATCCAAGCATCCAGCGGATAAAAGCCCGACGGGACATGTTGTGAATTCCCCCTGAGTAAGATCATTCTATCTTTGTTATTCCACGTTCATTTTACCATGAAATGCGTTTCTTTATTATATCTGTTTATCCGTTTGGTTGCACACTTTTTCATTGCCAATCTACGCTAAAGGATTAAACAACAAAGAAGCAGGGCTCGTACCCGTTAAGTACGGCCCTGCGAATTTTTCACTTTTCTTTTCGTCGCGATTTAAAGCGTGAATTCCATGAGACTATGGATTAGCGCTGCGTGAACTCCCACGCCACTTCTCCCTCGTCCTGCCCGTTAACCGGCCACCATTTGAAGCCGTCCTCAGACAATAGCTTCTGTGCTTGATCCGGTCCCCATGTTCCTGCAGGATACAAGTGCAGGTTGTCCGTGCGCTCTCCCCATGCCGCAGCAATTTTATCCACGTATTTCCAAGCCAATGCGACTTCATCCCAACGAGTAAAGTAGGTTGAATCTCCACGAGCCGCATCATGCAGCAAACGCTCGTAAGCTTCCGGCGTGTTCAGACCGACTTGGCAGCTTTGGCAGAAATCCATAGCTACAGGTACGATCGTCCCTTCGGATCCCGGTTGCATCGCGTTCATTTTAAAATAGATCCCTTCCATCGGGTTCACTCGGAACACCAGTAGGTTCGGCTCCAGCTTATGTTTTTTAGACAGGTATACATTATTAGGTACATTTTTGAATTCGACTACGACTTCTGTTGTTTTTACCGGCAATCTCTTGCCTGTCCGGATGTAGAAAGGAACTCCTGCCCAGCGGAAATTGTCTACGAATACGCGAGCGGCAAAATAAGTTTCCGTTGTCGACTCCGGATTGACGGAATCCTCCTCACGGTACCCCGGTACCTGATTCCCCTTGCTGGTACCCGCTACATATTGGCCGCGGACCGTATTTGCCCGAGCTTCAGCTGCCGTCTGGAAGCCGCGCAGAGAGCGGAATACTTTCACTTTCTCATCGCGGATATCTTCCGGCGAAAGACGGCTAGGCGGCTCCATAGCCATCATGGCCAGCATCTGCAGCATATGGTTTTGTCCCATATCACGCAGCGCCCCGGAATGATCGTAATAACCACCACGTTCCTCTACGCCAACGGTTTCGCTCAAAGTGATTTGAATGTTCGAAATGTATTTATTGTTCCATAATGGCTCGAAAAAGGCATTGGCAAAACGTACGACACTAATGTTTTGAACCATTTCCTTGCCAAGATAATGGTCGATGCGGTAAATATCCTTTTCTTCAAACACTTGTCGGATTTCCGCATTCAGCTTCTCAGCGGACGGCAAGTCGTAGCCGAAAGGCTTCTCAATAACAAGGCGTGCCCAACCCGGTGTTTCGAGCAATCCGCCCGCCTGCAGGTTATGAGAAACGCTGCCGAACAATTCAGGAGCTAGCGCCAAATAAAACAAGCGATTGCCGCCTACGTCGAACTTATCGTCAAGTCGATCCGCTACATGACGCAGATCACTGAACGCTTGAGGATTGTTAATGTCCAGAGACATATATTCGAAATGCTCTGCAAAGGACTCCCACTGCTCGTCCTTCGTTACGTTATAACGGGCGAATTCTTTAATTGAATCCAGAATATCCTCACGAAATTGCTCATTTGTTCTCGAACGTCTCGCTAAACCGATCACGGCAAAGCGATCTCCCAATTTACGCTCGCGATACAAGCTATAAATCGCAGGGTACAGCTTGCGGCGGGCCAAATCGCCCGTTGCTCCGAAAAGGAAAAACACCGTATTGGTCATCTTCTCATCATTCTTTCATATGTATTTTTTTCTAGCATTTACTAATCCAAGTTACGAACTCTATAAGCATAACGAAATCCGGCTCAGGATTCAATGCTTTCGTCATGCAAAATAGGCGCATAACCTCTAGGCCATTATCCAAACGCACGCAGACGTTGCGCATAGACTAGAGTGTACATGATGACGGAGGTGTTGAAAACAATGAAACATATTCATCCCATTAACGAGGATACGTGCCGGGAACATTACGGCAAGCCTGTGCTGATTATTTTAAGAGACGGCAGTGAATTGGTGGGCGTTCTTAGCAGATACGATAACGGTAAGCTCATTTTGAACAGCCAGGGAACCCCGGCTGCAGCAACGACCGAATCAATTAGCTCCAGAAGATCCGATACCAAATCAAAGAAACCTAAGATCAGAGCAAAAACGAAAGCAACGGTTTCCGCGTTACCCCCAGGCCCTGAAACTGGATTTTCCCCTTTTGGCGGCGAATTAGCGCTTGATCTTTCTTTCATAGCACTGCTGTTCTTGTTAGTATAAGCCTCTGCTGCTGCAATGTATTCTCAACATCCGGCGGATGAGAGAGCTCTTCTCTCCTCCGCCGAGGTTCTATAAGAACCGAGCGCTGGAATTTCATGATTCGTATTCCCGTCAATCGGGTAAATTGAAGAAACTATGTAAACTGCCTGTCCCTTGGGCTCCAAAGTTTGTCGCGGTCGTGCACTTTGCCAAACGTATCCATTCCTATATGGTAAAAAAGGTCCCGCCCAATCACAGCGAAGACCTTGCTTATGGAGTTATTATTCCTTCAAATGGAGACGTTTTGATAATTGATAGCAGCGAATCAAGCTGTTATATTGAATCGGTACATAGTTCTTAGAAGCATAGAAACGCTGTGCCTGGGCATTCGTATCGTCTACCCACAGCCGAATTTCATCTTTGCCGGCCAGCTTGGAGAAGCGCTCCGCATGCTCCATAAGCTTCGAACCGATTCCTTTGCCTTGTGCCCTCGGGTGAACGGCGAGCATGTCGATATTAACCGACTCCCTGTCGTTGCGAAGTGTAATAAATCCGCTTGGTGTACGGCCGCCTCCCCCGGAAGAAACATAGGTGCTGCTTCCCTTCAAGCGCTCTCTTATCAATGGAAGCGTGACACGCAATTCCGGCTGAGTCAATCGGGCGTATGGCAGCAACAGCAGCTCTACCAGCTCCAATATCACTTTATCATCCTGACGCGGATTTCGTCTTCGGATCACTGGCGTCGCCTCCCGGAATAAAGAAATTACTTTATTCTATGAAGCGACAGGAAGCTCTGCTATTACTTCAAATATTTTTTACCGACGAAGGCAAGAAACAGCACGCAAACGATAACGACAACCACAATAACGGCCGTTTGTACCCAATCCATGACGAAATGCCCCTTTTTCCAAGTTAATTCTATATCATACAGTAGTATTTACGATTATGTCAAGTTCCAATTTACGGAATCCGAAACTTTATGTATAATAGAACCATCTGATTTCTTAATGAATGCGGAGGTATTGAAGCATGCTGAACAAGCTCTCTCAAGTGGCTCGAACTTATCGTACCAATGCCCTGTGGCATTCCGGTGAGGAACTTTGGAAGCGCCGCTCACGACTCTTGTCTACCTTTTCCTCTGCACCCTCGAATGCGTCTCCTGTGGTTCGAAATGATTTCGATCCTTTTGCGCTATTTGCTGCGCAAGAGTTATCCCGTGTATTGTCCGCTGCAGGTCAAGTCAAGGATTCGGCCCAATCACTAACTCATGAGTCCAAAGCTGAACCAGATCTGGAAGCCGATGCCGATTCCTCTTTAGCTACAAATGAAAAAAAGACCACCTTCCAACAACAACAGGTTGTGGAATTGGTCCAAAGCTATAACAATCTTCATAATGCTATTGCCTCCACCTCGCGATCCATAAGCAGCAAGACCATACAGAAGGCGCTGGGCGATCTATCTTCTGTACCGCTGGAACAGCTGGGCATTCGACAAATGAACGATGGAATACTGCAGATGAACGACCTGTCGGATCAGGACCAACTCGACCTAACCAAGACAGGTGATTTCGCAACCATCCTGTCCTCAGCAGCCAGCCGCCTTCTTGCCTTGCCGCCTGAGCAGTTTATCGACAAAGGACAACCGCCTTTTAAGTCGATTACGAATTATTCCTTTCGACAATGGGAGCGCAGCCAGGTAAACACTTATCTTCCCATCCCTCTTACCGGAATTCTTCTGAACCAATACTTATAACGCGCGGCTTTAGCCGCGCTTTTTAGCTTCGAGAGAATGCATTAAAGCAGCCTGCTTCGCCTTAGCCAAACGTCCATCCTCCGTCATTTCAAACCACTCTCTGCATTTATACAATGCTGTCAGCGTTTGCTTGGTCGCCTCCATCGCTAACCCTTCATTTCTCAGCATAAAGAAGGCTATCTGATAGCAGTACTCTTCATAACGCCGTAGTACCACCGTTTTTTCTATGTTATTCAGTGGCACAGACACCCTTCTGTCTTCAACTACATGAACAGACATCTTCCACTCTCCTTTATTGACAGATTGCCTGACTGCTCAAGCAGCTTGTTCCCAGTCAATTTATTTCGTTTAAAGAACTCTCGAATTATTCTCAGAACGTTTTTTACAATTCATTTCCCTACATATATAGACGAAACAAAGTATGATTTTCTTTCGCCCATTACGAATATTTCCTCAATAAGATGCCGGTTTCTCTTTTTTAAAGAAGAAGCGGCATCTTAAACGACCTATTTAGTATGATTTGCAGATCGGCTGGCGCAAAATCGAGTCGATTTGACGCGATTTTGCCTTTTGTCAATTTCCCCGGAAATAATCACTTTTTGTTAGCTGCCTCCCGACAAAGATCTTGCTTTACATATTGGATTGAATGTCTGAGTCGAATCCTTCAATTTCTCGTCAAACCTTCGTTTTCTGACGACAGCATTTTAGTGTTTAATCTCTACCCGAATATGTGAACTTCTCTACCTAATATTTTGAATTTGAACAACAAGTTGGATTCGAAACCTCGATAATCCTAGATAAATGTTTATGCTTTATTATCTCCAATCGCTTTCTACGTCTACACTTATAAAAACAACTCATCGATTTTAAATTCATGTTACTTCTCACTTTCACACTGTTATTCATACCATTCCGCCCTTGTTCCGAGTGTTATGTATGATAACACATTCAATAGACAAACTTATGAATATTATTGTAATAAGCATAATTTATGTTATTATATATAACATATAATAAACGATCATTCATTAGGAAATGGAGCTCTGATAAATGACTTCTAGCACGATTAAAGCCGCTGCTTTACGCCACTTTGCACGTAACGGGTATGAGGGTACCCCTTTATCGGACATTGCCAAGGAAGTCGGTATTAAAACGCCGTCGCTATACGCTCATTTTCGCAGCAAAGAAGACTTATTCCTACGGCTGTTCGAGGATTTGCTCCAAGAACATGCAGCCCGTGTCAGACAATTATTGACGTCTATCATCGATTACTCCATTAAAGAAAAGCTCTTTGCCATTTTGCAGGACTCTTGCGACAATTATTTGATAAGTGAAGAAAAAATCACCTTCCTGCGAAGGGCCATGCTGTTCCCTCCCACCTTCCTCCAAGAACAGCTCCAGCAAAAATTCATCGAAATCGAACATATGTTTACCGCTCCGCTTCACGACATTTTTTCGACAGGTATACAAAAAGGACTCATCCGCGATGAGCCCGTCGAGGAGCTGCTAGCCTCCTATCTATGTTTGATGGACGGCTGCTTTCTCCAGTTATTTTATTATGGCCGACCGCAATTTGAACAGCGATTGGACGGTGTATGGCGCATCTATTGGGACGGCATTGCCGCTACTCCACCAGACCGTTCTTAAAGGCGTAGATCGCCGCTTGTGTTCGATCCTCCACACCCAGCTTCGCAAGAATATTCGTGACATGAAACTTAACCGTTTTAATGCCGATAAACAGCTCATCAGCCACATCCTGATTGGATTTGCCGGAAGCAATTAAGCGAAGCACTTCCATTTCCCTCTCCGTTAATTCCTCGTGAGCAGGAGCCGCAGCCTTTGGCTGGCGGAAGCGATTCATGATTTTGGAAGCAACCTGAGATTCCAGGATGGATTGACCTTTCACCGCAGCCCGGATCGCTTGCGCAATTTCGGCAGCACGGGATGTTTTCAACAAGTAACTGAAGGCTCCCGCTTCAATTACCGGGTACATTTTCTCATCATCCAAAAAGCTCGTCAGCACGATGACCTTACATTCGGGATACAGCTGAAGAAGCCGTCGGGTCGTTTCGATCCCGTCCATTCCTTCCATGACCAAGTCCATAAGAACCACATCAGGCCTGTATTCCTGAGCCAAACGTATGCCCTCAGCACCATTGCTGGCCTCACCTACTACCTCAATATCTTCCTCCGTGCTCAGCACAGCGGCCAAGCCGATCCGCACCATTTCATGGTCGTCGACCAGCAGCACTTTAATCGCCATCTCGTTCTCCATCCAGGTCTCCCCCTTCCGCCAAAATCGGTACCCGTATATCAATCCTAGTTCCTTTGCCTGGCGCCGTAATTAAATTCAATGAGCCACCAATTTCATTTACACGCTCTTTCATCGTGACAATCCCGTAGGAAGCGTGCTTTTTCGCGTCGAGATCGAAGCCAACCCCATTATCCCGGATAAGTAAGCGAATCGCATCGCTCGATGGCTGCGTAAGTCGAACCTCCATCTTGGTTGCCTTGGAATGCCGCAGCGCATTCGACATCGCTTCTTGTACAATCCGGAATAGATGGTCCTCTATGCCTTTTGGCAGCTTCACATCGTCTTCCAGCTCCCATGCTATTTCCATAGGCACCTTGGCCATAAGCTCCTGCAGAAGCTCTAGCAGACCTTCAGCAAGCCGTTTTCCTTCAAGATGCACAGGGCGCAGATGTAAGAGAAGCGCGCGCATTTCCGATTGGGCTACAGATGCCATTTCTTCAATCAGATGAATTTGCCGTTTTGCCTTCTCGAACAACGTTTTGTCGAAATCCTTATCGAGTGTCCTTCCTACGGCAGTTGCAGTCATCGAGATCGCGAACAATTGCTGACTGACAGCATCATGGAGCTCTCGTGCCAGTCGCTGCCGCTCCTCCACTATGGCCGAATATTTCGCTTTTTGAGCCAGCTGTGCATTATTGCTCGACAATCGCTGGAGTGAGGTCACCTGCTCCTCCCATTTTTTCGTAATTTGGTTCAGCTGCTCTCCAAGCCGACCTATCTCATCTTCCCCCAAAGGAGGCACCTTACGGCTTAAGTTTCCTTTTTCCAGAGATATCATCACTTCACGGAGCAGCTCCAGACGACGCTTCGTCTTGCTGCTGTTCCACAGTCCGTAGGCACCGCCAATCACGGTTACGATTCCAATGACCGTCAGACTGAGCTGCACACCTTCCTGCCAAGTGGTGAATTCCTTTATGTAGCCGTTGGAACTAAGAAAGTACACGATGACCCCAAACAAAAGAAGGCTGAGGATTATCGACTCGCCCATGCTTCGCCATATCATGTTGGTCAGTCGCTTATCATGCCCTTCCATCCATTCGGCCTCCAATTTTATCTAATCCGCATTAAATCATAGACGATAACTATGCGGCATTTTGTTGCACTATACGATCTTGATATCCACATCAGCTACAACATAAGAGATCAGCAGCTTCACTCTAGTATCTGCCGTCTCATAGTTTTGGGACTGCCATACCGTTTTATTCAAGGCTCCGGCTTCCTTCAATGGTCCGATATCGGATTGTCCGAACAAGACCGAGGAGGTTACCGACACTCCCATATCTTCAGGTACGATGATATCCACATCGGCAATGACGCCCTGCAGTACTATCGTCGTTTCCTGCTGCTCAGGAATGGCATAGGTCAGATCGATCTGCAGTTCACCCAGTACATTCCATATGGAGCTGCTGCGCAGTACCCATGGCTCTCTTCCCCAGCGAATGCTTTCAATCAAGCTTTGCTTCCTGACATAGTCATCCCCTCGTTGAAGCTGTTTGGAGCGTATATAGAAGAAACCGAGAGAGATCAGCACAACCGCTAGCAGCAGGGAGAGATTCCCCCCAATCAGAATGACCAATCCGATTCCGATAAATATATATCCTTTTCGTACTGACGCTGTTCTTATTTTATTAATGCCGAAAAGTATAAATAAAAGAGCCAACACGGTGAAAAAGCCGAAGTGGTTATCGAGTAGCAGGTAGATACCGACACCGATCAAAATTAGAGCCACGTTTCGGTTATTGTTCCGACTTCGCCAATTCTTCTTCATCCGTGCTGCCTCCCTTCTTATGTCGATTCTGGTTCGCCCTTTGATAGGCGCAAAAGCCATAGCGGCCTTGAATTGCCCTATGGCTTTTTGCCTTTCCTAGCATATCATAATTTGTTATAGCCTCAAAGAGGATTTTAAGTTGCGATTCACAGCTTTTCCTTATTGGGATTTTTCCGCATTGAGCTTTTCTTTTAAGAGCTGAAGCTGATCGTCGACTTTTTGCTGCTTTTCTGTGTCGACCGCGCCATATCCTCCTGCCGTTCCGGCGAATCCGGTTCCGGATGTATAAGTATTCACATAAGGTTTGCGAGCAATTTCAGCTTCCACTTCCAAGGAAAGAATTTTATCTTCCATGCGACGGAACCCTTTTACTGCATTGCCGCCATCAATCACATTATTCGTAGTTACTTCAGCCATTTGCTTCTTAGCTTTCGCCAATTGAGCACGGGATACAAGCTCGCTGCGCTTGTTGCGCATTTGATAGAACGCATCCTTCATCTCATGAAGCTGTTGGACCAGTTCTTCAGCTTGCGCTTTGGACCCAGCATGCATCTCGGCATACTCCGTAATTTTGCCCTCGTAGTAGAGCTTTTGTTCCAAAGCTTGACGAGCAGCTGCTTCCTGGCCATTTTTCAAAGCTTCCTTAGCCTGTTCTTCACGCTGTGCCGTCAAACGAATGGCTTCATCCCAACGCTCTTTCACCTTGCGCTCCGTTGCGATTTGACGAGCAACCGTCACTTCGGCTTGAGCAATCTCCTCTTCCATATCGCGAAGGTATTGATTCAGCATAACAATAGGATCTTCCACTTTATCCAACAGTTCATGCATCGACGCTTTCGTCATATCTTTAATTCTAGAAAATACTCCCATTATTAAACATCTCCCTTAGATTGTTGTTGTTTTTCGTATTGAGCCACTTTGCTGCGAAGCTCCTCAATTTCTTTCCACATTGCTTTTTTCTCGATATCTTTCATCATATCGTCCAGATTGGAGCCAGCTTGATCCTTAGATTGCTGCTGACCCTCGTATCCATATCCTGCTTGGTTATATTGTCCTTCAAACTGTTGACCGCGTGGATCTCTATCATCGCGTCTATGCGAGCCGCAGTGACGCTTTCTTCCGAAACCGGAGCCCCATTGGGATCCTGCGCCTGCCTGATTCCATTGGCCTTGACCAGGTCCTCCATAGCCGTAACCGCCGGAGGAGTAAGGACCTTCTGGGTATGGCTCGCTTGGTATGACCAAAGCAGCCAGGAAGTACAGCGGGATAACCACTCCAGCGGAAAAGAACGCTGTTACGACAACAATCAATCTAAGTAAATTCGAATCAATTCTTAATGTATCGGATAATCCTCCGCAGAGGCCGGTCACTTTACGGTCGATTCGTGAACGGTATATTCTGGTCATGATCGCATCCAGCCCTCCTGCTGTAGTTTCGATTTAAGCTTAGCTAACTCACTCTCCAGCACTTGAGATGCTGCTGTGCCTGCCGCCATGAAAGCGTCCCGGCTTTGCGAGCGGACTTCCCGGAGCGTGCGCGCCGTCATCTCCATATCGGATACGCGATCCTCCAGCCTGTCAAACATTCTAGGCTGCGCTGCGCCAAACCCGCCGCCCATACCGCGCAGACGTTCATTCATGCGCTGCTGGAGGCGTACGCTTTCGAGCCTTGCAATGTAGTAGCTGCGCTTAGCAGCCACTTCCTCGAAGTCCGACTTAAGCTGCTGAACCTGTTCCTCCAACTCGACGATACCGAGCTTGCTTTGCTCATACAGCGCTTTGTACTGCGTGCTGCGCTCCTCCTGCTGCAATTTCTCCTGCAGCGCAATGCGGGCAACTTCTTCCTCGCCTGCTTTTAAAGCGATAACTGCCTGCTGCTCACGGCGTTCTTTCAACTGAGCTGCATTCATATATTGCTGTCTAAGCGATGCAGCGTGGGATAAGCATTGCTGCAAGAGCTTTTCTGATTCGCGGATTTGCTCAGCTTGCGAATTCAAATATTTATCAATCAAGCGTACCGGATCTTCCGATTGTTCCAGCATTTCGTTGAACGTCGCTACCGTAATGTCCCTGAATCTTTTGCCTAAACTCATGCTCTTACCACCTTTTCTTCGTAATCATTCATCCTTTGACAAGATCGTTATGTTATCTGAATTAATAAGCGTCGTGTGATTTCTTCCTCAAGATGGATACACCGTAGCAGATAAATCCGATAGCAACCGCGATAGCAATTAACCCGGATAGTTTGCCGAGAAGAATCAAACCTCCGAATACGAGCAAGATCCAACCGATTGCAGAGCGTCCGTTCTTAATACCAAGCCAACCTAACCCGACTAGAGCTAATGGAAATACGTAGCTCATAATATGTCCTGTGTGAAATCCAATCTTATTCAACAGGATGATGGCTCCGAAGAAGATAAGCAGCAGCGCCAGACCACTGTGTCGATTTAGTCTCATTTATGTATTCACCGCCTTTCGTTGTCATGTCGTTCGTTCATGTCTTTATTTTAGGCTCTTTAGGTTTTTTCCAAAACGGACCTGCGTCGGTTTTTGCACCTAGACCAAAGTCGGGGAGAAGGACAGACCTTAGTCAAAGTCGTTCAAAAGACAAGGGATCGCTTCAAGGGATGAACTCTTATTTAATGAGTCATACTAGCTATAAAATCCAATGAATCGGAGAGATGCCCCTTGAATCGCCCCCGTACTTCACGTTATGGCAGCATGCTTTTACGTTCTGCATGGATTGCCGCTTTGATATGCCTAACCTCCATGTCTTCCGTTCATGCCGAGCCGCAACCTCCCGTACAGGTATTTGATGTGCAGCAAGAGCAAGTTGTAGCAACACTACCTAATACTCCCGATTTTCGTGAGCAAGCGGCAAGCTGGTTGAAGGCTGTGCACAGTCTCTCTTTAAGAGCTCGCGTTGAAGCCGAATCAGGGATCGTCGTACATATACCTCTTCAGCCCCCTCTTCCCGTTCAACATAATTGGCTCACCATGAACGCGGCTGAATTGTACCTATTTATTGACTCAAAGGAAAAAGAAAGCCCTCATCTGCTTGTATTCAGCAGTGAGGGCAAGCCATACGTATTCGATTGTCCGAGCGATCCGGAGTCATTTTTGCAGCAGCACGGTCTGCTGGAGCTGGCTAGAAAAAGTCAGGCAAATACGTCTGGGCCTTAGGAATAATGGATTCAAGCAGACGAACAGACTCTTGATCTCCCTGCAAGCGTTCGATTTCATGCAGGAACGTTGGCCGCTGATATCCCATCAACATCGCGGTTAGCGTTCCGATACCACAGGCTATGACCGGTGCAGAGCTTTCACCTTCTGTCATCTTCTCAACATGAACATGTCCATCCGGAGAAATCTCCAATAAAAATTCACCGTCGTTCCATTCGGCATGAGCGTCCGTAACCCTCAGCCTCAAACTTCCTTCTAAACCTTCTCGTGTAGCCGCAAACGGAAATTGCTCCAAAAAAGGTTTGACGTCTACAATTCTGGCCATAAAGTAAGGAATCGTTTCCTGCTTTATACGAGGATTATCCAGTAAGTATGACATACGGTCATCTGCGGGAACGCTTATCGTTACCTTCTCAATCATTGAATCATGATCGGCGATAAACCGCCATAACCCTTTCCATGCTTCCTGATGAAGATACACCAACTCATGGATTCGGCATACTTGATTTTTCACTTCATAGTGAACATAACCTGATGGAGAACCGGATGCATCATAATAAACGGCCGCAGTCCCTTTTTTCGCGTTAAAAATCCGATTGTTCCACCATGCGTCGTCACGATCCAACGTTCCGTTATATCCCGTAGCATATTGTTGATATATGGAGTTAAGCAGCTCTATATCTCTGCCGACTCTGACTATGCGGCCGGGCTGGTGAGGCAGTTTCGGAAGGAGCGAGGTAGGTATCTCGTATTGTTTTGTTTCCGTATAAGTCTCCCAGCCGAATTTCCTATAGAATGCGAATTGAAACGGATGCAAGTACGAGAGGGTTTGTCCCTGCTCCCGCATAACCTGCAGCGCATTGCTTAACAATCCGGATACCAAGCCACCTCTTCGATATTCTGGCCAAGTCGCTACCGAAGCAATACCTCCCATGGCGAATCGCTTACCATAAAGCCATGTATGTAAATCCATTACTGTCATGCGGGCTGCCAGCTTTCCATCCACATAAGCTCCCCAGCATTCTTTTTCCTTCAGAAGCGAGATTTTCTTCTCCCTCTCCTCCTTAGGTACCTCGTATTGAAAAGCGAACTCCGATAATGACAAACTATCTTGAAAATGCTCTTTTGGAATATGGCGAATAACAAACGATTTCAAGTCTTTTTCCCCATCCTCTCTTGGACTGATAAAGGCAGCCTGATGGTTACCGTGGTCCCTTTGCCCTTCTCGCTTTGCAGCTGAAGAGTTCCATTAGCCGTCTCTATTATTTTATAACAGATCATAATCCCTATGCCCGTTCCTTTTGTTTTGGTGGAATAAAAGAGGGATCCCAATCGTTTCAATTCTTCCTCAGACATCCCGATTCCTTCATCCAAAATACGAATAATGGCATGATCGTCCTCTCGGTACAGCTCCAAATGCAACTTTCCTCCGTCTGGCATTGCCTCAATTCCATTTTTAATCAGATTTACAATCAGCTGCCTTAATTTTTTACGGTCAAAATAAATGGTTAGCGCTGTCTGCCAGCAGGTCTGAATCTCCACATGGTGCATATTAGCATAAGGCTTAACCAACTCCACCGCCTGAGACATCTGCTCGCTTAAATTAAGCTTCTCCCATGCGGAGTCATGCGGCTTGGCGAATGACAAATAATCGCTTAAGATGGACTCTACGCGGTCCAATTCCTCTATAATTAAAGGAGCATAATCATTAAAACGTTTTAATGCCGTACTGTGCGTATTCATCAGCTGCATGAATCCACGAACTACCGTCATCGGATTACGAATTTCATGCGCGACCGAGGCGGCAAGCTCACCTAGCATCTGCATTTTTTCCTTCTGTTGAATCTCGGCTTTCATGATCGAATTTTCATTCATCTTTTCAATAAAATAAATACTCATATAAGCGCAAACGGCATGCAGCAGACCAAATATCAGCATATGGCATACCATCCGGAAGCTCCAATGACTATATTCAGGCCTCAACAGATAGATTAAAACTATGATAAGCTCTCCGACGCAACCTGCCAGAAGTGTCCCGGCAAGCAGCTTCTTTTTCATCGGAAGGAGACGATATTTGCGGCCAAAATAGGATATGAACATCCATCCCAACATAACAATGATTACCATAGACCATAGCTCGGCCCCTCCCTGAAGTACACGTACAAGGATGGTAAATACAGATAGGATCAGCCCGACGAATATGCCTCCATACAGGCTTCCGATGATTAACAATACACCGCGTAAATCGAATAAGTATTCCTGGAAAGAACAAATTTGAAACGACATGCACCCTGTCAAACCTATCGCGAGCACACCCGTCAGTACAGGCTTATCCAGCTTAATATTATGATTTAGCCTATCCAGCCACAGCACCTGATACAAAAAGATGCATGCCCAAATGATCAGCACGTTTAACAGCAGATGACTCAAATCTTAAGCACGCCCCCTTTCATCACAGTAACCTATTTTTTATTGTCCGATTACCACATTCTAGAAACATGAACGTCAATCATACTTTATACAGCGGCTCATCCTCCTCTACGTTCCTCGTCTTGTTGCTCAGGATTCCCAATCTTGTTACTGCTGACAACCTGTCAGGCAGATAAGAATAACCCCCAAATATCAATGTATTCAGAGTACAGTATATGGACATATTACCATTATGAGGCTAAAATTTCTATTAATGAAGGGAATTATTTCCGATTACTTAGTCGAATACGGGCTTTTTTCCTCACCGCGATCGGGCTCTAGTCCAATCAGCAGCCATCTCCCTTACATATGGTATATCATGTCTTCTGAAAGGGGGATGTCGAATGAGCGGTGTTGGCGGAGTTTTCACAAGCACAGGTGTAATCCTTGTATTGTTCATCCTGCTGGTTATTGTTACTCGCGGAGTATTGTATTAATTCTTACGAGATGCGCGGATTGCTAGAGCATTTTAGCGAAACGCCTCTCTAGCATCAAAAGAACAACCCCCGAAATGGCGTTCATACGCCTTCTCGGGGGTTGTTTTTCATACTATTTATCTTTTAATGATTCAGAAGCAATACTTTTACCATCTCGCCCGCCGAAGCACCTCTGCCGCCTGCTGGAATGTGAATTAAGCAATCGGCATCCTTTATGGATACCATAATGCTTGATTTGTCCATCCCTGCCGGCTTTGCTCCGAGCATTCCATGCTCCATAACAAGCGTTCCACGTACATAGCGGGGATAAGCAGACCCCTTGGAATAATCGGTAAGCAAGCGAGCCTCTACCTCCTTATGCATCCGCGCGCTGCAACCCATTAAACCACACAAATAAGGCCGTACAAAAAGCTCGAAGCCTACAAAGCAGGCACCCGGGTTGCCAGAGAGGGCAAACAGCAGCTTATCCTTCCACACACCGACAGAAGTCGGGCTTCCAGGCCGCATTGCTACTTTATTGAAGAGCAGCTCCCCCTCCCAGCGCTCGAACACATCGACAAGCACATCCTTGTCCCCTACCGATACGCCCCCTGTTGTTAGAACCAAATCCGCCTCTTTCATTACATTCAACAGCTCTTCTTCAAGCTTCGCCGGATCATCCGGCACCTTCGGCATAATGATGGCCTCTCCGCCTGCTTCCCGTACCTGACAAGCCAGCATATAGCTGTTGCTGTTGCGTATTTTTCCAGGCTCTAGCGACTTGCCTACGTCCAGCAGCTCCGATCCCGTCGAGATAATCGCAACGCGCGGCTTACGGTATACGGGGACACTTGAATACCCGAAAGCAGCCAGAATAGCCGTCTCTCCCGCTCCGATCGTTTGTCCCTCTTGTAAGAGCATCTCACCTGCGGCTACCTCTTGACCAATCGGGGTGATATTGTCTCCTACAGCCATCCTCTTGCGAATATACACATGCCGTTCCCGAGTCTCCGTCATCTCAAGCATAATCACAGCATCAGCACCATCGGGTACTACCGCTCCTGTCATAATACGGGAAGCCTGGCCCGACTGGATACTGCGTTGCGGCACATCTCCACCATAAATGTGCTCTACTACCTCCAGTGTGACAGAGCTTTCTGGAGAGGCTGGTTCGCTGTCCGAAGCGCATATCGCATAGCCATCTACTCCAGAACGGCGAAAATGCGGCATCGGCTGATCCGCCGACACCGCTGCTGCCAGACGACGTCCGAAGCTTTCTGTCAGAGGCACTTCTTCTATCTCCTGGTGCCTGACCCTTCCAAGCACTGCCTGCTGGGCTTCGAGGACGGAGACCGCTTTTCTTTGAAACCTTATTCCGGACACGTTGGCTTTATCCCCCTATCTGCGACATTCTCCGCAGCGTAGGAATGTGACTTTGCTGCTCGTTTAGCAGCGCTTTAGCCATTTCATGGCTTTCCGGCTTCACTTCCAGCGCTTTGAGGAATAAGTCCGCCAAAGCTTGATCGTTGCCAATATAGGTTCTAACATTGAACTCATCCGACCAGTACAAGCAAGGTTTAATGTTTCCGTCAGCCGTAAGGCGAAGACGATTGCATGTTTCACAAAAATGATCGCTCACCGGATGAATCAAACCGAAGGTGCCGAGAGCTCCTTCGATCTGAAAGTTTTGAGAAGGGCCGTTGCCATAGATTTCCCCATACGGAGTGACCTGCCAACCACGCTCCGCACATCGATCCGTGACTTTGCTTAACGGGACATACTTGCTCTTCCAGCCGGCATCGTCATGACCGATAGGCATATATTCAATAAATCGAACCTGTATTTTACGGTCAATAGTCATTTGCAGAAAATCATCGATTTCATCATCATTCAAGCCCTTCATCAGCACCACATTCAGCTTGATAGGATTCAAGCCTACACGATAAGCCGCATCGATGGCATTCAGCACCCGGTTAATGTCCCCACCGCGGGTAATCAAGGAGAAGCGGTCAGCACGTAACGAATCCAAGCTGATATTAATCCGCGTCAAACCAGCAGCACGAAGCTGTTCCGCTTTTGAGGCAAAGAATATTCCATTCGTCGTCAAGGCGATATCCTCAATACCGTTAATGGCAGAGAGACGGGCTATGAGCTGCTCGATGTTTTTTCTTACCAACGGTTCTCCTCCGGTGATGCGCAGCTTGCGCAGTCCAAGAGCTGCCAGCACCCGAACCACCTCGACAATTTCATCAAAGGTCAGCAGTCGTTCGTCGGGCTCGAACTGCATCCCTTCCTCAGGCATGCAGTAAACACAGCGAAGGTTACAACGATCCGTAACCGAAATGCGTAAATAATCGTGAACCCGACCGAAACGATCCGTTAAAATGACTGACATCACAGCTCACCTCCGTTATCCACTTTTATTGTTCCGTCACTTTCCTGCTTCAATAATTAATTCTATTATGGCATACTTCAATGTAAAAAAATAGTTCAATGTCATGTTTTCTAACATTTACTTATTTTCATACTGAAGCTTCTCATATTGTTCTGGATCATTAACATTTACTGCAAATTCGACCGAGATGCCTTTCTCAACAAAGAATTGTTCATCCACTTGCTTGTAATTCAGCTTATGCATAAATTCCATAACCCTATACTGATTGGCCGCGAGCAATTCATCTAAGATGTCCTTACATTGCTTCACCTGATAAATAGCATGAAGCGGCTGCGTTCTGCCGTCAAGTATCGGTACCACGGCGTCATAATCATCGTTTATCAGCTCCAGCATTGCTTTAGCCGACTCTTCCGATATATTAGGCATATCACAAGCGACAACCCACAAGGTTTCCCCTTGTGCCGCTTCCATTGCTGCCTGCATACCTGCAAGCGGGCCTTTCCCAGGCATTAAATCGGGGATTACCCGCAAGTTCTTATCGCTGTGTGCAAGCAGCAGCTTTTCAAAAGGAGCCGGATCGTTTGCTATGATCAGAATTTCTCCGCACAGCTTGCCAAGCTCCTCCAGCTGCCTCTCGATAAATAGCTGACCTTGCAACTGCAGCATTGCCTTCAGACGGCCGCCCATTCGACGGTTCTGTCCTCCGGCCAGCACAACCCCTGAAAGTGATTCTTGCCTCCCGTTCATCGGCCCATTCCTCCATATCGGATAGGATATTAGCTGCTAGCCTTCTGCTCCATCCCATCGTTTTTGAAAAGATGCCCTCCAGCTCTCTGAGAGCGCCTCGACTTCAAGCAATGCCCGAATCCCGTCCCAATCACTTTTATCATGATACTTCAATCGGTTTGCCTCAAGTATAGTTATAGCTCCAGGATGACGCTCCACGAGGTTGAAATGCTGACCTTTAGCCACATTCCCTTCCTTCAGAACACGAAAGTAATACCCTGTAAAGCCTGTGTTTTGCACCTGTATCGGCAGCTGAGGCATATCATACCTCTTGCCAAGCTTGAAGCATGGCTGTCTGGGTTGGGTGATTTGCACAATGGCTTCTCCGATCTCGAATATATCGCCGATATGTACCCCTGATTCCATCATTCCTGAAACGGTGAAATTTTCTCCAAAAGCTCCGTAGGACAGCTCACGACCAAGCTGCTCCTGCCAAAATCCGAAATGCTCCGAACAATAGACGCAAACGGCTTTATCTTTTCCTCCATGGTTAATCAGATCCGCTTGACCATCCCCGTCCAGCTGAATGGACGACAGATATACGTTGCCTTCAACAGGCTGCTTGTAAATTCCGGTCTCTAATGGTTTCCCTTTATACTCGATTACGATAGGCTTCCCTACATTTAACGACAACAGCTGCATCTCGTCAATCTCCTCTATAAACAGACTTCCACGCCTGCGAAAAGTAATGTCTTACTACTATAAAAGAAAATCGTTCTGATCGCTATATGAATCATTGGTTTTTACCGTTTAACGCTCTACTGGAAAGGATAAAATAAGAAGTAGTATGAAACATGGGGGGACTTGCAGCATGATTGAAAAGGGGCGAATCTCTTCATTCCAGATGGGAGTGCTGATGTTCCCGACTATCATATCCACATCGATTCTCTCCGTTCCCTCTATCACCGCAAAGCTTGCGGACAAAGACTTATGGATTGCCCCCATCTGGGCCTCGCTGGCTGGTTTTTTGATCGTTTGTGTGATGTATTGGCTGCACAAACTTTATCCTGGACAAAGCATGATTGAGTACAGCACCGACATTCTTGGATTGACACTTGGGAAGACAATAGGATTCATCTATGTCATCTCTTACTTTATCAACCTCGGAATTATGATTAGAGAATACGGTGAATTTATTATGGATGCATTTTTACACCAAACTCCAATCATTATTGTCATGAGCAGCATGATTCTCGTTTGCGCTTTTGCTGTTCGTAGTGGTTTAGAAGTGTTGGGACGGGTCTCTCAGTTTTTCGTCCCCATTGTTGTCGTTCTTCTGTTGCTGATTTTTGCTTTAGCGATACCAGATCTTGACCCGGACAATATGCTGCCTGTATTTGAGCACGGTGTAGCACCATCTCTCAAAGCAGCTATTCCAACCCAAACCTGGTTCACGGAATTCTTCGATATCAGCTTTCTGCTCCCTTTTATAGCCAATCATAAGAAAGAGCTGAAATGGGCGTTTATTTCCGTATTGGCGGTTATGGTATCCATGGTGCTATGCGGCATCATCAGCTTGCTGTTGCTTGGAGACCTTGTCGACAGCTACAGCTATCCGGTCATGCTAGCAGCGCGTTACATCAGTCTTGCCGACTTTCTGGAGCATTTAGAAGCTATTGCTATGGCCATATGGGTGCTTGGGATGTTCATCAAAATATCCGTCGTTTATTATGTCCTGGTACTGATAGTCGCCCAGTGGCTCAACCTTCCAAGATATCGATCGATCGTTTTTGCTGTAGGCTATATGTCTCTCGTTTATAGCAGATGGATTGCTTCAAGCCGGGAAGTGCTGAACCATCTTCTATCCACGTCTCTCGTGTTTTTTTATATTACCATTCAGCTTGTAATACCTATTTTGCTTCTATTGATAGCCCTCGCTCGAAAAAAATGGAGCAAACAAAAGGAACCGGCCAGCCAGTTCCCCTTGAAGGCTCCATCTTCTGAGGAAAGCTGAAGACGGTTATGACAATCTGTTTTTGCTTACCCAAGCGTCATTGTCATAACCGCGCACTTCCCAATAACCGATATGCTCTTTATCGATCAGCTCAATAGCTTGAAGCCATTTGACTGATTTATAGGCATACATCTGGGGCACGACCAATCGGACCGGACCTCCCAGCTGTTGAGGGATTGGCTTGCCATCCATGAGAACGGCTACCATAATATCCTCCATCTGCGCCTGCTCCAACGATAAACAATCCGTATATACCTTGTCTCCCGAATACATTTTGACAAAGCGGCCTGTGTTCTTCACATCTGCCATAGCCAGCAGCTCGGATAATGGAATGCCCTCCCAGGTTACTTTATAAACAGACCAACCTGTAACACAGTGAAAATCACTGACCTGTACTTTGCGTTTTAGCTTAAGAAATTCCTCCCAACTCCAGGAGAGAGGCTTCTCTACCAGTCCTCCAACCGTAAATTTCCAGTTTTCACTCGAAAAAGCCGGGATGTCCGTGACCGTGTAAATCCTAAATTGCCCTTGTCCTCCACCTCCGACAGGCGGATTCGATTCAGGAAGCGCCTCTGGCGCAGGGAGCATCCGATTCGCGTCCTCTCCTGCCAATTGATCCAGCTCGGCCCCTCCGGTATCTGTTACCGTCTTCAACCAGCGATAAAACGCCGGACCTACTCCGAACACGATAGCCAGCCCTATAACCCAGCGAATAAAGGCAGCCCGCGAAATCGGAGCCTTCTTCCAATAATCGATTTGTGCTTGAGGTAAAATTTCACTATCTTCTGATGCCACCGCTTTAGCGGAGACTCCCTCATGCTTCTCGCTCTGAGATGAGGCTTCACGCTCCCTCCGTCTCATTGCCTTCAACCATCGGCTTCTCGAAAC
The DNA here is from genome assembly GCF_000686845.1 of Paenibacillus sp. UNC451MF. Lineage (GTDB taxonomy): Bacteria > Bacillota > Bacilli > Paenibacillales > NBRC-103111 > Paenibacillus_S. Next base: position 7,376 of record NZ_JMLS01000005.1, on the reverse strand, counting down.
AGAATGATACACCGCATAGGGAATACCTACCCATGTGAACAAGTCATGCAGCACAAGCGCCGCATTGCTCCATATTGGGGGGAAGCTTCGGAACTGCCACAAGATGAGTCCTGTCACACTCCAGCCCGCCAGCAGCATAAGAACAATCACTAAATTCCAGCGCTGATTTATTTTTTGCCGGATTTGCCTCCAATGCTTCGGGATATAACGGATATAGTATAAGATAATCAGGATGGAAACGATGCCTAGTACACTGTGTGCCTGCTTTAAAAATACTCGAAAAGCTCCTAGATCCCCACGTATCGTAGGGATATACAGTACAACACCCGTTAAAGCCAGCAGAGCTACCAACCACGCGTTCCAAGCATGCAGCCGTTTCAGCTTTTTACCGAAAGACTCCTTTAACCAGCTTCTCCAAGCATCCACCTTAGCACCCTCCTCATTAGGACGAGCATCCTGTTCATTCAACCCAACTCTTTTAATCCTTTAATGGTCTCTGGTACTCTTTTCTTTTATTGTAACATACCACTTATCGTCCAGCCCATGCTACCCTAGTATGTATTCTCGAACCGACCAAGCCAACCATCAAAAAGAAGCATGAAACCTACGCCCGCAAAGCGTACATCTCATGCTTAAGTATTCAGAGCCTTACTGCTTATAACCCATAATAATGCCTGCTGTCTCCTCAATGGCCTTATCCGTCACGTTAATGATCGGACACCCAACCTGTTTCATCAAATTTTTCGCGTAATCCAGCTCTTCCATGATTCTCTCCATAGCCGCATATTTCGCTCCAAAAGGTAACCCAACCGCTTTCAAGCGCTCCGTACGTATTTTCAACAGCTTGTCCGCATCCATAATAAGACCGACGATCCGGTTGCCCGGTAATAGAAACAACTCCTTAGGAGGCTTTACTTCAGGCACAAGCGGCAGATTCGAAACCTTTATGCCCTTGTGTGCCAAAAAGATGCTTAACGGAGTCTTCGACGTTCTAGAAACACCGATCAGCACGATGTCCGCCTTCAACAACGAGCTCGTATCTCTGCCATCATCACATTTTACAGCGAACTCAATGGCCTCTACCCTTTTGAAATAATCATCATCCAATTCATGCAGCAAGCCCGGCTTACGCTTGGGCGAATCGTTGAAAGTATCGATAAAAGCCTGCATCATGGGGCCCATAATATCGACCGCGCGTACCCCCAAGCGGACCGCTTCTTCCCTCATCATTTCACGAAGCTCCGGCTGCACCAGTGTATAAGCTACGAAGCCCCCGCGCTTCGCAGCTTCCTCCATAATCGCGCGGATTTCATCCTCATGCTTGATATGACCGATACGTTTCGTCCTGACCTGCTGTGCATCGAATTGGCGCATTGTTGCTTTCACAACCGCTTCAGCGGTCTCCCCTACCGAGTCAGAGCAAATCGTGATTTCGTAATGTTGGTCGTCTTTCATCATCCGGTTCTTCTCCTTTATTTACACACTTTTTAATTCACATTCCGTATCACTCAAGGCTCAGTTGCAAGCTCCAGCAGAATTTGAGTCATTATCGTCTTAGTAACACGACCTACAACGTCCCATCGGGTACGACCTTGTGCGGTATCAGCCTTTGAGCGGATCACCACGGGAAGGCTATCAACCTGATGATGAATCATTTTGCGTGCCGCATCGATAACTGTATCCTCAGGATTCACATGGACTACGTTCGGCTCCCTTGTCATGACCATACTAACCGGCATAGACGCAGCCGCCGTGTTGCCCAATGTAAATTTCAATAAATCTTTACGGGAAATGACCCCTGTTAGGCAGCTCTCTTCATCTACAACGATCAAGCTCCCCACATTTTCCATAAAAAGCGACACGACCGCATCATGAACCGAAGCGTTTTCTCTTACGATGACCGGCATGGACTGTACATCTTTAACTTTAAGCGACTGCAATCTACGGGAAGCCTGACTTCCTGAGGACATAGCAGAGCCAGGTGAATAACCTACCTTGGGCTTCGCATCGACATAACCGAGCATTACGAGCAAAGCCAAATCAGAACGAAGTGTAGGGCGACTTAATCCGAGCATTTCCGCAATCTGCTCACCCGTAATCGGCGCATGCTGTTTGACCAATTCTACTATTTGTAATTGGCGGGCTGTCAGTTCGATGGTCATAACCTCCTGTCTTTATATCGAGCATACAATGTTACCTGCATTGTACCAAATAATGATTCAAACTTATATAATGAATCCATTCATGACTCATAATGAGCTTTAAATAAATAATAAGTAGGTGTGAAATAAAATATATTGCACGTTTTATCACTAATTATTATACTATATTTATTAAACGTTGTATCTTATTTAATCAATTGATAACACTACACAGAAAAAATCGGATATGGGGGCTATGTACATGGAAAGAGAACTAGCACTGGAAATTGTTCGCGTAACGGAGCTTGCCGCATTGTCAGCAGCTCAATGGATGGGCCGGGGAGACAAGATTCAAGCGGACGGCGCAGCCACTTCTGCTATGAGGACCATGTTTGATTCCGTTTCCGTTCAAGGTACAGTGGTTATAGGAGAAGGGGAAATGGATGAAGCCCCTATGCTGTATATCGGCGAGCAGGTTGGTAACGGACAAGGTCCAGAAGTAGACGTTGCTGTCGATCCCTTGGAAGGCACAGAGCTGGTCGCAAAAGGACTGAACAACGCACTTGCCGTCATTGCTATTGCTAACAAAGGGTGCTTATTGCATGCTCCTGATATGTATATGGAAAAACTGGCTGTAGGCCCTGCATTAGCAGGAAAACTACATCTAAATGATCCTCTTGAAGTAACTCTGCAAAAAGCTGCACAGATCCTGGATAAGCCTCTAAGCAATTTGACCGTCATGATTCTAGACCGCGAACGCCATCAAGAAATGATTCAAACGCTGCGCCGTGTCGGTGTGCGTATCAAATTATTAAGTGACGGGGATGTTGCCGGCGCGATGGCTCCTGCACTGTCCGAATCGGGTATTGATCTCTACGTCGGCTCTGGCGGAGCTCCAGAAGGAGTATTAGCTGCCGCTGCACTTTCCTGCCTCGGCGGCGAACTGCAAGGACGACTCATGCCTTCCAACGATGAAGAGTTCAACCGCTGCCTGAATATGGGGATGGATGATCCTTTAAAGCTATTAAGCATGAAGGATATGATTGGAACAGAGGATGTTATTTTTGCCGCAACTGGCATTACCCCAGGGGAATTTTTAGGTGGTGTGCAGTATTTGGCCAATCAGCGCGCAGAGACCCATTCTATTGTTATGCGGGCACAGACCAAAACCGTACGATTCATTCGCTCCATTCATTATTTACCTAATAAACCTCAGATTTTAACTTCGTTATAACCAGCAATATATAGATCCTTTTCTCTCCTGTGATACAATGGTCGTACACAACACATCACGGGAGAAGGTTTTTAGGATGTCAATTTTATTTTACACAGCTGTAGGCTTGCTTGCGGCGACATTTGGGAGTCTTGTAGGCTTGGGTGGGGGCGTCATCATCGTACCTGCCCTTGTCTACTTGGGTCCTATTTTTGTTGGCCAAGAAATCTCCGTCGCTACCGCTGTCGGTACCTCATTGGCTGTTCTCATCTTCACTGCTTTATCCTCTACACTCACCTTTTTCAAACAAAAACGGGTTGATTTCAAAAGCGGCTGGATTTATTTCATCACTTGTGGACCTGGAGCAATGCTTGGATCTTATACGACCCAATTCGTTAACGCAAAATCATTCCAGCTCAGCTTCGGCATCTTTATGTTTATTATGGCGATACTGCTTGTGCTGCGCGACTATATGAAGCCTTTGAACATCCAGTGGGCCATTCAAAGATCGTTTATCGATGCACAAGGGAAAACTCACGAATACGGCTACGGAATCATTCCTGCACTGATCATTGGACTGGCTGTCGGTTTCATATCAGGTTTGTTTGGCATCGGCGGAGGTTCTCTGTTTGTGCCAGCTATGGTGATCATTTTCCGGTATCCTCCTCATATTGCTACAGCCACCTCCATGTTTGTTATTTTCTTATCATCCATTATGGGTTCCTTTACCCACCTCAGCTTGGGGGAAATTGACGGATGGATGGTGCTTGGACTTGCCCCTAGTGCCCTGGTGGGAGGCTGGCTTGGCGCCAAAATTGCAAGCAAGCTTAGCAGCAAAAAGCTGCTCTGGATCCTTCGTATTACCTTCTTCATCGTTGCAATCAAAATGATTTGGGAAGGTGTTGCGGCCGGGTAGTATGTCATTTCTTAATGTAGGATAATCCCTCCCCCTTTCGCCAACACTAAAAGCATCTTTGTGCAAGGGGGAGATCGTATGAGACCAGATGTTGTCAAAATAACCTTATGCATTTCTATTGCTTCCTTGAGCTTAGCCGGATGCACGCATCAGCCGGAACGCTCTGCTCCAACCCCGTTCGTACATACCACGGAGCTGCAGAACGAGTCTAAGCAGTCGGATAAGCTCAGTACTCCAAAATCTCCAGTAGTTACTGCGCCATCCCAAGCGACTAGGCCACCGACCACTGCAGCTATCACGCCTTCTCCTACACCGGAGGCACAGCCTTCTCCACAAATTCAACAACCAAGCAACCAGCATTTAAATGTGCAAGCACCTTCAACATCCGTTCGTAAGGCGGAAAAAAAGCTTTCCAAGCCGACAGAGGGCACGCCTGCTTCAACCGCTTCCAAAAAATCAACGGCAGCCAAACGTCTCACCTTAAGCCAGCTTGTAAAAAAATACCCTGACCTGCTGCTGCTAAAAGGGTCCACCAGCTCCAAACAAATTGCGCTGACTTTTGACGATGCCCCTGATACACAGTACACACTGCAAGTATTAGATATTTTGAAAAAATATAATGTTAAAGCAACCTTTTTTGTTGTAGGTCGCCTTGCTGAAGCGCATCCATCTGTTGTCAAACGGATGCATAGGGAAGGACATGTTATCGGGAATCATACTTATAACCATGCCTTACTAACCAAACTATCAGATGAACAGTTCCAGTCACAAATTGCTAAAACACAAAAAGTAATAAATGGCACCATCGGTTATACCCCCAGGCTGATTCGCCCGCCTTACGGAGAAATAACGGAAAGCCAATTGCTATGGGCGTCCAAGCACCACTATACAATTGTTAATTGGAACGTTGATTCGCGGGATTGGAAGCAGCTTAGTCAAGCAGAAGTCACAGCAAATATTCTGAACCACGCAGGGGCAGGCTCGATTATTTTACAGCATTCCGGCGGAGGACCAAACCAGAATTTGACCGGGACTGTAGCCGCACTACCAACCATTATCGAGTCATTGCAGTCCAAGGGATATCGATTAGTCACTTTACCTGAGCTTCTTAAAGTATCCAAGCAGCTATAGACATATGAAGAAAAAAGCCTTCATTAGCCCAGAAGGGGTAACGAAGGCTTCTCTTTAATCCGCTTACTATATAGCGGTACTTAGTGGTCCATCAAAGCGGCTACTTTCGATCTTCCAACAGCTTTTGCTGTGCCATCCTTATCATCTCTTTGACCATGGATCCGCCTATTCTACCACCAATCTTCCCTGCCTGCTCCGTTGATAAATGTCCGTTTCCATTGGACGTGAGCGGAATGCCTAGCGTCTTGGCCACCTCGTATTTAACATCATCCGGCTTGTTCATATTGACGGCAAAACCTTGCGACTTCATGACTTCCCCTTTAAACTGCTCCATCCCCTGAGAGGCACTAGGGACTAGCAGCCTGCTGCTGCTCCTTCTTCTTGCCATGACAGTGCTCCTTTCTCTTCATGGAAGTATAAGTATAGAATAAGCCTAAACAACCGGTCCTATACTTACATAAAACATTGATTTACCGTCAACAATAATTAAGCTGAATCCAAAGCTTTGAGGAGGTACCAGAATCATGAGTCATTTATCTGAAATTATTGATAATCACACCAACCTGGATGGTCTCTTTGCCATTATTAAGCATTATGGCGTGAGCGCGGAATTCGTAACCGATGCGCTCGTTCAACGGTTTGAACAAATTCAAAAGGATGAGCATTCCGAATCAAAATCGGATACGGAAGAGGAAACAGCATACTGTGCAGAAATATTGGATTCTCTAAATCAATATTTTGCACGGCTGTGATTAGCATACAGAGTTTCGTCTTTTAAGCTGCTTTCTGCTCTGCATCTTACTTTGAATAGAACATATAAAAAAACCATTAGATATGTTATCTAATGGTTTTTTTATATGCCGGTGAAGGGACTCGAACCCCCACGGTTTCCCTCACGATTTTGAGTCGCGCGCGTCTGCCAATTCCGCCACACCGGCTAGTATGGCGCGCCCTGAGAGATTCGAACTCCCGACCTTTTGATTCGTAGTCAAACGCTCTATCCAGCTGAGCTAAGGGCGCAAATATTGATTTGTAATTAACTGGTGCCGAAGACCAGACTTGAACTGGTACGGTAGTCACCTACCGCAGGATTTTAAGTCCTGTGCGTCTGCCGATTCCGCCACTCCGGCGTAAAGATGGAGGCGCCACCCAGACTCGAACTGGGGGTAAAGCTTTTGCAGAGCTCTGCCTTACCACTTGGCTATGGCGCCTAATTAATTTGGAGCGGAAGACGGGAATCGAACCCGCGACCCTCGCCTTGGCAAGGCGATGCTCTACCGCTGAGCCACTTCCGCATATAATAAACTGGGGATCTAGGATTCGAACCTAGGCATGACGGAGTCAAAGTCCGTTGCCTTACCGCTTGGCTAATCCCCAATAATTGAAAAAATAATGGGGCGATCGATGGGACTTGAACCCACGAATGCTGGAGCCACAGACCAGTGCGTTAACCCCTTCGCCACGACCGCCACAGTATTTAATTGGCAGGGGCAGCAGGAATCGAACCCACACCAAAGGTTTTGGAGACCTTTGTTCTACCTTTAAACTATGCCCCTATAAATGGTGGAGGCTGATGGATTCGAACCACCGAACTCGATGAGAGCAGATTTACAGTCTGCCGTGTTTAGCCACTTCACTAAGCCTCCATATGTTTGGCCCCTCTGCATTAGCAGTACGCCTATGGTGGCTCGGGACGGAATCGAACCGCCGACACGAGGATTTTCAGTCCTCTGCTCTACCGACTGAGCTACCGAGCCTTATAAGCTATATCTTGTCCAATTCCGTTCATTTCTATTAAAGAAATGGCGGAGCCGACGGGATTCGAACCCGCGGTCTCCTGCGTGACAGGCAGGCATGTTAGGCCTCTACACCACGGCTCCGCATTAGACAAACATGGTGCCGTCGAGAGGACTTGAACCCCCAACCTACTGATTACAAGTCAGTTGCTCTACCAATTGAGCTACAACGGCATATT
>NZ_JMLS01000004.1 GCF_000686845.1 Paenibacillus sp. UNC451MF | reverse complement strand
CGCTTATGACAGCAGCCGTACAAAACATGAAAAAGATTGCATTCCATCTGGAGCGGAAGGCGAAAGAGGCCTAGCCTCCCATCCGGCCTTCTCAAAATAGCCTCTAAATACAGAAAGAAACCCAACGTTTTAAAAAAACATGGGTTTCTCTACAATCTGAAAAGCCGTATCACGGCTTTTTTTTATTTCATAGAATGTGGTTTTTCCTTGCGGAAAATAGAATAAACAATCCACCCAATAACAGCCACGATAAACCCTAACCCCGATAAAATCCACCACAACTGACCTTTTAATGGATTTTCATCCGCTTTTAGCTGATCTTTCTTATCCGTCTGTACAGTTGGAGGCGCATAGCCGATATTAGCCAGTGCATTAGGCCCAAGCCTCTCTTTCAGTTGAGCAAGATACAAGCTTTCCGGATTTACTTTGGCTCCCCATGAGTCATACTGGCCTTCGGGATCTTTGGAGGATATCTTTTTGCCGACACAACCGATACACCAGTTCAACGTTCCAGGAGCCTGGGATACGAGGATTTGCGGGGATTCCACGTTCCATGCTACGGACCAGCCCATTGGCCAGCCATGACCTGATCCTGCTGTCGTCCGGTTCATAAATACGATGCCTTGGGCATCATTGGACGGATTCGAAAAGCGGCTGTTATCTACAAGGATTCCAGTTGTCCAACGTTGATGAGGGGCAATGCCATTTTTTTCGGTAGATGTAAAATTCAATATCACGATAGGACCGGAGCCTTGATTCTGCGTTACGAAAGCCCAGGAACCTTTACCTTTGTTCTGAAGATCATTGGCTTGATTCTTATTGAACAATATTTGAGTTCCCGTGCATGTGAAGCTGGCAGGTGCAGCAGAGTCCGTAGAGGAGATCGTGTGATTTATAGTGACGTTATCGACTGTAATCTGCTTGGACGCTTTATCTATCGTAAAGTTGTCGATACCGTCTTGAACGACTATATCACGAACCCAGGAGTCAGTAATCGCATTCATATAAACGGCTCTGTATCTTTCGACTACTGCAGGAGCCTGGATTTTAAGGTGTTCCAGTCCCACTTGGGATATCCGGCCTGGAAAGGTATATTTGGCGACGGTTCCTACAGGGCTGCCAATATATTTGGAATCGAAAGAATCAGTCAATGGTGCGTCGAGTGTAATTTGATTTCCGGAGATGGACTTGATAACTCGGTCAGTCGTGATTTTGCTTCCAGGTGCTATCCAAGTTTGGGGCTTGCCGTCACGGACCAATGTATCCATTCCCATGAAATGAATCCAGTCTTTAGTCGCGGTGCGGCTAATCAGCACATTATCTCCTTCCTTGAAGCCGGAAGCGCTGCTGACTGTTAGGGTATCAGTGCCCGATGGAACATAGGGGTCAGCGATGTTAACGCCTACGCTCGGTGTATGCGAACCGGTACCGGCGATATTAAATAACAGGAATGGGGCACCATTCATTTGAATGACAGTTCCTCCATTACCTGAGCCACTCCCACGGACGATGACACCGCTGGTCTTCATATTTATTTGCTTGGTCGTTATAAACGTACCAGGCCCTAGCAGAAGCGCGCCTCGAAATCCGTCTTTAAGCGGCATTGCTGCAACTTCGTTTATGGCATTCTGTATGACGGATGTATCATCGCCGCCGGAAGGCTGTATGGTTTTCACTACCGGAACCTCCGGAAATGCAACGCCGCCCCCCATATAGCCTGCGGAAGAAAAATCCATTATTCGATTGCCCGATTCGTCTTTTTTATAGACCAGTTTACCGTCTTGACCATAGAATACCCAGCTTGAGGTTGCTTCAGTGCCGGCCGAAAAGCTTGGAGCACCGTAAGAGGCAGTAAGAGTAAGGAGCAGAATCAGCATTGCGGGAAATTGAAGACGTTTACTTTTCAATAGAATCATATAATCTACCTCCAGGAGGCCGATTTATTTCGTAGATGCTCGTACTGTTTTCGCTCCAGCGGTCACTAATCTTTGAAATAAATAGTGAAAAATTACCAAACATATTCAATATACTTGATGTCCCGTCGAAGAGCAACTAAGCAAATTAAGAGCTTTAATAGATTTAGTAGACAAACACTACATTGACAAAGGAACATATGTTCTGTATTATAAAATGGAATAAATATCCATAAAAGATAAGCTTTTTGGTTTTCCTTTCTCCACTAATTTCAAAAGAGGTGTTTACATGTCTAAGCTGTATTGGAACCTATTTGATGATTTGGATTGTTTTGATGTAGGTAATTCGAGCGCATGTCCCGGACAATGGCGAACCAAGGATGCTCTGTATTTTAACCACAATGAACGAGCAGTTCCTGTACTGCTTCGTGAAGAGCTAAAAGTCGATTGTTATCGGTTGCAGGCTGAAATTGCTTGTCCTGGACCAATAGGCTATATCGGATTAGTATTTGGGGCAAAAGATGCATTGAACTATGAAATGGTGTACGTATCGCCAGGCACTGAAGAAACACCGGGAGAAATTCAATACGATCCGATGATGAACGGCTCAACAACTTGGCAAATTTATAACGGTCCACGCTATCAGTCACCGGCACCTTTTAGACGTGGAGAGTGGGTAAAGCTAGCTTTAGATATACATCCCAGTCATGCAGCTGTCTGGGTTGGAGACACGGCAACACCGCAGTTGGTGATTTCCAATCTTCAGCATGGAAGTTCAGAGGGAAGAATTGGGGTATGGGGTTATCTCCCTGGGTACATTCGTAATCTTTCGGTAGAAGAGATACCAGCTGTGGCAGCTAAACCAAGCGCAGAATCTTTAAAGCAGTTGGCCGAGGAAACGTTCGTAACGGAATGGCTAGTCTCTAAGCCTTATTCCGAAGGAGGACAAGCAGAAGAGGAATCCCTTTGGATCAGAGCCAACGTTGAAGAGAACGGTACGCTCAACTTGAATCGCCTTTTTTCGTCAGGAAATGGCCTTACAGTACGTGCCGAGTGTAAATTGATCTTGTCTGACAATATAGAATCGTTACTTACTTTTGGCTTTAGTGACAGGCTTCGTTTATGGATAAATGACGAAGAAGTATATCAAGGAGATTGGAAATGGGATCCGCCTGCCAGCGACGGACGAATACGCCCTGATTTGGCAAGTGTTGGGGTGAGGTGGCGGGAGGGAACTAATACGATACGAGCGGAAATTACTAGTACGGAAGTTGTGTTTGGCTGGGGTATGAGCGTAAGAACCGGGCTGAATAGTAGGCTGCTTAAGACCACTTAGAGCATTCTCATTATTCTCATTCTAAAGAAGCTTATTTAGAATGGCTGTTTATATAAGCATATTGTATTTACAGATTATGGATGTAAAAATTTAAGGACGTAATAAGTCCATGTGGGACGAATAACGTCCTTGAAATAAGGAGGTTATACAGTGATCTATCCAGATATCGTATTGCCGCGCCTTAGGTATCAATATTGTCCGATGTGCCGCTAGGAGCTTATGAAACAAGTGATTAATGATGATCAGATGGAACGAATAACCAGTAATAAAAATAGGCTGCTTCTCCAATTTATGAGAACAGCCTAAATGAATTTATTGAGTCATTCCAACCGAGGGAATGGTTTCTGATTTCATGCTATCTTTTATATTTCTCCACTCTGCAAGCTGCATTTCTAGCTGCTCAATGAGCTTATCCATTTCTTGCGTTAAGCTCGCTCTATCGGTATCTTGGATATTATGAATATCCGTAGGCTGAGGAGCGTGGGCTGGAAGAAAATCGAGCAGGCGCTGTAGCTTGCCTTCGATTGGAGCTTTGGCAGGTGCGGTAGCCGCTGGTGATGTTGCAATCGGATCTTGATCGATTATCACCGGTTTTTCCTTTTTCACCGTTTCCTTTGGTTCTTTAGGTTCTGATTTTTTAGCCCGTTCTGCTTTATTTTGTTCAAATGTCGACCAGGTTTCCAGCAGCTCATGGCCCGATTTATATAATAGCTTGTCTTTCGTATTTGCCGAGATCGTTTTATCTTTAAATAAACGGGCGATCTTTTTGACATCACTCACAGGCATCTCGTCACGCGCTACGATCAAAGCGAGCGAATCACGATGCTCCAAGGGCAAATCCTTAAGTGGGAGCAGTTGATCTTCCGTTAGCCGATCTTTTTTGATTTCGGTGCCTGCTACGATAATCTTTTTGACGGCATTGCTGAACTTGAGCAGCTCACATTTGTTTTTAATATAGGATTCCGGTTTGCCCAGTCTGCTGGATAGAAACTTGGTCGAGCTGCTGAACTTCGGATCATTCAAAAGCTTGTTAAACGCTTCTGCTTCTTCGATCGGTGAGAATCCTTCTCTCGTCAAATTTTCTGCGATTTGCTCCAAATAAATTTCCGTTTCGTCCGTAATATCGGATACGATACAAGGAATGGTCGGACGGCCCAGTGTTTTGCAAGCTTTGTAGCGCCGGTTGCCGTATATAATTTTATAGCGTGCATCTTTGGCGGATCTTACCTTGATGGGAGAAAGCAAACCGAGTTCCTCAATACTTTTCATTAATTCCTGCAGCGCATCTTCATCGAACTGGTATCTCGGTTGGTCCGTGTCTTCATCTATTAAATGTGTTGAAATTTCAATAATATCCATTTGCTTGCTCCTATCCTTTCATAAAAATATAGAAAAACCACCAAACATCATGGCGGTTGTTGACAAGCCTGTACGGTTACATGTCAAAACGTTGAATCGCAGTACATCTAACTTTATCAAGAGATAAACAAATAGTCTATACTTTTCCCGAAAAATGCCATATGATTTTTGTAAGTCATCCACGGTTGAACGAAAGAAAGACAGACAGGAGGTCAATTGCTTGCTTTATCATTTTAGCGAAGAACCGGACATCCGGATGTTTACTCCCAGAAGGATGGATTCTCGTCCGGATGAGCCTGCTCAAGTATGGACGATTGACGAGTTTCACGCTCCTCATTACTATTTTCCAAGAGACTGCCCAAGGGTATGTATTTGGCCGTATGAGCGTACGTCGGATGAAGATAATCTGCGGTTTTTCGGGCATTCGGCAGTCCAACGTGTTATGGTAGTGGAAGCTGGCTGGCTAGATCAAATTCGCGCAGCTCGACTGTACCGGTATACTTTTAACGATAAGGATTTTGAGATATATGATTTAAACGCCGGTTATTATACTTCCGTCCATGAGGTAAAACCAGTCTCCGTTGAGCCCGTAGGGGATTTGTTATCCGTCATATGCGATACTGGCATAGAATTAAGGTTGACCCCCTCATTAATGCCTTTAAGAGAGGCTATTCTCCAATCGACGGTTAATTTTTCTATGATCCGTATGAAATACGCTAAGGAACACATAAACAAGGAGGTAATATGAAGCTCCTATTAACCTCAGACGGAATTAGCAGCAGCGCCATAGAAGAACAAATCTTAGCCATGCTCGATTCACCTCCCGCAAAATTGAAATCCTGCATCATTACCACGGCATCCTCCAAAAAACATAAAAGCCAAACGGCTTTATCCGATCAAGTTTGTCTTCGACGACTGGGTGTCGCTTGCTGCGATTTATTGGATATAGAGTTCGATGACCCGCATGTGCTTTCGAATTATGATGTTATTCATCTTAATGGCGGCAATCCGTTTTATCTCATGCTGCAAATGAAGCGTAGAAATGCGGTGGAACTGATGAGACAACTGGCCCAACAGCACAGGCTAATCATAGGCGTCAGTGCCGGAGCTATGGTACTTGCGGACACTTTGGAGCATGTGAATGAGTTAAACCAAATTATTGGCTATGAGAATATGGATCTGGAGGAGCTCACGGATTACAGTGGAATAGGATTGACCCCATTGGCAATCGTACCTCATTACAATCGATTTATCGCGGATAATCATGATTTTGAGCAAAAGCTTCAACAGCTTGAGCTCAGCAAAAATAGGCGCTATGAAAGAATCAAGGATGGTGAAGCTCTTATTATACAGGGGGATACAATGAGCTATGTGAGTTCAGGATGAACTTAATGAGCAACCTTAATAAAAAAAGGATGCGACCCCTACGGCTCTTCTTTTCATACCTAGCTTTTGCGCAATAAAGCCTCGCCAGTATAGCTATAGTCAATATGCCAAACATGCAGCAGACTCCTAACCTTACCGGCATCAAATAGCAATGGAGAGAGTACAGCTCCGCCAATGACAATAACACCAAATGAAACCATTCCAAGAACGAGGCTGAGAATTACATTGTCTTTTGAATTTCAAATCCAAACTCGCTAAGGCGGGGAGAGCACTCCTGTACAATAGGAATGAGAAATAGCCACTATTACAAATTTTTGGGGCTGTGATGGTTCCTATGTAATGATCGGAGAGCAGGTACCTTCGTGCACAAGTACTAACTTTGACTAGCACCCTGACAATAAGTAAGAATGAACGACAAATTCCTAGCTTGGAGGTATCATGTTAAATCTCAAAGGCAAATTAGCTGTTGTAACTGGAGTGAGCCGCAGAAGCGGAATTGGCACTGCAATATGCCGAGCTTTAGCAATGGAAGGCGCGGATATCTTCTTTACACATTGGACTCCTTATGATTCGGAGGAAGGATGTGGGGTTGATGCCGATTGGCCCAATATGCTAAGTGAGGAACTGCAGACTCATGGAGTCAGGGTCGGGCATATGGAAGCCAATTTATCCGATCCGGAAGGCCCTTCTATTATATTGGATCACACAGAGGAAGCGATAGGGGTACCAACGATTCTAGTTAATAATGCTTGTCACTGTGCACCGAGCACATATCTGGATCTGAATGCTTCGATGCTTGATCGGCATTACGCGGTCAATGTACGGGGAACATTTTTGTTAAGTACGGAGTTTGCAAAACGCTTTGAGCAGAAGCATGCCGCCTCAGCAAAGGGACGTATTATTAATCTGGTGTCCAAAGGACCCGATCCGAATAATTTGGCTTATACTGCGACCAAGGGAGCGGTTATCACATGGACTGAGCCGTTGTCGGTGGGGCTCGCGCCACTAGGAATTACGGTCAACTGTGTGGACCCGGGCCCAACGGATTCTGGATGGATGACGGAGGAGATAAAGAAGACGCTTCTTCCGCGATTTCCCATGGGACGCATTGGCAGACCGGAGGATGCAGCTGAGCTGGTTACCTTCTTGGCAGAGATCAATCTCAATGGGTTACTGGTCAAATCATTCGATCTGAGGGCGGATATACCGGCCGATGAGAAGGAGCGATGGGTTGAATCAGCGTAGTGAGCAATTTATCCGATTAGCCAAACTTGTGGTCGAGGAACTTGAGCTTCCGAATGTTAGGGCAGCTTCCGTAGGAGGCTCTGTAGGTAGAGGAGATGCGGATTCGTTTAGCGATTTGGACCTAACGGTCTATGCTGCTAATGGATGCGAGAGCTATGACCAAATTTATGTGTTTCAGGGCGAGATCATTCAGCTTTTTGTGACGGATCAACTACCGACGGTTCAACAAATAAGGGATGACCCATGGCAACATCGATTTATACTGGAGACGGTACCTGTATACGATCCCAAACATGAATTCACCGACACGTTGAATGAAGCGAAGACTTTTTATTTTTCCGATTCAGGAAAAGAACGAACAGCTGCTAAGGCTATAGAGATCGTCAATGACCGCAAAAAATGGGCAATAGATAGTCTAAAGAGACAAAAAAACGTATCCGCTAGGCTGGGAGCAGCCTCTGCATGGGCAGATGCTGCATTTATGCACTTGTGGTTCGTACATAATAAGCTGTCTACAGGGGTGTTAATTCCAGTAACCCAATTAGAAACAAGGAATTATGAAGAGTACATCCGCATACTTCCGTTTTCAAGCCATTTGCTTGAGGGTGGAATCGGGAGCGTACTGAGGATTGTGGAACGATATAGACAATTTCTAAGGGAAGGTCATCCGTCAGAAGCTCAGGGATTTTCTTTGTCTAGCCTCCAAGATTTATTGACGCTTCGCAAGGCTCAAAGATTATACCAGTCGAAGCAGTTAAATAATTTGCTGTGGCAATTATCTGGAGAGTTACTCATGCTGTTCTTGGAGTTTGCAAACGGAATATCCTTTGAGGAGCATGCCAAAGCACTGCCGCCCAAGCTCCACCATGATCTGACACAGATGGGTTTTGCTGCATTAGAGGAAGAACAGGTCTTCACGCTGCTCCAATTAAGTGATGATTTGGTAAGCAAGTCATTTCAAGCGATTTAATGGGTAATTAGAAAACGCTATCTTGGCAGATAGCGCTCCTGTCTACTACATATTCAATTGCATCTTTCTTATTTTTAAAACCCCATCTAAACCCGTAGGATCAGTGCTTACCTTATGGCTTACGAAGGCTTCGGCAGCTTCGGATGTACGGATTCTCAACGGTTTGGTTTCCGAATGTATCAGATTAAAGACAACTTCAGCTACCGATTCAGAAGTTTGCGGTGCTGTGTTTCGAGTGCTGAAGCTGTGTAAGTACGCATCGATAATGGGTTTATATTCATCGTCTAATACACCGCCGGTCTTCTCAACGTGATCCAGAACGGTCTTAACGAAGTTAGTGGCGATAGCGCCAGGCTCAAGCAAGGTTATCTCAATATTAAACAAGGGCTTGTAGTACGTAGCCATACTTTCCAATAGCCCTTCCACAGCAAACTTGCTAGCACAGTAAATCTCATTTAATGGCTGTCCGACTAATCCTCCTACACTTGAAGTAGCAATAATATGGCCATTTTCTGCTTTTTGTAAAAGCGGAAGCGCGGCACGAATGGAATGCATAACCCCATACACATTGGTATTAAATATATCTTGTACTTCTTCCATGGTTGCTTGGCCTAATGATCTTAGAAAACCATAGCCCGCATTACAAAACAACACATCCAAGTGTCCATGGCTTTGTTCGATGACGGAAAAAGCTTGCTCAAGGGATTCAGGACGAGTGACCTCCATCTCTAGAAAATGAAGATGCTGGTGGTTAGCGAATTGTTCTCGATCACGTTCTACATGACGAGTTCCTGCGTACACAATCCAGCCCTCTTGCTCTAATTTTAAAGCAGTTGCCAACCCAATTCCCGAAGATGCGCCTGTAATAGCTATAATCTTATTCATAATAACACTCCTTATGTTTAGATGACATATTGTTTAATTACTAAACAGTATATTATCTAAACAAAGTAGTCAAGAATAATCCCTTTGCTTCTGGCGAAGGGATTTAAAGTGGCAATTTTTCCAATAACAATCTCAATGATGAAAGTTCTTCTGGAGAATAATGAGCGAATAAACGTTCTATCTTGTTATTGTAGGCGTTTAAAATATTTTTAATCAATTCATTCCCTTTGGGTGTAATTTGAATTTGCAAGCTTCTTCGGCTTGTTGGATGCGGTTTGCGGACAACGAGATCTTCTTGCTCCAGCTTATCCAGAAGCTGTGTAACAGCTCCACGCGTCAGACCAAATTCATTGGCGATATCTACTGCCTTGGAATCCGGATGCTTGCGAAGAAATTCTAAAGAATACATCATGATCGGAGAAATATGATAGTCAGGAAGAACTTGTGTTAAAAAAGAAGAAAGCAGATTTTTGATCTCCCTGAACTTGTATGTAATAAACTGATCATCTTCCATATAAATCCACCCTTATGTCTTGTTGTTTAACTATTATATCAACTTCTCAGCGCGTTTTGGCAAGCTTATCCTATGATTTAGCCGCACAATGAATGCAAGACGTTAGCATTATGCAAATAAAGCTTTGGATCGACCATTTCTTAATCATATCCAAGCTTTAGAATAGAAGCGGGTAACTTTTATTTTTCATAGGAGGGACAGGAAAATGCTGCAACAGCAATTAGCGCTTCAAACCATGGAGCCTAGGGAATGGGAATCTTTTTTGTCGCGACATGATCTGGTATGGAACTCACTTCCATCCGAATGGGAGAGCGGCGCTTTTATAGGAAATGGTTTGCTTGGAGCGATGTTATACAGTCAGAAGGATAATGAAGTTCAGTGGGATATTGGTAGAAGTGATGTGACAGAGAGGCAGGAGACCGGTTCGGCGATTTACGGAAAACACAGACTGCCTATCGGCAAGCTGGTGCTAAAGACGGTAGGTCGAATTCAAGATAGCTCAGTTCGCATGATCTTATGGAACGCCGAAGCTACTGGAACTATTCAAACGGATAATGGCAAAATTGAATGGAGATCGTTCGTTCATACCGACCAACATGTGATTGTAGTGGAGTGGCGAGCGGATAAGGGAGAAAATGAATGCTCGTGGAGCTTCATTCCTGAAAGACCCATCAATCCGAGACAAGTTAAGCGCAAAGAAACGATTATAGATAACAATCCGCCGCATGTGACAAGTTATGTGAATGGGGTCGAAGTTACTGTTCAATCACTTACAGCAGGCGGAGAATTTGCAACAGCCTGGAAATCTGCCCTTAATGCTGACAATGGGAGCCGGGTATTATACCTTAGTGTAGGTTCTTCATTCCCTGAGTTAGGAGGCCGTGAAGAAGCTATTAAGGCTGTTGAGACAGCCGATAAGACGGGGCTTGAAGCACTGATTGAGAGTCATCGCGCCTGGTGGCATCGTTATTATCCTGAGAGCTTCCTCTCCATACCGGACACACGTCTTGAGAGCCTGTACTGGATTCAGATGTACAAGCTGGCATCCGGGACACGTTCGGACCGTCCGCTGCTGGACTTAATGGGACCGTGGTTTTATATTGAAACGCCATGGCCGGCAATATGGTGGAATCTGAACGTACAGCTCACTTATTGGCCTGTATATGCTTCGGGAAGGCTTCACCTGGGGGAATCGCTTACCCGGTTTTTGGAGAACAATCTGGACAATTTGATTGGGAATGTGCCTGAACCATACCGACACGATTCAGCCGCTATAGGTCGTTCTTCGAGCTACGATGGCATTCGAAATGCGGGAGAAGAGCTGGGCAATTTACCGTGGATTTGCCATAATTACTGGTTGCACTACCGTTATAGTATGGACGAAACGATGCTGCGGGACAAAGTATATCCGCTTCTTCGAAGAAGTATTAATTATTACCTTCACTTGTTAGAAGAAGGAGAGGATGGAAGGCTGCACCTTCCACTAGCTATCTCTCCGGAATACCCGGATAAAGCGGAAGATTGCAATTACGATTTGTCTTTGCTTCGCTGGGGATCCCAGACTTTGCAATTTATTTGTCAAAGACTTGAACTAGACGATCCGCTCATTCCGAGATGGAGAGATGTTCTTGAGAGATTGGCGGATTATCCACAGGATGAAACCGGGTTTATGATCGGCAAAGATGTGCCGCTTGCCATATCGCACCGTCATTATTCTCATCTCTTTATGATTTACCCGCTCTACCTGATGAGTTGGGAACAGGAGGAGCATCGGGACATCATCTTAAAGTCGCTCCATCATTGGATCGGATTCAAGGGTGCACTGCAAGGCTATTCCTATACGGGAGCTTCCTCCATTTATTCAAGTATGGGAAGGGCGGATGAAGCAGTACAGTGCCTGAATGATTTTATGAAGCAATATTTGAAGCCAAATACGATGTATATGGAGTCGGGCCCAGTTATTGAAACTCCACTCTCGGCAGCAGCTTCGATTCATGATTTGCTGCTGCAAAGCTGGGGGGATAAGGTTCGTGTATTCCCTGCGGTGCCCAAGCATTGGCAGGATGCAGCTTTCCATGATATGCGCGCAGAAGGTGGCTTCCGGATCAGTGCGGTACGGAAGGAAGGGGTGACACAATTTATTGTGGTCTATAGTGAGGCAGGAGAGCCTTTGCGCCTCCAAACGGATATCACAGGTCCAATAGAAGCATCAGGAACTAAAGAGTATACCATAAATCGATTGGAAGACGGCTCTATTGAGATCGATTTGAAGCAAGGAGAACATGTTGTCCTTTATCCGCAAGGCGAAAAGCCAGTACTATGGGTAGCTCCGGTTCCGGCTCAGGAGACTTCAATCAACTCCTTCGGTTCCGTTAAATCTTAGTATAGATAATGCATATAACCCGCAGATACTGCGGGTTTATTTTTTTTCATTATGTACCCGTTAAAACAGGTTACCATCGTATAACGGCTTGTTCGCATACAAGCTATCCTTTCCGAATATATATCAATTTAAGTATATAGATATGGAGAGGAAGGCGACATGGACAAAAAGGACTCGTCATTTGTACGTGGTACATTTATTCTCACTGCAGCCGCTTTTATAACCAGAATATTAGGATTTATTAACAGCATCATTCTAGCTCGTTATTTAGGACCAGAAGGTATCGGACTATTAATGATGGCTCATCCACTCGTACCCATGATGATCACGTTAACGAGTCTTGGACTGCCGGTTGCCATCTCCAAGCTGGTAGCTGAAGCAGAGGCCCAGGATGACGAGGCAAAGATAAAAAGAATTCTGAAAGTATCGTTAAGCTTAACGGTAACGCTTAGTGTTGTGTTAACGCTCGGGAGCTTCTTTGGCGCCAAGCCTATCGCGTCCCTGATTCTGGCGGACCAAAGAGCTTATTATGCAATGCTGGCTATTATTCCCATCACCCCTCTTGTAGCCATATCCTCGGTCCTTAAAGGATACTTTCGCGGTAAGCAGAACATGAAGCCTATTGCCATCTCGGACGTTATCGAAAACATCGTGCATATTTCTTTGCTGGTTGGAGTTGTCCAAATGCTGCTGCCTTACGGAATCGAATATGCGGCGGCGGGAGCAATGATCTGCACCGTCCTTGGAGAAGGCGGCGGATTAGTTTACTTAATGATCATGTATTCACTGCACAAAAAGAAAATACGCAGCAGGCAGTCATCGTCTCAAGAAATCCCAAGTAAAAAACAAACCTTATATGAGTTGCTAAATATCGGGCTGCCAACGACAGGACAAGGCTTCATTCATTCGATTTACAGAGCGATTAAGCCTGCACTTGTTATCAAAAGCTTGGCGGTAGCAGGAGTAGGAACAGCTCTTGCGACTAAACAATACGGTTTACTTGCCGGTTACGCATTTCCATTGCTAATGTTCCCGACCTTCATCATGCATTCATTATCTGCTGCGCTTATGCCTTCAATAAGTGAAGCCCATGCAACGTATAATCGGAAGCTGATTCATCAGAGAATCGATCAAGCGATCCGACTTGCTTTCATGATTGGAGCGCCTTGTACGCTTGTACTGTATATGTGGGCGGTTCCGTTGACTACCGTTATGTACCATGCACCGGAAGCCGGGAATTTGCTGAAGCTATTGGCGCCTTTTTTCCTGCTTCACTATTTTGAAGAACCGTTTCATGCCGTATTGCTGGGGATCGGAAAAGTCAAGACGGTGATGTGGAATTTTATAATGAGCACATTACTGCAAGCGATAGCGATGTATATCTTTGGCTCGGAGTGGGGGATATACGGAGTTGCTACCGGCATCAACTTTGGGATTTGTATTATCACAATGCTTAACTTTTTATCCATCTCTACTTTTATCGGGATTTCCTTGGATATCCGGCATTACATAAAAACTGCGCTATGCTTAACGATTATGGCTATCGGGGGGCAAGGGGCTTATGTTTTCATGAATCATGCTGGATATCCTCTTCCTTGGGTGGTTACAGGATCTATTCTTATCTCTCTTCTGATGTACGTCCTATCCCTCATGGCAACTAATACTTTGAAATTAATGGATCGAAGCAGTTCAACCAAAGGTTTTTTTACTAAAATGTAGCTGAAATACCCTCGGGTTCCTTAGTGGATCGAGGGTTATTTTTTGGGGAAAGCGGCCATTTAGAAGTATTTACAAAATAATATATAAATGTTATTATTAAATTACGTAATAACGTAATAACGTAACTTCACAATTAAATTTTCGGAGGTGGTTGGTTTGACTCGCGATGTATTACTTGAATTGGATGAGTTGAAACAACAAATGAATGATTTGCAAAAGCTTGTCCGTCAGCAGCTTAGCATCGGTGAAACAGGACGGATGGGAACCATAAGCAACGAGCAGGATAATGAAGGTACCTCTAGTGAAGGCATGATTTACTACTCAGGTCAGTATCGCAATGAAACACTGAAATATAAATGGGAAGCTCATGAGCAGCAGGTAAGTGCACTATTAACCCAAGATGGGGAGAAATTGGCCAAGATTTTGTCGGCTCTCGGCAACAAGCAGCGCTTGGATATTTTGAGATCAGTTCTAAAAGGACCAGCTTCAGGGAACGATCTCGTTGAACAGCTCCACATGGGGACCACGGGACAGCTGTATCATCACATGAAGGCGCTAATTGGCTCTGACCTTCTCATTCAAGAAGAACGGGGAGGGGATTACAGCTTGCCTCCTCATCGAGTGCTTCCCGTGCTATTGCTATTGGCTGCCGCCAACGAACTTGCAGATACGAGCGGCTACTTAGATATGGTAGAAGCCAGAGAGCATGCTGAAAGATATTTAGGGAAAGATGTACAATCCTACGACCCTCATGTATTGGTGTGGGCATTATTGGAAAACAGTATTTTAGAGCACCAAGCTGGTTACTGTACGGAAGTAGACATTATTGTGCATGCCGGTTCAATGGTTACAGTAGCTGATAACGGCCGGGGCATACCAGTGAGCGTACTCTCCAATAGCAGTAAGCCTAACGTTCAGACGGTATTAACCGATATACAGAGGCCGAGCTTGAGTGCACCGTTTTTTGCCCCTGGTGGTGAGAAAGGAATTAGCGTAGCTGTCGTCAACGCCTTGTCCCACAAGCTATCTGTTGAAATAAGAAGAGAAGGGAGCATTTTCAGACAGGATTATAAGCATGGCATTCCGCAAACGGGAGTAATGAGCGTGGGCTCTACTAAGGAGACAGGAACGAGCATTACTTTGGAACCGGAACATGAGCTGTTCAATATTCCTTTCGAGATACAACAATTAGAAAAAAGAGCGTCAGAGGTTTCGAAGGCTTATCCTAACCTGCACATCCGTGTTCATCCTATAAACTAATTAAAGACGAGGAGCTGCTGCTGCAGCTCCTTTTTCAATGCAGATAAACCCCGAATTAAAAGAACAGAAGGGCGCCACCGACTATGATTAAAAGTATAAATAGAACTAATATCGAGGAAGAGGAACCAAAACCGATTCCGTCGCTCATATCATCAACCTCCTTCAATGGGTCATATGACTAATGTATGACTGTCCCGTATCGTGTGTTTGGACTCTTCGCCCAAATATAGTTTTTACTTGTGTTGCAGAAGAATTAAAAGGGAAATTATGGATCAGCAAGAATACATATAAAGAATATTTGAAAAAGAGGCAGGTGCACGGTGAATAAATCAAAATCAAATTTTGATTTTATGCAAGAGAAGCTTCCGGAGCTGTATGCTTTAGCAGCCAATGCCGAGCAATTTGTAGACAGCAATCCTCTTCTATCACTTAACTCACTTCAACGGCTGGGTCGAAGCTTCGTAACCCAAATAATAATCATGGAGGAATTATCAGCAACTTCGGATGAACCTATGACTTTACTGGAGACGTTGATCTGCAACGAAATTATCCCTCCTCCGTTTGTCTCCCTGCTAAAGCAGTTGGAATATTTCGATCCAAGAGAGAGTGAACTGCTTCTTGATCTTCTGGAAGTAAAACGACTTTTATTCCGTATGTACGATTTGACGGAATGGTTTTATAAAACCTATATTGACGATCGGTATGTGGCCAATCCATTGTACATGGAACCCCAGAATTTCAGCCTTGCCAGTATAAAGCAGCAAGAATATTACGATATGAAAGGTCAAATCCTTGGGATCGATGATCGGGAATATGCAACGGTTTGGAGGGAGCGAATCGAAAATGAGCAGCATGTAGAAATAAATGATCAAGAAAGTTATCAAGGACAAATATGGAATGGATTGAAGCATGGCGAAGGTGTCTATTGCTGGCCGGATGGAACCCGCTACTTGGGACAATGGAGCCGAGATGTGGAGCATGGAGTTGGTGTGAAGCATTTTGCCAATGGAGATTCATATCAAGGAGATTGGAAAGATGGCTTATTCCATGGAAAGGGCACTTACAAATGGAAAGACGGAGCCAAATTCGAGGGGCATTGGGAGTACAATTTAGAACATGGCTACGGAGTACAAACCCGTTCAGACGGGACCGTTAGAAGAGGCTTGTGGACCAATGGAGAGTTGGTCATCAACCAAGATCAATTAAAGGAATAAACGGTTATATTCAAAGTTTCCATTTATCTTAAACATATCGGTCAAATACTCTAGGATGATAAAGGTTCTGAGGACAGGCAGACTCTGCAATCCAAATTAACAATATGAAGGGAACAATTCATACATGGAAGTCAGACAAATGGCAACGGCATTTTTATTGCATGAAAATCGTGTATTAATGATGAAAAGGCTGGAAGTAAGCTGTTTGCTTTTGAATTTTGGGGCGGTATTGGAGGACATTTGGAGCAAGGAGAGCTCAACTCTCCAATGAAAGCAAGCTATAGAGAGATTAAGGAAGAAACCGGATTTTCTGAGGACGAGATCATCAATTTCAGGTTAAAATATGTCTTAATAGAAATGAGGGAAGGTGAACTAAGGCAGCAGTTTGTTTATTTTGGTGAGACAAAGCATCCAAACTTTATTGTCTCTGACGAGGGGGAACTGTTTTGGATACCCCAAAACGAATTGAAGCAGCTGCGCACGTCAACTTTAATTAAAGAGATGCTGGAGCATTACTCACTTCATCCGAACGAGAATAATGTGATAATGGGGACATTAACGTTGTCCGATGACCAGACGCCTTTCATTCAATGGGGATCGCTCATAGATCCGAAGGTTTTCTGATACAAGTAAGCAATCCGGCTAGGACACTCAATATATGGATTAATAAAAACGTGTACGTGTTGAAATATAAGCTATTCGTATACTGATTGAACCAACCAAAACGATAAATTCTGGAATCCGGACTCGTAGGTGTACCTCCAAGAGAGTGTACTAGTGCGTTGGTGTAATGGATGATGAGACCTGTCAAGATAATGCAGATAAGAATTGCTATCGAACTGATGATGGCAATTCTTTTTATATTTAAACCGGTGCTAAAAATAGCTTTTATCAGGATAAAAGTAAGATATAAACTCGCAGCAAAAAAAGGAAACAGCAGGAAAATCACCAATAAACCTGGATTTCCGTTACCTGAGACTTTATGAGGCGGTATCGTAAATAGATGCTCTATCACATAAAATCCAACATAGGAAACCATTAGGCTGAAAAACCAAAGCATATATCTGCTCGACAAATCTACTCCTCCAATTTTTATAGTATACTAATTGATATTACTAACAATTGTAGTACAGCACTAGTTTAACTTAAATGAAAACTTTACTAATAATTACATGGTGAGGAGTTGGATAACAATGAAACTTCGCTGCGCAATATTGGATGATTATCAGCAAGCCGCATTGAATATGGCGGATTGGTCTTCGCTGTACGATAGGGTCGATATGAAAGTATTCACCGAGCATTTAGATAATGAGGATGAAGTGGTCAAGGCAATTCATGATTGCGAAATCGTGGTCATTATGAGGGAGCGCACTCCTTTTCGAAAATCATTGCTGGATCGTTTGCCTCGACTAAAGCTGCTTGTAACGACAGGGATGCGCAATGCGTCCGTAGATCTGGCGGCGGCTGCCTCCCATGGTGTGGTCGTTTGTGGAACAGCTGGAAAATCAGAGCCGACAACAGAGCTGACGTGGGCATTAATTTTGGGGTTAGCTAGAAATATTACTCAAGAATTCAATGCGCTTCGAGCAAATGGTCCATGGCAAAGCACGATAGGGATGGATCTGGGAGGTAAAAGACTTGGATTGCTCGGACTTGGTAAAATAGGAAGTCGAGTAGCGCGTATCGGGCAAGCATTTGGCATGGAAGTGATCGCTTGGAGCCAGAATCTAACCCAGGAGCGGGCTGATGAGTTAGGGGTACAGTTGGCTAGCTCCAAGGAGGAGCTGTTGGAGACAAGCGATTATGTTTCCATCCACCTAGTATTAAGCGAACGGACAAAAGGGTTGATCGGAGCAGAAGAGCTGCGGCGAATGAGACCGACTGCATATTTGATCAATACGTCTCGTGCGTCGATAGTAGATCAACCGGCACTTGTCGAAGCTCTTCAAAATAACGGGATTGCAGGCGCGGGTATAGATGTTTATGAAATTGAACCATTACCTGAGGACAGCATCTTCAGATCGCTTCCCAATGTTCTGACGACTCCTCACCTTGGGTATGTATCTCAGGGGAATTACCAAACCTTTTACCGGGATGCAGTGGAAGATATTCATGCTTATTTGAACGGTGTGCCGATTCGTACATTATAAGCAACGCCGCAAGGCGTTTTTTTTGTAGCCGTAAGCTAAGATATTCATAATTTTGAACATATATTTGATATCTTAATTCGATATAATGGCAGTATATACCCCTTTACTCCCTAGCTGAAGAAAGACGACGAAGGTATATACCGAATCAAGGTCATGAGCGAGGAATTGTGCATTAGCTACTTGGCTGAATACCTAAGGAAGGTGTGTAAAGGGATGGATTGGAAACGTCGGATGGTTGAGACTGCTTATCGTATAGCGGAACCATTTTGCAACAACCCTGATATTGTAGGAGTTGCGCTAGGGGGAAGCATCGGAAGAGGGCAGATGTGGAAGCATTCTGATCTGGAGTTATGTATTGTTGTTGAGAGCCGTCTTGAGGAATTCCAGCATTTTAACTATTTAGACAATATGGGTGTAGAAATCATTCAAATTACAAAAAGCCGGATGAAGGAGTTCACGGAGCAGTTTGACGAGCCCGATCAGTCACTCCTCGGATTCCCTATCCAAATATATAAATGCAAGGTCATTCATGATCCTGAACATATATTGAGGCCTTTCAAGAAGCTTTACGATCAATATTTGTTTCATGAGAATATAACCCAATTTAAAGAAGAAGAGGCATTAAAGCAAGCCGATACCAAACTGCTAAAGGCTAAGGAGCATATAGCAATTGGAAACTACAAAACTGCAGCAGCCCACCTGCGAATCGGATTGAATTTCTTATTGCTTGCTTACTACTGGCACCATCATATTTTTCCGCGAAGCCAGAACCGGACAGTATACTTCCTACGTAAAAACTCGCGTATTATCGGGCATACGAAGCTGTACGATGCCTTTATCCGGGCATTTTGCTTGGATCAACCAGGCAACCGACTAAAGGAAGGATTATGGAGCGCTCAGCCAGATATTTTTAAATTATCAGGGGCTTCTTGGGGCAGCAATTCCTCCGTATTTCTTAAGAATGCTGTAGATGGGAATTTGGAATGGGGGCACAATCAGAGTATTGTATACGTTTATAAATACTGCGTTCACCGCATGCATGGCCATGACAGCCATCCGGAGGATCTTTATGATCAGCCAGAGTTCGCGGAACAGTTTCCGGAGCTTCATCATTTCCTGGATATGGACACCATGACTTTGGAGGATGTGAAGGATTGGATCTCGATGTTCGAGGAATCAAGAGGAGCATTAAGACCGGATTCTTCAATTCTCGTATAAAGAGCCAAATGGGCTATTGCTTTGCGACCATTCAGTCAGCAAAAGCGATAGCCCTTTTTATACCTTTAGATCTAAAGACAGTTTTATTGAATTACAAATCACTCTCAATCCATTCTGCTCTGGAATAATCCTCTTGAGCTTTGGGTGGAGCCGCAAATTTCACTTTAAAGACGGTAAAAAGTGGCTCTGTCGGCATATCCGGCAAGTCCTGAAGAATGAGACGACCGAACGGTTCTTGGCGGAAAGAGATGCTCTCGCCGGTTGCAAGCACAGATATGGATTGCACCTTCCCTTCAATGCGCACGCTCCAGAATTCCTTACCGGACCAACCGAGTGCTGCAAGATAATGCACCGTAGGATCATCTGTACCGATCCAGCGTCCTAAGCATCCGTTCGGGCCATGCGGTCCGAATTCATTCAGACTGCTTCTTCTCGCGTGATACACCATCTCTGCATTGCGCTTGACCCATTTTCCTGCTTCCATAATTCGGTCTACCTCTTCTTGGTTGAGCGAGCCGTCTGGGTTAGGTCCGGTATTCAGCAGAAGATTGCCACCTCCGGAAGCAATTTCGATAATGTCACGAACGATGGCGGCAGCAGATTTACGATTCGGGCTGTATGGAACGTAGCTCCAGCTCAAAGGACAGATGCTCAAGCAGCTTTCCCATGGAAGTCCTTCTTTAGACGCTTCTATCTTGCGTTCAGGGGTCACATAATCTTCTTGTGTACCGGAGCGGTTATTAATAATGATATGCGGCTGCAGTTCTCGCACCATGGCGTTAAGCTCCTGACTGCGCCAAAACTCAGCTATGCTTTCATTTTCTCTCCACTCCCATGTGGTTACTGTCGCTCCGTCATACCAGAGCAGGTCGATCTTGCCATAGTGGGTCATAAGCTCTCTGACTTGTGCATGGGCTTGCTCGACCATCGCTGTGACCGAACCTGGATAAGCATCATGGTCCCAAGCGCCTTTATAGCGCCAATCGACCAAGGAATAATACAAGCCAACCTTCAAACCGGCACGACGCGCCGCTTCCGTATATTCTTCAATAAAATCGCGCTGGGGTGTCCCTTTTACTGAGGTGAAGTCACTTGCTTGACTGTCATAAAGACAATACCCGTCATGATGTCTTGCGGTAAGGACGATATATTTCATCCCCGCTTCCACTGCGGTAGCACAAATTTGATCAGCATTGAAGCCTTCTCCTGTAAATTGTTCAGCCAGTTTGGCATATTCTTTTACCTTGTATCCATCCAGGCGGAAAGCCCATTCACAGCGTCCCAATAACGAATAGGGACCCCAATGTACGAACAAACCCAGCTTGGCGGCGCGGAACCACTGCATTCTTTCGTTGTTATTCATAATGTCATCCATCCTCCATCTTGCGAATATTCACTTCTCTGATTGTACTAGCCTCCAACTCGTTTGAGGATGCATGATCCTAGTGCAGATGTGCATAATCCTAAGAAATTTTTTTGAAAAAAATAGCTGGAATCGATCTCATCTTATGGGCGTTTTGAATAGCATAGGGGTAACAAGATGCATAAAAGGAGCATACCCAGTGATTACTTATGTGGTTCAGCAAGGAGATTCATTGTATACAATTGCCCAACGCTTCGGAGTCACGGTAGAAGCTTTGATGAAGGCGAACCATCTGACATCACCTGCACTTAATGTAGGACAACGTCTTTCCATTCCAGTTTCCGGACCGGTTACTTATGTAGTGAAAGCCCACGATTCGATATACAGCATTGCCAAAATGTTCAATACGACCGTAGAAGCTATTATGAGGTTAAATCAACATGCTTCCATGAATTTGTCTATCGGTCAAAGATTGCGCATCCCGATTTATACGGAAGTGATTGTCCGAACGGAAACTGCCAACATTCGCAGCTATGCCAGTGCTCAGGCTCCGGTTTTGGCTCAAATGGACAGAACTGCCAGAATTCCTGTAACCGGCATAATCGGCGATTGGATACAAGTGCGCTTGTATAACGGGCGTCTTGGTTGGGTGAACCGAGCCAATGTCACCATAGTGCCGCATGACGGGAAGAGACCGGTACAAGAAATATTCGGATTTTATACGGAAGAGGAAGGACCGACACTTCCGAGCTCTTACGATGTGTTTGCGGCACAAACGGCAAATTTGTCTAATGTCGGGATGTTCCATTTCCGCATCAACAGGCAAAACCCTATGGAGATTGAGAAGTTTCCAGCAACGTTCACCGATGAATATATGAGGGACGTTGTCAGCTTTGGGCATCGGCATAATATTAAAATGCTGCCTACCGTACACAATTTGTTATATGAGCGAGGAAATCAAAACGCGAATAAAGAGGTTATTCACGGCATGCTGGATACTCAGGAAAACCGCACCGCTTTTATATCCAGTATTGTCAAGCTTATTCAGAGCTACGACTTTGATGGGGTTAATATTGATTTTGAAGATGTACGCTATGAGGATCGTGAGAAGCTGTCAGCATTTTATCGGGAGCTAGGCGCTGCAATGAGAGCAAGAGGCTACTATTTTTCCGTTGATGTGCCGTCGAGAGAGTCGGATGAGCCGACGAACCCATTCTCTGCTCCGTTTAATTATTCCGTTCTGGGTGAGGTTGTCGATGAGCTGGTGCTGATGCTCTACAATGAGCATGGCTGGCCCGGCAGCGGACCTGGTCCTGTTGTCTCTATCGGATGGATGAAGACGGTTGTCGATTATGCATTAACGAAAATGCCAGGTTATAAAATTACAGCTGCGGTATCGGTGTTCGGCTTCGATTTCAATCTAACTACGAAGCGGAATACGTATGCCACCTACCAGATGGCTATGGACCTGGCGAAGAAATACAATAAGGAAATCATTTTCGACGAGAAGACTCAGACCCCGATGTTTGCTTACACGGATGAGTCCGGCAACGAGCATGAGGTATGGTTTGAAAATGCGGCTAGCATTAAAGCGAAGATGGAGCTTGCCAACCAGCTTGGAATCCGTGGGATCGCCTTGTGGAGGTTAGGCATGGAAGACCCGGCAATTTGGACCATGATGAGGGATAATTTTGTAATAAGAAAAAGTGTCATGTAGAACTAAAGTAACAGCCGCTTAGTCATGTTCTTTCCATGCGAGTTAAGGATGCGCAGGAGAGTCTGGTTGAGCGGTTTTTTGCTTATAGATCAAGGTTTTCAATAAGTGTTCACTTGACGTATCGTTCGGCCAATGGTACTTTAATGTGATAAAACATACTATTATACTATGAATTAAAGGGCGGGAATCATGACAGAAATGCAGTCAGAGTCTTTAATCCTCGAGATCGATGATGTATCAGTCAATTATCAAGGTAAGAAAAGCATTCTTAACGGTATTTCTCTTTCCATTCATAAAGGAGAGTTTATTAGTATCATCGGCAAAAGCGGGTGCGGCAAAAGTACATTGCTCAACGCCATTGCAGGCTATTTGCATCCGAGCAGCGGAAAAATAAGCGTGATGGGCAAGCAAGTCGTTCATCCTGGTCCGGACCGCGGCTTTGTATTTCAAGACTTGGCACTGTTCCCATGGTTAAATGTTCTGGATAATGTAGCCTTCGGCTTGAAAATGTCCGGCATGGATAAACAGGAGAGAGAGAAGCGCAGTAAAGAAGCGATTCATATGGTTGGCTTGGCGGGCAATGAGCATAAAAGCGTCAATGACCTATCCGGCGGGATGAAGCAGCGTGTGGCGATAGCACGGACGTTGGTCACTCAGCCTAACATATTGCTTATGGATGAACCGTTCAGTGCCTTGGATGAGCAGACTAGAGAGCAGCTTCAAGAAGAGCTGCTGCGGATTCAGAAGGAAACCGGTATGACGGTTATTCTTGTCACTCACAGCATTGATGAAGCCGTTTATTTGTCGGATCGAATTGCCGTGTTTCAAGATAATGGCCAGCTTCAAAGAGTGATGAAAATTGCCTTAGGGCGTCCAAGAATTCCGGAAATTCGCGTATCGTCCTTATTTAATGAGTATAAAAAACAGCTGATGCTGGATTTGCGCAATGATTTTGTCGTTCAATACGAGCATGAAGGAGCAGGAATATAATGAAAAAGAGAAAGTTTTTGGGGCTGGTCAGTACGGTACTGATGACTGCGGTGCTAGTTGCAGCTTGTGGATCGGGAGCAGGACAGAAGCCGACTGCGGATGCAGGCAAAGATGCGGCGCAGGGCAAAGCAGAAGGAATTAAAATAGGATACGTTAATTTGATAGCTGCCGCACCGGCGATTGTAGCTAAAGAAAAGGGACTGATTGACAAGCAGGGATTGAAAGCGGAATTTTTCTCCTTTGCGAATGGTCCGGATTTGTACAAGGCATTGTCCTCCGGCAAGCTGGATGTGGCTTATGCAGGGATGCCGGCAGCGGTGAACTGGGGCTCGCGCGGCGCGCAATTCAAAGTGATTGCTAAAGTCGATGACGGTAAATTTGGCTTGTTGACGAAGGATTCCTCCGGGATCAAACAACCTGCCGATCTCAAAGGCAAGAAGCTCGGAACCTTAGTAAAAGGAAGCGGTGTCGATTATTTGATTCGCGCTATGATTTTACCAGAAGGGCAACTAACTGAGCAGACGACATCGCTGGTTCAACTCGAAATGGGCAACATGGAGCAGGCTATCAATAGCGGAACGATCGATGCAGCTGTTGCCGGTGAGCCATTCCTTACGTTTGCAGAGCTTCGCGGATTGAAAGTCGTGAAAGAAGTTCCAGATCCTGCGTTTGTTATTCTGGCTTCGGACTCATTCCTGAAGGATCATAAGGATGCGGCGGACAAATTCCTTCAAGGGCATATCGCTTCCGTAGATGAGTTGAACAAGAACAGCAAGGATAACGCTGAATTGTTAGCAAAAGCATTTAACGTACCAGAGATCAGCGCTAACGGCAAAACCTACAGTCCTGGCGAAGTTATGGCACAAGCATTGAAACGTAACAAGTTTGAAACCAAATTTACGGATAACGATATGAAATTTTACCAGGAAGTCGCGGATAACAGCCTCAAATTGAAGTCCATTGATCAGCCGTTAGACGTGAAAACGATAATGGATCGGTCTTGGATTAAATAACCTGAACCTTCGAAGGACAGGTAGGGGGTTAAACAGATCAACATGAAAAAAATACATTATGGCATTTTTGCCGTTCCTTTTATTATTCTTGTGTGGGTACTTGCAGCAAGTCATTATCCGGCTCTAGTTTTTCCAGGTCCGCTTAAAACCTTTACTGAATTGAAAAAGCAGCTGGTGTCAGCGGATTTCTATCATCATATCGGGATCAGCTTATACCGCTTGTTCGTCGGATTTGCTATCGCGTCGGTATGTGCCTTTGTAGTCGGATTATTGGCTGGTATCAGCAAGCAGTTTCGTCAATTTTTAACTCCGATGGTCATGTTGTTTCAAGCAACACCGCCTATGGCATGGGCTCCATTGCTTATACTGCTGCTGGATCTTGGGAATGCCCCGATGATCGCTGTTATTGTGATCGCTGCGTTTTTCCCGATTGTGGTTAATGTGATCCAAGGGATGGAGCAGATCAAGGTTTCCCATATTCGAGCAGCGCAAACCTTGGGCGCTAACCGATTCCAACTAGCATGGCATGTTTATTTGCCAGAGGTTATGCCATCTGCATTTACAGGTATGGTCGTTGGCTTCGGGATTGCATGGCGTTCGCTTGTTGCTGCTGAAATGATCGGTGGCAATGCAGGACTTGGGTGGCTGATTTCCTCTAGCGGACAGATCGGGAATTCACCGCTTGTAATGGTCGGGATTATTACCATTGGGATATTGGCCATGTTCTTCGAGCTGGTTCTGCTGCATCCTCTTAAGAAACGATTCGCAAGCTGGGCGCCAAGAGCATAATATAATCGTCAAAAGGGGTTGAACTATATGAGGATTCAGTTACAACGCTTGCGCCGTTTTCTTCAGCTGGCTACTGCTCAAACTCGCACCGTTACGATTGATCAAGGTCTGGATAGGGGCGGCGATAATACTGGGTTTCGTCCGACCGAGCTGTGGCTCATCGGACTTTCCGCTTGCTCGGTTACTACGATGACCCGTTATGTAGAAGACAAGGGCTGGTCGGTGGATGATATTCATGTAACTGCTGAAGATACGATGAATGAGCAGGGAGATATCTCTAGAATCGAGTTTCAGGTGACGATAAAAGGTCAAATAACGGAGAAGCAAAAGTCGGAGCTGTTAACGCATGTTAGAAAGAACTGCAAGCTGCTTCGCACAGTAAGCTCTCATATTGAAATTGAGTATATCGAAGCGACCGGGGAGGTTGAAGCGGCACCTGCGGTTTGTCACTTGGCTGATGGAAGCTGCTGTTCCTAATGAGAAAAAGAGCTGTTCCTCAAATCTTGTACACCAAGATGAGAGGAAGCAGCTCTTTTTTACTATGCAGCAGGAGTCTCTGCCTGTTCTGATTTTTTCTTACGGAATAAGAATAAGATTATTGAACAAGGTACGATACATAGAAGTCCGCATGCGATAAATGCTCCATCGGCACCAAACCGGTCCGCCATGTAACCTGCAAACAGGTTGCCAACTGGTGTAGAGCCTGCAAAGACAAGCGAATATACGCTCATGACCCTCGCTCTGTATTCATCTTTAGAATAAATCTGCAGGGAAGAATTGCAATTGGTTGCGAACAATATGTTAAACACACCGGTACATGCAAGAAAAAAACCTGTTAAGTAAGGTGAAGTTGTCCATCCGGTAATACATAAGAAAATTCCTATAAGAATGGAAGCGATAGCGATAACCTTCATTTTCGGCCCGCTTTTACTTCTCAGCGACACGGTCAATGCCCCGATGAGCGATCCTACTCCAAGGCAGGACATCAGCATTCCGTACGTTCTTTCCTCCATATGCAGAACGCCCTTTGTAAAGACCGGAATAAGAATGGCGAAATTGTAAGCGAACGTTCCAATAATCGTAACAAGCAGCAGAGTTTGTGCTAGACGTTTATCTTGAGATATGTAGACCATACCATCTTTAATTTCTTTAAATATGCTGACATTCTTCTTCTTTTGGCGAACGTAAGGGATTGTTTTGATTTGCAGCAGTCCGTAAATAACGGCTATGAAGCTTATCCCGTTTAATAAGAAACACCATGCAGGCCCAAGCAAAGCCATCATAGCCGCCCCAATGGAGGGGCCTAAAATACGAGCCAGATTAAATGTAGTCGAGTTCAGCGCGATTGCATTCATCAAGTCTTCCTTGCCGACTATTTCAATGTTGAATGATTGTCTTGTCGGCATATCGAACGTGTTGGTCAAGCCTAGAATAAAAGCAAGGACGAGCACATGTCCGTATTGCACTTTATGGGTGAATACGAGATACGATAATACAAAAGCGAGAATCATGGAGATTGTCTGGGTAACAAGTAAGATTTGTTTCTTAGGAAACTTGTCAATGATTGCTCCCGCAAACAATGAAAAACAGGTGATCGGCAAAAACTGAATGCTTCCGACCAGGCCTAGTAACAGAGGAGAGCCCGTTAACGTTAATACGAGCCACGATTGCCCGATATTTTGCATCCATGTCCCGACTAATGAAATGCACTGGCCAAACCAGAAATATCGGTAATTTTGATGCGTAAGGGCATGAAAGTGATTATTTATCACCCGTTGGCCCATCGCTTTGATGTTCACAGCGTTCACCTTCCTAGACGACTTTAAGCATTTTCTTTGATGTTGTTCATTTGTTCCTCGTCGATCTCATGAATACGCGCTGCGTTTGTGCCCATTTTTTCCAGCAAAATCAGCGCCATTTGCTTCTCCTCCTCCGTTAATCCATGTGATATATGATTTCGCCAATCGGTTAGGACTGACCTGACTTCGTCTTTAATAAGCAGTGCCTTTTTCGTTAAAAAAACTTGATAGGTCCGCTTGTCCTCATCTCTTACTTTTCTAATGACATAGCCTTGCTCTTCCAGCTTTTTCAAAGCTTTGGCAGTAGTTCCTTTATCGATTTTGAGGTGATTGGAGAGCTCCTCTTGACTGAGGCCATCCTCTCTATAAAGTGTGTTTAGAAAAATGTGCTGCCCCCGGCCAATATCCAGGTGCTTTAACCGGTCACCTATGTACATATGACCATATCGATACAATAGCGAGACCCAGCGGGGAATTGTGCTTTTATAATCCATCAGTGGTAGACTCCTATTCTCGATTAATAGTTGCATGCGCCACTATTATAACGATTAATATATTCGTTGTAAATGCAACTTTAAAATCATCTATTTACCATACGATAGCTTGAATGATATATTATTGGCGATGTGACTATTTTATACCATATAGAGGAGATTGTTAATGAAGAGCCCACTGCTAAAATTGTTCTACGTACTGCTTGTTGTCGCGTTGTTATCGAATATCGTGACGATTGCAAGCGCTTCCGAAAAGGAAGGGCCGATTCAAGGGTATCGGGATGTACCAAAGGACCACTATGCTAGTAAAGAGATCGCGATGCTGTCTCAAAGAGGGATTATTCAAGGAAACACCGATGGGTTATTTAAGCCTGATGATGAAGTAACCAGGGGGGTTACGGCACAATGGTTAAGCAAAGCTTTGAAGCTGGGTTATCCCGCTTCACTGAAAGGATTTACGGATGTTCCTGAGAAAAGCGAATTTGCTGTTGCCATCAATGTGTTAGCCGAGAAAAAGATCATTCAAGGTGACCAAGGACTATTCTCACCGAATGCGCCCTTGACGAGGGAACAGATGGCCAGCTTGCTGGTACGGGCTTTTCAACTGAAAGATAACGGCATGAACGTCTTGTTCAAGGACGAAGGTATCTTGAGTGATAGTCATTATAACGATGTCATACGTTTAAAACAGTACTTCCTTACGAATCAAGTCGAGTTTATGCCCAAGGATAAAGTCACTCGCGCACAGCTGGCGCTGTTTCTCTACCGGGCGATTATGATAGGGGAAACCGAGTCTGGCCAGGTTCCGTTAGAAGATTTTTTGCGGGGCTCAGACTTGGGCAGTTACGAAGTATCTCCTGACGGAAAATATACGGCATTCCTGAAGCAGAACGATAACCAGCAGCAAATATTTGTTTACAAGAAAAATCAGGACAAGAAGGATGCAGTTAAGATCACCGATATAAAAGATCGAAGTATCGTAGACTTCACATGGTTTAATAACGATACGATTTTGTATATGACGAATAAAGGCGGTGACGAGGATTACCACCTTCATTCGATTAATGCCGACGGATCTTCGGATAAAGACTTAACGCCGTTTGATAACGTGCGGGCGGAGTACTTGGAGAATATGTCCTATGATCCTTCTCATCCCAATGATATTTTAATTTCTATGAACAAGCGAAACCGAGAGCTGTTCGACTTGTTTACTCTTAATGTCAAGACGGGTGAATTCCAGATAATGGAGGGTAATCCCGGCAATGTTACACGCTGGATGACGGATTTGTATGGAGATGTCAGACTTGCTGTTGCTACGGATGGAATCGACAAGAAGATATTATACCGCGACTCAACGTCACAGAAGTTTGAACCTATATTAACCGTGAAGTTCGGTGATGAATTCAACCCGATCATGTTCTCTTTTGATAATACCCAGCTATACGCTTTATCCAACATCGGTCGTGATAAGCTTGCTCTTGTCAAATACAACCTGAACACGAAAACCATAGGGGACACGATCTACGAAAACCCTGATGCCGATATAAAAGATATCATCGTATCTTATAAGAAGCGGGCTATTCTTGCGGTCAAGTATGAAACGGATAAAGTATACTATGCATATCTAGACAAAGAATACGAGCAGCTGAGAAAAGAAATAGAGAGCCAATTGCCGTCAAATCAGCAATTCGCCATTGTCGGCAATCCGTTACCCGAGACCAAAGTTACACTGCGATCATACAGTGATAAATCGCCGGGGGCTTACTATTTTTACGACCGAAAAACGAAGCAACTGGAGAAGTATGCTGACATTAAGCCGTGGATTAAGGAAGAAGATATGGCTGAAATGAAGCCTATTTCATACAATTCTCGCGACGGGTTAACGATTCATGGCTATTTAACCATGCCGAAGAATGTAGGACTTCAAAATTTACCTGTTGTAGTTCTCCCTCATGGTGGACCTTGGTCACGGGATTCATGGGGATTTGATCCGGAGGTCCAACTGCTGGCGAACCGTGGCTATGCTGTCCTGCAAATGAATTTCCGCGGGTCGACGGGCTATGGTAAACAATTCCTGAACGCCGGGAATAAGCAATGGGGTCAGGCGATGCAAAATGATATTACCGATGGAGTTCAATGGTTGATAAATTTGGGAATTGCCGATCCTAAACGAATTGCGATTTACGGCGCATCCTATGGAGGTTATGCCGCACTTGCAGGTGTGACGTATACACCCCAATTGTATGCTGCAGGAGTCGATTACATGGGACCGTCCAGCTTATTTACTTTCCTTAATTCCATGCCGGCTTACTGGGAACCGGATCGTCAGATCATGTACCAGCAGGTAGGGGATCCTAATAAAGACAAAGAAATGATGGAAGCAAATTCACCGCTTCTTCATGTGGATAAAATTCAAGCTCCGATTTTATTTGCTCAGGGTGTCAATGACCCTAGAGTGAACAAGAAGGAGTCCGATCAAATGGTCATGGCCCTTCGCCAGCGTGGTATCGACTCCAATTATATGATCAAACAGGATGAAGGACACGGATTTTATAAATTTGAAAATCAGATAGATTTTTACAATGCACTTCTTAAATTCTTGAATATTCATCTTAGCAAATAAAAGGGGCTGATGGGATGACTGTACGTTTTGAAGCTGTCGGTAATCAATTTATGCTCAATGGAGAGCCAATCCGTATCATTTCTGGAGCAATCCATTATTTTCGTGTCGTCCCAGAGTACTGGAAGGACCGGCTGTTAAAATTAAAGGCATGCGGATTTAATACGGTCGAAACTTATGTTGCATGGAACGTTCATGAACCGGAAGAAGGGCAGTTTTGCTTTGAAGGATTGGCCGATCTGGTTCAATTTATTCAAGTAGCTGGAGATCTTGGCTTGCACGTTATCGTTAGACCGAGCCCGTATATTTGCGCCGAGTGGGAGTTCGGAGGGCTCCCTGCTTGGCTGCTCCGTTATAGTGACATACGTTTGCGCTGCTCGGATCCCCTGTATTTAAGTAAAGTGGATGCGTATTATGACGTTCTTATTCCTAAGCTGACGCCTCTCTTATGCTCGAACGGAGGTCCGATCATTGCGGTACAGATTGAGAACGAGTATGGAAGCTATGGCAATGACAAGGCTTATTTGGAATATCTGCGTCAGGGATTGATTTCTAGAGGCGTTGATGTTCTGTTATTTACTTCTGATGGACCAACGGACTCCATGCTGCAAGGCGGTACGCTGCCTGATGTACTAGCAACCGTAAACTTTGGCTCTAAAGCGATGGAATCGTTCGCTAAATTTCGCGAGTACCGTGCAGATGAACCCCTGATGTGCATGGAGTATTGGAACGGGTGGTTCGATCACTGGATGGAGAAGCACCATACTCGAGATGCGGCAGATGTTGCTGCGGTATTGGATGAAATGCTGTCAGCAGATGCATCCGTGAACTTTTACATGTTCCATGGCGGTACTAATTTTGGCTTCTATAACGGCGCTAATCATATCAAGACCTATGAACCAACCGTTACAAGTTATGATTACGACTCGCCGCTTAGCGAGTCAG
This sequence comes from Paenibacillus sp. UNC451MF, assembly GCF_000686845.1. Lineage (GTDB taxonomy): Bacteria > Bacillota > Bacilli > Paenibacillales > NBRC-103111 > Paenibacillus_S. Next base: position 368,500 of record NZ_JMLS01000004.1, on the reverse strand, counting down.
GAGAGCCGACGGAGAAATATTATGCTGTACGTGAGGTTCTTCAGAAATATGTGGATATTCCGCCAATTTCTCTGCCTGAGCCTATCCTTAGGAAACGGTATGGAGAAGTAAGGTTAACCGAATGCGCGATGCTGCTCCAGCAATTGGATTCGCTGACGAGTAAATCGTCTGGAATCAATCCACTGCCAATGGAGAAGCTAGGGCAGAACTATGGATTTATTGTTTATTCCACATGGGTATCAGGACCACGTCATGGACAGGACCTGCATTTGCAAGATGTGCATGATCGTGCTCAGGTGTTTATGGATGGGAGCTATATCGGTTCCGTGGAGAGATGGAATCCGCAGCCGATTCGTGTCCATGTGCCTGAATCAGGAGCACGACTGACAATTCTGGTGGAAAATATGGGCCGTATTAACTACGGGCCTCTGCTTAAGGACTATAAGGGAATTACAGAGGGTGTGCGTCTCGATAACCAATTTTTATTCGGCTGGGACATGTATCCACTTCCGCTATCAAAGCCAGTGGAGCTGGACTATGCACCAATTGGAAAAATGAATGTGATATCAAACGAACCTGCTTTTTATAGAGGCACCTTTGAAGTCGATGCCGCTGCGGATACATTTTTACGGCTCGATGGTTGGAAGAAAGGTGTCGCCTATGTGAACGGGTTCAACCTGGGGAGATATTGGGAGCGAGGGCCTCAGAAAACTTTATACGTACCAGGACCGCTTCTTCGATCAGGAACGAATGAGATTGTTATCTTCGAACTGCACGGAGCAATCGATCCCGTTGTGAGCTTGGAGGATCTCCCCGATCTAGGTTCAACAACTGCAGTGGAGCAGGAAATTATTAGCTTCAGCGATACGGAGGAAGTGTAGCAACAGCCATTTACAAAAGACTAAAACCCTGCCATTGCGGCAGGGTTTATCATGAAATGGAAATCATTTCAACATTTCTTGTTGATATTTAGCACATTATGCCATAAAATGTAGTTATTGAGCATGTAATTATGAATACTTAATCATGAAGCAACTATCCCTACTATAGGGTATGGAGCTTTTTTTATTGCTCAAAATAGTTATTTAAGGGGAACTCACGTGGAACCGAATGTAAACCAGAATCTTGGTTATCCTACACCAGGATACCAGCAACAAGTGGCACCCGCTATATCAGTAAAGGATTGGATGCTGACGATCTTAATTATGATCATCCCACTTGTGAACATCATTATGTTATTTGTTTGGGCTTTTGGAGGCGGTACGAATCCTTCTAAAGCAAACTATGCTAAAGCCAGTCTTCTTTGGGCTGCTATCGGTATTGTTATTTATATCCTCATTGCTTTCCTTTTCTTGGGGACAATTATGGCCGGTTTAAGTCGAGGCATGGATTACTAGAAGTTTAATGGCAAAATCTCTACACACCGCAAGCTGGCGCCGTTCTTCAATTGGCGTCAGCTTGTTTAATTCGTCTAAGTTTCCCACTTCGTGAAGAGTTTGAAGTTTTCCTTACACCGTCAGGACTTTGATTCAACCGAACTAACATGGTACGTACGGTATTCTTTACCCTCCAATATCTCAAGGCAGTTTAGCTGCATACCATAAGCACAGCCTCCGTCTATGCCTATTTTATCTCCTCCGAACCAGATATGAGCCGTATCATGCATGTTAATTGCCCTTGTATGACCAAATACGACGGTTTTCTCCACGATCGTAGGTTTACTGTAGAATGGGTCACGAATCCATAGGAAATCAAGCAGAGGCTGCTCCTTCCAATTCGTATATTCTGGATTAATACCGGCATGAACATAAATATGATGTTCATCTTCGTAATAGTAAGGGAGCTGATTTATAAAGTCGAGGTGATGTCCAAACGTATCTTGAATATAGGCTCTTGCCGCTTCCAGTCTGCGCTCATCGTAGGAACCATTCCATAACAGGGTTTCACTGCAGTAACTGCTCAATGTCTGATGTCCGCCATACTCAAAAAAACGCTGGGTAGCGTGCTCATTTGCCTCATTGGCCATGACTTCAAGAAAACGTTGATCGTGGTTTCCACGCAGAGCGATGGCTTGTCCAGCTTCTACCATTTCTATCACTTGTTCGACCACTTCTTTACTATTAGGACCGCGGTCAACGAAATCGCCGAGAAGTATAAGCTTGTCTTGTCCCGAATTGTATCCGATGGTCTGCAATAATTCGTTAAACGATGCATTGCAGCCGTGAATATCGCTAATAACTAATGTTCTGTTCAAGGAGTATCATTCCTTTCTTAGCAGCTCAGTTGATGATATCACTTGTATTTACACTTTCCTTTATGGAAATTAACTATATATCCCTATCCTCAACTTCTCAATATATTTCTTTCTATTGATTACAAAAGGGAAGGTGCTTTACAATGAGGAAGAAATTTTCTAATACGATGTCCGGGGAGCAAGAAGCCGTATGCCAATGGAGAAAGACCCTTTTGACCGACATTTTGATAGTTTTACCAGCTTGGCGGACATGATTTGTGATACTCTTCATTGTCCGATTACGATAGAGAATGCGAACCATCAGCTTATTGCATACAGCTCTCACAGTCCCTATACCGATCAGGCTCGCATCGCGACGATCGTCGGCCGACGTGTACCTGAGCAGGTTATCAGTGCATTGTGGAGAAACGGAGTCATACAGAAGCTGATGGAATGTGAGGAACCCGTCAAAATTGAGGCAGTGCACGATGTGGGGTTAGGTGATCGAATTGCTATTGCCATCCGTAAGCATAACGAAATTCTCGGCTATATATGGGCCATGGAAGAGAACGAACCGTTAGGACCCCACGAGTTCGCTTTATTGAAAAGAGCGGCTCAAGCCTCCAAGCATCTGATGCTGCAGCTGCAAATTCAGAAGCGCAAAGAGGAAGAGGGGCAGCAAAATTTATTCTGGCAGCTGTTGACTGGACATTTGAAGTCCCCCGGCGCCATTAAAGAACAAGCAAAGCTGTTTAATATTTCACTTCCATCCTCGTTTCAAGTGACAGTGTTTCAATTTCAACAGGAAATTACAGACTCTTTGCTTCAACGCATACAATACATGATTACGACTACACAATCTGTAAAAATTGTGCTTCATGTTGTTGATGGATTCCAGCTTATCTTGTTGACATCATGGAGATTTTCCCGATCGGAAGCAGAGCGCGACTATTCAAGCTCCGGATTTATACGTGAATTTATGAAACAAATGAAGGAAAGATTCGGTATCGCTCCCATCGATGGAGCTAGCGGAAATGAATATGAGGATTTCACTGTAGTTGAAAAAGCTTGGCAGGAAGCTGTATCGGTATTAGAACTGAAGAAGCGATTTCCTGACGCATTGCAGGAGGTTCATCAGCATCGGGAGCTTGGATTTTACCGGTATTTACCGATGATGCTCCATACAGATGGAGCCCCTCTATACGAAAATAACAGTCTGCGTAAGCTCCATGGGTATGATAGCGAGCATAACAGCTGTTTGATTGAAACCTTGGATGTTTTTCTGAATCATGACAGCAGCTTGAAGGATACAGCCGATGCGCTGCATATTCATATCAATACTTTGAACTATCGTTTAAAGCGTATTGCAGAAATAGGCGGAATCGATATGAAGAATATGGACCACAAAGTCTCTTTGTATCTTGATCTTAGGCTGATGAAGCTTTCAAAGTAATCCATTTGTTGGATGAATACAAAAGCTAAAGCAAATTTTCTCATTTTTATACAAAGTCAAAGCTTGTTAACCGTACTATAATCCTCAATAGAAACATATTTGGGGAGGACTTAACATGAGAATCGGCATACCAAAAGAAATTAAAAATAATGAGAACCGCGTCGCCATTACACCTGCAGGAACTGCGGAGCTGGTGCGAAGCGGCCACGAGGTTTGGATAGAGAAGGATGCTGGAATTGGAAGCGGTATCTTAAATGAGCAGTATGAAGCTTCCGGTGCTAGACTCCTTGAACGAGCCGAGGATGTATGGGCGGCAGCCGATATGATTCTCAAGGTAAAGGAGCCTCTCCCAGAGGAATACCGTTATTTCCGGCCCGGTCTTGTCTTATTTACTTACTTGCATCTTGCAGCGGAACCGGGACTAGCTATGGAGCTAGTGAGCAAAGGAGTTACTGCAGTTGCTTACGAAACGGTGCAGATAGGCAGGACACTCCCTTTGTTAGTACCAATGAGTGAAATCGCAGGCCGGATGTCTGCACAAATCGGAGCGCAATTTCTAGAAAAGCCTCATGGTGGCAAAGGCCTGTTATTAAGTGGCGTGCCAGGAGTTAAGAAAGGCAAAGTCACGATAGTAGGTGGGGGAGTCGCAGGAGTTCATGCCGCACAAATCGCTGTCGGGTTAGGGGCGGATGTTACGGTCATCGACTTGAATTCGGAACGACTTCGTTACTTGGACGATTTATTTGGTCCGCGTATTCAGACTTTAATGTCCAATCCAGCTAATATTGCCGAAGCAGTTGAACAGTCTGATTTAGTCATCGGAGCGGTTCTGATCCCTGGAGCTAAAGCGCCGAAGCTTATCACAGAACAGATGGTGAGGACGATGGGACAAGGCTCAGTCATTGTCGACATCGCTATCGATCAAGGCGGCATCGTGGAAACGGCCGATCGGACAACGACACATGACGATCCTGTATACATCAAGCATGGAGTACAGCACTATGCGGTAGCGAACATGCCAGGAGCCGTTCCGAGAACCTCTACGTTCGCATTGACAAACGTTACTCTGCCTTATGTGGTGCAAATGGCTAATAACGGGGTGAAACAGGCGATTCTCGATAATGCGGCTCTTGGCAGCGGGGTTAATATTTTGGGAGGATGCGTTACGCATCGGACCGTAGCCAAAGATCTTCGATATGACTATGTTCCCGTAGCCAATGCTATATAGTCCTTAGTGGACTTACCGGAAGATGAGGGAGAACGAGGGGTTATGTATAGCTATCGGGATACGCGGGTTGAAGTATCGCTGGATGCAATAGCATCCAACGCATCTTGGTTTAAACAAAGCATTGGCTCATCGTGCAGGCTAATGGCAGTTGTCAAAGCGGACGGATACGGTCACGGTGCAGTGGAAACTGCCAAAGCCGCTATTGAAGCAGGCGCAGATTATTTGGGTGTCGCTATCGTTGATGAAGCGATCCAGCTTCGTAGAGCGGGAATCGATAGTCCGATTCTTGTGCTGGGGTATACTCCACCGCGCGCAGTCGAAATGGCGATTCTTCAACGAATCGCTTTAACTGTCTTTACAGAAGAGGTGCTGAATCATATTATAGATTGCTCTAATCGCTTGAATAAGATCACAATAATCCATATAAAAATGGATACGGGCATGTCACGCCTCGGTTTGAAGGATGTGAGCGAAGCGGCGGCACTGATGCTTAAAGCGAGCCAAAGTCCATTCGTCCTCATAGAAGGTATATTTACTCATTTTGCACAAGCGGATCATGACGATATTTCCTATACGCAAACTCAGTTTGAAGCTTTTACAACGATACTTAGCCAATTGGAACGAGAAGGATTTCATATCCCTATAAAGCATTGCTGCAATAGTGCTGCTGCTCAGCGCTTTCCACATATGCATATGGATATGGTTCGAATTGGCATCAGTCTGTACGGCTTGTTGCCATCTCCCGGTATGAATAATGCTGCTTTAGGCCTTAAGCAGGCTTTTCAATTAATAACGTCTGTCGCCTCAGTCAAAAAAATGGCTGCTCAACAGCCGATTGGATACGGGGGGACTTTCAGCTCGGAGCGGGAGAGCGTTATAGCAACCATTCCTATCGGCTATGCCGACGGTTTTTCTAGAGCTTTATCCAATGTGGGCTCAGCTGTCGTAAATGGACGGAGGGCTGCCGTCGCAGGCAGGATTTGTATGGATCAGACTATGCTCGATGTAACAGATATCGAGGATGTCCGGGTAGGTGATGAAGTGATATTATACGGAGGGACGGGAGAGGCATATATCTCTATAGATGAAGTGGCTGATTTACTTCAATCCATTAATTATGAGATCGTATGCATGGTTGGTAAGAGAGTCCCAAGGCTATATCTTCGCCAAGGGCGTATTGTCAGCTATTCTAACCCTACTTTAGATAGTATATCCTGTAGAGAATGGGAGTGAACCCGTTGACCGATCAGTTATTGGAGAGCAAGCTTGTTGAGCAATTTGATGCTTATGCCGAAGCGCAGCAATTCAGTGGTACGATCCTTGTAGCCCAAGAGGGGCATATTCGTTTTGCGAAAGCGTATGGATTAGCTAACTGTGAGCATGAAGTACCGAATCGCATGGATACCAAATTTCAAATTGCTTCGATTACGAAGCCTATCACCGCAGTAGCTGTACTTATGTTGGCTGAACAGGGACTTATTCATGTTCATGAGCAAGCACTTGAATATCTCCCCGAATGTGCAGGGCAGGGGCTTGACTCCCGTATTACGGTTCATCACTTGTTAACACATACTTCGGGCATTCGTGACTTTGAGAAGCTGCCTCAATTTGTAGGCGGGCAGGAGAAGTCATTATACGAAGGCCTTGATATATTGAAGCTGATTCAGCATGCTCCCCAGGAATTTGAACCGGGTACAAAGTGGTCATACTGCAACACAGGCTACAATTTGTTAGGAGTACTCATCGAGTCCGTTACAGGTATAAGTTACTCCGACTTCATCGCTCAACAGCTATTAGTGCCTCTTGGAATGCATTCAACAGGTTTTGGATGTTCAGGAAGTATCGTGCACGGACGGGCAGACGGTTATTCGCTCAATGAGCAGGGGACACAAGTTAAAGCCCGATTCTTTGAGCTTGGTAACTTCAGCGGCTCAGGCCATATGTATTCTACGGCGGAAGATTTGCTGAAATGGGATCAAGCATTGTATCCAGGTCAATTGCTTTCCGAGGAGCTGCTCCGACCGATGTTCATGCCTCATGCTTTTGTGGATACAACAAGGCATTACGGATACGGATGGTCCCTATACGGCACAAGCAGAGGCCATGGTGGCTGGCTGCCCGGTTATTGGTGCAAATTCAGGCAGTATCCAGAGCAGAAACAGGTCGTTATTATGCTCTCTAATCAAGACTACTCCAAAGAAGAACGAATTTTGGATCGAACAGAAGCACTTCTTAAGGAATGCCTTTGAATTTGCTCAAATAAATAATCATTGACAAATGAATAAAGCGGTCTTATAATTCAATTCAATGCATTGATATACGGTAGGTTCGAGTAGATGGAGAAACCCTTATCCGTAATCATGCCCTTCTAAGAGGAGGGGTGTGTTTACTGTTGATAGGGGTTTTTTGTTATTGTATGAACGATTCGAATCGTACTTTCCGCGCGGATACCGGAGAAAGCTTTTTATCTTTTTAAAAGCGAGGAAGATGAGATGAAGGGGTATATTTTTGATCTGGATGGTACCGTTTATTTGGGTGACAAGATGATCGAGGGTGCTGCTGAAACGATTCAAGCTTTAAGGGAACGGGGAGATAAGGTGGTCTTCTTATCTAATAAACCGATTGCGACAAGACAATCGTATTCCGATAAGCTGACAAAGATGGGAATACCGACAGAGGTTGAGGATGTTTTGAATTCATCTTTGATAGTCGCCCGTTATTTGAAAGGAAAGCTTCAGCCTGAAGACAAGGTGTACGTGATTGGCGAACAGCCGATTCATGATGAGCTGAGGGAGCATGGAATTCCAATCACAGAGGATAGCGTCAAGCCTGATTATGTGGTGTTGTCCTGGGATCGTCAATTCACCTACGATAAGCTGAACATTGTATACCAAGCAGCAGTAAGCGGTTCCAAGATTATTGCTTCCAATCCGGATGCTACCTGTCCCCTCGATAGCGGACAAATTCCCGATACCGGAACCTTTATTGCAGCATTGGAAGCGGCGACAGGTAAGTCGATCGACCTGGTTGTAGGCAAACCGTCTCTCATTGCGGCGGAGGCGGCAGTAGAGCATTTGGGCTTACAATATGAGGACTGCTACATGATTGGAGACCGTCTGGAAACGGATATTAAAATGGGTAACGATGCCGGTATGGAATCGGTACTAGTATTAACCGGGGTGGCAACAGCCGAAATGGCTGCAGCATCACAGTATAAGCCTAAGCATGTGATACCAAGCATCAAAGAAATCGTCCGCCTCTAGACGAATCATGATATAATGGTTTCACCTGTAGAAAGGGGGAGACGAATGTATCCGATCGTCGATTTGGTCGAACATCAAACTATTGCGGCCGTACAGCGAGAAGAAGACTTAGAACTCGCTCTGAAAAGTCAAGCGAACATTATTTTTTTGCTGACTGGCTCCATCTTCAACATCAAAGATCTGGTGGACAGAGTGAAAGCGTCGGGTAAGCACGTGTTTCCTCATATGGAATTTATTGACGGCATATCCCCCGATAAGAGCGGGGTTACCTATATGGCGCTAAACATTAAACCGACTGGCATCATTTCTACTAAAAGCAACTTGATTCGGGTAGCCAAGGATTTGAAATTAATGGCCATACAGCGTATTTTCCTGATAGACCGTAGCGCAGTGGCTAGAGGCATTAAAGCCGTAGAGCAAAGTCAACCGGATGCGATAGAGGTTATGCCGGGCATAATGCCCCGTATTATCCGAGAGATGACGAACATGACACCGCTGCCAATCATTGCCGGTGGCCTGGTTGGCAACCAAGAGGAGATTGATGAGGCGTTAAGAGCCGGAGCGTTAGCGGTGTCAGCCGGTACCTCAAATTTATGGTAGCTGATTGAATGGTTAATTAAATAATCAATTGCAGCCAATTCAAAGTGGGATGAGACAAAGGAGAAACCTCTTTGGAAAAGTGCGACCGTGATGATTCCGGTTGTTCTTTTTCATGGGGTTTTTCTTTTTACCCATAAGATTGTAAGTATCACTGGAGGTGAAATTATTGAACAATCATGAATCCTTTTCGGCAACAAACAGAACGGCTGTATTACAGTCGATGGCAGAAGCTGAGTTGGATTTGCTCGTCGTCGGAGGTGGCATTACCGGTGCGGGAATTGCATTGGATGCTATCACACGCGGAATTAAGGTGGGTGTGCTTGAGAAGAACGACTTCGGTTCGGGTACAAGCAGCCGATCAACGAAGCTGATTCATGGCGGATTAAGATATCTCAAACAAGGTGACTTTAAGCTGGTGCAGGAGGTCGGCAGGGAACGGGCTATTTTATACAAAAATGCTCCGCATCTCGTTATTCCAGCTCCCATGCTGCTGCCTGTATATAAAGGAGGCACTTATGGGTATTTGGCGTCCTCCATTGGTTTGTATATTTATGACTGGCTGGCTGGAGTTGCCCGAAAAGAACGAAGGAAAATGCTGAACAAGAAAGAAGTTATGGAGAAGGAGCCTCTGCTAAAAAAAGAAGGCTTGAAGGGCGGAGGATTGTATTACGAATACCGCACGGATGATGCGCGCTTGACGCTGGATATAATGAAAACGGCTTCAAACCGCGGTGCGTTAGCTGTCAATTATACAGAAGCTAAGAAGTTCATCTATGAAAACGGCCGTGTGGCGGGCGTCGAGGTACATGACAGAATAAGCGGTAAACGGGTCAGTATCCGGGCGAAGCACATCGTGAATGCGGCAGGTCCGTGGGCCGATCAAGTGCGCGACATGGATGGCTCGCTGAAGGGTAAGCGATTGTTCTTGACCAAAGGGGTGCATTTGGTTGTCGATTATCACCGGTTACCGGTGCATCAGTCCGCCTATTTCGATACACCCGATGGTAGGATGGTATTTGTCATTCCTCGTGGAGACATCACATATGTTGGTACGACCGATACGGCTTACTCCGATTCTATCGACCAGCCTAGAACGACGCAAGAAGACCGGGATTATCTCATACGTGCTGTCAACGCGATGTTTCCGGCTATCAAGCTTACCCAACAAGACATTAAATCACATTGGGCAGGGCTTAGACCTCTTATTTATGAGGAAGGCAAGGGGCCGTCAGAGCTTTCGAGAAAAGACGAAATCTTTGTCTCGGACAGCAAGCTGATCACGATAGCCGGAGGGAAGCTAACTGGGTTCCGCAAGATGGCAGAGAAGGTTGTCGATCTGGTTGCCGATCATTTGAGCAAGGAGAATGGCAAGGTCTACCCTGTTTGTTCGACGGATCAAATTACGATCACAGGCGGAGAAAAGAAGGATGGTTTGAGTTTTGCTGAGTGGAAGCAGGAAATGCTAAGGGCGGGAGTGACGCAAGGGGTAAGCGGGTCGACTATGCAGGAGTGGATCGATACTTATGGCTCGAATGCGATGAAGATACTCAAGTATTTGCCAGACGCCAAAAAGTATAACGTTCCGGCTAATCTGCAATGGCTCTATGCCCAATTGTCTTATTCCGTGGAGCAGGAGATGACCGTAACCGCATCCGACTTTCTGCGCTTACGGTCGGGATGGTCTTACTTTCAGCTCTCCAAGGCGGAGAAATACCGGAATATGGTCGAGAAGATGATCAGTGATTTACTGGGTCTGGACTCTCGACAGCAGGATATGCAGTTGGAGCTCCTGAATCAAATGTTTCATACCATTCACGAGCTGCCGACAAGCGACAAGCTAATGCAGAAAGCTTCGTCGTAGGAGAAGGAGTCGAAACATGAACAGTATTTGGTATATCTCACATTTCGACCTTACTTTGCGCATTCTTGCTGCTGCTGGAATGGGAGGCTTGATCGGATTCGAGAGGGAGTGGAGCAATCATGCTGCGGGGCTTCGCACCCATATCCTCGTCTGTATCGGAGCTGCAGCTATCATGCTGCTGTCCATCTATGGATTCGGAGAATTTGCTGTTGAGCCGAATGTTAGGATGGACCCTGCCCGGTTGGCGGCTCAAGTTATAAGCGGTATCGGTTTCTTGGGAGCAGGGGCAATATTGCGTACCGGATCAACCATATCCGGTCTGACCACTGCAGCGTCAATCTGGGTCGTGGCTGCAATAGGACTCTGTGTAGGTGCAGGATTTTATTATTGTGCTGCACTGGCTACTGTTATGGTATTTCTAAGTCTATTCGCTTTGAACAAATGGGAGAGACATTTAATGCGCCATCGTAGAAACCAGGAGGTGATCATCAAAGTATTTGATCGACCGGGTGTTATGGGGAAAATTTCTACGGTATTCGGTGAACAAGGCATTCAGATCGTTACGGTCAAAATGAAATCCGAGGAGCCTCAGCAAACTGAAGATGGCTCCATCCCTATCATGGAGCTCAAATTCAGTGTGAAAACTACAAGCTCAGAAAAGCTGATGTTAGCCATCCAGACCATCTCGGCACTAAGTGAGGGTGAGATTATTTCCCTCGAGGCTTCGCCTTGGAAAATAGCGGGAAATTTAGAAGCTACAAGAACTCAAATGATGTAATTGGATGTTAAGGGAGAATATTCTTGTAAGTCATCTGGATTAGTGGTATCATTAATAATTTATTAACATTTCAAAGGATTGACAAGCTTTATAGCGTATGGCATACTTTTTTTTGTAAGAGGTTGTTACACAGTATCATACATCATACTCACTTGGGTGCGGAGATCATGAGATAATCCAAGGGACAATAATCTTGCCTGTATGTATACGTACAGCAAGTGTCTCTTGATATTCTTGATGGTCTTTTTTTGTCTGCATTTTCCTATTTTTTGGAGGAGAGACCCGCATCGCTAGTTGGTACTGAGACCTGTTGTAAGCCTTTTCATAAATAAAAAGTAATGAAAACTGAGAGGGGTATTAAGAATGAAACATAAGAAATGGTTATCTTTGACGGTCATGGCAGCGCTGTTCGGTTCTGTCATCGGGTGCTCCAATTCCAATACAGGTGCGAGCGATAAAATCGAAGATGCAAAGGCAGCAGCGGAGGATAATTCCCCGATTACGATACAATATTGGCATTCTCACTCCGATGAACAAATGGCCGGTGTGAATTACATGATCAGCGAGTTTAATAAAAAATATCCGAACATTACCGTCGAGCCAGTGTTCCAAGGCGGCTATACGGATCTTCATAAAAAATTGCAAGCAGCGGTTGCTGCGAACGATGTTCCTGCCGTAACGAATGTCGAAGTATCAGCATTGCCTAACTTTGCAGATGGTGGCGTATTTGCTGACTTGGGTCCTTATATCAAGCGTGACAGCGTTGACTTGAACGACTTTTCCAAGGGTATGCTGCAAGCCTATGCCTTTAAAGATAAGCAGTATGGGTTCCCGCTAATCGTAAGTACAAGCGTTATGGTATACAACAAAACGATGTTCGATCAATTGGGTGTTAAGCCTCCTCAAACCTGGAGCGAAATCGAGGAGTTCAACAAGAAACTGACAGTCAAGGAAAACGGTAAAACGACACGGTATGCGTTCTCAGTTCCCGGTTGGGATACATGGTATTACGATCCTTGGATCTCCAACGGCGGCGGGACCATTTTGACTAAAGACAACAAATCGGGCTTCGACCAACCGGATAGCCTTCGTTGGGCTCAAAACTTCCAAAAATGGATTAAAGACGGTTCAATGCAAATGGGTTACGGTAAAGGCGCATCCGACGTTATGAGACAAATGTTCCTTGAAGGTAAAGTAGGTATGGTTCAGCACTCCTCTGCAATCATTAAAACTTATGTGCAAAATGCCAAGTTTGAAGTGGGTGTCTCCTTTATTCCTGGTGATAAAGAGAGAAAATCTCATATCGGCGGCGCAGGAATTGTGCTTATGAATGGTGCAAACGCGAAACAAAAAGAAGCTGGCTGGAAATTCTTGAAGTTTATGGTTTCTGCTGAAAACAACGTTAAATGGGCTGACTTCACAGGATACTTGCCAACTCATAAATCAGTAGTTAATACAGATGAAGGTAAGAAATATTTCGAAAAATGGCCGCAATACAAAGCTGTATTCGAAAACTTCGACAACGTAGCTCCACGGATTCAACACCCTGCTTACCCTGAATTCAGCGAAAAGTATAAAGAAATCGTAGGTAAAATGGTGTTAAATAACGAAGATCCTGTACCTTTGTTGAAAGATTCGGTTAAAGGCATTAACGAAATTATAGCTGATTATAAGTAAGCCCCGAAAGGAGCAGCACAATGAAAGAAACAGAAAGCACAAATGTAAACACGAGGGTTCAAACGGTTGCCAAACCGGGTATGAAGCGCTCCACTTATCGTCTACTGGAGGGGTTGAAGGATTTTTCCTTCGCCCTGCCAGCTTTGGCGTTTCTGGTTATATTCATTTATTATCCGCTATTGAACTCGTTCTATTTAAGCTTTACTAACTGGAATATGACGAAGCCTGTAAAGCAATTTGTAGGGTTCGATAATTATGAGAAGCTTCTTACTAATGAAACATTTTACAACGTACTAAGAATAACGTTTACGTACACGGTCTTAGATGTTGTATTGACCTTGGGAATCGGGCTTTTGTTAGCGCTATTATTTAATGTATCATCCCGTTTCTTCAACTTCTTGAGAATGCTGATTTTCATGCCGCACTACATTTCCATGGTTATTGTGTCTATGATCTTTCTTTGGATCTTTAACTCACAGTATGGCTTGATGAACGAGCTGTTAGAGCTATTAGGAGTAGAAAAGGTGCAATGGCTGCAAAATCCGAAAACCGCGCTGTGGGTTCTTATTACCGTATCGGTGTGGAAGGGCGTAGGCTTTGCAATGATTATCTTTATCGCTGGATTACGCGGTATTCCGGTTGAGTACTACGAAGCTTCAAGTATTGATGGAGCCAGCAAATGGACGCAGTTCTGGAATATTACGCTTCCGCTGCTGTCTCCGATTACACTGTTTCTTGTCGTCACCAACTTTATTTCTTCGATGCAGGTGTTCCAATCCGTTGATATTATGACCAATGGTGGACCTTTGGAATCGACCAAAGCGATGGTTTACTGGATTTACACGATGGCTTTCTCTGAATTCAAAACAGGTAGAGCGTCTGCGCTGGTCATCATTTTCTTCATCATCATCGTACTGTTGACTATGGTGCAGATGTATGTCTCCAAGAAGAAAGTTCATTATGAAGGGTAGGTTATAGATCAATGACGAAATCACTAGGGGTAACCACCCGTTATACTGTGGCAATTCTCATTACGATTCTTATCTTTTTTCCGGTTTACTGGATGCTGGTTACTGCTTTGAAGTCACCACATGAGCTTCGACTTGCGGTACCGACGTTTTGGCCGGAGAAATTGATGTGGCAAAACTTCTTTCAAGCTTTTAACGCCATCCCGTTTTGGAGGTTTGCTTCCAATACCTTGATTCAGACGGCAGGGATTATCTTCCTTCAAATCAACATTGGACTTATGGCAGCCTATGCTTTTGCCAAAGGGACTTTTGCAGGAAGAGAAAAGCTGTTTATCCTTGTACTGGCTGCGCTGATCGTACCGGATCAAGTAACATTTGTACCTGTGTATGTCATGATGTCCAAACTGGGGTGGATCAACACTTTTTATGCGTTAATCATTCCACACGCAGCCTCGGCTTATGGAATATTCCTGCTGCGTCAAACGTTCAAATCCATCAACAATGATGTTATCGAGGCGGCCAAGGTGGATGGAGCGAACCGTGTACAAATTCTTTACCGTATTCTGACGCCAATGGCTTTTCCTACGGTGATAACATTACTGGTTATCAGCTTTATCCATAGCTGGAACTCATACTTCTGGCCTCTGGTTATGACAAACTCTAATCAAATGCGTGTGCTGACAGTCGGTATCGCCATGATGAGGGATTCAATCGCAGGTAACGAAGCATTAAACTTCCATCTGTTGATGGCAGCAAGTGTAGTTGTCATTTTGCCGATCGTGTTGGTGTTCATCTTCGCTCAAAAATATATTGTGGCGGCCATGGCCAATTCGACCTTTAAGTAATGGGGATCGTATCCCGCAGAGGGGAACAAGGAGGCTGTCATTTTGAAGCATAAAGCAGTTATGATTGTACTATCCGGTATGCTATGTTTGACAGCAGCCGGCTGTCAGTCGTCAGCAGCAGGTAATGCCAAGAAAGCACCAGAACAAGCGGTATCCGTAGATTCGAAAAAGCCGGACGAAAAAACCGCAGCGAACAACGGAAAAATAACACAGGAAGAAGCTGGCATTAAAATCCGTATAGATTTTCCGGAAATTAAGCCTTTCTTGCAGGCAGCAAAGCAGGGGCCGATCGTTCCGGCTTTAATGCAAAAAGCGGTTCCTCAGGGAATCGGATTTATTGAAGAAAAAAATTGGATTCTCATCAGTCATTACAGAGAAGGTGGCCTTCCTAGCCTGTTGTCGGTAGTGGATGCCGGTACCGGGTCGATGGTGAAAGTAATGGAGCTTTACAAGGAGGCCGACAAGCCTTACACTGGTCATGCCGGGGGCGTTACGGTCAGCAAAAGCCATGTATGGATTTCATCGGACAATCTTGTCTATCAGCTTAATCTAGAAGACGTGATTAATGCCGGGAATGATACGAAGCTTACATTCAAAGGCTCTATTCGTACGGACACAAGGGCATCCTTCACTACATATAGTGATGGCGTTCTGTGGGTGGGCGAATATGCCAATGGCAAGGATTATCCAACGGAAAAATCGCATTATATGAACAATCGTGATGATAAGGAATATAAAGCATGGACCGTAGGCTTCAAGCTGGATCCACAGACTGATTTGCTTCCTGCCAATAAGGCAGCGAAAGCCAATACGCCAGTAGTACCGGATTATATTTTATCCATACCGGACAGCGTTCAAGGGATGGCGGTCTTAAAGAATAAGATATTGCTGAGTCAATCATCTGGACGCAATGCCGCTAGTGCATTAATCCAACAAAAAAATGTGCTGGCTGAACAGCCTCACACTAAAGTGGTTATCGGCACTGAATCCGTACCTGTATGGTTCCTGGATTCAAAGAACAAGCCGGAAACGATGCCGATTCCACCGATGTCTGAAGGAGTCGTTTATTCGAAAGAGACGCTATACCTATTGTTCGAGTCCGGTGCGAGCACGTACAAGGCTTCATCCAGCTATGCGCTGGATCGTATTCAACTGTTGACAATGACCGATTAAACAGGAGGATGAACATGAGTATCGTCGGATTGGCACATCGCGGGTACCCTAAGAAATACCCGGAGAATACGCTTGTTTCATTTCAAGCTGCATTGGATCTATCTTACAGCCATTTGGAGTTAGATGTGAATTTGACGAAGGATGGTGTTCCGGTCGTCATTCACGATCCTACAGTAAACCGTACGACCAATGGGAAAGGGCTCGTTCTCGACTATACGTGGGAAGAGCTTCAGAAGCTGCGGACGAACGCTGAACAATCCATTCCGACTTTGGAACAGGTGTTAAGCTTGGCTAAAGGAAGAGCCAGAGTGGACATTGAGCTGAAGCAAAGCGGCAGCTTGTACACTGGAATCGAAGAAAAAGTACTTGAAGTGATTAACGCTTGCGATGTTCAGGATCAAGTATTTGTAACCTCGTTCGATCACTATTCCATTCAACGGATGCGTCAACTATCCAAGGATATCGAGGTGGGGCTCGTCATATATGGTGCGACACCTTCGATTTTCGACTTTGCCAAGGAGATCGACGCTAAGTACATCTCTGTCAAATATATTTATTTAACCGATGATTATGTACGTTTGTGCGAAGAGAAAGGCATTCAGCTTATTGCTTGGACCATTGATGCTGAAGCAGATATGCGTCAAATACGTAAGCAGTACCCTGGTGTTTGGGTATGCACCAACGAGCTGGAAAAGTGGAAAGCGTGTTTTCTGGAGACGGCGTCTAAATAAAAATGTATTAGACAGGGCTGTTTTGTAAGCAACTTATCGTTGTTTGCGAAATGGCCTTTTTTTGCGTTCAGGCAGGTGTAGATCGTAAGATTTTAAACCTTTTTCAAGAGATTACTCCATTCTTTTCGCCTTGGTCCGGTTATACAATGAACTCATAGTTAATAAGGGATTCGAGGTGTTGGTGGTGGCTGTAATGATTGAGCCTCTAGTTGAATTGGAAGGAATCGACAAGCATTTTCCAGGTGTACACGCTCTGAATCAATGTAAGTTCACTTTAATGCCGGGTGAAGTTCATGCTTTGGTAGGCGAAAATGGGGCTGGTAAATCGACATTAATGAAAGTGCTTACAGGGGTTTATCAGAAGGATGCGGGAATTCTTCGCTATAAAGGTAAGGAGATCCACATTCCCAATACAAGAACCGCACAGCAATTGGGGATCAGTATGATTCATCAAGAGCTGAATCTAATGCCACATCTAACCATAGCCCAAAACATTTTTATAGGCAGAGAGCCGGGGAAAATACTCAAGCTGTTCCTAAATGAAAAATTACTGAATGATCAAGCGCAGCTCTTATTTAACCGGATCAAGCTGCAATTGGACCCGCGAACTTTAGTGTCCGAGCTGACCGTTGCTCAACAGCAAATGGTGGAGATAGCCAAAGCGCTTTCGTTCCAATCGCAAGTGCTCATTATGGATGAGCCGACTGCTGCATTGACGGATAGTGAGATTAATGACTTGTTCAGGATTATTGGCGAGCTTAAAGCAAATGGTGTGGGCATTGTGTATATCTCACATCGGATGGAGGAACTCAAGCGGATCACGGATCGGATCACGGTCATGAGGGACGGCTGCTATATTGATACGGTTCCGACTCAAGAGGTAACGACGGATCGCATAATAGCAATGATGGTCGGCAGGGAGCTATACCAAACTGCAAAACCATCGATTGGCAGTGTTAATCAAGAAACGGTGCTGGAGGTCAGTAAACTGAATCGAAAAGGAACGATCAAGGATGTGACTTTTTCCCTGCGAAAAGGGGAGATTCTAGGGTTCGCCGGTTTAATGGGAGCGGGTCGTACGGAAGTGGCCAGGGCCATATTCGGAGCAGATCCTATTGATTCTGGTGAGATTCGCATTCACGGTCAGAAAGTTCGAATCAAGCAGCCGCACCATGCAGTTCGCCATGGGATAGGATATTTGTCGGAAGACCGCAAGCAATTCGGACTCATGGTAGACATGGATGTTCAGACGAATATTACTATCGGATCATTAGAGAAATTTAATCATGCAGTAGGCTGGTTGAACGATTATCAAATCATGAATGCCTCAACGCAATACGTTGAATCCATGAAGATCAAAACACCTGGAATAGATCAAAAAGTGAAGTTTCTTTCGGGTGGCAATCAACAAAAGGTGGTTATTAGCAAATGGCTTCTTCGCGATTGCGATATCTTAATTTTTGACGAACCTACTCGGGGAGTTGATGTTGGCGCGAAGACGGAGATCTATAAACTACTGGATCAACTCGCCGAACAGGGCAAATCGATCATAATGATCTCCTCAGATCTTCCGGAAATTCTTAGGATGAGCCATCGCATTGTGATCATGTGTGAGGGACGTATAACGGGTGAGCTTGACAGTGAACAAGCAACTCAGGAAAGGATTATGAGATATGCTACGATGCGCAACGAATAGGGGGAAGCAAGATGGAAATGACGGCAGTCCGTAAAAAACAGACGACGGTTAAAACCGGTGCGACACAAAAATTGCTGGCTTTTGCCAGTCTGATTGTATTGGTTATCTTTTTCTCGATATCATCCAGCAACTTTTTTCAATTTGATAACATTGTTGGCATCATGCTGTCGACAGCCGTTATAGGAATACTAGCTCTAGGGTCTACCTTCGTCATCATTACCGGAGGTATAGATCTGGCGGTGGGCACTGTAATGACTTTTTCAGCGGTAATGACTGGAGTTATTATCACGATATGGCATTTACCTTTACCAATGGGTGTTATTGGCGGGATAGCTACAGGAGCGCTATGTGGTCTTATTAGCGGTTTGGCGGTTGCCAAAATGAAGATTCCGCCGTTCATTGCAACATTAGCGATGATGATGATCACTAAGGGACTATCGCTTGTGATTTCGGGTACAAAGCCCATTTATTTTAACGATATGCCTGCCTTTACCAAAATTTCTATGAGTTCAGTTATCGGATCGATTATACCGGGGTGGGATATCCCTAATGCTGTGCTTATTTTTTTCGCTGCTGCGATAGTGGCGAGTCTTATTCTAACCCGAACGATTATCGGCCGATTTAACTTTGCTCTTGGGAGTAACGAAGAGGCGACCCGTTTATCTGGGGTTAACGTTCACTTTTGGAAGGTGCTCATCTACACGCTGACAGGGGTATTCAGTGGGATTGCGGGAATTATGATGGCATCACGTTTAAACTCAGCCCAACCGGCTCTGGGGCAAGGCTATGAATTGGAAGCGATTGCAGCCGTAGTGATAGGAGGAACATCGCTGAGCGGTGGGCATGGGTCCATTTTGGGAACCGTAATCGGCGCTCTAATCATGAGTGTATTAACGAATGGACTGCGTATTTTATCGGTTCCACAGGAATGGCAGACGGTCATTGTAGGATTGGTCGTTATGTTGGCCGTGTATGCGGACATTTTGAGGCGCCGTAAAAAATGACTTGATATCGGTATCGTCTCCAGTCATGGAGTCACATACAATCCATTTAATAGTAAGGGGAGAAATGAGTATGAAAAAAGGAAAAAAGCTGATCCTTACGGCGGCCCTCATGCTGCTGACTACTACATTACTCGGAGCTTGCGGTACAAATACGCCTGCCTCAGCACCGACCGAGAAACCGAAAGATAATACAACAGCAGCTACACCTGCACCAGATCCTAAGAAATCGGATAAAGTGTACATTCCCCTTATTTCCAAAGGGTTTCAGCATCAGTTCTGGCAGGCGGTCAAGCAAGGGGCTGAGAAAGCAGCCAAGGAGTTTCAGGTTGAAATTACCTTCGAAGGACCGGAAACCGAAACTCAGGTAGACAAACAGATTGAGATGCTCCAGGCCGCACTAGGCAAAAATCCGAAAGCGATCGCTTTCGCCGCTTTAGACAGTAAAGCAGCGCTTCCTCTACTGCAAAAAGCAAAGGCAGCCAACATCCCTGTCGTAGGCTTCGACTCCGGGGTGGATAGTGATATCCCGGTTACGACCGCAGCCACAGATAATAAAGCGGCTGCTGCATTGGCAGCTGATAAGATGGCTTCGCTAATCGGCAATGAGGGTGAAATTGCTTTGGTTGTACATGACCAAACAAGCCGTACAGGGATTGATAGAAGGGACGGCTTTGTCAATCAGATCAAAGAGAAATATCCGAAAATCAAAATTGTCGACATTCAATACGGCGGCGGAGACCAGCTGAAATCGACCGATTTGACCAAAGCGATTATTCAGGCACATCCGAATGTCAAAGGATTCTTCGGTGCTAACGAAGGATCAGCCATCGGGGTGCTGAATGGAGTGACTGAGCTGAAAAAAGAAGGGAAAATCGTCATCATTGGATACGATTCAGGCAAGCAGCAGATCGATGCGATCCGCAGTGGCAAAATGGCCGGCGCTATTACTCAGGACCCTATCGGTATTGGCTATTGGTCTGTAAAAGCTGCGGTTCAAGCTATTAAGGGAGAAAGTGTGAAGAAAAATATCGATACGGGCTTCCACTGGTACGATAAGACAAATATTGATTCGGATCAAATCAAACCATTGCTTTATAATTGATCGGACCCTACACTCAGGATGCATTGTTCAAATAATAGAAGGGGCTGTTCCGCAAGGGGCAGCCTCTCTTCCTTCGTTTCTCCGAATTGGAACTTTTTTGTTGCTGAGCGAATCGAGGTCTGTATACAATGAAGTAACAAGCCTTTTTCTGGCAGAAGCAGACTAAAGAGAGGTAGCGCATCCGAATGTATAAAATCATCCTTATTGACGATGAAGATGAGGTTAGGGAAGGGATCAAGCGCAAAACGAACTGGACCTCCTGCGGATTTGAATTGGTTGGCGATTTCGTCAATGGACGTGATGCACTGGAATCAATGGAGCAGCTGCAGCCGGACATTGTCATTACGGACATTTGTATGCCGTTTATGGATGGTCTGGAACTTGCCGAACGAATTGCTGAGCAATATCGGGACGTAGTCGTAGTCATTGTAACGGGCTACGAGGATTTTGAATATGCCAAGCAGGCGATTAAGCTAAAGGTGAAGGATTACTTGCTGAAGCCGGTTAACTCACAGGAATTCACAGCCTTTTTATTGAAAATGAAGCAGGAGCTCGATGATGCACGAGCAAAAAGAGAAGACCTCAGTCAGCTGAAGCTCCAGCTTAACCAAAGCTTGCCCTTGCTGAAGGAACGCTTTCTCGAGCGCATGGCCGTTTCACGGATGAAGAAGGAAGAAATCGAACGGAAATTTCGATATTTTTGCCTCTCACTGCCAGGTCCTGCCTATACGGCCATTGTAGGAGACATCGATGATTTTAAGCGGGATTCGTATGAAGATCAAGAGTCAGAAATAGAGCTGCTGCGTTTTGCGGCTTTTAATATTATTCAGGAAATATTTGAGCAGGAGGGAGGTATCGTATTTCGGACGCGAGACGAGAAAATCGCCATTCTCTATTCAGGAGATCCTGGATTGATTCCGCTAATCGTACAGAAGTTGACCGGTCATGCCAAGCATAGTGTGGAAAAGGTGCTGAATATGTCTTTTTCTATGGGGATTGGCAGAACGTATCCCGAGCTGCAGCAGTTATCTCAATCGTTTCAAGAAGCAAACTCAGCATTGGATTACCGGTTTCTGCTCGGCAAGAGCCAGATTATTTCTATCAGCGACCTTGAATTCGGCAAAAGCTTCAACAGTATTAAGTACAATGAGTGGGAGAAGAAGCTGTTATCTGCAATGAAGACAGGAAGCGTACCGAAGGCAGCACAATATTTAAAGGAAGGAATCGACGATCTACGCAAGTCGGTGTCTTCGATCGATCAATGCTATGGAACCTTTTACAAGCTGTTAGTGGCTTTAATGAACATGGTATCGGAGGCTGGATTCGACCATTCAGATCTGTTCGCGGACAACCCGTTTTCCAAGCTTACATCTATGAAAACATTGAATGAGGTACAAACGTGGCTCGAGCATCAGTGTGAGCAGATCATATGCTATCTTGCCGCTAAAAGAACGGATGTGACCCAATCGCAGATGAAGCAAGCCGAAACCTTTATCCGGGACCATTACAACGACGAGAGCTTTTCTCTTCAGCATGTATGCAATCATATTTATATGAGCATGAGTTATTTCAGTGCTCAGTTCAAGCTCCATACCGGAGAAACCTTCGTTGAATATTTAACTCGAACCCGACTGGAGAAAGCGAAAGAGCTGCTCAGCATTACCCAGCTGAAGACCTATGACATCGCCGCTAGAGTAGGCTACAGCGACCCGCAATATTTCAGCGTCATCTTCAAGCGAAATACTGGAATGACGCCCAAGGAATATCGAGCCAGGAAAGGGAGCGGCAGCATATGACTTTTCGCCGTTTGTTTCGGTTTAAGAGTATTCATACGAATATTGCCCTCGCTTTTTCCTGCCTCATCCTGTGTACGACGGTTATTTTAAGCTACAGCTCCTACCTGCTATCTGCTGATGCGGTAACGGATAATTCAATGGAATATACCACCGAGCTTATCGGGCAGGTAAATACGAACATCCAAACCTATTTAGACAATATGAAAAGCATCTCCGCTTTGGCTTTCAGCAGTGGAGATCTCAAGAGGTTCGCCTCTTTACCAGACCCAGGTACTCAGGAAGGAAATCAAATTCAAGAACAGCTTCGCGGTTTTTTTCGATCCATCGTCTCATCCCGAAATGATATCGCTTCCATTATGTTTGTAGGCTCTAACGGAGCTGTGGTGTCAGATAGACTTGCATCGCAAACCAAATCATACGTTGAGCTGACAGGTCAGGATTGGTACCGCAAAACAACAGATGCCCAAGGCAGCGTAGTGATCTCCTCCTCGCATGTACAGCATATTTTTTATAACGAGTACCGGTGGGTTGTATCGATTAGCCGGCAGCTCCCTGGAGCAAACGATGCGTCCTCGAGCGGTGTCTTGTTGGTAGATTTGAACTATAACGTGATCAATGATTTATGCAAGCAAATCCATCTTGGCAAACGTGGATATGTGTTCATACTCGATCCTACCGGCGATCTTATCTATCATCCGCAGCAGCAAATCATATATACACAAATGAAGTCTGAGCAGCTGACGTCAGTTCTGAATGCAAAAGACAGCTCCTTCGTAGCAGGAAATGGGATTGATAGCAAAATATATACGATACGAACGACGGATTTCAGATGGAAAATCGTAGGTGTCACTTATCCGGATGATCTTGTCGGAAATAAGCAAAAGATGCAGCTATCTTCTGCCTTGTGGGGATTACTGTGCCTCATCGTCGCGCTTGCTATCTCAATCATAATTTCTTATACACTGACCAAATCAATTAAAAAGCTGGATATCCATATGAAGAAGGTAGAAAAAGGCGATTTCGATATTCGTGTAGATATCGACAGCACTAACGAAATCGGCAAGCTGGCGCGTACGTTTAATCTGATGATCGGCAAAATAAGAGAATTGATGAGTCAAATTGTAGAAGAGCAAAAAATGAAACGGAGCAGCGAGCTCAAGGCGCTTCAGGCGCAAATACAGCCACATTTTCTATATAATACGCTCGATTCAATCATTTGGATGGCAGAGACAGGCAAAATGGCGGATGTGGTTACAATGACCTCAGCCTTGTCCAAGCTTCTGCGGGCAAGTATAGGCAAAGGGGAGGAACTCGTAGCGATTGCGGTGGAGTTACAGCATGTTGAAAACTATTTAACGATCCAGAGCATCCGCTACAGAAACAAATTTGCTTATTCGATCGATGTGAGTCCTGAGATCCTGGAATGTAAAATGCTAAGAATTGTGCTGCAGCCTCTCGTTGAAAACGCGATCTATCATGGAATTAAGTATAAGGCTGACAAAGGAATTATTCGGATCACTGGCAGTAAGGTGGGCGATGACATAGAGCTGCGTGTCATGGATGATGGGGTAGGGATCATGCCGGATAAGCTGGAGCAGCTGCTCTGGAAGTCCCGCGAAGCGGAGAATGACAAAGGAGTAGGGCTGCATAATGTCAACCATCGAATCAAGCTCTACTTTGGCGAGTCTTACGGGTTAAGGTTTGAAAGTGAACCGGAGGAAGGAACAACGGCTATCGTTAGAATCCCCTCACTTTCATGAAGCGAAGCTCTCAAGACAGGAGTGTGTCATAGTGAATAAAAAATGGCTGGGCCTAGCGCTTTCCGCAGTCGTATTATCAACGGCTGTTTATTCAGCTGCAGCAGGAGTGTCCGCCAAACTGTCTACAAAAGATAGCCCGATCTTGTTTGTTCCTAAGACGATCGACTCTAGAGTAGAGTTTTGGGAAGTGATGAAGCAGGGTGTTTTTGCAGCAGCTAAAGAATATGGTGTTAAAGTGGAAGTAGTCGGGACTGTAAACGAATCTGATGTGGAGGAGCAAATCACGCTCTTCGAGCAGACGATAACCCAAAAGCCAAAGGCGATTGTGATGGCGGCGACTGATTATAACCGTGTCGTTCCTGTTGCGAAGAAGATTGTACAGTCCGGCATAAAGCTGATTACGGTAGACTCGGGCCTTGAAGGCGGGATCTCTTCCAGTTTCATCGCGACGGACAACTATGCTGCAGGGTTAAAAGCGGGGCAATCCATCCAGGGCAGCCTTCCAAGAGATAGTTCCGTAGCTATTATCAGCTTTGTCAAAGGGTCTACAACTGCGATGGAACGGGAGCGGGGCGTCCGAGACAGCTTGAAAGCTGCGGGAATCTCTGTCTTCGGTACCTTTTACAGCAATGCATCGGAGGAAAAGGCATATGACATCGCCAAATACCTGATTACAAACGAACCGGCCATCAAGGGAATTATCGGGTTGAACGAACCATCTGCCGTCGGTGCCGCTAAAGCCGTAAAAGAGCTAGGGGCAACTGAACGTGTGAAGATGGTTGGTTTTGATAGCTCTATGAATGAGATCGCTTTTTTGGAGGAAGGCATTCTGCTTGCTACTGTAGTACAGAAGCCGTTCAACATGGGATATTTGGCCATAAAAGCCGCGCTTCAGGCTGTGAATGGGGATAAGCTGGAAAGCACGATCGATACAGGCTCTGAACTGATTACTAAAGAAAATATGTATTCAAAAGAAAACCAAAAGCTGTTGTTCCCCTTTGCCGAAAAATAACAGCCTCTGCCAGTTACCTTGCATAATATGTACTTACAACTTTGAATAATGATATAATGAACATAAAATTAGGAATGACCAGCATGGAATTGGTTCTTTTTGAGGTGACTTTTATGACAGACGCTAAGCAGCAGCCAAAGTATTTGATATTGAAACAAGAAATATTGTCTTGGCTACAATCGGGTAAGTTAAAGCCCGACGATCAAATGCCGACAGAGAATGAGATAGCAGAACAGTTTCGAATGAGCAGACAAACGGTGAGACAAACGTTCGGAGTGCTGGAGCAGGAGGGTTGGATTTTCAGGGTTCAAGGCAGAGGAACCTTTGTCTCTAATCCACAAACAGCACGGAAACAGCAAGATGTACAGACGATTGGAATAATCACAACGTATATATCGGATTATATTTTCCCTCATATTGTACGTGGAGCTGAAGCGGCATTGCGGAACAAAGGATACCGTATGCTTTTGTCCAGCACAGACAATGACAAGGACAAGGAGAGGGAAAGCTTGCAGATGATGATGAGCCAGCCATTAAGCGGCCTTATTATCGAGCCGACCAAGAGCGCGGAGGGCAACCCGAATTTAAGCTATTATTTGACGTTGAATTACCAAGACATTCCATTCATAATGATCAATGAGAGTTATCCAGAAATCAATTGTCCGTACATTAAGGTGGATGATGAAGCAGGTGGTTACAAAGCCGCAGAGCATCTGATCAAGCTCGGACACCGAAGAATAGCAGGTTTTTTCAAAATGGATGATTTGCAGGGCGTCAATCGGCTCAAAGGCTTTATTAAAGCGCATCAAGAATTTAGGGTTCCGCTGCTACCGGATTCTGTAATCCACTACACGACGGAGGATAAGGCGACCAAACCGTTCGAGGCCGGATTAGAGATGCTAAGTAATGAAACGGAGCGTCCTACAGCTTTCGTATGCTACAACGACGAGTTGGCAATCATGCTGCTTGAAGCCGTAAGACAGGCGGGACTGAGTGTGCCGGAGCATATCTCAATCGTCGGATTCGATGATTCGTCTTTGGCTGTTGCAACCGAGGTTAAGCTGACCACACTAACTCATCCCAAAGCAGATATGGGGATTATGGCAGCGGATATGCTGATTGCTATGATTGAGCAAAATACGGACACAATGACCTGCAATGTCATTGAACCAGAGCTTATTATTAGAGAATCGACAAAGCCAATAAAATAATTGTAGAAAAATTGTACGTACAAATATATAATAACGGTATCGGACTTATTCGTCTTTGGAAAGGTGATGATACAAGTTGTTATTACAACTCAAGCAGGCCGTTTTGGAAGCGAATCTGGATTTGCCCAAATACGGTCTTGTTACGTTTACTTGGGGAAATGTAAGCGGTATCGACCGTGATCAAGGCCTTGTTGTAATTAAACCAAGCGGAGTTCCTTACGAGAAGCTTAAGCTTGAAGATCTAGTCGTAATCGATCTGGAAGGGAACCAGGTAGAAGGGAAGCTCAGACCTTCTTCGGACACACCTACACATCTGGTGCTTTACAAAGCATTCCCGCAAGTTGGCGGTATTGTACATACTCATTCGCCATGGGCAACCATATGGGCACAAGCGGGAAGAGGTATTCCAGCACTCGGAACGACTCATGCCGACTATTTTTACGGAGAGGTTCCTTGTACGAGAGCGATGACGGAGACCGAAATTCAAGGGGCTTATGAGCTTGAAACCGGCAATGTCATAGTAGAGACGTTCCGAGGCCGTGACCCACTCCAGCTTCCAGGCGTTCTGGTTCATTCACATGCTCCGTTCAACTGGGGGAAGGATCCGCATCAGGCAGTACATAATGCAGTAGTGTTAGAAGAGGTGGCCAAGATGGGTTACCACACGAAAGCATTAAATGCACATATTCCATCTATGGACCAAACGCTGCTTGATCGTCATTTTTTGCGTAAGCATGGTGCGAACGCGTATTACGGACAGAGGTAGTAAGAAGTATCTTGGATGATAAGAAAAGCGATCTAAGGAGGAGCATAGAAACGTATGGGAAAAAAGTATGCTGTAGGCATAGATTATGGAACGGAATCAGGACGTGCCGTATTGGTCGATCTTTCGGACGGTACAGAGGTTGCTGATCATGTTACCCCTTACCCTCACAATGTGATTGACGAGAAGCTCCCTGATTCGGGACTAAAGCTCGATCACGATTGGGCACTTCAGCATCCAGCGGATTACATCGAGGTGCTTAAACGTTCTGTTCCCGCAATTATCCAAACCTCAAGAGTGAACCCGGCAGACGTTATCGGCATTGGTATTGATTTTACAGCTTGCACAATGCTGCCTGTCAATGCTGAAGGAAAGCCGCTATGCTTCGATCCGGAGCTGCGGGCGAAACCGCATAGCTGGGTGAAGCTTTGGAAGCATCATGCGGCACAGGATGAGGCGAATCGAATCAATGAGCTGGCTCAGCAGAGGGGCGAATCGTTTTTACCACGGTATGGAGGCAAAATTTCTTCCGAGTGGATGGTTGCGAAAATATGGCAGATCCTTAACGAAGATCCGGATATATATGAAAAGACGGATCAGTTTCTGGAAGCGGCGGATTGGGTTGTTTCCCAGATGACGGGAAACCGTCTTAGAAACAGCTGCACAGCAGGCTACAAAGCGATATGGCATAAGCAGGACGGTTATCCGAGTGAGGCTTTCTTTAAAGCACTGGACCCGAGATTGGAAAAGCTGACAAGCACAAAGCTGCGCGGCGAGGTTGTGCCTTTGGGGACAAAGGCTGGAGAACTGACAGAAGATATGGCAAGGCTGACGGGTCTGAAAGCTGGTACAGCCGTAGCGGTTGGGAATGTTGATGCACACGCTGCCGTTCCAGGTGTTGGGGTGGTTACACCTGGCAAGCTAGTCATGGCGATGGGAACTTCGATTTGCCATCTGCTGCTTGGAAATGAAGAACGGCAGGTTGAAGGTATGTGCGGCGTTGTAGAAGATGGAATCATTCCAGGATACCTGGGCTATGAAGCGGGGCAATCCGCAGTGGGGGACATTTTTGCATGGTACGTAGATGAGGCGGTACCAGCTTATGTGCACGAAGCGGCTCTTAAGGAAGGCATCCATGTTCATGAATGGCTGGAAAAAAGAGCTTCAGCATACAAGCCAGGAGAAACGGGTCTCCTAGCTCTCGATTGGTGGAACGGAAATCGTTCTGTATTGGTGGATACGGATTTAACGGGATTATTGGTGGGCTGCACATTGCTGACTAAGCCCGAAGAAATTTACCGAACGCTTCTGGAGGCAACGGCTTTTGGCACCAGAAAAATCGTAGATGCGTTCCACGATAACGGAGTCGAGGTAAACGAGCTTTACGCGTGCGGCGGACTTCCGCAGAAAAATCGGTTATTAATGCAAATTTATGCGGATGTCACGAATCGTGAAATTAAAATTGCCGATTCCAAGCAGACGCCGGCTTTAGGCGCGGCTATGTTCGGAGCCGTCGCAGCAGGGGCAGCTCAAGGCGGTTACGATACGATCGTGGAGGCGGCAGAGAAAATGGCCCGAGTTCGCGAAGAAACTTATAAGCCTATCCCAGAGCATGTAGCTGTCTATGAAAAGCTATATGAAGAATATAACAAGCTTCATAATTACTTTGGTCGCGGTGAGAACGATGTTATGAAGCGTCTGAAGTCGATCAAGGAAGCGGCTCGGTAGTCCGCGATACAAAAGGACTTGTTTATCCTATAACAATGCACTTATTAGGAGGTTATTTACCATGTTATCCATAAAACCATATACGTTTTGGTTTGTTACTGGAAGCCAGCATTTATACGGTCCAGAAACACTCAAGGAAGTAGACGAGCATTCCGCACGGATTACCGAAGGACTGGATAACGATCCGGCAATCCCGTTTAAGGTTGTTTTCAAGCCTGTACTTACTACTCCCGAGGCGATTCGCAATCTATGTATCGAAGCTAACGCAGATGATACCTGCGCAGGAATTATCACTTGGATGCATACGTTCTCACCTGCGAAGATGTGGATCGCCGGGCTTTCTGAGCTGCGCAAGCCACTGCTTCATCTCCATACGCAGTATAACCGTGATATTCCATGGGACAGCATCGATATGGACTTTATGAACTTGAACCAATCTGCACATGGTGACCGTGAGTATGGCTTTATCGGAGCAAGAATGGGGATCGCCCGTAAAGTTGTCGTAGGTTACTGGGAGGATCCACAGGTTCGAAGCCGTATCGGAGGATGGATGAATACGGCGGTTGCCTTTACGGAAGGACGCAGCTTGAAGGTGGCAAGATTTGGTGATAATATGCGACAGGTTGCCGTTACTGAAGGAGATAAGGTAGAAGCACAAATCAAATTCGGCTGGTCGGTGAATGGTTATGGCATCGGGGATTTGGTTCAAAGGATAAACGATATTTCGGAGAATGAAGTGAATCGGTTATTTGAGGAGTACAACGATTTGTATAGTATCTCTCCGGAAGGACGTGCTGCGGGTCCTATTCGCGAAGCCATTCTCGAGCAAGCCAGGATTGAATTGGGAATGAAATCATTTCTCGAAGAAGGAGGCTTTGGCGCCTTCACGACTACCTTTGAGGATTTGCACGGCATGAAGCAGCTGCCCGGTTTGGCCGCTCAGCGTTTGATGGCAGCAGGATACGGGTTTGGAGGAGAAGGCGATTGGAAGACAGCTGCGTTGGTGCGGACCATGAAGCTGATCTCAGGTAATGTAGGTACTTCCTTTATGGAAGATTACACGTATCATTTTGAACCGGGGAATGAGCTTGTACTTGGATCGCATATGCTTGAAGTGTGTCCGACTATTGCAGCCACACGGCCTACTATTGAAGTGCATCCTCTTTCCATTGGCGGTAAAGCCGATCCGGCTCGACTCATCTTCGATGGCAGCGGCGGAGCCGCGCTTAATGCTTCAATCATTGACATGGGTAATCGCTTCCGTCTCGTTGTCAACGAGGTGGATGCTGTGAAGCCTGAACAAGCTATGCCTAAGCTGCCGGTGGCACGTGTTCTTTGGAAGCCACAGCCAACGTTGAATCTTGCAGCGGAGGCGTGGATTCATGCAGGAGGAGCGCATCATACAGTGTTCTCATACGTGGTGTCCGCGGAACAGCTTGCAGATTGGTCTGAGATGGTGGGAATTGAATGTGTGCTCATCAATCAAAACAGCACGATTCCAGCATTGCGCAATGAATTAAGATGGAATGACTTGTACTGGCGTATGAGATCATAATAAAATAATTGGCACTTACCAGGCCTTCTGCAACAGTTTCCTTTGCAGAAGGTCTTTTACCGTGAGGTCTTCTGTTATTGGTAGGAAAGCAGCGATATCGTTAGAAAATGCAATCTTATTTGGCTTGAACATATGATTTTGTGTTATCATGGAATAAATGCTACGAACAGATAATAGCTAAGCGCATACTTGGAGGGAGCACTCATCAATAACATCGTCCTAAATGATGCAATGACCATGTTGAAAAAAACAAGCCGCACTTTCTATATTCCAATCAGTCAATTGGAAACAGGATTGAAGGAAGCGGTATCATCGGCTTATCTTTGCATGAGAGCCATAGATGAAATTGAGGATCATGAAGAGCTGCCGGATGAATTAAAAGTGCAATTATTAGTCGGAATACGAGATGCTTTTCAATCCGATCATGTAACTGAAGCTACGCAACAGGTTCTGGCCCCTCACCGTGATAAGCTGCCGGCGGTAACGTACCAGTTGGATGAGTGGGTGCGGCTATGCCCGACTACCGCATTGCCCGTCATTATCCCTTATATTGCCAAAATGTCGTCTCAAATGGCTGATTGGGTCCAAGACGGGTGGAGTATTCAAACGGAAGAGGATTTGGACCGATACACTTACAGTGTGGCGGGGATGGTTGGAGAAATGTTGTCCGAGCTGTGGCTGTGGTATGACGGGACCCCATCTGATCGTGAAAAGGCTGTTGCTTTCGGAAGAGGGCTGCAGGCGGTAAATATTCTTCGTAATCGCAAAGAAGACCTTGAGCGCGGTGTTGATTTCTATCCGAATGGATGGGACTTTAAGGAAATGCAGGAGTATACTCGGCGCAATTTACAAATTGCCGATTCTTACATTGCAGACCTCAAGCAAGGTCCGGCATTGAAATTTTGTAAAATACCTCTAGCTCTAGCTCATGCTACAATCAATCTCCTGTCTGCGGGTGGCAGTAAATTAACAAGAGATGCAGTACTCAAAATTGTAGGACGCGTGATGAATTGATCAAGGATTTTCTAACAGAACATAACTACTTCAGCTATCTTGACATACAGTTGTCAGGGTAGCTGTTTTATTATAAAGGTAATTAATAATTCTAGCGATTGACGAAGAAGAGGAGATGAGCTGCTTTGGAAAATCCAGCTAAAAAAATGTACGACTTTCATGTTTGGGCGAATCAAACGATGATCAATCGTCTCAAGGAGCTTCCAGAGGAAGTTTATACAAGAGAAATACAGAGTGTGTTCAGTTCTGTATGCAAGGCCATATCCCATATCTACATCGTGGATACCTGTTGGTTAAAAATTCTTTACGGCAAAAGTATGAATGAAGCGCTAGCTGAATCATTCCAGCTGCAAGAGCAAACGGAAGCCAAGAGCGTAAGGGAAATGGAAATTCTATATGCGGAGCTTGCTGAGCGGTATAGAGCCATTTTGGTTACTTTGGACAATATGGATGAAACAATAACCCTTGACAACCCATATGCAGGGGTTAGGGATACTAGCTACTCCGAGATTCTTTTGCAAATTGTGAACCACGCTACATACCATCGCGGTAACATAACGGCTATGCTTCGTCAAATGGGGCATGCCTCCGTAATGACTGAATATGCTTTATATTGGTATTCGTAATCAATTTATTATCAACAAAGGCTATCAGTATCCAACCGTCCTATTTATTTGTGGACGGTTATTTTTGTGCCATCGTTTCGGACAAAAGGGTTCCAATAGTTAGAATACAGTTCTTAAAATGATAAGACTTACTCTTCGTTTATAACTAGTATGAAAGTATAGGTTTTATATACTAAGCGGTGGCATAATGACACCTGCTACTATGAATGGAGAGGGGATTCAAACAATGACAGTACACAATGTTGGAATCATAATGAATGGGGTTACAGGACGCATGGGGACGAATCAGCATTTGATCCGATCCATTCTGGCTATCCGTAAGCAGGGTGGCGTAACGCTGCCTAATGGAGATGTAATTATGCCTGACCCGATTTTGGTTGGTCGTCAGGAGCATAAATTGAAAGCGTTAGCAGAGGCCCATGGTCTGACTCGTTGGAGCACTGATCTTGCCAGCTGCTTGGCTGACCCGAACAATACAATTTATTTTGATTCTCAAACGACCGTTCATCGCGCCCAAAGCATACGTCAAGCTATTGCGGCCGGTAAACATATTTATTGCGAGAAGCCGACGGCAACAAATTTGGAAGAATCGTTGGAGCTGGCCAAGCTTGTAACTTCTGCCGGATTAAAGAACGGTGTTGTACAGGATAAGCTGTTCCTTCCAGGTCTCCTTAAGTTGAAACGTTTGGTGGATTCCGGTTTCTTCGGCAAAATATTGTCTGTTCGGATGGAGTTCGGCTATTGGGTGTTTGAGGGCAATTGGCAGCAGGCTCAACGTCCATCATGGAACTATCGCAAAGAGGATGGCGGCGGTATTATTGTCGACATGTTTGCTCACTGGAGATATGTGCTCGACAATTTATTCGGTGAGGTTCGTTCGGTATCTTGCTTGGGTGTGACTCATATACCGGAGCGTGTAGATGAGCTGGGCGAGACTTACGAATGTACGGCTGACGACGCTGCATATGCGACGTTTGAGCTCGAAGGCGGTATCGTAGTTCAGGCCAATTCCTCTTGGGCCGTTCGTGTGAACCGGGATGACCTGCTTACGATTCAGGTAGATGGTACGGAAGGTAGTGCTGTAGCCGGTTTGCGTGATTGTAAGATTCAGCATCGCGTTAACACACCTAAGCCGGTTTGGAATCCGGATATTCCAAATCCATTCCAATTCGAGGAGCAGTGGCAGGATGTGCCGGACAATCAGCTGTTCGATAATGGGTTTAAAGTACAATGGGAGCTGTTCTTGAAGCATATCGTTATCGATACGCCATTCCCGTGGGATTTGCTCGAAGGAGCCAAAGGAACACAGTTGGCAGAATTAGGCTTGCGCTCTTGGGAAGAACGCCGCTGGTTGGATGTGCCTGAGCTGAAACTTGAATCTGTTTCCGAGGATCAATTGGCTTCGGCCAAGTAAGGAGGAACTCCGATATGAATCGTGAATTGCAGCTGCCCCGAGCAGGGGGCTCGCTTTATACTTATACACCAGGCCATTCGGCACCGATTGAACTACCGAAAGGACCTCTGAAAAGCCGCATCGCATTTTCTGCCGCGCACGTGGTGTGTGATCCTTTTGCTGATGCTGATCCATTGAATCATGCCCAAATCGATTGGGAAGCCACCTTGGCTTACCGTCGTCATCTCTGGTCGTTAGGGCTTTCTGTAGCCGAAGCTATGGATACAGCACAAAGAGGTATGGGGCTGGACTGGAACAGAGCGAAGGAGCTGATCAGCCGCTCTGTTGCTGAAGCTCAAGCTGTTCAAGGACGTATTGCATGCGGAGCGGGAACGGATCATCTGGCTCCTGGGCCGCATGTGACGCTGGAGCAGGTTGAACAGGCTTATGAGGAACAAGTAGCGTTCGTGGAAGGACTCGGAGGCCAGGTTATTCTCATGGCGAGTCGTGCGTTAGCGGCTTGCGCCAAAGGACCGGAAGATTACGAGCGAGTCTACGGACGTATTTTGAGCCAAGTATCGAAACCTGTCATACTTCATTGGTTGGGTGATATGTTTGACCCTGCATTAGCTGGGTATTGGGGAGAGCGGGATCTTGACGCTGCCATGGAGGTATGTCTTAATGTTATTCGCTCCCATGCGGATAAGGTAGACGGCATTAAAATTTCCTTGCTCGATGATGAGAAAGAAATTCGGATGCGCCGCCTGCTTCCTGAACAAGTGAAAATGTACACGGGGGATGATTTTAATTATCCCACGTTGATTCGTGGAGACGAGCAAGGGTATAGTCATGCGCTCCTCGGAATATTTGATGCGATCGCTCCTGCTGCTGCTGCGGCGATTCATGCACTCGACTCAGGAGATGAGGCGCGATATAACGCGCTGCTTGAGCCTACCGTTGCTTTGTCGAGACATATATTCCAAAAGCCGACCTATGCTTATAAAACCGGTATCGTATTTATGGCTTATTTGAATGGCCATCAAAGTCATTTCCGGATGATCGGCGGTGCCGAGGGCTCCAGATCCGTTGTTCATTTATCTGAACTGTTCGTCTTGGCTGACAAAGCAGGTCTGCTGGTAGATCCGGATCTAGCTGCTCAGCGGATGCGCAGCGTACTGACTTTAGCGGGAATTTAATGCTTACGATGTAAGTTTTTACTTCGTAAAAACTCTTAGGAGGCTAACCATGAACGCATTGCAAAATATTGACCGTTTAAGCTTTAATCAAATAACGGCAGATCGCTTAAGCTTGCCTGAAGTGGTGGAAGGCTGCTTAAGAGCAGAGGTGCCATGGATCGCCCTTTGGCGCCATAAAGTAGCGGAGACCGGCTTGGCAGAGAGCAAACGCCTCGTCAAGAATGCTGGCTTAAAAGTCTCGAGTCTTTGTCGCGGAGGGATGTTCCCTGCAGCAACTGCAGCAGAACGTCAAGCTCGTATCGATGATAACCGGAGAGCCGTTGATGAAGCAGCTGAGCTGGGAGCGGAAGTCCTGGTGCTAGTATGCGGACCTGCACCGGACAAGGATATAGCAGCAGCACGTCAGATGGTTGAAGACGGGATAGCGCAGTTAGTACCGTATGCTCAATCATGCGGCGTCAAGCTGGGGATCGAGCCCTTGCATCCGATGTATGCAGCGGAACGCTCTGTCATCAATACATTAGCTCAGGCTAATACAATTGCTGAGCAATATAGCCCGGAACAATGTGGTGTCGTCGTTGACGCTTTCCATGTATGGTGGGATCCGGAGTTGTACGCACAAATTTCACGCGCTAGTGGTCGCATTTTAGGCTTTCACGTCTCCGATTGGATCGTACCAACTCCTGATTTGCTGATGGGCCGAGGAATGATGGGGGATGGGGTCATTGATTTGCCGCGGATTCGTAATGCTGTTGAGGCGGCTGGATATGACGGTCCAATTGAAGTTGAAATTTTTAATCGGATTATTTGGGATATGGCAGGAGACGATGTCCTTGCTTTAACCAAAGATAGATTCTTAAAGTACGTCTAATATTCAATTTGCATTGTAAGCTCATATCTCAATCTCACAAGTCTGCTGCAATTGTGTCTCTAATCGTTTGCAAGTCGTACTAGGAAGCTATTTTCCTGTCGAAGGCGGTGTCTGACCGGATGGATACGGATTTTATTTGTCAATATTATTGGCCAGACGGTAGTAAACAAGCGGTAGAACGAGAAGAAAAGGTTCGCCGGAAGCAGCGGACCCCTGTGAAGAGAATGTGGTTATTTAGATTGTTTTTCAAAAAATCCAAGTATCCCACATTAAGAAGAATAAAGTAATTGTGCAGCAAAGCAGCCCCTCAGGTCGAATCGGTCTGAGGGATGTTTGCGTTTCATGTTATGTAGGTTATTCGCATAAATGCTTGTTGCTTAAAGGTAAAAAAGGTAAAATGGGGTAACGAACGGTCAAGAGGCGAAAAGTCTATCGTTTGAATACGCTCACAAGGCGGGCTTGACAATGATTGGTATTCATTTGTATGAAAGTAAGCATCAGGAAAGCTACAAAGTCCAAATCCATCATCATGCGAATGTGCAAATTCTATACGCGATAGAAGGCGAAGGAAGCATATGGCTGGAGGGTCAGCAATATGCCTTTGAGCAGGATAATGCCGCATTTATTTATCCGTTTTCCAAGCATGCTGTTTCCTCCAATTCTCATTTGACGCTTCTTGTCCTTGCCTTTGACGATCTATCCGAAAAGCAGGTTTTTCATGAGAATTGTAGGCCCTTTTTGTTCAATCGGTCGGAGCTATTGAAGCTTAATGCTTTTCATGCCAGCGAACTGCGCTTGATGCTAAGAAAGCTGCTATTTGAACAAAAACAGTCTGACCCATTGAGCGACTGGGCTATGCATAATTTAATTCAAGACATCTATTTACTGATGGTACGAGCTAAAGAGTCTAGGCAGGTACAGGACGCGAATGGACTACGGGCAGAGCGGATACGCAATTACATTGATCTACACTATTATGATTCGGTAACTTCTGAAGAGCTTAGCGGAAAGCTCGGGATTAGTATTCGTCAGATGAACAAAATTTTTAAGAAAGAATATCAGATGACCCCAATGCAATACATAACGGAGGTAAGAATGGGACTTGCTAAGAAGCTGCTTGCAGAGTCCGATAAAGATATTGTTTCGATTTGTTTCGAAGTGGGGTATGAATCGCTGCCCACCTTTTACCGTACCTTTAAGATGGCGATGAATATGTCACCGAACAAATATAGGCAGCAGTTGTTTGCTGCAGATGTGCAAGGAAATTTAGAATAATGAATAAAGACTTTACCAAACGTATCTTATAACGGTATAATAGAATCAAGCTGAAAGCGATTACAAATAAAATTAATTACCATAAAATGGATTAATATCATTTTTTAAACAATGTGTTGACTCTATGTTACTTATGATGCTATAGTATAGACGACAATTGAACACTTTCATCACATAACGTGTTACCTTCTTAGGGCATTAGTTATGGGGAGCTTTAAAGCTTCCCCTAACTATGCCCTTTTTTGCTTGTCCGATGAAAGGTTCATTGGGTCCATTCTATGATTGAAAAGGGAGCGAGGCATGATGATGAAAAAGAAATGGCTAAATTTGGCGTTAATCAGCACGTTCGTGTTGTCTGCAGCCGGCTGTGGAGCACCAGCTGCTAAACCTACCGGTGGTGATTCCAAACCAAGTCCTGACACCAAACCTGCAGTAAGCGCACCAAGTGGAAATGCGACAAATACGGATAAGAAGCTGACAGGTGATTTTGAAATTCAATATTTTGTTGGTGGCTACGGCGATGCTTGGTGGAAAGAAATGATTGCCGAATTCCAGAAAAAATATCCTGATCTGAAGATCAAGGAATCTGCAGGTGCAAAGATTAACGATCAAATGAAGCCACGCTGGATTCAAGGTAACCCACCTGACTTTGTATATATAGACGGAGCGGGAGCGAATGCGAGACAAATGGTGAAAGACGACCAATTAATGGATATTACCGATTGGTTGAAGGATTTGAAAAATGCTGATGGAGAGAAGTTATCTGATCTATTGATTTCCAAACCGGAGGAATATGAAGCTGGTAAAAACCATACAGTTCCTCTTGTTTTCGGATCATGGGGTACCTTTTATGACAAGGCATTATTCACGAAGAACGGCTGGGAAGAGCCGAAAGACTTTCCAAGTTTCCTTGCCGTAGCGGACAAAATCAAGGCTTCCGGAATGACTCCTTACATTCATACCGGGGTGTATCCGTATTATATCGCAGGCGGTCTGCTGGATTCGGCCACCGTATCGGCCAACAAGGACGACGCTTCGATTTTGAAGAAAGTTGCTTCCCTCGAACCTGGCATTTTCAAAAGCGAGCCGGTTATGAAAGCGTTGGACAAAATTGTACAACTACGGGACAAAGGTTTAATCGATCCAGGCTCTGTTTCCCTCAATCATACGGATTCTCAAGCTTTATGGCTGCAGCATAAGGCGGCGTTTATTCCAAACGGCCTGTGGCTTGAAAACGAGATGAAGAAAGACATACCGCAAGGCTTTGACTTTGGCTTTATCCCTTCGGTTTCCCAAGATAAAGGCGGCAAATATATTGCCATTCCTTACACAAGCACCATTGCCGTAGCTAAAAAAGCTAAAAATCCAGATGCGGCAAAAGCATTTATACAATTCCTTTTCACTAAGCAGCATGCAGTAAGATGGGCAGAATTAACTGGAGCTTTGATGAATGTGAAGGCAGATCTGGATTCATCTAAAGCCAGCAACGTCGTTAAATCGGCAATGAAATATTACAATTCGTCGAACACGGTGGTAGCTCCTGAAGTAGTGCTTCCAGCAGACGTTGAGAAAGCTCGGAATGACGCAATTGTAGCGCTGACAACTAGCAAGATCACTCCAGCGGAGTGGGCGGATCGTATGGAGAAAGCGGCAGAAAAGGCTAGAGCAAGTAAGTAACAGCTTGTACTCATCTAGCGGCATCGGTAAAGCGAGGGGCTTCATGCTCCTTGCTTCCGAGCCTTACTAATATCAAGAAAAGGCTGGTAAACGACTATGAGCGCCAAAGCCAAAAAAGTTTTGTTTATCGCATCATTTATAATTCCTACATTTGTATTGTTTTGTGTATTTACGGTATACCCGATTGTCAAAGGGATCTATATCAGCTTATTCGATTGGTCCGGAAGCTCAGAGCATATGGACTTTGTAGGGTTACAAAATTTTCGCGATTTGATTGCCGATCCGATTATACGGACTGCCATTTACAATGATTATTTTTTAGTATTTTGGAAAGTTATCGGCATTATGTTACTGGCGACTTTATTTGCTGTAGCATTAACTCGCTTTCATATTAGGAAGGCTGCATTTTTTCGCGTTGTCTTCTTTTTTCCCAATGTTATCTCCGTTGTGGTTATCGGAGTGCTGTGGCGCTACGTATACAACCCGAATCTCGGGTTTCTAAACTCATTCTTATCGTTATTCACAAGCGAACCGGTCAAAATTCCTTGGCTCGGAGATGAGAAATACGCCATGTGGTCTTTGCTCCCCCCGACCATTTGGGCAGGAATCGGTTTTTATATGATTTTACTGATTGCAGCAATTTTGAGCATTTCCGATACACTGTATGAAGCTGCTGATATAGACGGTGCCTCGCAATGGGAGCAGTTCTGGTATGTGACGCTTCCTCTTATATGGGAACAGCTGAAAGTATCGATTCTTTCTATTGTAATGACGACCTTAAACGGATCATTTATTATCGTGACGATTATGACGGAAGGCGGACCTGATAATGCTACGCAGGTAATGGGGTCTTACTTGTACCAGATGGGCTTTAAGCAATATCACATGGGCTACGCTGCATCGATTGGTGTTCTCATTCTAGTGCTCTCACTTATTACTACCGTAGCACTGCAAAGATTAATGAAGCGAGACGTTATAGAGATCACCTAGAAGGGGGGAAAGACATGAATACAGGAATAAAGCATCCATTGATGCGTTTATGTATGAAAATCATATTGGCTATTTGGACCGTATGCGTCTTGTATCCATTAGTGTGGACTATACTAGGGGCTTTCAAGGATAATGCCCAATTCATGCAGGGGAAACCTTGGGATCTACCGATGCTGCCGCTTGTGTGGTCGAACTATTCTTATGTCTGGGATAAATACCATATTGGAGGGTACTTCCTCAACTCCCTTCTGGTTACAATAGTCAGCACCTTATTAGCTGCATTGTTAGCGGCAACAACGGCTTATGTATTGGCTCGTTTTGCATTTAAAGGCAGTGGCTTGTTGTACACTACTTATATGGCTTCCATGATGATTCCCATGATCCTCGGATTAATTCCGTTGTTCTTCCTTTTAAATGATTTGCATCTCATTAATAATCTGTTCGGGCTTAGCCTGGTATATGGGATGGGAGCGTTACCGTTCGGGGTGTTTGTATTGGTAGGCTTTTTTAAATCGCTTCCCAAGGAAATGGAGGAGGCTGCTTCTATCGACGGGGCAAGCCATTATCGTACTTTTTTTCAAATCATGCTCCCGCTAGCGAGACCCGGCATAATTTCGGTAAGTATTATGAATGTATTGAATATTTGGAATGAATATATCATGGGTACAGTGTTTATAAACGACCCGGTCAAATATACATTACCTGTCGGTATTGCCATTATGCAAGGAGAAATGCAATATCGAACGGAGTGGGGGCCGCTGTTTGCCGCTCTGCTCATTTCGATGCTGCCTGTTCTATTGTTCTATGTTGTATTTCAAAAGCAAATTTCAGGCGGAATTACGGCCGGCGCTGTTAAATAGAAGAAATAAGTTAAAGGGGAGGCTGGAGAAGCCTTCTCCTTTTTAGTTTGCGATACATAAAACTAAGGCAGTAGAGAACAATAACCGTGCATAATAGGCAAAGGATGAGGTCACATTGAAGCTTATTAAGGTACCGGTAATTGTAACGATTTGTTTGTTTCTTTGTATTCAGGTGTTTACGATTCGAAATGTGACCGTGGCGGCACCTTCTGCCATGCCGTTGGAGGCACTTCAAGAAGAAGGGGTCTATATTGAAATAAATAAACGAAGCAATACGCTTATCGTTTATGTGAACGGTCGTGCGCATTACTATTTCTCCGTAGCAACAGGACGAAGGAAAGAACTGACGCCCGTTGGTGAATTTCATATCGTAACCAAAATTGTGAAGCCGTACTACGTGCGTAAGCAAATTGCCGGAGGTCACCCAAAGAATCCTTTGGGCTCAAGATGGCTGGGAATAAGCGTACCTGGAACCGGAGGATACACCTATGGAATCCACGGCACGAATCGCCCCTACTCTATTGGAAGTTATGCGTCTTCCGGGTGCGTCCGTATGCATAACCGAGATATAGAATGGCTCTATAGGCACATCCCATTGGGAACCAAAGTTATTATCAAAGAAAAATAAATGAGGCTGAGTATAAAAAGAAATAAACCTGATCATACTATATTTAGCGGTGAAAAGAGAGGCGTGGTTCCGTTGAACGATTCAGCGAAACATTCCGGGAATATTGTGGTAGACTCCAGATAGAAGCGGAGGGATGTGCCAAAGACACGTTAGTGTAGTACACGTACTGCAATAAAGTGAACAAGGTTAATCACTAGCTTTTGGAAGGATCGAGCAAGATTCAACAATCAATTCACCGCTAAAAGGACCCTGAGAGGGGTCCTTTTTTTTATGCGTAAATAAAGCTGTATCAATTTTCTTTACGCTCAATGCTGTATCAATTTTCATGAGAGAAAGTGTCAAAAGTGTCCTTTTTTTTACACATTTTTCACATTTATATCATAGTTTCATCATGAATATACGCTAAGTTGATGATAGTTGGTGCAGTTTTATTCGAGCACCTCGTTTCG
Source organism: Paenibacillus sp. UNC451MF (assembly GCF_000686845.1). Lineage (GTDB taxonomy): Bacteria > Bacillota > Bacilli > Paenibacillales > NBRC-103111 > Paenibacillus_S. Next base: position 327,084 of record NZ_JMLS01000004.1, on the reverse strand, counting down.
TTGGCCTTGGCAGCAAGGTAAACCCTCATTTTTGGAGCAGATCCTTATAGAGGAAGACGGGCATGAATACATGGAGGTATGGGAATGATCAGGTGGATCCAGAATGTATCCAAAAAGTGGGTTGTTGCTACCATTGCAGTGATTGCTATCATTGCCGTTGTAGGTGCGACATTCACGAACTGGGGAGGTCCGAAGACAGGACAGACGGGAGCCCAGACAGCACAGAGAGGGGGCCCTAGACAGTTTCCAGTAGAAACGCTTGTCGTGAAAAAGTCCGATGTGGGCGGCGGACAAGTGTATACGGGGTCAATCACCCCGCAGTATACAACCAATGTCTCTTCTCGTGTTACTGGACGTGTAACGGATATTGTGGTCAAGCCAGGTGATCGTGTCAAGGTAGGTGATCCGTTGGCTCAAATCGATACTACACAGCTGCAGCAGCAAATTGCTCAGTCTCAAAGCGCACTGGCAGTAAGCTCGGCTCAGCTTCAAAGGTCTACGAATGACCAGGCGAACAGTGAAGCGACCGCAGAGAAGCAGCTGTCAGTACAAAAAGCGAATCTGGAAAAGGCGGTAGCCGATCAACAGAATGCAGTAGCTTCTGCCAAGCAGCAGGTCGCCATATCCCAAGCGAATTACAACAAGGCGTTAAATGATCAGCAAAATTCCATTGCAACCGCCAAGCAGCAGGTCGCTATAACACAGCAAAGCTTAAACAATGCGATCACTACATATAACACGAACTTGACTAACGCTCAAAATACTTTGAATGCTCAGCAGGATAGCATTCAAACGTCTCAAGTGAATTCCAATAATACGTTGGACTCACTTCAACTAAAACTCCAGCAGGCTATTATCAATTATAAAAATGTGAAAGAAGGTTCGGCTTCGAAAGTAACGGATGTCGAGAACGCACTGCAAAAGATTCAACAAGCACAGCTAGATTTGGATCAGGCGCAGCAAACTACGCCGAGCTCATTGACTTCCGCAACCTCTGCGTTACTTAAAGCTCAAGGAGATTTGGTCGCTGCTCAAAACTCCCAATCGGTACAGGTGGCTCAAGAGCAGTTGAACCGTGACACGATCTCACTTGCCAATGCACAAAACACATTATCTGTCATTTTGGATACGAACCAGCTGACGATGCAGAAGGATCAACTAGCCTTGGCTAATGCTCAAACGAATCAAGAGCTTAGCTTGAACGTATCCAAAGCTCAGGTTGCCCAGTCGGAACAAGCACTTCAAACAGCGAAATCCACCGATGCCGTAACGGTAAGTACAGCCCAATTCGAACAGGCTCAATCCAACCTGAAAATACTTAACGAACAGCTGCAGGATGGGGTGTTATTATCGCCTGTTGATGGAGTTGTAACCGCAATCAATACTCCAGTTGGACAAAATGCGGGCAATAACGGAAATATTGTTTCTGTAGCCGCCTTAAATCCTACTCAAGCGACAGTGAACATCCCTGAATCCAGTATTGGTAAAATCAAAAAAGGGATGGAAATGAAAGTTAATGTTCCTACTTTGAACAAAACGTTTGAGGGTGTCGTGGCTGCCATTCGCCCAACTTTGGATTCAGTAACCAAAGCCTATGGGGTAGATATTAAAATAGATGACCCTAAAGGCGAAGTGCTTCCAGGAATGTTTGCAACTTCAAGCATGAAGAGCGAAGGACGTCAGGCCATCATGGTGCCTGCAGATGCCATACTTTCACAGCCAAACGGAACTGCCGCATTTATCGTTAAGGATGGCAAAGCGAAAAAAGTAACTGTAAAGATTGGTACTATGACTAGCTCTCAATTCGAAGTCACAAACGGATTAAGCGAGGGAGACGAGCTTGTAGTGAAAGGACAAGAGCTGTTGTCCGATAAAGCGAGTGTCCAGATAGTCCAACCGGGTCAGGAAGGACAGCAATCGGGACAGAAGCAAGGTCAGCAAGGACAGCAGCAGCAAGGGCAGCAAAACGGCCAAAAGCCTCAAGGACAGCAGCAAAATCAACAAGGTCAGCAAAACAATAAAGCTGCACAGGGAGAAAAGCCTGCTCAAGGAGATAAGCCTGCACAGACTGAGAAGCCACAAGGCGAGAAGAAACAAGACGAGAAAAAGCAGGGAGAAAAGCCTCAAGCTGAAAAGGCACAAGGTGAAAAACCAAAGGAACAAGGGGAGCAGCCCCAAACGAATCGTCCCGCTAATTCGAATGGCGGTGCAGCCGGTCAAACGGGAGCAGGTGGCGGTCAGTGAATTTAGCGAATTTTTCAGTTAATCGTCCTGTTACGATACTGATGATTATGATCGCTTTAACCATATTAGGATCGATAGCGGCGCCGTTGCTGCCTGTCGATTTGTATCCGAATATGGAAATTCCAACAGCAACGGTTTCCGTGAGCTGGCCTGGAGCTTCGCCAGGACAAGTGGAGAATCAGGTGACGAAACGAGTGGAGGCTTCGATGGCAACCATAGCCAACGTGTCATCGGTGACCTCGAACTCGCGAACCGGAAGCAGTAACGTCACTATACAGTTTAATTTCGGTACAGATATTAGTGAAGCCACATTAGCCATGCGGGATCGCTTGGACCGAGTCCGGAGACAGCTGCCGGCGGATGCGGATGCACCTGTCGTTTCCAAAGCGGACCCGAACAGCTCGCCGATTCTGAGTCTTTCGCTATATGGCAAAGATATTGATCTAATCACATTGCGCGATTTGGCTGACAACGTCGTCAGTCCTGCCGTACAACGTGTAGAAGGTGTTGCATCCGTCGGAGTTAGCGGAGGCCGTGTCCGGCAAATTCAATTATTAGTCGATCAAAATAAACTTACCCAATATGGCATTACGTTCAATCAGGTTACTCAAGCTCTCAGCAACGATAACCAGTCGATGGATGCCGGTCTCGTATATAAGGGAGATCAGCTCGTTCCCTTAAGAATCAGCGGAGAATTCAAGTCGACGTCTGAAATCGAGAAGGTAAGAGTTCAGCTATCCAGAGGGCAGTCACTCGAGTTAGGTGAGCTTGGTAAAATCATTGACACTTATCAAGACATTACATATGATTCCCGTCGAAATGGGGAGCAGAGCGTCGGGATATCCGTGTTGAAGCAATCTGATGGCAATACAGTTAAGGTTGCCGACAATATCCGGGCGGCTATGAGTGACATTCAGAGCAAGCTGCCAGAAGGTGTAAAGCTCGCCGTTCTTAACGATTCTTCTAAATTTATTAAAAGCTCGATCAACACGGTTATTGAGCATACCCTTCTTGGCGCTGTATTCTCCATCATCATTCTGATGCTGTTCTTGAATAGTATCCGCGCTACATTGATTATCGGTGTCGTCATTCCGATATCGGTTATCAGTACATTCAGTATGATGTATTTCTCGCATCAGACGATCAATACCATTACGCTCGGGGGCTTGGCGCTAGGCTTGGGCTCGCTAGTCGACTTTGCGGTCGTCGTGCTTGAGAGCATATACAGGAAGAAAGAAGAAGGACTCTCGCCTACAGAGGCGGCTAAGCAAGGAACAGCCGAAGTGGGGACTGCCGTATTGGCTTCCGCATTGGCACAGATTGCTGTTTTTGCGCCAACCGTATTCATTAACGGGATGATCAAAAATTTCTTCGTTCCGATGGCGTTAACGGTCAGCTTTTCGCATATTGCAGCTTTGTTTGCAGCTATCACATTGGTACCGATGCTTGCGGCTAAAATTTTGACCAAGCATCATGACGAATCTTTACCCGAAGGGCGCTCCTACAACCCGGCTGTTTGGTTTGGCCGCGGCATGAACCGTTTTACGGGAGGATACATTGGCATGCTGCGCTGGTCTCTTAGCCACCGCTGGGTCATTATTTTAGTTACCGTAGGGATGCTTGGAGGCAGTGTGTATTTGGCCAAATTTGTAGGCTCGGAGATGATGCCGAAGTCCGATGAAGGGCAGCTGAACATTAATATTAGCTTGGGGCAAGGAACGAAGTTTGAAATAACGAACGCTCTCACTACTAAAATTGAAGAGCAGATTAAGGACATTGAGGATATCGAAACGATTTTCACTACTGTTGGCAGTGCTGGCGGGGGTGCTTTCCAAAGTTCCTCGACTAACTCAGCTAACATAAGCGTCACGCTTAAGCCACTCGAGGAGCGGAAGCTGAAGACAGAACAAATTGTTGAACAAATCCGTAACATGACGCAAGGAAACCCTGGAGCACAAATCTCGGTTAACAGCCGTTCATCTGTACGTCTGCCAGGCTTAGGCGGAGGAGGCGGCGCAGATATTACAGTGAACCTGAACGGCCCGGATATGGCGGTTCTGAGCAAGCTGGGTGATATGGTAGCCGAGGAGCTCCGTGGTATCCCGACATTACGCAGTGTACAAAATACATTGGAACGCAGTATTCCAGCGTACGATATGACAATTGACCGCGATGCTGCAGCCTACTACGGAATTTCCGTTCGAGAGGTTATGACGGCTGTTAGAACAGCTTATCAAGGCTCTGTAGCGACAAACTTTAAGACAGGGGATGCGCAAATTTCCGTATTAGTCAAATATCCAACGGAATTTACGAACAACCTGGAGAACCTGAATCAAGTGGTCTTGAACACTTCGTCTGGTGCACAAATTCCATTGAGCGCTATTGCTAAGGTTACTCCTGGCTCAAGCCCTGCGCAAATTCGCCACATTAATCAGCAGCGTTTGACAACAGTTCAAGCTTCCGTATCCGGTGCTGCAATCGGGGATGTTGAGAAGGAGGTTCAAGCACGGCTGGATACGATACAGCCTCCAGATGGCTATTCGATCAATCTGACGTCTAAGAGCGAAGCGAATAGTACGTTCAGCAGCTTATATTTAATGCTTGGTCTGTCTGTTGTTCTGGTTTATATGGTTATGGCGAGCCAATTTGAATCGTTATATGGTCCCTTCATTATTATGTTTTCGCTGCCTCCGACGTTTGTCGGAGCAATATTAGGATTGTATCTGACCAATCGGACCATTAATATGAACTCGGTTATGGGGATGATCATGCTGATGGGTATCGTCGTAAATAATGCGATTGTTCTCGTCGATTACACGAATCAGCTAAGGAAACGGGGCTATACGCTCTTCGATGCATTAATAGAAGCGGGAAGAATTCGGTTAAGGCCAATATTAATGACGACAGGAACTACCGTTCTCGCGATGCTGCCACTCGTCATTGGCTTCGGGGAAGGAGCGGAAGCTCAAGCTTCCATGGCTACCGTAGTGGCCTTCGGATTGACGTTGTCCACCATGGTAACCCTGCTTCTCGTTCCTGTTGTGTATACTTTGATGGACGGCATGATGGATTTCTTTCGCAGTAAATTGAAGCGCAAATCACCTCCAGCCCTGCCTGCCGATAACACTAACCTTTTATAATGCAGGGTCTAGAAAAGATTTCATACAATGGAGGAGAGAGTGAAAAATGGTTCGAAACCTTCGGAAATATAAAGGGAGCCAATGCTTTGCCTACATCATGGTCATCGCCTTGATGCTCCAATGCTTGATTGGTGCAGGAATGGTCCACGCGGAGGACTCCCCCGAGAACGGGGGAGCTGCTTCCTCTGGAACGGATACAGCTACAGCTACCACCCAAACTGGAATTCCTTCTTTGGGATTAGTACAAATAACCGCAGGTCTGGGACATACAGTTGCTCTCAAAAGCGATGGCACTGTATGGACTTGGGGGGATAGCCTACACGGTAAACTGGGAACGGGACCTAACGTATTTCGTTATGCTCCGAGCCAAGTAAAAGAGCTGTTCGAGATTAAAGCGATTGCCGCGGGGATGAATCACACGCTGGCATTACGTAAGGATGGAACGGTTTGGGCATGGGGCCAAAATAATAAGGGTCAGTTAGGTGACGGAACCAAAGAGGATCGTCCTATCCCGTTTGAGATTCCTGATCTAAGGGATGTCGTAGCTATCTCTGCCGGCAATAATTCATCAATTGCACTTAAGAAGGATGGAACGATTGTCACTTGGGGCGATAATGAGAAGGGACAGCTCGGGGACAGTACTTATGCGGACAAGCTATCTCCAAATCAGTTATCCTATCCCACCAATGTAACAGCAATCGCGGCAGGCGGCAATCACATGCTCGCTCTCCTTACCGATAAAACAGTCGTTGCATGGGGCGATAACACATATGGACAAGCCGGTGACTCCGTAACAGAGAGGAAGACGAATCGGCCTACAAGAGTCAATTATACTTATGAAACCAAGGCGATTGCCGCTGGTGGCAATTTTTCTATGCTATTGAAGGAAGACGGCAAAGTATGGACATGGGGTTACAACGTTTCCGGTCAGCTTGGTAACGGCAATACGACTGATCGGACATTTGCAGCAGAGGTCATTGGTATTACGGATGCGGTCGCCATTGCTGCTGGGAATTCTCATGCGGTAGTACTGCATAAGGACGGGAAAGTTAGCACATGGGGATTAAATAATTACGGACAGCTTGGCACAGGAGATTATAAAGATAGTGTCATTCATATTTACATCGACAATCTTAAGGATGTAGCCTTGATCGGTTCAGGACATTTTCATTCTTTGGCTGTCAAGTCGGATGGTACCGTTTGGTCATGGGGAAACAGCGCACTCGGACAGCTTGGGGACGGTGCGACGACAAATCGAATTTTACCTACGCTGCTTCCTAGATTTTCTTTATTAGTTAAGCCTCCGGCTCCTTCAATGGAGGGACATTACAGCTACAATAACACTCAAAACACAAGGGTCTTGACGGCTGGAGACTCGTACACGATGGTGTGGAGAAACAACAAGCTTTGGTCCTGGGGTGAAAACCTATACGGCCAATTGGGACAAGGCGTTAACATCGGTAAAAATAAACCTGATGAGGTAGAAGGGCTTTCTCAGGTAACGGCTCTTACCGCGGGATCTGGGCATGCTGCGGTACTCAGGAATGATGGCTCCGTATGGAGCTGGGGACTCAATCTAAGCAGCCAATTAGCGGATACGGCATCACTTGGCCGGAACATCCCATCGGCAATGGCTCAATGGAAAGATATAACGGATATCGCCGCAGGCAACGCATTTACAATAGCTCTAAAGAAAGATGGATCTGTCTGGGCTGTTGGAGATAATACATTTGGCCAACAGGGTGATGGCACGAGCGATACCCATTCAGAACCGGTTCAAATTCCTGGCCTAATGCGGATTAAAGCAATCGCGGCGGGGTTCAACCATGGCTTGGCATTGGCTGACGACGGCACGGTCTGGGCATGGGGGGATAACAGCAATGGCCAGCTTGGAGACAATACGACATTGTTGAAGCGAACGGCTCAACAAATTGTTGGCTTGGACGGTGTACAAGCCATTGCAGCAGGTAAAAGTCATTCCATTGCTTTGAAATCCGATGGAACGGTATGGACATGGGGTTACAACGGCTTCGGCCAATTGGGCGATAATACGAGCACAAATCGTATGCTTCCGGTTCAAGTAAGCGGAATGACGAAAGTAACCGCAATTGCAGGCGGAGCATTCCACACGCTTGCTGTCCGTACGGACGGTAGTGTATGGACCTGGGGCCTCAATAACTTCGGCCAGCTTGGGGACGGTTCAAAGACGAACCGTATGCGTCCGGTTCAAGCCCAAGGCATTGCGGGAGCGGCATCTATCGCCGCAGGAAGCGCTCATTCCGCTGCGATGACAGCGGATGGTAAGCTGTGGACATGGGGAGGCAACATGTCCGGTCAATTGGGCGACGGTACGTATTTGAACCGTACCGTACCCGGGGTGGTGACCGGCTTCGTTCGCTCCTTGAGCGATACGGCCGGTCACTGGGCGGAGGCTGCAATTGCCTCCGCAGTGGAAAAAGGCTATGCCGACGGGTATCCCGACGGCACGTTCCAGCCTAACGGCACGGTGACTCGTGCCGAGTTCGCCAAGATGACGGCAGCTGCTCTGCAGCTACCTGCAGCCCCAGTGGCGAGCGGTGAGGCTTGGTACAAGCCTTATACGGATGCATTAAGCAAGGCAGGCTTGAACGATCTAGAAAACACTGAAGCAGCTTGGAATGCACCGATTACACGGGCGGAGATTGCGTCCGTTGCAGTTCGTGCTACTAATAAGGAGCTGCAAAAGCCGAATACAGTCCTTACGGACTCATTCGCCATGCAGACAGCTGTTCAGAAGGGGATATTGCAAGGGTTGGATAACGGTCGGTTGGCTCCGGATGAATCGACGAACCGAGCCCAAGCCGTTACGATTATCGAACGGATACTCACACTGAACAGCGGCGGTAAGCTGCAGGTGGATGAAGCAGCAGTGAAAAATGCCGCACAATAGACAAAAGCAGTAAGGGAATATATCAAAAATAAGCAGGGGCTTTCAAGCCCTTGCTTTTTTATTCTGAGGTAATGAAGAAGAAATTGACAGTATACTTGGGGCGCCATACAATAATACAAGCAAGATTTGTCAGTATGCTTCATTGTGAATTTATTCCAATGGATAAAGGGGGAAATAGCTTTGAAACAATCGCTTTCATTTCGTCAAGATGGCACTTTCACGATCGTTCAGTTCACGGATGTTCATATGAAATCCGGGGGAGAGAATGATGAGCGCACGCTTTCGTTAATGCAATCGGTCCTTGAAGCGGAGCGTCCTGATCTAGTAGTATTCACTGGAGATGTGATTGAAGACAAGCATTGTGATGACCCGCTTCAAAGGTATCATAATGCTGTATCCGTCGTTGAGAATAGCCGAATTCCATGGGCGGTCGTATTTGGAAATCATGATACGGAAGCTAAGATTACAAGACAGGAACTGATGGAGGCAACGCTGCGCTATGAATTTGCTCTAGCTGAGGCAGGTCCTGAAGAGATTGGAGGTACAGGCAATTATGTACTCTCTGTAGCAGATTTGAATGGTAAGACGGCGGCATCAATGTATTTTTTTGATTCTGGCAGCGTATCTCCGCTTTCTCATGTTAAAGGGTATGGGTGGATCAGCAGAGACCAGGTGGCATGGTACGAGAGACAGTCACGGATGAGAACACAAGCGAATAATGGAGTTCCTCTTCCAGCACTTGCTTTTTTTCATATCCCATTACCTGAATATAATGAGGTGTGGCAGCAGGAGATTTGTTATGGAAGCAAGAACGAAAGGGTTTGCTGCCCACGTATCAATACGGGCTTATTCTCCGCTATGGTTGAGATGGGAGACGTCATGGGAACGTTTGCCGGTCACGATCATGTCAACGATTACTGGGGGACTAAGCAAGGAATTCGGTTATGCTATGGTCGAGCTACTGGCTATAATACATACGGACGTGAAGGCTTTTCCCATGGGGCAAGAGTCATCCGTTTGCAACAGGATAAGAAAGAGTTTGAGACCTGGCTACGCCTTGAAGACGGTTCTCGCTTGACGATACAGCCGGAGCACCAACCTGAACACGCACATTTATATTAGGATATTAGCAATTTTAGCATTTATCGATACGTTCTCATGACAAGAAGAAGGCGCCCTGTTTCCCAGGGACGCCTTCTTCTAATCTTAACTATTTGGAAGCCGCAGGATCGGGCTTGCCAAGAAACTTCCAGAATGTTCCACCCAGAAGGTCTTCTACATCGCGACGAATTTCCTCTTCTTCCAAACGCCACCCGGATGCGAGCAGATCACTGTATTTGTCACAAAGCACTTTTGCAATAATTTCACGGGAATGATCCCATTTATACAGCAGCTGATCAAGAATACGGCAATCCGAATGCTGTGGAATAATGCTGCCGCCCAGAAGCTCAAACCGCATGCGTGTTATTTCCTCGATCAAGCTCGGATTGTTCAAGAACCACCAGCAGCCGAAGATTAACAGATTGCGATTTTTACGTGCTGTAACGGCAAGCTCATGTTGGTTTTCACGGGAAAGCATAGTCACAAGGAACTTAACATCCTGATACTTGCTTACAATTCTTTCAACCGCACCGATATCGCTTTTGCCAAGACTGTCTCCAGCATCCTTCAAGGAAGGATTCACTTTGCGTTTAACACCGATCATCATTGCAAATGGAATACCGGCCTCACGCGCAACTGGTACGATACATTCATCGATAATACGTCCGCGTACCGAGTTTTCCGGATAAGCAAAATCGTTGGGCAGAGAGACGGCCATATACAATGGATTCATTCTGGTGATCCAATCATTCAGGAACCTGCGAATTTCCTCCATCGTACTTCCGGATAAATCCTGCTTAACATCATAGCCTTGCTCTACTAGCTTCGTCCAGCTTGTGTCCCAAAGATTGAGAAGAGGGTCAATACGCAAAGCTGCAAGGAAGCGAGGGTCCTGAGCGACATTCTCGTCCCATTTGCTGCGCTCATAAGCGTCGAATGGATCATTGGTCATAACAACGGTTTTTACTTTAGCGAGCTCAAGAATGCGATTAATGTAATCAGCAGAGCTGACGTTACGGAAATATTCACGGTAAGAGTTCAAATCACGGGATTTTAGGTCGAAGCCAAGACGATTCAGCACGGTAACAACACCGCGACATGCTTCACTGTAGGGTGAATGCTCGATGAACAGCGTTTGCCAGATCAGATCGGCTTGCTCCTGTTTGCTCATGTTCCAGAATGCCTCATAGGACAAATCAGAACGGAAGCGGAATGTCTCTGCGATCAAATAATGATAAGTAAGAAGTTCGTCAACGCCCCAAAGCAGCAAATCTCCGAACGATTCAGCAAATAAATGAGTATGTATGTCAGTTACTTGGGTGTTTTGCACTGTTTCTTTTACAAAAGAAACAAGCTGTTCCTTGCTTTGAATGCTCATAAATAAGTGGCCTCCCGCAAAATAAGTTTATGTTAACGTGAACAATGAACTTATTATAACATTTTTTTGAGCTTAGGCATATACACATTCGGTTTCATTTCGCCCGGCATAACATAGATTATGCATTTACCTATCGAATTGAATTAGTTAGGAGCCGAAAACCGAATGGATAAATGGACCTCATTGGTTGTTATACTCGTGCTCTTCCTTCTTTTGTTGATTTTGTTTGTTGCTTTTATTTGACGATAACTTTGTATTAGAAAAAAATAAAACAGCCTCTTAACCCTCATCAAGGGCCAGAAGGCTGTTTTATTATGTTGCGGCAAATTAGAAACCTTTATATTGAGGTTCTTCATTTTCCAATTGTTGAATGCGGCCGCTAACCTGATCCACTACGGATTGGGTTGTTTTTGCAGCTTGCTCGAACATTGTTTTCGCTTCTTGATTTTGAGTGCTGAGTGCGAAAGTTTCTAAGCTTGCTTGCGCACTTTTTAACGATGCGAGCGTCGTTTTTACGTTAGATGCTACCGTCATTTGTCTCACCTCCTCTTCAAGTCCTCTACTAATGTGTGCAGCATAAAAACATATAATGACTGTTATAACTTGGAAACAAAACTGGAAAAAAGTAAAGGGGGAAACATTTTATAACGACCTGCCTTTTAACAAATAATTGATTAGTAAAGTAACTCGTTTGAAAAGGAGACTATGGAAATGGAATGGCTACATATCGCAGTTAGATCACTTGGTGCAATTGCCATGTTATTCGTCATTACTCGTTTACTGGGTAAAAAACAAATTTCTCAGCTTACCTTCTTCGAATATATAACTGGGATTACGCTTGGTGAGCTGGCCGGTTTTATCTCAACGGACTTGGAAAATCATTATACTCATGGGATTACAGCCTTGCTTGTATGGTTTCTGGTGCCTCTGACTATAGAATTCGTGACCTTGAAAAGTGTCACACTACGCAAATGGTTTGAGGGCAATGGCACGGTCATGATCAAAGATGGAAAAGTGATGGGCAAAAACCTGAAGAAAGAACGATACACGGCGGACGAGCTGCTGGAGCAGCTTCGGAAGAAGAGTGTATTTAAAGTAGCGGATGTCGAGTTCGCGGTCCTAGAGGCAAGCGGAGAATTGAATGTGCTGCTCAAAAAGGAAAATCAGCCGCTAACCCCTAAGCAATTGGGTATCAAGGTCGGTCCGGAAAAAGAACCTCAAACGGTTATTATCGATGGAAATATTATGAACGAACCATTGGCTACTGCTGGATTTAGCCGTGCATGGCTGCAGACCGAGTTGGAGAAAATAGGGGTTACCAAGGACAATGTATTTCTCGGGCAGGTCGACTCTTACGGTGCGTTGTATGTAGATTTATATGACGACAAGCTGCAGGTTCCTGTTAATAACGAAAAGCTTCTGCTTTTTGCAAATTTAAAAAAATGTGAAGCCGATCTAACATTGTATGGCTTATCCACTCAAAACATTGAAGCCAAAAAAATGTATGAACAGTGCGTTCAACTGCTTCGCAAGGAAATTGTCAATCTGATACCTGTATTGAAAAGATAAGACTTACGGAAAGTGATTCCATCACGAAGGTGAGAAAGGAAGTGGAACCATGGCTACAAAAGCAAAACAAAAAATGACTTGGACTCAGGAGGAATATCAAGAGCTTGCCAAAAGCAAAGAACCGCCAAGACCAGTAATGAAAAACTGCCTTCGGGCTTTTTTAGTCGGAGGACTGATTTGTATCATTGGTCAAGCTTTAATGGAGCTTTTCATACGGGTGTTTGGATTCACTGAAAAAACAGCGGGCAATCCAACGGTTGCTGTGCTGATCTTCATATCTGTCGTTCTGACGTGCTTTGGAGTGTATGATAAAATCGCCCAGTGGGCAGGAGCAGGCTCTGCCGTTCCAGTAACAGGCTTTGCGAACTCGATGTGCTCTGCGGCTTTGGAGCATAAAAGTGAAGGCATTGTGTTAGGCGTAGGAGCCAACATGTTTAAGCTTGCTGGTTCAGTTATTGTTTTTGGTACAGTGGCTGCTTTCGTGATCGGAATTATCCATCTGCTCATTGGACTCGGGAGGTAATCGGATGCTGCAAGGACATCAAAGCTGGATATTCCGGAACAAGCCTGTCATTCAAGCGACAGCAACCGTTGTAGGTCCGGACGAGAGCGAAGGGCCGCTGGTGAATGATTTCGATATAGTTCATGGTGATCTGACCTTAGGGCAAGACAGCTGGGAGAAGGCAGAACGACAATTGATGGAGGAAGCGACTAAGCTTGCCGTTGAGAATGCTGGTTTAACGAAGGAGCAGGTTCAGTTCTATATCGGCGGTGATCTGATGAATCAGATTATTAGCAACACGTTTGCCGCTCGAACGATGTCCATTCCATATATAGGCATATTCGGAGCCTGCTCGACCTCCATGGAGGGTTTGGCTTTAGCCTCATTAGTGGTCGATTCGGGTTCCGCAAAATATGCGATGGCAGGGACCTGCAGCCATAACTGCACATCGGAAAAACAGTTTCGTTACCCTACCGAATATGGCTCGCAAAAGCCGCCTACCGCTCAATACACAGTAACGGGTGCAGGTGCGGCTGTATTGTCCCGCCATGGTAAAGGACCTGTAGTTACGGGTGCGACTATCGGACGTGTAGTTGATATGGGAATCAAGGATCCGTTCAATATGGGGGCTGCTATGGCGCCGGCGGCAGTAGATACGATGCAGGCGCATTTTCGCGACTTTCAGCGGGAGCCAGGGTATTATGACCTTATCGTGACAGGGGATTTGGCCAAGGTTGGCTATGAAATCGCTAATGAACTACTGGACAAGCATAAAGTGCCGATAAATCAAACCACATATAAAGATTGTGGCCTGATGGTATATGACATCGAAAAGCAGGGGGTTATGGCAGGAGGCAGCGGGTGTGGCTGCTCAGCAGTAGTAACTTATGGACATATTTTGAAAAAGATACGTAGCGGCGAACTGAAGCGTGTGTTGGTCGTGGCAACCGGCGCGCTGCTCTCCCCATTATCCTTTCAGCAAGGGGAAAGCATTCCTTGTATCGCTCATGCCGTAGCCATAGAGAGTGGGGAGGAATAAACCATGGATACCGTTATGCATTTCGTCTGGGCTTTCATAATAGGTGGAGCCATATGCGTCATCGGCCAGCTGCTAATGGATGTAGGGAAGCTGACACCGGCGCATACAATGAGCTCATTAGTTGTTGCCGGTGCAGTATTAGATGGCGTAGGCTTATACGAGCCGTTCATTAAGTTTGCAGGTGCCGGAGCTACAGTACCGATTACAAGCTTCGGTAATTCATTGGTTCATGGAGCAATGCAGGAGCTGAAGCAGCATGGAGCTATTGGGATCATTACGGGAATTTTCGAGGTCACGAGCGCCGGGATATCGGCCGCGATCATATTTTCGTTCTTGGCGGCTTTGGTTTGCAGACCAAGAGGATAATTTGAATAAGCTAACCTATGCTCCGGGGAAGATTCCTCGGAGTTTTTTTGCGTTAAAAATAACATGAGTACGATTGAAAAGGAGCATTTAGCTGAAAATGTACCAAAATGTGTAATTTTACAAACAAATTTAGCATTTTTACATGTATACTGGTTTTTTTGAATCTTGTAAAATAGAATTAGGACTTATATATCCAATTTCCAATACCCCAAGGAGGATCAGGATCATGGAGCCTATCGTAAAAGAAGATATTCAGATAATAAAGCGCATTCAAGCGAATTTGGAATCTTGTATCCTCGGTAAAACGGACGAGATTAAACTTCTTTTGACAGCTATGCTGGCTGGAGGTCATGTTCTTCTGGAAGATGTACCAGGGACAGGTAAAACCGTATTGATCAAATCGCTTGCAAGGTCGATACGCGGGCAATTTCGGCGAATCCAATGCAATCCTGATTTACTCCCGACAGATATTACGGGTGTTTCCATATATCATCCTAAAGATGAGGTATTCATTTTTCGTCCGGGTCCCATCATGACCCATATTCTGCTTGCAGATGAAATTAATCGAGCGACGACCAAGACTCAATCAGCGCTGCTGGAAGCGATGGAAGAACGGCACATTACGGTTGATGGAGAACCACATGAGCTGCCTAAGCCCTTTCTATTGCTTGCTACACAAAATCCCATTGACTTTGAAGGGACCTATATATTACCAGAAGCTCAGCTGGACCGATTCATGATGAAGTTCAGTCTCGGTTATCCCGATGAATCTACTGAATTGAAAATGATCCTATCGCAGAGCGTTGTTCATCCGATCGAACTACTGGAACCTGTAGCGGATGTTGAAGAAATCAATGCGATACAGCAGCGTGTCAAACAGGTCCATATGGATGATGCAGTAGCCGGCTATTTGGTTGCCATTACACGTCAGACAAGAGAGCACTCTTCTATATTCTTGGGAGCCAGCCCTCGCGCAACATTGGCGTTGGTTCAAGCCTCCAAAGCATACGCATTGCTGCAGGAAAGGGACTATGTCATTCCGGATGACATTAAATTTTTGGCGCCGTATGTGTTGGGACATCGAATCCTGCTTCATGCGGAAGCAAGAATGGACGGGACGACGGTGCCATCCGTTCTTCAATCCGTCTTCCAGCAAGTTAGAGTGCCAATTCGATTGGAGAAATGAGCATGATGAGGGGATCGATCGTGCAAAAGTTGACGGAACGGCAGCGTTTAAGCAAGCAATTTTGGGCGGTGCTTACCAGCTTTCTTATCAGTCTCGGCTTTCTCTTGTTTCAGGGTGGTAAATTGGCGCTGATGGTTTTTGTAATTATCAGCCTTCTAAGCGTTTATTTGCTGCTTGGGCAGTGGAGCGGAATCAAACGAACACAAGGCACAAGACTCCTGAACAATGTGGATCACGGGGGGACTCTGGAAGCAGGGAGTACACTAGGCGTCACAATTCAGCTGCAAATTCCTGGGTTCTGGCCTATGCCTTATATTTTCGTTAAGGATCGGCTGTATCACAAGAACGGCACTGAGCTGGAGTTCGAAGCGACAATTGTTCCAGATTGGCGTCGACGCGGGGAATGGGCATACCGTACGCCTGCATTACGCAGGGGCTCGTATACCTTTGGTTCGACGGAGTGTGTAACTGAAGACATTTTCGGCCTGTTTGAGCATAGCGGCACCTTGAAGATGCCTCACAGCATCGTGGTGCTTCCACAGACCGTACCGATTCGAGAATGGCAGCAATTTCATCAGATGATGAAGGGGACTAACCATCATTCCACGACAACTAGGGCTGTCAGAGAAACAACACAAATCAACGGTGTTCGCGAATATATGTACGGAGACCGTTTATCTAGAATTCATTGGAACGCGACAGCGAAGACTGGAACGTGGAAGTCGAAGGAATTTGAACGTGAATCACTTCCCAAGACGTATCTTATTTTGGACCGGGAACGAAAGGTATATAATGATTTAGACCAATTCGAGCTCGCCGTCTCTGTTGCTGCTTCCTTATTTCAGTATGGTGCGACTCGTGGACTTGCATTAGGTTTATTGTCCACAGGTTCGGATGATGTGTATTACGAGCCCAAACCAGGTCAAAATCAACAAAAAATGGTGCAGCAGCATTTCATTCAAGTGGAGGCAGACGGAAGCTATTCTCTGAAAC
This sequence comes from Paenibacillus sp. UNC451MF, assembly GCF_000686845.1. Lineage (GTDB taxonomy): Bacteria > Bacillota > Bacilli > Paenibacillales > NBRC-103111 > Paenibacillus_S. The sequence goes on along the minus strand of NZ_JMLS01000004.1, from coordinate 310,637 downwards.
AGGTTATGAGAGAAAAAGCTCAAAACCTGGTTCCGGGAAGCTTTATTACGCTGATCACCCCAGTTTATGGCGAGCCTATGCTGCAAATGATTAGCTTGCTAAAGCAGCTTCAATTAAATCCTTGCCATCTATGGCTGTGTACGGATCCTGATAATAAGGAACGTTGGCTTAAACAGCTTCAAGCGGTTGGCGTTTCCGGTTATGCGATTCAATCCCTGCATGAATTACCGGTGATGTTAGGAGGGCGAAGCGGATGAACGAGAAGGTTTCCTTGTGGCGCCGGTTGTTTGTCCTTCATTGGCCGCATCGTCTTAGCGTTCTGCTGGTAGGCGTCTTGCTGCTGCAATACGTCTTGTGGTTCATGAAGGAAGACCACCTATGGCTCCCTGAGACAGTATTAATCGTTGAGCTTACCTTGTTGGCTACATTTTTATTGGAGCATTTGTCGAAGGTTCATTGGCTGCTGCGGGGCTTGCTCCAGCTGGTTTTGATTATCTTCATTAATAAACAAGTGCTATATCACTACCACGTTATTGAAAACTTAACCGTTTCAAGCTTCTTTTCCTCACGTTTGTTTCTGAATTTATACCAGCTAACCCCTTACTTATGGTTCAGTCTGGCAGCATGGGTAGCCTATCTTGCCTTGATTTGGTGGGTAGAGGTTAAGTGGCGTGTTTACTTATTAATGATCATCAGCGTCGTTGTTATGTGTATCCGGGACTCCTTCTCAAGCGTGTACTTGTGGCCGCAAGTTGCCATAACAATAGGCTGCGGACTTTTCTTACTAATCCTTAGTCATTTTCAGCAATTACGTAAAAAAGATCCAACGGCTTGGAGCTACTTGGCCGATTACCCGGCATCCATTGCCGTTCCCATCATTTCACTTATCAGCTTAACCGTTGTTATTGGGGCTGTTATGCCTGAAGTAGGGCCTATGGTGACGGATCCTTACACAGCTTGGAGGACTTTAAGAGGAGAATCGGTTAATTTTACAACCGGTAAAGGGGTTGAGGTTGCCTCGTCATCAGGTGACACATCATCAGGGTATAGTCGAAGTGATACTGCCCTCGGAAGCGGATTTCAATTCGACTATACTCCTGTCATGACGGTGGATACGACTCACCGGAGTTATTGGCGCGGGGAGACACGTTCTCTTTATACAGGTAGGGGCTGGGATGTAGGCGAAACGGATAAACGAGCTGCTATAACGGCGGTTCGTCCAGATGCTGCCCTGACACCGGACCCAAGAAGCTCCGGCAGCAAGTTGAAAACAATTGAAGTTACACAAATGATCAGCATTTTATCCGAAGATAAATATCCTGTCCTTTTCGGTGCATATGACATTCAAAAGGTAACCGATCTTAATGGGGGCAAAATAGGTTTCGAGCCGCTTCAATGGGCACCTTCGCAATCGGAGCTTAGATTGAATTCTCCTCCTAATCAAGCCTATCCGAAAATGTATACGGTCATTTCACAAATGCCTGTTATTGATGAGGAAGGGTTACGTAAGGTAACCGATACTTCGGTTCGTAGTGATATGGGGGAATATTTGCAGCTTCCGGATCATTTGCCGGGAAGGGTACGCCAGCTTGCTGCAGAGATTACGAAGAATACCGTGAATCCTTACGATAAGGCGAAGGCAATTGAAAAGTATTTGCGAGAGAATTATCCATATACGAATAAGCCGGACTTGAGCAAAGGCCGCAGCCGTGACTTTGTTGATCGTTTTCTTTTCGAGATCAAGGAAGGATATTGTGATTACTATTCTTCCGCCATGGCGGTATTATCCCGATCCGTTGGTCTTCCAACCCGTTGGGTAAAAGGATATGCCTCAGGCCAATCATCCAACATCGATGAGATGTTCGGCATGTTCGGTGAAGAAGCTCTAACGGATCCTGATGCTGCAGGAGTGTATACGGTGAGGAATGCAGATGCTCATTCCTGGGTTGAAATATACATCAACGGTTGGGGGTGGATTCCTTTTGAGCCTACATCCGGATTTACGCTGCCGCGTGCTGTGCTTCAAGAAGAGCTGTCGACAGAAGCAGCTGTAGTACCAGAAGCCACACCTGCAGAACCGGAACCTACCGTACTGGAGCGTCATGGTCATATCGTAGGTATTGCTGCCATTGTAGCTGTATTAGCTGCAATAGCCGCTTTCATTGTATGGAAGCTACAGCTGTTGGAGCTGGTTCATGAGAAGCTGGAGCGGCGGCGTGCCTCCTTGTTAAAGCAAAAGGTAATCGTCGAATGCGAAAGACTTCTTCGCATTTGCCGCCGTAACGGATACATTCGTTATGAACATGAAACACTGCGTGAGGCGGTGCGACGATGGTCTCAGCAGAGCAAATGGATGAAGGCTGACTTGGATCAAATATTGGCAATATTTGAGAAAGCGAAGTACAGTAAAGCAGAGATCACCGATGAAGAGTGGCAAAGCACAATATCAATCGTAGAGAAACTTCGCTCTCAATTTTAAAACTCTTGTTAGACGTATGCTCTAGATGCATACGTCTTTTTTTGCTATAAAAGTGCCACGGCTGTCTGTGGCATACGAACAATCTCTCTCCGCATACATTTTCTATGGTGAAGATTACGTGCGGGAGAAGGGATGCGGATGAAAATCAATGCGGTTTTCGAAGGCGGTGGGGTGAAAGGGATTGCGCTTGCAGGAGCCGTACAGGCAGCAGAGCGTAGGGGGCTGAAATTCCATCAAGTAGCCGGAACCTCTTCTGGCGCTATCGTCGCCTCACTTGTCGCGGCAGGCTATACGGCTGAAGAAATGAAAAAAATTATAATGGCCACTCCATTCAGCTCCTTTATGCAGCGAGCCCCCATTTTTAATACAAAGATTATTGGTCCTCTTACCCGGGTGTTTCTTAAGAAAGGTCTATATTCGGGAGAAGCGCTGGAGCATTGGATTCACCAGCTTCTTCTCGCCAAAGGGATCCGCACATTCAGTGATTTGAAGACAAATCAGCTTCGCATCATTGCCTCGGATATTTCTGATCGCAAGCTATTAGTTTTGCCTGATGATATCGCCCAATACGGCATCGACCCCAAACAGCTGCTTGTCTCCAAAGCAGTTCGAATGAGCACTAGCATTCCTTACTTTTTTGATCCTGTTATTATTCGTAAAGCCCCTGACAAGAGGGCAAAGAAGCAGGCTTTTGCGGAACAGTTTGCTTATATCGTCGACGGAGGATTGCTGAGTAATTTCCCACTCTGGATCTTTGATAAGGACCATGCTTCGGCTATGGACCAAATCATTCCCACAATTGGTTTTCAGCTTGTAGGGAGGGGGAGTGGCCAGCCAAATACAATTTATGGACCTATATCCATGTTCAAAGCATTGTTCTCAACCATGATGGATGCGCATGACGAACGTTACATTGAAGAGGCAAACCGGTTTCGGACTATCAAGATACCGACGCTTGGAGTAAGTGTGACTGATTTCGACATTTCGAATGAGAAAAGCTCGGCGTTATATGAAGCGGGATATTTGGCTGGGGAAGCTTTCTTCAACAAATGGAAGCTGACGGATTACAAGCAAGGTTTCGAGCAGCATGTTCTAAGAAAGAAGACAAAATAAAAAAACGGCGACAAATCGCCGTTTTTAATGATATTTGGGAGGCTCTTCCGGGCTTCCCTTATTGCCGTCAATAACTCGGAATGAAGCGTTACGAGTACGCTTTTCCTTTGTTCTGCCGCTGCTTTTGGTGGAGAAAGCGGGCTTGCGCCACCGGCTAGGCGGGTATTTATAAAGAAAAAAGATAGCTCCAAAAACAATTATCGGAATAATCAGCTGCAATGCTTTGGAGGCGATCCCGATCAAGGCTAACCCCAGAACAACATAGGTGGCTATGGAAAATCGCTTTTTCATCGCTGCCCCTCCTTTAATCTATATTATGCTCTTGCTTGTTCGTCTAATTCTCTCATTCGATTAAAAGAAGCAATGGATACCTCGACCATCGAATTATCCGGCTGTTTGGTCGTAAGCATTTGCAGCCACAAACCGGGATATCCGAGATAACGAAGGACAGGAACTTCGCGCAAGCTGTTAGTAAAACGAAGTACTTCATAAGAAACACCAATAACAACAGGCAACAGAACAATACGTTGTACAATCCGTTCTACGAAGGAATCGTAGGTAAAGAACGAATAGATCACGACACCGACTAATACGGTGAATACGATGAAGCTGCTTCCGCAACGGTAGTGCAGCGTGCTGAATTTTTGTACATTTTCAACCGTTAGATCCACACCTGCTTCATAGGCACTGATCACTTTATGTTCTGCTCCATGATATTGAAATAGTCGTTTAATCATCGGCGTTAACGAAATAAAGTAAATATAACCAATCAGCAGTACAATTTTGATGAGACCTTCCACCAAGTTGTGGCCGATTTGGTTTTCAAACAATTTGGAGAACAACAGCTGCTCGATGATAGGAGGGACAAGTGTGAATATGAACTTTCCGAATATAAAGGATAATATCCCGACTACAGCTACGCCGAGAATCATTGATATTCGTCCTGCAGCGGATTCCTTTTTCTCTTTTTTCGGAGCTCCGTCCCCTTCCTCCTCGGCAAAAGCTTCTGCTGAAAAGTTAAGATGCTGTGCTCCTTTGGCGCTGGCCTCCACTATGCCTACGATACCACGGATGAAAGGTATCTTCTTTAAAGGTCGTACCCAACCGAGTTCAGTCTTGGGCACTTCCAAATACTCAATGGAATTATCTTTACGGCGAACGGCCGTCACGTTTACACTTTGGCCTCCAAACATGACCCCTTCGATCACGGCTTGACCACCGTAAATGGCGCATGGTTTCTCTTTTTGCGACAACGATTACACCTTCTTCTGCTAAAAATAAAATGGGACTCTACATTATTGTATCGGATTCAAAGCGAGAATGCTACCGTTTAGGGGACAAATATTTGTATATACTAACGGTATTCAACCGTTCAAAGTGCTTGATAAAGTCGAACAAAAACCATCATAGCTGATCTGAATCAGATAAGGGATAGCTAGTGAGAGGTCATTCCAGGAGGAACAGCATGAACGATCCAAGAGCCAAAGTCCCTTCCAATCGTTGGCTATTTTCAATTAATATCGGTTTTTTTGCTGGATTGATATGGGGTGCCGTGAAAATGCTGGAGCACTATCTTCACTTCACCATTCTGCCTCCAGGCTTTTTAGTTGAGCATTTCTACAAACGATCTTTTTTGATTAGCTTTCAAGGCTACATGGTAGGTTGGGCAACTTTCATCCTCTTTTCCATTGTCGCTTCCTTATTGTATACAGCCATGTTTTCAAAGTCTACTGGACCCTGGCCGGGGGTTGCTTACGGAGCTGTATGGTGGGCATTGATTTTTTTATTAATCGGACCCGTAACAGGAATGATGAATTGGATAGCCTATCTGGACTGGAATACGATCATTACTGAAGTCTGCTTGTTTATAGTATGGGGGCTGTTTATTGGTTATAGCATTTCAATGGAATTTAACGATGAGCGTGAGAGGGAACCATTTCAAACCGGGAAGCAGGATCCTCAGCCGGAATAAATCGGGTTTAGAAGCGGCAGGTTGCAAAAAACAGTTCTCAAACGGAAGAAACTTATGGTAAAATAGTCGGGTGTGTATTCTGAATAGGCTAAAGAAACATCGATGGAGGGACCGACATTGAAAAAAATCCTGGTATTAAACGGTCCGAATTTGAACATGCTCGGTATTCGCGAACCTGGCGTGTACGGCACGACATCGCTTCAAGTGATTGAACAGCGGCTGATGAAGCTGGCGGAAGAGCTATCGGTGGAGCTGGAGTGCTTCCAATCCAATCACGAGGGCGCCTTGATTGACAAGATCCACGAAGCCTTTTCGGTAAAAGACGGCATTGTGATGAATCCTGGGGCGTTTACTCACTACAGCTACGCTATCCGTGATGCAATTGAAGCAGTTCGAATTCCGACTATTGAAGTACATATATCGAACATCCACAAAAGAGAAGCGTTTCGCCATGTTTCGGTGATCGCACCCGTTGCACTAGGGCAAATTGCCGGCCTTGGTGTAGACAGCTACGAGCTCGGCCTGCGTGCCGTCGTAAGCCACCTCAATTCCTTGGAGGGATAACAAATGCAGCAAGCACGTATTGAACGCCTTCGCACTGTTTTGCAAGAGCAAGGACTAAAGGCGCTTTTAATTACCAATGCAGTTAACCGCCTTTACATGACGGGCTTTACCGGATCATCCGGCATTGTGTTAATTTCCGAGACTAAAGCGTATCTTTTGACGGATTTCCGCTACATGACCCAAGCACCTGCACAAGCAACTGCTTTTGAGGTTGTGGAGCATGCTCCAAACCCAATGGAAACAGCCAGAGATCTTCTTACTAAGCAAGGCATCTCCAAAGTCGGCTTTGAACAGAATGACATGACCTACGGTGCATACCAAACTACGGCCAAAGCGTTAAGCGGCATTGAGTTGGCAGCGACGGACGGAATTGTTGAGAAGCTGCGTGTCATCAAGGACGAGTCCGAGATTGCTGTACTTCAGGAAGCGGCTGACTTGGCTGACCGTACCTTTACGCACATATTGAATTTTCTGAAGCCAGGTGCCAAAGAAGCAGATATTGCGTTAGAAATGGAGATGTTCGTACGCAAAAATGGAGCGGCTTCCACTTCGTTTGAAACGATAGTCGCGTCCGGCGAACGGTCTGCATTACCGCACGGCAAAGCAAGCGATCGTATTCTTCAGGCAGATGAATTTGTCACATTGGATTACGGCGCTTATTATAAAAGGTATTGCTCGGATATTACGAGAACCGTAGTTGTGGGCAAACCGACTGATAAGCATAAGGAGATTTACAATATCGTTCTAGAGGCACAAATGACGGCTTTGGACAAGATCAAACCGGGAATGACAGGAAAAGAAGCGGATGCAGTCGCAAGAGATATCATCCAACGCTACGGGTATGGAGACTATTTTGGTCACGGTACAGGTCACGGTTTGGGAATGGAAGTCCATGAAGCGCCGCGGCTTTCTAAGAATGGAGAGACGGTTTTAACGCCCGGCATGGTTGTAACGGTCGAACCTGGCATTTACTTGCCTGGCTTCGGTGGGGTTCGGATCGAAGATGATATCGTCGTTACAGACACCGGAATTAAAATATTGACGCATTCAAGCAAAGACTTGATTGCATTGGATTAGTACAACATCTTGGTGGAAGCTTGAACCCGAATGGATTCTCAGGACTTCTGCTCACATTTTTAGGGAGGTATTTTTCAGTGGTATCAGTAAACGATTTTAAGACAGGCTTAACAATTGAAGTTGACGGCGATTTGTTCACCGTAATTGATTTTCAACACGTAAAACCAGGTAAAGGTGCAGCTTTCGTTCGTTCTAAATTGAAAAACCTCCGTAACGGTAACACCGTTGAACGTACTTTCCGTGCGGGTGAAAACGTAGGTCGTGCACATATCGAAAACCGCGAAATGCAATACTTGTACGCAAGTGGTACCGAGCATACATTCATGGATACAGAAACCTATGATCAATTCAGCTTGCCAGCTAAGCAATTGGAGTGGGAACTGAACTTCTTGAAAGAAAACATGATGATTCATATTATGAGCTATCAAGGTGAAATTTTGGGTATTAACCTGCCTAACAGCATCGAACTGAAAGTCGTTGAAACTGAGCCAGGTATCAAAGGAAACACGGCTACAGGTGCTACGAAAAGTGCGAAGCTTGAAACCGGCTTAAGCGTCCAAGTACCTTTGTTCATTAACGAAGGCGATGTACTGTTGATCGACTCTCGTGAAGGTAAATACATTTCCCGCGCTTAGTGTAAAGCCGCCCTGGTGCGTATCGAAACCTGCCATAATGGCAGGTTTTTTTATATAATGAATCGATGATAATAATGTGCAACCCACACCACAATTAAAAGTGGTCATACTGCGTTATAAGATGAGAAGCTTTCGAGGTTAATAGAAGCAAAGGTGCTGATTCCATTGAGGCAGGTCTTGCAATTGAAGCTAGTTTCTCGGGCGACATGGCTTCTATTCTTGTCGTATACCCTCCTGATGATTTACTTGCTTTTTTTCGGCTTCTCGCGCGCGACACGGACGGAGAGGCTGTACAATCTGACCCCATTCAAAACGATTTGGAATTATATCGCCGACATCCAATATTATAACCTGGACATTTGGATCATTAATCTTTTTGGAAATGTAGCGGCATTTGTGCCATTCGGGTTTTTGATTCCTGTATTATTCCGTTCTTATACAAAGTGGTACAAGTTAATGAATCTGTTATTTTGGGCATTGCTTTTAGTAGAATCCATACAGTTCATTTTCAAAGTAGGCAGCTTTGATGTTGACGATATTATACTGAATGTAATTGGAGGACTTGTTGGATATACTGCTTATGTGTTAACCATTGGCCGTAAAATGAGATGCAGGAATTTACCATAATTTATCGAAAACAGAAAATCCAGAATAAGGTAGAGTAATGGCTTGCATAGTGGGCTAATTCGACATTTTTCTACTTCAACCTTAGGCGTTCTTATGGTATAATGATACATTGTTATGCAAAAGTTTCGGTAGGGAGTGAACAGCTTTGTCTCTTATAGTGATGAAATTCGGCGGCAGTTCCGTTGGTGATGCGGAACGGATGAAACGTGTAGCCAATCGTGTAGTAGAGAGACAGCGGGAAGGCAACCAATGCGTAGTTGTCGTTTCTGCAATGGGTGATACAACAGATGATTTGATAGACTTGTCGAAGCAAATTTGTTCGGTAACGCCTCCTGCACGTGAGATGGATATGCTGTTGACTACAGGTGAGCAAGTATCCGTAGCTCTGCTCTCTATGGCTATCCAAAGTTTGGGCCAACCAGCTCTATCCTTTACCGGATGGCAAGCGGGGATGTACACGGAAGGTGTACATGGAAAAGCAAGAATTACAGATATCCAACCCAAAAGAATCTTGAATGCTTTAAATCAAGGAAACGTTGTTATTGTAGCTGGATTCCAGGGAATGACTACAGAAGGTGAGATTACAACATTAGGGCGCGGCGGATCCGACACAACAGCCGTTGCATTAGCAGCCGCTATTGAAGCCGATGTATGTGAAATTTTTACCGATGTAGATGGTATTTATTCGACGGATCCACGCGTAGTCAAATGCGCGCGCAAGCTTCCGGAAATTACGTATGACGAAATGCTGGAACTGGCAAATCTGGGTGCCGCTGTGCTGCATCCGAGAGCTGTTGAATATGCTAAGAACTACAATGTACCCCTGGTCGTAAGATCCAGCTTTAATCATAATGCAGGTACGAATGTGAAGGAGGAAGCAGCGATGGAGCAAGGAATCGTTGTTCGCGGGATTGCAAGCGATAAAAATGTGGCTAGAATCAGTATCCTCGGAATAGAAGAAAAACCGGGTCAATTGGCTAAAGTGTTTACAGCTTTGGCTAAAGAGCAAATCGATGTAGATATTATCGTACAGAGCGGTATCATGAACGGACAAGCAGACTTTTCCTTCACAGTTTCTCTAACTGATAAGGATAGAGCTTTGGAAGTTATTCAAGGCATCCGTTCCGAGGTGGGCTTCCGTGAAGTTTCCTCCCAGGAGAACCTTGTTAAAGTTTCCATCGTAGGCGCAGGTATGGTAAGTACTCCTGGAGTAGCTGCTAAAATGTTCGAGGTTATTTCCGATCTTGGTCTTAGCATCAACATGGTCAGCACATCGGAGATCAAAACCTCATGCGTCATCGACAACAGCCGCTTAAACGAAGTAATTCAAGCACTGCATACGGCATATGGCTTGGACACCGATACAACAGTTTTTGTTGGCGGACCCCAAGATCGTAGATAAGCTTTATTTCAGCTTGTCGAACATAAACGTAAACAGCTTTAATAAGAAAGCGGTAATTCCTGCAGCCATCAACGGACCTACAGGAATCCCTTTTAGAAAAATAATACCGAAGATAGAACCGATGACAAGGCCCACAACGAGTTGTGGGTCTATTTTTAACAGCTCTAACCCTTTTCCGTTCATGTAGGTTGCAATGGCTCCGCCAAGAAGAGCTAATATACCTGGCCATGTCGTAAACATGCTGGTAATATCTTTATAAGTAATCCGTTGACTGGCAAACGGAACAAGCACTCCCATCGTTAGAAATAGCAGCCCAAGCTCCAGTCCCCGACGTTCGATAGTCGGCAGGTAGCGCTCCAGATGAATCAGCTTTACAATGAGCAGCACACAGGCAGCCGTTGTAATAATAGGGGAGCGCCCTATCAGACCGATAATGATGAGAACTAACAGCAGTATATCACCGTTCATCGAAAGACCCCTTGTCTCATAGACTTCCTTCTAAGTGTATGAGGGGGACGAGTTTTTAGAACAGGCAACGAACTCTATCAGGTGTGCTGAGAGACGGAGGGAACGACAAGCTTCCCTTCGCGAACAATGGGCACTAAGGGAATGGTGTTCATTTCCGAGCAATATTTAATGTCCTCGAGGAAGCCTAGCTTACTAAGTCTTTTGCCATTCGCACAGTTTATTAATGCTTCCGTTAGATTAGATTGAACGTGGCGATAAGTATACAGCATACTAAGTCCGAAATCATTGATATTTAGCTCCGTTCCACTGCCCACTGCACTCTGCAAAAGCTCATCCGTAAGCTGTCCTGCACATACTCCATCCTCGAATGAATACACGTCCTGAGTTCCAGAACAGAGAATGATGATATCCTTTTTCAAGGTTATAGCTTCTTCTGCACATGCCCTACCATTTAATAGAGATGCGGCAAGAATGGTTCCTGCTTTGTTGGCTTTTTGAATGGCACGGGTTCCGTTCGTTGTTGTCATGATTAGAGTTTTGCCTGCGATACTTGCAGCCGTATATTCCAAGGGAGAATTGCCGAGATCGAATCCCGGTATTTTTTTGCATGCACGTTCTCCTCCCAGAACAAAACCGGGCTGATAAAGCTGTTTAGCTTGCAGTACTGTTTCAACAGGATATATCGCTTTGCATCCATGAGATAGTGCAGTGAGTATGGTGCTGGTGGCGCGAAGGACATCGATAACGATGACCGTTTTGTTGATTAGTTCGTCAGCGCGAGCCTCATTGACGCTGGGTAGTACCGTAATGTCCACGGTTGGTGCCTCCTAAGAGTTTTTGCGCCAGCAAAAACTGGCTACGAAAGCATACACTGAGTTTTTTCGCGCCAGTTAGAATTGGCTATAAAAAGCATATGCAGAGTTTTTGAGCCTATATTTCCCAGTTTCCATTATAGTCAGAAGGGAGTTCCTGCCCTAAATGGAGGGTGTCGGATCTTAAGCCTCGGCGAAGAGCCTCCAGCGAAATTAAATCGGAAGGCGCGATGTTGCCTAAATGAATATCCGTTCCCAGAGTGTTCAGCAGATGTACCTGCTGGTCTTTATGAGGCGCCTCCCATAAGAGCAGATGCTTACTAGGGACTTGGCTGAGCACCAATTCAATATCTGCGTCCTTGCAGCTGCCGTTCTCATCAAAGATGCCTACACCTTTACCTGATTCTCGTCCTTCAATAGTAATCAGACTAGCACCTAATTCGGAATCGATTATGACGGTTTCTATTAAATCTTCGATTTCGATGGACGAGCCCCAGCATTTTTTTCCGTATTCTGTTATGACCGTATAGCCCTGATCTCGTCCACGACGGATCAATTCACTCCGTACCGCTCTTTCTACTTCGATAGTTCCGTCCGAAATTTCCAGTCCGTTAAACCCAAGAAAACTTGCCATATCAAAAAAGTCGTCAACAGCGCCTTGACACATGGCGACCTCTAGGAACGTACCGCCAGGGTATACCAAAATATTGTGTTCCTTGGCCATTTCTATTTTCCGTCTCAGCAAAGACGTGGAATAAAGAGGAGAAGTACCGAAACCGATTTTTAACATATCAACGTAATCGCCAGCTGTCTGCAATAAATCTTCAAGAGCATGAATGCCCAATCCTTTATCGATTACCATGGTTTTTCCAAGTGCTCGTGGTTTAACAGTACGCTTTCCTGTCGGATCGCTGAGCAGGGGATGCCACTTAAGATGTGACGTTACCTCCATGTCCTATCGCCTCGCTGTTTACATTTTTTGTGTTGATTTCTGTGTCATCATATGCAGTTGGATTTAGGGGTGTGCCCATGATGCCTAAAATGAGACGAGCCTGCATAGATTGATAGAGAAGCTGTCAACGGCTTAGTACTATAGTGTGTTTAAGAAAGGGGAGAAAAACAGTGATCAATAAGATCGTGCTCAGCATGGCTTCGCTGCGACTGTTCTCAGGCACTATCGAAATTATGGCTGCATTAATAATGCTCCGATTGAATCAAATTGATAAAGCTTTGATGGTTAACACCGGACTAGCTATGGTAGGGCCCCTTGTTTTATTGACAACGACTACGCTTGGACTGGTAGGACTCGCGGAAAAGCTTTCTTTTGGCAAAATGATCTGGGTTATAGCAGGTGTGAGCTGCATTTTTATAGGAATTCTTAAAAAGTAAATAGTCATAATTACTTCGTCCAAGCATACACATGATTATGAAAGATGGACAGCTTGGGGGGATGAAAGAAATGCATTCGCTTCTCCGGCTTTTTTCTGTCCCTCTGCGCCAAAGACTAGCAACTCTACCAAACCCGGTGATGAAGGATTTACAAGAGATTCGGGTTCGTGAAGAGCGACCGTTAGAAATTGTATGGGGACAAAAGTACAGCTTCGTAGAAGGAAACTCCGGTCTTTGCGATGATCCCGCACTTGCATACCGGCCTACCAGGGAGGATTGCTCCACTTTGCTTGAAATGCTGACACAGCATTCACTTTACACCTTCGATGAAGAGCTGCGCCGCGGATACATAACGGTTCAGGGAGGACATCGGATTGGACTCGCGGGAAGGGTGGTATTGGAGCACGGTAAAGTCAAGCATTTGAAAGAAATTACCAGCTTTAATATCCGGATTGCTAGAGAGTTAAAAGGTGTTGGAAGCCATGTGCTCCCCTATATGATGGATGCCTCGACAGGCAGCGTACACCATACGCTGATCGTCTCACCCCCGCAGCAGGGAAAGACAACCTTGATTCGCGACTTGGCAAGGCTAATCAGCGGAGGGCCATCAGCAGGAGCGCTCTATGGATTAGAGCGAGGCTTGAAGGTAGGCATTGTCGATGAACGTTCCGAAATCGCAGCGTGCGATCGAGGTGTTCCACGTTTCGATCTGGGACCTCGTACAGATGTGCTGGACGGCTGTCCTAAGGCGGAAGGAATGATGATGATGATCCGATCGATGTCTCCTGAAATTCTTATCGTAGATGAGATAGGTCGACATGAGGACGCGTCAGCCATTCATGAAGCGATTCATGCGGGTATTCGTGTTATTGCAACAGCACACGGTTTGCATCAAGACGATGTCAGGAGGAGGCCGGTTCTTCAAGAGCTGCTCGACGAAGGAGTATTCAACCGAATCGTTGTTTTGAACAAAAAAGCTGGTGCGGGCACACTGGAGGGGGTCTATGATGCCAAAGGGAACAGACTCGAGTTAGCGAAGCCAACTGTTCATGTATCCGCAGCTGAAATAACTCCATCCTTAGGGATAAGCAGGAAAGAAGCTTCAATAGATTGGACTGGGAATTCGGCGTTCTCGTCGTCAATCCGCTCATCGAAGGGGAAGGGGGAAGATCATTGCTGAAGCTTTTAGGGGCGATGATGATTTTACTGTCCGCGACCTTGTTCGGATTTTATCAAGCACAACAGTATTCCCGCAGGCCTAAGCAAATCGGTGATATTATCAGGGCGCTGCAAAGGTTGGAGACGGAAATCGTGTACGGCATGACTCCACTGCAAGAAGCTTTGATGAAGGTAGCCAAATCTTGCCCGCAGCCGGTCAATGCTATCTTCCGTCATACTGCGGAGGAGCTAGGGCAAGCTGGCGGACGCTCCGCTCAACAAATATGGCAGCAGTCGCTTCAAGAGCACTGGAAACACACCTCGATGAAGGCGGGAGAACAGGATATTGTTCGCCAATTGGGTTTTACACTCGGCTTGTCGGATAGTGTAGATCAAGTGAAACATCTTCGCTTGGCAATCCAGCAGCTGCAGGGTGAGCTGGATAGCTCGGAGGAAGAGCGTAAGCGGTATGAAAGCATGTGGAGAAGCCTGGGCTTATTAATGGGTGCTTTAATCGTTATTTTGATGTATTAACCTGCAACGGTTACTCAAGCGAAGCAGAGTCGGTTGTCAGGGGATCTGCAACGACTATTCAAGCAATGCAGCAGAGTCAGCAGAAAGTTGCACGGTTAGGAAGTTAGAGGCTAGAGGTGAGGTGCCACGAATGAACGTAGATGTGAACGCGATATTTCAGATTGCCGGAATCGGGATTATTATCGCGATGATTCATACCGTGCTTAAGCAAATGGGCAAAGAGGACATGGCACACTGGGTTACATTAATAGGCTTCGTTGTCGTTCTGTTCATGGTTGTCAACCTGCTTGATAATTTGTTCAAGGAAATCAAAACCATTTTTTTATTTCAGTAGACGTAGGTGAGACTTAGTGGAGATCATACAAATCGTAGGTCTGGGCTTAATCGCCACCATACTGGTACTGATCATCAAGGAACAAAAGCCGATATTCGCTTTCCTGCTGACTGCATTTACGGGGATCGTCATCTTTTTGTTTCTGATTGGCAAGATCGCTTCGGTCATTCAAATCCTGGAGGATCTCGCACTGAATGCGAACGTGAATATGATTTTCCTCAAAACGATCTTGAAAATCATCGGTATCGCTTATATCGCAGAATTCGGTGCTCAGATCGTAAGGGATGCAGGGCAAGAATCGATCGCCTCCAAAATTGAACTATCCGGCAAAATTTTAATTATGGTAATGGCTATTCCAATTGTATCGGTCATTATCGAAACGGTGGTCAAGCTGCTGCCCGCATAAGTAATGTGCCAGGAGATGAAGCAAATGCTGCTCACATGGTCGTACATGGAAAAATGGTTTCGGAGACGCGCTGCCAAACCACTGTTGCTTCTGTTCATTCTCACAGGGTTCTCATTAGCTTCGGATCCATTGGCATATGGAATAACCGAGCAGGCAGGTATCGCACAGGCTACACCTGTCGAGCAGATTATCAAGGAACAGGCTGAACGGTTAAACACCGACCAGGTAGAACAGTACTGGAATCAGCTAATGAAAAAGTAT
This sequence comes from Paenibacillus sp. UNC451MF, assembly GCF_000686845.1. GTDB lineage: Bacteria > Bacillota > Bacilli > Paenibacillales > NBRC-103111 > Paenibacillus_S. The sequence continues at coordinate 295,406 of NZ_JMLS01000004.1, read as the reverse complement.
GGCGGGTATTTTCCAGATAGCCAAACCCCATCGTTTATGGAGATGATTACCGGTTCTAAAGGGTTAGGCATAAGCTCAATCTTCACAGGAATACTTCGATATTTTTTTCATGAGCTGCTGTACAATGGCAAGCTGCTCGCATCGATTGTTGTCCTGACTATTTTCAGCATGCTGCTCGAGACGCTGCAAAGCTCATTTGAAAAAAATACAGTCAGTAAAGTCGCTTACGCAATTACCTTCATGGTGCTGATGATCATGGCTATCAACAGCTTCAGTGTCGCCATCGGATATGCTAGGTCAGCGATAACAGACATGATTCACTTTATGGTGGCTGTCATTCCGCTGCTTCTGACATTACTTGCTTCCATGGGTAACGTAGTGTCGGTCTCGGTGCTTCATCCGCTTATTGTTTTCATGATTCATGCCGTAGGAACCGCAATCTATTTGGTCGTTTTTCCACTGCTGTTCTTCTCGGCCGTACTTCATATCGTTAGCTCCTTGACGGATAAATACAAGGTAACACAGCTCGCCAATCTACTGAGAAACGTCAGCGTCGGCTGCTTGGGGATATTCGTAACCGTCTTTCTTGGAGTCATTTCCATAAGAGGTGCAAGCAGTGCGGTAGCAGACGGAGTGACGATCCGAACGGCCAAATATATTGCGGGAAACTTCGTTCCTGTGGTAGGGAGGATGTTCTCCGATGCATCTGAAACGGTGATAGGGGCATCGCTCCTGGTAAAAAATGCAGTCGGGCTGGCCGGTGTCGTTATTTTGTTGATTCTATGCGCTTTTCCCGCATTGAAAATAATGGCTCTCGCCTTGATATACAACTTGTCTGCCGCTGTGCTTCAACCTTTAGGTGACAATCCGATGATTACCTGCCTTGAAACGATAGGTAAAAGTTTAATCTATGTATTCGCAGCTTTAGCAGTTGTGGGGTTGATGTTCTTTCTTGCTATCACGATTTTGATCACTGCTGGGAATTTGTCCGTGATGATGCGTTAGACTCATTTGGGGCTAGAGAGGGGTGTGCGACATGGAATGGTTAGGCGGCTGGCTCAAATCCATCATTCTCGTCATCTTGCTTGCAACCTTCGTCGATATCCTGCTTCCGAGCCAGTCCATGCAGCGTTACGTCAAAACCGTCATCAGCTTATTTATATTGTTGATCCTCCTGCAGCCTTTGTTGTCCATATTTCAAAAACACGTACCACTCGATCAGCTTCTTGCTGATGCAATGAACTCTAAAGGGGGCGGCTTATTGGCATCAACTGGGGCTCAAGGAGGCTCGAACCAAATGCAATCATTGGGGAGTATTCAACAGCAAGCAGATCAGCTGAAGGCCAAACAAGAGCAGCAATCACAGAGAATTGCTCAGCAGCAAATCGAAGATTTGATGAAACGAAGCATCGAGCAAGCAGGTGTAATGGATGTGCAAAATGTTAAAGTTCATACGGGAAAGGATAACAGCGGACAGCTGCAAATCGTCAGGGTGGAGGTTAGCGTATCTCCAAGAGCCCCGACAGTGGCAGTATCATCAGATAAAGGATCGGAACCTATGAAGAGCGTAGCCATTGAACCCGTCAAACCGGTAACTGTCAACATCTCTCCAGACAACAAGAGTACCAATGGTCTGAACAAGGAACCAACGGCTGGAGGGAACGGTTATGAGCAGGAAAGGACGCAAATCCGAATGTCTATTAATAAGGATTGGCAGATACCCTTGGATCAAATATTCGTTAATGTAGCAGCAGACAAGTTGAAGTCATAAGCAACCATTCGATGCTAAGGAGGTGTGAACCGATGGGTGGTTTTATGAAATGGATGGAGACTTGGTTAGGCGGAGGGCCGAACGGAACGAAGCGGGTAAAGACGTTTCGTTGGTTAATCCTGCTGGGGCTTGTGGGAGCAGCGTTTATGATACTCAATTCTTTCATTACGGTGAAGGATGTTGACCCCATCAACGAAGGGAGGGCCTCTCCGGAACCATCGACACAGGCTGCGTTTTCAGCGGCTGCCAACAAAGAGCGTTCAGCTTTTAGAGATTATGAGGACGCATACGAAAGCCAATTGAAGGAAATATTGTCGAAAATAGTTGGTGTGGGTGAGGTAGAGGTGCTGGTTACGATCGATTCGACCGAGGAGGTCACCGTAGAGCGAAATACTAAGGAAACCCAACAGGTGACGAATGAAAAAGATCAGCATGGCGCTACCCGCCATATAACCGATGTCACACGCAGTGGCGAAGTCGTGCTGTACGAAGTATCCAATGGCAAGCAGCCGCTGGTTCAAAAATACATCAAGCCGAAAATAAGGGGAGTCTTGGTTGTTGCCAAAGGCGCTGAAAACCTGACAGTCAAAAAAATGATCACAGAAGCTGTAGAAAGAGGACTAGACGTTCCTGCAAACAAGATTTCTATTTTACCCCGTAAGCAATAATGATTATCTATAAAACCCAATTTCAAGGAGGAATACAAAGATGAATACGAAAAGACAAACAATTTGGTTAGTGTCTATGCTCAGTTTAATGGTCGTTCTGTCCGCTTACTATTTGTTTACGGAAGATGTGAACAAGCTGGATATGAGCTCATCGAGCACAACTAACAGCCCAACCGCTAAAGAAATTGTTGTTAACACAAACGATCTGAACGTTAAACAAACACCGTCCGATATCAAAGCAGACACCAAAACCGATGCTAAAGCTGGCACTACAGCACCGGAAGCCAAGCAGTCTGGTACAAACCAAACGACTCAGGAGACCAAGGCAAGCAGTGTGAAAACAGATTCGACATCAAGTACTAAAACGGATACTAATGCAAAAACGGATGCAAACTCCAATAGCCAACCGACTACAAAGGCAAACGAACAAGTAAGTCCAGCAGATGCCAAAGTATTGCAGCAAGTGCAAACACAAGCCAAGTCCGGCACAGACTATTTCATCAATCTGGGCTTGAAACGTGACGAAGACATCGCAAAACAGTCTGAAAAATGGGTAACGGTTCTTTCCGATTCGAAGCAAACCCAAGAAGCGGCTGCTAATGCTGCAGTCGAGCTGCAAAAGCTTCAAGATAATGAAACAAAAATCTCCAATCTGGAAGAAAGCTTGATGAAAGATTTCCCGCAAGCCGTTATTACTCAAGAATCTTCGAAGTGGAGAGTAACCGTTCAAAGCACGAAGCTGGAAAAAAGCCAAGCGGTTAGTATTGTTGAAAAAGTAATGCAGGAAATGAATGTAGGACCGGAGAAAATTGTAGTTCAGTATATTCCATAAGGACTAGTTGAAGGAATTTTAGGAAAAGGCTGTTCCATTGGGTCTGAAAAGGACCATGGAATGGCCTTTTCATTTACACAATTATAGTGGGGGCTTGATTTGTCTTCTCTTATTTGACTGAGTATAGGAACCTAACTAACACGGAGCATAGATTGCGAGTTGTCAATCCTATTAAGTACTATAAGTATGTAATAATAAACTCTTTTCTTAAAGTAAGATTGTGTTATAATAACAACGTCGTTGTTTCACCATCGTTGAAGGAGTGAATCTTGTGTTTAAATTAAACGAAATTAAAGAATTGATACAGCTTATTGATCAAAGCTCTCTACATGAATTGGAAATTGAAAGCGAAGGCTCCCGCCTTACAATTCGTAAACCTAATAAAACGGAATCTGTTGTCGTTACAGCAGCGCCGGTTCAACAAGCTTTTACTCCAGTTATCGGACAACAGTCCATTCAGCAGCCAGCTGTACAAGCTCCAGCCGTGGAGAGCGCTCCAGCAGCATCCAAACAGGAAGCAGGCTTACATACTATCGTATCCCCAATGGTAGGAACGTTCTATGAAGCACCGTCTCCAGGCGCTGCAGCATTTGTTGCCAAAGGCAGTGCAGTGAAGGAAAAATCCGTAGTCTGCATCATCGAAGCAATGAAGCTTATGAATGAAATTGAAGCGGAGATCAAAGGCGAGATCGTTGACGTACTTGTTGAAAATGGTCAACTAGTCGAATACGGACAACCATTGTTCCTCGTTCGCCCTCTTTAAGGTTCAATCGTTTTGCTAACAGCAAAACCTAAAGTTAATGCTTTCGAAGAAAGCTTTGCCTACGCAAAGCTAGCTTATGCTTACGACGTTAGTTTTGCTCATGCAAAACTCGTAGGAGGAGAAAATCAGTGAAGTTTCAAAAGATACTTATCGCCAACCGAGGAGAAATCGCGGTACGCATAATAAGAGCTTGTCAAGAATTAGGCATTTCGACTGTTGCGGTATATTCCGAAGCGGATCGCGAAGCATTGCACGTTCGTCTTGCGGACGAAGCATACTGTATCGGACCGACATTATCCAAAGACAGCTATCTTAATTTGACCAACATTTTAAGCGTAGCTACTTTGACCGAGACGGATGCGATACACCCAGGCTACGGATTTTTAGCCGAAAATGCAGATTTCGCTGAAATCTGTGAAAGCTGCAATATTACTTTCATCGGTCCTTCTGCTGATGCTATCAGCCGGATGGGTGACAAATCGGTTGCTAAGCAAACGATGAAAGAAGCCAATGTACCGGTTATTCCTGGTTCGGAGGGGCTTGTTGAAGATATGGAGGAAGCGATTCGTCTTGGACGTGAAATCGGTTATCCAGTGATCATCAAGGCTACTGCAGGCGGCGGAGGTAAAGGTATCCGTATTGCAGAAAATGAAGAAATGTTGATTCAACAAATTACGACTGCGCAGCAGGAAGCTCAAAAAGCTTTTGGTAATGCAGGCGTTTATTTGGAGAAGTATTTGACAGGCATGAAGCACGTTGAAATCCAAATTTTGGCTGATAAGCACGGCAATGTCGTTCATCTTGGTGAGCGTGATTGTTCGGTTCAACGCAGACGTCAAAAATTGGTCGAGGAAGCCCCTTGCTCTATCCTATCACCGGAAACTCGTTCCCAGATGGGTGAAGCAGCTGTTCGTGCAGCACAAGCGGTTAACTACTCAGGTGCCGGAACACTAGAATTTCTGTTAGGTGCAGACGGTCAATTTTACTTTATGGAAATGAACACTCGTATTCAGGTAGAACATCCGGTAACGGAATTGATTACGGGGATTGATATTATCAAGGAAATGATTCACGTTGCGGAAGGTGAGCCGCTGTCCTTCTCACAAGAAGATGTGCAGATCAACGGCTGGTCCATCGAGTGCCGGATCAATGCGGAAGATTCAAATCGTAATTTTATGCCGTCAGCCGGTCAAATTCAATTCTATTTGCCTCCGGGCGGTTTCGGTGTGCGCGTAGATAGCGCGGCGTATCCAGGTTATACGATTTCTCCACATTACGATTCCATGATAGCAAAGCTGATCGTGTGGGGAAAAGACCGTGACGAAGCGATCCAACGTATGAAACGAGCCTTATCGGAATTCACGATCGAGGGTATTCACTCTACCATTCCATTTCACTTGAAGCTGCTGGAGCACAAGAAATTTATCTCCGGCGACTTTGATATTAAGTTCTTGGAAGAGCATGATGTGAACGATCCTAATTCGTAATCCGTCGTTTGTCATATATTTAGGATAATGGTATAGTATTCGATAAGACAAGTTTTGTGAAATGACGCATATGCATAAAGTAAGCGCTGAATAAAGGCTGCACGTTGATAGGCTGAAGGTAAAGCCGCCCAAGGACTTTGCCTTTCAGCGCCTACTAAGTATGTTTTGCTATCGCAAAACTTCCAAGGAGGATCCTTTTATGACAATCATTGCTGCCGATTATGAAAAAACCGACATGGGGACGATTCAAATTGCCCCTGAGGTTATCGAGATCATTGCTGGAATGGCAACCATCGAGGTACCTGGCGTTGCTGGGATGAGCGGTGGATTTGCAGGCGGTATCGCCGAACTGTTGGGCCGTAAAAACATGTCCAAAGGTGTTAAAGTGGATGTTGGCCAACGCGAAGCGGCGATTGATGTATCGATAGTGATTGAATTCGGCACTAGAATTCCTGAAGTGGCTTCTGGTGTGCAGCAAAATGTTAAGCACGCGATAGAATCAATGACAGGTTTGAGCGTGGTGCAAGTTAACGTACATATTCACGATGTTATTTTCAAAGGTGCAGACAAAGTGGAAGAGGTAGAAGTTACGCCTAATAGAGTCAAGTAGACACGTAAATATGCTCTTGGCAAACCCCCTTCAAGCCGTAAGGGGGTTTCCTCTAATTCGGAAGGAGTCCGGTTGTGTGATCAAAGTAATTGACAGATTGCTTTTATTCATTTTTAGTCTGGCTGTTTTGATTGGATGCGTGATTATGCTATTTTGCGCATTCGGATGGATTTCTTTTGAAAAGACCAAAACCTTTACTTATAACGTCTATTATGATATGGACACGGCTCTTGTTTTCATTGCGATAACTGTAATTTTTGCATTGATCAGTATTCGTTTCTTGTTTGTTTCGGTGCGAAGAGGGAGAGCCAACGTTCCTTCTATCGATCAACGGACGGATTATGGTGATATTCGCATTTCCATGGAAACGGTTGAGAATTTGGCGTTAAAAGCAGCTCGTCGCACTCGTGGGGTTAAAGATCTAAAAGCTCGTGTGAAGGTCAGCCCGGCCGGATTGGAAATTATTATTCGTGCAATCGTGGACGGCGAAATATCGATCCCACAGCTTACTGAAGAGATGCAATCCGGGATCAAACAGCACATTGAAGAAATTACCGGTATTCCTGTTGCTGTAGTGACCGTTTTCGTAGCCAATATTCAACAAGCATCCCCCACTTTTAAAAGTAGAGTGGAATAGAGGTGAGCTCCCAGATGTGGATACGGCTGTGGGAACAACTATGGGCAAATCACAGAGGCAAAACGATGTTGTCCATCATCGGAGTGCTGCTTGGAATCATCTATTTGATTTGTGGTCTATGGGATATGTTAATTTTTGTCCTTATCGTATATACTTGTTATCATATAGGGAAAAGAGTCGATCGAGGTGAGCCGGCGGTTCCCGTTGAAGAAATGTGGCGCTGGTTAATGGACAAATGGAGATTGTTTAGATGAAATCCCTGGTTCTTTCCAAGGATTTTTTTGTTTGATTCAGGAAGAACAAGCTTTCCCATCGGGAAGCTGAGTTAATACTTAATAAGAAGGCTTTCTTGTTGAAAGCCCAAGCACATGCTAGCGAAGAAGGCTTTTCTAACGAGAAGCCCAGCAACGCTTACGAAGATGGCTTTTCTAAAGAAAAGCCCTTAGGAGGAAACTTATTTAATGAGACGCAGATTGGCAAGGGAACTGGCGCTCCAAAGCTTGTACCAAATGGAAATGAACGAAGTTAGCGCAAATGAAGCTATTGCACATGTAGTGGAAGAGGCGCAAACGGAGGACGAGGCACAGCTGACCAAGGAGCAGGATAATATCGCTGCCCAGGATATTTTGGAGCTGGTTGAAGGAACAGTGTCCCACAAGGAACGGATTGATGAACTGTTGATGGACTACTTGAAAGGGTACAAAATGGACAGGCTATCCAAAGTGGACCGTGAAATTTTGAGATTGGCCACCTATGAGATGGTATATCGTGATGATGTCCCGCCTAAGGTTGTCGTCAATGAAGCGATTGAGTTAGCGAAACATTTTGGCTCGGACGAGTCTGGTAAATTCGTTAACGGAGTTCTCGGGAAGATGATCAAGGAAATAGACAGCATTAAGACGAAAAGTCTGTAATTAATGATGGATTCGTTACCATATATCGCTGAGAGGGGAATCTCTTCATGCCTGCGCAGGTTATTAACGGAAAAGAAATTGTAGGTGCTTATCGGACGCAAATTAAGGAAGAAGTGGAACAACTGAAGCAAGCGGGTTGTCAACCTGGCCTTGCCGTTGTTATTGTCGGAGACGATCCGGCTTCCCATGTTTATGTACGTAACAAAGCAAAAGCTTGCGAAGAAGCGGGTATTTATTCCGAAGTGCACAGTCTTCCAGAAAACACTCCTGAATCGGAAGTGCTGGCTTTGATTGAGCAATTAAATGGAAACGAAAAGATTCACGGGATTCTTGTTCAATCTCCCTTGCCTAAGCATATTTCGGAAGAGAAAATTGTTGAAGCCATTGCTGTTGAGAAGGATGCGGACTGTTTCCATCCTGTCAATGTGGGTAATTTAATGATAGGTAAGGAAGGCCCGGCTCCATGTACACCGGCTGGGGTTATCGACATTCTCAAGCGTGTCGGAGTCGAAATTGCAGGTAAACATGCTGTTGTTATAGGCAGAAGCAATATTGTCGGGAAACCAATGGCTATTTTGCTGCTCAGAGAAAACGCAACGGTAACCGTTGTGCATTCTAAAACTCCTAATATGGCTGAGATTACCCGTCAAGCGGACATATTAGTCGCTGCGGTAGGCAAGCCTAAAATGATCAAGAAAGAACATATTAAACCTGGCGCTGTCGTTGTCGATGTCGGCATTAACCGACTGGATACTGGTAAGCTCGCAGGGGATGTTGATTTTGATGATGTTCTTGATACAGCAAGCTATATTACACCGGTTCCTGGCTGCGTAGGTCCAATGACGATTACAGTATTGCTTCGCAATACGTTGGAAGCGGCAAAACGTGCAGCGGCACAGTCCAAAGTGAACGGATAAACGATGAGCCAAAAACCGATATTTTCAATTAAAGAGCTTAATCGCTATATAAAGATGAAGCTGGAGAGCGACAATGTGATTCAGGATGTGTGGGTTCGGGGAGAAATCTCGAACTTCACTCACCATTCCAGCGGCCATATGTATTTTACGCTTAAGGATACGGACAGCCGATTGAAGAGCATTATGTTCGCATCCCATAATCAACGACTTGGATTTATTCCGCGGGAAGGTACAAAGGTGCTTGCTTGCGGAAATATTTCTGTGTACGAGAGAGATGGACAGTATCAGTTCTATGTCACACAAATGCAGCCTGACGGCATCGGAAGCTTATATTTGGCTTTTGAGCAGCTGAAAAAAAAGCTGGAGAACGAAGGGCTGTTTGCTGTTTCCAAAAAGAAAGCAATCCCACGTTATCCCAAAGCTATAGGTGTTATTACTTCACCTACCGGTGCAGCAGTACGTGACATTATGATTACGCTGCAGCGTCGCTATCCTAACGTACCCGTGTTGTTGTATCCTGTGCTTGTGCAGGGGACTCAGGCAGCTCCTTCTATTGTGAAGGCTATTGAGACGATGAACGCGATGAACGAAGTGGATGTTTTGATCGTGGGGCGTGGCGGCGGTTCGCTAGAAGAGCTGTGGGCATTTAATGAGGAAAAGGTTGCGCGAGCGATATTCGCATCGACCATTCCAGTTATTTCTGCGGTTGGTCATGAAACCGATTTTACGATTGCGGATTTCGTAGCAGATCTACGTGCGGCGACTCCTACAGCTGCAGCCGAATTAGCTGTTCCGCATCACATGGAGCTCAAGCAGCAGCTGAGCTTCCTAAATCAGCAGTTGTATGGCGGCTTGTCCAATCAATTGAAACGTGGCCGCGATAGGCTGCAGCGTTTACAGCGCTCGCCAGTATTGCTGAATCCGAGACGTCAGCTATTGTTGCAACCGATGGAACGTCTGGACCGTACTAAAGAGCAGCTAGTTTTTCAATTGCGTGGGAAAATCGCCAAGCTGCAAGAACGGCATATGAAGTTGGATAAACACTTATCCACATTTAACCCTAGGGAGCAAACGATATACGCTAGAAAAAGGCTTGACGGGGCAGGCAAGCAGCTTTTGCAAGCCATGCAGCAGGCCAAGAAACAAAAGCAGCAGCAGCTTGTGTCCATCATGCGTCACTTGGATGCACTAAGTCCATTGAAGGTGATGCAGCGCGGATATAGTCTCGTCTATGATGAAAGTGAGAAACAATTAATAAGATCCATACAGCAGGTGCAACTTGGGGATGTACTTAAGCTGCGACTAGTAGACGGGCAAGTGGATTGTCATGTGTGGTCAATGGAGGAGAAGCAAAATGACAAAACCGGAAACGACGCCTAGCTTCGAAGAAGCGATGGACAAGCTTGAAGAGATCGTAGCGAGGCTCGAAAGCGGAGATGTTCCGCTAGAGCAAGCTATAGAACTGTTTCAGGAAGGGATGAAACTATCCCAATTATGCGGGCAAAAGCTCGAGCAGGTAGAAAGAAAAATCGAAATTTTGATGGACCAGGAAGGCGGACTAGTGAAAAAGCCGTTTAATCCATCATCCGATGAGAAAGGTGAACTTAAATGAGCACGGACTCTTCCATACAACACTATTTAGAGCAAAAATCAGCATTGATTGAATCCGAATTGGCAGAGTCACTGCCCGAAATTTGGAATATTCCTGACAGCTTGCGGGAATCGATGATGTACTCTCTTATGGCTGGTGGCAAACGATTGCGTCCCATCCTTGTGCTGGCGGCAGTTGAAGCACTGAGAGGAAGTACGGAAGAAGCGATTCCGGTAGCGCTTGCTGTTGAGATGATCCATACCTATTCGCTTATCCACGATGATTTACCCGCTATGGACAATGACGATTACCGTAGAGGCAAGCTGACCAATCATAAAGTATACGGCGAGGCTATGGCAATCTTAGCTGGAGACGGACTGCTTACCCATGCATTTTATTCGATTGTGCAAGCATACCGTGCTTATGATGTACCGGCAGAGAAGATCGTGGAAATCGTTGAAGATCTGTCCAGGCTTGCAGGAGCTCCGGGAATGGTCGGGGGTCAAGCGGCAGATATGCTCGGTGAGCAAGGAATCACTGGATTGGAGCAGTTAGAATACATTCACTTGCACAAAACAAGCGATTTAATCGTCTTTTCCTTGAAAGCAGGCGGACATCTTGGAGGAGCCACTCCAAAACAGCTGCAGGCGCTTGAGAAGTTCGGACAGCATGTTGGACTTGCGTTCCAGATTCAAGATGATATTCTTGATTTGATCGGCGATGAAGAGAAGCTGGGCAAGCCCGTAAAGAGTGATGAGAAGCAGCAAAAGGTGACCTATCCTTATTTTGTTGGAATCGATGCATCCAAAGAAAAGGTCAGTCAATTGACCGAGCAAGGCAAGCAGGCTCTGATCGATGCTGATTTCCCTTATGTGGATAGACTGCTGCAGCTTGCTGATTATTTGCTGAAGCGGGACCATTAACAGATTAGTGATGCGCTTTTATCAGTCGGCTTTCATTGATGTTTCATTTGAGGGCTTATTGACCGGTGTGTTATAATAAGTTCAACCATTTTCATAATCTCAGTACAAAATTAAGCTTAAGCATTCCACAGTTCGATATATAGATAAAAATTCAATCAAGGAAAGCGAGGGAACAAGCGTGCTGCTCGAACAAATCAATCAGCCTGAAGACTTAAAGAAGCTGTCTATTGAGCAACTGGAGCAACTGGCTGCCGAAACTAGACAGTTTCTTGTTGAAAAGCTTTCAGTCACTGGTGGACACCTCTCGTCTAACCTTGGAGTCGTTGAGCTAACAATTGCGCTGCATTACTTGTTTAACAGTCCCGTTGACAAATTTATTTTTGATGTGGGACATCAATCCTATGTACACAAAATGTTTACCGGACGTATGGACAAGTTTGATACTTTGCGTAAATACAAAGGAATGTGCGGGTTTGTAAAACGCTCCGAGAGCGAACATGATGTCTGGGAAGCCGGACACAGCAGTACTTCCTTATCAGCAGCTATGGGAATGGCCATGGCACGGGATTTAAAAGGTGAAGATAACAAGGTTATCGCCATTATCGGTGATGGTGCCCTCACAGGCGGTATGGCTTTTGAAGCCATGAACCACATCGGTCATGAGAAAAAGAACCTGATGGTTATTTTGAATGACAATGAAATGTCCATCGCTCCTAACGTAGGTGCGCTTCATAATTACTTGGGGAAAATTCGCTCCGACCGCAACTATGTAAAAGTAAAAGAAGAAGTCGAGTATTTAATTAAGAAAATACCTGCAATCGGGGGCACTCTGGCGAAAACCTTAGAGAAGGTCAAGGATTCGCTGAAATATATGGTCGTTTCCGGGGTGTTGTTCGAAGAACTAGGATTCACATACTTCGGGCCTGTTGACGGCAACAATCTTCCTGTTTTGTTGGAAACGCTGAAGCAGGCAGAGAAGGTGGAAGGGCCGGTTATGGTCCATGTTCTGACTCTTAAAGGAAAAGGGTATACACCGGCTGAAAAAGATTCCTATGCATGGCATGGAGCTAGTCCATACAAGATCGAGTCAGGAAAAATGCTCAAATCGGTAGGACCTCCAATGTATACTGACGTCTTTGGTAACACACTGATTGAGCTGGCCCAACAGGATAAGCGGATCGTTGCAGTGACACCGGCTATGCCGGGAGGGTCGGGTTTGACATCCTTTGCCAAACAATTTCCGGACCGAATGATCGATGTAGGTATTGCTGAACAGCATGCAGCCACGTTGTGTGCAGGCCTTGCAAGCGAAGGAATCAAGCCTGTTTTTGCCGTGTACTCCACTTTCCTCCAACGTGCATACGATCAAGTGGTGCACGACATTTGCCGTGCCGATTTAAACGTTATTTTCGCCATTGACCGTGCCGGCTTCGTAGGCCCTGACGGGGAAACTCATCAAGGTGTGTACGACATCGCTTATTTGCGCAGCATTCCTAACATGGTCCTAATGATGCCTAAGGATGAGAATGAGCTTCGCCATATGCTCAAGACTTCTGTCGAGTATAATGACGGGCCTATCGCTGTTCGATATCCTCGGATTTCAGGTCTCGGTGTGTCTATGGATGAGCCGCTACGTACGATCCCAATCGGCAGCTGGGAAGTGCTAAGACCAGGAGATAGCGCAGTAGTGCTTGCGGTTGGACCAATGATTCCTATAGCTATGGAAGCTGCTGAGCAGTTAAGCAAAGAAGGCGTTCAGCTTCGGGTTATCAACGCAAGATTTATTAAACCGCTGGACGAAGCAATGCTGCTCCAACTGGCTAAAGAGCATATTCCGATTATTACACTGGAGGAAGGTGCACAACCGGGCGGCTTCGGTAGCGCAGTGCTTGAATTCTATTCCAGTCAAAGCATATACGGATTGCAAATTAAAATTATCGGAGTTCCCGACTATTTTGTAGAGCATGGGTCTGTACCTGAGCAGCGTAGAGAAGTCGGACTTACAGTGGATCGCCTTGTATCCGATGTTCAAGCGCTTATGCCGCGCAAACGGCAGCGAGCCTAACATGCCCGAGAAAGTAGGAGCAACAATAGATGGCAGCAGATAAAGAACGGTTGGATATACTCCTCGTGGAGCAAGGTTTTTTCGAATCACGGGAAAAAGCTAAGGCATCTATCATGGCAGGACTTGTATTAGTCGATGATGAGCCGTTGGATAAAGCGGGTACGAAAATTGCCCGCAGCTCCAAAATTGTGGTAAAGGGTGCCATTCATCCTTACGTCAGCCGTGGAGGTCTGAAATTGGAAAAGGCTCTAAAGCTGTTCCAAATTGATCTCAACGGAGTAACTATGCTGGATATAGGGGCTTCAACAGGGGGATTTACGGACTGCGCATTACAAAACGGGGCATCCTATGTTTATGCCATTGATGTGGGCTATAACCAGTTAGATTGGTCACTACGCAGTGATTCGCGAGTTAACGTCATGGAACGTACTAACTTTCGTTTTATGCAGCCTGCAGATTTGCAAGGTCCTAGCCCTTCGTTCGCCTCAATTGATGTATCATTCATTTCGTTGAAGCTGATATTGCCGCCACTCAAAACGCTCCTTGTTGAGAATGGTGAAGTGGTTGCTTTAATCAAGCCACAATTCGAAGCGGGACGGGAGAAGGTTCCCAAAACCGGTGTCGTGCGTGAGCCTGCGGTACATACAGAAGTACTCGAAACGATTCTAAGCTTCGCGGCAGACAATGGATTTGTGCTGAAAGGGCTGACGTTTTCCCCAATCAAAGGCGGAGAAGGGAACGTAGAGTTTCTTGCCTATTTCCGCTGCAATAGCGATGAATCACCGATTTTTCCAGAAGCCATGGACGAAGAAATTAAGCAAGTGGTTAGCGATGCGCAAAAGCTTCAAAACTCATCAGTTTGATGAGTTTTTTTCCGTTTTTGGAGGATATTGCTCTTGTTTTCTCGAATACTAAGGCTTGAGGTGAAGTGATGCCATGCAGAGCGGGGATGGATTTGTTATCTTTCTCATTTTACTGGTGTTGGGAACCTGGCTTTTTTGGTACGTTCGGGTGAGGATGAAGGAAACGGTAGAACAAGAGCTGTATCCTGTTCCGGAAACTCAGGAAGTACCAGAGGATGAAGCTACACTTCTTCTAAAAAGTACAGGTTATACTGTTGTAAGCGGCAAACAGCGTATCCCCATGCAAATCACTATCAACGATGATGAACAGCTGCAAAGCCGATTGTTTATTGACTATTTTGCAGAACGAGACGGTCATTATTATGCGGTGAAAATAGCCAAAGACCGTAAGCACATGGAGTGGACAGGAAGTTCCGTACGTGACCATTTGCTCGTTTATCAGCTGCTGTATCCGCAGACATCAGGAGTTCTATACCTCGAGCTTCAACAAAGCAAAGTGAAATTAATTGTATTTAACATGAATATCGATTCAGACGAGGAAGTAACCGGGTAAACCGGACCAACGCTTTAAAAACTCAGAAAATGCTTACGATGACGGCTTTTCCTTTAGAAAAGCTCAGCGAACGCTTACGAAGATGGCTTTCTATCGAAAGCCCTTAGGAGGTAAATAATGAAAGGCCAAAGGCATATTAAGATTCGGGAAATCATCACGAACAACGAAATCGAGACGCAGGATGAGCTGGTAGAACAGCTTAGAACGGCAGGATTTCCCGTTACTCAAGCTACAATATCAAGAGATATTAAAGAGCTGCATCTCATTAAAGTACCATTGGATGACGGCCGCTACAAATATTCGGTTCCTGCAGACCAACGCTACAATCCCATGCATAGATTAAAAAGAGCCTTGAACGATCATTTCGTACATATTGATTACACAGAAAATTTGGTAGTAATGAAGAGCTTGCCTGGTACGGCAAACGCCATTGGAGCCCTTATAGACAGTCTGGAATGGAATGAAATCATGGGAACGATTTGCGGGGATGACACCATTCTTATAATATGCCGAACTAAAGAGCAGAGCGGAATGGTAGTTAATCAAATTTTATCCATGTTGAGTTAACGGGAGAGATAACGATGCTGCTTGAAATGTCGATACGTAATTTAGCGGTTATTGAGGCCGTACATTTGCATTTCCGTAAAGGTTTTCATGTTCTGACAGGGGAGACTGGAGCTGGGAAGTCCATTATTATTGACGCTTTGACTTTAGTTGCCGGGGGAAGAAGTTCTGCCGATCTGGTTCGTTATGGTAGCGATAAAGCATCCATCGAAGCTTTATTCCAGATTGAAAGCGGACATCCGGTATGGAATACATTATCTGAGCTTGGAATTGAAGCCGATTCGGAGAACCATTTAATTATACGTAGAGAAATTACATCTCAAGGCAAAAGCACGAGCCGAATTAATGGACAGCTCGTCAACTTATCCGGTCTTAAGGAAGTCGGAGAATGGCTTGTCAACATACATGGTCAACACGAGCATCAATCTTTATTCCATGTGGAAGAGCATATTCGATGGCTTGATATGTTTGGTGAGAATGAAATCGGTCCAGTGAAACGGCAATATCAGCAAGCTTATCAAGCTTACTCCAACATTCGAAAAAGCTTAAAAGAATTAGAGGAAACCAGTAAGCGGTCACTGCAAATGCTTGACTTGTATCGCTTTCAGGTTGAAGAAATTACATCCGCACAATTAAAACGCGGCGAAGATGAATTATTATTCGAAGAAAAACGCAAACTAGCAAATGCGGAAAAATTATATCAGCATGCCGCGGACGCCTATGATCTTTTGTATGCAGGCAACAAAGGCTTGGATGCAATCAACAAGGCGATTCAAAAGATGGAGGATATCACGGGCCTAGATCCTGACAAGCTAAAACCGTTAGTCGAGCAAGCACAAAGCGCTTATTATCAATTAGAGGATGCGGCTTATCAAGTTCGGGATTACAGAGATGATATTGAGTTCAATCCGTCTCGTTTGGAGTACATTGAGCAAAGACTGGATACCATCGCATCATTAAGAAGAAAATACGGTGAAAACGTAGACGAAATATTGAAGTACCTTGAAAAAGTAAAAGCAGAATTAGATATGATTGAAAATAAGGATGAAAAGCTGCAGGAGCTGCAGAAAGAAGAACTGGTTGCTTTACAAAAAACGCGTGAGATTGCGCAGCAGCTTTCAGAAAAACGTCAAGTTATTGCTGAAAGGCTTGCGCAAGAAATAGTTGCGGAGCTGCGTGACTTACATATGGAAAGAACTCAGTTCAAAGTCCAAATTATATATCGTGAAGACTTACTAACTATCGAGGGAGCCGATGAGGTTGAGTTCCTTATTTCGGCGAATCCGGGCGAGCCACTGCGCAGCTTGAGTAAAATTGCCTCAGGTGGAGAAATCTCACGGGTCATGCTCGCTTTAAAATCCATTTTTGCAAGGGTTGACCGCATTCCTGTTCTTGTATTTGATGAAGTGGATACGGGAGTTAGCGGACGAGCGGCACAGGCGATTGCCGAGAAAATGTCCAAGCTGTCCCGAAGCTGTCAAGTGTTCTCCATTACACATTTGCCGCAGGTTGCTTGTATGGCGGATGCTCATTACCGCATTCATAAAAATTCCGATAACGAACGAACTTATACCCAAGTAGATGACCTAAATCTGGATGGCCGTATTCATGAATTGGCACGTATGCTGGGCGGAGTCGAAGTGACGGGAAAAACATTGGAACATGCACAAGAAATGTTGTCTTTGGCTGATGAAAAGAAATCAAGGATGTAAAGAGTCAAGCGTGGCATCATTTTCACTTATAAAAGGGTAGGCGTGGGGTTAACTTAATTGTACACAAGCGGCAAACTTACAACGCCGCAAGCGAAGGAAGCAAGGGAGCGTGACACCGTGAGTTCCAACCACAGAAAAAGAATGATTGGATTAATGCTCGTCTTCTTCGTTTGTCTGGGTAGTTTATCCACGCCCTTCCAAAGTTTTGCATCATTTCCTGAAGAGCTTAGGCTCTTCACTGGCCAGCAGGCACATCTACAATTGGCCATGCCAGTTAGTGCACAGGTTACTGTGAACGATCCTGAGATTTTAAAGGTCAATGGATCAACCAAGCACTCATTTCAAGTGGACCTCCATCACCCTATTTCATTGGAATCATACAAAGCAGGCCAAGCCGAAATGAAGCTGAAGCTCTTCGGAAAGATTCCACTTAAAACGGTAAAAGTAAGTGTTGTTCCAGATCTTAAAGTGATCCCTGGCGGGCAAACCATTGGTGTTAAGCTAAAATCTGCAGGCGTTCTTATTGTGGGACATCATTTGGTGGCTATTGCAGAAGATAAGAAAATATCGCCAGGGGAAGACGCTAAAGTTCAGCTGGGGGACCTTATCGTCAAAATCAATGGGAAGCCGTTGAAAGAAATATCGAAGGTGGCCGAGCTGACAGCTGAAGCAGGTAATAACAAAAAGCCGCTGACTTTAACCTTGAAGCGGAACAATGAATTAATCGATGTTCAAATTCACCCTGCATATGACATCGTGGACAAAGCTTATCGATTAGGGTTGTACATTCGTGATTCAGCGGCTGGTGTGGGGACCTTAACCTTTTATGCTCCGGATCAAGGAGTGTACGGAGCTTTAGGGCATGTCATTACAGACATGGATACTCAAACCCCTATTGCTGTGGGCTCAGGAGAAATTGTTCATTCAAATGTGACTTCTATTTCAAAAAGCCAAAATGGCGAGCCAGGTGAGAAAAGAGCTCAGTTTTCTAAGGAAAGCAAAATCCTAGGCAACATTGAGAAAAATACTCCATTCGGAATATTTGGTAAAATGGAGGAGCTGCCGGATCACGGACTAACGAAAGAAGCGCTACCTGTTGCTTTTGCTGAAGAAGTGAAAGAAGGATCCGCTCAAATCTACACTGTAGTCAATGGTCAAAAGGTGGAGAAATTCGATATTGAAGTCGTTCATGTAGCTAAGCAGGATTTTCCGGCAACCAAAGGGATGGTTATAAAAATTACAGATTCACGGCTATTAGAGAAGACCGGAGGTATCGTTCAAGGTATGAGCGGCAGCCCTATTATTCAAAACGGAAAAGTCATTGGCGCCGTCACTCATGTTTTTGTCAATGATCCTACAAGCGGGTATGGTTGCTTTATCGAATGGATGCTGCAGGATGCAGGAATTATGCTTAGAAATGCAAAACAAGAACTAAAGGCCGGTTAAAAAGCCTTTAGTTTTTCTTTTATGTTGACTTCTATTTAGTTTTGTCGAATAATGTACTTATTTGGTGCAAATTTTATATTATAAATTAAAAATTAAAAAAAATCTAGAAAAATAATTTTCGACAGGAGGAATTTTATTGCTGTTGTCGAAAGTATACTTAGGTAAATATTGCTAATCTTATTGGTTGCCATTTGAAGGAGGATGTTACGTTGCAAATGATTGAAGTATTGTTGGCTGATGATAATCGTGAATTTACAAATTTACTTTCCGAATTTATCGATGAACAAGACGATATGCAAGTAACCGGGGTTGCGTATAATGGTAACGACGTTCTTCGATTAATCGAGCAAGGCAATCGTTTGCCGGACGTGTTGATACTAGATATCATTATGCCGCATTTGGACGGACTTGGCGTATTGGAAAAGCTGCGTGAAATGGACTTGCATCCTCAACCGAAAATCATCATGTTAACGGCGTTTGGTCAAGAAAACATTACACAAAAAGCAGTGCAGCTCGGAGCTTCGTATTACATATTGAAACCTTTTGACATGGAGATTTTGACGAACCGCATCCGCCAATTGGTCTCCAATAATCAAACAAGCTCTGTAATGTCTCACAGCCCTGTAAAAGCAAATGTCGTTCAACTGCCAAAAACGAAAAACCTCGATGCTAACATCACGACTATCATACATGAAATCGGCGTTCCCGCTCATATCAAGGGTTATCAATATTTACGGGAAGCCATTACAATGGTTTACAATAACATCGAAATTCTTGGAGCCATCACCAAGACGCTTTATCCGGCGATTGCCGAAAAATACAAAACGACGCCTTCCCGCGTCGAACGTGCGATCCGTCATGCGATTGAAGTCGCTTGGACGCGCGGCAACATCGACAGCATCAGCCACTTGTTCGGATATACGATTAATATATCGAAAGCAAAACCCACCAATAGCGAATTCATTGCAATGGTGGCGGATAAGCTGAGAATCGAGCATAAGGTTTCTTGAAAGGATAGGGAAGATTAAAGGATCGATTCTTTCCGATTCGAAATAATTTTCCGTAAAACTAATACCACTTTTTATTGGTAGTAAAAAAACCAATGAAGAAGTGGTATTTTTATGCTCAAAATTGTGAATGTTCAAAAGTATAAAATAAAAGATCCCGTGGTTAATACCAGGGATCTAACTTTGAAACACATTATCGAATACGACGGTCGTTCAGTAGATAAACAGCACCGCCAATCAACATAATCAAGATAAAGACTAATAACATATTGCTGTATAAATAAGCAGCTTGATTCTTGAAATTTATCAACAGTTGGGAATTAAATAGCTCTTGGCTAAGCATTCCGCCCACAAAGGCAATCCCGAAGCCTTCTGACAGGAAGCATGCAAAATTCAGCAAACCCATACCTGCACCTACATTTTCCGGATCTAGACTACCTGCTACCGTGTTTGAAATAACGGTTTTAATAAACGATAGTCCGCCAAGGGTTAGAATCAGCATCCCTGTTGTAATCCATGGAGACTGATCTAACAACAGTGAGAGTATCAGAAAACTAACAAGAATCATGGTCAAACCAATGCATAAAATGAAGCGATTCCCCCATTTATCAACCAGTATTCCCCCGATCATTCCGAACAGGATAACACTGGTCGTTCCAGGAAATATAATACCGCTTCCGATTATTCCTGCCGCTAGATGATGCACGTCTTTCATCATATAAGGAACCATGGATAAGAAGCCAGCGGTTGTTCCTAATAAAATGCATCCCGATAATACGCAAAGAATAAAGTTTCGCTTTTTAAATAAATGGGGCTCAATAAACGGGTTCTTGGAACGCTTAATATGAAAGGCAAACCATCCTATAAAGCCAACACCTGTTAGGAGACTGCTCCAATGAAAATTCGTCATATAAAGGGAAAATAAGCTTATTCCAATGCTAAGGATTGAAATACCCAACAGGTCAATTTTACCTTTGGATACAGGTGGCTCATATGGCAATCTTTTATAAAGAAACGGCAAAACGACTAGCGTTATGATGGGAATTAAAAATAATAAGGACCAATGCACATATTGCGTAATAAGACCACCCAAAGCAGGCCCTATTCCTTCACCCGTGGCTACTAGGGAACCAACCATTCCGAATGCTTTGCCGCGCCCTCTAGAATCGACAAAACGGGCAATCATCACCATAATAAGGGCTGGGACGGCAGAAGCGCCTACCCCTTGTATAAACCGGGCTGCAATCATTGCAGGTAAAAAAGTATGGGCAAGTAATCCAAATAGAGATCCACCACTGTAAATCAAAATCCCGAAAAGCAGCAATTTTTTGACACCAAATAGGTCAGAGATTTTACCGTACACAACCGAGCCTATACTGAAAGATAGAATAAAGCTTGTATTAACCCAATTAGCTGCAGCAGGAAGCACACCGAACTGTTTTGCAATATCCGGTAACGCAACATTGAATACAGTTTCATTCAATACGCTAAAAAACGCGAGAACACATAGCCAGGCAATAGCTTGATTCGAAGTTCTAAAGGTTTGATGGGATATATTCACCTCTAAAGTAGATTCTTCAATATTATTATTTGTACGATCTTCTTGACTCACCAGGACAACTCCCCCAAATTATACGGGGTTCACGCAGTTTATAGGGTTAGTGATGCGTTACCCCGTCGTATTGGACCCTAGCTGATTTTGTGCACTTCATATTAACGCCTCCTAGTTACTAATGAGCATCATTATATCATCTTTAGGCGAAGTCCTCTTGGACGAGTATTATTATAAACAACAATAATAATCATGCTAAAAAAGCACAACGACTAAGCGCTGTGCCTACTTTCTAACTAAGATTTCTAAGGATTAATATCACATTTGTTTTTGATGAAGCGAATTTGATTTTCCAGCCTGTTGATTTCTTCTTGTTGTTCTTTGCTGCCGTTGGAGCTGCTTTGCATGGAGTTCAACTGCTGCTGTAGTTCATGAAGATCGTTTCCTGCTTGAGCACAGTTATAGTTGCTTTCTAAATTGTCGGTCATATAGCACTGCCTCCTCGCGGATTTGTCACACATAGTATGGATCGTCCGCGCAGGATTATGCTTGTAAAACTCTAGGGGATACAAGGAGAATTAGTATCGCTTATTCTTGCCGCAGCTTTTGAAGCCGTGGTGGGCTGTAGCGATTCCTCCTCGTAGTTTTGTTGAGACCATTGCAGCCACCCATCAGGGAGCTTCTGACTAATATAGTCGCGAAGATGCGGGAAAGAATTCGCTAGGTCATGAATAAGACTTTCATAGGTGTTGAGTATGGATTCAAAATCTAGCCCTACATCATCCATTAATAATTCCTTCAATGCACGATCGTTGTCTTGAAAGCTGCGGTATCGTAAGCCATCATAAATTTCCGTAATCAGACCGTTCTGAACACGAACAATTTTTTGACATATTCTTTGCATTGACCCTACTCCTTGCGCTAAGATAAGGTTCATTATAACATTGAAATTTTGCACAAAATGTAGAATACTGTTGCCTATAAAGAGAATTGGCACTTTTTTTGGAGGGATAAGATGGAGTTCGATTATTGTAATGTAGACCATGACGAGACGAACCAACAGCTGCTTCTGGATGTGGGTTGCAAGTTTCAGGATGAGCCGGATGAGCTCTACGTTATTCAATTAAAAGGCGAGCCTAGCGGAGCTTTAAAGGAAGTCCGGCTTTTATTTAATATGATGGATTGCAAATACAGTTTCAAGGAGGACGAGCTCGCGGCTCTGCTGAATTATGTACGAGATATGTTGAAATCCACGGATTACTCAGAATGGTTTCAAGGAGGTCTTCATTATTAAGTTTTGCATATGGGGGGTTGTTCCCTGTCGTTATTATCGTTATCAGCCACATGAAAAAGCTTATGCCGATAACAAGGGAAGCATACCATCATTTTACATGAATCCAAGTAAATGGAGAGAAACAGTTAAAGTCCGGACAATGATTTGTCCGGGCTCTTTTTATTTGTAAATGAATGTATGAGATCCCGGTTGCTAACGAAAGATAAAAACTAGAAGTAATCAGGCTGTCTGTAAGTCCAAAGCAACCGGAAAGCGATGTGCAAAGAGATGGAAGCTAGCAAAACAATTCAGATATCCTCTATGCAGACGATTCATGGTTTAGCACGCGTACATCATAGCACCAAACAACTGTTGTCTGATATTGAACCATTCTGTATTGCTGTTATTTACCATCAAGACCTTGACGAGCTTGCAGCTGAAGGATTAATCGCGGCAAAAGCTCAGGCCGTAATCAATATTGGTCAGATAATGACGGGAACAGTTCCTGTAACTGGACCGCTTATGCTAATAGAAAACAATATTCCGATCTACGAGATGGAGGCTGTCTGGGCATCAGCCATAAAAGACAATACCCCTATAAAAATAACCTGTGAAGGTGTTGTGGTCGGGAAATTGACCGTTCCATGCACCCCTTTTACAAAAGATAAGTGGTTAGATCTGTATAGTCATGCTCACGATAGTTATCACGAGAGGCTTCTTAATTTTATTAATAATACGTTGGACTACGCGAATAGAGAAAAGGACTTGGTTCTAAAACCGCTGTATTGCCCCGATTTAGAAGCGAGTCTAGAAGGCCGTCATGCTCTCGTCGTTATTCGCGGTAAAGGTTATAAGCAGGACTTGGCGGCTTTGAAGGATTATATTCGTCGTTATAAGCCGGTGTTAATAGGTGTGGACGGAGGAGCTGACGCATTATTAGAGCAAGGGCATAAACCGGATCTTATAATAGGAGATATGGATAGCGCGACGGATCAAGCCCTGCAATGTGGTGCTGAGCTGTTGGTTCATGCTTACTCGAACGGTTATGCACCTGGGCTAAAACGACTTGAACATTTAGGATTGAATGCGAAACAATTGTCTGCTAGCGGGACTAGTGAGGATATTGCCCTATTGTTAGCCTACGACCATCAGTGTGAACGCATTGTTACTGTTGGAGCTCATAGTCATATGTTTGATTTTTTAGAAAAAGGCAGAAAAGGGATGGGCAGCACAGTTCTAGTTCGGATGAAAATAGGAAGTAAGCTGACTGACGCTAAAGGAATCGCATTGCTGTATGGCCCGACTCAGCACTATTCTCTTATCTCTCAATGGAGCTATGCTTTGAAAAATGGGATAAGAAAGCTTTTATTACGCTTTAAATGAAAGGGGTTGCGTCAATGCAGCCAATCATCTCAGTCGTCGTACCCGCACTCAATGAGGAGCTGTACATCCAGGAAACATTGAGCGCTATTCGAAAAGCATGTAAGCAGATTGTCAGTCAAGGGAAACGTGTAGAAGTTATTGTCATTGATGACGGAAGTCGTGACAGCACGTTCGAGCTGGCAGTGCCATGGGCTGATTTGATAGTACAGCACCCACGGCCTTACGGTAAGGGAACTGCACTTCAAACGGGCTACAAGATGTCTAGAGGGCATGTACTTGTTTTCTTAGACGCAGACCTTGGACACACAGCTGAGTGGTTCCCATCGCTCATTGAGCCCTTGACATCAGGACGATCCGATATGGTTATTGCCCACTTGCCCGCAGTATCCCAAAAGAGTGGATTTGGTTTAGTGAAAAAGCTTGCCAAGCAAGGTGTATACCGATTGTCAGGCTTTGAGCCTTCTGCACCGCTCTCAGGTCAACGTGCAATTCATCGTGAAGTTTTGGAGAAAATAGGTAGACTTTCCGGGGGCTTCGGTGTCGAGGTGGGTCTAACTATTGATGCCGTAAAGTTAGGCTACCGAGTAGACGAGCTGCCAATTCCCTTTTCACACCGGGTATCAGGGAGAGATATTGGTGGGTGGC
This sequence comes from Paenibacillus sp. UNC451MF, assembly GCF_000686845.1. GTDB lineage: Bacteria > Bacillota > Bacilli > Paenibacillales > NBRC-103111 > Paenibacillus_S. The sequence goes on along the minus strand of NZ_JMLS01000004.1, from coordinate 271,230 downwards.
TGCATCGTGGGAAACAGCTGTATGCAGTGAGCGGCACACTATGGAATCGCTGGAGACAGCCGATATGCTAATGGTTTGGCTGCTTTATACGGTTATTATGTTTGGTCTTGGGTGGACACTCCTACCGGGATGGATGCGCTTTATGATCAACCACAAGTTGACGGACTGCAATTATGCGGGAGAACGAATACCGACGGCGGGAGGAATTGTAATTTGCCTACTGCTCCTTATTCACTCGGTTATTATAAAAGGAGCTGCTTATCTAGGAGGAAATACTTTTATTCCTAGCTTGTTCGCAAAGCAATCTTTATTAAATGAATTTACATTGGCTGCAATTGTGGTCGTCTTTCTCGGATTTTTAGATGACGCTGTGGGCCACAAATCGTTTAAAGGCTTTGCGGGACATTGGAGGCTCTGGAAAGAGCATAGGGTGGTCAGTACAGGTGTATTAAAAGCAACTGGAGTATCGATGGCTGCGCTGCTGTTCATTTTCCACGATAGTGCTGTCTTACGGCAGCCTATTTACTGGATCGCAGTTCAATGCTTATTGATAGTACTCGCATCGAATAGCATCAATTTGCTCGATACTAGGCCTGGAAGAGCTTTGAAGGGTTTTGGTATTTTGGTTGTGGTGCTGGCAGCAGCCTTGCCTTCCGGGGAGTCAGCTAAATGGCAGGAGTTAATGATTATGGCACTGCCAATCCTCGTAGCAGCCGCTGTTCTTCTTGTTCCGGATCTTCGAGGGAGGATCATGCTAGGCGATACAGGTGCCAATCTGCTCGGATTTGCTATGGGCTGCTGGATCGTCCAGGTAACCGGTTGGAAGCTGCAGCTGCTTCTGCTGTTGGTATTCGTCGTTTTGCACGGCATTACGTGGCGTCTATCTTTATCAAAGATAATCGATAGCAATCGTGTGCTTTCGTGGTTTGACGGGCTAGGCCGGGGTTCAAGGCCGAACAAAATATAAGGAGCCGCTCCCGTCTCCAAGGGCTGGCTCCTATTGCTTTTTACGCTTCTTTTTAAAACGGGGTGCGACATAATTGCGCTTGCGGTCCCTGAAGAAAGTCCAACCGCCGATGAAGGCTACTCCCGCTAGAAATAATACAAATCCTAATGAAAATTTACCCCATTGAACATGAGGATTCAGTTCGGCTGCTCCAAATTGGGCGAAGAAAGCATCCTTCATCGCCAAAAATCCATAGGTGGCCATAACGCCCGGGATGACCAGCATCAGGACGGCAATAAACCGATAAAACGTTGCTCTCATGATGTTCTCCTTTATTGATCAATTAAAACCGTTATGAAAATCCTACCTACTAAAGTACCATATATTCGTTAACATTTCATGCATCTTTCTTAAATTGTACTATATTTCTCACATCGATTAGAGTTACAATAAAAGAATCATAGATTTCAGGAGGTTTATACATATGACGCAAGCTTTTGATATCGTTGTTCTTGGAGGAGGCACGGGAGGTTATATTGCCGCCATTCGAGCCGCTCAATTAGGGAAAACGGTAGCGATCGTAGAACGCGATAAGCTTGGAGGTACTTGTCTGCATCGCGGATGCATTCCAAGCAAAGCGCTCCTGCGCAGCGCCGAGGTGTATGCAACGATGCTTGAGAGTGAGCGATTTGGCATAGAGACTGATTCCGTCCGATTGAACTTTTCCCGGGTACAAGCCCGTAAACAAAGCGTCGTTGATCAGATGCATAAAGGCATTCAATTTTTGATGAAAAAGCACAATATTCAGGTGTTCTATGGTAACGGGAGACTTCTTTCTCCATCTATTTTTTCTCCGCGATCAGGTTCTGTTTCCGTTGAGCAGGCTGATGGCGAGATTTTAACACTTGTACCAGAAAAGCTGATTATTGCAACCGGATCAAGACCAAGAAGCTTGCCGGGATTGGATATAGACGGACAAATGATCATTAACAGCGATCAAGCACTTCAGCTGGAGGAGCTGCCGCAATCGATTCTTATCGTTGGTGGGGGCGTTATTGGAGTCGAGTGGGCTTCAATGTTAAATGATTTTGGCGTGCAAGTCACGGTAGTGGAATATGCAGATCGATTGCTTCCTACCGAAGATAGCGATATATCTCGTGAACTCGAACGGCTGTTGAAAAAAAGAGGCGTTCAAATTTTGACAGGTGCCAAAGTACTTGGTGAGACCGTCAACAAGCAGGACGGGGCCGTACAACTTCAGATTGAACGCAAAGGACAAGCTGAGCAGCTTCAAGCAGAGAAGGTAATGGTCTGTGTCGGACGTCAAGCTAATGTTGAAGATATCGGGCTTCAGAACACGGATGTGAAGGTGACCAACGGATTCATTGAAGTTAACGAGAACATGCAAACCGTGGAAGCCCATATCTATGCGATCGGTGATGTGAACGGCGGGCTTCAGCTTGCCCATGTGGCTGGACATGAAGGAATCGTAGCTGTGGAGCATTGTTCAGGACAAAGCACACATACCTTTGGAGCACATCAGGTACCGCGCTGCGTATATACGAGACCTGAAGTAGCTTCAATTGGCTGGACGGAGCAGCAGGCAGTCGAACGCGGACATGAAGTCAAGATTGGCCGTTTTCCTTTTTCGGCGGTCGGCAAGGCTGTATTGTTTGGCGATTCGGATGGGTTTGTAAAGGTTATTGCAGATAAGAAAACGAATGATATTCTCGGTGTCCATATGATTGGGCCTCATGTAACTGACTATATTTCAGAAGCAGCACTTGCCCAACTATTGGATGCGACTCCATGGGAAGTCGGGCAGACGATCCATGCTCACCCGACATTATCGGAGGCTTTGGGAGAAGCGATGCTGGCTGTAGACGGAGGGGCTTTCGGGATTTAAACGTTCCGAGCCCTTTTCTCTGAAATCTTGTAACATTTTGCAACAAAACGGAAATTGTATTCATAAGGGAAACCGATTATAATATACTTATAGGGGCAAGTATTAGTACCTAGTAATAATTTTAGTTGAATGAAGGGGGTTACACCCATGTCCATCGGCCAACTTATGAGGCACCGTAAGCTTGGATTGTCTGACGAGCAGGCAGTTGAAATGTATAAATACATGCAGAAGGCAAGAAAATTTGACGAGCGGTCTTATCTCCTGCAAAGAGCTGGAAAGATCGGCTTTCACGTTTCAGGGATCGGGCAAGAGGTTTCTCAAGTTGCGACTGCATTTGCATTGGAGAAAGGCAAGGACTACTTTTTACCTTATTATCGCGATTATGGCTTTGTACTTGCAGTAGGGATGACGATGAAGGAATTAATGCTGTCTGTGTTTGCTAAGGCAGAAGATCCTAACAGCGGCGGACGCCAAATGCCTGGGCATTTCAGTCATAAAAAGCTGAATATCGTTACGGGTTCCAGTCCGGTAACAACACAGGTTCCCCACGCGGTAGGAATAGCCCTTGCAGGTAAGATGAAGAAGCAGGATTTCGTAGCCTACGCTACTTTCGGCGAAGGATCCAGCAATCAGGGTGATTTCCACGAGGGATGTAACTTTGCGGGAGTTCATAAGCTGCCTGTTATCTTTTTATGCCAAAATAACCAGTATGCGATCTCTGTGCCTTTACATAAACAAATTTCAGGGAGCATTGCCGAACGAGCAATCGGATACGGATTCCCAGGGATTAAAGTCGATGGTAACGATGCATTGGAAGTATACCGTGTCGTAAAAGAAGCGCGTGAACGTGCTGTTCGTGGTGAAGGACCTACTTTAATCGAGTCCGTTATGTACCGGATATCTCCTCATTCCACTTCCGATGACGATATGCTGTATCGTACGAAGGAAGAAGTGGAAGAAAACCGTGCTAAAGATGGAATTCCTAAATATAGACAATATTTGGTTGATTGCGGCTTGTGGAGTGACGAGCAGGAAGAAGAACTGCTGGAGCAGCTTAAGCAGGAGATCAATGAAGCGACTCAATATGCCGATCAAGCACCATACCCGCTGCCGGAAGATACATTGAAGCACGTGTATGCGGAAGAAGGGGAGGTCTAGGCTATGGCGGTTATCACTTATTTGGAAGCTATTCGTTCCGCAATGAAGGAAGAGATGGAGCGGGACGAAAATGTGTTTGTTCTCGGCGAGGATGTCGGTAAAGGCGGCGTATTGAACGCCACCAAGGGACTGCGTGAGCAGTTTGGTGAAGAACGCGTGCTGGATACTCCACTGGCTGAGTCCGTTATTGTCGGTGCCGCTATTGGTGCGGCGATGTACGGCATGAAGCCGATTGCAGAGATGCAGTTTGCCGATTTTATTTTTCCGGCAACGAATCAAATTATTAGCGAGGCAGCAAAGATTCGCTATCGTTCCAACAACGATTGGAGCTGCCCGATCGTTATTCGTGCGCCTTACGGAGCAACTAGCGGTGGTGCCTTGTACCATTCCCAATGTCCGGAATCCGTATTTTTCGGAACGCCAGGGTTGAAAATGGTAGCTCCATCCAATCCGTATGATGCCAAGGGCTTGATGAAAGCAGCGATTCGCGATGCAGACCCAGTAATGTATTTTGAACATAAGAAATGTTATCTTGGCATAACGGGTGAAGTGCCGGACGGTGATTATATCGTTGAAATCGGCAAAGCGGACGTGAAACGCCAAGGCTCGGACGTTACCGTCATTTCCTACGGAATAACGGTTCAATACGCAATTCAGGCAGCTGAACAGCTGGCTAAGGAAGGGATCAGTGCTCATATTCTTGATTTACGCACGATTCAGCCTTTGGACAAAGCGGCTATTCTTGAAGCAGCCTCCAAAACAGGTAAAGTGCTTATTATTCATGAGGATAATAAATCCGGCGGAGTTGGTGCTGAGGTATCGGCTATTATAGCTGAAGAGCTGTTGTTTGAACTGGATGCTCCGATTATGAGACTGTGCGCGCCTGATGTTCCGGCGGTAGGAATGAACCCGAGCATGGAAAAGTTTTACCTGCTTAGCGTGGACAAGATTAAGGCTGCTATTTCTGAGCTGGCTGCATTTTAGCAAGCTCACCATAATGAATGTGCTGAGCTTGGCTTGACGCAAGGCTCAGCTCATCCTACAGAAATGGATGTACAATATTAATAAGCAATCAAGTTGGCGTAAGGGTAAACATTGTGAATGCTTACGAAGTAAGTTTTGCCTACGGCAAAACTCAGTGAATGCTTACGAAGTAACTTTTGCCTACGGCAAAACTCAGTGAATGCTTACGAAGTAACTTTTGCCTATGGCAAAAGTCTTAGGAGGAAACCACCTAATGAACTTAAATGTAAAGGAAACCGAAGTGACCGTTCCGCATCTCGCGGAAAGTCTCGTTTCAGCAACGATTGGCAAATGGCTGAAGCAGCCGGGCGATTACATAGAGCAATACGACGTTTTATGCGAGTTAATTACGGATAAGGTAAATACCGAGATGCCGTCACCAGTAGCCGGTAAACTGACCAAACTGCTGGTAGCCGAAGGGCAGACCGCTGCCGTTGGAGAGGCTATTTGTGTTATTGAGGAACAATTGTCGACACAAGGCCAAGGTACTGCGTCTCAGGGTACATCTCCTGTTGGAGGCTCTATTGGACAGTCCGCTGCTGCTGGTTACGATGAAGGAATGCGCAATCGCTTTTCTCCCTCCGTATTGAAGCTGGCAAGCGAGCATGGTATTCGCTTGGAGGATGTTCAAGGTACGGGTCTTGGCGGACGCATTACGCGCAAAGATATTGAAGCGTTTGTTGCATCGGGGATGAAGTCGGCGTCAGCCGCAAACACGGCAGCCCAACCACAAGCCGCAGCTCCTAGAGCGGAGCAGCGCTCAGAAGCACGTACTGCGGAAGATGTATTCCTCTCAAGTCCACCGAAGGGACCCCTTCGTTCGACCGGTATCCACTTGTCCGAAAATCCTCCGCTTCCACGTATTGAGGTGGAAGGTCAACAACTGGAAGGCAGAGGAGAGTACTTGGTTGACGTGACGCCGATTCGCAGCGCTATTGCGCGCAATATGCGTCAAAGTGTAACCGAAATCCCTCATGGCTGGATGATGATTGAGGTTGACGTCACGAATATGGTTCTTCTTCGCAATAAGCTGAAGGACGAATTTAAACGGCAGGAAGGCGTTAATTTAACTTACCTTTCCTTCATGATGAAAGCTGTCGTAAGTGCCATCAAGGACTACCCTATTATGAACTCGGTATGGGCGGTAGATAAAATAATTGTTAAGCGGGATATCAATATTTCGCTTGCGGTAGGTACAGAGGATTCGGTGCTAACGCCAGTAATTAAGCGCGCCGATCAAAAAAATATTGCCGGACTCGCACGGGAAATCGAAGAATTGTCCCGGAAAACAAGAGCCGGCAAGCTGTCGCTTAACGATATGCAGGGTGGTACCTTTACAGTAAATAACACAGGCTCGTTCGGATCGATTTTGACACAGCCGATTATCAATTATCCTCAGGCAGCCATCATCACTTTCGAATCGATTGTGAAAAAGCCTGTCGTTATTCAAGATATGATTGCGGTACGCTCCATGGCCAATCTATGCTTGTCCCTCGATCACCGTATCTTGGACGGCGTAATCTGCGGACGCTTCCTGCAGCGCGTAAAAGAAAACATGGAGTCGTACAATCAAGAGACGAAGTTATATTAAATTTGCTTAGGATAAAGCAAAGGACTTCGCGTACTAGAGGAACATATTGACAGTAAATAATACGGTTGATAAAACCATACAAATCAGCATAACGTAAATAATAACTTTAAATACGATCTTGTTGCGCATCCTATTCAACTCCTCTTCATGCAATCGAGATATTCATATTTTAACTTAAAGTGTACATAGGAGGAAAGAGATGATTCAGGAAAAACGTTTGGTCGATGAATTTATCGAGCTGGTCAAGGTGGATAGCGAGACTCGTTATGAACAAGAAATCAGCCAAGTGCTTAAACAGAAATTCTCTGCATTGGGACTGACTGTGGAAGAGGACGATTCGGCCTCGCGCAGCGGACATGGTTCGAACAATCTGTTTTTTACGCTGGCACCGACTTCTGAAACACAACTGCCACGGCTTTTTTTTACCTCCCATATGGACACAGTAACTCCGGGTAAAGGCATTAAACCGCAAATTGGCGAAGACGGTATCATTCGCAGTGACGGTACAACAATCCTGGGCAGCGATGATAAAGCGGGCTTGGCTGCAATGCTCGAGGCAATCCGGGTACTGAAAGAACAAAACATTAAGCACGGACAAATTCAATTTGTGATTACAGCTGGTGAGGAATCGGGGCTAAAAGGTGCACGTGAAATGGATTCCAAATGGCTGCAAGCTGACTATGGGTATGCACTGGATTCCAATGGAGAAGTAGGAGCTATCGCTGTTGCGGCGCCAACACAGGCCAAAATATTTATTTCTTTCTCCGGTCGCTCTGCACATGCAGGTGTGAATCCAGAAGCAGGGATCAGCGCCATTACAGTGGCAAGTAGAGCTGTCGCAAGAATGCCGCTCGGACGCATCGATAAAGAGACTACAGCTAATATCGGCCGCTTCGCAGGCGGTGTGAATGGCGCAACGAACATTGTCGTGGATCGGGTCGAGCTGGAGGGAGAGGCACGCAGTATTGTGCAGGATAAGCTTGATCGCCAGATTGAAGCCATGCGCAAAGCTTGCGAGGATGTAGCTGCTGAAATGAACGCGAAAGTCGACTTTAAAAGCGACGTCATTTATCCTGCCTTTATGTTCGACGAGAACGCCCCTGTCGTAAAGCTTGCTATGGAAGCTCTTAGAAAAATTGGTTGTACGCCGAGTACTTTCCATTCCGGAGGCGGCAGCGATGCCAATGTATTTAATGGCTTCGGAGTACCAACGGTAAACTTAGCTGTAGGATATCAAAATATTCATACGACTGAAGAGCACATTGCCATTAGCGATATGGTTAAAGTAACGGAAGCAGTAGTGCAAATTATTAAAGAAGCGGCTCAAGCTTAATTTTGTTCAGATAACGGACTTGCCGTCAATCTTCGGATTGACGGTTTTTTTATTACTAAGGGTTTGCTTGGAGTGGTGAACATGAGAGACGACGTTCCTACATACATATTTATTACTAGATGAAGTCGTTAGGAGGGGGCATGCTTGATCAAGTGGAGAACGGCAGTCGTTACAGAAATAAGTACAAAGGATTTTGATCTCTACGAAATAACAGTCAGATTCAACGATGGAACTAAGGGTATAGCCGTTTATTATGGTGATGATCATGCAATCTCTTTGAAAGTGGACGATGAGGTGCTGCTTAACACAACGGCCGTGGCCTTGGGATTGGGTACAGGAGGAGTGCATTTCGTTCATAAAGTCTTGTCGAGAGGTGTTGGAGGGACAACCTCGGAATTGTCTTCTTCAGATTCACATAATTCAGCTTATGAGGCGAATACGGCTGCGGGGCATATAATGAAGTTAAGATATACTTCGCTTCAGCGGCCAGTGCTTGCTGTGGAGGAGCAGTCAAGCCCATTTCACGAGCTGTTTACCCAAGAGCTTACTCTAGAGGGAATGCCGGTGCTTGTCGGAGAACTGCACAGCATGCTGCCCATGCTTTTATGCAGATTGCGACAGAGGATGGGAGAGGAAGGAATACCGCTGCGCATAGCTTATATCATGACGGACAGCGCGGCGCTTCCGTTAGCTTTTAGCAAGCACGTAAGGCATTTGAAACAGTTAGGATGGTTGATTGGGTGCATAACTTATGGGCAAGCCTATGGGGGGGATTTAGAAGCTGTTAACAAGTATACTGCCCTGCTCGCTGCCAAGCATGTCCTCCAAGCCGATCTGGCTATAGTGCTGCCGGGCCCAGGAAGTGTAGGCACAGAGACGCTGATGGGGTTCAGCGGTACGGAAGCGAGTGAATTGTTGAATGCAGTAGGAGTTCTTCAAGGGCTTCCCATAGCCATACCGCGGATCAGCTTCGCTGACGAACGTGAGCGTCACCGCGGAATTAGCCATCATACATTAACGGTATTGCGTGATTTAACGCTGATTCGCGCTAATGTTCCGCTGCCCTTGTTGACAGGGGATGACGGGGCACGAGTGCAACTGCAGGCGGGTTATTTTGAGCTTGCTTCCAAGCACGCGCTGACCTGGCATGTACCTGTTTCTGACGAACAGTGGCAGCGTGCTCTTTCGGAATACAGACTTCCGATTACTTCGATGGGAAGGGGATTACTTGAGGATCCTGCTTTTTGGTCTGCGATGAGTGCGGCAGCTGACTTGGCGTGGCATTATGCGACAATTCCATAGGTTGAGTCTGTCCGCTATCCAGCATCAGGCTGCTCCTGCCTTCATGCTTATATCCTGTCTGCTCGGATAAAAAAGCTAGCAGGCTGACATCTGTAGTCATTCTTGCCTGAGCTTGTTTCAAATAACGTCTAATTTCCCAGACACGTCCTACCAAACGAATTTGCTGCTCTGACAAATAAGTTTTCATAGAGAAAATCCCTCTTTTCCGATAATGTTCCATCTGATACACACTATGCGTTCTAAGGACGAGTTATGCCTTATCTAAAACTATGAATATGCATGGTGTGATATAATAGAAAACGATCCGAAAGTTTGAGAATCAAACAAAGGAGAGGGCAATATTCAGAGCTTCTAATTTTAGTTGAACCTGGAGGATACTACCGATGAGCAAACCGCTTAACGATAAAAAGTTTGAAGAAGTTACTGTTTCATCTGAGCCCATTTTTCAAGGCCAGGTGATTTCCTTACAAGTCGATACGGTCAGGCTTCCCAATGGGGAAATGGCAAAGAGAGAGATCGTTAAGCATCCGGGAGCTGTAGCGGTTCTGGCTTTGAAAGACGATCGCATGCTGGTTGTGGAGCAGTATCGTAAGCCGTTAGAGAAAAGTCAGATAGAGATCCCTGCAGGCAAGCTGGATCCGGGCGAGGAGCCTCTTGAAGCTGCCAAACGCGAGCTGGAGGAAGAAACCGGGTTCAAGGCAGGTTCTATTAAGCATATTGCGTCATTTTACACGTCACCTGGGTTTGCGGATGAAATCCTGCATCTGTATGTTGCAGATGATTTGGTCAAAGGTGAAGTGCATCTCGATGAGGATGAATTTTTGGAATGCGAGAGCATTACGTTAGAGCAAGCAAAGGAGTACATTAAGGAGCAGCGTATCAGCGACGCCAAGACGATTACAGCCGTATACGCATGGCAATCATATAAACTAACGGGGGCGTTCTAATGACGGATGTGCGTCCTTTTTACGCAGACCTGCATATTCATATTGGGCGGACAGAAGAAGGACAGGCCGTAAAAATAAGCGCAGCGAACAATTTGACCTTTTATAATATTGCTCGTGAAGCCTCAGAGCGCAAAGGCATGGATATCGTCGGCATTATAGACTGTCAATCTCCAGCTGTTCAGCGTGAAATGTTCAAGTATCTCGATAAAGGTGAGATGGAGGAGGCTGCCGGGGGAGGCATCCGCTACCATCAGACAACCATTATTCTTGGCAGCGAAATCGAAGTGCGGGATCCGGGAATGGGGACTGCACATTTGCTCGCCTACATGCCTACCGTGTCGGTGATGGAAGAGTTCACAAGCTGGCTTGGCAAGCATATGAAAAATGTAGGACTGAGCTCGCAGCGTATTTACGTAACCGCCAGAGAGCTTCAGCAGCAAGTGCTTGGCAGGGGGGGCATCCTAGTGCCTGCTCACATTTTCACACCGCATAAAAGTGTCTATGGCAGCTGTTCCACAAGGATGGAGCATCTCCTCGATATGGATGGTATTGCCGCTGTAGAGCTTGGATTAAGTGCGGATTCAGAAATGGCGGGGTATATCTATGAGTTGGATCGCTACACGTTTCTTACGAATTCGGATGCCCATTCGTTAGCCAAGATCGGCCGGGAGTATAATAAGCTTCTTTTGGCAGGGCCGAGCTTTGAGGAGCTGCGTCAAGCATTAGCTAAGGAGAATGGTCGGGGTGTTGCGGCCAACTACGGATTAAATCCACGTTTGGGCAAATATCATAGGACTTATTGTGCCAGCTGCGGTACAATAGCAGATGAGCGAGAAGTGAGCGTCGAACGCTGCTTGTATTGCGGCAGCAAGAAAATCGTTCGCGGTGTTATGGACCGTATCCTTGAACTGGCAGATCGCGAAGAAGGAGCACCTTATGTTCCAGATGACCGACCGCCCTATTATTACCAGGTTCCGCTGGAGTATATCCCGGGTTTGGGGCCGAAGAAGCTCAATGCTTTACTCGCACAGTTTGGTACTGAGATGAACATTCTCCACCAAGCAACGGCTGAAGAACTGGAGCGTGCTGCCGGAGAGGAGATTGCTCAATTCATCGTGCAAGCACGTCAAGACAAGCTGAAGCTCCAAGTAGGCGGCGGAGGCAAGTATGGTAAAGTTGCAAGAAAATAGCTTGGATTCTCTAAAACTATTGAATTATTACTGATTTACAGATAATGGTCATAACCGCATATCCCAGATCATATGCTTGTACTAACAGTGCAAGGGGGGATTATGCAGCATGAACCGTAATCGTTCGCTACAGGTTTATATGAAGGAGCATCTGTCGCTATATGTTTTCGTTGGAATCATTTTCGTCATAGGTGTAGTGTTCGGCACGGTCATGGTCAATGCGCTATCTCTGGAGCAAAAGCAAGAGATTATGCGATATTTGAGCCATTTTTTCTCCACAGTGGACCAAGGCGAATTTGACGATGTCAAGCAATCATTCCAGCAGTCGTTCAGCCTTCATATCAAATGGATTCTCATTATTTGGATACTTGGGATGTCCGTTATCGGACTTCCGTTAATTTTGATTCTTGATTTCTTAAAAGGTGTGTTGGTGGGCTTCACTGTAGGTTATTTGGTTGGGCAGCTATCCTGGAAAGGATTGCTGTTTGCGCTGGTATCCGTAGCACCGCAAAATTTGATCGTTATTCCAGCTCTTATCGTTTGCAGTGTTACGGCTATGGCTTTTTCCATTCATATGGTCAAACACCGGTTCATGACCCGGAAGGGTGCATTTTACGAACCGTTCATGAGATATTCAGCGACGATTTTGTTATCCGGGGTGCTGCTCGCGGGAGTAGCGATGTTCGAAGCATACGTTTCACCGGTAATGATGAAGTGGGTAACCCCCATGCTGATTACAATGTCGTTTTAAATGTTTGACTTTCCGGCCACCCTCAACCTATAATGAAAGAATGAAGCCCAGCAAAAGCTGAAGCTCTTGCCGCACCATTCTGGGCGCAGACTTACGCAGCAGGTTTTGCTTTTCGCAAAACCCGTAGGGGGAGTAGCATGGAATCTCGCATTGATAAAATTAAACAACAGCTGCAGTCACAGGGCTACAAACTAACTCCTCAACGGGAAGCTACAGTCCGTGTGCTGCTTGAAAACGAAGAAGACCATTTAAGCGCGGAAGACGTATTTATGCTCGTAAAGGATAAAGCTCCGGAAATCGGACTTGCAACGGTTTATCGGACGCTTGAATTGTTAACCGAGCTTCATGTCGTTGAGAAGATGAATTTCGGTGACGGCGTTGCCCGTTACGATCTGCGCAATGACAGCACTCATCATCATCATCATCATTTAATCTGCGTGCAATGTGGCGCCGTCGATGAGATTATGGAAGATTGGCTTGGTCCACTCGAAGAACGGCTCGAGAAGGAGTACCGTTTTAAAGTGTTGGATCATCGTCTTGATTTTCAGGGGATTTGTCACCGCTGTATTGACAAGACAGATAAAACTAAAAATTAAATCGAACGAAACCTTCTGCTTGTTTTTACAGGCCAGAAGGTTTTTTACGTAGGATGAATAAAAAAACCGACGCTTAAAGGCGCCGGTCATCTAAATATTAAATCTTTTTCCCTAAAACATGATCAAGAGGAATAAAGCCGATATTTCTGCTATCTTTGCTGTTATTGCGGTTGTCGCCCATGACGAAAATGTGATCGGCAGGGACGGTAAGCTTTTCATTGCTTGAATAGTTCATCGTTTCATTAAGATAAGGCTCGTTTAGAGCTTCGCCGTTACGATATACCTGATGATTTTTGAATTCCAGAACATCTCCCGGTTTACCGATGACTCGCTTGACATAGATCGTTTGACTGTCTTCTCCGTGAGTAAACAACGAAATTAACGGATGCTCAAACAAGTCGTCAGCAAAGGTTCTCTCACGATCTACGCGGCTGTCCAGAATCACAATGTCTCCGTATTGAGGCTCAAGATGAAACGTATGCGATAATTTCGATATAAAAATGCGCTGCTGATCATGAAGCGTGGGATCCATAGAATGTCCCATAACTTTGGTCGGCTGGATAATAAAAATCCCAATTAATAAAGCGCAGCCGATGGCAGCCCCGATGGAACCTACCCAGCTTCGAATCTCAGCTCCTAATTTTTTCATTAAGGTTCCCCTTCCCCAATATCATTTGCTGAATAAAGTATATCATGAGAAAGCTGTAAGTTCCAAAGCTGAAAATTGTGGAGAATCCTATCTATGTAAAGGTGATTGCTTATTCCAGATTGTAAGAAGTGGTTAAGGTGTAAGAATAACGGGGAAATTAATGTTATAGATTACGCATGTGACTGAAAGGAGAGGCCATCATGAGTCATTCAAGGGTGATAGGGGTACCAAAAGAAATCAAAAACAATGAGAACCGTGTTGCTTTAACACCGGGTGGAGCCGGATTGCTGCATCACTTAGGACACAAAGTCCTTGTGGAAAGCGGAGCAGGGGCAGGGAGTGGATTTGCAGATCAGGATTATGCTAGGGAAGGCGCTGTTCTGCTTGACCAAGCAGCTGAAGTATGGGATCAGGCGGATATGATTATGAAGGTCAAAGAGCCGCTGCCGGAGGAGTACGGTTATTTTCGCGAGGGTCTAATTTTGTTTACGTATCTCCATTTAGCTGCAGAGACTAGGTTGACGGAAGCCTTATTGGAAAGTAAAGTGACGGGCATCGCTTATGAGACGATTCAGCTGGCGAACGGCAGCCTTCCTTTGCTAACACCTATGAGTGAGGTAGCCGGACGTATGTCCGTGCAGGTAGGAGCACAATTTTTGGAGAAGTTTTATGGCGGCAGAGGGATATTGCTCGGAGGGGTTCCAGGCGTGCCGCCTGCGGATGTTATTATCCTGGGTGGGGGGATTGTTGGTACCAATGCAGCTAAGATGGCTTTAGGACTTGGCGCCAACGTAGTGATCATTGACCGGAGCGCTGAACGTCTCCGTTACTTGGACGATGTATTCCAGGGGAGAATACGTACATTAATGTCCAATCCATATCATATTGCTAGTGCTGTTCAGAAGGCAGATCTGCTGATAGGCGCAGTGCTGATTCCAGGTGCCAAAGCACCTAAACTTGTAACCGAGGAAATGGTACAGCAAATGAAGCCTGGTTCCGTGATTGTGGACGTGGCTGTCGATCAAGGGGGAACTATATCAACAGTGGACCGGGTGACGACGCATAGCGATCCTGTCTACGTGAAGCACGGTGTGATTCATTATGCGGTGGCTAATATGCCGGGGGCAGTACCACGGACATCTACTCTGGCTCTGACTAATGTGACGCTTTCTTACGCCGCAGAACTAGCTGGCAAAGGGCTTCATCAGGCTTCTAAAGATCACCGGGAGCTAAAGCTCGGCGTAAATACGTATCAAGGGCATATTACGCATCCGGCAGTAGCTTCAGCGGCAGGAAGACCTTATGTCGAATTGGATTCTCTGCTGGAATCCGCGTTGAACGATCCAACATAAATAATGGATGCAGATCATAGTCTATCCTTAGAGGGGAGGTACAGGCTATGATCTTTTCTTTTCGTAAATGGATGGGGCGTTTCAAGTTTCTGCTGGTGTTTATGGTATTCTCCTATGCTCTTTATCATATGCTGTTGGCGCTCACTCAATGGATTGAACCTACTCATAGATATAAGGAACCAACAGGCAAAGCGGTCAAAGTATTTCAGAATCATGTTATGACGGATCAAGGGCCGATGAGCGAACGGTTGAAGCTCTTTTATTGGATTGGAGAATAACGATTTGGGTAAAAAGCAGGATTATCCTTTTCCGTGTTGAATTTAGTAACGGATTGGGCAACAGGTTCAATCGCGGGGACTGACATAGAAAGGGAAATCAGCATGAAAAAGGAACTGGACTCGTTTATTCAATATTTGTCCGTGGAGCGGCAATTGGCGAAGAACACGCTGGACTCCTATGAGAGAGATATCATGCAGTATCTCGATTTTTTAGAGAGTCAGGAAATTAATTCGCTTGCCGATACAAAAAAAATACAAGTATCGAATTATATGCAGCAATTGAAGAAAAGGGGACGGGCGGTTGCGACGCAATCCCGAAGCTTGGTCTCTATTAGAGCGTTTTATCATTTTTTAGTACGAGAACATAAGATGGAGCATGATCCGACCTTACATATGGAAATGCCGAAACTGGAGAAACGGATACCGATGGTTTTGACTATCGGTGAAGTAGAGTCCCTCCTAGACGCACCTCAAATCACAGTGCCTAACGGTTTGAGGGACAAAGCAATGCTGGAGATTCTATACGCTACGGGAATCCGTGTAACAGAATTGATTTCAATTGATGTGGAGAATGTGAACCTGGAGATGGGATTCCTGCGTTGTATCGGGAAAGCATCTAAAGAGCGTATCATCCCGCTAGGGGCCATCGCTTCCGAGTTCGTAGGCTTATACATTACAACGATGCGTTCAAAAATGCTGAAGCAGGCTCAATCGGAGCAGGCTTTATTCGTAAATCATCTTGGTACAAGGATGACGCGTCAAGGCTTCTGGAAAATTATTAAGAGATATGCCGCGGAGACGCAGATTTTGAAGGAAATTACGCCTCATACGCTGCGACATTCATTCGCCGCTCATCTGTTGGAGAACGGGGCGGATCTTCGTTCGGTTCAGGAAATGTTGGGACATGCCGATATTTCTACAACGCAAATTTACACTCAAGTGGCCCGCGGTAAAATGAAGGAAGTCTATGATAAAGCCCATCCAAGAGCCAAGAAGGAGACGGCAGATAGGTCTTGATGCGCAGATGCTTGCTTGAATATAAGCAGGCTATTTTTTTGCAAACGGACGTTTGATTTGCGATAATAGCATCAGACTGAGGATGAACTGGAGGTGTGCTGAATGAAATTTCAACGTATATGTTTAATTGTTTTGGATAGTGTTGGAATCGGCGAGCTGCCGGATGCGCCTTCGTTCGGCGATTCCGGATCCAACACGCTGGGACATATCGCGGAGAGAAATCCCTCTTTTGCGCTGCCGCATTTACAGCAGTACGGTCTAGGCAATATAGCTCCATTACAAGGTATCGAGCCTGCAGAGAGACCTCTTGCCTCCTATGGGAAAATGGCGGAAGTATCCGTCGGTAAAGATACGATGACAGGCCATTGGGAGATTATGGGGCTAAAGGTAAGCATCCCATTCAACGTATTTCCAGAGGGCTTTCCAAAGGAGTTAATCGATCGCTTCGAACAAGAGACCGGACGTAAAGTATTAGGCAATAAGCCAGCGTCGGGAACCGAGATTTTGGACGAGCTTGGTGAAGAGCAGATGAAAACAGGCTCCTGGATTGTTTACACTTCCGCGGACAGCGTGTTTCAATTGGCTGCTCATGAAGACATTATCCCGCTTGAAGAGCTGTACCGCGCTTGTGAAATCGCCCGGAAGCTTACCTTGGATGAGCCTTATGCGGTAGGGCGGGTCATTGCGCGTCCTTATGTAGGGCAGCCGGGGACATTCAAAAGGACGCCGAACCGACATGATTATGCGGTTAGCCCGCCGGAGCCAACCGTGATGAATCACTTGAAGGAAGCGGGACTCGACTGTATAGCAATCGGAAAAATCAATGATATATATTCCGGTGAAGGGATTACGGAAGCACGTTCGACTAAAAGTAATTTGGATGGGATCCAGGCTACGATTGAGCATATGCAGAAGACGTTCAAAGGATTATTGTTTACGAATCTCGTTGATTTCGATTCCTTGTACGGCCACCGGCGTGATCCGCAAGGATATGCCAAAGCTTTGGAGGAATTCGATGAATGGCTTCCTAAGCTGCAGCAGTGCATCGGCCAGGATGATCTTCTCATCTTGACGGCGGATCATGGTAATGACCCGATTCATCATGGAACGGACCATACTCGTGAATATGTGCCATTACTTGTGTACAGTCCAAGCCTGAATGACCAAAGCTCTTTAGGTGTGAGAACTACTTTTGCCGATGTAGGAGCAACGATTGCCGATAATTTCGGCGTTAAATCCACTGGCAACGGCAGCAGCTTTTTGCAGCAGTTATCCTAAAATGAGGGAGAGGGGTCAAAACGATGGAAGATAAATCATTAATTAGTAAGATTAAAGAGGCGGCAGCTTACATACAAAGCAAGTATTCGTCTGCTCCACAAATCGGACTTATTCTCGGCTCCGGCCTTGGCGTTATTGCCGATTTGGTTGAGAACGCTACGGTTATTTCCTATGGAGACATTCCGCATTTTCCAGTGTCCACTGTTGAAGGTCATGCTGGGGAACTGCTTCTAGGTACGATTCAAGGTAAACACGTGCTGCTGATGAAGGGCCGGTTTCACATGTATGAAGGGTACGGTGTGGAGGTTGTTTCCTTCCCTGTGCGTGTTATGAAAGAACTCGGCGTTAAGACACTGCTTGTAACCAATGCGGCTGGCGGGATCAATACGTCCTATGAAGTTGGCGATTTGATGCTGATTAAAGATCATATCAACTTTACCTTCCGCAATCCTCTTATCGGGCCTAACTTGAAGGAGCTGGGAGTGCGCTTCCAGGATATGTCGGAAGCTTACAACCGAGCTTTACGCCAAACGGCCAAAGAGGTTGCTGCAGAGCAAGGCATTAAGCTGCAGGAAGGCGTATATATCGGTTTGCTCGGTCCTACTTATGAGACACCGGCGGAAATTCGTATGATGCGGACCCTCGGAGCCGATGCTGTAGGTATGTCTACCGTTGCAGAAGTCATCGTGGCTCGTCATGCGGGCATCGAAGTGCTGGGATTTTCCTGCATAAGTAATATGGCTGCGGGGATTCTCGATCAACCTTTATCTCATGAAGAGGTTATGGAGACGACAGAGCGGGTCAAACCTAAGTTCCTTAAATTAATTCTTGGAATCGTAGGTAAGCTAGATTAGCAAGTAAATCTTCTAAATAAATCAGACTTCAGCAATGCGCGTGCAGGATTGCCTTCATGCTCACTTATCCAAGATATGGAGAATGAAGGCAACCCCCTGCAGACGCTCCATCAGGATCAAATTGCGGAGGTTATACTTCGCTTCCACCCTCAATAAACCTCAATCGAACCATTACGGTAACTCAGCTTCAAGCCTTCCTTTTGCGACTCCAGTTTCACTAGCTGCTGAAGGTAAGAGAGCAGTTGTGGGCGCAGTTCTTCTCTCTGCAAGCCAATTTCAGCAATAGCTTTCATGTAGCCTAACTTATCCCCGATATCATAGCGATTTGCTAGCAAATCCAAGGCCAAAAGCTGCTCATGCCGGCATGCTTCTCGAAGCGCATCTGTCAGCTGAAATTCGTTCCCGGCTCCTCTGTCAATCTTTTCGAGATGGGAGAAGATCGACGGTTTCAAAACATACCTTCCCATGATTGCGATAGTAGAGGGAGCAACTGCGGGATCAGGCTTCTCTACTAAATCCTTGACTTCATACACTTGACGATGCTGTCTAGCCGGTGCGATTATGCCGTATTTATTGACCTCAGCTGCTTCGACATGCTGGACGCCAATGACTTGAGCATCGAAAGCCTCATAGACATGAATCATCTGCTGCAGCGCAGGAGTATCAGATACCATAATATCATCGCCTAAGAGGACGGCGAATGGCTCATCGCCTATAAATTGCTGCGCACATAATATAGCATGACCTAGACCTAAAGGCTCTTTTTGCCGGATATAGTGAATGGAGGCCATATCGGAAATGCGCTGTACTTCGTCTAGCATGTCCATCTTGCCTTTCTCAAGCAAGGTTTGCTCCAGCTCGAAGGATTTATCGAAGTGATCCTCGATTGATTTCTTATTGCGCCCAGTCACGATAATGATGCTTTCAATACCGGATTGGACCGCTTCCTCCACAATATATTGAATAGCCGGTTTATCTACAATGGGGAGCATCTCTTTGGGCTGTGCTTTAGTAGCTGGGAGAAAGCGGGTGCCTAAACCGGCGGCAGGAATAACAGCTTTTCTAATTTTCATAACGTTCCCTCCTTTTTTTCACTGGATAATCGAAAGACCCACAAGCGGCTGCCGGCAAAATTAAGGAATGCACCAGACGCTGCTGACACCAGTTTACTAACCGAAAGCGGTAAGCTTGCCCCCGTATATAAAAGAGACAGTACCCATGAAGTAAAGAGCAGCACGACCAAGTTGAGCATGAAAAATTTGGTGAATTCGCGTTTGTCGACTCTGCCTTTCTGCTGAAACGTCCATGAACGGTTGAAGGCATAGCTGTTCAGCACACCACAGAAGAATGAAATGCACTGGGCCACTAGATAATGGGTACCGAAGTAGCTAAGCATTGCAAAAATAAATATATCAATTCCGGAATTCATCACACCGACAATACTGAATTTGACTAAGCGGACCAAAGGCTTACTCATAACGTGCACCAGCCGGTTTGTTCATCTCATCATTTTTCTTTTCAGTTCCATAACTTTTGCGGACGATATATAAAGGGCGGCCCTTTGTTTCATCATAGATACGTCCGATATATTCACCAACTACCCCAAGCATAATGAGAATAAACCCATTGAAGAAGAGCTGAATGATCGTGATGGATGTCCAACCGGGTATTGCAGCATCGGTAAAAAGCTTGGCGTACAAGACGTACAGCATATAAATGAATCCGGAAATAGATAGGATAAAACCTAAATAACTGGCTAATTTCAAAGGCTTGTAAGAAAACGATGTGATTCCGTCCAAGCTAAGCTTTAGCATTTTTTTGAGCGGATAATGGGTTTCCCCTGCAAGGCGTTCATCCCGTTCATACTCAACCGCAGTTTGCCGAAAGCCTACCCAGCTGACCAGCCCCCGGACGAATCGGTTGCTTTCAGGAATTCGCTTCAGCTCGTCGCAAACTCTACGGTCTAGCAGCCGAAAATCGCCAGTGTCGATAGGGATAGCAATGTCGGTTGAAGCACTAAGGAGCCTATAGAAGAGACGGGCCGTCTGCTTTTTGAAAAAGGTTTCTCCCTTACGCTTAGTCCGTTTGGCATAAACAACGTCGAACCCTTCTTTCCATTTGGAGATCAATTCTAAAATAAGCTCCGGTGGGTCCTGAAGATCGGCGTCAATAACAATGACTGCATTTCCTAATGCATAGTCCATTCCTGCTGTAATGGCTATCTGATGACCGAAGTTTCTAGAGAAATCGATCAGTTTAACCGTGTTGTCCAATTGACTGTATTCCATAAGAATCGTGGACGTATTATCACGGCTGCCATCATTTACAAACAGAAGCTCGTACGTTTCGCCTGTTTTGTTCATTACGGTTTTGAGCCGACGGTATGTCTCATGGATGACGGCTTCTTCATTATAGACAGGGATGACGATGGAATAACGAATGGGTGTATCCATTTCTCGTCTACCTCCTTTTGAATGGCTTAATATCCATTTAATTTGATGTCTTTATTTCATATAGTGTTAAATTGCTGTTTCTGTCGAATGAACGATTATTCTCGGAATTGCTCGCGGTAGTAGATTGCCACTCAGATTGAGGAACGATCTCGCTGTTGCTCTTAATCCACTGCTGCACTTCCGAGCTGCCACCTTGGCCTCCAGGCCCTCCGCCAAATCCACCGCTCGAGGGGAATAAGAAATATTTGATTTGTTTATCGGCGACCAGTTGTTTCAATCTGTCCAGCGTCATGATAGGATCTGAGCCGCTATAGCCGCCCATCGCCATTACAGCTTTGCCCGATTCAATAATATAAGGTGCTGCTGTTGTCGCATTGGTAGTTCCGAATAAATAGGTCTCGCCAGTGTTATGACTGGTTATATAAGACAGCAGAGCGGTATTCACTTGATCGTTACCTCCTAACTGCATTCCACCGCGATCACTACCGCTAACTTGAGGTACTGCTTGCGGAAGCTTGCTATTTTGACCATATATAATTGGAGTAGCCGTCCAGTACAATGGAGCAGCCAACAAAATGAAAAGGCTGGCCAGTGCCGCGTAATAAGTGTAGGGCTTTTCTTTTTGTCTGATCAGTACAAGGACTACCGTTACGGCTAATCCTGCTGCACCGACTCCATAGAGCCATGCGGCATGGATGGTTGTAATGTTTTCATACAAAACAACGACTTCAAAGGCGGTTGTAGCAAGAACTGCGATAGGCAGAAGCCACGAAGTCCAGCCTGCGCTTGCTTTATACGATTTCCATAGGGCTACCCAACCTGCGCCCATTAAGGCAGCGATAGGAGGGGCAAGCATAATAAGATAATATTGATGGAAAAATCCAGCGATACTGAAAAAAATCATGCCTGGAATAAGCCATGCCAACCAGAAAAACGTTTCTTTGTGTTGGGAGGTCAGACCTGTTTTTCTGCGGATACCTGCAAGCAGACCAACGCATCCGAATGCTGCAAAGGGAATGAGCCAGCTTATTTGTCCCGATAGTCCAGATTGAAACAATCGGAGCGGTCCTGGATTGCCTGTTCCAAACATGCCTCCGCCACCCATAGCTCCTCCTCCGTCCATCGGACCGCCACCGCTGACCCGACCGTTTCCTCCGTCTCCCTGGTTAGGCATCTGACCGTCGAACTCGGTTTTATCCTGCGTCATTCCTTCAGACATTCTTTGAGGCGGGGAAGAGCTGTAAGCAGTATCAGATGGGTTGAATGATTGCGAAATGCCGTATGAGCCTCCCGACTCTCTTGGTGATAGCCCAGAGCGGCTGCTGTCATCTCCTTGTCCTTGGGCTTGATTCATTCCTGCTCCGCCTTCAAACTGCCCTTGTGGGCGTTCAGAGAAGCTTCGATTTTGAGCTCCGTCGCTTTTACCGGCACCTCCGCCATTTTTTCCTGTCAATCGTTGAATCCCATTGTAGCCAAAAGCAAGCTCCAGAACAGAATTGGTTTGGCTGCTGCCGATGTAAGGCCGATTTTCCTTAGGAATGGAATCGACAATGACAGGCCATGACATGGAGACTAGGAGTAAGACGGCGGCAGCTCCAGCTAATAGGCTTGACTTTTTTTTCCAGTTCGCTTTAAAGGCCAGCAGATAAAATAAACCGAAGGCCGGTACGACCATGTAAGCTTGCATCATTTTCATGTTAAAGCCGACACCGATGACGGCAAAGGCACCCAATATCCACCATGCTTGCTGACGTCTTAATGCTCTGAACAACATCCAAGCAGCTACGAGCAGAGTAAATACGAGCAAGCTATCGACGTTATTCGTTCTGGCAACCGCTGTGGCAATAGGAGTACATGCCATTACTAAGGCACCTATTCGTGCAGCAGTTGTTCCAAACGACGGTTTCACTAAAAAGTAAATAAATAATACCGATCCGATTCCTGCTAACGCCTGAGGTAGGATTACACTCCAGCCGTGCAGGCCGAATATTGCTGCGCTAATGGTCTGGAACCAGAAGGTGACTGGCGGTTTATCAACCGTAACGTACCCAGCTGGGTCGAAGGAAGCATAGAAAAAATTATGAAAGCTTTGCAGCATACTCTGCACAGCTGAGGTGTAATAGGCATTGACATAGTTTTCTTTCCAAATATTGAACAAATTCAGAAATGCGGACAATACAGCTATAAAGATAAGAGCGATGTCCACTCTTGGGATTCGACTTCGATGTTGATTCATAATCATGTATTCACTCCCGCTCCATAATTGCAGTTTTATTGGTTGACTTTCATGGCATCATTATGTACCTGCAACCTTAACTGTAGGTGAGTGCCCGCTGAATATTTGCTGAGAGGTAACACTACGTACAACCCTATATTCGAACGGATTTTATTTTCAGCGTACGTTCAGCTTTCGTTCAGATCGGTTTCAGTTCAAAGTTGGATAATAAGAGTGCATCTAGGATAAAATGGTGTACAATGGATTTCGGGGGGATTATAGGATGAATCAGTTAAAAGGAATCAAAATTTTACTCGTGGACGACGAGCCTAATATATTGCAATTTTTGGAGTTAGGTTTGCAAAATGAAGGCTTTGATGTGGAGACGGCTCAGGACGGCTTTGCAGCTATTACAGCCGCAAGACAATTTCAACCGCATATTGCGATACTCGATGTCATGATGCCTGGTATGGACGGCTTTGAGGTGTGCCGAATGCTAAAAAAAACGGAAAACATCGCGGTCATCATGCTGACGGCTAAAGAGGAGGTAGAGGATCGGGTAAAAGGGCTCACGCTTGGGGCGGACGACTATATGTCAAAGCCTTTTAGCTTTGAAGAGCTGCTTGCACGCATCCACGCAAGAATCCGTAACCATTTCCCTAATTTATTAGGGGAGGTTGCCATCGGACCCTTTCGAATCGATGACAGACGTAAAGAAATCAGCTATGATAACCGGGTGCTGGAGCTATCTCCAACGGAGTACGAGCTGCTATCATTCCTAGTTATTAATCATGGGCTTGTGCTCAGTAAAAGCAAAATTTTGGACAAAGTTTGGGGCTATGATTTTGGCGGGGAAGAAAATATAGTCGAAGTGTATATCCGATCTTTAAGGGATAAATTGAACGATAAGGAACATCGGCTGATCCGTACGCTGCGCGGTGCCGGGTATAGGGTCGATCTGCCATGAAACGTGGTGTATTGAAACGGTTCGCTCGCTTATTTGCGCCCCGTTCTTTACGATATCAGCTTTTGTCCCGCTCTTTGTTGATACTTGCCGGATTGCTGCTGCTTATCGGTATTTTTCAATACTTGTTTATGCAGCAATTCGTTTTTAAGAATAAGGCAGAGAGCATTCAAAGCCAGATTATGTCTATTCCCCGAGAAGCATGGCCAAACATGAATAAAGAACAGCTAGGGCCCAGAAGGGACCCGCCGATGCGGCTGTTGTTTTTCTCACAGGATTCATCGGTTGCTTTTGTAGATACCGACGGCAATTACAAGTTGATTGTAGATCCTCCAGAGACAGGAACGACAATAAAGCTGTCTCAGCAAGAATATCTGGATGCTATGAACATGAAGCCTGGGCTTAACTATAAGATTGTTCAAGACGACAATGGAGTGGAGCAGCTCGTCGTTCTTCAGCCGATTGTCAATCGTGGGAAAGTGTTGGGGCTTGCTCAAGTTAACACAGGCACGGCACCCCTTAAAGACGTACTGCTGCTCCTGTTGGTTACCTTTATAGGTCTTTCTTTACTTGCTCTTGTCTTCGGGCTGCTAACCTTTATTCCGGTGCTGAAACGTACTTTAGTTCCACTGTCCAAGATGGTGGGAACCGTTGAAAAGATTGATGCGGGTAATCTCGACGAAAGATTGCCAGGCAGGCAGAAGCAATTGGAAATTGACAGATTGTCGATTTCCTTCAACCGGATGCTTGAGAGATTGGAGGCATCTTTCGAGGCCGAGAAGGAAGCGAGAGAGAGGATGCGAAGATTTATCGCGGATGCATCACATGAGCTTCGTACGCCGTTAACTTCGATTCACGGCTTTTTGGAAATACTGCTGCGTGGTGCTGTCAATCAGCCGGAACAGCTTCATAAAGCGCTGACCAGCATGTATTCCGAATCGGAGAGAATCAATAAGCTGGTGCAGGATCTTCTTATGCTGGCGCGGCTCGACCGTACTCCGACATCCGAAATGCAGGAGGGACTACTTGATGAGGTTGTTCATAGCATGGAGACGCAGCTTCGTCTCTTGGCGGGTGAACGGAAAGTCAGCTTTGAGCTTGAGCCTCAATCGAAATGCGTTTTCGATCAAGATAAAATGAAACAGGTCATCTTGAACTTGTTCCATAATGCCGTTCAGCACACTAATGCGACGACCGGACACATTGAAATTGGAGTAGGTTCTTATTCCAAAGGAGTTAAGTTAACGGTTCGGGATAATGGTTCAGGTATTCCTGAGGAGCATATCCCGCATTTATTTGACCGCTTTTACCGTATCGACACTTCCCGTGCACGCAAATACGGTGGAGCGGGACTTGGCCTCTCTATCACTAAAACAATCGTAGACCTTCATGGCGGTACTATTACTGTGAATAGTGAGGATGGACGGGGGAGTGCATTCCAAGTATGGATCCCTGAGCATCAGCCTGCTGAACTTGTCATAGATACAAACGAATAAGACTGCCATCCCTCGGAGCTGCTTAAACAAAGCAGACCGTTGGGTGGCAGTCTTCCTTTTTATCTAAGGCATCTTACTAACGTTTATTGGATTTTTTGGAGCTTTTATCGCTTGTGCGGGTCGTAGTATTTTGATTTGCATGGCCTTGTTGTTTGTCAGACATCCTCGTCACCTCCGAGCTTATGGAATCTTGATTAAACAAGCTTTTATAGTATGACAAGCTGCTGTCTCGCATATACATAAGCAAAGCAATCGTTTCTTGCAGAATTCCAAGCTATAAATTCCATGTGCGGTTCAGGAAACTGTTCGTCGGGGTATCTTAATAAATAATAACGAAATTGTGATATTGGACCTATGAAGGATAGTTCTTTCATGCTATAATCTAGGCACAAAGTACTTACATACAAGGTTGGGAAGTGGCGGCGATGAGTATTTTGGCGGTGGCCAATTGTCCGGGATGCGGTAAAGTGTTTCAAAGAAACTTGCGCAATTTGTGTATGGACTGTATCAAATCAATAGACCATGAATTCGATGCTTGTTACCGCTTCATGCTGCACAATCGTAAAGCTTCGACAGAACAATTAAGAAACGCGACCGGAGTGAGTAAGCAGCGCTTAACGGAATGGATTAAGGATAAGCGATTATCGGTCGCCGATTTTCCTTCTTTAACTTATCCGTGCAACAGCTGTGGCAGCCCGATCCATCAACATAATTTATGTTTTCCTTGCAGCAGCAGATTGTCACAAGACATTCGGGAACTTCAAGCCAAAGAGGCCAAGAAATCAGCAATGGGTGTTGGTTTTTACAGCCTTGACCGAGGTCGACGATAACACTCAAGACCTTTCTGAAAAGCTCATCGATTCTAAATTCGGGGGCTTTTTGTTTTTGAATAAAGTTATGGTAGAATATTTGGAGAAACGAATTGTGATAAATTGTCACAAATTTTTCACCGGATTCCCTCGAAAAGGAATAGGTAAACCGCGTTTCATTATGTACAATAAGGCTATACGTCTGATGGTAAAACTGTAAGGGGGATATTTCCAAATGCAAAAGTGGATCATGTTTACTTTGTTTATCGTAGCCTGTCTTTTAGGTGCAGGGGTGTTGTTCCAAAATATTTCTGAGCGCCAAGCGCAAATGGCATCGGAAGCGAAAGCCGGACCCCAGTTGAAATTCGTGGCGTCGAACTATCAGTTCGATAAGCCTGAATATACAGTGAAAGCTGGCGAAAAAGTTACCGTTTCTCTTATGAACAAAGAAGGCCTTCATGCGATGGAAATCGTAGGATTGAACGTGAAGCTCGACAACAACACGAAATCTGCTGAAGTAACCTTTGACAAACCAGGTACATATGAAGTGCACTGCGTGCTTCCTTGTGGTCCTGGACATGCCGAAATGAAAACTAAACTTGTTGTTCAATAAGTTGAACAGCCCAAAGGAAGCCGAGACCGGCTTCCTTTTCTTTTTGTCTTAAGCCCCTTATAATAAACGGAAATAGTTGTAAATTTCCTGGTGTGAGGTGAATCGTATTGAGAACTGTAGATCTTATTCAGAAGAAGCGTGATGGCGAAGTGCTGTCGACGGAAGAAATACAATTTTTAATTCAAGGGTACTGCAATGGAGAAATACCGGATTATCAAATGTCTGCTTTCGCAATGGCAGTCTTTTTTAATGGGATGACGGCAAAAGAAACGGCCGATTTGACTCTGGCTATGGCTGCTTCAGGGGATCAAGCTGACTTAACGTCGATTCCAGGCATTAAGGTCGATAAGCACAGTACGGGAGGGGTTGGAGATACGACCACATTAATTCTGGGACCTTTAGTGGCTGCTGCAGGCGTACCGGTTGCCAAGATGTCAGGTAGGGGTCTAGGACATACGGGGGGCACAATTGATAAGCTTGAAGCGATAAGCGGTTACAAGGTCGAGCTTACCAAAGAGCAATTTCTGACGCAGGTGCAACGTATAGGGGTTGCCGTCATAGGACAATCGGGCAATATGACTCCAGCTGACAAGAAGCTGTACGGGCTCAGGGATGTGACGGCAACGGTGGAATCGATTCCACTCATAGCCAGCTCCATCATGAGTAAGAAAATTGCCTCAGGTGCTGACGCGATTGTGCTTGATGTGAAGACCGGAAGCGGAGCATTCATGAAATCACTGGAAGGTTCCATCGAGTTGGCCAAAGCCATGGTAGAGATAGGAGAACAGGTGGGCCGGGAAACCGTAGCAGTCATTACGAATATGGATGAGCCCTTAGGTCTTGCTATAGGCAACGCGTTAGAAGTTCGGGAAGCTATTGAAACGCTAAGGGGAGAGGGACCGGATGATTTGACCGAGCTTTGTCTCATTCTTGGGGCACATATGATACGATTAGGCGGCAAAGCTGCCACGTATGAAGAAGCCAGAGAGAAGATAGATCAATTGCTACATAGCCGTATAGCGTTAGAAAAGCTTAAAGAGCTAATTGATGCCCAAGGCGGTGATAGCCATGTGGCGGATGACCCATCACTGCTTCCTAACGCGGAATTTCAAGTTGAGGTACTAGCAGAAGAGGAAGGTACCGTCTCCCATATCGATGCGGAAGAGTTAGGGGTTACAGCTATGCTATTGGGTGCTGGGAGAGCGACCAAGGACGACCGTATTGATTTGGCCGTAGGTATGGTGCTGCGTAAGAAAGTGGGAGACCACGTAGCGGTCAATGAGCCTCTTGCGGTGCTGCATATGAACAAGAATGACAAGAATTTTATGAGGGAAATGATCAGTCGAACCCGTTCTTCGTTCACTATAAGCCATGGTGAGGTTGCAAGGCCTCCGCTTGTTTATGCTGTAGTAACTAAGTTTGGGGTTCAGATGATTTAACAGGTATAATCCATAAATAATATAACCGAAAGTCGGGACGACGGTGTCCCGGCTTTTTCTTTTTCCACGGATTGGAATATTTAAAGGCAAAGTAGTCAACACTGATTAGCAGCAATATAACTTTTTTTGGAGGGGTAGAAAGGTATGCTCAACAAGGTACTTAAACTGTTCGTTTCTATCTCGCTGCTAGCGTCATTAGCATGGCCTGCGGCGTTTGCGGAGGAGAAAAAGCCTCCGAACCAAGCTGTTGATTTGGCACCAAATGCGATGTCTGCAGTAACAGTCGATGCGGATACAGGGACGGTCATTTTCGAGAAAAATAAAGATGCGAAATTACCTCCGGCTAGTATCACGAAAATCATGACAATGCTGCTCATCATGGAAACGATTGATCAAGGAAAGCTTAAGATGGATGACAAAGTACGCACCAGTGAGTATGCAGCATCCATGGGAGGCTCGCAAATCTTTCTTGAGCCAGGAGAAGAAATGACAGTTCAGGACATGCTGAAGGGGATTGCCATGGCGTCAGGAAACGATGCTTCCGTTGCTATGGCGGAGAAGATCGCCGGCTCCGAGCAAGCATTTGTTCAGATGATGAACGATCGCGCTCAACAGTTAGGAATGAAGAATACTCATTTTGCGAACTGTAACGGCCTCCCTGCGGATAATCATTATTCCTCTGCTCAAGATATTGCTATCATGTCCCGAGAGCTGCTGAAGCATGAAGAAATTACACAGTTTACAGGGGCATATCAGGACTATTTGCGTAAAGAAACACCTAAGCCGTTCTGGCTCGTGAATACGAACAAGCTAGTTCGTTTTTACAGCGGTGCCGACGGCCTAAAGACAGGTTACACGGGTGAAGCGAAATTTTGCTTGTCGGCGACAGCCAAAAGAGATAATTTGCGCGTCATCAGCGTCGTAATGGGTGAGCCAAACACGAAAACCCGCAATGCGGAAGTATCGAGCTTGTTCGATTACGCCTTCTCTCAATATACAAACTTGTCGATTGTCAACAAAGGTGATGATCTTGGACAGGTCCGAATAAGTAAAGGTGAGAAGCCACAGGTACCTTTGACTGCAACGCAGCGCTACAGCCTGCTGTTGAAAAAGGGTGAAGCCGCCGAAGGCATCCGTCATGAAGTACAGCTCGATCAAGACTTGAAGGCTCCGATTACGAAGGGCCAACAAGTAGGTAAAATCGTTGTATATAAAGGCGATCAAGTATTATCGGAGTTCCCGCTTATTGCTCCTGAAGATGTTAAAAAAGCAGGATTGTGGGTTCTAACAAAACGGTCTGTCAAACGTTTGTTCTTTATTGATTAAATGATAGAAGTCGGTTCGATTGTGCGGCTCAAGCACAAAATGTCACATTTCTTCTATTTCTAGCGCATTTCTTCTAGTTTTGTCGGAGGGCAGGAAAAGGCAAAATCAATGTAGAAATGAGTGTGCATGAAAGGGAAGGAGTGAGCAGCTTGAGTCTGCATATTGAACTGGAGCATAACCGTAAAACGCTGATCGTCAGGCTAAAGGGTGAGTTGGACCATCATACCGCGGATTCCGTTAAAACGCGTATGGAGGAAGCTCTCAACAAAGGCAATACGAGCCATATGGTTTTGAGCTTGAAGGACTTATCCTTCATGGACAGCTCAGGGCTCGGAGTCATCCTTGGACGCTACAAGCAAGTTACGGCCAAGGGCGGCAAAATGGTTGTTTGTGACGTCAACCCGTCCGTATACCGTTTGTTTGAAATGTCCGGTTTATTTAAAATTTTGTCTATTCAGGATAACGAAAGACAAGCTCTCACCAGTTTGGAGGTCGTATCATGAGTGAACGAAATTTTATGACACTGCAGTTTGCTAGCCGCTCTGAGAATGAATCTTTTGCCCGTGTCACAGTCGCTTCCTTCGTCTCTCAGCTTGATCCAACGTTAGATGAGTTGACCGATTTGAAGACTGTTGTTTCCGAAGCGGTAACCAACGCGATTATTCATGGTTATAACAATCGGCCTGATGGTATCGTTACCATTCATGCTGAGATGCAAGACGATACGGTCTATTTGACCGTCGAGGATCAAGGAGCTGGTATCGAGGATTTAGAGCTGGCTAAACAGCCTCTATTTACTTCCAAACCAGAGCTCGAGCGCTCAGGAATGGGCTTTACGATTATGGAAAACTTTATGGATGAAATTGAAGTGACTACCGAAGTCGGGATCGGAACAAAAATTAAAATGAAAAAGCGAATTGAATCTAAAAAAGCTTTATTCAATTAGGGGTCTGATCTTATGGATGTCGATTTGAAACATGCTTCCCACAGCTATTTGGATGATGCCGAAGTCAAAAGGTTAATTGCTTTGAGTCAATCCGGAGACGCGCTTGCCAGGGAAACCCTGGTAAACTGCAATATCCGTTTGGTTTGGTCCGTTGTGCAGCGCTTTTTGAACCGCGGATATGAAGCCGAGGATCTGTTTCAAATTGGCTGCATCGGATTGCTGAAATCCGTAGACAAGTTTGATTTATCCTATGATGTCAAATTTTCTACATATGCTGTCCCTATGATTATTGGTGAGATTCAGCGCTTTCTTCGGGATGATGGAACACTGAAGGTGAGCCGCTCTTTGAAGGAGCTCGCGAATAAAATTCGCAAAACGAAGGATGAGCTTTCCAAACGCAACGGTCGCCTGCCGACGATTTCTGAAGTAGCGGAAGAACTGCAGATTTCTCCGGAGGATGTTGTTTTCGCGCAGGAAGCAAATAAGCCGTTGTCCTCCATTCACGAGACCGTATTTGAAAATGATGGTGATCCGATTACTCTTATGGATCAAATTGCAGATGATGCGCAGGATAAATGGTTCGAGAAGCTTGCGTTGAATGAAGCCATCGGAAGTTTATCAGAGCGAGAGCGGCTGATTGTATACCTGCGATATTTCAGGGATCAGACGCAGTCCGAGGTGGCGAGCCGCCTAGGTATTTCTCAAGTTCAGGTTTCGAGACTCGAGAAAAAAATATTGCAATCTATTAAAGACCAAATAGCCCAATAGGCTGTTTGGTTTTTTTGGTGGAAAGCACTCTTACTTAATACAAAAACCGGATAACCTGTGAATCCGCATGTCACAAGTCGTCCGGCTTTATATTGTGATTTAACTAACGTGCCCTGGATTCATCCATGAATAAATACTTCAGGCAATACAGTCCGGACAAACCTACCAACGTATACACAATCCGGCTGAGTCCGGAGGAAGTGCGATGGATATCCCCGCCGAAGATAGCCGTTACAAGGTCCCACTGGAATAGACCGACAAGCAGCCAGTTCAAAGCTCCGATGATAACCAGCGTTAAAGCTACTTTACCCATTAGAAACACCCTTTCTTGGGATTGAGAGTCTGTGTCATATTGTTAATCTTTCATAAAAAGCAAAAGTTTATGCAGCACCTCAAGTGAATTTTTGGCAAGGAAGCAAATGACTATGAGCGCCGTTTGTTATTCATACTATGGGATAAATGCACAAGGGAGTGAATGGGATGAGAACTGCTTCCAATCCAACCTTGTATATCCGATTGCGCAAACGGGTTTGCGTACGCCGGGGTGAGGCGATCTACCTGGGCAGGATAGCACAATTGTTGGTTGATTCTGATTATGAAGAACCATTGAAAAACTTGCTGCTCCACCAGCCCAAGGAAAAAGAGGGCAATAAAATATTGATCGATATGATGCTGATCGTCGAATGTGTGAAGCGACAGTACCCGTTTTTGCAAATAGAACATTTTGGCGAGCCTCATTGCTTGGTCGACATTCATGAATCACGCAAGCCTCCGAACATCATCCAGATTATTGTGGTCTGGTTTCTTTTGTTTATAGGCTCGGGACTTGCCATCATGAACTTCCATGCCGATGTCAGTATGGCAGAAGTACACCAGAGGATATACCAGCTGTTAACAGGGA
Source organism: Paenibacillus sp. UNC451MF (assembly GCF_000686845.1). GTDB lineage: Bacteria > Bacillota > Bacilli > Paenibacillales > NBRC-103111 > Paenibacillus_S. The sequence continues at coordinate 239,129 of NZ_JMLS01000004.1, read as the reverse complement.
AATGGGTACAGCATCCTTTGATATTGCAAATACCTTACTCCATCGGGATTGGTGTTGGAATGATCGTCTTTTTTAATCACCTTTTCAAAAAGAAGTTCAATGAGGAGCCGAGCCCTCTCGAAGTCGAGATGTTTTTGTATCAAGAGAATGTCAACACTTACGTAGTGACGGAGGAATACATCAAAATTCATGAAGCGAGGGATCGGCAATGAACGGGTGGTGGACGATACCGCTTCAAATGTTCATTGGTTTGGCAGGCGGTATCGCAGTAGGCAGCGGGATGGTAGCTTTTCTCGTCGTTCTCGACGTCATCCCTCGACTAGCTCAAATATCCCGGACCTACCATCTGATCCGCTGGTATGAAGCATCCGTCATTGCAGGCTCATTATTTTTTACATTGTCTGATTTTTTTAATTGGTCCTATTCCTTTCTTCCGATGGCTGCTGGCCTGTTCGGATTGTTTGCCGGCGGTTTTGTCGGGATGCTTGCAGGAGCGCTCACAGAGGTTGTGAATGTGCTGCCCATTTTAACCAAACGAATCGGAATGGGTTCATATATGATTTGGCTTCTCATGGCAATGATTTTTGGGAAAGTACTAGGTTCCTTGCTGGACTGGCTGAATTTTTTGGGATAGTACAGAGGGTGAAGGGAGACTGACAGAATTGAAGAAGATACCTATAAAGCCAAAACAAATGTCTGGACGTGAAGAGGCGGGAGAAGAAAGGAAGCTGGAAATTGACAGCGAGGGTAATATTATTTCGTCTTATGACTGGCAGCCGCCGGAGTTTAAAGAGGAAGCCGATAAGGTCGAAGAGGAGCCCTCAGATCGATCGGATCAATCTGAAGGGAAGAGCAGCAATCAACCTAAGGAAGATCATATCCCAGTAGATTTTAAACAGTTAAGCAAGCTACTGGAGAAAGAAGTTGGCTTGAATCAGAGCTTTGACGTTGTCTTCAGAGAGATGGTGTTCGGAGGGCATAAGACAGGAATATTCTATTACAACGGGTTCGCCAAGGATACTGTTCTCACCATGATACTTGACCGGATGTCAGCCGCCGAAATTTCCAATCGAACGTTGGAAGGTCAAATTACCGAATCTCCGGTGGCCCATCAAGTCCAAGGCGGAAAAGGGCAGGACGCGGTACAGCTGTTCATGGACGCAATTATTCCACACATCCAGGTGAAGGAAACTAACAAGCTTAGCGAAGTAATCGACAACGTTTCGATGGGAGCGAGCGGCTTCTTCTTCGAAGGGGCAACCTCTGCAATTATCGTAGATGCCAAAACCTTCCCCGTCCGTTCCACAGAAGAACCCGATCTGGAACGGGTAGTTCGCGGTGCAAGAGACGGCTTTGTCGAGACACTGCTAACCAACGTTACTTTAGTGCGTCGACGTATACGTGATCCTAAACTAAAATTGGAGATGCTGAGAGCAGGGAGAAGGACACATACGGATATTTGCTTGGCTTATATTGATGATATTTGTGATCCTGCCCTGGTGGAATCTATCCGAGATAAGATACAGAAGGTTGAAGTCGACGGACTTCCCTTGGCGGAGAAGCAGCTTGAGGAAGCTATTGTTGGCAAGAGCTGGAACCCTTATCCGAGTGTTCGTTACTCGGAAAGACCGGATATCGTATCCGTTCACCTGCTTGAAGGACATGTCGCCGTATTCGTCGATACGTCGCCAAGCGTTATCATATTGCCGACAACGTTCTTTCACCATGTTCAGCATGCTGAAGAGTACAGGCAGACCCCCGCTGTTGGTACTTATCTGAGATGGGTCAGGTTCATAGGTATTGCAGCATCTATCTTCTTGCTTCCGCTTTGGTTCCTGCTTGTTACGTCACCTGAGCTTAAACCGGCAGGATTAGAGTTCCTGGGTCCACAAAAAACAGGAAGGCTTCCGCTGCTTGCCCAATTTTTGATAGCTGAATTAGGGATTGATTTAATGAGGATGGCGGCTGTACATACGCCTTCCCCGTTGGCAACGGCTATGGGGTTGGTTGCCGCTATATTGGTTGGAGATGTAGCTGTAAAGAGCGGATTGTTCGTGAATGAGGTCATTTTGTATTTAGCTATAGCGGCTGTCGGGACGTTTGCGACACCAAGCTATGAGCTTAGTCTTGCGAATCGTCTCGCCAGACTCGGTCTGCTGATTTTGGCCGCAGTGTTTAAAGTGCCAGGTGTAGTCGCAGGCTTTACTTTATTGCTGGTGTATTTGGCAACGAGAAGGTCGTACAACGCACCTTATATGTGGCCGTTCATCCCGTTTAATTTCAAGGCACTGAATGAAATCATCGTACGCCGTCCGTTTATGGCCCGCAAAAACCGCATGAGCTTAACGCAAACGACGGATAACACACGGCAGCCCAAGTCGTAAGCTCGAGGGTTAACTTGCATATTCAAGATTCGCTATTGATTAATTACGTCGTTTCTCTTATTGTCAGCCTGCATTCGATTATGGTACCTTAGAAGTAATGTTCAGGGGGAAGAGGGAAACCGATTATGTACTTACATGGAACCAGTAAAATTAATGATAAAGGGCACCTCCAAATCGGCGGCTGCGATACAACGGATCTCGTTGCAAGCTTCGGAACACCGCTGTATGTGATGGACGAAGCATTAATTCGCCAAAGATGCCGTGAATACGTAGAAGCATTCCGCGCTTCCGGCTTAAAATTTCAAGTCGCTTATGCAAGCAAAGCGTTTTGTGTAATGGCCATGTGCCGTATTGTTGAGGAAGAAGGGATGTCGCTTGACGTCGTATCCGACGGTGAGCTGTATACAGCCCTGCAAGCAGGATTCCCGGCCGATAGAATTCATTTCCACGGCAACAACAAATCACCGCAAGAAATCGAGATGGCTATCGATGCCAAAATCGGCTGCTTTGTTGTCGACAACATGGTGGAACTCCATTTGTTGAATGCAATTGCAGGCGAGAAGCGCCAGAAGGTCAAAATTTTGTTCCGTCTTACACCTGGTGTAGAAGCACATACCCACGAGTACATTTCGACTGGGCAAATCGATTCCAAGTTCGGTCTGGATCTGGATAACGGTTCTGCTTATAGAGCGATCCAGGAAGCAATTCAGCTTCCAAATATTGAGCTGCTCGGAGTGCATTCTCATATCGGCTCACAAATTTTTGAAGTGGAAGGCTTCCAACTTGCAGTTGACAAAGTAATCGCTTTTGCAGCTAAAGTCAGAGAAGAGTTAGACGTTGTTTTCAGTGTTGTCAACTTGGGCGGTGGCTTCGGAATTCGCTATGTCGACGGGGACACTCCATTGCCGGTCAGCAAGTATGTTGAAGCTATTACGCAATCGATCAAGACAAACTTCAGTAAATACAGTTACCCTACGCCGGAAATTTGGGTAGAGCCGGGCCGCAGTATTGTCGGCGAAGCCGGTACGACTCTCTATACGGTCGGTACTTATAAGGATATTCCTGGCGTTCGTAAATACGTTGCTGTAGACGGCGGAATGACAGACAATCCGCGTCAAGCGCTGTATGAGTCCCGATATGAAGCAATGCTGGCTAACCGCGCTACGGAAGCGGAAGATGAGCTGGTCTCCGTTGCCGGCAAATGCTGCGAGAGCGGAGATATGCTTATATGGGATGTGAATCTTCCCAAAGTTAACAGCGGCGATGTCTTGGCTGTTTCCTGCACAGGAGCGTACAATTACGCTATGGCCAGCAACTATAACCGCATCCGCAGGCCAGCTGTTGTATTTGTAAAGGATGGTCAGTCAGATGTTGTAGTTCAGCGTGAAACTTACGACAATATTGTAGGCAATGATGTAATCCCTGCCCGCATGAAGCAAGTAACCAAAACAGTGTGATTTTCTCAGAGCCGGCTCTGGTAAGTTACCGGAGATCCGGCTTTTTTGCTTGAGCGAAAAAACTGATTTGTGAACGCGTTCCGGTTATAGTACAATAGGACACATTGAATAATAAAGGAGTGTACATATAATGGCAAAACAAGCTCATATTACATTAGCAAACGGTGGCGAAGTCGTTATCGATTTGTTTGAAAAAGACGCACCTAACACGGTTGCTAACTTCGAGAAACTGGCAAACGACGGCTTTTACAACGGGTTGGTATTTCACCGTGTCATTCCTGGCTTCGTAGCCCAAGGCGGTTGCCCTACTGGTACTGGCACTGGCGGTCCTGGTTATAAAATCAACTGCGAAATCAACCCTAACAAGCATGAGCGCGGTTCGCTCGCTATGGCGCATGCCGGACGCAACACAGGTGGAAGCCAATTCTATATTTGCTACCAACCGCAACCGCATTTGGACGGCCAACATACTGTATTTGGAAAAGTTGTTTCTGGTATGGAGCATGTAGACGCATTCCAAGGCAGAGATCGTATGGAAACAGTAAAAGTAGTCGAAGCATAATCGACTCGAAGATAAAGACCGAATTCCCTTTCGATAAGGGTTTTCGGTCTTTTTTTGCATGTTATTTCCGTATTTCATTTCATTCCCAGTTCATTTTCATCTTTTTTTCATGGTATTGTTTAATAGACATCTTAGATTACTAGAATGAAAGTAGGTTATCATTTTGGATAGCAATCAAGGCTTGTCCTTGCAACCAACTCGAACGACTACCGGTAAGAACGCTCGTAAGCAGCGTAGAAAGCGCAAATTGGCCTATTCATTACTTCTGCTGATCGTACTCGGACTTGCTGCACTCATATGGTTTTATGGCACGACATTGGGCTCTACGATTCGTTATATGATGGCCGATACACTGATTACAACGCAGCATCGCCACTGGGCGAAATATTTGATCGGTGAAGAAGAACTGAACCGCAGAGTCTTGGACTATGAAAAGCAATTTGATGAAATGGCTCAAATTAAAGACCAGCACAACATTGATCTGGAGAATAAGGCTAACAAAAATGTGGAAATTGAAGATATAGAGGGAAAGAATTTTAAAGGACACATTATGTACGTCCACGATCCCAAAATGATCCGTGTTGTAACAACAAGCATTGTTGGACAAGGAGAGCAAATATTAAGCATGGTTCAGAGAACTAATGCCATAGCGGGTGTGAACGGAGGGGCTTTCGACGATCCAAACTGGGATGGTAACGGATTTAAGCCGGCAGGGATTGTCATGTCGGGAGGCAAGCTGCTGTACAGCGATGTAGGCATGGAAGATCCCGTAAATGTCGTAGGGATAGATAGCAACGGGTTAATGGTGGCAGGGCGGTACAAGCCATCCGAGCTGCTGGATATGGGCGTGAGAGATGCTGTAACCTTTCAGCCTAAATTTATTGTTAATGGCAAAGGGCTTATTAAAAACCAAGCAGATGGATGGGGCATAGCTCCAAGAACTTGTATGGCCCAGAAGCAGGACGGCACAATCATGTTCGTCGTTATTGATGGGCGCCAACCTGGCTATTCAATTGGAGCGACTTTATATGACGTTCAAAATATTTTGTTGGAAAGAGGAGCTGTTACTGCAGCGAACCTGGATGGGGGTTCATCCTCCGTGCTTGTAAAAGACAATGCAGTTGTGAATAAGCCTTCCAGCAGCTATGGAATGCGATATCTGCCTACTGCTTTTCTGGTTTTTAGCAAACCCAACCAGGTGGATGTCAAAAATATTTGGGAAAATATCGATATGGACCATTTCAACTCGTCCTATAAGCCTTTTAATCAATAAGACCTAGAGGGAGAAGAATGCACGGTAGCAGAAACATCTTGCATTTTTCATTTCAGGGTGTTATTATTTCTGACAAACGTTGGTTGTCATGACTGACGATTTGTTTTTCATAAGAATTTCCTTCGGGGCGGGGTGCAATTCCCCACCGGCGGTGATGCATTGCGATCTTCGCATTGCTTAGTCCGTGACCCGCGCAGTGGCTTTAAGCCGCGGCCGGCTGACTCGGTGTAACTCCGAGACCGACAGTATAGTCTGGATGGGAGAAGGAAAAATGCAAACGGCGATATTTCGTCACGGCTGTTCATGAAACTGGACGGGTCATTTTCACATGAGGGAAATGCTTATTTTCGTTTGAAAAAATCGGGAATATGCTGCCTTATTAGATGGTGACAGTTGTTTCTTTAACTTTATTTAGCCGTGCCGTATGTAGCTTTAGTTATGCGTTTTTTGCATATGCCTATCAAAGCCAGGCCCCTTTTCTCCATGTAGAAGAGAGGGCCTTTTCTGTTGTTATCTGAAGGAAATTGCACGCCACAAGTGGGGAGGAGATGCAGCGGTGGAGCTGATTAACGACGAGTTCTATATGAAGCTGGCTATTCAGCTTGCCGAGGGAGCTTCTGGTCAGACAGGAATCAATCCTGCCGTAGGCTGTGTACTTGTGAAGGAAGGCCGTATCGTCGGGATGGGGGCTCATCTGAAGCGCGGAACGCCGCATGCGGAGATTCATGCTTTACAAATGGCAGGATCTGAGGCGGAAGGTGCGACCGCCTATGTTACTTTAGAGCCTTGCTCTCATCATGGCAAGACGCCGCCTTGCAGCGATAGGCTCATTAAAGAGAAGGTGAAGCGGGTTGTCGTCGGATGCACAGATCCCAATCCCTTAGTGGCCGGGACCGGCATCGAGCGTTTAAGGAAGCACGGCATTGAGGTGAAAGTCGGCTTAATGCAAGAACAGGCCGTGTCGTTAAACGAAGCATTCAACAAGTATATCGTATCGAAAAGACCTTTTGTGACATTGAAGACAGCAAGCACATTGGATGGAAAGATCGCATCGAGAACAGGGGATAGCAAGTGGATAACGAACCCTGAATCCCGTGCCTTTGTTCATACTCTTCGCCATCGAAATCAAGCGATCATGGTCGGTGTAGGTACGGTGCTTAGCGACAATCCTCTTTTAACGACCCGATTGGACGTTCCAGCACTAAGCCCAATCCGCATTATTGTGGATTCGAAGCTGCGAGTGCCGCTTACGGCCAATGTCGTTATTGACCGCTCTACAGAGACAATAATCCTAACAACGGCACAATCAGACGAGGTTAAACGTCGAGCTTTGGAAACAGCTGGTGTGACGATTCTAATTTGCGGAGAAGGTCCTCGTGTTGATTTGCCGAAAGCGATGGAGCTGTTGGGTGAAAGGGAAATCGCTACGATCCTGCTCGAAGGCGGAGGTCAACTGAACGGTGCGATGCTGGAGCAGCAATTAATCGATAAAATGCTGCTTTTCTATGCTCCCAAGATTGTCGGGGGCGGGGCCGATGCACCATCGAATTTCGAGTTTGCCGGTTTCGAGTTGATGAAAGAGGCAATTGAGTTAGAGCGTATTTCTGTTCAACAATTTCAGAAGGATGTTTGTATAGTCGGGTATCCTACTTATGGAAGCGAGGTGAATGTTGCGGATGTTCACGGGCATCATTGAAGAAATGGGCGCGATGAGAAGAATATCGAGGCAGGGGCAAGCGATGATTCTAACCATCGGCGCTAAAAAGATATTGGAAGATGTTCATTTGGGCGACAGTATATCCGTTAACGGTGTTTGTTTAACGGTAGTTCAATACGATGAATCTTCGATTACTGTCGATGTTATGCCGGAGACGTTCCGCAGAACCTCTCTGCAAAAGCTGCATGTGGGTGACCCGGTCAATTTGGAGCGTGCCATGCTTGCTGGTGGACGATTTGGAGGGCATATCGTACAAGGTCATGTGGATTCTACCGGCGTCATTACCGAGAGGCATCCTGAAGAGAACGCTGTAGTGTTCCAAGTGGAGCCAGCCGAGCCATCGATCCTGAGATATATGATTCCTCATGGCTCTATTACCATCGACGGCATAAGCCTTACATTGGTTCAAGTAACGGAGCAGCGATTTACGGTATCTATCATACCGCATACATTGGCCCAGACAGTCCTTCAACATAAGAAAGCAGGCGATGAAGTGAATCTTGAGGCTGATGTTTTGGGCAAATATATGGAGAAGCTGCTGACTCATCGCACAAGCGGCAGCGGCGAAACGGCACGTAAGCAGGGGGCCTTGACGGAAGCATTTTTAGCGGAGAACGGATTTATTTAACTAACTAGAAAGGCGGGGTGTGAACATGGATACTTCATTTCAATTTCATACGATAGAGGAAGCCATTTATGATTTGATGCTAGGGAAAATCGTTATCGTCGTCGATGACGAGGACCGCGAAAATGAAGGAGACTTTATCGCTCTTGCCGAAAAAGCGACCCCTGAGGTCATAAATTTCATGATCAAGGAAGGCCGGGGTCTTGTATGCGCACCTATTACGGAAGAGCGTGCGCAAGAGCTGGAACTCCCTCCGATGGTAACTCAGAACACCGATTATCACGGTACAGCTTTCACGGTGTCTGTCGATCATATGGATACTACAACGGGTATTTCCGCCTCAGAGCGGTCTCTTACGGTGAAGTCGCTTATCGATCCTAAGACGAAAGCGCACAGTTTCCGGCGTCCCGGACATATATTCCCGTTAATCGCAAAAAAAGGCGGGGTGCTTCGTCGGGCAGGCCATACGGAAGCGGCCGTTGATTTAGCTCGGATGTGCGGCTCGTATCCGGCAGCGGTTATTTGCGAGATTATTAAAGAGGATGGGGAAATGGCCCGTGTCCCCGAGCTAATGGAATTCAGCCGTAAGCATGATATGAAAATCATTACCATTCAAGCTTTGATCCAATATCGGAATCATAAGGAAAAGCTGGTGAAGCGGGAGGTGGAAGCTAAGCTTCCTACGGACTTTGGTGTCTACACAGCCATCGCTTATTCCAATATGGTGGATCAGAAAGAGCATGTAGCATTAGTTAAAGGGAAAATCGACAGCAATGTACCTACACTGGTCAGAGTTCACTCCGAATGCTTGACCGGCGATGTATTCCATTCTCACAGATGCGATTGCGGACCTCAGTTGGAAGCAGCCCTTAAACAGATTGACGAGGAAGGCGCTGGCGTGCTGCTGTATATGAGGCAGGAAGGCCGCGGGATTGGTCTAATCAACAAGCTCAAAGCCTATGTCCTGCAGGAGCAGGGCCTGGATACCGTAGATGCCAATTTACAGTTAGGCTTTGCTGCAGATCTACGTGACTATGGTATCGGTGCACAAATATTAAAGGATCTTGGTGTAAACCAAATTCGGCTGTTAACGAATAACCCGCGTAAAATTAAAGGTCTTGAGGGGTATGGCTTGACTGTTGTAGAGAGAGTGCCGATTCAAATGGAAGAGAACGAGTCGAACACAAACTACTTACACACGAAGCAGGAAAAGCTCGGCCATATGCTGCGGTTTTAAACTTTTGTCGAAAAATACACATTTTCTTAATAAAAATATAATCCGTTGGAAGGATGTTGTAAAAACATGGCGAAAATATACGAAGGACATTTGATTTCAAAAGGTTTGAAATATGGTATTGTAGTTGGTCGTTTTAATGAATTTATTACAAGCAAGCTGCTTGGCGGTGCCTTGGATGCTTTGAAACGACACGGTGTTGAGGAAGAGGAAATTGAGATTGCTTGGGTTCCCGGTGCTTTTGAAATTGCTCTGATTGCGCAAAAAATGGCGGAAAGCGGTAAGTACGATGCAGTTATTACTTTGGGTGCGGTAATCCGCGGATCCACTCCGCATTTTGACTACGTGTGCAATGAAGCTGCCAAAGGGGTTGCGGCAATCAGTCTGAAAACCGGCGTTCCGACTATTTTCGGCGTATTGACTACAGATTCCATTGAGCAGGCTGTTGAGCGTGCAGGGACGAAAGCTGGTAATAAAGGATGGGAAGCAGCTACGACAGCAATTGAAATGGCGAATTTGACCAAACAGCTTTCCTAAATTACAATGGATAATTAGGGCGATGCGCAAATGCTGTCATTAAAGCGCGGAAATGCTCGGTTATCCCATGAATATGAAATGCTTTCGAAGATGATTTTCTTCGGAAAATCTTAGTCTATGCTTACGAAGAAGGTTTTGCTACGCAAAACCCTTAGGGGGAAATTCTACTTGGAAAAGGTTACATACAAGCTGGATACGTTTGAAGGCCCCCTCGATTTACTATTACATTTAATTGATAAATCAGAAATTGATATCTATAACATCCCGATCAAAGAAATAACAGATCAATACATGGAGTATTTGGATGCTATGCAGGAGCTGGAACTGGAGGTTACAAGCGAATTTCTAGTTATGGCGGCGACGCTTCTGTCGATCAAAAGCCAGATGCTCCTGCCTAAGCCTCCGGTTATAGAGATGGATTACGATGATTATATGATGGATGAGGATTACGACCCCCGTGCCGAGCTGGTCGCCAAGCTGATCGAATACCGCAAGTATAAAGCGATTGCCGATCATCTAAGAGACAAGGAGCTGGAGCGGAGTCTGATCTACACGAGGGAACCCGAGGACCTGACTCCATATGTCCCAGCGGTTGTTGAGAACCCTGTAAAAGGTCTGCATATAGCCGACTTGGTACGTGCGTTCCAAAGAGCGTTGAGCCGGATGTCCAGCCGTAACATGGTTGCCAAAATCCGCAAGGATGAAATATCGGTTAAGGACCGGATGAGAGAGGTTGTCCAGTACTTGGAGGAAGCCGGAGGGAAAGTGTTGTTTTCCAAGTTAGTGGGTAGCGACACGACCAAAGAAGGGATTGTAACGACTTTTTTGGCACTGCTGGAATTAATGAAAGTTAAGGTTGTCGTCTGCTATCAACATAAATTATTTGAGGATATTGTGATTCAGGCAAGAGAGGAAGGAACGGCACATGGATTTTCAACAGATGAAATCAGTTATTGAGGGCTTGCTGTTTGTGGCAGGAGACGAGGGTCTGGATGCCAAACAGTTGGCTGAAGTGTTAGAGCAAAATGCTGATTTTGTCAGAGAGCTTGTGCTGGACCTTCAGGCTGACTTCCATAGAAGCGGCCGCGGCTTGCAAATTGTTGAATTAGCGGGCGCCTATCAATTAACAACACTTCCTGCGCATGCTCCTTACTTTGAACGTTTGGCCTACTCACCTTCTCGTTCTTCCTTATCTCAAGCTGCTTTGGAGACCTTAGCTATAGTGGCCTACAAGCAACCGATTACTCGGGTAGAAATTGAAGATATTCGTGGAGTTAAGGCAGAACGTGCGCTTCAGACATTAGTTGCAAAAGATTTGATTCAAGAGGTCGATCGGGCGGATGCGCCTGGTCGTCCGATATTGTACGGTACAACGAAAGCGTTCTTGGATTATTTTGCTCTAGCCTCTATTGAGGAGCTGCCCGAAACCTCGTTATTCCAAAATGACGACAATCTGGAGGAAGAGACAAGATTACTTTTTGATAAGCTGGATGGTCAGCAGATCACATTCGAGGACGTATCCCAATCCGAGTAGCAAAGTAGTTATATTTCAACGCATGTTTTACCATCGCAGGGCTATACTAACTCCTGAATGAACGGAAGCGGAGCTTCTCGAATAAGGAGTTATTTTGCTTTGTATAATCATGCAAAGCATGTGGTTCTGATAGGTCTCCCCGTCCCTGGGGAAGGTAATTGCGTGCGGGAGGTAGAACATGATTTGGCCTTGGATCTTGGGAGCGGTAATTGTCCTTCTGGCTCTTCTTGCTTGCAGCAGCATGCAGTGCAGGTTCACTATTGTGCGTAAAAGGCAGGATGATGAGATTGTTGTCGATGTACATACGATGTATGGTTTGGTGAAGCAGCGAATAGCTATCCCAGTTGTCAAATTTTTAAATGTAACCGAAGGCGTGGATTATAAAACGGAAATTGTTAATAAAGCGAATAACCAGCTGGAGCAAGGAACAAAAAACAATCTCACAAATGAGAAAATTAAACAAGCTATTGAGAATTTTCAATTACTGTTAGCCCATTGCTTTCAATTTAACAGTTGGTTTAGAGAGACGTTACATCAGGTGCGCTGCACCGAATTTTATTGGAAAACAAACGTAGGTGTTGGAGATGCTCCAGAAACAGCAATGACAGCTGGAATGGTGTGGGGGCTTAAATCATCTCTTCTTGGTTATCTGTTTCGATTCGTGCAGTTGGAAACAAGACCAGTCCTTCAAGTGATTCCGCAATATAACGTAGTTACTTTTTCATCGGAAGTTCAGGTACTGGCCAAAATCCGCGTATATGAAGTAATGCTTGCTGGTTGCCGCTTGCTGGGTCGCATCATGAAAATAAAGGGCGGTTTACGAATGTGGCGCAAGGTATTATTTAAAGCTTCATGACAAGTCGCGGATGGCTAAATTATTTACCATTACATAGGCCCATCGTCTTCGGGAGATGCTAATGATGCGACAGGATTCCCTGAGTATCAAGTGTTGAGACGAAGAGGAGGAGACTAAATGACAACACATCCGATTGAAGGCTTAATGAAGGTTGCAATGGAAAATATAAAAGAAATGGTTGATGTCAACACCATTGTTGGCGATCCTGTTGAAACGCCGGACGGCAGCGTGATTATGCCAATTTCCAAAGTGGGATTCGGCTTCGCGGCGGGCGGCAGCGAATTTTCAACGGATGACAGCAATAATACTGGAAGCCATCGGAACGATTCGATGAATGCGCAAGTGGCTCTTCCTTTTGGTGGAGGTAGCGGCGGCGGGGTATCCATCACACCGATTGCATTTCTGGTCGTAGGGAAGCATGGTGTAAAAATTGTACCGTTGGATAACCAAACGCATTTGCTTGAACGCCTCATTGATTCTGCACCAACGGTTGTGGATCGCATTCAAAGCATGATGAAGGGGAATAAGCCCGGTATGACCGAAAATGGTTCCCATGTGACGAACAATATTGAGAACCAAAATTTTATTGTTTAGCGGCATTTTATCAGTATATGTATGGAGTGAAATTATTGCCGGCTGCTCAAATTATTTGGGCAGCTTTGCTTTCGTTACTTCTAATGATGGTTGCTCTTTGAGGGGCTTTCTTTTATATTTAAGTTATGAGTCAATAATGAAAGAGGTTTTTTTCGTGCGTTTAATTCCTACGCGATCCTGTATTCCCGGCATGAAACTAGGGAAATGCATTTTTAACGAGGAAGGTGTCATTTTACTTAAAGAGCATGTTGAGCTTACACAGACGGTACTTAATCGTCTTCAGCAGCTTGGCATCGATTTTTTATACATTGAAGATGAAGCAACAAGCGATGTACATATTGAAGATCCTATCTCGGATGAAACGAAAATCAGGGCTCTTACCGAAATCCGCACTCAATTCAGATTGATGATTGAAGGCAACAGTAGACAAAAATTTTCTAAAAATCATTTCATGGGAAAAGCATTTGGAAATGTCATGAAAATGATTATAGAGGATCTGGACTCCAGAGAAGATGCATTGATTATGTTGATGAATATGAACGTAATGAATACCTACCTGTACCAGCATTCACTTAATGTTTGTATTTATGCTACCATGCTCGGCATGGCTTCCGGATACAAGCAGGATGATATCTTAACTCTAGGTATCGGAGCTCTATTACACGACATTGGAAAGACGAAAATCAATCAGGATATGCTGAAAAAGCCAGGGCCATTGACGGATGCCGAGCGTGCCGAGCTCCAGACTCATGCGGAGATAGGATTTAAATTATTGAAGGACGAGCCGAACATTCCTCTTATCGCAGCACATTGTGCATTTCAGCATCATGAACGGCTTGATGGGAGCGGTTACCCTCGAGGGATAAAAGATAAAGAGATTCACGAATATGCCAAATGGATTGCCATTGTAGACAGCTATGATGCAATGACTACGCACCGGCCCTATAGATTAGCTATGCTTCCACATCAAGCTATGGAAATATTGTTTGCAGGCGTTGGTACTTTGTATGAGCATAAAAAAGTCGCACTATTCAGAGACAATGTAGCCATTTATCCATTAGGTCTTTCGGTTGTATTGAGCACAGGAGAAAAAGGAGTCGTTGTCAACATAAATCCTGCTGTACCGCAACGCCCAATCATTCGCGTGTTTGAGAATGCTGATGGGCAAAAAACACAGCCTTATGAGGTCGATTTGTCAGAGAAGCTAACCGTCTTTGTGAGCAGTGTGGATGATTGGGGTGGACATTAATGTGCGGACGGTACACGGTTACCGTAACGCTGGAGGAGCTGATGCTCCGTTTCATGCTGGGAGACAGCATAGCAGCTAAGTATGCCCCGCGATATAATATTGCTCCGGGACAGTGGATCCCTTCGATAATAGGTGGGGAAACGGTACAGGAACGACGTTTAGGCGAGCTGCGATGGGGGCTCGTTCCGAATTGGTCGAAGGATGAGAAGAGCGGAGCTAATCCGATCAATTTGCGCGCAGAGACAGTGACGGAGAAGCCGTCATTTCAACGACTGCTGACTAGGAAAAGATGTCTCATCCCGTCCGATGGGTTCTACGAGTGGAATAAGACAGGGAAGAGCAGTAAGCAGCCAATTCGGTTTACGCTAAAAGACGGTGCACTCTTTGGAATGGCGGGTTTATACGATACATGGATTCAAGCCGACGGTGGACGGCTGCATACCTGTACCATCATTACAACGACGCCTAATCGACTTGTTGCCAGTATTCATGAAAGAATGCCTGTAATTTTAAATAGTGAATCGGAATCAATATGGCTCGACCGAACCATTACGGATGTGCAAAGACTAAAGCCTCTTCTGGCCCCATATCCTGCTGAGCTTATGACCTCTTACGAGGTCGATCCTAAGGTGGGGAATGTGCGTTATGATGAGCCTGATTGTATTGCACCTCTACACGCACTGTGGTAGCACGAAGTTTGCTCTGTATGAACGAAGGATCGTTCATGCAGAGCTTTTTTATTTGTTTTGTAACTCATAACCAAGGTGGATAAGCATATATATGTACAAGATGTCCCGTTAACGAAGCAAAGTATTATCGTTCCTCCTCAGCGTAATCTAAGGCGGAGGTGAACGCTCAATGCGAGGAGTAGCATTATGTTTAGGAGGATCGGAGCCACATGAAAAGATTGGGTTCGTTGTTGATTCTAGGTATATACCTTTTTATCTCGGCAGGCTGGCCTGCTGCTGTACAAGCCGCTCCTCCTGTTTCTACGCATGCGGAAGCGGCAGCATTGATTGATGTCACCTCAGGACGGATATTGTACAGCCAGCAAGGGGACAAACAAATGCGGATAGCCAGTCTGACCAAGATAATGACCGCCATTGTCGCTATAGAGAACAGCAAGCTATCGGATATGGTACAAGTAAGCAAGAATGCAGCCGGTAAAGAGGGCTCCTCCATTTATTTAAAGCTGGGCGAAGAAATGAGTATGAATCATTTGCTTTATGGCATGATGCTTCGTTCTGGTAATGATGCGGCAACGGCTATAGCAGAGCACGTGGGAGGGACTGTGGAAGGGTTTGCCTATATGATGAACGAAGAGGCGAAGCTGATAGGAATGAGCCGGTCAAGCTTTAAGAATCCGAGCGGCCTCGATGCCGACGGTCATTATTCCACAGCTAATGACATGGCCAAGCTGGCCGCACATGCGCTTCACAACCCAGTCTTCCAGGACATCGTTAAGACCAAGGTCAAGAAAGCGCCTAATCCGAACGAAGCTTGGGATTATTCCTGGTTAAACAAGAACAAAATGCTCAGCTTGTATGAAGGGGCTGACGGTGTGAAGACAGGGTATACGAAAACGGCGAAACGATGCCTCGTTTCATCAGCTACCCGCAACGGACAGCAGCTGGCTGTTGTGACGCTGAATGATGGCGATGATTGGGCCGATCATGCCAAATTATTGGATTACGGATTTAAAAATTTCCCATTACAGCAGTTTATCGGCAAGGGAGACGTTGTACAAGGAACGGAATTTGCGGCAGGAACCAGCTTTGCTTATCCGGTGCTCGATTCGGAGAAAGGTCAATTTACTTCTAAAATACAACTGATAGATCCAACCTCAACGAGCTATCGCCTTGGTGAAAGAGGCTCTCTCACATACAGCCTTAATGGCCAATCGATCGGCAGTGTGCCGCTGTACGATAAAGACAGCCCTAGATTAAAGCAGCAAGAACATTCCGCATTTTCCTTCCAGGCATCTGAGCAAGGAACCGCAACCTATACTCAAAAGTGGCTGTATATCGTACAATTTCTGGTCCGTGTTTTATTCACTGGGCGCGCTGTATAACGATAGCGGAAAGGAGACACGGGACTATGGTGAATTTCATTTGGTTGTTCTTCATTGTTGCCGGTTTTATTGTTGCTGCGGTCAAAGGGAACATTGAACTGGTCACACAAGCAGCGTTTGAAGGAGCTAAAAGCGGAGTTACCGTCTGCTTTGGACTCATCAGTGTTATGGTATTTTGGTTAGGTATGATGCGAATTGCGGAGGATGCAGGATTGCTTCAAAAGTTAGCGGTTTTGTTAAGACCGTTCGTCCGCTTCCTATTTCCTAGTGTTCCAAAGGACCATCCTGCTATCGGTTACATTATGTCTAATATGAGTGCGAACATATTAGGATTAGGCAATGCGGCGACTCCGATGGGAATTAAAGCGATGCAGGAGCTTCAGTCGCTTAATCCGAACAAAGAGATGGCTAGTCCAGCAATGTGTACGCTCCTGGCACTCAATACAGCGAGTATTACATTAATCCCTACGACTCTCATCGCTATTCGTATGAATTATCAATCCGTGAATCCTACAGATATAGTCGGTACAACTTTAGTAGCCACTTTTATTTCGACTTTAGCTGCCATTGCGGTAGATAAGTGGTACCGCCGTCGCAATACGCCTTTGTTCCGAACTCCCCCAGCTAATCCCCGAGGGAAAGGATGATCGAAGTTGTACTCATTTGTTAATATGATCTCCGCTTGGGCGATCCCAGTCATTATTGTGTTTATCCCATTGTTTGCTGCATACCGCAAAATTCCCGTCTACGAATCGTTCGTGGACGGGGCTAAAGAAGGCTTTGATACGGCCATTCGGATTATTCCGCATCTGGTTGGTATGATGGTGGCAATTAGTGTATTCAGGGCATCAGGAGCCATGGAGCTGCTAATCGGTTGGGTCAGGCCTTTATGTGCGATAATAGGCATTCCAAGCGAAGTGCTGCCTCTTGCTATTTTGCGTCCACTTACAGGGGCTGGCTCGCTGGCTTTTACAACGGACTTGGTTCAGCAGTTCGGGCCGGACTCCATGATCGGTCGCATTGCTTCAACTATACAAGGAAGCACGGACACGACTCTGTATGTCATTACGGTTTATTTTGGTGCTATTGGTATACGCAAGGCAAGCTATGCCCTCAAGGTCGGTTTGATTTCCGATGCTGTAGGATTCATTGCTTCTGTTGTGATCTGTTATTTAGTCTTCGCCTAGAACCCCCTAAATTCTCCGCACATATACTGTACCAGCGAACAGATTAAGAGGTGAGCTGAGTGCAGTATTACGGTATTATTATCCATCATTCGGTATGTCCCTCCATTAACGGTAAAGGCTACGATTTCTTTATATCCCGCGATGGCTCCATCATTCCCGCCTCCGAACAAACCGATCCCCTCTACATCCACATTTGTGTAGAAGGTGATTTTTCTGAGCCCCGTCACAGCTTCACAGTAGAAGAGAGGGAACAACTATTTATTCTAAATAAACTGATCATCCGACTGGCAGAAACATGCCGATTTCAACCGGACGACATATTTCCGCACAGTATTTCGTGCCCAGGTGCTTTTTTCCCATGGTCTCAGCTTGTGATTTCACCTGATGATAGGTATCATTAGGTTTGAGGTGAAGAGAGTCCAATGGAACGATTACAAAAAGTATTGGCAGAAGCGGGAGTGGCCTCCCGGAGAAAATGTGAGGAATTGATCACTGCAGGCCGCGTGCAGGTGAATGATAGTGTAGTCACAACTTTAGGGGTAAAGGTTGATCCCCAAAAAGATGTGATTCATGTAGATGGACGAGCTATCCGGCAGCAAAAGAAAGTTTATGTGCTGTTCAATAAGCCGAAAGGCGTAATCACTAGTGCATCCGATCCGGGCGGTCGTAAAATTGTTACAGATTTCTTGAAAGAAATTAAGGAGCGAATTTACCCGGTAGGCCGGCTGGATTATGATACCGAAGGTTTGCTGCTTCTCACCAATGACGGTGAATTTGCTAACTTGCTCACACATCCTAAGCACCACGTACCTCGTACATATCATGCTACAGTTAAGGGAGTGCCGCACGGCTCCTTGTTGGACAAGCTTAGAGCGGGCATTCAGCTTGAAGATGGAATGACAGCTCCAGCCGAGGTTGAATATTACGACGTCAATCCGGAAAAAAATGAAACTATAGTATCTATGACCATATATGAAGGACGCAACCGTCAGGTGCGCCGGATGTTCGAAGCCATCCAGTTTCCTGTCATTAAGCTGAAACGCGTTCAATTCGGTCCGATTCCTCTATTGGGGGTAGCGAGGGGGAAATTCCGCCATTTGAGGCCTCAAGAAGTGAAAGAACTGATCGATAGCGCTCTCAAGACACATAAAATTCAAAAAGGGAAATAAGCGCTGACGCCAAATTTCGATATAATGGGGATAGACTCGACTAGATCGTTTGAGGTGTGAAACAATGGGACAAAATAAACGTTGGGTTCAAATAGCCATATTTGCTGTTGTTATTGTGATCGGCGCATTAACGCTGTATAACAATTTATACGCAAAGGACAAGAAACCTGTCGAAGGCTCCAAAGCTCCCGATTTTTCATTGGTAGATTTGGATGGCAAGCAGCACAAGCTTTCCGATTACAAGGGTAAGTCCGTTATGGTCAACTTTTGGGGTACATTTTGCCCACCCTGTAAAAGTGAAATGCCGGCAATTCAGCATCAGTATGATAAGATGAACAAGGATACGACGGCGATTCTCGGTCTTAATTTGGGCGAAAGCAAGATAACGGTTCAAAGCTTCATGGAGCAATACAAAATTAATTTTCCTGTTTTACTGGATGATAACGAAGAGACTCGTAAACGATACGGGGTTATGCAGTATCCAACTACTTTTTTTATTTCTCCTGATGGTAAGATCGCTAAGATTAAAATTGGTGAAATGGACGAAGCTTATATTGAGCAAACTTTAGCTTCCATCTCGGTATCCGGTAAATAAAAAATGTGTTACGAGCTTCAATAAATGTGCATTAATTACGTAAAGGCAGTGCTATCCTTGAGATACCTCCTTTACGTAATGATGCATGTACTCATTCATAAACATGGGAATGCTTACAAACGAAACATTAAAAGATTGCATTAAAACGAGGCTGGTTTCTTAGGGAAACGCAGCTTAAGCTTATGACGTAGGCTTTTTACGAAAAGCCCTCAGGAGGACACCATGATTCAAAATACAAAATGCGAATGCGGCCATCAAAATTTAGTCGGAACCGTACTTTGTGAGTCATGCGGCAAACCGCTGTATGATGATGAGAGCACAGAACCGCTCGAAATGCGTTATGACGGTGTGGCAAGACGTTCGCAGAAAGCAAACCCGGGTTTGCTTGACAAGGTATGGAACTTTTTCTCATCCGTGAAGATTGCCATCTATATTATCATTATCACGCTGTTAGGAGCCGCCCTGGGTACTATTTTTACGCAAGAAAGCAACTTTATTAACTTCGATCCTTCTACTTACTACAAAGAAACATACGGAACGATCGGTGAAATCTACTATATGCTTGGCTTATCACATACATACGAATCATGGTGGTTTATAACACTGCTCTTTATGCTAGGTACCTCGCTTGTTGTCTGCAGCCTGGATCGGGTGCTTCCGCTGTATCGCGCACTGAACAAACAGCAAATTCGTAAGCATAACAGCTTTATTTTAAGGCAAAAGATTTCTTACAATAGCCCCATACTCACTCAGAATGATGATGTAGAACAGAAATCGAAAGAATGGATTGATCATGCGGCCGTTCTGTTAAAGAAACAGCGCTACCGCGTACATACGGATGGAACAGCACTTTTGGCGGAAAAAAATAGATTCAGCCGGTGGGGACCTTATATTAATCATATCGGGCTGATCATTTTCTTGCTAGCCGTTCTTATGCGCAGCCTGCCCGGGTGGAATATGGATCAATACGTAGCTTTCCCAGAAGGAACACCTGTGAAAATTCCTTCAACGTCTTACTACTTGAAGAACGAAAAATTCACCGTAGACTATTACTCGGAAGCCGAGATGTCGGATGATTTTCGGGCCAAACAGCAATCGGTCGCCAAAATTTACGAAACCAAGGCAGTCTTGTACAAATGTACGGCCAATTGCGATGATCCCCTTAAAGAGCCTACGCTTGAAGAGGTTCACCGCCAAGATATTGTCGTAAACAAGCCGCTTAATTATAAAGGACTGCTTGCCTATCAATATGATTTCAAAGAAGACCCCTTGTTGATATCCGTCAAACCTTCTCTGAAAAATAAACAGACCGGAGAAGTGTACGGCAGCATGGATCTTTCAATGACCCGTCCAGCTGAAGAGTACAAGGTAGGTCCTTATCAATTTAAGCTTAAGGGGTATTTCCCTGAATTCGGTTTGGACGATAAAGGGGCTCCGATGACGAAATCAAATGATGCAAAGGCACCTGCGTTTATATTTTATATAACCGGGCCAGGGCTCTCTTCGGGTGGTCAGCCATTCATCTATTTTCCTAGACAAGTAGATAAGGAGACGTTTGCCCAGGATCAGATTAACGGTGATATTGCCAATAAGTTGGAGCTTTCTGTTAATTCGATGGCTGATGTTAATTTCTCTTCTTATACTAGTTACTTGAATATTCGGGTGGATCGCGCGCTTCCATTCATTTGGGTTGGAGCAGGCATATCCATGATTGGTTTGGTAATGGGCTTTTATTGGCATCACCGCCGAGTCTGGGTAAGAATTGACGAAGGGAAGCTGTCACTAGGAGCACACACCAATAAAAATTGGTTCGGCATTCGTAATGAAGTGGCACAAGTTCTCAAGAAATCCGGGATTCAAGTAGATCCCAAGACATTAGAGGCAGGGGTGTTGTAGTAGTGGACAGCAGTACGTTGTTGTTTCTTGCTTTCATCGTGTACAGCGTGGCATTTATGATCTTTGTCATCGGAATTACGGGCAAGAAACTGAATCGCGAAGATTCGGAAGCCAAAAGTGAAAAGTGGGGGAAAGCCGGGATAATTTTTTCCATCATAGGTTTCCTCTGTCACGCAGCATTCTTTTTTACACGGTGGGCAGAAGCGGGACATATTCCAACAAGTAACATGTTTGAATTCATGACATTCCTTGCTATGATGGTTATGCTTGCCTTTATCATCGTGTACTTTATCTATCGCTCCCAAGTACTAGGGGTGTTCGCTCTTCCAGTAGGGATTATTATTATTGCTTATGCATCGGTGTTTCCTAAAGAGGTTCAACCGTTAATACCAGCTCTGCAAAGCTATTGGCTTAAAATCCACGTGACTACGGCAGCGGCAGGTGAAGCGTTCTTTGCAGTAGGCTTTGCTGCAGGCTTGATGTATTTGATTAGAACGATTAACTTCAACACTAAGGATCCGGCCGGTAAAAAAGAAAGATTCGGTGTGGAAATAACGATGTTCTTTCTAGTAACCATTGTTGCTTTCGTTGTTACCATATTCAGCTTCAACGCAGCAGGATACAACGCTAAGTTTGCATTGCCGGCAACAGAAGGCTCTGCGATACAACAAACAGCAGAATACGTACTTCCACCAATTGTTATGCCTAAAGACTCGCAAGTTATCGAAATGAAGCCATTCATTGGAATGACGGAGCCATTATTCGAATCCCCTTCCTGGTTTAAAGGTAGTGGTGCGGCTAGAAAGCTGAATACAGTGATCTGGTCATTAATCGGCGGTATCATTCTATATGCTGTTCTTCGTTTGATCGCAAGAAAACCATTGTCTGCAGCCATTAGCCCTCTGATGAAAGGAATCGATCCTGAGGATATCGATGAAATCAGTTACCGTGCCATCGCAATCGGCTATCCCATCTTTACTTTAGGTGCACTTATTTTTGCAATGATTTGGGCAGCTGAAGCATGGGGACGTTTCTGGGGATGGGATCCCAAAGAGGTTTGGGCGCTCATTACTTGGCTCTACTATGCGGCATATTTGCATTTCCGTCTTTCGAGAGGCTGGCAGGGGAAAAAATCCGCTTGGTTGGCCGTCATCGGGTTTATCGTCGTAATGTTCACCTTGATCGGCGTAAATCTAGTCATTGCAGGTTTGCATTCATACGCAGGTGTTTAATCATGGATTATTGAAGAGGAAAGGGATGATATCGAATGACAGAAAGAAAAATGACCATATTGGTTGTCGACGATGAAGAGCGTATTCGCCGTTTGCTTCGCATGTACTTGGAGAAAGAAAACTTTACAATAGAAGAAGCGGAAGATGGAGAGACTGCCTTGAAGAAGGCGTTGGAGACTGATTACGATTTGATATTGCTCGATATTATGCTTCCCGGAATTGATGGTAACGAGGTATGTTCCAGATTGCGTCAGGTGAAATCAACTCCTGTTATTATGCTGACGGCCAAGGGCGAAGAGACGAATCGGGTGCAAGGTTTTGAAATGGGTGCCGATGATTATGTCGTTAAGCCGTTTAGCCCGCGTGAGGTTATTTATCGTGTTAAGGCGATCTTGCGTCGCTCTTCCGTTACAGCTTACTTGTCCAAAGAGGTGAATACAAGCAATAATATCGTATTCCCGAATCTTGTTATTGAGCATGATGCTCATCGTGTTACGGCAGGGGGACAAGAGGTAGCGCTGACTCCTAAAGAATACGAGTTGCTTCATTATCTGGCTGTATCGCCAGACAAAGTATTTTCCAGAGAAGAACTTTTGAAAGACGTTTGGAACTATGAGTTTTTCGGTGATCTTCGCACTGTAGATACTCATGTGAAGAGGCTTCGTGAGAAGCTGAATAAAGTATCTCCGGATGCCGCTGCCATGATTACAACGGTATGGGGAGTAGGCTACAAGCTCGAGGTGCCTAAATAAGGTGTTTATTCTAAAAAGTATTGTCGGGAAGCTTTGGCTAACGATCATCGGACTGGTCGCTGTCATATTGATGGTATTAGGTTTGTTTCTTTTTCAATATTTGCAAACCTCTTTTCCTAAATCACAGGACCAGATTGAAAGTTTGCATAAATTGGGCTCGAAGGTTGCTGACGGTATTTCGGTTCACAGTGAAGATAACCATTATATTACGATGGTTAACGACTTACTAAGCGCTCAGGAAGCTACGGTGTTTATTGTCGATAAGCAATTTAAGCAATCCGGCTTTTTTGCTGAGGCTGGAAGTATGGCTGACCTTCATTATGATGACTTTTTTAGCAAGCAGGATATGCAAAAGGTTTTTGCTGGACAAATCATCGATAATCAAGTTGTCGGCAAGGGTGGTATTAAGCAGCGTACCAACAACCTGTATTCGGCTGTTGCTGTCCCTCTAAAAGATGCGTCGCAGCAAACCATCATTGGAGCTGCGGTATTGTTCCAATCGACTCAATCGGTTGAAGAAACGCAAGCATATGTAATGCGATTGTTCGCCTACGTTTCACTTGCTGGGTTCCTTATGACGACGTTCTTCGCTTTCTTCCTGTTGACCAAAATAACGCAGCCCCTGCAGCAGTTGAAAAAAGCTGCCGATTTGATATCGCATGGAGAATACGGTACGCGGGTACCGATCTCTTCAGACGATGAAATCGGGGAGCTGTCCAAAACGTTTAACCGTATGGGTGAAGAGCTATCCGATACGATCAAGGCGCTTAACCATGAAAAAGAACATTTATCCAGCGTGTTGAGAAGTATGGCGGACGCTGTAATAACGTTTGATGCGGACGGACAAGTGATTCTTACCAACCCGCAAGGTTACAAGATTGTTAGGGATTGGGGTCAGATTCAATGGAAAGACTTTGACTCGGAAAAGGATGCAGAGACAGAGCAAAATATGCATATTGATATGATACCGCCGCCCGTACGACCTTTGTTTGAGGAAGTGATTAATGGCGCGAACGAAATTACATCAAAGCTTCATGTACGTAATGAGGTATGGTCCATCGTAATGGCACCGTTGTATTCACGTGAGGTCGTCCGCGGCGTTGTAGCGGTTATGAGGGATGTTTCAGAAGAGTTCATGCTGGATAAGCTGAGGAAAGATTTTGTCGCTAACGTATCGCACGAGCTCCGCACTCCTTTATCTATGCTTCAAGGGTACAGTGAAGCGTTAGTTGATGATATCGCTTCTTCTCCGGAAGAGCGTAAGGAACTGGCTCAGGTTATTCATGACGAGTCACTTCGTATGGGCAGACTGGTTCGTGATCTACTAGATCTGGCCAGAATGGAAACGGGCAATATGGAGATGCATTTCCGTGAAGTGGACCTGAACAGTTTTATTAGACGAATACACAGGAAATTTGCCGTACTTTCCAAGGAACGAGGGATTACAATGACGGCAGTGCTTCCTGAAGAGGAACTGCTGTTGGCTCACGCTGATGAGGATCGTCTGGAGCAGGTCATGACCAATCTTCTCGATAATGCCATTCGTCATACGCCTCCACAGGCTCAAATCCAAATACGTGCATCCAAGCATTTGTACGAAGGACGTGATGCGGTTCTGATGGAGATTACAGATCAAGGGCAGGGAATACCTGCTGGCGACCTGCCGTATATATTTGAAAGATTTTATAAGGCGGATAAAGCAAGGACGAGAGGTACTTCTGGAGGTACCGGTCTTGGTCTTTCCATCGTGAAGAGTATAGTGGAAGCCCACAAAGGGTCCGTACAAGCTAAAAGCGCTGTTGGTCAAGGAACGACATTCTCTGTCATTCTGCCTTGCAATCCACAATAACGTCTTTTTCTACAACATTCGCATGATTTCTCGACAATATAAAAAGAGAGCTTCCGATAAACATATCAGAAGCTCTTTCTTTTTGTAGAAATAAGGAATTTAATCTTGTTGTCCGTGAAACAAGTACAATTATTGTAGAGTAAGCTCGTTTACATTCTCGATTTCAGGCAGTTGTTCCAATTGATCCAATACTTCCTTCGGAGTAGCTTTATCTGTGGTGAGAACCATGATAGCAGAGCCACCGAATACCTTACGTCCAACCTGCATCGAAGCAATGTTAACGTCATTGCTTCCAAGCAATGTACCCACTTTACCGATGATACCCGGTTTATCGTTGTGGGAGATGAGCAACAAATGACCATGAGGAGCAATATCAACTGGATATTGATCGATTTGTACGATTCTTTCTCCGTAACCGGAAAGCAGTGTTCCAGCCAGTGTACGCTCTTCATTTTTTGTTTTTAAAGTAACGGATAC
This sequence comes from Paenibacillus sp. UNC451MF, assembly GCF_000686845.1. Taxonomy (GTDB): domain Bacteria; phylum Bacillota; class Bacilli; order Paenibacillales; family NBRC-103111; genus Paenibacillus_S. The sequence continues at coordinate 213,879 of NZ_JMLS01000004.1, read as the reverse complement.
CAGGTTGGTGAACGTTTTAGTAGCCGTCGATTTTTGAGTAACAATATTTACGTCGCGTGTTTTTGCTAAGTGCATTGCATTGACGATATTAACGCCTTCAAGCTGATTTGCCAAAATGCCTTTTACGATATAGCGAGTGAGTGGAGTAGGGTCTACATCACTTAGATCTCCGGAGTAGTTTACTACGATTTCGTTCACTGCACCCTCAGTCATTTGACCTGCAAACTGTCCAAGCTGCTCACCTAGGTTGAAGTAAGGCTGAAGCTTATTCAGTACGGTTGGTGGTACAGGAGGCATGTTAACGGCATTTTTAAATGGTTGGTCACGCAAGATATGAAGTACTTCTTCGGAAACATCGATCGCTACGTTCTCTTGAGCTTCTACAGTCGAAGCGCCCAAGTGAGGAGTAACGATAATTTTAGGGTTATTCAAGAAAGGGTGATCCGCTTTAGGAGGCTCTTGTTCAAATACGTCAAATGCTGCACCTGCTACGATGCCTGCATCGATGGCTTCAACCAATGCCATTTCGTCAATAATGCCGCCGCGTGCACAGTTAATGATGCGAACGCCTTTTCTCATAAGCTCAAATTGAGGGCGCGAAATGATATGACGAGTTTCGTTAGTTAGCGGAGTGTGTACGGTGATAAAGTCGGCTTGTGCTGCAATCTCATTTACAGTGCCGAGCTTCACGCCGATTTTTTCTGCACGCTCTTCCGTCAGGAAAGGATCGTAGCCGATTACGTTCATTCCGAATACTTTTGCACGTTTGGCAACCTCGCTGCCGATACGTCCCATACCAAGGATACCTAATGTTTTATTGCGAAGCTCTACGCCGACAAAGGTTTTGCGGTCCCATTCGCCGCCGACTGTTTTTTTATAAGCTTGAGGAATGGAACGTGCAACCGACATCATCATGGCAAAAGTCAGCTCGCAGGTAGCAATGGTATTACCATCTGGAGCGTTAATGACAACAATACCGCGTTTAGTGGCAGCTTCGAGGTCGATATTATCCACACCGACACCTGCGCGGCCAACTACTTTAAGATTTGCTGCGGCATTCATGATTTTGTCGGTTACTTTAGTTTGGCTGCGGACCATTAAAGCATCGTAATCTGCAATAATAGCAATCAGCTCGTCCTCGGACAAACCGTTTTTCTTCTCTACGGTAACATCTCCCGCATCATACAGCATTTGAATCCCCATGTCGCTGATGCCATCCATTACTAACACTTTAAACATTGTTCAGACCTCCAAATTAGTATAATTTCAACCAGCCCAAATTCAATAAGGTGATCAAGTGACGCTCAGATTCTAAAGCAATTCACTTATAAATGGGCATAAAAAAACTCCTCATCCCCATACGATTGCCCGTATAAAAGGGACGAAGAGTTACTTTCGTGGTACCACCCTAGTTCGCTGCGCGTTCACACGAGCAGCCTCGTGAGTCATATGACTCAGAAATGTAACGGTTTCTACCCGGCTGTACCTACTAATCTTTTCCGATAAAATCGAAAGCAGTTCAATACAGCAACTCTGGAGTGCTCTGTATAAAGGATAATGTCCGACTCGCACCAATCATCGGCTCTCTGCGCATTACCGGTTCATACTGTCTCCGTCAAAGTCGATTACTAAAATGAATTTTCATTAGCGTACCATGACCCTTGAGTCATGTCAATAGGTGTCGAAACGGATGCTCAGACCCAAATAGAAAATAATGCTAGGCATCAAGATCTACGTACGCTTGAGACGAATAAGGCTGTTATTGTTCGCCTTTATCTCATCACAAACCATATTTTATGGCAATTTCGTCAGGATTGCAATGGTTTTTACTTGATCAATTGTGAATTTTTCGTTATTGTTCTTTACAAGGCAATGTAAAAAAGGAGCTGGGTTGGATGGAACCTTTTGAAACGATCGATCCGAGATCATTTGTGGATAAACTGAATCGAAAGGATTTGGGGGATTCTCTTATTATCGATGTGAGAGAACCTATGGAATGGGATTATTACCACTTGGATGAGGCTAGTTTAATCCCGATGAATACGATACCGGGACGCTTGGCAGAACTGCCAAGAGATCGTACACTCTACATTGTGTGTGCACATGGTGTCCGCAGTGCAAACGTATGCTATTATTTGCGGGAGCAAGGATACGAGGACGTCATCAATGTAGAAGGCGGCATGGCTGCCGTAAGCTCACTAAGAGGCTTCCAATACGATTGAGACTTAGGCAGGAAAGTAAGAAAGAAAGCCGTTTCGGAGCAGAAAAACTCTGTCAGAAACGGCTTTTTCTTAGTTCTGATTGATAAAGAACGGCAGTTGAGGGAGTGTTTCATTTGGATACCATTTGCTCTTATTGCGAATAAAGTCACCTGTACGAACAGCATCGGTGGCCAGAAGTACATCAATTACAGGCTGAATTTGGTTCAAGTTGTATTTGGCAGCTTGTCCGGTAGCTATCATCTCGTCAACCCGGATGGTCAAGTCTTGTGGCGTGAATGGTTTATATAATTTGCTGCTGGCTAAAAGGTTTGCAATATAATCGTTCTTAACGTTTAAAGGAAGGGTACTCCAATCTTGAATGGCCAGCGGCTTGCTGACATCCACGTGTTTAAACTGAGGAGTCACAGATTCCTGCCATTTGACGATGGAATCATAATAATTTTGTTGCGCGCTTAACGCGAATTTCTTGGCTTCTATTATGTAAGCATCGCTATCCATTACCTTAAGCAGCTCGGCTCCCGGAATGGAGTTGGCTTTGGCTTGTGCGTTACCAAGAGCTTCATTAAAGAGCTTGAGACTTTTGGCGTAGTTTTGCTGTCCTTCTTGTAGCAGCGGCGAGGAATCAGGCATCGATTTAGTAGTGATTTCATCGTATTTGTCTTTTGCAAGCTTGGACAAGCCTTTTATTATTAATGAGGCATCCGCGGAACGATTAAGCTCCAGCTCGTTTAATTTATCAAACCAGCTCGATTGAAATTCCCTGTACGGTTGATAAATGGTATGATAGTAAGACACCAGATACTGTTGATGATAAGCAGAATAAACTTTAGCAGCTTCTTGCTGCTGGGAGACATGATTTTCATACTTCGCTGCGGAACGTTCCTGACCCAGTTTGACTCCAAAGAAAAAGGTGCCGAGAGCGAGTACGAGCATAAAAATGAAGATGAGGACAAATAAGTAATCTGTACGGGTCAACCTTTTCTCCATGTGCAAACTCCTCGATGTTTTTATTGATAGTATAGGTGATCCTGTCGAAAAAAGGAATAATTTGCATGAAAAAATTTAATTTTAAACAGTTCAAATTCAGACAAGTTAACGTGGACGAAGTCGATGATCGGTTTCTGATCATGAATTTGTATTTTACCCAGCTGTTGGTGGTTCTTTTAGGCGTCATTATTATGTTATTCCAAAAACCATCGCTAGCTCAAATGTTTTCATGGAAGCAAGGGATCTCCATTCCAATATGGGGTGTCGCATTTGCATTAGCCGTATTAATAGTAGATGTGATCATTTCAAGATGGGTACCTCCTGAAGTTACCGATGACGGCGGTATCAATGAGCTGCTGTTCAAAAACCGACCTTTATGGCATATTACCGTTATGTCGCTTGTGGTTGCTATTTGTGAAGAGGTATTGTTCCGAGGAGCCATTCAAGCCTCTTGGGGGCCTTATTGGACCAGTATTTTATTTGCGGCCATACATATCCGCTATTTGCAGCATTGGCTCATGACAGGTCTTGTGTTCAGTATCAGCTACGGTCTTGGATGGATTTATATCCAGACAGGGTCATTATGGACTCCTATCGCCGCTCATTTCGTGATCGATTTTATTATGGGTTGTATTATACGTTACAGGAGAGAGAATTAAATGCGCTCGAGACAACAAGATATGGACTTACAAAACAAACAAGGCCCTGAGGAAGAATGGGAGGACGAGCACTTTCTCCCCCCGCGCAAAACAGTACATCCTACGGAGAAAGAAAGATGGCTCCCAGTCTTTTACCGGACCTTGTTATGGTTGTTCATCCTGCTTGTAGTGGGCTTGCTAATCTGGGGTTGGCGATATCTTCAGAAGCATGGTTAGATGTCCGCTTGCCAACAGCGGCGCTCTAGCTTCTACCTTAAGTCCGGGTAACCTCAAGGCGTTAATTCGATCGTTGACGGATCAACGAAGCCATACTGCTTTTGCTCCAGTTCCGTAAGCAGCTTATCCAATGCTTTATCAGTCCATGGGAGCTCGTGCATCAAGATGTTGCTGCCAGGCCGAAGCTGTTCCAGTACGTTTGCTACAACTTGATCCGGATTATTGCTTTTATTGCTCATTTCCCAGTCCTTCGATCCATTAGACCAAGTCATGAAGAGCATGTTCTCCTCTTTCACCTTGGCTTTAACCAGATCCCCACCTGAACCAAATGGCGGGCGGAAGAAACGAGGGACTTCCCCAATAACATCCTTTACAATCGTTTGCACGTCTCCGATTTGTTGATTAACCTTTTCTTGGCCTTCCTTTTTCAAATCAATATGATCCCAAGAGTGATTGCCAATCGTTTGCCCCCGATCATGAATAAGCTTCAAAAGCTCCGGCTTTTGCTTGACACGGTATCCATTAACGAAGAAAATCGCTTTGGCATGATGCTTGTCTAATGTATTCAGCATAGAATCCAGCATATCCTTATCTTTCGGTCCATCGTCAAAAGTAAGCAAAACCATCTTCTTTTCCGTCACGGAAGGATCGATGGGCTGTATGTCATAGCTTTTTGGATTCAATTTATATTTTTTGGGAGCTGCTTCTGGCGCAGCGGTTGGTATAGGCTGGGGTGTAGCTTCTGCCGATTTGGCCGTATTCTCTTGTTGTTGGGTGGTAGTGCCGGCATCTGGTTTGTTCTGTTGGGTATTACCGTTAGCAGTTCCTGTTGCAGAGCCTGTACTTCCTGCTGCTGTCGACTTGGACGCATCCGTTGGTTTTGCCGGATTTTGACAAGCAGATGCAGTAAGAAGCAGGAAGGCGGTTAATCCCCAGAGCAGCTTTTTATTCATATTCAATGTTCTCCTATTCTGTGGTTGTTTCCTAATTTTATCATGCATGGTTCACCTCTTCATAGCGGAAAATACATATGTAATCAAACGGATGGAGGGATAGCTATGAAAGTCGGAACTTTCTTACTTGGCGGATTGGTTGGCGCAGCCGCTGTTATTTATTTTAATAATAAAAGTAAATCTATGCTGTTCTCCGCTATTAGCAGCAATAAGCAATCGCTTGGAAACGTATCGGATAAATCAAAGGAACGGTCCTCAGAGCATATGAATGGAAATGCTCAGCATTCATCCGAGCCGGTTTCAAATATGAAGAAAGAAGAATCTTCAGCATCCGATGGGCTTAGCAGGGTAGAAGCAATTATTAATAAAGAGCCCGAGATCAAAGCGGTGGTAGATGAAATCCTGGCGGAGAATCACCAAAAAGAAGTATACCAGACTCAATGAGGCATGTAGATGGATCAGAAGTACCAGACACGGGCAGAACACTGCTCGTGTCTTTTCTTTTTTTCAGGTCATTCGTACATTTATTGTTATGTTGTGATATAATAGTCATATAATTGAATACAAGCCATAAATGCTTACTCACCTTTTTAACCTTACTTCATAAGCTATAAATATATGCGTCGGCAAGGAGGAATCCTGTATGAAAATGGAGCGTTTAAGTCAGGACAAGATACGGATTTTCCTCACATTCGACGACTTGACGGAGCGAGGCATTCAAAAGGATGACATGTGGAGAGAAATCCCTAAAGTACACGAGCTGTTCAGCGATATGATGGATCAGGCATATTCCGAGCTTGGCTTTGAGCCATCCGGACCGTTAGCTGTAGAGGTGCTGCAGCTTCCAGCACAAGGCATGGTCGTTATCGTTACGCGCGGTAAGGTCGATTTCCATCATTCCGTTGAGTCTTACGACGAGGAAGTCGAAGAAATGTATGAGCTTGAGGTAACATTAGAGCAAACGGATCAAATCTCTTATGTGTTTCATGATTTTGAAGACTTACTGCGTATGGCAAAAGTGCTGAATCCATTGGTTACGGATGGCGGAATTTTATTTTCGTATAAGAACAAATGGTTTCTGCAATTAAACGCCGATGAATTGGATGAGAGCGGATACCAGGCTGTCATTGCGGTTCTATCGGAATTTGGTGATGCGGCTACTGTAACTCGCGCGGTTCTTGAGGAATATGGCAAGACGGTTATTGCCTCTGATGCCGTTAAGGTGCTGTGTACTCATTTTAAGTAAAATAAGCTCTACACATAGTTATGAATAAGCCGGCAAAAGCGTTCAACAAAAACATTGTTGTTTTTGAGGAATGCTTTTTTTTGCATCCTGAAATTGTTGGAGCTCATTATGTAAGCGAAGCATAAATGCGTTTTTTTGGGGATGCATGAGGTTGTAATGAGCGTGTAAGAATATTGGCATGATTACATTCTTTCGCATGGAAAAAACTCCGAAAAGGATGAATGTAGATGACTGAGAATTTGAATGTTCTACACTCCACTCAAATCATTATCGAGGAAGCCTTGAAAAAGCTGGGTTATTCCCAGAGCATGGTTGAATTGCTTCGCGAGCCTATGCGTGTATTAACTGTTAGAATTCCGATACGGATGGATGATGATTCAATTCAGATTTTTACTGGTTATCGAGCTCAGCATAATGATGCGGTTGGCCCTACCAAAGGGGGCGTCCGGTTCCACCCCGAAGTAACGGAGGATGAAGTCAAGGCACTCTCTATATGGATGAGTTTAAAATGTGGGATCGTAGATCTCCCTTATGGTGGAGGAAAGGGTGGGATTATTTGCGATCCGAGAAAAATGTCGTTTCGCGAGCTTGAAAGATTAAGTCGTGGATATGTCCGGGCAATAAGTCAGATTGTAGGCCCAACTAAGGATATTCCGGCGCCAGATGTCATGACGAATTCGCAAATCATGGCTTGGATGATGGATGAATACAGCCGCATTCGAGAGTTTGACGCGCCTAATTTTATTACCGGCAAACCGATTGTACTTGGCGGCTCTCATGGCAGAGAAACTGCTACGGCAAAGGGAGTGACCATTATGATCGATCTGGCCTTGAGGAAGAAAGGAATTCAAATCCAGAATGCCAAGGTCGTTATTCAGGGCTTCGGTAACGCGGGGAGCTTTCTGGCGAAATTTCTACATGAAGCGGGAGCTAAAGTCGTCGGGATATCGGATGTATACGGAGGTCTTTATAATAAAGATGGGCTGGATATCGACTATTTGCTAGATCGAAGGGATTCGTTCGGTACTGTTACCAAATTGTTCGAAAATACCCTGACCAATAAGGAGTTACTCGAGCAAGAATGTGATATTCTGGTTCCAGCTGCCATTGAAAATCAGATTACTTCTGAAAATGCGGACCGCATAAAAGCGAAGATTGTCGTTGAGGCGGCGAATGGCCCGACTACTTTGGAAGCTACCAAGCTGCTCACAGATCGAGGAATATTGATCGTTCCCGATGTATTGGCAAGTGCTGGTGGCGTGGTGGTATCTTATTTTGAGTGGGTGCAGAACAACCAAGGATATTACTGGACGGAAGCGGAAGTGCATGCCAGACTGCAAGAAGTGATGGAAAAAGGCTTTGAAAATGTCTATAATATTCATATTACAAGAAATGTCGATATGCGTCTGGCCGCTTATATGGTAGGTGTTCGCAAAATGGCAGAAGCTGCCCGGTTCAGAGGGTGGGTCTGATCATATAGAAATGGAGGGGGACACGTGAGCGTCTTCTCGGTCTTAGCGGCGGCGATAGCGCCCGGTGTCGCTCTACTTGCATACTTTTATCTGAAAGATCGTTATGATACAGAACCGATTCATCTGGTCATGAAAGTATTTTTGTTCGGTGTGCTGCTAGTGTTTCCTGTTATGGTGCTTCAGCGTGCTTTTGTTCACGCACTCGGAGAAAATCCGTTCGTGTTCAGTTTTGTTATTTCCGCGGGAATTGAGGAATTCCTGAAATGGTTCCTCGTTTATTTCATTATTTATAAGCACACTTCGTTCGACGAGCCTTATGATGGCATTGTATATGCAGTGGCCGCTTCACTAGGGTTTGCAACGTTGGAAAACGTGTTTTACGCTCTTCTTAACTCATCTTCGATATCAACCCTGTTGTTTAGGGCGCTGCTTCCCGTATCGGGTCATGCGATGTTCGGCGTCATCATGGGCTATCATCTGGGTAAAGCCAAATTTATCACGCATCGTTCTACGAGGCATCTGGCGTTTTCCCTCTTATTACCGATTTTTTGGCATGGCGTATTCGACTATGTACTTGCCACAACCAAAACATATTGGATCTGGTTCATGATCCCGTTGATGGTCTTTCTATGGATTCGGAGCTTGCGTAAAGTGGAAAGAGCCAATGAGACCTCTCCGCTTCGCGTCGTACAAACAGAGGAACAGGTTAAAATTTAGCCGGCTTGTCAATAATTGACATATTGAACAATATAAGTCGGAGGGAATGCATGTCTTTAAATGAACGAGTGAAGGTGACTATTCGCTGCAACAGCTGCGGAGAAAGATTTATCTTAAGAGGCCGTAAAGAAAAAGGCAAGATCGACACCGGGTTTAAGCAATGCATTTGTAACAATGTGAATGATTTTGACATTGAGGCTCATGATTTTTAAAGAGAAGGAAGCTATGGAGGGGCACGAGGTTCGTACCTTCTAAAGCTTCTTTTTTTGTGCATAAGACTTCTTCCTTGAGCGAAAACTAAAGCCAAGTTTGGCTGAAGAAGGGAGATTTCACAACCATGTACAGTAGATTAAGTATTGTTATGTTTCCGATTTTATTAGTTGCTTTGATTGGAGCCGGAGTATGGGGGTACTTAGAACATCAAGAAAAAAACTCAATACTTATTAAAGCCGAAAACCAATACCAGAGGGCTTTTCACGACTTGTCCTTTCACGTAGACAAGCTGCATAACGAGCTGGGGAATACGTTAGCCGTCAATACGGCTTCCCAAGACAGCTACAAAAAAGGTCTTATCAATGTTTGGCGCATCACGAGTCAAGCACAGAGCGAGATCAATCAGCTTCCACTAACATTGCTGCCATTCAATAAGACGGAAGAATTTTTATCCAATATGTCTAACTTCTCCTACAGAGCTGCTTTGAGAGATCTTAACAAGCAGCCGCTGAGTCAAGAAGAGATGGGGACCTTGAGCGCGCTGTACCAGCATGCTTCCGAAATATCTACCAGTCTTCGCGATATGCAGTCCCAAGTGCTAGCTAGCAATTTACGCTGGATGGACGTTGAAACCGCGTTGGCGACGGAAAAAGAGCCGTTAGATAATGCCATCATCGACGGGTTTCAGACTGTAGATAAAAAAGTATCCGAATACTCCGATGTGAAATGGAGTCCTTCGGTTATGAATATCTACCAAAAACGAGATATGAATATGCTCTCAGGAAATGATGTGACGGCAGAAGAGATTAAAGCAAAGGCTGCCCAGTTCTTGAACATGCAGGACTCGTCCGCATTACAAGTAGTAGAGAATGGAGCTGGAACGGAGTTTCATTCCTTTAGCGTAACAGCTCCTCGCAATCAATCGTCGGATGGGGTTCATTTGGATTACAGTACTAAAGGAGGGCAGCTGCTCTGGTTCTCGGCTCCTCGGGATGTGCCTGAGAAAAAAATGGAAGTCCGCCAAGCTCGTGACACGGCAGCTGAGTTTTTGGACTCTCATGACTATAAGAATATGACGGCTGTTTCCTATGATGAGTACAACAACAATGCCAATATTACATTTGCAAGTCGCAAAAACGATATTGTTAACTACTTGGACAAAGTATCGGTTAAAGTTGCGATGGATAATGGCGAAATTTTGGGACTGCAGGCTAGTGACTATGTATTCGATCACAAGGATCGCGAGATCAAAGCACCAAAGATTACAGCAGAAGAGGCACGAAAGTCGCTGAACCCGAATTTAAAAGTCGACAATGAGGTTTTAGCTTTAATACGCAACGATGTGCAAGAAGATGTAATGTGCTATGAATATACTGGACGTATCAACGGCGGTGTGTATCGTATCTATATTAATGGAGAGACCGGAACCGAAGAGAAGATCGAGCGCCTTGGAAAAGATGAGCAGCAGGTAACACAATCTTAACATGCAGAGGAAGAAGCTGATCGCAGCTTCTTCTTTTTTTTACTTCCCATATGTTGCCTTCATGTTATAATAATAGGTGAATGTAGTGCTTAGGTACTGCTTTTTTGCTAACTTCTAGGGGAGGTGCCACTTCTTTGCTGCCGAAAGTGAATGAGATTCTACATATACAAATCAACTCGATCGATGAAGACGAGGCCAAACAAGAGTTCAAGTCAAGAATTGCCGATATTACGGACCGCCAGATTAATATGGAGGTTCCGATGAACGAGCGTACCGGGCGATTAAAAAGGCTGTATGTCGGAGATGAGCTGTCAGCTTATTTTATTACTGACGGAGGCGTGAAAAATTTTTTTACAACAACGGTGCTCGGCTTCTCAGATGATGTTATCCGTACGGTGACTATTAAAAAGCCAATGCCTGAAACCATTACGAAGGTACAGCGACGTAACTTTTTGCGGGTGCCGGCTGAGCTTGAAATCGCTGTTGCTTATTCGGAGCAGCTGAAATTTGTTGCTGTTACCGATGATGTCGGAGGCGGAGGGATTTCATTTCTGTGTGACGGATATATCCCGCTCGCCAATCAGCAAACGGTTAACTGTTGGCTTTTAATCCAATTTAAGAATAATCAAATTGAACATGTTCCTTTCAAGGGTGAGCTGGTTCGTATCAAACCGCTGGAAACAGGAAAGCAGCAGGTCATGATGAGATTTGCAGAGATTACGGATCATGACAGGCAAAAGATCATCCGCTTTTGCTTTGAGCGTCAGCTGGAATTTCGAAAACGATGAGCATAAAATGAGGAATATTGGTTAAAATACCACAAAATGAGTGAATGCTGGAGTGGTATCGATGAGGCGCGATGAGAGAGAAACGAAGGAACCGAGGTATGAGGATTTGTTTGTTGCCCTTTCGGCATTTGTTGAAAAGTGGATGAAAAGAACATTGCTTATCCTGCTTGCCATGCTCGTTGTCACTCAGCTGCTGCTTCAAATACCCTCGCTTCGCTATTATTTGGTAAAAGTAGAGCAGCTGGAAGGGATTCCATACGTTCATACCAAATAACGTACCGTCGTTAAAAGGCGAATGGTCTCGAAGAGTTTTGCAATCCTTCTTATACCTATGGTATAATTTTCTTCGATCGCAGGCTGGGCCTGTTCAATTATTTATTTGCATCATTGTTTATTTTTATTGCTGGGAGGCCCGCGTTTTGGAAAAAATCAACATTGCTATAGATGGCCCGGCGGGAGCGGGGAAGAGCACAATAGCCCGGTTAGTCGCCAATGAACTAGGTTTCGTTTATGTAGATACCGGGGCCATGTATAGAGCCGTCACATGGAGCATTTTGCAAGCGAATCTTCGACCCGAGCAGGAAGACGAAGTGATTTCCATTGCTCAAGGACTTCATATTCGTCTCGTTCCAGGAGAAGAAGGACAGCAGGTGTATGTGGACGGGCAGGATGTAACTGCCGAGATTCGTTCCGCTGCCGTGACAGGCAATGTATCTCGTACCTCGCAAATTGTTGAAGTGCGGCGCATCTTGACCGAGAAGCAAAAGCAGCTTGCTTCGGATAAAGGCGTTGTGATGGACGGTAGAGATATTGGAAGTCATGTGCTGCCCGACGCGGAATTGAAAATATTTTTAACTGCCAGCGTAAGGATTCGAGCTGAAAGGCGGTATAAGGAAATTCAAGACAGCCGCCCGGATATCACTCTGGAACAACTGGAACAGGAGATAGCTTCACGGGATAAGATGGACGAGCAGAGAGAAACTTCTCCTTTAGTTCAAGCAGAGGATGCTATTCTGCTAGATACGACGGAAATGACGATTTCTGAAGTAGTGGAACGTATTTTGGAGCTTTGCAGATCCAAAGTCGGCGGGGGGAAGTAATATGCTTTACTCGACGCTACGCGCCATTTTTCATTTTTTATTCCGGACATTGTATCGACTGAAAGTTGTAGGGATTCAACATATTCCAAGAGGAGTTCCCGTTGTTTTGTGTGCGAATCACATAAGTAATTTCGATCCGCCGTTATTGGGAAGTCCTTTGGTGGACCGACGTGTTCATTATATGGCAAAAGCAGAGCTGTTCGATGTACCTGTGCTAGGATGGGTTCTTCCTAGAATCTGCGCGTTCCCAGTTAAGCGTGGAGGCGTTAGCAAAGAGTCGATTCGACTCTCGCTGAAGCTGCTCAAGGAGAATAATATTATTGGTATTTTCCCGGAAGGCTCTCGTCACAATGCGGGAGGTATGGGGAAAAAAGGGGCAGCGAGCTTGGCGTTGAAGTCCGGTGCTATCGTCGTTCCTGCGGCCATCGTTGGCAATTATAAATTGTTTAGAAGAATGACGCTGGTTTACGGCCAGCCTGTTGATATCAGTGAATTCGCTGATGCAGGCTCGGAAGGCTTGGAGCAGGCAACAGACAAGATCATGGCTGCCATTCGTTCGTTAATCAAAGAATACGAATCGAAATGATAAAATGTGGAATACTTAGAAAAACAATTAACCGCGTATTCTTTATGCGCCGGTAAATTATATTGATAGCAGCAATTGTAACTACTATTTATTGAGTTAGGTTGCTAACCAAGGAGGGTATTGGACCATGTCAGAAGAGACAAAAGTGGAAAACGTACAAGAGGAACAAGCGCAACAAGAAGTATCCCAAGAGGAATCCATGGGTAATGTATCTGTACTGAAAAAGGGAGATACCGTAAAAGGCAGTATCATTAAAGTGGATGACGAGCAGGCAATCGTTGACGTTGGCTATAAGTATGACGGCGTTATTCCTGTCCGTGAGTTGTCTTCCGTTACTTTAGGCAGCGCTGGTGAGAGTGTACAAGTAGGTCAAGAAGTTGAATTGAAAGTATTGACCATTGACGATAACAAAGAGAAATTAGTACTTTCCAAACGTGTAGTGGATAGTGAAAAAGCTTGGGATCAGCTTCAATCCGATATGGAGAGCAAAACGATTCTTGAAGCAAAGGTTGCTGAAGTCGTTAAAGGCGGATTGGTAGTTGATGTAGGTTTGAGAGGTTTCGTGCCTGCTTCGATGGTAGAGCGTACTTTTGTTGAAGATTTCAGCGACTACAAGGGACGCACATTAAGATTGCGCGTCAAAGAAATGGATCGCGAGAAAAATAAAGTTATCCTTTCCCAAAAAGATGTTTTGGACGAAGAGTTCGAAGCAAAGAAAAAAGATATGATTGCCCAATTGTCGGTTGGTCAACAGCTGACAGGTACGGTTCAACGCTTGACTCAGTTCGGTGCTTTCGTTGATATCGGCGGTATCGATGGTTTAGTGCATATTTCCGAAATGGCATGGCACCACGTTGAAACTCCGTCTGAAGTTGTTAAAGAAGGCGACCAAGTTCAAGTACAGATCTTGAAGCTTGATCCAGCTAATGAGCGTATCAGCCTAAGCATTAAAGCGACTCAACCAGGCCCATGGCAAAAAGTGGCTGAACAGTTCCAAATCGGTGAGATTGTCACTGGTACTGTGAAGCGTCTTGCACAATTCGGTGCTTTCGTTGAAGTAGCTCCAGGTGTTGAAGGTTTGGTTCATATTTCTCAAATCGCTCACCGTCACATTGCAACTCCTTTCGAAGTTTTGAAGGAAGGTCAAGAAGTCAAAGCTAAGGTTCTGGACCTGAACGTTGACGAGAAACGTATCAGCTTGAGCATTAAGGAGACGGAAGAAGCTCCTGAAGCTCCTGCTCCTAAAGCAGACAGACCTGCTAGAAACCAAAAGGAAACCAAAACCGTCATTGCGGAAGAATATCAAAACCAAGGTCTTAATTTGACATTGGGTGAACGGTTTGGCGACAAATTAAGCAAATTCAAATAAGTTTGATTTGAATATTGGACCCCGTTAGAGTGAATAGGCTCAATGCTTATTCACTCTTATGGGTTTTAAGGGGGAAGCAAGGTGCGGATACCAAGAAAGATGGAGCATGTCCACCATGCTCTACAGCTTGGGCAAAGCGGTAATCAAGGATTTGCGGATATTAAGCTGATCCATAATTGTTTACCGGAAACATCCACTTCGCTTATCTCATTGCAAACGATAATCGGCGAACTCAATTTGAGCTCGCCGATTATTATTAATGCGATGACTGGCGGAGCTCAGGAGACAGAAGAGATCAACCGAGAATTAGCGATTGCCGCCAGAGAATCGGGATTGGCAATGGCAGTGGGCTCCCAAATGTCAGCGCTTAAAAATCCGGAGGTAGCTTCCAGCTATCGAATTGTACGAGAAATGAATCCAGATGGCATCGTATTTGGGAATTTAGGTAGCGAGGCAACGCTCGAACAAGCCTTGAGAGCGGTAGAAATGCTTCGTGCTGATGCACTTCAAATTCATTTGAATGTCATGCAGGAGCTTATTATGCCGGAAGGAGACCGGGATTTCCAAGGTATGCTGGAACGCATTTCTACGATCGTGGCTCATGTTGGTGTTCCGGTAATCGTAAAAGAAGTGGGTTTCGGCATGGCAAGAGAAAGTATAGATGCTTTGTGCGGTGCAGGTGTATCGGTTATTGATGTAGGGGGTTATGGTGGCACTAATTTTGCTGCTATCGAGAATATGCGCCGGTCGCTGCCTATGGAGTGGTTGAATGAATGGGGTTGTACGACGGCGACGGCATTAGTTGAAGCTGTAGCTACGACGTCTAATCGTACACATGTCTCTCTGATCGGCTCAGGTGGAATCAGAAGCAGCTTGGAAGCATGTAAAGCACTGATTCTAGGTGCCTCGGCAGTAGGCATTGCAGGTGCGTTTCTGAAGACGCTGCGCAGTGAAGGTACATCAGCCTTAGTCGCGCAAATCGATGAGATGCTGAACGAAATGAAGCTCGTTATGACGGCATTAGGTGCGCCTACTGTTGAGGACTTGCATCGTGTCCCAGTTGTTATCACTGGTGAGACGTCTCATTGGTGTTATGCAAGAGGCATTGATATCCAAAGCTTCGCGAATCGAACAGGTTTTATAAAAATTACATAACCTAGCCATACTAAGAACGGGAATGGGAAGCGGCTTTGATAGTACAAAGCTAACTTTACTATTTACAGTTCTAAGGTGGTTGCGATGAATCCAGGATACTTATCTTTGTTGCTTATGGTCGTTACGTTGATCCTGTTCGCTAGTGGCTGGAAAGACATTGTTATGAGAGGTATAACTTCAAAGGTCATACTTCTTTTTTTTATTTCGTGGCTTATTTGCATGAATCTGTCCGTTCCCGTGGGGGGAGGACGTATAAGTCTTTGTTTTGGAGTTCTTCTCATTACCATTCTTTATGTTCTTTGGCGTGTCCATGGAACCGTGTACAGAGTTCATCTTCTCTCTGTAGGGGCTTTGCTTGGATCGATCAGTTTTTTTATGCTTGAGACTATTCACCTTGTGCCAAAGCTCATATTGGGCAGCTCGGAAATATCTATGGGACTTACCATCGGTTTATTGGTCAGCCTGTTGACCCGGCAGCCTGCTGTACAAATAGCTTCACTATCTATAGGACTTATGCTGGCTGAAGTGTACCATGGCTATCTTCACCGTAATTATTTGGGGTTTCAGCTTGGATTCCAAACGTTTCAAGATCGATGGTGGCTGACGCTTTTTATCACAAGGACTTTTTCCTTAGTGTTGTTATTTTCAATGCAAGCTTGTAAAAAAAGCGTTCTTTGGCTTTCTGATGGTATAAGGCGGAGGCACAGCGGCGATAGTGAATAGAGAGAGGAATGAGAAATGAATGCTGCATTGGATGGCTGAACAAAAGTATACCGTAGGCATTATTTTAGGTGTACTGTTCGGATTGGGAGCAAGAATAAGTATGCTTCAGACGGATTATCGCCAATACCCGACATATCCTCACGGTAAAATCATTCATGTTGCTCTCGGCGTCATCGCTGCTGGGCTGGGCTCTGTCGCTGTGCCATCTTTACTGGACAAGAATTATACTGCGGTAACCTTTCTTACGGTAGCTGCTCAGCAGTTTAGAGATGTACGGAATATGGAGCGACAAACACTTTCCAAAATTGACAGTATGGAGCTTGTACCCCGTGGAGCCACTTATATCGAGGGGATTGCTATGGTATTTGAGGGTCGTAACTACATGGTGATTTTCACATCGTTTGTTGCTGCATTGTTCAGTATTATTTTGACTTGGTACTGGGGGATTGTCGCAGGAATTGTTGCTATACTCGTAACGAATCATTTTAAAAGCGGTAAGAGTATTTCCCATATAGCTGATGTACAAAAGGCGGAGGTGCGGATGGATGGTCCCAATCTATTCGTAAACGACATCTATATGATGAACGTAGGACTGGATGATACGCGTAATACGATCCGTGAAAGGGGCTTAGGACTGATTTTGGTTCCCAAAAATCAGAACTGCCGAGTGACCTTGGCTAATATAGGCCAGCGACAAGCCCTTCTTCACGACATCTCAACCATCATGGGCGTTTATCGTGATGAGGGAGAGCCATCACTGCTGCCACTTGCTAAATTGGATATGAGTGATGGACGATTAGGCATATTTCTGCTCCCTCAAATTCTAAATGCAGACCAAGCCAGAAAGGTTATCATGCAATCTCCAGTACTGGAAAGCGCAGTGCGAATGCCGTCCGAGGCGGATTTAAGTCCAAGCGGAAAGGAAGGCGCCTAAATGGGTAGAATCGTGGCGATAGTTACTGCAGACAGGGATAAGGTGGCAGGCGGTTCTCCTATTTTTTGGGTGAAGGATGCGGCTGATCAGCAAAAAATTGCGTTTAAATTGGAAAAAATATTAGATGCGGCAGCCCACGACTTGGAGAATGGTACGATGATTCTTGTCGACCATAAAAGCTCTTCCGAATAATGGAAACATACGGAATTCATTGCTTTGTAGGAAGGCAAATGCTATGATGTAGATTGTGAAATTTTTCATGTTGCCGTAGGTGTGCAGCTAGGAAAGGAATGAAGTTGAGTGGCAAGACCCATAGTGGCCATCGTTGGCCGTCCCAATGTCGGGAAGTCTACTATTTTTAACCGCATTATAGGGGACAGACTTGCAATTGTAGAAGATATGCCGGGGGTAACCCGGGATCGATTATATGGAGTCGGCGAATGGCTGGACAAAGAGTTCAGTGTTATTGATACCGGCGGTATTGAAATCGACGGAGAAAATGAAATTTTAAAATCGGTACGTGTGCAAGCAGAATTAGCCATTGAAGAAGCTGATGTCATCATTTTTATGGTTGATGCCAAGGCAGGGGTAACGCCTAACGATTCTGAGGTTGCCGAGCTGCTTTTCCGTGCGAAGAAGCCAGTTATACTAGCCGTGAATAAGGTAGATAACATCAAGCGTCAGGATGATATTTATGAGTTTTATAGCCTTGGATTCGGTACGCCATACGGTATTTCAGGTTCTCACGGTACGGGAATTGGCGACCTGCTTGATGAGGTTATTCAAAATTTCCCTGATACGACAGAGGAAGAGTATGGTGAGGAAGTTATTCGTGTTGCTTTGATCGGTCGTCCGAATGTCGGAAAATCCTCATTGACGAATGCTATTCTGGGTGAGGATCGAGTCATTGTAAGCGATGTGGCCGGTACTACACGTGACTCCATCGATACCCCTTTTGAGAGAGAGGGGCAAAAATATGTAATAATCGATACGGCCGGAATGAGGAAACGCGGTAAAGTTTATGAGAACACGGAAAAATATAGTGTCATGCGTGCTATGAAAGCGATTGAACGCGCAGATGTGGTGCTGGTTCTTATCAACGGGGAAGAGGGCATCATAGAGCAGGATAAGCATGTTGCAGGTTATGCACATGAAGCCGGCAAAGCGGCTATCTTTGTCGTGAACAAATGGGATGTCGTGGAAAAAGATGATAAAACCATGCAGCAGTTTTCGCAAAAGATTCGCGATCACTTCCTGTTCATGACCTATGCTCCGATTATTTTCTTGTCTGCCAAAACAAAACAACGGCTTCACAAGCTGTTGCCAGTTGTCATTCAAGTAGCTGAGCAGCATGCGCTGCGTATAGCAACGCATGTTCTTAATGATGTAATTTCTGATGCTGTTGCTATTAATCCGCCGCCGACGGATAAAGGAAGAAGACTTCGTATTAATTATGCGACACAAGTATCGGTTAAACCGCCGACTATCGTTTTATTTGTTAATGATCCGGAACTGATGCACTTCTCCTACGAGCGCTACTTGGAAAACAAAATCCGTGCCGCTTTCGGATTTGAAGGAACTCCGCTCAGATTGTTTACTCGTAAAAAATCGGATGATGAATAGGGAGAGATAAGCAGTGTTATCTGTCATTTCCATTATTATTGCTTATTTGCTGGGTTCTATCAGTTTTAGTTATTTGGCGGGGAAAATGCTCAAGGGAATTGACATTCGCAATCACGGAAGCGGAAATGCAGGAGCGACGAACACACTTCGTGTACTTGGCGTAGGACCCGCAGTTACGGTACTCATTCTCGATGCGTTGAAAGGTGTGGCGGCCGTTCTGGTAGGACGATGGCTGGGTCAGGGTGACGTACTTATTGAAGTGCTGTGTGGCCTAGCTGCCATATCCGGACACAATTGGCCGATATACTTTGGTTTTCGAGGCGGTAAAGGGATAGCGACTACCATCGGCGTGATGATTACTCTAGCGCCCATGGCTGTAGTCTATGCGGGAATTGTTTGTATATTAGCTATAGCACTAACAAGGTACGTTTCTCTCGGTTCTCTGTTGTTTACAGCCCTCTTACCTTTATTTATTTGGTTTATGCGGGGACCGATTGAAATTTTCTGGTTAAGCTTGTTCGTGTTTGTGTTCGCTTGGGTGCGTCATCGCTCCAATATTGTAAAATTAATTAAAGGACAGGAAAATAAGCTCGGCTCCAAAAAATAATTTCGGAGGTGTGGGCTCATGCCCAAAAAAGTATCCGTGTTGGTCGCAGGAAGCTGGGGTACGGCGATTGCTTCTGTTTTGGCGGAAAACGAAATGGATGTCATGCTGTGGACTCGTAATGAGCAGCAAGCGGCAGAAATTAATACGGAGCACCGCAATCGACGTTTTTTGGATGATGCAGCTTTGTCGCCGCGTATTCGTGCAACATCTTCTATGGAGCAAGCGATAACCGGCTCCGATGCCGTTATCGTCGTTGCACCTTCAGCGGGTATGCGTGATGTGGCGTCGCAGATGCGTCCGTTTTTAAATAAAGAAACCGTTCTTGTGCATGCGACCAAAGGCTTTGAAGCTTCTACATTAAAAAGGATGTCGAACGTGCTAGCTGACGAGCTGCCTCACTATGATGCGTCGAAAATCGTTGTTCTGTCGGGTCCAAGCCACGCAGAAGAAGTGATCAAACAGAGCCCGACAACCGTTGTGGTAGCTTCGGAGGATTCTGCGGCTGCGGATGCCGCACAAGATTTATTAATTAATAACAGCTTCCGTGTCTATACGAATCCCGATGTTGTAGGCGTAGAGGTTGCTGGAGCTCTCAAGAACATTATTGCTTTGGGGGCGGGACTCACAGATGGTCTCGGTTATGGGGATAATGCCAAAGCAGCTTTGCTTACCCGAGGCCTAGCAGAGATATCGCGTCTTGGAACGGCAATGGGCGGCAATCCACTAACCTTTGCCGGGTTGGCTGGAGTTGGCGATTTGGTTGTTACTTGCACAAGCAAGCACAGCCGCAATTGGCGTGCCGGATATTTACTTGCACAAGGCCACCCCCTTGAAGATGTTCTTCGTCAAATGGGTATGGTGGTTGAGGGGGTCAAAACGACCCAAGCGGCTTACAAGCTTTCTCGTGAGTTCGATGTTACAATGCCGATAGCCGATGAGCTGTACGCGGTTCTCTTTGAAGGGAAGTCCCCGGAAGCGGCTGTAGAGGATTTGATGGGCAGAGGAAGAACACACGAGCTAGAGGAAGTAGCCAAGCCTGTGCAAACAAAATGGTTCGGCTAGATTACCGCCTACACGGTTAGGGTCATTCGTTCATACAATACCTTAGATCATGCTCCGATCCTTAGGGAGTTATGAGGTTAAGGAGGGACAGGACAGTGGCCGATAAAAATATGCCTAAAGATGTGTTAAACGCTGTAAAGAAGAAAACTGGCAAAAATATAAATGAAAAAGATATATATAAGCTAGCCAGCGGCGTAAAACCGTCTACGATGCAGAGTGAAGCCCAATTAAGACAGTTGATCAAGCAAGTTTCTAGTCTTGTGAATGTACCGGTTTCCGAGTCAACTATCAATGAAATCATTCAATCGGTACAAGGAAGCAAGAACGGCAATACGTTGGAGCAGCTTATGAAATTAATATCGAAAAAATAACAGTTTCGTGGCATGAGCGGCCGTCCGGCGCGCTTGTGCTTTTTTTATGTTATAATAGCCAAAGAATATTTTGGATACATAAGTGTTTACATATTTTAGTTACGATAGGGGTCGTTGTATTGTATGTCATCCATGGATAAAATGTGGGCATCCTTCATTGCCATTGGGTTGATGGTGCTTGCATCATTACTGATTTCATTTGCAAGAACGAGAACTAAGGGAGTTGTACGAGGAGTACTTTCCGTCATAGCCTTTTTGCTGTTTATTCCCATTTTATTGTATGTGCTTGTTTCGATGCTTTAAGTTCTTATTATTACAAAGATTGAAAGTCAGCCTACATAGATAACATAACAGGGGGTTCCGCAGGATGATTTCTTTATTGGGAAGGAAAGTACAAAAACAGGTTGAGTATGATAGTGGCCTGACTATACTGGATTTGGCAATGAAGCATGAAGTGGACTGGTCCTTCTCCTGCACTCGTGGTACCTGTGCCCGATGCAGATGCTTGGTTAAAGAAGGAAGAGAGTTTATGAACGAGCCGAACGATGCAGAACTGGACCGACTGGAGCCAGAGGAAATTGAAGCTGGGTTTAGGTTGGGATGTCAAGCTATGGTTAAGCAGGACGGGCCGATAACCATCGTTTATAAACCCTATTTTTAATGAATTAACAATTGCTTGTGAAAAGGGGATTATAAGTGGTTTATATTGACAAACTGGGGGATGCGCTCAGAACACTTCAAGCACAGCTTCATGACGTAGAGCAGCCTTGGTTAGTCGGAGGTAGCTGCGGATTGCTTATGCAAGGAGTATCCATAGCAGAGGCGCCAAAGGATCTTGACATCTATGCAGACCCGGAAGGTGCGAGGATTATCCATGCGCGGTTATCGGAATATTCCATCGACGAGCAAGTAGAGGATCGTTCTTCCATCTACTATTCTTTGTTAAGTCACTATAATCTAGACGGAATCCAGGTTGAATTGGTTGGAGGATTCCAAGTAACGATGCGAAACAGCGTTTATATTGTGAATGCGGCGCTCCTTAATGACCGTTTCGCGATGAAATATTCTTTGAACAGTGGTGGGCAGCTTGCTCCGATCAAATTGATGCCACTTGAGCATGAGCTTATTTTTAACTTGCTTCGGAATCGACCGGACCGTTATGAAGCCATTGCTAAAGTGATTTCAATTCGAAATATAGGGACAAATCAAGCCCTTGAAGAACTTATTCAGCAAAATAGTATTGATGAAGCCGTTATAGTGCAACTGCGTAAGTTACTTCAACGGTAAGCTAACAAAAGAAGACATTAAAGGAGTACAAGAGGATGACAGCTCGTGTGACGTTTATACCGGATGGCAAATCAATCGACGTTCGCCCAGGATCGACCTTGTTGGACGCCTCACGCAGAGCCAGAGTCCGTATTCGTACTCGTTGTGGCGGAAAAGCCGCCTGTTTGATGTGTAAAGTCCTTGCTGATGACGGCTCAGGTCTAGCGGCGCCAAATCAGAATGAGCGGTTAAAGCTGGGCAGCTTGCTGGAACAGGGTTATCGACTAGCATGTCAAACCAAGGTTACAGGTGATGTTACCGTTTCACTCCCTGAAGACCCGTTAAAAGCAGCGATAAGGAAACAGATGGAGCGGCAGCAGGAGGAAGATTAGATGAAATCTTTGAATATACGAAAAATAAGTATGATGCTTAGCATTGTAATCTTATGTACGGTTTTGTCGGGATGTATGTACCCGAAGGAGATGCGTAAAGAGAATCAAATTGCGTCTGGGGAATTCGTGGTAGTTGTACAGAATGCAATCGATCAGTTTCATACGAAGACCGGTGTGCTCCCCATTAAAAATAGCGATCAGATGACGCCGTTATACGAGAAATACCCCATTGATTTTAAAAAGCTGAAAGAAAGAGGTCTGATTAGCAATATTCCGGCCAATGCTTTTGAGAACGGGGGCTCGGCAATTTACGTTCTGGTTGATGTAGAGACTAAGCCAACGGTCAAGATGATGGATTTATCCTCGTTTCAGCAAACGGTAGAAGTGCAGAAGCTCGTGGATGATTATAAATCCAAGAATAAAGGGCAGCTTCCCAAAGGTGAAGCGGTGGCATCTTCCTTTTATCGAATCGATTTTGCCAAAATGAACAAAAAACCAGAGCAGGTAAACAGTGTGTATACCCGTCAAGTCATGCTTCCATTCTTGCTTGATGACGCAGGAAGAGTCTCCATCGATTATTCGGAGGAAATGATGCGTCTTATCGACAAAAAAACGCTTCAAAGCAGCTTAACAGCAGATCAGGATTTACGTGAGCTGCTAGTAAAGGAGTCTTTCTATGTCCCGGCACGCAGTGGTCCGTACCATTGGGTGAACGGAAGTCCTGTTCCTGTGCTTGAATAAAATTCGGTAAGCCTCTATTAACCTCTTCAAAGGGAAATAGAGGTTTTTTTGTTTTCCAAAGAATAACCCGAACCATGCGTTCATATATTCTCATAGAGATTAAGCTGCGGTAAGAACGCCGTTGGTTAACAAGGAGTGATCAAAATAAAATATGATTTTGAATCATCATATTTTGTTAGCTAGTACATATATTTTTAATAGTCCAAAAAGCATGTGTACGAGTTTCGTCTTAAACAACCTGTAGGAGGGATTCTCATTGGAAAAAGTGGATATCTTTAAGGACATTGCAGAGCGTACTGGCGGGGATATTTACCTGGGGGTCGTTGGAGCGGTCCGTACGGGAAAATCAACGTTCATCAAGCGCTTTATGGAATCGATCGTACTGCCGAACATTCAAAATGAAGCCGATCGGATACGTGCGACCGATGAATTACCGCAAAGCGCAGCGGGCCGAACCATTATGACGACGGAGCCGAAATTCGTACCGAATAATGCGGTACAGCTGCACGTTGCTGAAGGGCTGAATGTTAATATTCGTCTAGTGGATTGCGTCGGTTATGTGGTCGAGGGTGCCAAAGGCTATGAGGATGAAAATGGCCCTCGCATGATTAATACACCTTGGTTCGACGAAGCGATTCCGTTCCAGGAAGCAGCTGAAATCGGTACCCGAAAAGTCATTCAAGAGCATGCGACATTAGGAGTGGTCATCACGACGGACGGCACCATAGCAGAAATCCCACGGTCGTCATATGTCGATGCAGAAGCAAGAATCATTTCCGAGCTTAAGGAAGTCGGCAAGCCGTTCATCGTTATTGTGAACTCCACCAAGCCGAACGGCGAAATTGCCCAGGAGTTAAGAAACGAGCTGCAGACGCAGCACGACATCCCTGTCGTAGCTATGAGTGTGGCGAATATGAACGAAGATGACATGATATCCGTTCTCCGCGAAGTGCTGTATGAATTCCCCGTACACGAAGTCAATGTCAACCTGCCTAGCTGGGTTATGGTGTTGGAAGAAAACCACTGGCTGCGCTCCCACTTTGAAAATTCCGTTAGGGAGACCGTACAGGATATTCGTAGACTTCGTGATGTCGACAGGGTAGTCAGCCACTTTGAAGAATATGAATTCATCGATAAAGCCGCTTTGGCAGGAATGAATATGGGTCAAGGTGTGGCCGAAATTGACTTGTATGCTCCTGATGAACTGTATGATCGAATCTTGATGGAAGTGGTGGGCGTTGAGATCCGCGGCAAAGATCATCTGCTCCAGCTCATGCAGGATTTCAGCCATGCGAAGCGAGAATACGACCACTTCGCAGAGGCATTGGAGATGGTGAAGACAACGGGTTACGGCATCGCTCCTCCTACGCTTGCTGACATGGCTCTGGAAGAGCCCGAGCTTATCCGTCAGGGCTCCCGGTTCGGTGTACGCTTGAAAGCAACAGCTCCGTCGATTCATATGATTCGAGTAGATGTAGAATCGGAATTTTCACCAATCATCGGAACGGAAAAGCAAAGCGAGGAGCTCGTACGCTACCTGATGCAGGACTTTGAGGACAATCCGCTCAAAATGTGGGAGTCCGATATCTTCGGCAGATCCCTTCACTCCATCGTCCGCGAAGGGATTCAAGGCAAGCTGTCTATGATGCCAGACAACGCAAGATATAAATTGCAGGAAACACTCGGACGCATTATTAACGAGGGCTCCGGTGGACTTATCGCCATCATATTGTGATATAGATTACAGAAGCGGGGCGAAAATGCACTCCAATGGGTGCATTTTTTTGTTTTCACTTGAAAAAGTGTCATGGGTGTATTACTATAGTCTTGATTTACAAGGTTTTCGCTTGTTTTATGTATATTTTCTGACTTTTCGGTTAACAAAGGAAGTAATAAGACAAACGGCTAATGGCGTAAATTCGAGATTAGCGGCTCCAAGACAGAAATTGCCGTTATCTTTTACGGTACTGGTTCTTCTTGTGAAGTACGTTTTGAACAATGATTTGGGGGGAGGTGAATGGCATGAATAAATCTGAATTGATTAACAAGGTAGCAGAAACCAGCGAGCTTTCCAAGAAAGACGCAACAAAAGCGGTTGAGGCTGTTTTTGAAGCAATCTCTGAAGCTTTGCAAAGCGGGGATAAAGTGCAGCTGGTAGGATTCGGAAACTTCGAAGTTCGTGAACGTTCCGCTCGTAAAGGACGTAACCCACAAACTGGCGAAGAAATCGAAATTCCATCCAGCAAAATTCCAGCTTTCAAACCGGGCAAAGCCTTGAAAGACGGTATTCAATAAGAATGGCGTTCTAGTACATAAGCTTTCATTCGGTGAAAATACAAACATCTGAATCGATGAGATTCAGGTGTTTTTTCATAGGTGCAGGAAACTTAGTTTTTTTAGTGTTTAACTACTTTACAGGAATGGTTTCCCATCATATAATATGAATTGTTTAAACGACAATCGGGGTATGGCGCAGCCTGGTAGCGCGCACCCTTGGGGTGGGTGAGGTCGCACGTTCGAATCGTGTTACTCCGACCATGAAAGAGACATCGTCAAATCGGTGTCTTTTTCTTTTGCGCAGCGTTGAGCCATTCACGTTATTTTATGCAGTTGTGGTAAAATTACATGAAGCAATATGGCGATGGATTTGCTATACTGAGTAAATGTTGATTTAGCAGCTTTAAACTGCAAGAGGGGGATTGCTAGAGTGAAGGTAAGAGCACAAAGTTGGCTTGCAGCCAATGACTGGACAATGTACGGTATTATCGTTTCCATTTTTTTGATTTGGCGAATTGGAATTGAAGGTGGTTGGAGCACGGCGTGTTGGGTCCTACTGCTCGTATGCTTATTAGGCGTCCGTAAAGACCAGATTGATGTGGATTGGAAACGTTTTTTTATATTCGGTTTGCCCTTACTCGGCATTTTTTATTATTTTTACGGTTCAGGAAATGGCATCTGGTGGAAAATTGCGAACTGGATGTTTGAGAATAATCGTCATCCCTGGAACTGGGATCAAATGATGAAAAGTATTCCATATAATGACGCCGCTTGGGCGAGAACGTTTCATCGAGTGAAGCTCGATAACATGATGGTATGGATTTATAACTATGGCTTCGTGCTCTCCTTGTGGATCTGTATCGTACGCAGCTTCTGGACCCGGAGCATCAAGAAAATGCTATCCTATGCGTTGTCGGGACACTTGATGCAGTTCCCGCTTATTTTGCCGTTCTACAACTTAATTCTGCTTCGTGAAGTGTGGTGGGTTAAAGGTCAGCCCGATCTTTTGGGACGCAATTTTGCGACCGAGAACGATCTTCTTGTCAATGTCATGAACTGTTTCCCGAGTATGCATACGTCGATTTCATTTGCGATGTTGCTTCTGGCTCTTCGGGAGAAGGACCGCATTTTCAAATATATGATGGTTGCGTACTGCGCATCGATTATTTTCTCCACAATGTATTTGCAAATCCACTGGGTACTGGATGTTATTGCTGGGATGGCATTCGCTTACGGGATTGTCAAGCTGGCTGATCTTGTGATCCATCTGGGAAGCAAGTGGATACCGAGCAGCTTCAAAAGCTTCTATAGTGGCAAGAAAGACAAAGCATACAATAAAGAGACTATTGCCGCCTAATAAGGTGGCTCTTTTTTTGCGTTTAAGCACTAGGCAGTTGACATCGTTCACATTTTTTTGCATCATACTATTAAGATAGATAGGACAGGAAGGAAGATTATTATGGAAGCCAATCAGAATCAAGCGGATTATTTTATTATAAAAGCAAAGGAAAACGGGGTTCAGGTCATTGGTTTAACCCGTGGACAAGACACTAAATTTCATCATACGGAAAAGCTGGATAAAGGTGAAGTGATGATAGCTCAATTTACAGCACATACCTCTGCAGTTAAGATCCGGGGTAAGGCCGTTGTAATGACTAAACATGGCGTGATGGATACGGAGGAATAATTTTTCAATTTCCGCAGGCATAGCCTGCTTTTTTTCGTTGTACAATGATAGAAGAGGGATTTCGGCCAAGCAATCGCAATTATGCGAAGGAGGATATTGTCCGATGAAATGGTTTACCCGACTTCTAATCACTATTGTACTTTCAGTCGGCCTAGCGGCTGGTCTGTCTATTCTTCCGCAGCTGGAGAGCAAGTGGAGCCTGCCTATGTTTCACACGGTTAAAGCGCAGCCCGTCTCTGAACTGAATATTGTCGATGTGTTGAGTAAGGCACAGCTTCATCTACGGATCCGTAAAGTCGAGGTCACGCATGCCATCGTGTCTATTGACCTGTTCGCTTCTCCGGCTACTGATAAAAAAGAAATCGTGCAGGATTTATACGAGCTGCCGCGGCATTTGTTCCGCAGTTCCACAAATCTTAATCAAGTATTGGTTCGCGTACTGGATGGATCAAACGACGGTAAGCAAAGTACATCGTTATTGATTGCAGAGGAAGCTCGAAGAGAGAAGTGGCTTCCAAGTGAAACTTCTCTCAGCACCCAAAGTGCGGAGGAGATGGAGCAGTACTTGCAGTCCCACTTTCGTGTGACGTACACGACCAAATGGCAGGACCGTTTCAACGTAAAAAGTTGAGACAGGATATTGTGCGTGAATATGCGTATTGTGCTATAATAATTTAGATTGTTTTGTTGTGATTCTTTGCATTGGTTCGGAGGCTAATTATGAATTCTTATCGGATCCCGGAAATGGCCCGAAAATATATGGAGTACGACATGATCCAGGCCCACACGGACTTGCCGCATTTTCCAGAATTTCGTACGCGTTTGTTGTATGCGTTTTTAAGCAGGCACAGTACTTTGTCGGGTTATAGTGAGCTTTTTAGCTTAGTAACATCATTAGTTCAAATTGGGATGGATACGCACGATTTGGTGAGTATTACGAATAACGTGAAGGAAATGAAAGCGGCAAGGTCGAGGCAGCTTAAAGTGCTGGCTGGAGACTATTTCAGCAGCCGTTTTTATTATTTGCTCTCCCATGCAGGACAAGTGGACTTGATCGGAATACTCTCACATGCGATTTGTGAGGTAAACCGGTTAAAAATTAATTTATATCAACTGATGAAGCAGTTTAAGATGACGGCGGATGATTACATAAAACAAACGGTTGAAGTCAGAACCAGGTTATACATGGCTTTTGCCGGTTTTATGGAGGAATCGCTGCATAGTGCATGGCCCGAGATTTTAAGGCTGTTTACTCAATGTGAAGTAATATTGCAGGAAATTTCCCGATCGGAAACGGCGCAGCAATACCGTGACAGCTGGGGGTTTTGGCATATTCTTCAACAGGCGACGAAGGAAGAATGCAGGCATATTCAAGCGGATGAGCCGGATTATTCCAAGCTCCGATCCATATGGTTAAAATATAAAGTAACACCTCAGCTGTACCAAATGCTCAACGTGTGTATGAAACAACTGCAAGATAAGCTGCAGACGCTGGAATCGAAGGAATTGGGCAAGGAGCTCCTGTCTATTGGAGAACCGTTTATACGATACCTATCGACGCCTAAAGCGCTGGAAGAAATATGAGGTGAGATTTGTGCAATCCAAAACACAATCCAAAGAGGAGTTTGTTCATTCCGTATTTGAAAGCATAGCTCCCAAATATGATTTGATGAACGACATACTAAGTTTCCGCAGGCACAAGGCCTGGAGGAACTTTACGATGAAGAAAATGAACGTAAAGCCAGGGAGCAAAGCTATAGACCTTTGCTGCGGTACATGTGACTGGACAATTAGTCTTGCTCAAGCAAGCGGTACCGGCGATATGGTGGGGCTTGACTTCAGTCAAAATATGCTCGATTACGGCGGCATGAAAGTACGTGAAGCAGGCTTGGATAAGCAGATTACATTGGTTCAAGGAAACGCGATGCAGCTTCCGTTCGAGGATAATTCATTCGATTACGCCACGATTGGCTTTGCTTTGAGGAACGTACCTGATCTGGTTAAAGTCATTGAGGAAATGCAAAGAGTCGTTAAACCTGGGGGAATGGTTGTATCCCTGGAGCTTTCCAAACCGACATGGCAGCCTTTCAAAGGTCTTTATTATTTTTATTTTCAAAATATTTTACCGATGCTCGGTAAGTTGATTGCAAAGCGTTATGAGCAGTACAAGTGGCTGCCGGAATCATTGATTCATTTTCCTGATCATAAACAGTTGGCTGATATTTTCAGAAAAACAGGGTTGACCCATGTACAGGCTTATCCGCTTACCGGAGGCATTGCGGCACTTCATATCGGCATCAAGAAGGAAGCGGACTAAGGAAATGGGAGTGGGGCGAAGATGTTGTTGAAAAAAGCAAAGATTTTTATGGAAATGATTAAAATTGAGCATACGCTTTTTGCGTTGCCTTTTGCGTTTATGGGGGCTTTGGTCGGTTCGATTGTTATTTTTCAAAAACTACCCAACTGGGGACAGATCGGGTGGATTATACTAGCGATGGTAGGCGCACGAAGCGCGGCAATGGGGTTGAATAGGGTTATAGACAAAGTATTTGATGGTCGTAATCCTCGAACCGCTGCAAGAGCCATTCCTGCTGGACTCATATCATCCAAAGAAGCTATATTGTTCATTGTGATTTCATTCACATTATTATTTTGGGCTACTTCCAATTTGAGTACTTTATCAATGAAGCTGCTTCCCATTGCCGTTTTTTTTCTGGTTTTTTATTCTTATACTAAACGGTTTACTTGGGCTTGCCATCTGTTTTTGGGCTTTACGATTGCTTTGGCGCCTCTTGGCGGTTGGGTAGCAGTAACGAATGGAGTAACACTATCGGCATTTATATTTTATATTGCAATCGCGTTCTGGGTTGCCGGATTTGATATTATATATGCTTGTCAGGATTCCGAATTTGACAAAGAAGAAGGTCTTCACTCGATCCCTAGCCGGTTTGGTGTTGCCAAAGCACTGAAAATTGCACGCTGGTTCCACGTTGTTACCGCTCTTGGATTGTTAGCTTTGTTTATTTTGACCGATCTTAGCTGGGTATACTTAACAGGGCTTATCATCGCCAACGGACTTCTCTTTTATGAACATAAAATTGTTACCCCTCAAAATTTAAGCCGGTTGAATACGGCGTTCTTTACGTTGAACAGTGTCTTGAGCGTGTCGTTATTCGTATTCACCCTAATTGACTTGGTGGTGCTGCACGGATGAGCAAGCCTTGGGTTATAGGTATCACAGGGGCTAGCGGGGCTGCATACGGAGTACGCATCTGCCGATTCTTACTAGAACGAGGCTATGATTTGCATCTGCTGATAACGGATGCCGGGTGGCGCGTGCTTAAAGAGGAATTGGGATGGGATGCATCGAAGCGCAAGGAAACGCTGGAAGCTTATTTCGGTGACTATCCGGGTAAATGTACTTATAATCCCATCCAAGATATCGGGGCAAGTACCGCCAGCGGCTCTTTCAGGACAAGCGGGATGGTAATCATTCCCTGTTCAATGGGTACTCTATCAGGAATTGCGCACGGAGCATCCGATAACTTGCTGGAAAGAACGGCGGATGTCATGCTGAAAGAAGGCAGACAGCTGATCATCGTTCCGAGGGAAACGCCACTGCATACCATTCACCTTGAGAATATGCTCAAGCTTTCTCGTATGGGAGTTCGTATTATCCCGGCCATGCCTGCTTTTTATCAAGGGCCTCAGACTTTGGACGATATGGTTGACTTTATGGTTGGGAAAGTTCTGGACACCATGGACATTGAGCATGAATTGTATAGAAGATGGGGGATGACGGATGAGCAGCGTGAACAAAATGATCCGCATCGGCCGGATTGATTTTACGAATGTGTGGCCATTGTTTTATTATTTCCCTTATGAGCGGCTCCAGAAAGAAGTGGAGTTTGTCACTCAGGTACCGACTCAGCTAAATGCAGCTATGGCAGCAGGTGTTATTGATATCGGTCCAATCTCGTCATTCGCCTACGGTGAAAACTTTGAACAATACATGCTTTTACCTGATATGTCTGTAAGTGCTTATGGACAAGTAAAATCGATTCTTCTGTTCCACCGCAAACCGCTAAGCGACCTTGGCGGGTCTTCCGTCGCCTTGCCTACGACTTCTGCATCGTCTGTCAATTTATTGAAGATTATTTTGCGACGGTTTTATGAGGTTGAGCCTGATTATCATTATGCTCCTCCCTTACTGGATGAGATGATGCAGTCTGCTGATGCCGCTCTATTGATTGGAGACCATGCGATTCGGGAAAGCTGGAAAGAACACGGTTGGATGGTAACCGATTTGGCTGAGGAATGGATGAAGTGGACAGGTCAATGGATGTCATTCGCGGTCTGTGCGATTCGCAAGCAAGTCGTTGATGAGCAGCCGGAGCTGGTAGGCAGTATTTATCAAGCATTTATGGAGAGCAAACGAAAGTCATTGAATGATTTGACTGCGCTGGTTCAAGAGGCACGACAGCAAATCGGCGGTACGGAAGCGTATTGGCACCAATATTTCTCTACACTAACCTATGAGTTCGGCCCAGAGCAGCAGACTGGTCTGCAATTATACTATCGTTATGCTTGGGAACTCGGCTTTCTGAACAAAGAGGTGCAGATTCAATTGTGGAACGATAATTTATTGACACAGGTGACGGAATGAAGCTGATAGATTTATACGCAAAAATGAAAAGAGATATTTCGTACATAGAGAAAGAACTCGAGCGAAATATTGATACCGACCACGCTTTGTTGAGGGAAGCATCGGTACATTTATTAAAGGCAGGCGGCAAACGAATCCGGCCTATTTTTGTTCTGTTGGGTGCGAAATTCGGTACATACGATATGGAGCGCATAAAGCATGTTGCGGTTCCACTAGAACTAATACATATGGCATCGCTCGTTCACGATGATGTTATTGACGATGCATTGACTCGCCGGGGGCAGTTAACTGTAAGGTCCAAATGGGATAATCGGGTAGCGATGTATACCGGTGATTACATATTTGCAAAAGCGTTGGAAGTAGCTACTAAGCTTGAGAATCCAAGGATTCATCAAATATTGTCTAAGGCGATTCTCGAGATGAGTATTGGGGAAATGGAGCAAATTCGCTTTTTCTTCAATCCTGATCAGACCGTCCGTGATTATATGCTGAGAATTCGCAGGAAAACAGCGCTGTTAATCGCAATTAGCTGTCAGTTGGGAGCTATTGCAGCGGGGGCGAGCGAAAAGCTGTCCAATCGCTTGTATTCATTCGGTTATAATGTGGGAATGGCATTTCAAGTGCGAGATGATTTGCTTGATTTGATCGGTACGGAGAAGGAAATCGGCAAACCCCCGGGCAGCGATATACGGCAGGGGAACATCACGATTCCTGTCATTTTCGCTTTGCAGGAGCCGGAGCTTCGTGGGCCACTACTAAGCGAGCTGAAACGAATACAAGAAGCGGACGGTCAAACGGATATCCGTTACTTTATCCAAATGATCCGGGACAGCAAAGGAATCAAGCAGGCGGAACAGCTTGCGAATCGTTATATTGATAAAGCCATAGCGCAGTTGAAGGATCTTCCGGACATTCAAGCTAAAAAGGATCTAATCAGTGTAGCGCACTTCATAGGTAACCGATCTTATTAGGAAAGTTTATCAGATATCGAAATTTGTGATATATTGGGTTTAAAGGAGGAATTTGATGATGGAACGTACCTTTTTGATGGTAAAGCCTGATGGCATTCAACGCGGACTTATTGGAGAAATTGTAAAACGTTTTGAACAAAAGGGATTTCAATTGGTAGGTGCGAAGCTGATGCAAGTTTCTGTAGACCTGGCGGAGCTTCATTACGAAGAGCATAAGGGTAAAGATTTTTATGATAGATTGGTTACCTTCATAACATCTGGTCCTGTATTTGCCATGGTGTGGGAGGGTGATCAAGTCGTTGCCTTGTCCAGAGCTATGATTGGCAAGACCAGTGCGCTGGATGCGGCTCCTGGAACGATTCGGAGTGACTACGCGGTACATACGAACTATAATTTGATTCATGGTTCTGATTCCCCAGAGAGCGCTAAGAGAGAAATTGCAAATTTCTTTGGAGATCAGGAATTGGTGAATTACACCAAAGTGATACAACAGTGGATCTAGGATGGGGATAGCGGCATGGAGGATCAAGATTTTCTTTTATTTATAAAAAAGGTTAAAGATTATACATCCATAGATTTGTCGCAGTATAAAGAAGCCCAGATGAAGCGGCGTTTGACGACCTTAAGAACGAAAAAAGGCTACAATACCTTCGCTTCATTCTTTGAGGCGATGACAAAGGATAAAGAACTCTTTTACGAGTTCCTGGACCGGATGACGATAAACGTCTCGGAGTTTTGGCGAAATCCGAACCGATGGGAAGTACTTGAGAAAACCTTCCTTCCGGACATGCTGCGCAAAAGCCGCAAGCTAAAATGCTGGAGCGCTGCATGCTCGACCGGCGAGGAGCCGTATACGTTGGCGATGATTTTAGCTGAATTAAATGCATTGAAGGATGCACATTTATTGGCAACGGACATCGATGATGGGGCGTTGGCCAAAGCAAAAAAAGGGATCTACTCGGATCGATCGATCCGAGATGTTCCAAGTCACTATTTGAAAAAATATTATAAACAGGAAAATTTAACGTTTTCCGTATCGGAAGAGCTCAAGCGTGAAATCCGTTATCAAAAGCAAAATTTATTGATTGATACGTTCGATACGCAGTTCGATCTGATTATATGCCGTAATGTTATGATCTATTTTACCGAGGAAGCCAAGCACTTATTGTACCAAAAATTCGCAAATGCTCTGAAGCCTGGCGGTATTTTGTTCGTCGGCAGTACGGAACAAATTTTTTCTCCAGGCCAATATGAGCTGGAATCGGCAGAAACGTTTTTTTATCGGAAAAAGGGGTAAACCTTGTGGCTGATGTATATCTTTTTCCATCCCTTCCAATACTGAGAAACATGGACAACTACTTGCAGGAGGGACCCGATGGACAAAAGAAAAGTAATCATGGCATACCGAAGAGGATTTATTACCATGCAGGAATGCGCTCAAATCCTGGGTATTGATTCTTTGCAGGTCATGGGCATGGTGGATGATCCTGAGCTAAACGAGATGCCAAGCCCGTTAAAAAGGCAGCCGGTTAACGGCTAGGCTTTTACCTTAGTTATTAGAGTCTAAGATGGTCAAGGAGGCACTGTCACAGCTTACAAGCTGCTGCAGTGCTTCTTTTTATGTATACAGAACATGCCAAGCACGCGATATATGGCGTTTTGACGCCGTTTTCTTGTCAAACGGTGACACCTATACTATAATTAGCACATGAATGGAGTACATAAAAGCGCTAAAGCGTGCTGAATGGTACTATGGTGCTTTTTTGGGGTATAGGATGAAAGGGGAAAACGAGTGTGAGATATTTAACGGCAGGGGAAACCCATGGCCCGCAGCTTACTGCGATTATTGAAGGATTTCCAAGCAATGTGACCATAGACTTTGAAGAGGTGAATTTTCAGCTGGCTCGACGTCAAAAGGGTTACGGACGCGGACGTCGCATGCAAATTGAGAAGGATACCGCCAACATCGTCGGTGGTGTAAGACATGGCAAAACTACAGGAGCACCTATCGCTTTAGTGGTTGAAAACAACGACTGGAAGCATTGGACCTCTGTTATGAATATTGAGCCTATCGAAGGAAACGACGAAACGAAACGCCGTGTTAATCGTCCTCGTCCTGGTCATGCGGATTTGAACGGCGGATTGAAATATAACCAGAAGGATCTGCGCAATATTCTGGAGCGTTCGAGTGCTAGAGAAACTACGATGCGTGTTGCTACAGGCGCTGTTGCTCGTCAGCTGTTGTCCGCATTCGGGATTAAAGTAGCGAGCCAAGTCATCAGAATCGGTGAAGTAGAAGTAAACCGTCAAGAGCTACCGATCGATGAGTTGATTCGCATAACGGAAGAATCGCCATTGCGTGTAGTTGACAAAGAGGCAGAAGCTCTTATGATCGCTGCTATTGACGCGGCTAAAGAGGAAGGCGATACGCTCGGTGGTATCGTGGAATGTGTGATTGAGGGTGTACCTGTAGGCTTGGGAAGCCACGTTCAATGGGATCGTAAGTTGGATGGACGCATCGCGCAAGCTGTGTTGTCGATTCAAGCCTTCAAAGGTTGTGAAATCGGTATCGGATTCGAGGCTGCTAAACTAAGAGGGTCCAAAGTCCATGACGAGATCATGTATAATGAAGAGCATGGCTTTTATCGTGCATCCAACCGCGCAGGCGGCTTCGAAGGTGGTATGACAACGGGTGAACCTATCGTAGTTCGTGGCGTTATGAAGCCGATTTCGACACTTTACAAAGCATTGCAAAGCGTTGATATTGATACCAAAGAAGCGTTTACTGCACAGGTGGAGCGCTCAGATACTTGTGCTGTTGCAGCCGCGGGCGTCATCATGGAGAACATTGTCGCTTGGGAAGTTGCCAACGCATTCTTGGATAAATTCGGCGGAGACTCGCTTGAAGAGATTCGTAATAACTACAATAGCTTTTTGGCGCAAGTAAAAAGTTATTAGAAGTGGGGCGTGGAACCGGTGAAGGAGCTTACGGTTGACTTAGGGGAACGTTCGTACCCGATTTATATCGGGGAAGGGATATTGGAGCAAGTAGGCCATTTTTTTACCAAGCATCAAATCAGTAAAGTTTCTCCTCTGCTGCTCGTTACGGATACGAATGTGGCCAAGTTTCATCTCGATAGTGTTGTAAGTAAGATTCAAGAAGCGGGCTACACGGTTGCTAACCATATTGTAGCGGCTGGAGAAAAGTCCAAGTCCCTGAGGGTTTTGGAAGAAGTCGTGCAAACGGCTTTAGAAGCAGGCTTGGACCGCAAGTCGACCGTTATCGCCCTGGGCGGAGGAGTTGTTGGCGATCTTGCGGGATTCGTAGCTGCAAGCTATATGCGCGGTGTGCGCTTCGTACAAATTCCTACAACAATACTGGCTCACGACAGCAGTGTCGGTGGGAAGGTTGCCGTCAACCATCCGCTGGCAAAGAACATTATTGGCGCATTCCATCAACCTGAAATGGTTATCTATGATACGGCCACACTCAAGACTTTACCGGATCGTGATGTAAGAGAAGGTTTGTCGGAAATGATTAAGCATGGTCTCATTTGGGATGCGGGCTTCACGGCTTGGCTGGAAGACAATAGCGAGAAGCTGGTCTCCTTGGACCAAGAGGCACTGCAGTACGGCTTGTACGAGGGCTGCAAAGTGAAATCCTACGTCGTATCCAGAGATGAGACGGAAAACGGTCTTCGGGCTATTCTCAATCTAGGTCATACAATCGGACATGCACTTGAAGCCGTTGCAAGCTATAATGAGCTCCATCATGGAGAAGCCATTTCCATCGGTATGGTAGGAGCAGCAAAGCTTGCGGTTAAGATGGGTAATCCAGAGCACATCTATACAGTGACCAAACGTATTTTACAAAAATTCGGGCTTCCGACTCGTCTCCCAGAGCATTTGGATACAGATGAGATTATGAATGCTATGATGCATGATAAAAAATTTCAAGAAGGAACGATGGTCTTTATCATTCCTACTGAGATCGGTAAGGTCGAGATCAATAAATCAGTGTCTGCGGCTGCAGTAAGAGAAGTCGTAGAGCAATTGAAACAGGAGGCTTAATCCATGTTGGTTCGGGGAATTCGCGGTGCGACTACAGTTGAACATGATGAAAAGAATGAAGTATTGACAGCTACTAGAGAACTGCTGCATCAAATTATTCAAGAGAACGGAATACTCCCTGAGGAAATCGCTTGTGTGTTTGTAACGGTAACCAACGATTTGACTACGACATTTCCAGCGGTTGCTATTCGTCAGTATCCTGGTTGGGAGCTTGTTCCCTTGATGTGCTCTTTGGAAGTGCCTGTTGAAGGTAGCTTGCCAAAATGTATTCGTTTGATGGTCATGGCTAATACAGAGAAAAAGCAGGATGAAATCATCCATGTATACCTGAAAGAAGCTATGCGCCTTCGCCCTGATTTATCGAAATTGACAAAAGCATAATGAGCATAGTATAGTTACAGTAGTGATTTGTAAGATCAGTGAGAAGAGTAGAGACGAGTTTAGTGAGAGCAGAGTTGAGAAGAGCCGAGTGTAATACTTAGTCCCGTGCATTGTACTGCACTTATTTAATGTTGCCTTTTTAGGGCACAGGACTACGGTTATGATCATCTGCGAAGACCACCTCTACTTTGACGTAGAGGTTTTTTTGTTTTTAATAGACTTTAGTTGATTTTGAGTTGAGAAGAGGAGAGATAAGGATGTATACACCAGAAGCTAAGGAAGTTATCCGTTTATCCAAGCAGTATAATTTGATCCCTGTCGTCCGTTCACTAATGGCGGATACAGAAACACCGATTCGCGTATTTCAACAATTTTATCAAGAAAAACGCGCGTTTCTGCTCGAAAGTGTAGAGGGCGGAGTCAAATGGGCTCGATATTCTTTTATCGGGACGGATCCTTTCCTTATGATTACTGCAAAAAATGGTGTAACGAAGATTGAAGGACATAAGGAAACGAAGCATTCGACGGAAAAGCCTATTGATGTATTAAAAGGATATCTAAGAGCTTACTCGAGTCCATCACTTCCTGAATTACCTCGGTTTACCGGCGGTGCAGTAGGATTTTTCGGATATGATTTACTGCAATACTATGAAAAACTGCCTGCACATCGAGTTGACGATTTGCAAATGAATGATATCCAGTTTATGTTTTGTGACCAAGTGATCGTGTTCGATCATTTCAAGCAGCAGATCAAAGTCATCGCTAATGTTCATGTACCCCAGCATGGTTCGGATGCGGAGATTGTTGCTGAATATGAAAAAACTTGCGCTAAAATCGATGAGACGATCGAACGTTTGAAGCGCCCGCTGCCCGTACTGTCAATGGCTCAACAACAAATTCCGGATGATGTGGAACTTGGTGATCTGAAGTCAAACCTGACGAAAGAACAGTTTATTGACAACGTTGAGAAGGCTAAGGAATATATCCGGGCAGGAGACATATTCCAAGTGGTACTTTCACAGCGGTTTGAGATTGAGACCGACGTTTCTCCACTTCATGTATATCGCATTTTGAGAACAATGAATCCTTCACCTTACATGTACTGTCTCAAAATGGATGACGAGGTCATCGTAGGTACTTCTCCTGAACTGCTGGTTCGCGTGGAAGATGAGAAGGTGGAAACACGACCTATCGCAGGAACCCGTCCGCGCGGAACAACGCCGGAGCAGGACCAAGCCTACGAAATCGAGCTGCTTGCAGATGAGAAGGAACGTGCCGAGCACTTGATGCTGGTTGATTTGGGACGCAACGATATCGGACGTGTATCCGAGTTCGGAAGCGTACACTGCGACACTCTCATGCAGGTAGAGCGCTATTCTCACGTTATGCACATTGTATCGAATGTAACTGGAAAGATCGCGAAGGATAAAGATTTCTTCGATGCTTTTATTTCTTGTTTACCCGCGGGAACCGTATCCGGAGCTCCTAAGCTAAGAGCGATGGAGATTATTGCAGAAGTGGAAAATGAAGCGAGAGGCGCTTATGCCGGAGCCATAGGATATTTGGGCTTTTCCGGCAATATGGACACTTGCATCACGATTCGTACGATTATTTTCAAAAACGGTAAAGCTTACGTTCAGGCTGGAGCGGGTATCGTTTGGGATTCCGTTGCTGAAAGCGAGTACCAAGAGACCGTGAACAAAGCCAAAGGGATGCTTAAATCCATTCGTACAGCGGAGGTTGTTTTCTCCCAAAAATCGTATGCGCACTCGGTTATTAACCACGACTATTATTAATCAATAACTCTATCAGCCGCTGCGGCTTAGGGCTCATTGTCGGCTGCTAATGAAATCATGGGGAGGCAGTTTACATGGAAAAAAAGGTTACGGTTCAACAAGCTATACAACAAATTATCGGTGCTCAGCATCTGACTCGCGCAGAAGCAAGAGACGTTATGTCAGATATTATGGATGGTTTGGCCACTCCGGCACAAATCGGAGGGTTTCTCACCTCGCTTCGGATGAAGGGTGAGACGATTGAGGAAATTACCGGTTTTGCTGAAGCCATGCGGATGAAGGCCAATCTTGTGCAAACCGAACGGAATCAATTGCTCGATACTTGTGGCACCGGTGGGGATGGCGCTGATACGTTCAATATTTCAACTACAGCAGCAATCGTTGCTGCTGCGGGTGGAATACGCGTAGCCAAGCATGGCAATCGTGCGATGTCCAGTAAAAGCGGAAGCGCAGACGTACTGGAAGCATTGGGTGTGAATATTGATCTCGATCAAGACTTTGCGGCAAAATGTTTGGAGCAAGTAGGCATCTGCTTTATGTTCGCACAGAAGTACCATCAATCCATGAAGCACGCAGCGCTTCCTCGAAAAGAACTGGGCTTCCGTACGGTATTTAATCTGCTGGGGCCATTAACGAATCCAGCTGGTGCTGACCGCCAAGTGTTAGGTATTTTCGACCGCGGAAAAACAGAGACAATGGCTCATGTCATGCGCGCATTGGGTGTAAAGCGCTCTTTGGTGGTTGCCAGTTTGGACGGATTGGATGAAATTAGTATCTCTGATGCTACGCAAGTAACGGAGTTAAAGGATGAAGAAATAGTTACTTATGAGGTAACACCGGATTTACTCGGTTTAAGAAGCTACAACATTAAAGAAGTAGTTGGTGGAGATGCAGTAGTGAATGCCGAAATCATCCGCAACGTATTCCATGGTGAAACCGGAGCTTGCCGCGACATCGTACTTGCTAATGCCGGTGCATGCTTCTATGTGACAGGCAAATGTGCTACGCTGCAAGAAGGTGTTAAGTACGCCGCGCATGTGATCGATTCGCGACAAGCCTTGAATAAATTGCAAGAACTAGTCCAATTCACGGGAGAAATCAGACATGTTTCTTGATAAAATTGTAGCAACCAAAGTGCAAGAAGTTGCAGCTTTGAAGCAAACTATGACCATAGCCCAGATGGAGCAGCGTATTGCGACGCTGCCTCCTTGTCTTGGTTTTGAACAAGCATTATCTAAGGGTCGTAAACGCCCTATGGGGCTCATTGCTGAAGTAAAGAAGGCTTCCCCCTCCAAAGGGCTAATTCGTGATGATTTTGAGCCTGTACAGCTGGCTCAAGCCTATGAGAGAGCAGGGGCTGATTGCCTATCGGTGTTAACCGATGTAGATTATTTTCAAGGCGCAAATGATTATTTGAGTCAAGTAAGACAGTCGGTTCAGCTTCCACTGCTCCGAAAAGATTTTACAATCGATCTTCATCAAATTTATGAAGCCCGTTGTATTGGTGCAGATGCTATACTGTTAATTGCAGCTATCTTAACTACGGAACAGTTAAAACAATTTTCGGAAGTTGCGAAAAGCATCGGTCTTGATGTGTTGGTAGAAGTACATGACAAAGAAGAGCTGGATCGTGTCTTGACATTGGATGCAACGTTGATCGGGATCAATAACCGCAATCTGAAAACATTCGTTACTGATCTTAAGACAACGGAAGAGTTGATCTCCTATATACCTAAAG
The DNA here is from genome assembly GCF_000686845.1 of Paenibacillus sp. UNC451MF. GTDB lineage: Bacteria > Bacillota > Bacilli > Paenibacillales > NBRC-103111 > Paenibacillus_S. The sequence goes on along the minus strand of NZ_JMLS01000004.1, from coordinate 173,407 downwards.
AGGTTACTATCGTAAGTGAAAGCGGGATTTCCCAGCCTTCAGAAATTGATTATTTGCAGTCGATAGGAGCAAAAGCAGTTCTTATCGGAGAACACTTCATGCGTCAACCGATTGTTGAACAAGCGGTTCAAGATTTAATGGGAACTCTTGCGGTAAAGGGGTAAGTCAGCTATGACCAGCGTAAAGATATGCGGTTTGAAGGATGCTGAAACGGTACAATCCATTCTGCACCTTCCTATCGATCACATTGGTTTTGTATTTGCCAAAAGCAAGCGTCAGGTAACACCGCAGCAGGCGGGCGAGTTGATTCGTGTTATTAGGGACTGGAAAACAGCGGGAAATGCTGCTCCATTAACTGTTGGAGTTTTAGTTAACCCGTCTCGGGAAGAGCTGACCGCTGTCCTCAAAGATGCACCGCTTGATGTATTGCAGCTGCATGGACACGAGACTCCAGAAGAGTGCCGTTGGATTAAAACTGCATTCCCAGGGGTTCAGCTTTGGAGAGTGGTTTCGGTGACACAGACGAAGCAGGAGGAGTCTCAAGATGAGGCACACGGCTTACCCGAAGCCATCGCATTACAATTAGATCCCTACAAGGATGTAGTGGATGCCATTTTGTTGGATACATTTGATCCTGTATATGGCGGCGGGTCCGGGAAAACCTTTTCTTGGGAAACGATTCCGCCTTATCAAGCGTGGAGTCGTGCTGCGGGAATTCCTCTGCTTGTCGCTGGGGGACTTCAAGTGGATAATGTAGGGGAACTGTTGGATGCCTATGAGCCCGATGGCGTGGATGTGTCCAGCAGTGTAGAAACGGAAGGCATTAAGGATATCGCAAAAATAAGCAGCTTTGTCGAAAGGGTGAAGCATCGTGTATAACGTACCAGATGACCAAGGTCGGTTCGGTAAGTTCGGGGGCCGCTATGTTCCTGAAACTTTGATGAACGCATTGATTGAATTGGAAGATGCCTATAAGAAATATGTGAAGGAAGACAAATTTCAGCAAGAACTGAAGTATTTACTTCATAGGTATTCTGGAAGACCGACTTCGCTTTATTATGCAGAGCGTTTGTCTGCCCATTTAGGTGGAGCCAAAGTATACTTGAAGCGTGAAGATTTGAACCATACCGGCGCGCATAAGATTAACAATTCATTGGGACAAGGTTTGTTGGCTAAATGGATGGGCAAGAAGAAGCTGATCGCTGAGACTGGGGCAGGCCAGCATGGTGTAGCGACAGCAACAGTTGCTGCGCTCCTTGGATATGAATGCAAGGTGTTCATGGGCGAAGAGGACATGAAGCGTCAGCAGCTCAACGTGTTCCGCATGAACCTTCTTGGTACGGAAGTCGTACCAGTATCATCAGGTACTCGTACGCTAAAAGACGCTTGTAACGAAACGCTTCGTTACTGGGTTAGCCATGTTGAAGACACGTTCTATATTCTAGGCTCAGCAACTGGTCCTCATCCTTATCCGATGATGGTTCGTGATTTTCAACGCATTATCGGGGATGAATCCCGTAAGCAAATTTTGGAGCTTGAAGGCAAACTTCCAGATGCTGTTATCGCGGCAGTCGGCGGAGGAAGCAACGCAATTGGCATATTCTATCCGTTTGTGCAGGATGAAGGCGTACGTTTAATTGGTGCTGAAGCAGCTGGACGCGGTATTGATACGAAGGAGCATGCGGCAACGATGACCATGGGAAGCCACGGCGTATTCCAAGGTTCCATGAGCTATTTGCTGCAGGATCAATACGGACAAGTCCAAGAAGCGCATTCGATTTCTGCAGGTCTGGATTACCCGGGTATCGGGCCAGAGCATGCTTATTTGAAAGATTCAAAACGTGCTGAATACTTCCCAATTACTGATAAAGAAGCTCTGGATGCTCTACAGTTGCTCAGCCGGACAGAAGGGATTATACCTGCCCTTGAAAGTGCTCATGCGATCGCACAAGCAATGAAGGTTGCTCCAACCATGGGCAAAGATGAGATCATTGTCGTTAGCTTGTCCGGGCGCGGTGATAAAGACGTAGAGGCGATTATGGGCTATTTGGGAGGTGCTGTTCATGAATCGCATTGATCGTAAGTTCGTTGAGCTAAAAGAAAAAAAACAGCCGGCCTTTATTCCTTTTTTATCGATTGGAGATCCGGATCTGAAGACGTCTGTCGATATTATTAAGCAATTGGAGCAATCCGGTGCCAGCATGGTAGAACTTGGAGTACCTTACTCCGACCCTTTGGCCGACGGCCCTGTGATTCAACGCTCCTCTATGCGGGCATTGAAGAGGCATCAGGTATCCATTAAAGACGTTATGGATGTGGCAAGACAAGCTCGCAATGAAGGCTGCGAGCTGCCATTTATCTTATTTACTTACTATAATCCAGTACTGCAATTCGGTTTGGATCGGATTTTTTCTATACTTCAAGAAAGTGATATTAGTGGACTTATTATCCCTGACTTGCCGATGGAAGAAGATGCAGAGATTCGCAAGCTTTGTGATGAGCACGGTATTCACTTAATTCCTTTGGTTGCACCTACGTCCAACGATCGGATCAAACGAATCGTGTCTCGTGCTTCAGGCTTCGTGTATTGTGTATCGTCATTGGGCGTTACGGGTACAAGAACCGAGTTTCACAGTGGCATTGACGAGTTCTTGAATACGGTGAAGGAATCCACTTCCTTGCCTATTGCTATCGGGTTCGGCGTCTCTACGCACGAACAATTTGCTAGATTTGCAGAGACTTGTGATGGTATCGTTGTAGGCAGCGCATTGGTCCGTCAAGTGGAGGAAGTGCTTCCTTTATTTGAACAGGATGTGACGCGTTCACAAGCACTATTGCAAATTCATGAATTTGTGAGAAAATTAATAGGAAACTAATAGAGAGCGTGTTCTTATGGAACACGCACTTGCCATAATTAGAACTTTAATTTTGAACGAGGTGACCCTAAGTGCAACCTAAGAAAAACATTGTCCACTTGCCGGTCTATAAACCGGGCAAGCCTATGGAAGAAGTAAAACGTGAGCTGGGCTTGACGGAAGTCATTAAATTGGCATCCAACGAGAATCCATTCGGTTCTTCTCCGAAAGTGAAAGAAGCGATTATGTCGCTTCTAGAGCAAACAAGTATCTATCCGGACGGCGGCGCTGTAGACTTGACGAAGGCGGTAGCTGAGTATTTTGGCGTGGAAACGAATCAAGTGATTTTTGGAGCGGGCTCCGATGAAATCATTCTGATGCTGGCTCGTGCTTTCTTTGTTCCAGGGGACGAAACGATCATGGCAACTCCTACTTTCCCACAATATAAGCATAACGCGGAAATTGAGGGGGCAGTGTGCGTAGAAGTGCCTTGCATCAACGGATTCCAGGATCTTCAAGGAATGCTTGACAAAGTGAATGAACGCACCAAAATTATTTGGCTCTGCAATCCAAACAACCCAACGGGAACGATGCACACACACCAAGAGGTGGTTGACTTTATTAAAGCCGTCCCTCCTCATGTGCTAATCGTGTTGGATGAAGCTTATGCCGAGTACAATGTTAGCGGCGAATATCCTGATAGCATTGGGCTTGTGAAACAATACAAAAATGTCATTAGTCTCCGTACGTTCTCAAAAATTTACGGATTGGCATCGCTTCGTATCGGATATGGCATCGGTCATCCAGATGTGATCAAATCGATCAATCAAGTTCGTGAACCGTTCAACACAACAGGTTTTGCCCAGAAAGCAGCTTTGGCCGCTCTTGCTGATGAGCAGTTTATTGAGGATTGCCGTCAAGCCAATGCTACTGGCATTAAATATTTATCAGCTCAATTTGAGCAAATGAAGCTGAACTACTACCCTGCACACGGCAACTTTATCATGGTTGATGTAGAACGTCCTGGAGGTCAGGTGTTCGACTCCATGCTTCGCAAAGGTATTATTGTTCGCCACGATCCAGGTTGGGGGATGCCTACCATGCTTCGTGTTACCGTAGGAAGCCAAGAGCAAAATGAGAAGTTTATCAGCGCACTGCAAAAGACGCTTGAAGAAGTTGCTGTTAACGCGTAATACGGTTACACTGCACTGCTTTAGTGTCCGTTAGTAAATTCAAAGAAGGAAACTGTTCATGACTAAAATTGCTATTTTTGGCGTGGGGCTCATCGGCGGATCCTTGGGGCTTTGCTTTAAAGGCAAGCCGGGGTTCACGGTTGTGGGTCATTCCCCAAGCGAACAATCAGTTGAAAGATATTTGAAACGCCAAGTGGTTGATCATGCGACCACCTCTATGGAAGAGGCAGTTCAGGATGCCGATTTTATTTTCCTTTGTGTGCCTGTAGGTAATTTAGAACAGTACTTGGCTAAAATAGCAGAGCTTCCTCTAAAGCCTGGCTGCATTATAACGGATGTCGGGAGCACTAAGGCTTCCATCTCAGCTTTTGCCTCTACACTAGAGCTGAAGAATGCGTACTTTATCGGAGGACATCCGATGGCAGGCAAGGAGAAGTCAGGAGCAGAGGCTGCAACCTCACATTTATATGAGAATGCATTCTATGTCCTCACTCCGGATGAAACGATACCTGATGAGGTATATAATCGGCTTGCGGGGCTGCTTCACTGGACCCGGGCGCACTTGGTTAAGCTGAACCCTAAGCTGCATGATGAAGTAGTGGGGGCCATCAGTCATTTGCCTCATATTATCGCTGTGGCATTGGTTAATCAGATTGCCGGGTATAATGAGACGAATGAGTATTATCAAAATTTGGCCGCAGGGGGATTCCGGGACATTACCCGAATAGCTTCAAGCGAGCCGATTGTATGGCGCGATATTTTAAGTGACAATCGGGGTGTGATGCTACACCTGCTTGAGGACTGGAACTTAGAGATCGCACGGTTTATAGAGCTGTTGAAGCAAAACGACCGTGACGGGATCGAAGAACAGTTTCGTCGGGCTAATGAGTTCCGTTCTTCACTACCGGAGCGGAGAAAGGGTGTGCTGACGTCCGTCTATGAAGTCTATGTAGATGTACCTGATCACCCTGGAATCATTGGACAAATTACAACTCTATTGGGCAGCCATCGGGTTAACTTAAGTAATATTCAAATTATTGAAAGCCGTGAGGATATTCCGGGAGTTCTGCGTCTTTCTTTCCGTGACGAATACCAAATGGATAAAGCTACTGAATTATTGAAGAAGGAAAACTATGCGATTCACGCATAGTTTTCTTTTTTTTTCTAAAAATAAAACGTTTTCAAAAAAGTGTTGACATTTTGAAAACGTATACATATAATAAAAGTACAGTATGGTTTCTCTCCACTCCTATCCGAATAATGGCACTATGTGCAGCCACCTCATGTAGGTGGTTCTTTTTTTTATTTTTATGTTTGTAACCATTTTTTCTAGTATAAGTAATAGAATAGTTAGTGGGAATATACACCTTTTTTTGGAAGTTATTCTGAAAGTTGTATGAAAGCTGTCGATAAAGCAGGATTTTTGACCAAGTTTACCGAATAAAATAAAGATATAATGGATATTCCTAAATATTTTTTAAAATATACCGCAACTTTTTACTCCCAATACAGTAAAACAAGTAGTATCACTGGGAGTAAGCTAGGAATCACAAGGAGGGTCGTACTAAATGACCGATTCCCAGTTGATCAGAGAGATCAAGGACGGCAACGTCCAACTTTATGATGAATTAATGCGTCGCTACGAACGTAAGATCCTGGCCTTTATCTATCACATGTTAAAAAGCGCTCAAATGGAGTCGTTCGCAGAAGACCTATGCAACGAGACTTTTTATAAAGCGTACAGAAGCTTAAACTCGTTTCGCGAGGTTGAAGCTACTTTTTCCACATGGTTGTATACGATAGCTAGGAATACGGTGCTTAGCGAGCTGCGTAAAAATAAAAATAATAAAGTATCTTTGGAACAAAGCGGACATGAGCCTCATGCTGGGTCGGATGTGATGCCCGAATTGACGGTTCTTCGGAATGAGAAAGTGACGATGGTTCGAGAAGCGATCAATAATTTGCCTGAGAAGCAAAGATCAGCTCTAATATTACGCGAGTACGATCAATTGGATTATCAGGAAATTGCGAATATCCTTGGGCAAACCGTAAGTTCGGTTAAATCCTTATTGTTCAGGGCCAGAGCCAGTGTGAAGCTCCAGTTGGAACCATACTTTCTTGATCCGATTTTTGAGGAGTATGAAGGGATGAAACGATGATGAAATGTGAAGATATACAAGAGCTGCTGGGTGTTTATTGGGATTTGCCGGAGCAGGACCTGAGAAGACAACGTGTAGATGAGCATATTAAGCACTGCAGCTCCTGCGCGGATGAGTTTGAAATATGGCGAGAGAGTACGGAATTAATCAAATCCATGGCTGACCCTGAAGACTTGAGAGAGATGTCTACGCCAATTTCTCGCAGTGTAATGAGCCGTATTTATGAGGACGAATCATGGAGAGTTCCTGTTGCGGATCGGATGTATGCCTTTTCGTTTAAATTTCGTAGAAATATAACGGCGGTTATTGCTTTCTGCCTTGCATTATTTATTTTCTCTTTCGTGTACTCGATTACTCATCAGCCTGCACCTGAAACTGTAGCTTCATCCGGCGGTTCCTCGGTATTCGGACGTATTGGAGACCCTGTCGTTGTAGCCGGTAGTAAATCAGAGTCGATGAACGTACATACAATGCCTTCGGCGGTTGCTAGCTTAAAGGGATTTAGCGAACCCTTTATGTACCAGGTGGGCCCGATTCATACGTTCAAGGACTACTTAATCTTTGTATCGTTACTGGGATTAACCTGCACACTTCTTATTATGAATTGGTTATCTAGAACGAAATCTTAGATCGATTGCAATTCGCCCCGTAAAGGGGCATTTTTCATCTATAGAGATAAAAGAGAAAGTGAGTGAGCTCAGTTGATCACATTAGGATTTATTCGTCATGGGACTACCGAATGGAATATAGCTGGTAGAATGCAAGGACAAATGGACACGGCATTGGCAGAAGTAGGCGTTATTCAAGCTAAAAGATTAGCTGAAAGATTGAAGAGTGAAACTTGGGACGGCATTATAACGAGTGATCTAATTCGAGCATCGCAAACGGCTCAGATGATAGCACAGGTTACAGGAACCCCGTTGATAGGGAGTGACATCCGATTAAGGGAACGTTCCTTCGGACAAGTGGAGGGAACGACGCTGGAGGAAAGATTATCTCGTTGGGGTGAAGGCTGGAGAGAGGCTGACCTGGGCATGGAGAGTGACGAGGCATTGTTAAAGAGATGGCATAACCTTGTTGAAGAATTGATATCTGAGCATCATGGCAAACGAATTCTTCTGGTGAGTCATGGAGGATATATTGCTCCTGTCATCGAGAAGATGCTAGGTAGACCGATAGAAGAGCACTTAAATAACACTTCCCTCACGATTGTAGAAGGTAATCCAGAGGGTTGGAACTGTAAACTGTTGAATTGCACCATACATCTTGATGAAGTACAAATTTAAAGGATTAATCCGGATAACGTTTTCAGTAGAAAACGTTATTTTTTTGTCTTTGTTAGGTTAATACAGGAAGAAGGAGGAATTGTACCGCGGCTATCCGGTTCCATTAGTAGGGCATAGCCAGATGGAAGATGTTCTTGTACGAGTGGTTGAGAAGCTGTGAGCTAATTTTAGGGGACATTAAGGAAATGAAATGAATTTTTCTCGGAAAATAGCGTTTTAAAACCGGAACATCTTCCCATAATGGTACTAAGCCTATTTTGGAGGTGCGGTGCCATGAATTTAGCAGATATGTTGAGTTATGCGGATATTCACGACTTGAGCCGAATCGCTAATACGTACAACTGTGAATGCAACGGCCACTCCAAAAATGAGCTTATCCAGTCGATCTTATCGACCGTGAATCGAAGAGAAATATTTGAGCGTCAGGTTGTCGATCTCTCCATTGAAGACGTACGATTCTTGAATTCTCTAATATTCGATCCACGAGGATCCTTCAGTCTGGAAGAGCTTATTGCCAGAGTGCAGCAAAGCCGATTTGTTAAAGAAGAGAATGAATTGTGGAATCCAAGGGATATGATTTCACGATTTAAACAACGAGGTTGGCTGTTCAACGGCTATTCCCAGAACACTCGTTATTTATTCCAAGTACCAGCAGATCTTAAACGAAGATTCAGCGATGCTCTTTCTAAGCAGTTCCGACAACAGCTGATCATGTCCAATGAACCCGTCGTATATCGTGACGAACAAAAGCTGCTCATTGACGACATCTATCACTTCCTGCATTTTGTTCAGCATAATGAAGCGGTTTTGACGTCAGATAATACGATGTACAAAAGACAGCTCCAGCAGGTTCTGGACCGATTTTCCGTAAAGGAAGAACCTGTGGGCAAAACAGCTTGGCGCTTTGGTTATGGACGATTTTTCAAGGACTATCCGAATCGATTCTCTCTCATTTATGACTACTGCTACTATGCTGAGCTTATTACAGAGCACAACCAGGTACTTGCGTTAAGTGAGAAGGGTAAGTCTAGAGTCGATCTCGGGCAAAGGGAAGACGTAATGAAGTTGTACAAGTTCTGGCTTCGCTTATACAAAAATGCGATCCCCAATCTACAATCCCTTGTATTTTGGCTCGAAAAGCTTGCACAACCATGGGTTACTTTGGCTTCTGTAAAAACAGCGTTGCTACCTTTGGTTCGTCCGTTCTATTATGATTCAGCGGATTCCGTTCTTGAGCAGAGGATTTTGCAAATGATGATGCACATGGGGCTTATCCGCATAGGTGAAACTGAAGAGGAAGGAACTGTCATTCAAATGTCTAAGCTAGGAAGCGGCGTTGTACAAGGTATCTATGTAAGTGAAGAGGATAAGATCACCCTTCCGTTTGACAATGGTGGAGATCATTGCTAAACTCACTCCACATCAAAAAACAAAGGGAGAGAATTGAACATGCTGCATAGCTACAATGGAATATCGCCAAAGATTCATCCGTCTGTTTTCATAGCGCCGGGAGTTCAAATCATTGGAGACGTAACGATCGAAGAGGGCGCTAGCATTTGGTACAATGCGGTACTAAGAGGAGATTTAGCTCCTATTCGAATTGGACGTAATAGTAACATCCAAGATGGGTGCATCGGTCACGTCAATACAGATCAACCATTGATTGTTGAAGATGAAGTCTCTGTAGGACATGGTGCTATCATTCATGGATGCCGCATAGGTAAAGGCACATTAATCGGTATGGGGGCTATTGTACTCAACGGAGCTGACGTTGGTGAATATGCTTTAGTAGGGGCAGGTTCAATAGTAACGGAGAATAAGCAAATCTCCTCCTACACCCTTTCACTAGGATCACCCGCAAAAGCAGTAAGAGAGTTGCAGGAGTCGGATTTACAACGTATGCGACGAACTATGGAGAGTTATGTGAAAAAAGGTAGTGAATACCGACAACAAGCGAGGCCATAAGCGTAAAAATAGTTGAAATGCGAGACCGGTTTGGAGGTAGGTTCTATGGGCAAAATGAATGTTTCCAATGATATGATGCTAAGCTTGTTTGCGGAAATGGTTCTCGATGAAGCCTTGCGCAAATACAAGGAGCAGTATTTGTACAGAGAGATTGATTTGGCTTTGGCAAAGGGAGACGAAGTTTCGTTTCTAGCCCTCACAACAGAACTGAAATCGCTCAATACACATGGCAAATAAGACGAAGCACCTAGGCCTAAATTATGACATTTTTTTGAAAGGCATGTGAAGATCCTTCATATGTCTTTTTTTTGTGTTATGGTGATTGAGGACTTAATTGAACGTGGAGGCGAAAGCAATGAAATTTAGCGATGTGGAAAGTACATCATGGGAGGAACTTCGTCCTTATGTCGACACCTGCCTGCTGCCTGTAACCGGCTTGACAGGAAGTGAACAGCCGTGGGAGGCAACTAAGGCGCTGGAAATGCTAAGGGATGTGTTGGATTGTTTTGAGATTCCTTATAAGGGGCGCGTATTAACCTACCCGGCACTTCATTATATAGAAGGAGAAGAAGGACGGTTTCTTCTAGAGCAAGTATGTGAACGATTGAAACAAAGCTTCCCGTACGTCATTCTTGTATCAGCTTCGGATGAGCTCCATGAACTTGAGAACTTAATAAAGTGTGACTTGGTATTTGTAATTACACCGAAGCAATTAGCGGAATCATTGCCAGGTATCAAGCAGAAAATAGCAGATCGGCTGCAAGCGTTATGGTCGAAGAGGTAAGGTTTGCGGGACGTGTATGATTGATAACATTTTTGCTAATTCTAAGTAATGGGACGAAGAAATGAGCTTTGTGAACAGATGTGACAATTTCGTTAAATGTTACTGCTGGGACAAGAATTGATGGCTCGAAATGGAAGTTAACATTCTTGACGCACCTAGAGTCGTAGGCTATTATTAGTAATGTCCTAGTATGTGGTGTAAAGTTATGTCGAACGACGTGATATATGTTGCAAAAGGGGGTAGAACGAGAATGAGTGAGCACAATAGCCATGATGCGCAACATCAGGGAGAGAGACCAGTGAAACGTCGCGAGATGTCCCGCAGACAGTTTCTGTCCTATACCCTTGGTGGTGCTTCGGCTTTCATGGGCGCCGGAATGATTGTTCCTATGCTTCGATTTGCTGTCGATCCGGTCCTTCAACCGAAAACGCAAGCGGCTTGGGTTAAAGTAGTTGAAGATTCTAAGGTTGCGAACGAACCTAAATCCTTCAAATTCAAAGTGCATCAGGTTGACGGCTGGTATGAGAGCGACGTTGAACTGGAAGCTTGGATTTCGAAGGATAAAGATGGCAATATCTTCGCATTGAATCCGACCTGTAAGCATCTTGGATGTACGGTTAACTGGAACGCAAATCCGGAGTACAAGGATCAGTACTTTTGTCCATGCCACGGCGCACACTATACAGTAGATGGTAAAAACCTCGCTGTTGCGCCATTGCCTTTGGATCAGTACGATCTCAAGGTAGAGAACGGCTTTGTTTATTTAGGACAACTCGGTCCTAACAAAAGGGTGAAATAAGGAGGCGTAACATCGGATGTTTAAAACTATGTATAACTGGATTGATGAACGTCTTGATATCACGCCGATGTGGAGAGATGTGGCCGATCACGAGGTTCCTGAACACGTAAACCCGGCGCACCATTTTTCCGCATTTGTTTATTGCTTTGGTGGATTGACGTTTTTTATTACGGTTATTCAAATATTGTCCGGGATGTTCTTGACGATGTACTATGTTCCGGATATTATCAACGCTTATGCGAGTGTTGACTATCTCCAGCACAAAGTAGCATTCGGCGTTATTGTGCGCGGTATGCATCACTGGGGAGCGAGTTTGGTTATCGTAATGATGTTCTTACATACGCTTCGCGTGTTCTTTACAGGCTCCTATAAGGCGCCTCGCGAAATGAACTGGGTTGTTGGTGTGCTTATCTTCTTTGTTATGTTGGGTCTTGGCTTCACTGGATACCTGCTGCCTTGGGATAATAAAGCATACTTCGCAACACAAGTAGGTATCAAAATTGCCGCTTCTGCACCTTATATCGGCGATTATATCAAAACCTTCTTACAAGGTGGCGAGATTGTCGGAGCGCAGACCTTGACAAGATTCTTTGCATTGCACGTGTTCTTCTTGCCAGGCGTGTTGTTAGCATTGTTGGCAGGACACTTCTTCATGATTCGTAAGCAAGGGATTTCTGGTCCGCTTTAATGAGATATCGCAGTACATAGATCGTCCGTTTAGGTCGGTCACTTGTGCTGTCATGGTGGTTTTTCTTGCGTGCGGAAAGCTGGAGCATAGTACGTAGCATCTTGTGCAGCACGGCTTTCTGACACTAAAAGAAGTAAGTAAGGAGGGGCGAAATTGGCACACGGCCATAAGTCTGACGAAAAAATCGTTTATGTTGGAGATTCTCGCGTACGCGCAAAATCTTCCCATTTGGTTCAACCGGATTACTCTTCATTTCCTGGAAAATCCGAAGTGTTCATCCCGAACTTCCTATTGAAAGAGTGGATGGTAGGGGTAGTCGTTCTGGTTGGAATTTTGGTGTTAGTTGTTTCCGATCCGGCTCCGCTTGGTTATCCGGCAGATCCGACTAATACACAATTTATCCCAATGCCTGACTGGTACTTCTTATTCATGTACCAATTGCTGAAATATCCGTATACTTCGGATCAATTCGTTGTTATGGGTACGCTCGTTGTTCCGGCTATCATGTTCGGTGGCTTGATGATAGCTCCTTTCTTGGACACGGGTAAAGAGAGACGTTTCTACAGACGTCCAATCGCTTCTTCTTTGATGATCTTAACCTTAATTGCTTGTACTTATTTGACGGTTGTTTCTTGGACGCACTATGAGCATGAAATGAAGGAAAAGAATATGGTTCCTGAGCACATTAAGCGTGAAGAGGAAATGCATGCCGGCAAAGGTGAGAGCGGTGGAGGCGCAGCTAAGAAGCCTGCTGCTGCAGCAGCTGTAGTAGCTGCTGATGATCCAGCTGCTGAAATATACAAAAAAGCAACTTGCGTAGCTTGTCATGGAGGCGAACTGAAAGGTATGCCTTCCTCCGGAATTCCGGCTTTGCGCGGTGTCGGCGACAAGCATAGCAAGGATGAGATTATGAACATCATTAAAAAAGGGCAAGGCAACATGTCCGCTCAATATGATGAGAACATCAAGAAAGGCTTGACTGACGCAGACATCAACAAAATGGCTGAATGGTTAGCTAAGCAGAAGAAAGAATAGTTAAAGAGACCTGACCGTTGCTTGCGGTCAGGTCTTTTTAGATGAATGTACTCGTGCGGGAGGTAACTGAAATGCTTAGCTTGTCGATTCGCACTTATTTTTCAAAGGCTTTCTTAGGAAGCCGAATCATGCTCTGGGCGTTGTTCTGGATCAATTTTTTGGGTACTGTCTACGGTTATGAATGGTACTGGAAACAGATGACTTTTACTCTTGAGAATATGTCTGCAGCATACATTCCATTTGTACCTGATAGTCCTACAGCAAGCTTGTTTTTTACAGGCACTCTCGTCTATCTACTTGTCGATTCATATAAGGGTAGGAGTTTACAGCCTGAGCGCAGTGCATTTCGCAGTTTTGTTGAAGCGTTTGCAGTTGTTACTTCCTTTAAATACGGGATCTGGGCTGTCTCTATGATCTGGGCGGGTGTGTACCAAGGGAGTGAAGTGAACTGGCAGGATTGGATGCTTACGATATCTCATCTTGGGATGGCAGCGGAAGCATTGTTGTATTTACGGTTGTACACTTATCGAGTATGGCCGCTTGTTTTTGTGGGCGGTTGGGTTCTGTGGAATGATTATATGGACTATGTTGTCGGTGTTTTTCCTTGGCTACCTGAGACGTTGATGGATGATCTTTCAGCTGTTGCTTCGTTTACGATTGAGCTTAGCTTTGTAAGCATCATTGTAGCATTTGTTATGTATAAGATTAGACAAGTTTTGTCTAGACGAGAGGTCTAAATGTGGACATCCCTCCATAGGATGATGGTAGGAGGGATGTCCAATGTTGTTTAAACGTGCATGGAAAGGCATTGGCCTCATGCTAGTTATGTTCTTATGTATTCAATTGCTGGCAGGATGTGCTAAGGCGGACAAGCCAAAGCAAGAAGCTTCCGATCCTAAACCATCTGCGGAGCAACTAGAAAGGGTTGATCTGCTAAATCAAACGGCAGACGATATGTACAAAAAGGTGATGCAGGGGGATATTACAGGTGGACGAGCTGTTCTACAACAGCTGAGCGATCTAGTGACGACCATCCGTTATGAAGGGCTTACAACGCTTGAAGGCTTAAATGCCCTGACCGAATCGGTAACTCAAGGGAAAAGGCTGTTTAATGCTGTACGCTATTCGCCTGACGAAGGACAAGTGGCCGCTGCACAAATACGTTTAGCTGCAGATGCATTATCGCATCCAGAACAGCCTATGTGGCTGCAGTATTATAAGCTGCTGCAGGATGACTTGAACGGAATCGAGCAGGCTGCAAAAAACGAAAAACTGCCGGATATTCAAAAGTCAGTTGGAGTATTTGAACGGCATATTACTATCATTCATCCCAGTCTATTAATTAGCCGCGATCCAACCGATGTAGAGAAGCTGGATTCTCTGGTCACTTTTGTAACAGGACAAGCCAAGTCGGAGAAGGCACCTTACCAACCTATCGCTAATTTGCTGCCATCGCTTCATCAGATTATTGACAAGCTGTTTTTAAAGAAGGATACAACAGCGTTTCTCCCGGTAGTGGATGATAAAAATCCTATTTTGTGGACGTTTGCCATAGGTTCGGTTATACTTGTCGCTCTTGGCTTCGCAGGTTGGCGTCTTGCCAAGAAGGACAATGGCATGGTACTTGTAAGAAAAAAAGATGAATTATAACGATTTATTCCGGCTTAAAGCCTTCACCAACTACATCGTGTACCTCGTTGATAATGATAAATGCGCGAGGATCGATAGAACGGGCGAGGTCTTTAAGTCTTTTCATTTCTTGCCGAGACACAACGCAGTAGACCATATTTTTATGTGTTTTGGAAAATGCTCCAACTGCTGGTATCAGAGTTGCCCCGCGATCCATGGTTTCCGTTATTTTCGCTGCAATTTCCTCCGCCTGGTCTGTAATAATGGTAAAAGATCTTGCGGCATATGCTCCTTCTATAATAATGTCGATCACCTTAGATGTAATAAAAACAACCACAAAGGTGTACAATATTTTTTCTTTCGGAATGAAGAAGAAAGCTGATCCTATGACTAAACAGTCGAAGGCTAGAACCACTTGTCCCATACTCCACCCAAGATACCTGCGCCCTATGGTTGCGATAATATCTGAGCCCCCTGTAGTTCCTCCGTAACGAAATACTAACCCAAGTCCAACACCCAATGTTAGGCCAGCATAGGCAGTAGCCAAAAAGTAGTCATGCTCGGAACGAAAGGGAACGAGCCATCCGCTATGAATCAGCTGCTCCATAATCCATAAAAAAAAGGAAAGGGAGACGGTTCCGACTATTGTATTGATCATTGTTTGTTTGCCGAGTACTTTTAAACCTAAGTAGAATAAGGGGATGTTTATAACCAGGGTGGTTAATGAAGGAGGGAAATGAAATATGTAATTTAAGAGCAGCGCGATTCCTGTGATGCCACCTTCCATCAATTCATTGGCTATGACGAAATAATGTAAGCCAAATGCATATATCGCGGTACCCAGCATAATGAGCAAGAAGCTCTTTAGCTTTTCATACAGATTGTTTGACACTACGAAATTCAGCCTCCTTAAAAAGAATAAATAAAAATTCTTTATCGTAATGTTAGATTTTATCTAGTATACCTTATCTTTTGGCAAAAAAAAATTTGTCATCCCTACATCTTTGCGATAACATGGTAATTGAGATCAATATGTAGTATGTTTATAGTTACAAGGACAAGGCTGGTGAAGATGAGAACATGGCAGAGCGTTCATTGAAAGAGCTGCAGCAGGAAGTAGATCAATACATATCGCAATTCAAGGAAGGATACTTCAGCCCTCTCTCCATGCTTGCCCGTATGAGTGAGGAAGTAGGAGAACTTGCACGTGAGGTTAATCATCAATTTGGCGAAAAGCCGAAAAAACTGTCGGAAGAGGACAATTCGATTGAATTGGAGCTCGGCGATATTATGTTTATAACCATTTGTTTTGCTAATTCACTTGGAATTGATCTTACAGAAGCTCACGATAAGATCATGCATAAATTCCAAACAAGAGATGCGAACAGATGGACGAAAATTAACACAGATAGCGAGTAAAAGTCATATGCTGTACCATCACCTTTTGAATAAAAGGAGGATGGGGCAGTTGAATGGGAAAGAGCTGATCAAGAAAGCGTACGAGGCAATTCTAAACCATGATTTTGAGCTTGCCGTAGAATGGTTTGAACAGGCGATTGCAATGGAGCCGGACAATGCCTCTTATCATTATAGATTGTCTATTACTTATGCAAGGAACAATAAGTTAAGTAAAGCGATCGAGCACGCTTCACAGGCAATTAGATTGGATCCTGAGGAAGATCATTTTCATTACCACCTTCAACACTTGAGGGCAAAGGAAATCATTCTGAAAGCAGAGAATTATATAGATGACTCCGGGGCTCAGACTTGGATGGCGATAGCGCTCTTGAAGCAAGCCGTGGCCTTGGACTCCTTATCATCAGAGGCCTATTTAATGCTGGGTATTGCTTATTCACAAGTGAAGGAATATAGCCAAGCTATACAGTCAATCAGGGAACTGCTTAAGCTGGACCCGCAGCATGAGGCTGGAATCGAGCTTTTGGAGCAATACAGAAATAAACTTAAACACTATATGCAATCTTAGCAGCAAATTTATCATCGGTGAATGAAAGGAAAGATTCAGATATGAGTCGAATTCGAGTAGCAGTAGCAGGAGCGAGCGGCAGAATGGGCCGTGAGGTTGTAAAGATGGTATTGCAGGATCCAGAATTGGAGCTGGTAGCTGCTGTAAGCAGAACCTCAGATCCTCAATTGGACGCAGGGCGTCTAGTAGGTCTTGATCCATGTGGTATCTTCATGAGTAATGATCTGGAGCTGGCATTAGTTGAAGGTAAACCGGATGTATTGGTTGACTTTACGGCGCCTCAATCGGCAGCACAGCATACAGCGATGGCAATCCGCCATAAGGTTCGTCCTGTCATGGGAACTACCGGATTTACCCCTGAAGATATCGCAAACTTGGACGAGCAATGCAAGCAGCAAGGAATAGGGGGCATCATTGCACCTAATTTCTCTATTGGTGCTATTTTAATGATGAAATTTGCCGCACAGGCTGCAAAATATATGCCTCATTTGGAAATAATTGAATATCATGGCGATCAGAAGCTGGACGCTCCTTCAGGGACCGCAGTCAAAACAGCTGAACTGATTTCCCAAAATCGCCAGGAGCTTCGTCAAGGGAATCCAAAAGAAGAAGAGACCATTGAAGGTGCACGCGGCGGATTATACAATGGCTTCAGAATACATAGTGTGCGGTTGCCAGGTGTATTCGCTCAGCAGGAGGTTATATTCGGAGCCTTCGGCCAAACATTGAAAATTCGTCATGATTCTTATGATCGAGCTGGTTACATGCCGGGAGTTAATGTAGCGGTTAAAAAAGTAATGGAATTTACAGGCTTGGTTTATGGCTTTGAACATTTTATAGATTAAACGAACGGACAAAGGACTTTGGAATCCGCTTGGAAGCGGGTTCTACGTCCTTGTTTTGTAAGTAATCCGAAGGAGCAGGTAAAGATGTCGTTGAAAATTGCTTTGATTGCACATGATAGAAAAAAAGATGAAATGGTTAATTTTGTTACAGCTTATGAGGCGGTATTCGAGCATCATGAGCTGTTTGCAACAGGAACAACGGGAACTCGCATTATGGATAATACGCAACTGCAGGTGCATCGTTTCATGTCAGGTCCTCTTGGCGGTGATCAACAGATTGGAGCCATGGTTGCAACCAACGAAATGGACTTGATCATTTTCTTGCGAGATCCGTTAATGGCACAACCTCATGAACCGGATATTATTGCTTTACTTCGCTTGTGTGATGTTCAAGGTATTCCTGTGGCGACGAATATCGCAACCGCAGAAATATTAGTGAAGGCGGTCGACCGCGGCGACTTTGCCTGGAGAGAGCTCGTACATAAATATAAACCGGGTATCGACGAATGACAAAACCATTGGATATTTTAATATTTGGTGCACATCCGGACGATGCTGAGATTGGCATGGGCGGAACAATCTACAAGCATTCAGCTGCAGGCTACCGTGTCGGTATTTGCGATCTAACCTATGCTGAGATGTCCTCTAACGGTACGGTGGAACTTCGTCAACAGGAGGCAAACGCTGCGTCGGACGTATTAAAGCTTTCTATGAGAAGCAATTTGGGACTTCCGGATCGCGGTTTGTGGATCGGGCCTGAGAATATTGCGGCCATTACCCGAGAAATACGTAAGCATAAGCCCAAAATCGTATTTGCTCCTTATTGGGAAGACCGTCATCCTGACCATATTGCTTGCAGTAAACTGGTTCAGGAAGCAGTTTTTAACGCGAAGCTTCGGAGGTATGAGACAGATACCCCTGCGCATACGGTGGAACAATGTTATTTTTATTTTATAAATGATGTTGCGGAATCCGACCTATTGGTAGACATTACAGATTGTCATGAGCAGAAGATGGAGGCATTAAGAGCATATCGCACTCAATTCGAGGCAGTTGGAGTGAATAATGACTTTGTTCAAACTCCGTTAAATCAAGGCTATTTGGAAAGAGTGGAAGCGAAGGATCGTATGCTAGGTCAAAAGAAAATGATCCCATATGCAGAAGGCTTTGTTACCAAGTTACCTTATATGGTTAATCTATTTTAATACGAAGAGGCAAGGGAGGGAGCCGTGTGAAAGAACGGTTAAAAATAGGCATAACCTGTTATCCTACGCTGGGCGGTTCCGGTGTTGTTGCAACCGAACTCGGCAAGCTTCTTGCCGAAAAGGGCCACGAGGTTCATTTTATTACTCATAGTATGCCTTTCCGTTTAGGGAAGTTTGATAAAAATATATTTTATCATGAAGTAGAAGTAAACGATTATTACGTATTCAAATATCCTCCATACGATTTGTCTTTGGCCAGCAAGCTGGCCCAGGTCATCCAACATCAAGAACTCGATTTGCTGCATGTGCATTACGCGATTCCTCACGCTGTTTGTGCTCTGTTAGCCAAGCAAATGGTTAATGATCGGATTAAAGTAGTAACGACATTGCACGGTACTGATATTACAGTTTTAGCACAAGACGAGTCCTTAAGTGATCTGATACGGTATGCCATTAATAGAAGCGATGCTGTAACTGCCGTTTCCCAAGACCTGATTCAAGAAACACGAAAACTACTTTCAATCGATAAACCGATTGATTTGGCATACAATTTTGTGGATAAAAGAGTATACTATCCACGTGAAGTAGCCTCACTCCGTAAGGAGTTTGCTCATCCAGATGAGAAAATATTAATACATATTTCTAATTTCCGGCCTGTCAAACGGGTAACTGATGTTGTGGAAATCTTTGATCGTGTAAGCAGAGATGTTCCGTCAAGGCTGCTTTTCGTTGGTGAAGGTCCAGAGTTATCCAAAGTTCTCTGTAAAGTAAAAGAACGGGGATTGTTGGACCGAGTTACATTTTGTGGCAAGCAAGATGATGTAGCCCAGCTGCTCTCCTTATCGGATGTCATGCTTCTTCCATCGGAGAAGGAAAGCTTCGGTTTGGTTGCTTTGGAAGCCATGGCATGTGGTGTTCCCACAGTTGCATCCAACGCAGGCGGCATTCCGGAATTGATTACCCACGGAGAAACAGGATATCTGGCGGATATAGGGGATGTCGAGCAGATGTCCCAGTACATTAAGACCTTGTTAACGGATCAAGCTTTATATGAAAGAATGAAAGAAGCGTGTCTTCACAGAGCACGTTACACGTTCTGTAACGATATCATTACACGTCAGTATGAGGAAATCTATTATCGAGTGTTAGAGCGTCCGCTGCCGGATGATTTGAAGATGAAACCATTGAATTGTTAAGACGGGGGTCGTCATGAAGGATTCGCTGGAGCAAGGTGCTCTCAGGATTATTGAAACGCTTATGGGTAACGGGTATGAAGCTTACTTGGTCGGAGGCTGCGTTCGAGATAAGCAGTTGAAGAGACCGGTAAAGGACTACGATATTGCTACTTCAGCTATTCCTGAGAGAGTAGAGCGTTTGTTTGCGAGAACAATACCTACAGGACTTCAGCATGGCACTGTAACCGTTGTAATCGATGGGCAGCCATATGAAGTAACTACTTTCCGTAAAGAAGACATTTATGAAAATCACAGAAGACCTACAGAGGTTCAATACATAGATAGTTTGTATGAGGATTTGCGCAGAAGAGATTTCACAATGAATGCTATGGCCTTAGACCATGAGGGTAAGCTGTTGGATCCGTTTCATGGTACTGAAGACATCCAAAAAGCTATTTTACGATGCGTGGGTGAGGCTAGCGAGCGGTTCCAGGAGGATGCGCTGCGTATGCTGCGCTGTGTTCGTTTTGCAGCTGAATATCAGCTAGTCGTGGAAGAGCAGACCTGGATAGCTTTGTGCGATCATGCCCCGTTACTTAAGCATATCGCAATGGAACGCGTTAGAATGGAACTGGAACGCATGATCGCAGGGGCTTCGCCTAACCGTGCTATAGAACTGTTAGCATCGAGTAAAGTACTGCAGCACAGTAAGTTTCCTTTGCAAATTGCAGGAATGGAAAGCATAACGGAACTTCATGATATTTCTCTGCTTAGTCATCCGATGGAACGCTGGGCATATCTTTACTTCATTTTAGGAATCGAAGCTGGGGCAGTTGAAGAAGAATTGCGTGTATTGACTTTCTCCAAGCAGCAGATTGATGAAGTGAGGCTTCCTATAGCTGCAGCAGCAATTATAGGAAGCAATCTCCATAATTTGACCGAAATCGATGAGTCTGAACTGCAGCGTCAATGGAAGCTTGCTGCAATTCAGTTTGGTAAAGTGTCAATGCTTGCATTGGCACATATCTTATCACTTGATCCTGGGGCTGCACTGCTTAGAGGACTGTCGGTTCAGGTAGGTGCTTTATATGCAAAAGAAGGGCTGCGATGGTTAGAGGAAATGCCAGTGGATAAGGTCGCAGGTCTTCATGTCAGCGGCGGAGAGCTAATTGCCAGAATTGGAGTACCCGCGGGTCCTTGGGTTGCTAACATACTGCAGCAATTGCTGCGAGAAGCGTCTCTAGGGATGCTTATCAACGAAAAGGAAGTACTGCTTGATAGGGCTGTGAACTACTATAAAGACCACTACTCTGCAGGAATGTGATAATAATGACAATCAACGAACAACTGATTCAAATGTTTGAGGAACGGCCACAGCAATTCCTTTCAGGTGAAGAGCTTAGCACTAAGCTTAACTGCAGCAGAACGGCAATTTGGAAGCATATCGAGCGATTGAGGCAAGAGGGCTACGAGTTCGAAGCTGTTTCACGAAAAGGATACCGGCTCATGTCCAAACCTGAGAAGCTGAATATACAAGAAATTTTACAGCGTCTTGAGACCAGCACACTGGGAAAAAGCATTCATTATTATGATGAAGTGGACTCCACTCAAACGGTGGCTCGCGAACTGATTACACAAGGAGCAGAGGAAGGTACACTTGTCATAGCTGAACTTCAAACTGCCGGCCGAGGTCGTTTGGGACGGAGATGGCATTCTCCTAAAGGAAAAGGTCTCTGGATGAGCCTGGTATTGAAGCCACGCATTCCAGTACAGTTTACACCTCAACTCACACTGCTTATAGCAGTTGCGTTATGTCGCGCGCTTAGACAGATAACTTCGTTATCCATCGGAATCAAATGGCCTAACGATCTCTTAATTGAAGGAAAAAAGATTAGCGGTATTTTGTTAGAATCCAGCGCTGAAGATGAGAATTTACAATATGTCGTTGCTGGTATAGGAATAAGTGTAAACTTAGCTCAAGACGATTACCCGGATGATGAATTGCGTTCAAAAGCTACTTCTTTGTCGATTGAAGCAGGCAAAAAACTGGACAGAACCGATATCTTATGCCAGTTTCTAAGGGAGCTGGAGCTGGTATATACCTTGTATCACGAACAAGGGTTTGGGCCAATCAAGCTTCTCTGGGAAGCGTTGAGCGTCTCGCTGCATCGATCCATTACATGCCAGACACCTCGGGGAGTCTCAGAAGGATATGCAGTGGGCATCGATGATTCTGGAGCTCTAACTGTTCGTCTGCCAGACGGAAGTATGACTCAGTGGTATTCTGGAGATATTCAATTCGCTAACCCGGTAGCTGATTAAATGTGACGAATAAGTGTATTCTAAATATGAAAAGTCTGGTATAATGTTAATGCAAGGCGATATCCATGTGAATTGCACTTGTATTGAACAATGGCAAGGCTACAACTTCATAGCTTTATCTGGAATATGTCGGATTCTGCTCTGAGCCTTATGGACCGAGACAGAAGGATCATATGATTTTTTTTGCCATGTGAACCTTTTAGCTCCCGTAGGCTAAAAGGTTTTTTTGTTCATACTAATGTAATCCACGAAAAGCTGAAGGAAGGTGTGTGGTTTAAATGGATAAACGGAGACCAATTACAACGGCAAAATTAAGAAAAATGAAAGATGATGGCGTACCGATCTCAATGCTCACGGCGTATGATTATCCTTCTGCCAAATTAGCGGAGGAAGCAGGCGTTGATGTTATTTTGGTCGGAGATTCTTTGGGTAATGTAGTATTGGGCTATGATTCGACGATCCCGGTCACCCTTGAGGATATGATTTATCATTCTCGAGCAGTAGCAAGAGCAGCTCAATCATCTTTTGTCGTTACGGATTTGTCCTTCATGACTTATCATGGAAGTATAGACCAAACCATCCGGAACGCGGCTCGTTTAATGCAAGAGGGAGCGGCCAAAGCGGTGAAAATGGAAGGTGGAGCGGAAATTGCCGAGGCTGTCGCTACATTAACTCAATCGGGGATCCCAGTCATGGGGCATATTGGATTAACGCCACAATCGATTCATCAAATCGGAGGCTACAAAATTCAAGGCAAAAATTCAGCGCAAGCTCAAAAGCTGCTGGAAGATGCAAAGGCTTTAGAGCAAGCAGGTGCTTTTGCCATTGTCTTGGAGCTAGTAACGGATCAGTTGTCCGCTCATATTAGCAAAGAGCTCTCCATTCCCACTATCGGTATCGGTGCAGGATCCCACTGTGATGGGCAGGTATTGGTGTTCCACGATGCGTTAGGATATGGTTCGGATATTGTACCAAAGCGATTTGTTAAAGAATACGCCAACATTGGCAATATCATTCGAGACGGTATCAAGCAGTATGTGGATGAAGTCAAACAGCGTCAATTTCCTTTAAAAGAACACTCTTTTCAAATGGAAGATGAAGTAGCGGAATTTCTGTATGGAAGCAAGAAATAAGACGGGGGTAAACCTATGCAAATCATTCATCATATAAAAGACCTTAGACAAGTAATTAAGGAAGCCAGAAATGCCCGCGGCGAGCTTCGAGTAGGCTTCGTTCCAACTATGGGGTATTTGCATCAAGGACATGCCAGCTTGCTGGAAGCTGCTCGTAAGCAATGTGATCTGGTTATACTAAGTATCTTCGTCAATCCGCTTCAATTTGGTCCTAATGAGGATTTGTCTCGGTATCCTAGGGATGAAGAGAGAGACCTGGCTGTTGCCAAAGCAACTGGCACGGATATCGTATTTTTCCCCACTGTTCAAGAGATGTATCCAAATCCGACCAAAACCATTGTATCTGTAAGTGGAGTAACTGAACGTCTATGTGGTACGTCGCGTCCCGGACATTTTGACGGAGTTGCTACAGTGGTTACTAAATTATTTAATATCGTTCAGCCAGATTTTGCGTTCTTCGGTATGAAGGATGCCCAACAAATCGCTGTTATTCAACAAATGGTGGACGATTTGAATAACCCAGTAGAAATTGTTCCATGTAAAATTGTTAGGGAAGAAGACGGGCTTGCTTTAAGCTCCCGAAATGTTTACTTGCAGCCTGAGGAACGGGAGCAGGCTTTGGTGTTGTCTTCCGCATTGAAGATGGCTGAGAAGTTTGTTCAAGAGCACGAGGGCTCCCTTCAAGCAGCAGAGCTTCAGGAAGCGGTAAAGCGGCATATTGCTCAATCTTCTATAGCGGAAATTGATTATGCGGATATTTTAGCGTATCCTTCGCTGGAGCAGGTAACCGATTTGCGGTCCGTTCCTGCATTTATTATTGCCCTTGCAGTTAAATTTGGAAAAACTCGTCTCATTGATAATACAATCATTCGCTGGTAATCTATGCTTACGAAGACAGTTTTGCTTCGCGAAACAAAGTTTACGCTTACGATGACAGTTTCGCATTGCGAAACAAGGTCTATGCTTATGAAGACAGTTTTGCTTCGCAAAACTCTTAGGAGGTCACATCCATGTTCAGAACTATGCTTAAATCCAAAATTCACCGTGCTACGGTAACAGAAGCCAATCTTAATTATGTGGGAAGTATCACCATCGATGAAGATTTGCTCGATTTAATCGATATGCTGCCAAATGAAAAGGTGCAAATCGTCAACAATAACAATGGGGCGCGCCTTGAAACATACATTATTCCAGGTCCTAGAGGCTCTGGCGTCATCTGTTTGAATGGAGCCGCTGCAAGATTGGTTCAAGTTGGAGATACGGTAATTATTCTTTCTTACGTTATGCTGACAGATGAAGAAGCACGCAATCATAAACCTCAAGTGGCAATAATGGGAGAAAATAATAAGGTTATCAGCGTTATTAAAGAAGAAATTCATTCCACTGTAATGTAACGAATGAAAAGCGCTGTGGGGGCAAAAAATGAGGGTATGCTCAGCTTAAGGTGGGATGCGTACATGTTCAAACATTTATTTGCCTCCATGAATGAGATGCTTGATGAAATTACAGCACAGTTCCCAGCCGCAACAGGTTCGAGGAAAAAAGAGCTTCAAGAGAAGCTAAGGGTGTTAAAGGCAATGAGTGATACTTTCATTGAAGAATGGCTGCTGTTCGAGGAAAAGCTGGCCTTGTTTCACCAGCAGCATCATCAGGCTGCTGCAGCTGCAGTATCTAAAACCATGGATCCTGAATTAGGTGGCAAGCGTACTGATGAATTTATGAGGGGTCAAGGCTTCTATAAGCTCCTGATGTATGACGAGGCTATCCAAGAGTTTTCCGGCATGGTAAACAAGTATCCAGATTTTACATTGGCTCGAATTTATTTGGCGATGAGTTATTTGCGTAAGGGAGATATTGTTGAAAGCTACAGCCATTTTCAATTCACTTCTCAATTAACAGAGAATAACCAGATACGTGCTATTTCTTATAATGCGATGGGTTGTATTCAAGCACAACATCGAAACTTGGACAAAGCGTTTGAATATTTTAACCTCGCATTTCAGACGGATCCGACCAGCGTGCAGCCTTTAGTGGAGATGGGACTTTGCAGTGAAAGAAAAGGACATCTCCATTTTTATCAACACCCAAATCGATAGCTGAGAATAAGTTTACTATTCCCTTTTCCCAAGAGTATTGGTATGCTAAGAAGAGAGTGGGAATGAAGGGATTGACATAAAGTAAATGAAATTCGCGGTTTTGGATTTTGAAACGACCGGGAGTCAGCCTGCGGATCGTATCATTCAGGTAGGTCTCGTCATCATACAAGACGATCATATAACGGACAGGTATACTTCACTGGTTAATCCCGGGATAGGTATACCTTCTTCTATAACAACATTAACGGGCATTGACGATGAAATGGTTAAGGATGCGCCTGAGCTCGATGCAGTCATCAGTCATCTAGTACCTTTACTTCAAGAATCCGTTCTTGTCGGACATAATATTGCTTTTGATCTGGCTTTTCTCCAAAGAGCTTTGGATGAGCACGGTTATTTTCCGTTTGACGGTAAAGTATTAGACACGATGGACTCTCTGAGAGTACTGTTTCCTTCGTTAGCCAGCTTGCAGCTTTCGATGGTATGCCATGCGTTCAATATCGTACATGAGAGGCCTCATCAAGCAGATAGCGATGCGGAAGTGACGGCTCTTATTTGGCTGCGCTGTATTGAGCGCTTTCAAGGACTACCGTTACTCGCACTTCAGCGTTTATCCATGATTTTTGACGAAGTAACAACGGATTTTGGTTGGTTTATTCAAGAGATGAGAATGTTTAAAGAAACCTTCTCTCCCGTTGATACAGATTCAGCACGTTATTTCCGCCAATTTGCAATTAACGTAAATGATTGGGGAGATGAAGAGCCTGTTCGGGAAGAAGATGAACTATTATCTATTCCTGATGATTTTTCTGAGTTCTATGAGCAATTAAAGCAGCAGCTGCGTCTCCGTTTCGAGTCTTATGAAGATAGAGAAGCGCAGGTTAAAATGCTGGAAGAAGTTGAGCTGGCTTTTGAACAGGGCATGCATCTGATGGTTGAAGCGGGTACGGGAACCGGTAAATCGCTCGGCTACTTAATACCCTCCTTGTACTACGGAGTAAAGAAGGACAAGAAAGTATTGGTCAGCACGCATACAATTAACTTGCAGGAGCAGATCCGCGAGAGGGATATTCCTTTGCTCCACAGTTTATTTCCTGTAGGCTTTCGAGCGGCAGTTTTGAAAGGCAGAAGTCATTATTTGTGCTTGCGCAAATTTGAACATAAAATGAATCTGATGGACTTTGAAAATGGAAAAGAAGATCGGATCAACGCGGGACAGATGCTGGTTTGGCTAAGTGAAACGAAAAATGGGGATGAGGAAGAGCTTCATTTTGCCAACAAAGGCGTTCAGTTCTGGCATTCGGTAGCTAGCGATTCAGATTCTTGCTTAAACAGAGCATGTCCATGGTTTAAGAAGTGCTTTTATCATCGGGCCAAACATGAAGCAAATACGGCAGATGTTATCATAACAAACCACTCCATGTTATTTACAGATACCAAAGCAGAAAACCGTCTTTTACCAAGTTATAAGCACCTTGTCATTGATGAAGCACATCACTTTGAAGAGGTAGCCAGCAAGCATCTTGGCATAGAATTGTTTTATGGTTCTTTCTTGAATACGTTATGGTGGCTATATAAAGATGGCCGAAGCGGACAACTGTCTTCTCTTCATGCTAAACTTCAAAGAGAGCCCTCGGAAAAAGCACAGGCTTGGTGTGAGACGATTGACAGCATCACTCCTACTTTGGTCAAGATTAAAGAAGATTGGGATGAGCTTGCAGAGCTGCTGTATCAACTGCTAGCTGCTCGTTCAGATCCTTCCCAGATGGAAGGCGGCCAGCTAGTCTACCGTATTAAGAAAGACGATACTCCTGCGGTATGGGACAAGCTGCTTGTACATGAGGAAAACATATTTCTAAACGCAACTGAGGTTCTTAAAAAACTGGATAAATTGCTTTCGGAAATGAAAGAAATGCAGGAAGAGCTGGACCTTCAAGGCATGGTTACCGATATTTCAGGGACGGTCAAAGAACTGTATAGACACCGTGATAATCTGCATTTCTTCATGACGATGAAGGATGATAATTATGTATATTGGTTAGAAGCAGGCCAATTTAACAAAAGCAAGTCGCTCCAATTGGTGTGTGTTCCAATAGATGTAAGTCCCATGCTTCAGCAGCATTTTTTTGATGTGAAGGATAGCGTTATTTTGACTTCTGCCACGTTGTCTGTAGGCAAATCCTTTGATTATACTTGCGAGCAGCTAGGACTAGATACTAAAGAAGTCGACAGTAAGCTGAAAACCGTTCAGCTTCCTTCCCCGTTCAATTACCGGCAGCAGGCATTAGTTGCGATACCGAGAGACTTTCCGAGTATTCGCGGCAATTCGGGTGAGAAGCAGTTTCTAGAACATTTGACCCAATCTTTAGCTGAGGTTGCATTGGAAACTAAGGGAAGAATGCTTGTCTTGTTTACCTCGAACCGAATGTTGAAGCTCACTCACGCCGCTTTGAAGGACGTTCTGAGCCCGTTTGGCATTCAAGTGCTGGGACAAGGTGTGGACAGCAGCAATCGCAGTAAATTGACACGTTTATTTCAAAATAACCCGGCCAGCGTATTGCTCGGTACGAGCAGCTTTTGGGAAGGTGTCGATATCCCTGGAGATGCGCTGACTTGTTTGGCGATAGTCCGGTTGCCTTTTCAACCGCCTAATCATCCTCTAGTGGAAGCGAAAACGGAGAATCTAAAAAAGCTGAATCAAAATCCTTTCATGAAGCTATCTGTACCGCAGGCTGTAATTCGTTTCAAACAAGGCTTTGGAAGATTGGTTCGTACAGCCAATGATAAAGGCATTGTTATCATTTATGACACTCGCGTCATTGATACGACGTATGGAAAGTACTTTTTGTACTCGCTGCCCGGCCCCAAAATCGAGCACATGCCGACCAATCAATTGGTTTCAAGAATTAAGCAGTGGATGGGGGAAAACGGTGCATGAAAACTTTAAAAATATCTGAAGCGGTAGTTCGTAGATTGCCGATTTATTTGCGGTTTCTTAATGAATTGAGTAAAAAAAGTGTTCATACGGTATCCTCGCAGGATTTGGGCCAAAAGCTTGATTTAAATCCTGCTCAGATCCGTAAGGATCTCGCTTATTTCGGAGAGTTCGGTAAAAAGGGAATTGGATATGATGTCGCATATTTAATCGAAAAAATACGTCAAATTTTAAAGCTCGATAAAGTGATTCCCGTAGCACTTGTAGGTGCAGGTAATTTGGGACGAGCTCTGTGCAATTATAATGCTTATTTAAAAGACAACATGAAAATCGTTGCGGTGTTTGACGCACATACGTCAAAAATAGGCGAATCCATTAACAATCTGAAGGTTAAGCCTATGGATGAGCTGCAAGAGACTATACAAGCACTGCATGTTCGTATAGGCATTATCACAGTGCCAGCAACAGAAGCACAGAATGTCGCGAATAAATTCGTGGAGGCTGGTGTGGAAGCTATCCTGAATTTTGCTCCGATAATTATTAAAGTTCCGAATGAAATCCGCGTACATCATGCTGATTTTACGACGGAGCTTCAAAGCTTGGCCTATTATTTGGATTAATAATCACAACGGAAATTAAAAAAGCCTACATAGCTGTAGGCTTTTTTTGTAGCTTTTTTTATTATGTAGTCAGATGAAATACGATTTTGTAAATTAAGAAGGATAGCACCATACTGATTGGAATGGTAATAATCCAAGTCATAACCATTTTCGTAACGGTTGCCCACTTAACATCATAAAACCTCATGACGGCACCCGTACCGATAATGGAAGAGGAGATAACATGTGTAGTGGATAAAGGCATTCCCATGGCTGTAGATACTTGAATTACGATAGATGAGTTTAAGTCGGAAGCAAAGCCGTTAATAGGTTCAATCTTGATAAGCTTTTTACTCATCGTTTTAATAATTTTCCAACCGCCGATTGATGTCCCTAATCCCATTGCTGTTGCTGCACATAATTTAACCCATAACGGAACGTCAAGGGTCGTTTGATACCCTAAAGCAACCATACCGAATACGATGATACCCATTGCTTTTTGAGCATCATTACCGCCGTGGGATAAGGACAGCAGTCCTGCTGAAAAGATTTGAAAAATCCGGAACATTCGATTCAGTTTAGATCTGGAGTGGTTCCCACTGGCAAAAATGAGCTGTCGGATGATCCACATAATGATGAAGCCAGTTGCAAACGCAACGATAGGAGAGGCAACTAAAATAATAATAATTTCTTTGAAACCAGCCCAATTGACGGAAGATGCACCAGCTCCTGCAATGACTGCACCCGCCAAAGCACCGATTAACGTATGGGAGGATGATGAAGGGATGGCATAATACCATGTAATAAGATTCCAAATGATGGCTGTTATTAATGCTGCAATAACAATTTGAACTCCATTATCGATAGTTGCAGGATTGGCTACCTTACCACCAACGGTTTTGGCAACTTCAGAAGAATAAATGGCTCCAACGAAATTCAAAGTAGCAGCATAAAATATAGCAAATTTAGGTGACAACGCTTTGGTTGAAATGGACGTTGCGATAGCGTTGGCAGTATCGTGAAAGCCGTTAATGAAGTCAAACAGAAGGGCTAGCGCAACAATGATGATTAATAGGGTTAACATAATTACCTCCTACCGAGTTCGAACAGCTTACGAATAACGCAATACGACGCTTTCCAAAATATTCGCTACGTCCTCACAGGCATCCGTTGTTTGTTCGAGCCGCTCGTACAGCTCCTTCAATTTGAAATCATGGTAAGGATCCTTCGGGTTCATGAAAATTTCACGAATGCCTTCTCGCATCAGACGGTCAGCTTCATTCTCCAAGCTGTTGATTTGTACGGTATGTTCAGTAATTTGCATGTATTTCTTCTTGGATAGCAACTTGAAGGCATCGAGTATGTGCTGGCAGCTAGCAACAAGTACAGCGGAAAATTCCCTCATATAATTATCGCTAGTTGTTATGTTCAAATAATCAAATCTGGCGATACTCGCTTCAATACCATCGACAACATCATCTACTTTGGAAGCGAGTTCCATGATATCTTCACGTTCCAAGGGAGTAATAAATACTTTGTTCAAACCTTTGAAGATTTGATGAGTAATCTGATCCCCTTTGTTCTCCAAGTCTTTCAATTGAGGACAGAATGCTGCTGGCGGTTGATCTCCCATGACGGCATTGCGGAATATTTGCGCCGCGTGTAGTGTGTTCTCCGATGCTTTAATCAGCAAGAGCAAAAAATCGATGTCGTTCTTTTTAGCAAAAAGCATGAAAGAGCCTCCCTCAAATGTATCTTAATGAAATCTTCATATAAAAAACGCAAATTATGTAGAAAAAAGCGACAAAATTCACACAAAAATAAAAATAACACAACACACTAATGCTTTGCAATCATAGTTTATCCAAATCAGAATATGTTCATGAATCTGTTATTATGTTGACACATTAAGCTGGAAGGACAAGGTAGCTTGATTTATATACCGTGAAGTTGTACAGTGAAGATTGATGCTATTTGTTCGAAAGGATACGGTGATAATGAAAAAAACGATTATTACAAACGGAACATTTATAACAATGAACGATCAGAAGCCTGTAATCCAAGGTTGCATGGTTTTGGAAGGCAATCAAATTACATATATTGGTGAAGAAGCACCACAACCGCTCGAAACCTACGACGAACAAATCAATGGCAAGGACAAGCTGTATATGCCTGGTCTTGTTAATACTCATTGTCACGCGGCCATGTCCCTTCTTCGCGGCTATGGAGACGATCTGGCTCTTCAAGTCTGGCTTCAGGAAAAAATGTGGCCAATTGAAGGAAAATTTACAGCACACGATGTAAAATGGGGTACTCAACTGTCGATCCTGGAAATGCTCAAAGGAGGTACGACAACTTTCGTTGATATGTACGATCATATGAATGAAGTTGCATTGGCTGTTGAAGAGAGCGGCATGCGGGCTTGTCTGACTCGCGGTGTTATTGGACTATGTCCTCCGGAAGTGCAGGACGCCAAATTGCAGGAAGCAACCCAATTCGCCCGTGATTGGCATGGCAAAGCTGGAGGCCGTATCACAACCATGATGTCACCTCATGCTCCTTATACTTGTCCTCCAGATTATATTGAACGCATCGTTCAAGCTGCTCATGATTTGAATCTTCCATTGCATACTCATATGTCAGAGACTGCACGAGAAGTACAAGACAACGTGGATCAATATGGGGCAAGGCCTGTTGCACATTTGGAGAAACTCGGTTTATTTTCAAGACCTGCTCTAGTGGCACATGCGGTTCACTTAACAGATGATGAAATACAAATATTGAAAAAATACGATGTCCGTGTTTCTCATAATCCGGGAAGTAACCTGAAGCTGGCTAGCGGAGTAGCGCGAGTACCAGAATTATTGAAGCAAGGTGTAAAAGTATCCCTTGGTACAGATGGTGCAGCAAGCAATAACAACTTGGATATGTTCGAGGAAATGCGCTTGGCGGCACTGATTCACAAAGCTGTATCCGGCGACCCGGTTGCTGTACCAGCGGAAGCCGCTATTCGAATGGGAACTCTAGATGGAGCTCAATCGATATGGCTTGACGATGTGGGTGCACTTCAACCTGGAATGAAGGCTGACTTCATTGCTTTGGACTTGAATCAACCACACTTTTTCCCGAAAACCAACTATATTTCACACGTTGTTTATTCTGCATCTGCTAAGGACGTGGCCGATGTGTGGGTTGATGGAAATTTGATCGTGAAGAATGGTGAGTGTCTTACATTGGATGAAGAAAAAGTACTGTTCGAAGCGCAGCGCTGCTTTGAGCGACTCACTAGCGAATAACGTAACGCTCATGCCATTAGCTTTAGTTAGTATGAGCTTGTAGGAGGATTCCCCCATGAAAATCAAAATAACAATTGTTGCGATAGCTGCAGTTGCCCTTATTTTGTTTTTTGGTGGCCGATTCATAAATGCGGTACAAGAGGATGAATGGAAAATTCAACGAAGCGCAGTACAAACGGCTTATCAAAAAACGTTGTTAACAAAAGCCGTGAAAGTGGAGCGGTACGTTGGAGATAAATCTTATACAGTGATTTATGGAGAAGATAAGATCGGCCAACAGGTAATTGTTTGGGTTGGGGATGATGAAATTTATTCTCAAATGGCTGCGGACGGTGTATCGGCAGATAAGGTAAATACCCTTGTACACACCAAACAAGCGAACGCAGATATATTAAGGACGATGCCCGGAGTTCTGGGCGGCAAGTTGATATGGGAAGTATTATACAAGCTACCGGCAGATGAAACCGGAAGTGAAAAGTATTATTACGACTATTATTCTTTCAATGAAGGTACTTATTTGGATACATGGCGTTTAAGTATTCAATAAAAGCGGGGCTGACGCTGGTTTTTGGAGCAAATCCATGAGCCAGCGGAGGCCTCTTTTTTCATTCACTTAATAATTTAGGGAGCATTACCACACATTACATCGGACTATTTGATATATCATGTGATATACTCAACGTATACTTTTTGATATATCAACTTAGAAAGGGGGACGTCGGCTTATGAAGTTGCGTCTCTTACCAGTAGTATTGAGTGTTGCTATTTCTGCTACCGTGTTATTTGGCGGTTGGTTTGCATATCAAAGCTTTGCAATGGAGAATCCGTTGGCAAGTATCGTTGAAACTACGCCAGGTGTGGAACTGGTGAATACTCGAATAAATACTAATGATGCCGAAATCGAGCTGAAGCTTCAACCATCTACCAGCTTGCGTGAGGTATATGACAATATCGAAAGCAAAGGCTCCGCCATTTTAGGAAAAAAAGAATTGAAGCTTAAAGTAGTGAATGATTCGTCACAGCAGTTGGATCAATGGTGGTCATCTGCCTTGTTTGATGTGGCTCAGGCAATGGAAACGAAGCACTATGCACAAATCCCTGCTACACTCCAATCGCGTGTTGAGAACTCGTCGAATATGAAGATTTCTACCGAGATGAATGATAAGTTTGTCTTTATCACGATGACAGATGGTGACAAAAGTAAATTTGTGATGCTGCCTCGTACTCCAGAGAAAATGGGGGTGTGGCCGAATGAGTAAAATTTATAAAGAAATATTTATAGGTGTCATACCTGTAGTTATTATTTTTCTATTCTTTATCGGTGTTAATGCGTTACCGTTAGTGTTCATGGCAGTAATTTTAGGTACTATTTTCTATATGAACCAAATGCGCAGTGCCAGTGCCGGCTTTGGCGGGTCTGGTAAATCGCGTAGACAGCAGGCTCCAAGCTATTTGACCTTTGACGATATCGGTGGTCAGCAGCGTGCAAAGACCGAGTTGAAGGAAGCGCTGGATTTTCTTATTAAACATGAAGAAATTCGGAAGCTTGGTATTCGTCCTTTAAAAGGGATTTTGCTCGAAGGACCTCCTGGAACAGGTAAAACTTTGTTGGCAAAAGCAGCTGCACATTATACGAATTCTGTTTTTATGGCTGCTGCTGGTAGTGAATTTGTAGAGATGTATGTTGGTGTCGGTGCTAGCCGAATCCGCGATATGTTCAAAGAAGCACGCAATCGTGCAGTAAAGGAAAACAAAGATAGTGCTATTGTATTTATTGATGAAATTGATGTTATAGGCGGCAAAAGGGACGGGGGACAGCATCGGGAATATGATCAGACATTGAATCAGTTGTTAACTGAAATGGATGGGATTCACACATCTGAAAGCCCACGTATTCTAATTATGGCAGCAACAAACCGTAAAGAAATGCTTGATAGCGCCCTGCTTCGTCCTGGTCGGTTTGATCGCCATATCGAAGTGGATTTACCAGACAAAAAAGGCCGCATGCATATTTTGAACATCCACAGCAAAAATAAACCTTTGGCACCCGAAGTGAATTTGGAGCTGGTTGCAGAGGAAACGTTCCAATTTTCTGGAGCCCAGCTTGAAAGTGTGATGAATGAGGCGGCGATTTACGCTATGCGTGAGGAAGCGCTCCTTATCGGTCAAAGTCATTTGTCCCAAGCAGTGGATAAAGTAATGATCGGTGAAAAAACAGATCGCGAGTCCACAAAAGAAGAACGTGATCGTGTTGCGCTCCATGAATTAGGACATGCTATAGCAGCCGAAGTGGTTCGTCCTGGCTCGGTATCCCAAGTAGCTTTAAGCCCACGGGGGAAAGCTCTTGGTTATGTACGTCATAATCCGCAGCAGGATCAGTATTTGTATACGAAAGAACAGCTCGAAGAACAGATTATTATTGCTCTGGGCGGAGCTGTAGCAGAGGAAATGTTCTACGGCGGCCGCAGTACCGGTTCGCGTAACGATTTCGAACAGGCGCTGCATTTGGTCCGTACGATGATGGATTCTGGCTTGACTAGCTTAGGAATTATGGATCGACAAATGGTTACGAAGGAAGAGCTGATGAGAGAAAACGCGGTTATTCTCGAACAACTAACGTTGAGAACCCGCGAATTGCTTGAACAGCATCGCATTGTATTTGAACAATCGCTCTACATTTTGGTCAAAGAAGAGGTTCTATCGGGCGATCAATTCCGCGAGCTGTTGGAGAATTCTCGATTACAACCCGTATAAGTTGAAACTTAAGAGCTTGAAGCAAGCAGGTGTCAGCCTGTCGCTTTGAGCTTTTTTTGCTTAAAAATTGAAACGCTTTCAAAAAGGGTGCATAATCTATGAAAATGGAGGCGGATGAGAGGGAAACTTATCATTTTTCGCAACTTTTTCGTATTTTTTGAGTCTATTATATTGGTAAGTTTCGCCATTAAGAGATAGTTTATGTCATAATAGTATTCATCATTACAAAATTCAAATACATAATCTGAGGTGTAAAATGAGAGTTGTTACTACGTTGATTTCTTTTTTGCTGGTTTCACTGTTAGTATTTCCGATGATGGCTTTTGCCGCGGTGCCGCAAATCCAGCTTTATTTAAACGGCAAGCAATTGGCTGCCGAGGTGGCCCCCAGAATCATTAAAGAAAATACTGTTGTACCTGTACGGATCATTGCGGAATCCACAGGAGCCAAAGTTCAGTGGGACGGGAAAAATCGCAAAGTCACCGTAGACAAGTCAGGGATGAGCATTCAGCTGTTTATCGACAAGCAGGATGCTCTAGTCAACAATAAGAGCGTTAAACTTGAAACGGCACCAGCAATTATAGATGGCAATACCATGCTGCCATTGCGCTTTGTCAGTGAGCAGTTGGGAGTAAAAGTGACTTGGGACGAGCTGACACGTTCGGTATTCTTGTTTCAGACAGACGGAGATGTCAAGGAAGACGTGTCATCCCCGATCGCAGGGGAAGAGGGCAAGCAGGAGGGAAATACAGGAGCAGCAGCTTCGGAGACTTCGAAAGAAGACAACACGTCTTCAGGTAAACAGCCTACGACTCCAACAGATAAACCATCGGTTAAACCATCAGATTCAAATGGAGCAAGTACAGATAAGCCTGCTGATAAACCGGATAAAGATAAGAACGACACTACATCTCCAAATAAAGAAACAGGCTCAACAAGCACGACACCAGGGAAAACCGAAGCAGGGGGAGACCAAAAAGGTCAGCAGACGAAGCCAGGAGATAAAGTGAAAGAGCCGGTTACGACTATCCGCTCTATTTCCCTTGAAGGGGAGCAGTTGATAGTTAAAACTACAGGTGCCGAGAGCAAGCCGAATGTATCTAAGCTATCCGAAGCGAATCGGATTGTAATCGATATTCCATATAGTCAATTGGATCCTTCCTTGAAAGTGAACGATAAAGGTGAAGGTACAGTGAAGGGTAATCAGAATAATGTCTCTCAAATACGATATTTGCTATTTTCAAAAGAATCGTCTATCGTTAGAATAATAATAGATTTATCTAAAAAAGTAGATTTCAAACTGTCTTCTGCTAAGACGCCGAACCAGTTGATATGGACGTTCTCTCCTGCTAAGGAGCAGTTCAAGGTCGTCATTGATCCTGGACATGGAGGTAAGGATACCGGAGCTGTGTCCATAACGAAACGTTATGAGAAAGACTTCGTATTAGCTCTTGGAACGAAGGTGTATAAGCTGTTGGAGAAGGAGCCTAGAATCGAGCCGGTCATGACACGAGATGATGATACGTTCGTGGAGCTTGCCGATCGGGCATCTTTTGCCAATGAGATGAAGGCTGACTTATTCGTTGCTATTCATGGCAATTCTACGGGAAAAGAGTCTGTTGCAGGTGTGGAAACCTATTATTATACCGAGCAAAGCTTACCGTTTGCACAAATTATGCACGAGCAATTGTTGAAATCTACACAATTTCCGGACCGCAAAGTGAAACAAAATAATTTCTACGTCGTCAAAAATACGACAATGCCTTCGCTTTTGCTGGAAATCGGATTTTTGACGAATCGATCCGAAGAAGCAGCTATGTTTCAGGATTCATTTCAGGATCAAGTTGCCGCGTCTATCGTTGCTGCTATCAAACAGCAGTTGAATATCGACTAAGGAGAGGATAGCGATGCAAAGACGGCTCATTAACGGCGCAATAATCGGTCTTACACTTGTCGTACTAGCAACAGGCTGCGGACAGGCCAAACAAGCCCCAAATGCATCAGGAGAGCCAAAACCTGGCACAGTTGCGCAGACTCCGGCAGCCGGGGCCGAGAATAAGCAATTGAAGATTAAAGTCTATTTCGGAGACGAAAACGGTGAGAGATTAGTTGAACAGGAAAGCACGATCTCCTATAAAGAAGATAATGAGAAATATGCTTCGGCGTTGAAGGCTCTGACAACAAGTCCTGATAGCAAAAGAATAGCATTGCTAAAAGGGTTTACTTTCAATACCGTGACGCTAAAAGATCAAACTTTAACCGTAGATTTGTCGATGGCCCCTGAATCCAGATTAGGTGCCGGTGGAGAAGACTTGATGCTTCAGGCTATGAAAAAAACAGTATTTCAATTTTCAGAGATTCAAAATTTAAATATTTTGCTGGATGGCAAAGCCGTTGATAGTTTAATGGGACATATGGAGCTCCCTCATCCGATCAAGCGCGGTTAACCGCGCTTTTTTGGGGGCTTCGCAATATCAGTTAACCGGGAGGGGCAATGAAATGAGCAACAAGCAAAAACATACTAAAAAAATGGCCGCTGGATTAATAGCACTATCCGTACTAGTCAGTAGTCCTGTGTACGCTGCCGAGACTGTGAAAACGAACGGAACAACGGTTACCAACAATGCAAGCTCAGGCTTCACGGACGTTAGCAACGACCATTGGGCCATTAAGCATATTACGAAGTTGGCTGCGTTAGGAATTATTCAAGGGGTGGAGAAAGGTAAATTCAGCCCTGACACACAAGTATCCCAACAAGATGTTGTCATCATGGCAATTCGTATGATGGGACTTGAAAATGAAGCTTTGAAAAATAAGACTGAGACCATCTTGCCTGTTACACTTGATCAAAGTTATGCCAAACAATACATAGCCTACGCTTTCGATAAAGATTTACTGGATGTGAAAGAAGAAACGGACGCATCAAGCGCTAATTCAAAAACCGCTTGGGGCTCTCGTCCTGCAACCCGTGAGTGGGTTGCCAAGCTAGTTATTCGTGCTATTAACAAACAAGACTTAGCGAAACAAAAAAATGCTGATCCTTCCATTTTCAGCGACGCGAAAGATATGTCCTCTTGGGCAGTTGGTTATATTAATGCGGCAGTGAGCTTGAATATTGTTAATGGTGTGGACGATAATAACTTCCAGCCTAAAGGGAATGTCACCCGCGCTCAAATGGCAACCTTCCTGAGCAGAGCGGATAAAGAGCTGACTACTCGATCTGAACGTGTTGTTATTGGATATATGATGGGATTAAAGGATCGTAAAATGACGATTCTCGATAAACAAGGTAAAACGACAGAATATACAGTTACCTCTGACACTGCTTTCTATAACGCGAAGGATGACAGTCGAATTCCTTCAACTCAGTTGAAAGAGACGAACGAAGTATATGTTATTCAATCCGCTGGTACAGCTGGATATGTTGAGTTAACCAATGATGCTGAGCAAATGGAATCATATGAAGGCATTTTGGATCAAATCTATGTTCCAAAAATGATGGTATCCGTAGCTCAAGGCGGCAATAAAGACCTAAAAGAGTTAGAACAAAATGTAACGGTTACCGATAAAGACGGCGGTGGTCTCAGCCTGGGCTCTATTCCAATCGGAAGTATTGTAGAGCTTAAACGCAATCTTCTTATTCCTAATGCCAAATACTCGAAAATCATAGTGAAACAAGTTCCGATTAGCAAAACGGCTGAAGGAGCGGTAGTGAGTATTGACAAGAATGCGAACACCATAACTTTCATGGATAAAAAGACAGGTCAAAACGAGTCGTTTCCTTTTGGAGTTAAGCTTGCCATCACTTTAGCCAGTGGAGCAGCAGGAGATTTGTCCAAGGTACGTGTCGGTGACGTAGTATCCTATGAAATTAAAAATAATGAGGTCGTTGGTATCAAAGTTAGCCAACAAGCGGATGTAGGAAGCTCGGTTGAAGGCACATTAACGAGTGTAAGCGACGATAAGAAAATATTAACCATCAATAAAGCGGATAATACACTGGGTGCCTATTATATTGCGGATAACGCGATCGTAGCGATAGACGGGTTAGGTAATGCAGGTTTCTTCGATCTCGAAGTAGGCGATCAACTGAAAATTGATATGGTGAATGAGAAAATCGTTAAAGTTTCCGTAACTAGTCGTTCAATCAAACAGCTGGCATTTGCCAAGATTGTTAACTACGATGCAGAATCAAAGCTTCTGACGGTCACGGACGATAACGGTTCCCCCTACGCCTATAAAATGACGGAAGCAACAGGAATCAGCTATTGGGATGCACCTATGAATTTGACCGATTTTGCAGACAAATTCGTTAAGACTAAAGGTACAAAAGTCGATATCAAAGTTTCCAAGGATAAAGTTGTAAGCATCAAGTATGCGATGAATGCAGAGGGTACTGTGACACAAATCAACGCTCCAGCCAACCAAATTACGCTTCGTGCTCCTGGAGGTCAAAATGTTACCTTTGGCTTGATGACTTCCATTGGCGTAGATACCTTGGCTAAACCAGGAGCGACTTTAAGTGACTTAAAGATTGGCGACAATATCGTGGGTACGTTAAACCGTGATCAGGATCTCATTACCCTTATTCAAGTAAAGAGAACGTCAGTTTACAAAACACTCATATCCAATACAACAGAACGGCAATTGAGTGTTAAAGACGAAAGCGGCGGATTGCTCGTATTCGAGATTGATAACAATGATAAAATCGTAAATCCAGGTAAAGCAACACATAGTTTCGAAGATATCCTAGTTGATGAGTATATTAAAGTAGCCTATACTGGTAAGAAGTTGGAAAGTGTTGAAATGTTGAACACGGTTCGCGGAAAAGTAACTGGGGTAGATTCTGGAGCAGGGACTATCACTGTCCAAGACTATTATACCGGTGTACAAGTATTGCCAGTCGGCAAGAAATTTGTCATTAAGCAAAATGGAACAACTTCGGCCGATTTGAATTCGCTTAAGGTTGATGATCGGGTAGAGATCATTAAGGATGCCAATGAGCAGTTGATTATTTCGAAAGCAACTGCAACCAAACGTAAAGTTGCCTCATATGATTCAGTTCTTAATATCATGCAGTTAAAGCCAGGTGGATCTGCCGATAAAACAACATTTAATTTTTATGCAAAAGCTTATTTACATCAAGGAGCGACAACCATTGCACCAGGTGCTTTTACTGAAAACGACGATGTAACGATCTTTGTTCTTGACGATAAAATTTATGAGATGGAAAAATAAAATTTTATTTTTGAGATCAAGAAACATTGAATAAGTGAACACCGTCTAATGAGAAGAGGATTTTTATCTTCCTTTAGACGGTTTTTTCATCTTATAAAATATTTTTTTTGAAAAATTTCTAGAAAAGTTCGCATTTTGTCGGATGAAGTCATTGATTCCTTTGTCATGATTCGTTAAACTGATTTTTATACTACTAGAAAGAGGTAGCTTGTGCCTATGAACAAGAAGCAGGTTCGCAGCATTCTTGATACGATCGGAGAGATGTTCCCGGATGCCCATTGCGAGCTGAATCACTCCAATCCATTTGAGCTGACTATCGCCGTGTTGTTGTCGGCGCAATGTACGGATGAAACCGTAAATAAAGTGACTGCTTCGTTGTTTCAAAAGTACAAGCGGCCCGAAGACTATCTTGCCGTTCCATTGGAGGAACTTGAGCAGGATATTCGCAGAATCGGGTTGTTCCGAAATAAGGCGAAAAACATTCAGGCGTTGTGCGCCATTTTATTGGACAAGTACGGCGGGGAAATACCCGAGCAGCATGAACAATTAGTCGAGCTTCCTGGCGTCGGCCGTAAAACAGCTAACGTCGTTGTTTCCAATGCTTTTGGTGTTCCAGCAATTGCAGTTGATACACATGTTGAACGTGTCTCTAAGCGATTAGGCATGACGAATTGGAAAGATAGCGTTCTCGAAGTGGAGAAGAAGCTGATGAAGCTTGTTCCTAAAGAGGAATGGACACTGACGCATCACAGGCTCATTTTCTTCGGGCGTTATCACTGCAAAGCCCAGAACCCGCAATGCGAAAGCTGTCCGCTGGCTGAATCGTGCCGTGAAGGAAAAAAACGTATGAAATCCGGTAGTCGTAGGAAACCTATACAGTAGCAAACTTTACCACAGCAAACAATAAGGATGGGATTATTATGAAATGTATATCGGTTTATACCAGCAACTTCGAAGTGTTCTCAGATATTTATGAAGAAATTTTGAAAACGCCGTTGGCTGAAAATGAAGAAAAGCAAGTAGAAGGTGTAACGGTCATGGAATCCGGAGA
Source organism: Paenibacillus sp. UNC451MF (assembly GCF_000686845.1). Classification (GTDB taxonomy): domain Bacteria; phylum Bacillota; class Bacilli; order Paenibacillales; family NBRC-103111; genus Paenibacillus_S. Next base: position 132,381 of record NZ_JMLS01000004.1, on the reverse strand, counting down.
TGTGCCTGACAATTATTTAGACCGTATGAAAACAAAGCCTGAAGTTGTCGTTATGAAAGTAAAAGATAAAGATATTACGATTTTACAGCATCGCAATTTGTTCGAAATTTTTATCCCTGTTAATGAAAGTGTGGTACACTAAAAACCGAAGAAATTCGGTTTTTTTTGTTGAACGGGATTGTTTTCCGGCGAACCTTAGCCAGAAAATTGAAATATCCTGTGAAGATATCATTATAGAGATACGGGGAGATTGGGATGAGCAACTTGACGGTTCTTGGGGAAACGATGGAAAGCACTATTCATTCATTGCTTGAACAAGTGGAGAAAGAAAAAGATGGAGAAAACGGGAAGAAAATCAAACAGCTGCTGCAAAAAGCGCAAAGCGGCAGTTTTTATATTGCATTTTGTGGTCATTTCTCAGCTGGCAAATCAAGTCTGATTAATAAGCTGTGCGGTCATCAGCTTCTTCCTTCGAGTCCGATTCCAACTAGCGCAAATATTGTGAGCATCAGCAATGGGGAATCTGGTGCAAGAGTGGTTCACCGTGTGGAGGGTGATATGGCTGAGCCGAAAGTTCAAACCGTACCCTTAGAGGAGCTGGCCGCTTATTGTAAAAATGGAGAAGCTATTGAAACGGTAAACCTCCGTTATCCGATACCTTTTCTAGGAGAGCATGCTGCTTTGCTCGATACTCCCGGAATTGACTCTACGGACGATGCTCATCAGCTTGCTACGGAATCCGCACTTCATTTGGCAGATGTCGTATTCTACGTTATGGATTACAATCATGTACAATCAGAAATTAATTTTGCCTTTACCAAGAAAATGAAAGAGTGGGGTAAGCCGCTCTATTTACTCATTAATCAAGTAGATAAGCATAGGGATCAGGAGTTGTCGTTTGAGACGTATAAGGCAGGAGTGAAGGAAGCGTTCGCGAACTGGCATATCCAGCCGGATGGGATCTTGTATACTTCTGTCAAGGTTCCTAACCATCCTCATAGCGAGTGGGGGAAGCTAGATTGGCTGCTCGGCAAGCTGATTGAAGGTCGTGAGCCGCTATCAGCTTTAAGCCTAGAGAAATCGGCTAAGCATCTAGCAGCTGCACATGCCAATAAGTTAGCTGAGCGCAATGAGCCCATCAAGGAGCAGCTGAGGGCACAATTGGCTGCCGATGAGGAGTCCGAAACGGCGAAGCTTCAATGGGCGGAGACAAGCAAAGCGTTTGCAGATGCGCAAGCCAAGTCTGAAGTGCTTCGTACGGCACTGCGCAAAGAGACTGGGGCGATACTGGATAATGCCAATATTACTCCAGCTGTAACACGTGATTTGGCACATGAATACTTACAAAGCCGTAAACCTGGTTTTAAAGTCGGATTTTTTGCTGGAGCTGCAAAAACCGCAAAAGAAGTGGAACGGCGTTTGGCTGCATTTCATAGTGATTTTGCTGGACAGGTGGCTACACAGATAGAACGACATTTACAGCAAACAGTGTCCAAATCGTTGGATGAAACAGCCTTGCTCCATGCTGATCTTGTCAGGGAAACCGTCGAACGATTGCATATCGCTGTTGAACCTGAATGGCTTGCAGAGCAAGTAAACGAGTCGGCTGGTTTTGGAGGCGACTACACATTGAATTACACTAAGCAGGTTGCTGCTGAAGTGAAGCTTCTTTACCGCAAACGCGCTTTCGAGCTCATTGATGAGCTTAGCGAAGCAGTTGCTAAGGTGTTGGAGCCGCGGATCAGCAGTCTAAAAGAGCAGCTTGCGCAGCTCGAGGGACAGCTCGGCAGCCTGCGGGAGCTGGAGCGGCTCGCAGCAGCGGAGGCGGCTTACGCCTCTCAGCTGCAGGCGCCTCTAGCCGCGCTGCACGTGACTGCGCCGGTGCTGCCGGATCCCGCAGCCGTAGCTGGCGGTGCAGCCAGCAGCACAGCACCGCAGGCTAGCGCAAGCACCGCCGGCGATGCTGCGCGTGAAGCTCTCGCGGCGGTATCCGCCGCTGCGAGCCGCACCGCGCGCACAGGCGCAGCGCCGCTGGCGCAAGGCGGGCATCGCGCCCGCCTGCGCGATGCTGCAGGCAAGCTCGCCGCTGGTGCAAGCGAGCTTGCGGGCCTTGCACAGCTGCAAAGCATTTGCCGCTCCTTGCAGGAGAAAGCGGAACGGCTGGAGAACAACCGCTTCACCATTGCGTTGTTTGGCGCGTTTAGCGCAGGTAAATCATCGTTTGCCAATGCGCTGATAGGTGAGCGGATCTTACCGGTTTCCCCAAATCCTACTACGGCAGCGATTAACAAGATTATGCCGCCGGAGCCGGAAAACGGATGGCCGCATGGTACAGCCAAAGTAAAAATGAAATCGATGGAGCGATTGACCGATGATGTCCTTTATTCGCTTGAAGTACTCGGTATTGCCGCAGCCAATTTTCAAGAAGGACTAAGCGCTATACGCCGTTTGTCGGCTGAACAAGTATCTGCTAAGGGAAAGCCTCACTATACATTTCTGAAAGCCGTAGAACGCGGCTGGTCAGCTGTAGAGCACGATATCGGAGGTGAGCTGCGAGTCAATGCTGAGCAATTCGGGCTATATGCTGCGGATGAAGCAAAATCCTGCTTCGTTGATCTCATAGAGCTGTACTATTCCAACCCATTAACCGATCAAGGAATCGTACTGGTTGACACGCCGGGAGCGGATTCTATTAATGCTCGTCATACGGGCGTGGCCTTTAACTATATTAAGAACGCAGATGCTATATTGTTCGTTACTTACTACAATCATGCATTTTCCCATGCGGATAAAGAGTTCTTACTCCAACTGGGACGTGTGAAGGACAGCTTTGAGCTGGATAAAATGTTTTTTATCGTCAATGCTGCTGACTTGGCATCGTCAGCCGAGGAGCTGGAGGGCGTCGTCAGCCATGTAGAAACCAATTTACAGCATCACGGAATACGACACCCGCGTATTTATCCATTATCCAGTTATTACGCTCTGGAAGGTAAGCTAGCAGACGATGGTGAAACCATTCAGGCATCGGGGATCGCTTCATTTGAAACGGATTTTGTACGCTTTTCCTTAGAAGAGCTTACCGAGATTGCGATACGCTCCGGTCATAGCGATCTAACGCGCGCGGCCGATGTACTCAAACAGTGGATAACTAGTGCGCAATCAGACGAATCGGAGCGTCAAAATAAGGCTCGTGCCATTCGTCAAGCTTTAGACGAGGCAATCCAGTTGTTAAAAGGCATCTCAACTGAGCCTGAGGAGCGGGAGCTGCGCAAGGAGATTGATGAGCTGCTCTATTATGTAAAACAGCGTGAAGTGTACCGGTTCGGCGAGCTGTTCAACTTGGCATTCAATCCATCCGTCTTTGCCGAAGAGGGGAAAGATGTAAAAAGCTTGATACAATCGGCTTGGGATGATTTGCGACGAATGATTTCCTTTGACTTATCTCAGGAAATACTCGCAACCACTTTACGAGTGGAGAATTCGATCAATAAGACGGCCAAAAAACGAAGAGAGCAATGGATGCAGTCTTTTGGCGCGGATCTAGCGGATTTCCAACCGGCTTCCTATGAGCCGCATGCGTTTACACCTCTTCAGGAGACGGAGCCATTCAAAGCAGAAGAAGCTGTTACCGTGAAATGGCTCACAGGCTTTTATAAAAACGCTAAACATTTCTTTGAAGGTGACGGTAAACAGAAACTGCGGAACGAGCTTGAGGCGAGGGTAATTGATCCGTTAACCGTTTATGCGCAGCAGCAATCCGATCGATTGGAGCTTGTCTATCGACAACAGCTGCAAGGGTGGTACACGGATTTATCCGAACAGCTTCAGCAGGAGCTAAGAGAGTATGCTGAGGGTCAGCTGGCTGCATTGGAAATGCAAATCGATATTGGAGAGCTTCAAATGAAGCTAGATCGTATGCAGCAATTTCTAAAGTAAAATATGGTTTTAATCAAACTTTATCTTTTTTTCACATTATTTGCAGAGTCGGTTGTCCAAGCCAGGACAGCCGATTTTATTAGTTTTATTGAAAGGGTTTTCATTTGGCGAGATTTGCCATTATTCATGTGATATAGGTGGATTCTGCTGGCATTTTGTGATTAAATGCGCTTATTTCTCCCGTAAAGGAGATTTATGACAGCATTGGATGTTGCTGCACCCTAGGGATGATGATAATATTCAAAAAAGCGAACGCTTTCGAACGCAGTCCCATCTGCTTCGAAAGCAATTTTTGCTTAAAGCGGTCTTTTGGGCTGCTAATGGAGGGGGACACCATGGAAGTCTTTAGGCAGTTAAAGGAGTTTTACTGGTCAGAGAAAAAGTATTTGTTCGCATCGATTTTCTCGCTGATGACCGCAACGGCATTAGGTTTGGTGTATCCGAATCTGCTGCGCTATTTGATTGATGATGTGATTGCGAAACAAAATTTTTCCGTGGTGCCGTACTTAGCGTTACTAGTGGTTGGGGTCGTTAGCTGTAAAGCGCTGTTTCAATTCCTGCATGGAATAAGCAGCGGGAAACTGGGTAACAAAACTGCATTCAATCTAAGAAATGCGCTGTACAAAAAATTGCAGTATTTGTCGTTTCAGTACTACGATAAAGCCCGTACAGGGGATCTGATGTCTCGTCTGACCGCAGATTTGCAGGCCGTGAGGGATTTTATCGGATTCGGTTTTGTACAAATATTAAACGTTTTCATGATGTTTACTTTCGGCACGATCATGATGATGACAATCAACTGGAAGCTGACGCTGATTACGATGATATTCATGCCTTTCCTTGTATTTACGGCGATTCGGTTTGAAAGTAAAATTCATCCGGCATTTCGTTCGATCCGTAAATCGATGAGTTCTATGACGACTTCGGTTCAGGAAAACATTACAGGTGTTCGTACGGTTAAATCTTTTGCGCGCGAGCCGCATGAGATCAATAAATTTTCCGAACGGAACGAGGACTATAAGGTTAACAACGTAACGACTTCTGGAATTTGGGCGCGTTATTTTCCGCTAATGGAGTTATTTGCTAATATGAGTGTCGTCCTACTGCTTGGGATTGGCGGTTATATGGTTATTAACAAGTCGATATCTCTTGGTGAACTCGTCGCTTGCTTCAGTTTAATTTGGTATATTATCGGTCCGATGTGGGGGATTGGGTTTCATATTAATAACTTCACCCAATCCAAGGCAGCCGGGGAACGTATTCTCGAAATTTTACATCAATATGTTCATGTAAAGGATAAGGATAATGCCACTCAATTACACTCTGAGCAAGTAAGAGGGCACATTCGTTTCGATAAAGTAACGTTTGCTTATACGGATAAGCAGCCTGCCTTGTATGATTTTGAGCTGGATGCCCCGGCCGGATCCGTTATAGGTATGCTGGGTGGAACCGGTTCGGGTAAATCTACGGTGATTCAATTGCTGCTTCGTGCTTATAACGTCAAGGACGGTCGAATTACGGTGGATGGCCATGATATTCGTGACGTATCACTAGAAAGCTTGCGTGATCAGATGGCGATTGTGTTCCAGGAAACATTCCTGTTCTCGTCCACGATTCGCAATAATATTGCTTACGGGGTTAAGGATGTATCAATGGATCAGATCATTCATGCCGCCAAGCTGGCGAAAGCCCATGATTTTATTATGGAGCTTCCGCTGGGCTACGACACTATTGTAGGAGAACGCGGGCTAGGTCTCTCTGGAGGTCAGAAGCAGCGGATTGCTATTGCACGAGCGCTGCTCAAAAATCCAAAAATTCTTATTCTCGACGATGCAACCAGTGCGGTAGATATGGAGACAGAGCATGAAATTCAGCAAGGCTTCCAGGAAGTGATGAAAGGTCGTACGACCTTCATTATAGCTCACCGTATATCCTCCTTGCGCCATGCGGATGAAATTCTAGTTCTCGATCAAGGGCGCATCGTTCAAAGAGGGTCACACGATCAATTAATGCAACAGGAAGGTCCTTATTTGGATACGTACCATATTCAATTCGCCGATCATCCTAATGAAACAGAAGAACCATTAACAGCTAATGGCATGCAGGCCGCTCCTGAACCGCAGCAAGCCGCGAATCAAGTTGCAGCAGCAGGACATGTCAAGTTGAGGGGGTACGCACAGTGAGCCAGTCAGCAAAAACGGCGACCGGGAAGCCTAGCCCGACTGGGCAGGAGGGTCAACGTTTTGTATATCAGGACGACGAACAACTGGATAAGGAATTCGACTGGGTGCAGATCAAGCGGCTCAGTCAGTACATAAAGCCTTATTCCAAGCAAATACTTCCGGTTATTATAACTATGATGATCGTAGGCGCGCTTACGAAGCTGCTCAATCCGCTTCTTATAGCATATGCGATTGACCATGCGCTGCGTGAAGGCAATACGAAGCTTTTGCTAATGTGCGTGGGTGGGATGCTCGCCTTATATTTAATTCAATGGGCAGCCAACAACTATCGGATCCGCTACACCAATATGATCGGTCAAAAAGTAATCTATGATCTTAGGCACGACTTGTTCAGTCATGTACAGAGGCTTTCGTTCAAATTTTTTGATAAATGGCCGGCGGGGTCGATCTTGGTAAGGATTACGAACTATGTAAACTCCCTGCAAGATTTGTTTACTAACGGGGTTGTCAACTTACTCATTGACTGTGTTCAGCTTATCGGAATTATACTCATTCTCTTATTTTATAACTTTAAATTAGGTACGGCCATCATCGTTACAGTTCCGATTATGTTCATCATTTCCACGAAGCTGCGGGTACACATCCGTCGTTCCTGGCAAGTAGTGCAGACGAAGCAGTCGAGAATCAATGCACATTTGAACGAATGTATTCAAGGAATCAAGGTGACTCAAGCCTTCACACAGGAAAAGGAAAATATCGCATTCTTCGACAATATGAACCTTGATAATCATAAGTCATGGAATCGGGCGACCACTTTAAACCAATCGTTCAATCCGATTATTGAGGTAACGGGTGCAGTGGGCTATTGCATTTTATTTTGGTTCGGCGCGCATTTGATTCAACAGGGTGAGATTACGGTTGGTTTGCTGGTTGCCTTTGCTACCTATATCGGGCATTTCTGGGAACCTATCAATCGACTTGGACAGATGTATTCCCAGATGCTTATTGCAATGGCTTCCTCCGAGCGAATATTTGAGTTCATCGATGAGAAGCCGAATGTGGCGGAAGCGCATGAGGCTAAAGAACTACCTCGCGTTAAAGGGGATATTGAGCTTAAAAAGGTCGAATTCGAATATGAACCGGGCAGACTTGCATTAAAAGGAATCGATCTCAGTGTAAAAGCAGGGCAATCCATAGCTCTGGTTGGTCACACAGGCTCGGGTAAGAGTACTATCATCAATCTGCTTTGCCGATTTTATGACATCACAAGCGGTTCCATTACAATTGATGGCCATGACATAAGGGATGTAGCGATTTCGAGTCTCCGATCTCAGGTTGGTATTGTGCTCCAGGATACGTTTATTTTCTCCGGAACGATACGTGACAATATTCGCTTCGGACGTCTCGATGCGACAGATGAAGAAGTTGAATTTGTTGCCAAGGCGGTCCGGGCGCATGATTTCATTGTCAATTTGCCACAAGGCTATGATACCGAGGTACAGGAGCGAGGCAATGTACTGTCAATGGGTCAAAGGCAATTAATTTCGTTCGCAAGAGCACTGCTTGCCGATCCACGTGTCTTGATCTTGGATGAAGCCACAGCAAGTATTGATACGGAAACTGAGCTCAAAATCCAAGAGGCGTTGAAGACGCTTCTCGCGGGTAGAACCTCCTTCATAATCGCCCATAGGTTGTCAACAATCCGTAATGCAGATCATATCGTCGTACTGGATCACGGTAACATTATGGAGCAGGGAAATCATGAGGAATTGATGAAGCAAAAAGGGATATACCACGGCTTAATCCAAGCGCAGTACCGATTTTTGCGTGAAGTAGGCTAGATTCGAAGGGCACCTTACGAGGTGCCTTTTTTGTGCTATTTGAGGAACAGTAAGAATAGGATAAGGAGGTGGACATTACAAAAACCTGATTGCGGGAGGTACACGTGGATTACATAATAGGCTGGAAAAAGGATAGATGGTTGGTCGTCGGTTTGAGTTTTATGACGGTACTCGTTGTATTTTTTTCCTTTGCTTATGTCTATATGATGAACCATATGGTTACTCGTTATCAAGTTTTTGTTGGAACGGAAAGAATCGGTGCCGTCAATACGACGGGGGTCATCCAGGATTGGCTGCGTTGGAAGCAGGAACAGGCCAAGCTCCAGTATCCCGGCGTTCAGACGGAACTGCTTGTTAAAGATATTCATTACATTCAAGAAAGAGAGTATAAAGCCACCTATGACAACGCTCAAGTGCTGGAGAGGCTGGAGCAAAGAACGACTATTGGTACAAGCGGCGTTCAAATCCGTATTGATGGCAAACCGCTTGGCGTATTAAAAGATGAGGCGGCGGTAAAAGAGCTTTTAGATCAATATAAGAATAAATTTGTAAATCCTGAAACTCAGCTGCAATCTGTGGAGTTTGTTCAGAAAGTGGATATTGCTAAGCTTGAGATTAAACCCGATGAAGTGGGAAATCGGGATGATATGTTGAAAACGATCGAAACAGGTGGCGTTCAGCCCCTTTTGTATACAGTGCAGCGCGGGGACTGCATATCTTGTATTGCATATAAATTTCATATCAGTCAGAAAGCGATTTATGATAATAATCCTTTTATCAAAAATACAGTCATTCACGTCGGAGAAGTATTGAATTTAACCGTACAGCAGCCCTTGCTCTCGGTTAAGACGGTGGAAAAACGGATTGAGACAGCTGAGCTGCCTTTTGGTGTTGAATACATCGACGATAATACTATGAAGGCCGGAAGCAGTGAGACGATCACAACAGGAGAAAACGGTTTGGAGGAAAAAAGCTTCTTAGTTACAAAAATGAACGGAGAGCTCGTGAGTGAAGCTTTATCAGAGGAAAAAGTCCTTCAACCAGCAAAGAAGGCTGTAGTGAAGAAAGGAACAAAGATTATTCCCGGTGAAGGAACGGGTATTTTCGCATGGCCTGTATATAGGCCCAAGTTGACAAGCGATTATGGACAGCGATGGGGATCGTTTCATCCTGGCACGGATATGGTATCCGAGCAGTCTGGGATCTTGGCCTCGGACCACGGTAAAGTTGTGTTTGCCGGTTGGAAAACGGGGTATGGCAATTGTATCATCATAGATCATCAGAATGGCTACAGCACGTTATACGGTCATTTAAGCAAAATAGGAGTCAGTAACGGCGAGACGGTGCAGAAAGGCGAAAAAATTGGAATCATGGGTAGCACAGGCAATGCTACGGGGATCCACCTTCATTTCGAAGTTCGAAAGGGTGAATCGCAGCAAAATCCGTTAAAGTTTTTAGGAAAGCTGTCGGATTAAAATAGGCTTGATATCTGCTACGCTTGATTTAAGAGAAGTTTGAACTGAAAAGGAAAAGGATATAATTTGAATATACCGCCGGGGTTAAGTAAATCTCCGGTTTTTTTGCTGTTCAAAAAAGAGACTACAGTGGCTATCCGGTATACATTTGCAAATCTTCTCATAAACCGCTACTCTAAAATGAAAGCGACTTTAAATGTCGAATGTTGGTAAAGGGGAGAAGTTGTCTTGCTATCCACTCGATTTTTGTGGCGGACCGTCGGTTTGGCCGCATTGCTGTCCACTTTGCTTTGTGTATTTGGCTTTGTTTATGCAATAAACCAGATTATATTTCCGAGTAAGACGGAACAGACGGAAGCGGCAGCCCCACAGGAGACGGTCAAGCCTAAAGAGTCATCGTTTGCTGCGAAGGATAAGATTCAAATCGTCGCAATAGGTGATTCATTGAGTGCAGGAACCGGTGACTTATCAGGCAGGGGCTACGTAGGACAGACGAAGGAAAAACTGGAGAAGCAATTCGGCAAGCCGGTTTTTATTCTCAATAATTTTGCCATACCAGGGTTTAAAACAAGTGATATCTTGAAGGATATGGCTGCGAAAAAAGATATGGGTAGTGCAATCGCCCAAGCGGATTTGATTCTGTTGACAGCGGGGGGCAATGATTTGTTTGAAGGAGGACAAGGGATCTTCTCAGGCCAATCAGATGAAGGATTCAACCCTAAAGCAGCTCTTGACCGAATGCCAGAGGCCCTACAGCGTTTAGGGCAAATTCTCGATACCTTAGCCAAGCAAAATCCAAATGCAGTGATTTGTTACGTTGGCTTGTATCATCCTTTCTTAGACTTGGATGAAAAAAGAGAAGGATCGCTATTGATTCAAAAATGGAACCAAGCGGCATTTGAAATCACGAATCGATACCCTCATATGGTGGTTGTGCCTACAGCGGACTTGTTCGAGCTGAATTTAAACAAATATCTATATACCGACCATTTCCACCCGAATCAAGACGGATATGAGAGAATTGCCGAACGGATTGCACAAATAGTTAAATAATGCTTACTTTGGAGAATAACCGGACCATAAGGTAAGGGAGAGAAGCGATCAATGGAAAGCCAGCCTGAAGTCGTCCTGTCAGTGAAAAATGTAAAAAAAACAATCAAGAAGAAGCAGATCATTAAAGGGATATCGTTCGAGGTGTTTGCCGGTGAAATTTTTGGGTTTCTTGGCCCCAACGGCTCAGGTAAAACGACCACGATTCGTATGCTGGTTGACCTGATAACTCCAACAGAAGGATCAATCACAATATGCGGGTATGATGTACACAAAAATCATGATGAAGCACTTCAATACGTCGGTTGTATCGTTGAAAATCCCGAGCTGTACTCTTACTTAAGCGGATGGGAGAACCTGGAGCACTTTGCCCGTATGCTGCCGGGAATCGATGAGACCCGCATACAAGAAGTAGTCGATATAGTAGGCATGGATGCGCGAATTCATGATAAAGTGAAGACGTATTCGCTTGGGATGCGTCAAAGACTAGGGATTGCGCAAGCGTTGTTGAATCGACCGAAGCTGCTTATATTGGACGAGCCTACGAATGGTCTTGATCCCCAAGGAATCAAAGAAATGCGTGAATTTATACAAAAGCTGGCGAAGACCGGATTAAGCCTATTCGTATCCAGTCATTTGCTGAGCGAAATTCAACAGATGTGCAATAGGGTAGCGATAATTACTCATGGTGAAGTAATTAAAGTTGGTGCGGTGGAATCGCTAATCGATGATTCGGCAAGCCGAGTTATTTGGCGGGTAGATCCTGTAGAGAGAGCTCTCCAGTTACTGAAGGCTAAGGACGGCATTGAGGTGATGGACGTCGTTCAGAAAGAGGATGAAGGGATAGCAGGAGAGGATGCTGTCATTCATGATATTATTACTCAGCTAAATCCGGAAGACATTCCCGCGTTGACGCGAAAATTAGTTGAAGCGGGCGTGCAGCTGTACGGAGTGGAAACCAAAAGCCCTACGCTGGAAGATTTATTCCTAGGCTTAACGGAGGGGAAACGCATTGGTTAGTGTATATCCTTTAGTCAAAAACGAGTGCATCAAAATAATTAAAAAGAAGCGGCTGCTTGTCGTGCTGCTTATTTTGGCCGCTCTTATTCCGATGTTTACTTATGCCCAATTGAAGGTATCCCAAAACAATCTTAAGCAGTTCGGTACTTCGGATTGGCGTGCGGAGCAAAGACAGAAGATCGTGGATTATACAAGAAGCATTGGAAGCGCCCGTGTACCGGAAGAGTGGAAACAATTCCGCCGCGTTGAAGTGATGCTCGCCCAATACTACTTGGATAAAGATGTGAATCCGGCAGCTCCAAACGGGGTAACCTTTACTAGAGAATTCATCAAAAACGCGGTAGGACTATTCATTCCCCTAATGGTTATGGTCATTGCTTCGGACCTGGTTTCCTCCGAGCATTCGACGGGAACGATAAAGCTGCTCTTGACAAGGCCCGTCGGAAGGTGGAAAATCTTGCTGAGTAAGCTGATCAGCTTAATCTTATTTACATCGCTGATCGTAACCTGCACTGCGCTGCTGTGTTATTTAATTTCTGGTATTGTTTTTGGCTATGGCGGTTGGGACATGCCGGTGTTCTTCGGATTTAAAATTGTTGGCTCCGAAGTAGATACTTCGTTTGTTAGACCGGTTGAGCAATGGTTGTATTTAATTATGGAATTCGGCTTAGTATGGTTTGCTGCGATTATAGTTGCCGTGATGTCACTAATGGTATCCGTCCTCATCCGCAGCACCGCTGCAGGAATGGGACTTATGCTGGCCGTGCTGATATCCGGTACCATCTTGACAAATATGGTATCCTCTTGGGAGACGGCAAAATATTTATTCATGGTCAATCTGCGGCTGACTGACTATTTGACGGGCAGTTTGCCACCGATAAAAGGGATGGATTTGCCGTTTTCTATAAGTGTTTTAACCGTTTGGGGCATTGTATCTATCATTGTCTCCTTTACGGTATTCACGAAAAAAGATATATTGAACTAACGGAACGAGATGTTATAATGCACAATAGAACTAGAGCTTCAGGAGTAAAGGGGGGGCTGCGATGACGGAACAGGTAGATTTGTTTACCGACACAACCACCGAGCGTTCGGATTACGGCGCTGACGATATACAAGTACTGGAAGGACTAGTTGCGGTCCGTAAAAGACCAGGTATGTACATAGGCAGCACGAGCACGTCGGGTCTGCATCATCTGATATGGGAAATCGTGGACAATGCGGTCGATGAGCATTTGGCCAAGCATTGCAATAAAATCGATGTAACGATTCATAAAGATCAATCGATTACTGTACAGGATAATGGTCGGGGTATTCCCACTGGGATGCACAAAACCGGTATTCCTACACCACAAGTGGTGTTTACCATTCTTCATGCCGGCGGTAAATTCGGCGGCGGAGGATATAAGAAATCTGGTGGTTTGCACGGCGTTGGCGCATCGGTAACCAATGCTTTGTCCGAGTGGCTGGAAGTTACAATATATCGAGAAGGTAAAACACACCGTCAACGCTTTGAATATTGGGTGGACGACAAGGGCAATGAACATGTCGGAGAGCCGACGACTGGACTAGAGGTCATTGGCAACACGCGGCAGACAGGGACGAAGGTTACGTTTAAACCAGATAAAAGGGTGTTTCAGGGCGGGACGGCTGTTAACTATGACACGCTGCTGGAGCGCTTACAAGAGATTGCCTTCTTGAACTCAGGACTGCAAGTGAATATTAAGGATGAACGCTTCGATAAGCAAGAAACATTTCAGTATGAAGGCGGAGCCAGCCAGTTCGTCCAATTTTTGAATGAAGAAAAAAACGTTCTTCATGAAGTAGTCCATTTTATCGGCGAAAAGGACGATATTGAAGTTGAAGTTGCACTGCAATATAACGACGGTTATACGGAAACGATCGTTTCGTTCGTCAACTCCATTCCTACCCGCGGCGGTGGGACGCATGAGACGGGCTTCAAGACGGCATACACCCGTGTGATGAACGATTATGCTAGGAAAACGGCAATTTTGAAGGAAAAGGATAAAAACCTCGACGGTCAAGATTTGCGCGAAGGTATGATGACCGTTATTAATATTAAGATGAGCGATGTGGAATTTGTCGGACAGACGAAAGATCAGCTAGGCAGTGCATCTGCGCGGAGCGTAGTCGATTCGATCGTTTCGGACAAAATGGCCGTTTTCTTGGAGGAAAATCCGCAAATTGCGCAAATGATCATGAGAAAAGCCGTTCAATCCGCGAAGGCGAGGGAAGCGGCACGTAAAGCCCGCGAGGAAGTCCGAAGCGGCAAGAAAGGCAGAAGCGAAAGCTCGAATCTTGGTGGTAAGCTTACCCCTGCGCAATCCAAGGATTATACCCGTAATGAGCTCTTCATCGTAGAAGGTGACTCGGCAGGCGGGTCCGCTAAGCAGGGACGCGATTCCAAGCATCAGGCTATATTGCCTTTGAAAGGCAAGCCGATGAATCCGGAAAAGGCCAAGCTTCTGGATATTATGAAGAACGATGAATATAAAGCGATCATTGCGACTATCGGAGCGGGAGTAGGTCCTGAATTCGATGCGTCAGAAAGCAATTACGCGAAGATCATTATAATGACGGACGCGGATACAGACGGCGCTCATATTCAGGTGCTGCTGCTTACTTTCTTCTATCGGTATATGAAGCCGCTGATCGATTCAGGCAAAGTATTTATAGCCCAACCACCGCTATATAAGCTGACGAAAAAGTCAGGGAAGAATTCGACAATCCGCTATGCTTGGACAGACGAGCAGCTTCAGGCTTTGACCAAGGAGCTGGGTAAGAACGTCGAGCTACAGCGCTATAAAGGACTAGGTGAAATGAATCCGGATCAATTGTGGGAAACGACGATGGACCCGGCTACCCGCACACTGCTGCAGGTACAGATTGAGGACGCGGCTAAAGCGGAACGACGCGTTTCAACGCTGATGGGGGAGAAAGTAGACCCGCGCAAGCGTTGGATTGTTGAGAATGTCAACTTTACCGAGTTCGAGGAGTAGGTGAATCGTGACGATATTGGAAAATTTTTTACCCGCATATTTGGAAGAAGTAGTTGGCGACCGATTCGGTCGCTACTCTAAATATATTATTCAGGACCGCGCGATTCCCGATGTGCGGGACGGCTTGAAGCCGGTACAACGCCGTATTTTGTATGCTATGTATGATTCCAGCAATACACCGGATAAACCGTACCGGAAGTCGGCTAAGACCGTCGGAGACGTGATGGGTAATTATCATCCTCACGGTGACGCACCAATCTACGAAGGTATGGTACGGATGGCACAGCATTGGAAAATGGGACATATGCTGGTCGACGGCCACGGTAACTGGGGCTCGATCGATGACGATCCTCCGGCTGCTATGCGTTACACCGAGGCCCGCCTATCGGAAATCGCGATGGAGTTATTGCGAGATATTGAGAAACGCACTGTGCTGTTCAAAGATAACTTCGATAATACAACCAAGGAGCCTGTGGTGCTCCCCGCACGTTATCCGAATCTACTCGTAAACGGGGTAAGCGGGATTTCATCCGGATTTGCAACGGAAATTCCTCCACACAACCTTCGTGAGGTAATCGACGCATGCATAGCGACCATGGATCGCCCTGACATCGAGCTTGAAGATCTGATGCAGATAATGAAAGGACCGGACTTCCCTACAGGCGGCATTATTATGGGCTCTGAAGGAATCCGTGAGGCATTTGGAACAGGTAAAGGCCGTATTTATCTTAGATCACGTACAGAGATTGAAACCATGCGTGGTGGGGTCCAACAGATCGTCATTACGGAAATCCCATATCAGGTGGTAAAATCTCGTCTAGTTACAGCAATGGAAAATATCCGTTTGGAGAAAAAGATCGAGGGCATCTCAGTCGTAAGAGACGAGAGCGGTCGGAATGGTCTGCGTATCGTTGTGGAATTGAAGAAAGACGCGGATGCTCAGGGCATCTTAGCTTACTTATTCAAGAAGACCGATCTGCAGGTTACTTATAATTTCAATATGGTAGCCATTGTTAATAAAACGCCGAAACAAATGGGTGTAATGGAAATTCTGAAGGCGTACATCGAGCATCAGAAGGAAGTCGTTACCCACCGCTCCCAATATGAGCTTGACAAGGCAGAGGACAGGGCCCATGTGCTCGAAGGCCTGGCAAAGGCACTGAATATATTGGATGAAGTTATCGCTGCGATTAAAGCATCCAAAAACCGCCAAGACGCTCAAAACAATTTGGTGGCACAGTTTGGTTTTACGGAGCGTCAAGCTGATTCAATTCTAACCTTGCAGCTGTATCGTTTGACGAATCTGGAGATTCATTCCATCGAGAAGGAATTGAAGGATGTCCAAAAGACAATCGCGTATTTGCGCGGCATCTTAGGCAGCGAGAAGAAGCTAATGACAGTCATCAAAGAAGAGATGACTGAAATTCGTAATAAATACGGCATTAATCGCCGTTCGGATATTCAAAATGAGGTAGAAGAACTGAAGGTCAACCTCGAAGTCATGGTTTCAGCGGAGGACGTATTTGTAACCTTGTCCAATGAGGGTTACATTAAACGGACAAGCAAGCTTTCTTTTACCCGCTCAGGTGGAGAATTGGAGAAAACGGGCTTGAAGGAAGGCGATTATGTACGTCACCTTCTTGAAGTGAATACGCTGGACAATCTGCTTATTTTCACTCAAAAAGGCCAGTACTACTTGCTGCCGGTTCATCAGGTTCCAGAATACAAGTGGAAAGAAAACGGAACGGCTATCGTTAACGTCATTCCTACTCCTAAAGAGGACCGAATTGTCAATGTCATTCCGGTGCGCGACTTTGAAGAGCCGGGTAAATCACTTGTCTTTATCAGCAAAAGAGGGCAAGTGAAGCGTACGGAGCTGAAGGATTACATGACCAATCGCTCTATTGGTATTGTAGCGAGCAAGGTTGGAGAGAATGATGCCATTCTTGATGTTCGACTCAGTACGAATGATAAAGACATCATGCTTGTGACTAAGCAGGGAATGTCCATAAGGTTCCGGGAGGATGAAGTGAACCCGATGGGACGCGCCGCAGCCGGGGTTCGCGGAATTCAGTTAAAGGATGATGATGAAGTCATCAGCGCTGAGTGGATTGATGGGGAAGAGGGCGAATTGCTCGTCGTCACCGATCTGGGATACGCCAAGCGTTCACTGATTTTGGATTATCCGGTTCAAGGCAGGGGCGGTAAAGGAATCATTACGTTTGAATTCAAGGATGGAAAACGAGTCAAGCCTAACGGTTCAGCACTGGTGAAAGCTTATGCCGTAAAAGAGGAAGTACTTCTTACCGCTGTTCTACAAAGCGGCGAACGGATGTCCTTCTCATCGGAAAACACACCGATTGAACAGCGTAAATCAACCGGAAAACAAGCGGTGTCTATAACCAAAACGGATCTGATTGTGGACCTCCTTAAAGTCGATTAATCGTAGCTGCTATACTCGGAATCCAATCGCTCCATACATTTCAATATAAGCTCCAGTACGACCCACACTGGCATTGGCTCATCCAATTTCTCAAGCCATTGTGGGTCGTTAATTATTCCTTTTTGTAGTGCTTTTTCCCCGATCAACTGTTTCCAAGCCTCCATCTGGTATCACTCCTCCACATGAAATGACAAGCTCCGCTTATAGTGAAAAGCCCATGTAGCAATATATGTTGAATAGGGTCTAATGTTACTGATTTTTATCGTTTAATGTCTTAAAGTATTTATGCTGTTAACCTTTAAACCATACGAAGACAATGGTATAATAAGGATGCAGCAAGAGAAGAATCGGATGATTCATAGCAGAGTATTCAGCAAATAAAAGTATAGTAGATGCAGGAGTGATGATCAGTGATTACTCAGGAATTTGCTAAGTTATGGTGGAAGCTGTCCAAGGATTTGCGCAGCCACATGGAAACCGAGCTATCTCCTACACTGACGGAAGGGCAATTAACGGTGCTTGAGCTTTTGGCAGGTCATGATAAGATGAAACCGTCAGATTTCATTGAATTTTTGGATACTACACCGGCAGCCATTACGACCTTGTTGGACCGGATGGAAAAGGCCGGATTAATATCCAGAGAACGTGACGGCAAGGATAGACGAATCGTTTGGGTGCAAGTGACTGAAAAAGGTAAAGAAGAATGTGCAAGAGGTGTTGTCATTCGTGAACGCTTTCTTCAAAACTACTTAAGTCGTATTTCCGCTCATAATCAACAGCTCCTCGTTTATTTGTTAGGTAAAGTTGCAAACGCCTAGTTGCTTAATAGTGAATAAAAGTATATGATGTATGTAACTTAAACTATGTGTAACTGGCGGAACATGGGGAACCATGAGGGAGCACATAGGATGTTTTTGGCCGTACGCCTGGGCAAAGGTAAGAGGGATTCTCTCCTCTTGCCTTTTTGCGTTTTATTCTAAAAAATGAAAGGATGAGCGGCAAATGAGTATGATTTTGGATGGAGCAAGTGTAGCAACTAGCATCAAGGAGCAGTTGGAGACAAGAATTCAAAGTTTAAAAGATATTGGCGTAACCCCCTGTCTAGCTACGATTCTAGTCGGAGACGATCCTTCATCGGAGACGTATGTGCGAATGAAAGGAAATGCTTGTAGAAGATTAGGGATGGAATCTAGGCGTATTCATCTTGAGGAAAGTACTTCAACGGAGCAGTTAATTGATGAGATCCGTAAACTGAACGAAGACGGTACGGTTCACGGGATTTTGCTCCAGCATCCAGTGCCACATCATATTGATGAACGGGCCGCTTTCGAGGCAATTAGTATCGATAAGGATGTAGATGGCGTAACAACTCTAGGATTTGCACAAACGGCTTTCGGTTTTGGATTATATCCTTCCTGCACACCGGCTGCGATAATGGCTATCCTAGATGCTTACAACCTTCAAATCGAAGGTAAACATGCCGTTGTTATTGGTCGGAGTCCTATTCTGGGCAAACCGGTATCGTTAATGCTTCTTAACCGAAATGCTACGGTGACGATATGCCATTCGAAGACGAACCAGTTGGATGAAATTGTAAGATCGGCAGATATCGTAGTTGCTGCTGTGGGCAAACCGAAATTCGTTCAAGGTGACTGGATTAAACCCGGTGCAATTGTAATGGACGCAGGCTATAACAAAGGAAATGTGGGTGACGTCGATTATGATGCCTGCTTGAATAAAGCAGGAGCAATTACTCCAGTACCCGCAGGGGTCGGCCCTGTAACCATTGCTACGCTGCTTAAGCACACCGTGGACGCGGCGGAGAGATTATCAATCAAATAGAGTTGTTGAGAAGACCGTACGGGATCGAATTCCTGAACGGTCTTTGGTTTTTCTATGGTGTCCCTATGCTAAACTCGAAGGAAAAAGTTATAATGAAATGTACGAAATGGAACGTTAGGATATAACAGCTTTAGAAAGGAGCAGCAATTGAAGGAATTTTCCGCATTGGAGATCAATGGATTAAGAAAAAACATTCTGCAGCAGGACGAATGGAAGTGTTTATTTTCAGGAGTGACTGCCCGTTTAACTGAGCCTTCGATTATTGCACTATTGGGGTTATCAGGCCAAGGTAAAAGCACGCTGCTGCGAATCATTGGCATGCTCGATGCTGCAGACGAGGGGACGATTCAATACGAAGGACGCTTGGCTTCGGAATGGAGCCCACAGGCTTGGCGTAAGAAGGTTTGCTATGTTGCTCAGCATGCGGTGATGCTGGAAGGCTCGGTAGAGCATAATTTACAGACGGTTAGCCTTCTGCATCGCACACCCTTTAATGAATCGCTTGCAGCCGAATTACTTCGCGATGTCGGATTGGACTACTTGGATTGGAACAAGAAAGCGTCAGATTTATCCGGGGGTGAGAAGCAGAGGCTAGCCTTAGTCCGTTCGTTGCTGATGAAACCGCAAATTTTACTGCTGGACGAGATTACCGCTTCCCTTGATTTGCAGAGCAAACAATCTGTCGAACAGCTTCTGAAACTGTGGCATAGTAAAGAAGGAACCTCTATGATTTGGGTAACACATGATTTGGAGCAAGCTCGCTATACTAGTCAACGCATCTGGTTCATGGCGAACCATACTTTGTTGGAAGACAGATCGACAAAGGACTTTTTTGAAAGGCCGGATTCGGAGATAGGGCGGCAGTTTTTACAAGTTTCGAAGGGTGATGAAGGAGTCAGCGATGAATAATGTTGCGTTAAGTTTTACCCTTGTATTTATTGTTATTACAATCCTTGTTTCAATGTGGCAAAAGCTTGGCTTGGGCAAAGATATCGCAATTGGAACCGTTCGTTCAGCTGTTCAATTATTACTGATAGGCTACGTGCTGCAGTTCGTGTTTAATGCTCAACATACCGCATTTTTAATTCTTATCTTATGTATGATGATCGGTGTAGCTTCTTGGAATGCAGGTGCGAGAGGCAAAGGGTTGTCCGGTATTCGATGGCGTATCGCTCTAGCGATCACAACGACGGAAGGTATGACAATGGGGCTTTTGCTAGGATTGGGTATTATTGAAAAGACTCCTCAATATATTATTCCTATGAGCGGAATCACAATAGGTAGTGCTATGGTAGTTTCCGGTCTATTTATTAACCAGATGAAGCGAGAGGTTCAGGCTTCTAAGGGAGAAATTGAAGTGCTTCTATCTCTAGGAGCCACTTCACGGCAGGCCATTCATGAGCCGTTGAAGCGATCTGTCAAATCCAGTATGATCCCTACCATTGACGGAATGAAAACAGTAGGTCTGGTACAGCTGCCTGGGATGATGACCGGTATGATTGTCGCAGGCGCCAATCCGGTAGAAGCTGTAAAATATCAAATTCTCATTATGTTCACTTTAGTATCATCGGCTGCACTAACCAGCATTATATTAAGTCTGCTAAGCTATAAACTATGGTTTACCAAAGATGATAGACTCCGTTCCCTCTAAGCAGTGGAAATACCGCGTCCGTTATCCAGGGGATATCGAACACGGTGATTGAGGCTAATTCATCTGGAGAATCGAAGGAACTGCAGTCAATCAAAGTATAATACGGTTATTGCCGATTAATTATAGATGAGATCCGCCGCTTGCATCAATCAACTGGCCTGTTACCCAGCGACTGTCGGATGAAGCAAGGAAGGTTGCAATATCGGCTACATCTTCTGGCTGTCCCCACCTATTGAAGGTAGAAAGCCCAGCAGCGAATAATCGTCCATCAGGATCTTGTAAAGTGGACGTATTCATCTCGGTATCAATAATCCCTGGTAAGATAGCATTTACCGTAATTTTGCGTGTCCCTAGATGTTGAGCCAAGACATAGGTAAGTGTATTGATGGCGCCCTTAGATATGCTGTATCCGAACACATTAGGGAGGGCGATTCTTGTAACTGCTGATGAGATATTGATGATTCGACCCTCATCTTTTAAACGAGGTAAAGCTTGCTGTATGATAAAAAGTGGTGCTTTCACATGGAAGGCTCATGACTTCGTCAAAAGATTGTTCTGTCGTCTCTTCTATGGTTGCATATTGCCCGATTCCGGCATTGTTAACCAGAATATCAAATCGATTATCGCCTGTACGTTTCTGGAGGACTTCATCCAATGAAGCAAACAAAGCATGAATGTCGTTAAGTTCGTTTAGGTTAGCACATATGGAAAATGCAGAACCACCGCTTAGCTGAATCTCTTGAACTACTTCTTCTGCTTCTTGTTTTCTATTACCATAGTGTACGGCAACTAATGCCCCTTCACGTGCCAGACCTAAAGCTATACTGCGACCGATCCCACGGCTAGCACCGGTGATTAATGCAATTTTACCTTTTAATTTACTCATACCCTCATCTCCTTATGTGGAATTCATGTTAGTTATAACACATGGGTATGATTGAAATCTTGCTCTCTCATTCGTCGGAAGTATTCCAACTTAAACTCCTCCGAGGAATACCCATCTAACTATAGAGCAAATTATCTCGAAGAAACTGGTTTCTCAATAAACTAAGGACCTGGCCAAATGGCCAGGTCCTTAGTTTATTTGAATCTATCGTTCCAGAGAAACCACGGGTAAGCCTTAGGAGGCTGAGAGTGGAAGCTTAGCGTTTCCTTTGTCGTAGGATGTTCGAAGCTGAGCTCCGTTGACCAAAGAGCGATTTGCTGTCCCGGCTTGGTCAAGTGAGCTCCATAACGTTGGTCTCCTACCAGGGGACATCCGATAGTAGAGAATTGCACCCGAATCTGGTGCGGCCGACCGGTATGCAGCTCAACTCGAACTAGAGAGAGACCTTCGATATGATCGATGACCTGATAGTCCAGCACTGCTTCTTTAGACCCGGCTTTGTTTGGAGGAACTACGGAAACCATGTTGGTTTTGGAGTCTTTCAGCAAGTAGTGGGTCAAAGTTCCTTGAGGCTGCTTCGGTTTGCCGTTCACAACGGCTGTATAAATTTTGCGTATGGAACGAGTGCGAACCGCGTCGGAAAGACGGGAAGCAGCTTTTGAGGTTTTTGCGAACACCATTACGCCACCCACAGGCCGATCCAATCGATGCACGAGTCCCAAGTAAACATTGCCCGGCTTTTGGTGCCTATGCTTTAAGTCCTGCTTGATCATCGTCAGCAGATCCGGATCGTGAGAATCGTCTTCTTGTGTTGGAACGTTTACCGGCTTGACAACGACAATGACATGATTGTCCTCATATAATACGGGAATGGAAGGAAGAGAGGCTTGCGCCATCTGTTATGCCTCCCAACGTCCCAAAATGCCGCAAGGGAGCATTAGCTTCGAAGTGGTAATCGGCAGGCCGATTTCACCGCAGGTAATATTTCCACCGTACGATCTACCCATGGACATGGCCAAAATATTTTTCAAAACCGTAGCTGAAATGCCTGTTGTATAGGAATTGATAAGCATGAATAACGGTTTGTCCGACATAATTTGCATGCAGGACTCGACAAATGGGTACAGGTTGGTCTCAAGCTTCCAGGTTTCCCCGTTCGGACCGCGGCCATAGGACGGAGGGTCCATAATGATAGCGTCGTACTTACTGCCACGGCGCTGTTCACGTTGTACGAACTTAAAGACATCATCCGTAATAAAACGAACAGGGCGCTCACCAAGTCCGGACAGCTGCAAGTTTTCTTTGGCCCATTGAACTACGCCTTTCGATGCATCAACATGACATACTTCTGCTCCTGCATAAGCGCAGGCTACACTTGCGCCTCCAGTATAGGCAAAAAGATTCAGGACGCGAATTTTACGGCCTGATCCTTGAATTTTATCGATCATCCATCTCCAGTTCGCTGCTTGCTCCGGGAATAGGCCGGTGTGCTTAAAGCTGGTAGGCTTGATATGAAACGACAATTTATCGTAGGAGATAGTCCAGCGTTCAGGTAAATCCCGTTTATTTTCCCATTGGCCGCCGCCGCTGGAGCTTCTATGGTAGTGGGCATCGGCATTTCGCCATTGGCCTGTCTCCTTGCCAATCGGCCAAATGATTTGCGGGTCTGGCCGCCGAAGCACAATGCTTCCCCAACGCTCCAATTTCTCCCCGTCGCCCGTATCGATTAATTCATAATCTTTCCAATCGTGTGCTGCAAACATGACGTTACCTTCCTTCTCTGGTTTTACCTTTGTATATCTATTGATCCTACCACATTTTACACTAATTGCTTACACAATGCCATGCGAAAAGACCGGGGAAGGGCCCCGGTCTTGGTGTACGTTAGTTTATTTTGGTAAATCCACTTTTTCGATCAGGGCTGGAAGCTCCTTAGTCATAAATTGGTTGTAATTTGAATTAATCAAATTATTTTTTAGTGTCTCCTTGAGTTCTTCATCCTCGTAAGGAATAAAGCTTCTCGACTCAACACGAATAATATGGTAGCCGTATTCGGTTTCTACTGGATCGCTTACTTTATTAAGCTCCAGAGAAATCGTCGCTTTCTTGAATGCATCCGTCCATTTAACAACAGGTTCGTTGGTATACAAACCGCCGTTCTTATTAGAACCAGGATCTTCTGAGTATTGCTTGGCCAATGCGGCAAAATCCTCGCCGTTTTTCAGCTTATCCTGCACTTCTTTGACTTTTTGATCGATTGCATCTTTGGAGCGTGCCTGCCCTTTGTCATCTTCTTTCATGATTAGAATATGTCGAACCGATGCTGTGATTACATTTTCATCATTGCTGCTTACTTTTTGGTCATAGTCCGCTTTGATAGAAGCTTCGTCGGCAGTCGATTCCAGCCACATTTGGGTTGCCACAACGCCTTGCACATAATCCCGGATATCCGTCTCGGTAATTCCTTGCTTGCTCATTTCTGCTGCGTGGGCCTTCAAAAACGCTTGTGCTTCGGTAATTTGACCCTCTGCGGATTCGACGGTTGAAGCGCGTAGGTCATTGCTCAATTTGCTGTTGATGATGCGAAATGCGATAATTTGGTTAATAACATATTGTTTGAATGCATTGTCATTATCTTTGGCGGCATATTCTTGGTTCGTCATACGCAGAATGGCTGCAAATTTCTCGTAATCGCCACGGGTCACTTGACCGCCTTCATAAGTAGCTACGACGCCAGCCATATCCACCTTTTTGCCGATCCATGCTGTTTGGGTGTCGTTGTCCCATTGAACTTCCTTACCAAGAGCTTCACTTACGAAGCGAAGTGGAACGTAGGTGGTCCCGTTATAGATAAACCCTTGACCTTGTTCTTCGGTCGGAGTTTTCACGATTCCGTCAAACATATATTTGATATTTTGAAAATATACTTCAATTTGTGTTCCACTGGCATACGCGACCGATCCGGTCAGCATGACGCCAAGGGATAGTCCGAGCACAAGGCCTTTCAATTTGTCATTCATTGGGGTAGTTCATCCTCTCTTCTTCTGAATCCATGTTTTAGTCCAGTACAATTTATTCAAGCTAAAAAGGCAATCTCCTGCCTGACGCTAAAAAATATGCATGTTTTCAGAATTGCTGTAGAATTTGGAAATTACACAAAGGAATTTGCAGCCCGATGTAGTATTTGATTATTAGAGGCCGCAAAATTGAACAAAAAGGGGATGTATGACCTATGATGAGCGTAATCCCCGGTCCGGAAGATCTTTACCTGTTTCACGAGGGAAGCTTATTCCGCAGTTACCGGGTGCTGGGAGCGCATTTTACGGAACATGAAGGCACCCTTGGCGTTCGGTTTACCGTCTGGGCACCGCATGCCCGTGAAATCCGAGTTATTGGGGATTTTAACTTTTGGAACGGAAGCAATCACGTACTCCAGAAGGTTAGCACCTGGGGAGTATGGAGCTTGTTTGTTCCAGGGGTCCGGGAAGGCGAGTACTACAAGTACGAAATCGTAACGGCACAAGGAACATTGGTATGGAAGGCAGATCCTTATGCTTTTTATTCCGAGTTGAAGCCGGGCACGGCATCACGAGTGACTTCGCTTGAGGGCTACGAATGGCAAGACCAGGAGTGGCAGCAAAAACAGCAAAAGCCGTACACAAGTCCGATGAACATTTATGAGGTTCATATGGGCACTTGGAAAAAGAAGCCCGAGGATCAGTACTACACTTACCGTGAGCTAGCCGACGAATTGGTTGACTATGTAGTGCATATGGGATACACCCATATCGAGCTGCTGCCTTTATCCGAGCATCCGTATGACCGCTCATGGGGATATCAGGCGACCGGGTATTATTCGGTTACTAGCCGTTTCGGAACACCGAAGGACTTCATGTATTTTGTGGACCGATGCCACCAGTTCGGTATTGGAGTTATTATGGATTGGGTTCCTGGTCATTTTGTTAAGGATGATCATGGACTTCGCCATTTTGACGGACAACCGCTGTACGAGCATAAAGATCCTGCCCGAGCGGAGAAACCGCAGTGGGGGACGATGGCATTTGACTTCTCTAAGCCGGAGGTCGTCAGCTTTCTAATCTCCAATGCGTTGTTCTGGATGGATATGTTTCATATTGACGGGCTGCGTGTTGATGCGGTAGCCAGCCTCTTGTATTTGAATTTTGGGAAGCCGCGCGAACAATGGATTACTAACGAGCAGGGCGGGGACGAAAACCTGGATGCGATCGCTTTTTTGAAAAAGCTAAATCAAACGGTGTTCTCTCACTACCCAAACGCGCTCATGATGGCCGAGGATTCCAGCGATTGGCCGCTAGTCACTGCACCTGTTCATGACGGAGGTCTTGGATTTAACTACAAATGGAATATGGGCTGGATGAACGATATGCTTCGTTATATGGAGACCGACCCGTATTTCCGTAAAGGCAAGCATAACCTGCTTACTTTTTCGTTTATGTACACTTACTCCGAAAATTATGTGCTCCCTCTGTCGCACGACGAGGTGGTTCATGGCAAAAAATCTCTTCTCAACAAGATGCCGGGTGATTACTGGCAAAAATTCGCTAACTTAAGGGTGCTGTACGGATACATGATGGCACATCCTGGGAAAAAGCTGCTTTTCATGGGCGGCGAGTTTGGTCAGTTCGATGAGTGGAAGGATCTCGAGGATTTGGATTGGGAGATGCTCACCTATGACAGCCACCGCAGCATGCATCAATACGTCCACGATTTAAACCACCTTTATTTACAAGAAAAAGCACTATGGGAGCTGGACCATCGGACCGAAGGCTTTACTTGGATTGATCCGCATGACCGCAACCAAAGCATCGTCACTTTTATCAGACAATCAAACGACCCAGATGATTTCTTAATCGCAGTATGTAACTTTACACCGGTAACTCACGCCCGATACCGAATCGGCGTTCCGTATGCAGGAGAATATAGGGAACTGTTTAATAGTGATACCCCTGTCTATGGCGGGTCCGGACAGTTGAATACGGGCAAGCTGAAAACCGATAAGGTTGTATGGCATTCTCAGCCGTTCAGTTTGCATATTACAATTCCACCGTTATCAACAGTCTTTATAGAGCCTGTAAAGATTCGACGTAAAGCAACAGCGGGTAAAAGAGAAAGGGGATAGGTTGGATGCGAAAAAAAGAGTGTGTGGCCATGCTGCTTGCAGGGGGGGAAGGGCGGCGTTTAGGCGTATTGACCAATAAATTGGCAAAGCCTGCTGTTCATTTTGGAGGGAAGTACCGTATTATCGATTTTACACTTAGTAACTGCACGAATTCAGGGATTGACACCGTAGGTGTTCTTACACAATATCAACCTTTGGTTTTAAATACATATATCGGCATTGGGACTCCTTGGGACTTAGACCGTAAGAATGGCGGCGTCACCGTACTGCCTCCTTATATGGAGCAGCAGGGAGGGGATTGGTATAAAGGGACAGCTAACGCGATCTACCGCAATATATCGTTTATCGAGCAGTACGATCCGGAGTATGTTCTTGTCATTTCGGGTGATCACATCTACAAGATGGATTACGATCTGATGCTTGATTTTCATAAGCAAAAGGGAGCCGATGCGACGATTGCCGTCATTGAGGTCAAATGGGAAGAAGCGAGTCGTTTCGGCATTATGAGTACGGATGACGAAGAACGAATCGTGGAATTTGCAGAAAAACCGAAAGAGCCTAAGAGCAATCTGGCTTCCATGGGCATTTACATATTCAACTGGCAGGTGCTCAAAACCTATTTGAGCATGGACGAAACCAATCCGGATTCAAGCAAAGACTTCGGCAAAGATGTCATTCCGCTTATGCTGCGTGAAAAACTAAATCTGTTCGCGTATCCATTCGAAGGCTACTGGAAAGACGTTGGTACGATTGAAAGCCTGTGGGAAGCCAATATGGATTTATTGGAAAATGAACCGCAATTCAATCTCAATGACCGCGAATGGCGCATTTATTCGGTAAACCCGTGCCACCCCGGTCAATACATAGCTCCAACAGCACAAATACACCGCAGTTTGGTTAATGAGGGCTGCAGTGTGTTCGGAGAAGTGGACCATTCCGTCTTGTTTTACGGCGTACAGGTCGGAGAAGGAAGTTTTATTAAAGATTCCGTGATTATGCCGAATGTACGCATCGGGAACAACGTAAAAATATACAAAGCTATTATCGGTGAAGGTACTGTAATTGAGGATGGCTGCGTGATTGGCGAGCCTGACGAGCAATCCAATATTGTTTTGATCGGTGGTAATGAGATTATCAATATGGCAGCGATGGCCAACTTGAAAGGGTGAGTTCTTATGAAGCGTATGATGGGCGTTATCAATCTGGTGAACGAGCCGGACGATCTGGAAGAACTGACCTATTCCCGCTGCGTGGCCTCGGTGCCGTTCGGCGCGAGATACCGATTGATAGATTTTACTTTATCGAATATGGTGAATTCCGGTATTGAAAATGTCGCTGTCTTTACTCAGCATAAATTTCGTTCCTTAATGGATCATCTTGGCTCTGGGAAGGAATGGGATCTGGATCGTAAACGTGGCGGGCTTTTTCTGCTGCCAGCGATTCTTCATGAAACAACGGGAATGGCGCGCGGCGATTTATTCCAATTTTATAGCCATCGGGATTACTTCTACCGTGCTCGGGAAGAGTTTGTTGTCATTTCTCGGAGCCATATCGTGTGTAACATTGATTTGAACGACGTATTAGATCAACATCTGGAGAACAATGCCGATATTACAGTCGTTTATAAGCAGGCGGATGATGAGGAATTCGCTAAGTTTCGCCGGCTAGCTGTCAAGGAAGACGGTCGAGTCACCGTTATGGAGGATCACTCGGGACGATTGCGCAATGACAACATTTCGATGGAAATGTATGTGATGAGCAAGGAGCTGCTGCTGGATATGGTGGAATCCTGCTTGGCGCAAGGATACGATCATTTGGTAAGAGACGGTATTATGAAAAATATCGATAAGCTCAGCGTCTACGGGTATATGCACAGTGGGCATACTGGCGTAGTGAATACGATACAAAGCTATTACAAACACAGCATGCAGCTGTTGAATCCGAAGATTTGGCGCGAGCTGTTCTTCCAGAAAAACCTAATCTACACCAAGGTTAAGGATGAGCCTCCTGCCCGATATGCTGAAAACGCGCACGCGCGAAATGCTCTAATAGCCAATGGCTGCACGATTGAAGGCAAGGTCGAGAACAGCATCTTGTTCCGAGGGGTTAAGATCCGTAAAGGAGCTTACGTGAAGAACAGCATTATTTTGCAAAACTGCGAAATTGAAGAAAACGTCATAATTGAGAATGCTATCCTTGATAAAGATGTGTTCATCAGTCGAGGTCGAGTACTGACAGGAGACAAACAAGCACCGTTTATTGCTTCCAAGACCAAAGTAATATAAAAAAATAGCGTGTTGGAAATGACTTTCTAGCACGCAAAATAATAAAGGAGTGGTAGGAAGCCATGAAAGTGTTATTCGCCGCGTCGGAAGCCGTACCTTTTGCCAAAACGGGAGGCTTGGCCGATGTAATCGGATCATTACCGAAGGAGCTGGCCAAGCAGGGGATTGACGTTAGAGTTATACTGCCGAAGTATGAGGACATCCCGGAGACTTATACCCAAGCTATGGAGACTGTCGCTACCTTCACATTGCAAATGGGTTGGAGAGAGCTGTATTGTGGTATTACGAAGTTGGAGCATGAGGGTATTATCTTTTATTTCGTAGATAACGAGTTTTATTATAATCGTCGGGGCTGCTATGGATATGGGGACGATGCTGAACGCTATGCTTTCTTCTGCCGGGCGGTACTGGATTCAATGCAGCACATCGACTTCATTCCCGATATTATCCACTGCCATGATTGGCAAGCTGGTATGATACCTGTGTTGTACCGGGCTCACTTCAGCTATCAGCCTGAATATGCGCATATTAAAACTGTAATGACGATTCACAATTTGAAATATCAGGGAGTCTTCGCCAAAGAGCAATTCAAAGATTTCTTCGCTTTGGGAGACGAGCATTTTTCGGGGTATGCACTTGAGCAATACGGCGGAGCCAGCTTTATGAAAGGTGGCTTGCTGTATTCTGATTTTATAACAACGGTAAGTCCGACTTATGCGCAGGAAATACAGACTCCCTTTTACGGGGAGTATCTGGATAGCCTGATGCGAAGCCAAAGTGAACGACTCCTCGGTATCGTTAACGGTATTGATTACGAGGAATTTGATCCAATGAATGACCCTCATCTTGAAGTCAATTACAGAGATTCCATACCCAAAAAGCAATTGAACAAAGTCAAGCTTCAGGAAAAACTAGGCCTTCCGGTTAATAAGGACGTACCTTTGGTAGCGCTCGTAACTAGACTCGTGGATCAGAAGGGGCTTGCATTAATGGATCGGGTCATTGAAGAATTAATAAGACTCGATGCGCAGTGGGTCATTCTTGGCACAGGAGAACATCGTTTTGAACAGTTGTTCCGTTGGGCGGCAGACCGTTATCCGGACAAGCTGTCGGCGAACATTACGTTCAATGAAGGATTGGCGCGCCAAATTTATGCAGGTTCTGACCTGTTCCTAATGCCTTCTCAGTTTGAGCCATGCGGCATCGGACAGCTTATAGCCATGCGTTACCGGTCAGTTCCAATCGTTCGTGAAACCGGTGGACTGAAGGACACAGTGCAGCCTTATAACGAAACTACCGGTGAAGGAACGGGCTTCAGCTTTGCACATTACAATGCGCATGACATGCTGTATACCGTGGAACGAGCCGTGAATTTGTATCACGATGAGGAGGCCTGGAACAAGATTATGGCCAATATTAAGAAGAAAGATTTCAGCTGGCGCAAATCCGCGCAACAGTACGCTGCTTTGTATGGACAGCTGGTCAATTAGTGCTTGACTTAATATTTTATTGAACGATAATAAACCAACGTCTTATAGGCGTTGGTTTATGTTTTCATATGCATTCAGAAGAGGGGATCCTGATTGAAAACTCATTATGTTGTAACCGATTTGGACGGCACGCTGCTTCGTTCGGATGCCATACTATCGCCTTTTGCCAAGGAGGCCGTCAATAAAGCGTTGGATCAAGGCATCGTCATGAGCTATGCCACAGCCCGAAGCTACAAGAGCTCTACCGTCGTTGTCGGAGATGTTAAATGGAAGTATCCGATGGTTCTTTACAATGGAGCACTCTTATTCGATCCAATCGAGATGAAAAAGCTGGACGGAGCCTTTCTTTCAGCACTGCTCACCGATCAAGTTATACGCTTAGGCAAGACATTTGGATTAAGTCCTTTATGGTTTGCTCTGGATGACCACAACGAGGAACGAGTTCTACATGAACCTCTCCAACGGAAAGGCGAACTGCAGTTTGTTGCCAGCCGACCCAATGACACTCGTTTTCGCGAGCTCCCAGAGCTAATCTATTCTGATCAGTATCAGACGTTGATCCTTACCTACATAGGCCCTAAAGAAGAACTGGAGCCCTTAGAGAAGGCAATACGTAATCAATTTAACGATGCCGTACATTTGCATTTCATGCCGGACAACTACATTGCAGACCACTATTTTCTGGAAGTAAGCCATCCAAAAGCAAATAAACGGGATGGGCTGCTAATGTGGGCGAAACATATGAGCTGTTCGCCAGA
Organism: Paenibacillus sp. UNC451MF; assembly: GCF_000686845.1. GTDB lineage: Bacteria > Bacillota > Bacilli > Paenibacillales > NBRC-103111 > Paenibacillus_S. The sequence continues at coordinate 101,343 of NZ_JMLS01000004.1, read as the reverse complement.
GGATATCGTCGTTTTTGGGGATAATCTGAACGATATTGGTTTATTTGAAGCAGCAGGCACGAAAATAGCGGTTGCCAATGCCCAACCTGAGCTTAAAGCGATGGCGGATAGGACCATAGAATCGAACTCGGAAGATGGAGTAGCCAAGTACGTGCTGGGATTGCTTGAGGCATAGCAAGACCCCGATCATTCGGAAGGGTGTTGCATCCCTCACTTATGAATGATCGGCAGCTAGATCATCATAGTACATTGTCTCGTTATTGAAGGAACGGTTAATAGACAAAAACGTATGAATGAGCTCAAAAAGCTCGGATTGATCTAATTGAAGTGAAACGGTCTCGTCGTTCTGAGGATTTGTGGATACATTAAGTAAGATTGATTTATGATCTTGATCGACTTGAATTTCCCACTGTTCTTTTTTAAGTACACTTTCCCACACGTGCAATCACGCTCCCCTTTTTGCTATAGGCTCATGCTTGTTCCATAATTGGACATGATATTCATTATATGTATCCATTTTTTTGAATATGACATAAATAGAATGGAACCTTACGCGTAAAGTGCAAGGTTTTATCATTGTGTCGCATATATGCTTCGTCCTGTAAAGACTGAGGAGAAACTAACGGATTCCCAGGGGGAGGTAAAAGGTTTGAAAAAAAGCGGAGCTCAGACGGCTCCGCTTTGTTGCGTTTATTTAGATGGGACGCTTCCTTCAAAAATGATTTCTTGAAGCGGTCTGCGTTCGTTAGGTACTTCACGCTGCTGGAGAGGTTCCGGTAGCAGGCTTGCATCTCCCTGATAACCGATCGTCACTACAGCATGCAGATCAAACTCGTCAGGAACGTTAAGCAGGGTACGAGCTTGGGCTTTATCAAACCCACCGATGGCATGAGTGGCTAAACCGAGCAATTTTGCTTGAAGCGCGAGATAGCCCCAAGCGGTCCCTGCATCGAATGTATGCGCAGGATTCGCGTCGCCATTGGCTCTTGTTTTGTCCGAAGCAATTAACACTAATACGGGGGCTTTATTTGCCCACGAGCGATTGAATTCATTTAGAAACTGATGAAAAACGGCCAATTGCTCATCCGTTTTGGCTACAATAAAACGCCAAGGCTGGTCGTTAAATGAGGACGGCGCCCAGCGAGCAGCTTCCAAGACGGTGAGTAGGTCCGCATCCGAAACCTTTTGATTGGAATAGGCACGAGGAGACCAGCGATTCAGAAAAACAGGATTGACGGGATACTCGGATTTACGATGACCTTGAACCTCTTCTTGAATCTGATTAAGAACCAAACTGGAATTACTCATTTAATAATTACCACCTTTCCAATAGGAATTATATGTAATATAACATACTTATAATTTGTTAGCAACAGTACATTAATAACTCTCTAAATTTAATAATACAACAATACACCAACGTTTTCTTTTATTTACAAAAAATTCACAAAAATCTGCATAATAATCATATTTTCTTCATATTAGTATGTGTAAATTGATAATGATTAAGGAAAAGAGGTGCGACTTATGTACTATTGTATTTTTTGTAAAAATTTGCATTCTTTTCGATATACAGCTGAAGAAGTCGTATTTAAGAGCGGATTTCACTATTATGATTCCAAGCTATATCATGCGGGACTATGCCAACAGTTGCAACCCTATTGTAAGAATGAGCAACCGGCAACTGCATAAGTTGACAAATAAAAAAGCCCCTCGTCGATGAGGGACTTCTCAATTACCAAAAGCCACGACCGAAACGGGGGCTGTCCAATAGAGCAATGACTAGCAGATCAAATAAGACCAGAGGCAGCACGAAGGGAAAGAAAGAAATGGAAGCCTTATTTCGTCCCGTCGGGCGAAGCGCTTGAATATATACGTTTTGATGATCGACGTTCACGATTGTACCTTCATAAGTGATACCTTGAACGGTAGTGATTCGGACATTTTGCTGCATATATTGCTTGCATATTCTATAGTTATGATTAGTAGACATAGTATTCCTCCTTTCAAGTAGGACATGGTATACTATATGCTTTTCTATTAATTTTTGTTCGGGCCTGAACTACTCTTATCTCTATCACGAACTATTGATATAATAAGGGGTGAGGAGGAGGATGATGATGAGTCGAACAACCGCTTTTATATTTGCTCATCCCGACGATGAGAGCTTTCTATGTGCCTGCCTTATTAAGCAGCTTGCAGAGCAGGGGGAGAAGCCCGTTCTTCTGTTGGCCACCAGAGGCGACGCCGGGAAAAAGAATGGTGATGTAGGGCATCTAACGAATGAAGAGCTCGGAGCACAGCGTGAGCAGGAGATGATGAAAGCGGCAAGCATTCTTGGATTAAGCCAGGTGGAGCATCTGGGGTATCCGGACGGTAAACTAAAAGAAATCGAGGAAGGCGAATTTATTGAACGGGTGATTCATTTTATTCTTGAACATAAGCCCGAAGTGGTCGTCACTTTTCCAGAGGACGGCGGGAATTTTCATCCTGACCATATGACCATTTCCAAGATAGCCACCTCTGCTGTTCTAAGCGGACGCTGCCCGTCTGTTCAAAAGCTTTATTACATATCTTCCAACACATTAAAAGAAAACGGTCATCATCCCTCGATTGCACTAGATACGGAACCGTACTGGTCTATGAAAGCAGAAGCGCTGCACGCTCATGAATCGCAGATTTATGCAATTCGAAGATATTTCGGTGATCTGGAGTCGTTTCCGGAGAATCGACGGTATGAATCGTTTGTTCTTGCTTGGGAAAGAGGAGCATGGTACCCTCCGAGATTAGAGAAATCGATCTATGATGGAATCATCTAAGAGATGATACAAGGGGAGCGTCGTTCATTTGACAAAACAATATGCTATTGATATGGCCAAAAAATTATTCAGAGAATCGAATAAGTCCTATTACGTGATTTGGTTTCCGGACACGAACGAGTACGCAGTAATGAAGCATGATGAATTTTCGAAAAATAAAGAAGAACTCAATAAATGGGTTGTATTTAGTATCGAAGGTGAGGGTGAAGGCTGAAGTTTTTTACAAGGAATGGGGAGGGGGTTCCCTCCTATTAATCCCAGCCCTTAGGTTCCGTCTTCGGCTTGTTAAACAGCGATATTTTTTGCCACCATTTCTGCTGCTGATTGTTCGATAGAATCGATTTGACCTGCTGCATTACTAGTTTCGCCCGATCCTCGCCACGATAAAGCTTAAGTTCTTCATAAAACTTTTCTGAATCCATTGATTTCACCTGGTGTAAGTTATTTGGGGTAGAGCATTATAGTAGCAATTATTAGCAGTCAATACAAGATTAAATTGGATGTTCAAGGGAAAATAGCTTACAAATTAAAGAGATAAGGCAGGGTATCCATTGGATGTATTTGAACTCATTCTCATACTGCATATAGTTGCAGGCACGGTATGTCTGATAACGGGTGCTGTATCGGCATTGGTCAGGAAAAGAAAAGGATGGCACACGGTTTTTGGAGAAATTTATCATGCTGGTTATATAGTCATTTTTCTCAGCTCAATCAGTATGGCCATTATGCATTGGTCGGAGAGTGCCTATTTGTTTTATATAGCAATCTTTTCTTATGCGATGGCACTTTACGGATATACAGCCAAAAAAAGCCGACGGGTCGACTGGCTCGGCAGGCATATCGGTGGGATGCTAGGATCCTATATAGGAGTCGTTACCGCTGTGCTTGTCGTTAATGGACATAGCATTCCAGGCTTGAATTACCTACCGATCCTCATCTTCTGGTTTTTACCTACAATTGTAGGAACGCCTATTATTATGATGGTTGGTAAAAAGTATAGGCGTGTTAGGAAAGCTTGAGCGATCAAGCTTTCTTTTTTTGTTCAAAAGGTTTGAAACCATTCACATTATTCAGGCATCCTGCAATCTGTACGGAATGGATATTACAACCAATTATGGTATGTGTTATGATGAACTATAGATACCATTTGTATGGAGGACAAGCAATGAGTCCTTGATCGATATAGGAACTATTCCAATGTGATGGTGGTATGTCACGGGATGATAATCGCTACTCTATTAGATTTGGAATCAGAAAGTATCGATCTGTGCGGTGTTTACAGATTTCACAAGTAAGGAAACCCGTTACGAAGTTTTGCTAGTAAATAATAAAACTCATCGTAAACTAAGGGGGATTGATATGAACCGGTGCAAAACATGTAGACTCTTTATGACCCAATCTTTGTTGGTTAGCAGCGTCTTTCTGATGTCCTACATACCGACTTATCTATTTGTTGGAACAACATATTCCGTATTCACTACGATTCCTGCGGATCAGTCCAGGCCGTTTTCATGGATGTATTACGGTTTCTTTTTTTGTCTAATTCCATATTTCCTTGTAGGTTTAATGATGAATGGCGTGTTTAGGAGAGTAACTTGGACGGCGTTCCTTCATTCCTTTATCGTTACGTCAATAATGGATAAGCTTGTGCTTGTTTTCTTAGCTACTTTATTGGCAAAAGGGTTTCCAAGGTCGTGGTATGGTTGGGACTTTCCCCGCGCCGGGTATAATTTGATGTGTGAGGAGCTGCCATTTTATTGTGCAAACTATGTCCATTACTATTTAATTGCTAATACAGTGCTTGGACTATTGTTTATGTACGCTGGTTTTCTTGTTTGTAAAGCTATTAAATTAAGGACGAATCACGTCCTTTAATTAGTTACTGAATGATAGGAGGCTTTACAAGCTATGGAATTAATACAATAATATCCTGATTCCGCAGCTCGGTTTAAAACCAGCCGGTGGAATCGAATTCGAAGTATAGGATGAACGATTTATGGGACCGGATTCGTCGGAGTCCGAAGTAGATATCTATTTTGCGATCCAATGAATACATGAAGAATATAAGACAGGTTGTCACTTCACAAGTTGACATCCTGTTTTTTTATACCCTAATAAGTCAATCCTTCGGTTAAGGCGATCAAACTTAATAAAATCGTGTAATTATCCGATAATAAAAAATATGGAAAAAGAAGATGAATTTCCTAATCCAATACATTTTGAAACGAGGTTGCAATTAATGACAATGATTGGTATTGATCTGGGAACAACAAACAGTCTGGTTGCTTATTGGACAGAAGACGGTCCCACTATTATACCGAATGTGCTTGGGGAACGATTAACCCCTTCTATAGTAAGTGTGGATGAAAACGGTGAAATACTCGTAGGTCAAATTGCCAAAGAACGGTTAATTACTCATCCGGACCTTACAGCTGCAACCTTTAAGAGGTATATGGGGACTGAGAAAATATTTCGTCTCGGCCGTTACTCTTTTTCACCGGAGGAGTTATCTTCCTTTATTGTGAAATCCTTAAAATCCGATGCAGAAGCTTTTTTCGGACATGAAGTGACGGAAGCGGTCATTAGCGTCCCGGCGTATTTCAACGACACCCAACGCAAGGCGACCAAACTCGCGGCAGAAATCGCAGGCTTGAAAGTAGAGCGGCTTATTAGCGAGCCTACCGCTGCAGCGATCTCCTACGGTCTCCACCAGCAGAAATCGGATACGAAATTCCTCGTCTTTGATTTGGGTGGGGGTACTTTTGATGTGTCTATCTTGGAGTTCTTTGAGGGTGTAATGGAAGTGCAGTCCATTGCCGGGGATAATTACTTGGGCGGCGAGGATTTCACTCAACTGCTTGTTTCATATTTTGCGGAAACCAAGGGGATAGATTACCAGGAGTTGGACTTCAAAGCTCGTTCGGCACTATTCAAGCAGGCTGAGATATGCAAGCGTGCTATTGGCAGCGGAAATGCTGGGCAAATGAGCTTTATGTGGGAGGCTCAGGAGTACGAGCTTTCAATGGACCGAAGCGAGTTTGAGAAAATAGCCGGCCAGCTAATTCTTAGGCTGCGTCATCCAATAGAGAGGGCGTTGCGCGATGCTTCCCTTTCTCCGGATGACTTGGATGCTGTTATTTTGATCGGCGGTGCAACTCGTATGCCTGTCATTAAATCGGTTGTCAGCAAAATGTTCGGGAAGCTGCCTTTCAGTCAGATTAATCCGGATGAAGCTGTTGCTTTAGGGGCTGCCATACAGGTAGCTCTTAAAGAAAGAAACGAGGCGCTTAAAGAGGTTGTTCTTACAGACGTATGCCCATATACACTTGGAATTGAAATTACAAAGACTATGGGGAACGGGAACTTCGACAGTGGTCATTTTAGTCCGATTATTGAGCGTAACACACCGATTCCGGTTAGCAAGGTGGAGACGTTTTACACTATCCATGATCAGCAGAAGAGCATTCGAGTCATCGTTTATCAAGGCGAGAGCCGAAGAGTAGACCATAATATTAAGCTGGGTGAGCTATCGGTGCAAGTGCCACCCGATGAAGCGGGAGAGCAAGCGATTGACGTAAGGTTCACTTACGATATTAACGGAATTTTAGAGGTAGAGGTCACAACCGTAAGCACCGGAGTGAAGCAGAAAACCATTATTGAGAAAAATCCAGGCAAGCTCACTCAACAGGAAATCGAAGAAAGACTGAAACAATTAAAGGATATTAAGATCCATCCTCGTGAACGGACAGAGAATAGGCTGCTGCTGGCCAAGGGTGAAAGGCTGTATGAGGAAGCGTTGGGTGAGAAGCGATCGGAGATTGCATTTTTGCTGGAGCAGTTTGAACGTGTTCTTGCTTCTCAAAATGAGCAGGAGGTTAAAAAAGCTTCCTCACTCCTCAAAAAGCAATTAGAGCATTTGGAGAGGTGGCGTGACTATTAATGCAAGTATGGAAAATTCTCGGCATAGAACCGACTGATGATGTGTCAGCCATCAAGAGAGCCTATGCAGTAAAGCTAAAGCTTTATCATCCAGAAGAAGACCCGGAAGGCTATCAGATGCTTAGAGAAGCATATGATCAAGCGGTGAAGGACGCTAAGCAGCGGACCAAAAGAGCTATGAACCGGAGTTCTACAGAAACTGAAGATTACCTGCAGGAAGCTTCAGCAGCACTTGAACTTGAACGAACGGATAGAAGGCAAGAAGACTTACAGGAAGCAGAGATGTACTATGACGAGAGCAACGCGGAGGATGCTGAGATTGATGAGGAGACAGAATCTGATTCATATCATTTTCAGCGTTTGCTGCACTATACAGATCAGCATGAATTTCACGATCCTGTAGACCCTGTGGAGCGGTTTATTGAAGAAATAGAAGCGTTGTACGAGAACTTTTCATCGAGGATTGATTCGGAGCAGTGGGGAAAACAACTGAATGCGGACGTCATATGGAACGTGAAGCTGCAGAACAGGATCTCAATCAGGCTTCTTGATTTTATGGAAAATCATTATTTTGTGCCTGAAGCGGTCTGGAGTCTCCTTGAGAATACCTTTCATTGGAAAGAACTGGTGGTGGAAGATAGAGAAAGATTTCAGGAACAGTATCCCAAAGTGTACGCGTATGCGGTAGGACATGAACAGGTATTGCATATGGGTTATACAGCTCTGCTGGATACGGTGGATGTAGATTATGATTCCTTTCTAAGATACCGTGAACGGGGTTTATTGGCATTATTGGAGCAAGATTACCAAGCAGCTGAGAGATCATTAAGAAAGGCTTCAGAATACTTCAAATCCGACCCGGATGTAGTTCGGTTACTTATCGAGTGCTATGTACAAACAGGTGATATGGCTCGGGCACTGACGGCAAGCAACAGCTTCATTCAATTGTTACCTGACCAAGTCGACGGCTATTTGTACCGCTCGCGCCTATTAATTCATATAGGAAAAATGGAGGATGCATTGGAGGATCTTAAGCGAATTCTGGATCAAGATCCTAACCATAGCCTTGCATTATCAATGGCAGGAAGCTGTCATATGAAGCTGGGGGACCCTGATTCAGCATTTGAAATGTATAACCGAATTCTGAAGTTTAATGCCAATGATATTGAAGCTATCCTAGCCGTAGCTGAAATTCAATCCCAAAGAGCAAAAGCTTTAAAAAAGCAAAGAGGCAGTGGCAGAGAACTGAAACAGCTAAGGAAAGAGCTTGGGAAAACGCCGTTAAGGAAGCGGCTTAAGCAAAGTGCTTTTTTTCTCATTGGGGGTAAATGGTTCAGTCTGATTGTTATTATTGCACTTCATTTTTTCATATCGGCATCTTTTGTGAAGCACACAGGGGAAACTCCGATTCAATATGTTGCCAATGCTTTTAAACCGATAGAAATAAAGACAATCCATTCTATAGGAGAATTGGAGCAGCTCCCTCCGGAAATAAAAGCTGTGCATATGAAGCTGAATAATGCAGCCTATATGGGCATGAATCAACTTCAGATAAAGGGTGATAACGGAGAAGAAAAGACGGTATATCTATCTACGATTGAGGTAGAAAAGCAAGGGCTCCTGTCCAAGATCAGCGGGTATCTGAGTGTCGGATATTTGGATGGTGATGGTACACCCATTCTTTTGTTGACTAATTATCAACAGAGTAAAGAAATATATGATAACAAAACGATCGAGCTCGATGGAACCACTCGTGTCATGGATTCAGCTCTATTAAGTGAATACGAGAAGTGGAAGAAACGATACCCCAAGGCGGCAGTTTCAACGCAGAATCCTCTAGCAGATAATTATTTGGATTCACATGAGAAGCCAACTAAGGAGACCAGCAAAAGCATTCCATTGCGAATTTACATATATATTTTCGTACTCTTCTTGTACTACCTTTCTGTATTACGGGAAGTAGGGAGAGTGTGGAGGTTCATCCGGTATACTTAATGGATAGAAGAGGAGACGATTAACTATGAATACTTCCGCTGAGGAAGCATCGTTTACTTATAAACCTTTTGTCGATGCACTGACAGCCATGTGCATAGTAGGAAGGGATGCCGATTACCACGTTCAAAATCCAAATTGGATTTATACGAAAAGAAGTTATTTGCGGAATTTATTTAAACACTGGGAGATCGAAAATGCAGATACTCTGAAAGAAAACATAAAACATTCCATAACGATAGGACAGAGAAAAGAGTTTGAAGACATAAGTTGTATCTTGTCCTCTCTATCGGAAGACGGTAGATTGAAGTACATCGAGAGTGAAACGGGCGATGCGAATCGGAAATATAAGCTAACTATAGTAAATCAGTATTTAGGGCGTATGCCTTCCGGAGGGATAGCTGCGGTCGATTATACATGGACAGTATTTAAATGCTGCGCTGGACTTAAGATGGATTATTTAACTGAAGAAGAGAAGTGGTCTAATATCGGTGAGGTCATCCAGATTGTAAAAAGTAATTATTCAAACTGGAAGGACTATTTAGTGAGTTTTACTGTCGGTTCTGCATTTAATTCCATTAACAGGAACTCCGATTATATTAGTGAGAATAAGGCAGTACTGACGAAACTATTCGTGTCCCATTCCAGTCCACTAAGGCAAGCGCATTTAGGTAGTTAGGCGGAGATGAATCCATGAATATATGGCACCATTTGGGGATAAACCCTACTGAAGATAAATCCTTAATCAGGAAAGCTTATGTCCAAAAACTGAAGCAGCATCATCCCGAGGAAGATCCGGAAGGATATCAGAAGCTTAGAGAGGCTTACGATCAGGCTATCTTAAACTGTAAACGTAAGAGTCAATCGATTAGTCACACTGACGAAGATGAAGACGAACATGTCTTCATCTTTTCCTCGCATTCAATGAATGTTTCTTTTCATGAGGGGAGAACCCAAGAAGATCCTCTTCAGGATTTCATGGAAAAAGTCCATGCTGTCTATAATAATATGGCTTCCCGTATTGAGCTAACATCCTGGTTGAACCTCATGCAAGAAGATGTGATGTGGAATATAAGGCTTCAATATGCTGTTAGAGAGCAAATGTCCGGCTTTATAGACCAGCATCCTCATTTGCCAAGGGGGATATGGGGATTATTAGAAAGTAGTTTTCATTGGAAAGATGCTATTCGGAAGGATAGAGATTCATTTGCTAGACAGTTTCCAAATATTTTCCTGCACGTATTCGCTGATCCGCTTTATTCAACTAGCTTGCGCTACACATACATTAAACAATTTGAAGAGCTGGAGACTTATTTGGACTACCGCTTGAAGGCATTAATGGCATTGAAGGAAAAAAACATGCAACTTACAGAGGAAATGCTTACGAAGGCGCATGCTTTATTTGCTGATGATCCGGATTTGCTGCGTCTGAGAGGTGAGTTTTATCTCAGGCAGGGAAACTTGATTGAAGCATTAACTGCCGTAGATCATTGCATTCGAATCGTCCCCAATGATCTTGACTTGTACCTGGTCAAGGCGCGAGTCAACTATGCAAGAGAGCGGTTCAACGAAGTACTTCGAGATTTAGAATACATCCTGTCTCATCAACCGGAGCATTTGGACGCATTAGCATTAGCAGGAAAATGCTATATGAGGTTAAGGGAGATCGAGAACGCAAAGGAAATGTACCAACGAATAACGCATATTCAACCGTTTGATATCGAAGCCGTTATTCAGCTTGTTGAACTTGATAAGAAAAAGGGGAGCATTCGTTGAACTACTACGACCCAACACTACGCAAGCAATTGGCTTTTTATGTTAATGCACTTTCTTCCTTTTGCATGAAAGGACAGATGGCTTATTCTCTTGCCAATAAAATGCATATGGTTTTTGAGAACAAAACACGGCTTCGCAATGCCCTAGAACTTTGGAGAATCGACGATCCCCGCTCATTAAGAGCAACGCTTCAGTGGTTGTTTGATACGGGAATCCGTAAGGAGTTTGAAGATTATCGTATGCTCCTGTCAGGACTTACCGAATCGGAAAGGAACCCTTATTTGCAATCCTTACCGGAGGGGGAAAGACGAACGAGGAGGCTGCTGGTAGCTAATTACTATTTGATGCGTCTCCCAGCGGAAGGCATCGCCGCATTCGACCATTCCTGGTGTGTCTATTTGTGCTGTGCAGGATATCATCTTGGCTACTTAACGGAAGAGGATAAATGGAGGATAGTAGCAATGAGCCTTCAGAATGCCAGAGAATCATACACCAACTGGAAGGAATATTTAATTAGTTATGCAGCGGGTGCGGATTTTTTCGATGCGACTCCTTCCTTGGATTACGTGAAGAATTACAATGGTTTCTTGATCAAGCTGCTAACCGGAGCTGAAAGCCCATTAACCGGTTTAAATCTAAGGTGAAAATTACTTGTAAAAAAAGGACACATTTCCATGATGCTATGGTATAATCTCCCTGTTCTGTAACCTGTATGTTTTTAGTATTATGCCAATACGCTTTAAGGGGATGTTGATTTTAATGTCATTTATTCAAGTTCTAGATAAAGGCTACGTAAGGCTTGTCAATCATATGGGATCGGATTTAACGATTGTTAATGCGGCGCGAGTATCCTATGCCAAAGAATCCCATGAACTGGACAGCAAAGATATTCGATTGATCCAATTTCTGGCGAGAGAAGGTCATACGTCACCTTTTAGACATGTCATGATGCAGTTCGAGGTGTACGCTCCTTTAATGGTAGCCAGACAATGGTGGAAGTATGTAGTCGGCTCCGCTCATATGGAGGGAACAGGGGATAGTCTTGAGGGATGGAATGAATCCAGTAGAAGATACATTACGGAGGAGCCAACATTTTATATTCCGCAGGAAGAAGAATGGAGAGGTAAACCGGCTAATTCCAAACAAGGCAGCGGCGAAGCGGTACATAAGGAGATTGGGATGAAATTGACTCAGCAATTAATCGACTATATCGAGCTGGGAATCCAAAAGTATGAAGCCGCTTTAGACGACGGAGTGTGTGCGGAACAGGCGCGATTGTTTTTACCATCCTATGGCATGTACGTTCGTTGGTACTGGACGGCATCTCTGCAATCCGTGTGCCATTTCCTTAATCAAAGGCTGGAGCATGATGCTCAAAAGGAAATACAGGACTATGCAAAAGCGATTTTGGAGCTGAGCAAGCCGTTATTCCCTTATTCGGTTGCTGAACTGATGCAATAAATTATTCAGAGCATCGTGAATACGACGGTCGGTTGGCGATTTGGAGCGGATTCAACGGATGATCGAACATGCGGATGAGAGTATGACAGTGCGGGATAGCGGGAAGCTCACTGCCCATAGATGGAGGTAGGTTTATAATGATCGTCAAACGAATTGTCACCAATATAGATGCTCGAGATATTGCTGCAGCCAAAAGTTTCTATCAAGATGTTCTCGGCCTCGATTTATTAATGGATCATGGATGGATAGCGACTTACGGGTCGAATCAGGAGATGAGTATTCAAATTAGTGTCGCTTCGCAAGGCGGTTCTTCTACACCTACGCCAGATCTATCGATTGAAGTCGATGATGTGGATGTTGCTTATACTCGTATGAAGGATGCAGGGTTTCGCATTGAATACGGACCGGCAAATGAGCCGTGGGGTGTTCGACGATTTTATGTCCGGGATCCCTTTGGCAAGTTGGTCAACATTTTAGCCCATACCTAAGTGAAGCCAAGCTGAAAAGAGCAATTTATAAGAAATGAGGCCGAAGGTTTCATGCTACTATGGTTTTATCAAAATTTGAGAGAGGTTGATAAATCATGAATGCTCGTATTTCAAAAGGTCGGCTGTGGACAGCAAGGATCATGGGCTGGCTAGTTATTCTGTTCATGTTATTTGATGGTGTGTTCAAATTGATTAAACCGGCTCCCGTTGTAGAAGGAACCGTCTCGCTTGGCTATGCCGAGCATCACATTATTGTCATTGGCGTTCTTGGTCTCATTCCTACCATTCTATATGCCATACCACGTACATCGGTTTTGGGTGCGCTGCTGCTAACCGCATATTTTGGCGGAGTGGTAGCCACACATATTCGAATGGATGCTCCGCTGTTTACCCATACTTTATTTCCTATCTACCTGGCTGTTCTGACTTGGGGAGGATTATGGCTGAGAGATGAGAACGTACGCAAGCTTATTCCATTCATTAAATGACATTATTTATACCTATTATGAAACGGAACGTGGCGCCTTTGTTAATTTGTCCAGCTTGAGTGACGATGAAGCTCAGCAAGTCATTATCCTCATTACATGACGCTCGGTCCATGCCGATGGATTAAGGATTGGTATAGAAACGGTCACGAGATTAAGATCGTATTGGATGAATTTGAAGAGCAAAGCATCAGCTTCACGTATGGGGATTTATTTCCCACGATGCGGTATAAGGATGGAAAACCATACCGAGGCAACGTCTAACGAAACAAGAAATCTTAGACTTGATTCAGCTGTATGGTTTTCCTCAAGAATGGAATGCAGACGGAAGTCAAGGCCCAGAACGGTATATCGAGGTTCAAATTTGGGATGAGACAATTATCAGTAAATATAAAGGCTGGAAATGATGGGACAACTTAAGCAGGATAGGTTCATACTCACCTGCAAATGAGTACTGATATTCGTTATCTACACGGATGTAGCCAGCTATGCATTTCCTACGATCTCGATGTACTATTGCGGATTGATTCTTTTTATCCTTATTTCCTTCGGCGACGATCAGTTCGTCGTTATCGCAGGACAGGACAATCCCGATATGGTCATGGGACTTGTCGGAGAGTAGTTTTTCATAGATTACGATACCCCCTCTAGAAGGTGTGAAATCTTCATCCATTCCACTATGGAAGCAACAGACCTCAAGAAGCTGAGCCCATTCAAGCCAATTCAAATAGTAGTGAACGCAATCTCTCGATACTATTAGGGCAAAGTGCATCCTTTGAATTGTGGAAGTAATGATGCAGCATCACCGCTTCTTTTATTGTCTCCTCATCAACGCCATGCTGGCCCATTTGATTGTTCTGATAAAAAATGGAGCGAAGGATGGTTCGTTGTTCCTCTTTTGAAAAAAGCCCCGTATTTCTAAGAATAGGCCTTACCGCTTCTGCGCTGTTCTCGGCACGAAAGGTCGATATTCCCGTTTTATAAAAATAGTAATCATGTAGCATGCCGGCGATAGTTGCAAGCTCTGCATGAAGTCCTCTTTTGTAGGCAAGCATGGAAGCAAAGCTGGATACACCGTACAGATGAACATAGCCATTGCGTCTTCTATTTGCATCGGCTAAGGCTAGGAGCATTTCGTCAACAATGACTCGGATACTATCCAGTCTTGAAGAACTTTTCAAATTCATCTTGTTCCCCCCTAAAGTAGGTAATATACAATGAATCCATTTCACCGCAAGGCTCCCTTATTATTCCATACCATGAGACGAAATCATAGGTTGATTTTTTTTATATTGGATGTACGTAATTTATGAATATTAGGTAAATAATGGTTTACTTTGATATGGAGTTTTGCTAAAATACTCGTTGTGAGAACGTATGTTTGTTTAGTGACTGGTATATTTTGTTATAAACATTCTTTCCCTTGGTATTTTGAAAGCAGTCATCATAAGATAAGTAAGGTTGAGAGATGCAGTACCACTTCGCGATTCGAAGAGTAGCTCCCTGAAGAGACATCAGAATCGGTTCAAGCCAGATGCGCTCAAGTAAAGGAGAGAAGAATTCATGTCCATTTTGGAAAAACTTCCACATGCCATAGAGGCCAGCCTGTCTTCACAGCCCATGTTTGCTGCGATGGCCGATGTGGATGAGGAAGGCCATTTCGGTGAGCGATGGCTCATTGTTATGGATGAGGAAGTAAAGGTTTTCAATGCAGATGGTGAAGTACTACGGGAACAGCCTATTGGAGGTATTACCGAATGCCGCATTGTATCGGCGATAGGCGGCGGCACATTGATAGCCGATACGGGGAAGGGCCCAGTAGCGCTTATCCGTTATACCTCTAGCCATGCGGGGAAATTTGGATTCGCGTCCAAACTGATTAAAGCGCTTTCCACTAAAGAAGAGGTTCCTGCTGCATCTGTAAAAGATCTGCCAAGACGATGTACGCAGTGCGGAACGCCTTTGTTAGAAGGGACACAGGTATGCTCTGTATGTACAGACAAAGGTAAGGTGGCGGCTAGACTTTTAAGCTATGCAAAGCCTTATCGCGTCCAGATGACGACAGCTGCGCTGATGCTGGTAGCAGCTACAATGATGGAGCTCGTTCCGCCATTCCTTACAAAAGTGATCGTGGATGATGTATTACAACCTAAGAGCTTCAGCCTTGCACTGCTTTGGTTCGTACTGGGTCTTGCCGGAGCCAGAGTCATGCTATCCATTATGCAAACGTTACGAGGCTATATGGGGGTATGGGTTGGGGGCAAGCTGATGGGGGATATCCGCAAAGATATCTACTCTTCGCTAATGAGGCTGTCACTCGGGTTTTTCGATCGAAGGCAAACCTCGCAATTCATTGGTCGAGTCAACAGTGACGCCGAAGCTATGCGCCAGTTTTTAACGGATGGCATCATGTGGATAGCAGGTCAAGTGCTGATGCTCGCGGCGATTATAACTATGATGGCGAGTCTCGATTGGAAGCTTGCTATTTATGCCATTATCCCTACTCCTCTTATCGTGATAACTTCGATGGTCATATGGCCAACAATCCGTGCGCGGTGGTATCGTCACTGGAGAGCTATTAACCGTCTGAATATGCTGGTAGGCGATGCGCTACAGGGGATTCGCGTCGTGAAAGCGTTCGGTCAAGAGCCTACGGAAATGTCGCGTTATGGTGATGCCAATAAAGAGTTGGTTGAGCAAAATATTAAAGCAGACGGTATGTGGCAAGGCGTATTCCCGTTGTTCGCTCTTATTTCCACTTCAGGTGCGATTCTTGTTTGGTACTTCGGTGGATGGATGGTGCTTCGCGATCAAATATCTTTAGGAACTTTGATGGCCTTTACTGCATATTTGGGCATGCTGTTCGGACCTCTTCAATGGTTCAGCCAAGCGCTCAACTGGACCAGCCGAGCGATGGCAGCGGCGGATCGCGTCTTCGAAATTATGGATACTCCGTCGGATGTACCGGACGATATCGAGCCTGTTCCAATGGACTGGGTAGAAGGCAGAGTGGTGCTTCATCAAGTATCCTACGGTTACGAAACGCATCATCCTGTATTGAAAAACATCGACCTGAACGTAGCACCTGGAGAAATGATTGGTCTGGTCGGACATTCTGGTGCAGGAAAGTCCACGCTTATTAATATGATTTGTCGGTTTTATGATCCCAATCAAGGACATATCACGATAGATGGCATTCCCTTGAAGAAGATCAAGCAGGAAGATCTGAGGAAGAAGATTGGTGTTGTTCTGCAGGAGACATTTCTATTTGATGGAACTATTACGGAGAACATAGCCTATTCCAAACCGGATGCTACGCCAGAAGAGATCATGAGAGCAGCCAAGATTGCTAATGCACACGATTTTATCGTCCGACTTCCGGATGGATATGATACTAAGGTCGGGGAGCGGGGGCATCGCCTTTCTGGCGGTGAAAAGCAGCGTATTGCTATCGCAAGGGCTATCGTGCACGACCCGCGTATTCTTATTTTAGACGAAGCAACGGCATCGGTGGATACCGAGACGGAACGTCAAATCCAGGAAGCCATATCACGTCTTGTAAAAGGCCGTACTACATTTGCTATAGCGCATAGGTTGTCCACTTTACGAAACGCGGACCGATTGGTCGTATTGGATAAAGGTCAAATTGTTGAGATTGGCACCCACGAACAATTAATTGATAAACAAGGTGCCTATCACAAGCTGGTTGAGGCCCAACGGGAGCTATCCAAAATTAAGGGGGTGCAAAGCTAATGCGTGATCCTTACGAAATTGTTTTGCTGGATTCCCAGAACGTATGGTTAGGCCGTAGTGCGGGAGGGGTGCTTCAGGCAGTAATTGATGGGGTAGATTATCCAGAGGTATTGCTATATCGCGCCTATCCATTTTCCCGACCGACGGAATATATCTCCGTACGTACTCCCAAAGAGGATGAAATAGGTATTATACTTAAGCTTAGTGAGCTTGAAGACGCTAGTCGGGAAGAAGCCGAGAGGGAGCTTAATCTGAGATATTTGATTCCGAGGATCACCCATATTGAGAAAATAGCTCAAAAGCCGGCGCTTTGGATATGGAAAGTAGAAACTACTCTAGGCTCGATGACATTAGCTCTTCGGAACTTGCACGAGCACCTGCAGTCTCCGGCTCCGGGTCGTTACTTAATATCGGACATCGAAGGGCGGCGCTGCGAGATTGAAGATATTAACGCGTTGGATGCTCACAGTCGTAAGCAGTGGGGTAAAATTTTATAATTAACCGTATTCTTATAGCAAGTAAACTATGGTATAAATAAATGTAAGAAGCTGATGTATCCACCTTACGGAAACGTCAGCTTCTTTTTTACGTTTAATGTATAATGTTTGCTTAATTAGCGATCTGATAAGTTATCATTCTTTGAGGTCAAGCCGTTTTACTATAGGACCTTTGTAATTGAAGATGAGATGTTTGGAGCTCAAGAAGAAGCAATTCCAACTCATGCCTCAAGGTGTGAAGCTCCGAATAATAGTTTTTTTGAAGAGCTGCAAGTTCATATTTCGAGAGCTTGGAAAATGCGACATAATCCTCATAGCATGCGTTGGAACTATCTACAATAATAGGTTTCATACATCTCAACTCCTCGTATAGTCAATTAGTCCTATTAGAAAAAATAGTAAATGTGTAAGCATTTACAAGTCAATCAAATAATTTTAATTTTCTGAAAATTTTATAAATGTTACAAATGTAGAAACAAAGCATCAATAGACGCTGTTTAATTGCTGCCTGACATTAAAAAAGCTTTCTTCAATGAGAAAAATAATCTCAAAGAAGAAAGCTTTTTTAAAACTGGGGCTACAAGCTTAATTTTTCAAATCTAGTTTTAATGTCTTCGATAAGCAGTTTAGCTGCAATGATACCGCCAGATGTATTCCAAATAGGTTCATTTACGTTAAATGCCCGTTGTTTTTTAATAACATTTAAGTTTTTACCGATAGGGCTGTTCAACCATTCTTCAGCCGTTTTGGAGGCTCCAGTTTCACCTTCACGATCGGATGTGAAGTAGAAGAACACATCGCCATCCAGTACAGCTATTTGTTCTGTTGTTACATCTGCGGTGAAATCGTTCTTGTCTTGGGCTTCTGGACGAGCGAAGCCTAGCTGTTCAAGGATGACGCCTGCAAAATTGTTTTTGTAATAGACGCGAACCTTACCAGGCTGAAAACGTGCTAAGGAAATGCGCATTTTCGTTTTATCTCCAAGAGCTGTTTTGGTTTGTTGAATGGACTGGTTGAAGCTGTCTAGAGAAGCCATTCCTTCAGCTTCTTTATTCAATGCTTGAGCATACAGCTTGAAATTTTCAACCATGCTGTCGCCGAGATTTTCCGTGAACACGGTCGGAGCTATGCTGGATAGCTGCGGATACACTTTTTCCTGCCGAACTTTGGTTCCTAGAATTAAATCAGGCTTTAAGCTGGCAATGAGCTCAAGATTAGGCTGTGTCTCGTCTCCAACGACTTGTACGCCGCTCATTTTGTCCTTGATATGATCGAACCATGGTTCGCCAATCCACGATTTAACGGCACCGACTGGCTTAATGCCGAGCTCGAGTAAGGACTCCGTTCCTTGATTGGTTAAAACTACAATACGTTGAGGCGTTCCGGTAATGGTTGTTTCTCCCATTGCATGTTTGACTGTGCGCGTTGCAGGCTTAGCTGCATCGTTGTTCTTTGCCTCAGGCGCTTTGGCTGCTGATGAATTGGTTGAATTGGATGGACTACCGAATGCACTCACAACTAGTGACAATACGAGAAATAAAGTTAATGCCACCCATTTTTTTGAACTAAACAACAGAAATTCCCCTTTCGTTACCCATGATGTAGTAATGATAATCATTATCAATCAAAAAAACGCAGACGTCTCCCTCATTTTTAATGAAGCAGTAGTTTACGAAGATCACAAAGTTACAGGTGTAACATGTGGTATAGTTGTAACATTAATATAAATCGCATTTTCATGCAATGCTTGTTGAATTATTTTCCATGAAAATAGACAAAAGAGAGGATGTGTAACACTTTGAGTGAACAGGTGGGGAAGCAAGCTTTACGATCACAAGAATGGATTCAGACCGCTTTATTTCAGCTAATGGAAAAGAAAGCATACTCTCACATATCAATCACTGAGATCACGGATAGGGCTGGTCTTGCTCGACAAACATTTTATCGCAATTATCAAGACAAGGATGAAATTTTACTAAATTACCTGGATAGTTTGATGAAAGGCATGTGGGAAAATGTCGGGGACACTGCTGTTTTTAATGAGGAAATGTTCGTCATATTATTCCGTAATTGGAAATCCAACGCCCCTTCTTCACTGATCTATAATATTGAGTTAAAGGACCGCAAAATAAGACAGCTTATTTATAAAAGCATTTGCGACTTCTTTGACGAATTGTCCATGGATACCATAGAGGAAAACAATGAAAGTCCCGAGTATACATACCGATTTTACGCTCATAAATCCTTATCTTCAATCGTTCATCTGATGTTAATTGAATGGACTTTGAATCATTTTCATTTATCGCCGGAAGAAATTGGTCGGTTAGTGAGCGATTTGACTGTTTCGATTCGAGCTCATTTATAGCATGTCTTTGAAGGATTAACAAAATGATATTTATATAGATGTCTTCCCAGATTATATGATAAACTGCATAAGGTAAAAATTACCACAACAAAGATATGCTGCTTTGCACGTATAACCGATAGAAGGGGATTGAGTACTGTGACAAATCCTTTGATAATGGATAACGAGTGGGAAGTCGTGTTTCCACTAGACGGTGATATCTTAAATGAGCATGATGGTTGGCTGCAGAACGGACATCTGCACGTGAAGGTGACTATTGCTGCAGCGTCTAATAAGCTCAAGCTTATTGTTAACGGGATGAGAGCAATACCGGAGAATGAAGGCTTTTATGCGGAGATTGTGCTGGACAATTACCGGAATACGATCTCAATAAAAGACGAAGAAACTGGATACAGTGTGTGCTATAACGTATATTGGATTCAGAGTGCGGTAAATAAATATCGACTATCGGTTGACGATAATATCTGGTTTCTCCAAGATATTGCACATAATCAACTTAAGTACCACTCGATCTTCGAAAACCCCTACTTGTCCATCTATAAAGAGTTGCATCAAGAGTTTGGAACAAAAGTGCACTTTAATGTGTATTATCAGACAGATGGCTTTAACCTATCGCAGATGCCGGATAAGTATAAGGAAGAATGGAAAGCCAATTCACATTGGATGCGCTTGACGTTTCATGCTTTGCAGAACGAACCGGATAAACCTTATTGGAATGCCGACCCCTCAGAGGTTTTACGGGATTGTGAACGGGTAACGGAACAAATCATTCGGTTTGCCGGGGAAGAGCTTCTCGATCCCGTTACTACGATTCATTGGGGAGAGGTTACTCGGGAATCTTGTAGAGCTTTGCTTCAATTTGGGTTTAAAGGATTTGCGGGCTACTTCCGTATGGCTGGTGGCAAACCTGCCGTATCCTATTATTTAGACAATAAGGAAACGGAACATGCCGGAAAACGGGATTTCTGGAAAGATCATAGTGAAGATCTCATATTTATTAAAATCGATGCGGTGTTAGACCGATTGAATGTGGAAGATATTATCCCATCACTGGAACAATTAAAAGAGTCACCTTCTGAAGCAGGATTTCTGGAGATACTCATTCATGAACAATATTTCTACCCTCACTACAAGGCTTATCAAGCGGATTATCGGGACAAGCTGTTCGCGGCTGCCAAATGGGCGCAGGGCAACGGATATGTTCCCGCTTTTTTGAGTGAGTGCGGTCTTTTTGATGAATAAAGAGAGAGTAGCTTTAGTTTAGCAGGGAAAATAAAAATAGGCCTGTACCGCCAGTGGCAGTACAGGCCTATTTTTCTGGGGGATCATCAGGGTATCTTTTCATAATGCTTCTATCCATGTCTATCGGTCGACGTTGCGAATGAACGAGAGGACGATATCTTGTGGATGGTCTCCGAACCCCGATCCGAACAAGTTAAGCCCGCCTTGGTGCTCCGCATCCTTACTTACCTCAAACCGGATGCGAATTGGTTCCCTGTAATGAAGAAGAAGATCGTCCAATGTAGTTTCCGAAGTACGAACCCCGTTCACACAGCTGCCTTCTTTGGTTACTTTCCATTCAGTTAAAGCGCCATACTCGGTGCCATGGAACCAACGATCCGGTGTCAACTTGCCTTTACGGTCTCCAAAATCGCTGGGGCTTTTCCATATTCCTACCAATAAATCGTTAATATAAACCGAAATGTCTGAAGGCCATTTCATGTTGAAGCTCGGTGCTTCCGAGCAGACCTCTGCTTTTAATTTAAGCTCATCAAGTGGGACACCGGGAGGCATGGGGTTGGCGAAATAATACTCAATGCTTCCGGATCCAGAGAACCATACAAGAGAAGCATCGGTGCGCTCTGGCATATAGAAGACACGTGGATCATCAATGGATCCAATGAGAGCACCGTCTTTACCTGCCATTCCGCAGGTAGGCTTTATCGAACAATGGGAATACATACCTATCGGCATGTGAATTTCCTCCATATGGTGAAGTCCATCCCCAGGTTTAACGGGCAGTTCCAGCAGAATGGACTTGCAGGTGACCGAGCATATCTTTTCCCGATTTGCACCGGGGGAAGAGACGATGAGATCGGCTAGCTCAAGCATCTGAATATTGATCGTCATGGTTGGCTGAGCAACCCCAAGAGCTTCAGCGAGCTGAGAGACACTCATCGATCTGTCACCAAGCGCTTCCAGTATCCGAACGCGAAGATCTCCCGATAGAGCTTTTGCTACCTCGGTTATTCGTGAAGCTGGGTATCGATTCATTTCTTGTTTAAATTCGCTCATTAGGTTCTTCCTTATCCATAGAATGATAGTTCCAGTGTACAACAAAAAAACGTCATTGTAAAAATAAAATGAACATTGAAAAAAATATATATAATATAAACATAATATACATTGCATTTTATATATACAAGGAGTAGAATGGGGTTGAAAATGAAGAAAGGTTGTGTTCATCCGATGTTAACCCCCGTCAATAAGATGCCCGATACGGATATCCCACGCCCAGAATTCCCACGACCGGATTGGGAAAGAAAGGATTGGATTTCACTTAACGGTACATGGTCATTCCGATTTGACCCTAAGGATACCGGGCTTGATCAGATGTGGCAGGATCATGGAGAGACGTCCTATGAATCCAGCATTATGGTTCCGTTTTCATGGGTTAGCCCGCTTTCTGGAATTGGTCGTAATGAGAAAGGAATTGGATGGTACAGGCGTACTATCCATTGGATTCCCGAGCAGGACGACTCCAGAATGTTTCTTTGTTTTGGAGCCGTGGACTATGCATGTGATGTGTGGATTAACGGAACACACGTTGGTTCACACAAAGGCTGCTACGGTACATTTGAGTTTGAAGTTTCGAATTTATGGTTGAATCATGCCGACAATGTGATTGTGGTGCGTGTGGAGGATAACGACTACAGTTATCAAGCTCGGGGCAAGCAAGGATACGGTGAAACTAGAGGCATATGGCAGCCGGTATGGTTGGAATCACGTCGGCAGAATTATGTGAAGGCGGCTACAATAGTAACCCGTCTAGATGGATGTGTAGAGGTAGCAGCAACGATTGAAGCTAATTGTTCCGGCATAGCCGAATTGACATTCCAATTTGACAGGGGAGCTGTAAATCACAAGGTGCAAGTGGAGCTTGTCGAGGGCAAGAATGAGGTGCAAACTACATTTACAGTGGATGAACCGCGTTTGTGGAGTCCAGAGACGCCGTTTTTGTATGAGGGTGAATTGAGACTTCATTGCGGAGATGATGTGGATGCTGTTTCCACCTATTTTGGCATACGGGAGATTGGTACAGCACTCTTCGGTAAGCGGGATTACCGCTGGATCACTTTGAATGGCAAACCCGTGTACTTGAATGGTACCCTTGATCAGTCCTATCACGAGGCTGGCTACTTTACTTATCCAACGGATGAGGAGATGAGGGATGAGATTTACTTGATGAAGCGGCTCGGACTTAATTTTGTTCGGATCCACATTAAGCCGGAAGAGCCGCGAAAACTGTATTGGGCAGATAAGCTCGGTATTCTGGTCATGGAAGATATGCCTTGCTTCTGGGGGAATCCAGATGAGACGGCGCGGGCGATGTATGAGAGCGAAGCTCGTGAAGTAATCGAACGGGATAGGAATCATCCTTCTATTTTCTCCTGGGTTATGTTCAACGAGACATGGGGACTGAAGACAGATGACAAGGCGCCTGACCAAACAAGGGATTGGATACCAGCCTCTCAATATTTACCGGAGACGCAAGCATGGGTGCGGGAAATATATCAATGGGCCAAACAGCTTGACCCTACGCGCTTAGTAGAGGATAACTCCCCTTGCAACTGGGATCATGTGGAATCGGATTTGAATACATGGCACTTTTATTTAAATGGATATGAACAAGTACGAGAGCATGTGAGCAAAATCGTAAGTCAGACATTCCCTGGCTCAACCTTTAATTATTGTGAAGGCAACCAACAGTCCGATGCTCCTTTGATGAACAGTGAATGCGGTAATGTATGGGGTATCGAAGGCGGGGCAGGAGATAGCGATATCGCTTGGCATTACCGATACATGTTGAACGAATTCCGGCGTCATGATAAATTATGCGGCTTTGTTTTCACCGAATTCCGTGATGTCATTAATGAATTTAACGGCTATTATCGGTTGAACGGGACGGATAAACAGTTTGGATATGAATGGTTCGTACCAGGAATGACGCTCAGAGACTTGCATTCGCCGGATTTTATTGTCATAGATGCACCTCCTTGCCAAACGGTAAATGCGGATAGCTTAATTAGTGTGCCGCTTCTAAGATCTAGTTTCTCGGATCGGTATTTCGGGCAAACGCTTTCTTTATTGTGGGAGCTATGGTATGACCATTTAGGTGATCGTATCATTCAGGCTAAAGGGAGCAGTTCAGTAGAATGGGACGGTTACGGCGTTTCTTCGCTGGAACCACTATCAGTCCGTTTGCCGGAGCATGACGCCGTTGCCGTGTTAGCCATACAACTGCTGAGTGAAGATGGTGAAGTCATTATGCGTAATTTCACAACCTTCGATGTACGCAGCAATATGTCTCCTGAAGTCAATGAAGGAAGCGGACAAATAATATACGTACCGATTGCAGACTACAAACATCATACGTATTCCTATCAATGGAACGCGCTTCAATGTAATAAAGTGAATGGAGGAGGTGAGGGTTCATTTGAATATGAAATTGCCCTTCCTAATCCAGAGGCATTGAGCGTGATTCAAGATGTTGATATTTTGTTCGAAGCCAGCTCGAAGCGACTTCTTCTTCGTAACATCGAAGGAGAGACGTACGCCAAATCGGAGATATCGTTCATGCACGGAGCAGATGCCAATACGGAACGTAATCCGAATACGTACTATATGACGGATGACGAGCGTCACGAATCACGTCTGCAAGTAAGTATTGACGGGGAACGAATAGAATCGTTCGTACTTCCAGATGATCCTGCAGATAGCCGGGGTGTCCTGTCCTGGCATTATCAGGAGGCTGCGAACAAGCTGGAAGAGGCGGGTTCTTACGGATACTTGTATAAGCTCAGCATACCTGGCCGTATTGTAGGTAGACTGGACCGAAACCGCAAACTCAAGTTGACGCTGCAAACGGATGAAGGCGGATTAGCCTTATACGGACGTAATGCTGGACGGTACCCGATCGATTTGATTGTTCATTGCAAGTAAAGCGCATGAAGTAAGAGCGGGAGGTTCCGTTCATGACTCTAGGGCTTGATGGAACCTCGCTCGATTCTTTCAATTACATCTGTGTATTAATATGTCAGGGGGTTATTCAACTGAAATCGTCTAAAGGGTTGGTCGTCTTTATGGGTTGTATTATGCTATTAAACGGCTGTAGTACGCCTGACAGCAAGAGTGCAGAGCCCCAAGAAAAGCCTGTCCCAGCTAGTTATGAGCCCACAACAATTAAGCTGTATGCTTCGGAGTCTTACTTGAACGATACAGAAATTCAGAATTATATTAAGGAGCCTCTGAGTAAGAAATATCCTCATATTTCACTCGAAGTAGTTAGACCGGTTAAAGACATCACGCTGGAAAGTCTTGTCGTCTCGGGAGATGTGCCGGATATTTTTCTCAATTGGAACGGTGGTGTGAAGGATCTTAAAACATTAGGGCTTGCATCGGAATTGGATACCCTGATAGCTAAGCAAAAGTTCGACTTAACTAGTTTGGAATCCGTACTTCTTGATGCCATCCGCAATGAATCGGAGGACAAGAAATTGTACGCAATTCCATATGCACAAAATTTCCAGCTCATGTACTATAACAAAGATATTTTTGATCAGGTAGGCGTTCCTTATCCGAAAGATGGAATGACTTGGGAGCAGGCCATCGACATTGGCAAGACAATCACTGCTAAGAGCAACGGCACGTACAAGGGTCTTCATGTGACCTGGTCGGAAATGGCCTTCCAGCTTTCACTGCCTTTTATCGACCCATCTACCCAAACCTCTGCAATGACAGGAGAGCTCTGGAAACGAGTATTTGAAACCGCATACAACGTATGGACGATTCCAGATAATACGTTGACAACCTACGGGGACGGACTATTTTTGAAGGACAAAACGCTGGCAATGTGGGCTTACAAAAATCGTAACAATCAGATGAAGGAACCCGGAGAAGCAGGTCTTAGATGGGACGTCGTTCAGTTCCCTACCTTTAAGGAAAAGCCTGGTGTTACAAGCCAAGTGGATGCTCATGTAGCTGTAATTAGCCCGACGAGCAAAAAGAAAGAAGATGCGCTTCGTGTATTGGAAATGCTGACTTCCAAAGAGTCCCAGGAAATGATGTCTCTTCAAGGCCGCTTGCCGGCGATGAAAACCAAAACGATTGTCGAAGAATTCGGATCGAACATTCCTTACCTGAAGGATAAAAACTGGAAAGGTGTACTTTCAGGGACAACCGGATTGCCGCCTAAGCGATTGCTTCCAGACAGTTATTTTGTCAAATATGCAGTGCAATCCTTCAATGATTATGTCGTGGGTAAGAACGATCTGAACACCACGCTTAGAAAAGCGGGAGAGCAAATGGATCAAGCCTATAGGGGAAATAAACGACAATAGGAGTGATTAGGTTATGGACAATGGGAAGAACAACACTCAAGGGGAAAAAGCTTCTGCGCCGATTAGCCGTCGCGAGTTTTTGACGGCAATCGGCGGAGCGGGAGCCGTTATGGCAGCTCAGCCGCTCATGGCTAGCACCGGGTGGGGCGCGTCGGTAACGCAAGCTACTTATGGGAATATCGGTGGATCTAGTATGCAGCGCAGCTTCTATCCTTCCGTTGCAGTCATGAAATCAGATAGCAGCTTGACCGAAGGTACCTATGCAACAACAGCCGGCTATTACCAAGCGGGTGACGGAGGTGCATCCGACTATATCATCCGAGCAGGCATATTACGTGAGGACGGAGGCAGTGTGATCACACTGGTGAATGGTCTGCAAGCTGTGCTGCTTCCTTCAGACCATATTCATTACAAGCAATTTGGTACGGTCAGTGACGGTACGAATGATGATGGGGTTCAGATTAAAAAAGCGCATCAATATGCCAATACCGCAGGGTTGCAAGTGGTTTGTGAAAACGGAGAGTTTTGGATTAAGGCAACGAATGAAATTACAATACAAACGGGTGTCCGTTGGGGGCAGACGAAATTTCATATAGACGAAAGTTTTAACAATAGAACCAATCCACGTTTTAGGGTGAAGAGCCGTCACGAGCCTATTCCCATCGTTTTCGATGCAGCTACGAAATCGGCGTTCCTCTCCAGAATGAAGCCTGGAATCATGATTATCTATCAACTGGCTGCCTATAAGAATTGTCTTGTATTTGTTGAGGATGAGCAGGACCGTATCGGTATTCGATCTGGATATGCGGGAAACACCGGGTGGAGTAAGGAAGAATTTTTCTATGTGGAGGAGCATGGGAAAATCGTCGGAGATATTGCATGGACGTTTAAAAACTACACTAAGCTGGTCGCTTATCCATGTGATGAGAATTATCTGGTCATTGAAGGCGGGACGTTCTACTTATCTGGAAATAATCCCGGCCAGACATATCAAGGCTATTATTATAATGGCTTCGAAATTGAGCGCAGCCGGACGATTATACGCAATCAATGGGTCGGATTAGCTCCTGGACAGGCCGATGTCTCCATGAATCCCCGCAACGGCTTTTATCAATTTACGCGGGTATATGATGTGCTGTTGGAAAATGTCCGGCTTCTGCCGTGGGAGAAGGACCGTGCCGGAACAGGGCAGGATGTTGCACAGGGGACATACGGAATTGGGGGCACCCGGGTATTGAACGGTACATTTCGTAACTTAACAGCGGAAGGCTCATGGGTACATTGGGGAGTTTTCGGAACGAACCTGTTCAAAAATTTCCATGTTGAGAATTGCCGATTGAATCGGATTGACGTCCATTTTCACTGCTGGAACTTGTATGTTAAAGATTCAGAAATCGGTTATAAAGGGTTTACTCTTACCGGTGGCGGAGATCTGTTTATCGAGAATACGAGACGGTTTGGCAACCAGTTTCTGAGTTTTCGACAAGACTATGGGGCCAAATGGGATGGACACATCCGTCTAAACAAGTGCAGGCTTATGGTGGAGAACGGCACTACAGATGCGATAGGGCTCGATTTCAGTCCCCTTGATTTCGATTACAAGTATCCGATTGGATATGGAAGATCGCTGCGGATCGATGATTTTACGTTTGATTATACCGGCTTGGCTTCTGTAACCGGTACGGCCCAAATGATGAAGATCGCTTCATTTTCAAAAGTAACCTCATCAGGAGCAAGAGTCTTTTTCCCCTATCATCTGGAGTTTAGTAATATTATGGTCAGTGGGCGAGAGAAGGGCGTTCGTTTATTACAAATTCAGAACCCGTATAGTCTCCATACTGGTAAATCGGGTGGCATGGACGGGCAGCGAGTCAGGGCGAATTGTTATATGCGCTTTGAAAATATCCATAGTGAAAAGGTACCCGTACAATACTCGCAATCAACGACCCACGTAAACTTCTTGCTAAATGCACTGCATACAGAGCCTTATGCGGATGAGTATGCGTTATATCCTAAAATTGATTTCATTCAGGTTGGAGAGTTTTTCGGTCATTTTAAAGGCGGAATTGCAGATGTCTGCATAAGCCGTAGTGTCGTTAACTGTATAGATGCCTTTGAAGGAGGCCCTCTGCGTGGGCGCATCCAACTGGATCAATGCGATATACGTGCAGACGCTCTCAATGATAACAAAAACCTGTATTACCTCGCTTCGGAGTTAGGTACTTATTTCGTGAACTGCACCATCCACGCACCCATTCTGGACAATGTATCCCGACCTGACTTATTGGCAAAGTATGATTTTATTGATGTGAACAACAGGCTAAGGTATTTCCATCTCAATACGAAGCTATCCAAGGAATTGACGGATTACTTCAACAACGAGGGCAAACCGGTAGAGCCTGAATTTTATGCAATGCTTCGCAGTCATCATGGTGAAGACAGCGAGTTGATGGCTAGGCGTAAGGGGACAACCTCTCAACGTCCGCTACCGGCTGCATTTCATTCAGAAAAAGGCTTCGTTTACTTCGATACGGATCTTAAACAGAATGTCGTGTGGGATGGGGCTGAGTGGATATTTCCCACTAGAACGGGCGACACGCTGCATTTTTATTCGGACAATGTATCCAGTGCCGGAACAGGAACCCTCATGAAAAGATCAGAAAACCATCCTTCTCAGGCCTATCTTCTGCCCCAGTCAGGCGTATTATCCAAGTACGCTGTATATGTAAGTACCCCAACAAGCGCAGCTGCATTGACATTTGAACTATGGAAAAACGACTCCTTATGGTTAAGCGGCATAGCAGGTCCTACTTCATCGACGAATCCATTAGTCGCTCCCTTTAACGATAATAACGCGTTCAACGCGGGCGACAGAATAGCGATTAAACTTATTAGTGCTGCTTCCGGATTACCGGCAGATACCTTTGCAACGGTTGATTTATATATCAGCTACTCTAATAGCATCTGATAGAGTTTAAATGAGGTGGGCAGCATCACAATCTCGATGATGCAATAACCGGGGGGAGATTTATGGTGTTCAAAAAAAGTGGTTTCACACGGATTACTTTAAGTATTGTGTTTATTGCTGTACTTGCGGGCTGCTCGGGAGACATCAAACAGGATGCTATTAACCCCGGAGAAAGCAAAGGAACTGCCATTGAGCAACCGAAGCAGCCAGTAGAACTGGTGTTTTACTCCAGCAACGGAGATTCTGAGGAAAGCTTCAATGTTCGTTTTGGGGATGCAATCCGCAAGAAATTTCCAGATTATACAATCAAGTATATAAGAAGATATATGGGGAGCTCGGAGCTACAGCATTTAATCGCTTCAAGTACGAAAATTGATATTTATTTCGATTCCATCGGAAACTATGAGAGTCAAATGTTTGATAATGGATTGCAGGTAGATATGACGGACTTGATTCGTAAGCATAATCTGGATTTAACTCGTTTCGAGCCGAGTATTATTGAGGCAATGAAACAAATATCTGATGGGAAAATGTACGGTCTGCCCGTCTTCAACAACAGTACCAATTTATATTACAATAAGTCTATCTTTGATAAATTTGGAATCCCTTATCCGAAAGACGGCATGACATGGGACGATTTACTTGAGCTATCCAAGAAAATGAATCGAATGGATGAAGGGAAGCAATATTATGGTTTTTCATCATCACCGAACCACATACTGCGAATGAATCAGCTGTCCATCCCTAACGTCGATTTGACCACTGATACGCCAACCATAAATAAGGATGAACGCTGGAAGCAGTTTTTCGAAGCTGTATTCATCAAGCCGGCCGAAGATCCTGGATACAAAGACAATAAGAAGCTACCTCCTATTAGTTATTTTATTAAAGACCAGACGCTAGCCATGTATACTTTTTTGTCGAGCATGCCGCTTATTTTACCGAATGAAATGAAGGCGCTGGATTGGGATATGGTCTCACTGCCTACATTCAAGTCCATGCCGGGTATCGGTTCTCAAGCCTATCCGAGTTATTTTGGCATTACTAAATTTACGGAAAATCGGGATGCGGCGATGGAAGTGCTGAAATATCTTACCTCTGAACAATTTCAAATGGAGCTCTCGCGTCAAGGTATCATGACAGTACTTAACAATCCATCGATCAAGAGCTCACTCGGTCAGGATTCACCGTTTAAAGGCAAAAACTATAAAGCCGTCTACTATAACCAATTTGCTCCCATTGCTCCCCGAGCAAAGTATGATGTTCAACTTGTCGCAAACTACTCGGCATTAATCGGATTTCGTTTCCATGGGCACGATTGATATCAACACCGCATTTCGTAATGCGGAGGAGAAGTCTATAAAGGACATTGCCGCTTATAAGGCCAAATAGTTGAAAGAAGGACTTAGAGGAGACCTTGGATAACCCATGGTCTTTTTTTGTTTGACATGTTATGCAGTTAATAATTATCGTCCTGTTATTACCTGAA
Source organism: Paenibacillus sp. UNC451MF (assembly GCF_000686845.1). Taxonomy (GTDB): domain Bacteria; phylum Bacillota; class Bacilli; order Paenibacillales; family NBRC-103111; genus Paenibacillus_S. Next base: position 70,691 of record NZ_JMLS01000004.1, on the reverse strand, counting down.
CCACCGTTTACAGCCATTATAAACTAAGGTAATCTAAATATTATGGGGAGGCGCGATCTAAATTGAATCTTATAACTGCTTTACTGGGCTATTTTGCGAGATACAAGCTTCTGTGCGGCCTATTTGTGTCCAGTATTTTCATAGAAGTCGCTTATGCGGTAGCTGCTCCCTTAAGTCTCAAATATTTGGTGGACGAGGCTTTCACCCCCAAGAACTTTCAAGTGTTTCTTAGTATTTTGAGCATTTTGATCGGCGGCGGCTTATTTAATATCGGGGCAAGTCTTTGCGGGGATTATTCATTAGGCAGGCTCAGCGGGGAAGTCATTCGAAGACTAAGAATGGACCTGTTCAGCCATTTGCAGCAGCAATCACTGCCATTTTATCAACGATATAGAGTCGGGGATTTAGTAACTCGCTTTGCTTCGGACATGGTATCCATAGAACGAGTCATACGGGCAGCTATGCCTTTATTTTTACGGGAGACTTTAAGTATTCTGCTTGGACTCATTATGTTGTTCTCGCTTGAGTGGAAGCTGACGCTCGCTGTACTTGCTGGCTCTGTGCTGATGTTTGTGGGACCGAGAATGCTTCAAGAAAGAGCAGAGACTGTAAATATCAGCTCTAAAGAAGCTCAGGAGCGGTTTTCCAATTCCATTGACGAAATGGTTAAAGGACATAAAACGATTAAAGGCTTACATCTACAGCAACGCTTTAAGGAGCAGGCAAAGAAACAGATTCATGAGCTTTTTACATTAGGTTTAAGGTTGCACATCACCAATGCTATTATGGAGCGATTGCCGTTAACGACATTGCTTATTTTGAACGGAATCATGATTGGCTTCGGCGGATACTTGATCTTCCATGACGAGATGACGGTTGGTGGCTTTATGGCTTTTTTCACTTTGTTTATGAGCGTTGGACAGTCTGGCTCCAACATGGCTTACCTGATCCCCAATCTGATTGAATCAAAAATCAGTTTTCAACGCATCGGAGAAATATTTAATGAGCGTACTGATGTACCTGAGTCGGAAAAGCCGGTAGAGCTCCTTACAACGCTGCCTTCGATTCGGATGGATCAGGTCTCCTTTGGGTATAACGATGAAACCCTTCAGTTGAGAGACATCAACTTACATATTGAGGCTGGAACTTATGTTGCTTTTGTCGGGGGAAGCGGTTCAGGAAAAAGCACGGCACTGCAGCTCCTATCCCGCTATTACGATCCAAAACAAGGGACCATAACCATCAATGGCTACGATATACGAACGGTCAGCCAGGCTTCATTAAGAAATCTATCTACGTTAGTTTCTCAGGATACCTTTTTATTTCATACAACGGTGCGAGATAATCTAATACTAGACAGAACAGACACTTCTGATGCGGAAATGATGGAAGCAGCGAAGCAGGCTAAAATTCATGACGTCATTGCCAATTGGCCAGAGGGATATGATACATGGATTCATCATGAGGGAGGGTCCTTGTCAGGAGGAGAACGTCAACGGATGGCAATAGCAAGGGCACTCCTGAGAAAGCCTAAACTGCTTCTTATGGATGAAGTAACTTCCGCACTGGATCCTGCTACTGAATCGGATATCAACCAACTGATCCAACAGATTCGTGGTGAGAAAACGATTGTCTCAGTAACTCATCGATTAGCCTCTGTCGTAAATGCGGATCAAATCTATGTGTTCCAAGAGGGGCGAATCGTTGAATCAGGCAAGCATCAGGAGCTTCTGCAATTACATGGTGTTTACAATAGCATGTGGGAAAAACAGCATGGATTTCATCTGTCACAGGACGGACTTCACGCTACGGTAGATGTCCAAAGGCTGTCTAAGCTACCTTTCTTTGAAGGCATTGAGGCGGAGTTGCTCCAAAATATTGCAGCGTTGTTCGCAACTGAAACCTGCTCAGAGGGAGAGACGATTATTCGTCAAGGAGAAGAAGGAAATAAATGTTATATAATTGTACGTGGTTCGGTGGAGATTTTGAAGCATTTTGATGGTGATGGAGAAAAGAGGGTTGCAGTTTTGCAGGATGGTGATCACTTCGGCGAGATTGCTTTGCTCACAAATAGTCCGCGTAATGCGACGGTCAGGTCCATAGGTCCAACGGTTCTGTTATCCGTGAGACGTGAAGAATTCCATCAATTAACCGCGATACACCCGCAAATCGTCCGAACATTAGAACAGACACTGCAGAAAAGAATATGATTTCATTTATAATAAATAAGGGGATATGACGGAATGTCGCATTGCAAACGCTGTGTAAGTGATGAAGATTTGGCCAAAAGGGTGATAGGTGTTTTGGCCCCAGATTCATCGCACTTCCAGAATTTCCCCAAACACTAGTGCCGTCGAGTGAGCTCGATGGTTTTTTTGTTGTTTCGGTATATGTGCTAGTCCAAATTGTAAACTAGCATCCGGCAAGCACCTGATCATTTTGTAAAACTCTTACTATACTATGAGTATTCAAGAAAGGAGGATGCTTTCGATAGCAGTTATTGCAATATCGGGCTATTGTATATAGGGTACACAAGTGTTAAATAATAACAAAGTTAGATTTTGCTGATGTTGAATGATCTAAAAGATAGATTGTAGGAAGAGGTACCAATCATGGAGAATAATGAACATACAATAGCTACCATAACAAAGTCAAAAAATAGAAAGTCCCTTTTTCATTTTACAAGAGTGAGAAATTTGCAGGCTATTGTTCAATTGGATGCACTATTCTCAAGCTACAAAATAAATCCGAAATCGCCAGGCAAGCGCCGAGAAGAAGCCCAGGAAATAAATTATTCGGAGCATGCTATTACAATAAATGCTCATTTAAGGATTCCTGAAAGGATGATAGATCCTTCCAGCACGCTCGAACAATTTCGGGCTTGTCTGGACAGGCATGTATTTTTTTGGCCGACTTTAAAGGATTGTCAGAAGATGATGGATACGTACTCTAGAAGAGAACCGGATGAAGCGTTTGCTGTTTTAGAGTTCGATGCGACTTCGTTGCTAATAAATCATTACTCGGCAGTGAAGTTATCCAAATATGACTCAGGCAGCTCGCCGCGGTTTCCGAATAACTGTTCTTACAGGAAGAGTCCGGATATGTTTCTTCCTTTAAGATCCTTTAGAACCGTAACGAATGGCACTGTACCCACTAAAGTATCAGAAATAAAGGAGGTACTTATTTTCGATCAGGTTCACAACGTTTCTCAGTATTTACAGGCAGTCTACGTCAATAAATGTATAGAGATTCCTGAGCAATGGAGAGAGCTGAAGAAGCTGTGGTCCGATTTGCAAGTATGAATGAAAAATGACTACTTTATTGTGCACGAATTGTCGGATGGGTAAAGGGGTCTTCTGCTATTCTACATATGGGGAAAGGAGGATGTTTATGAATATGCTTGAGAACATGAATAGAGCCTTAAATTATATTGAGGAGAATCTTGCCGATGAGATTGATTTTAAAGAGGTAGCTAGGCTGGCTTATTGCTCGGAGTATCATTTTAAAAGAATGTTTTCATTCCTTGCAGGCGTGTCTTTGTCAGAATACATTCGTCGCAGGCGTCTTACACTTGCAGCATTTGAGCTTGCAAACAGTCCGTTAAGGATTATTGATGTTGGGGTTAAGTACGGATACGACTCGCCTGATTCTTTTGCAAGAGCGTTTCAAGGGCTGCATGGCATTACTCCGTCAGAAGCCAGAAATAAGGGACGATTATTAAAAGCCTTTCCTCAAATGACCTTTCAACTAACCATTAAAGGAGGAAGTGAAATGAACTACCGTATCGAAGAAAAAGAGGCTTACCGCATCGTTGGGATCAAAAAAAAAGTCCCTATTATATTCCATGGAGTGAATCCGGAAATAGCAGCTATGTGGCAAAGCTTAGATGATGAATCGATTTCTAGTCTTAAGAAGCTTTCTAATGTAACTCCTCTTGGATTGCTTAGCGCATCGACGAATTTTTCTGAAGGCCGAATGGAGGAGAAGGGAGAGCTCGATCATTATATCGGAGTGGCAACAACGAAGGCATGTCCGGATCATTTGGATCAGCTTGAAGTACCTGCATCGAAATGGGCTGTATTTGAAGCAGTCGGTCCCTTTCCTGATACACTCCAAAATGTATGGGGACGCATCTACTCCGAGTGGTTTCCATCCTCCAACTATGAACAAACAGAGGGCCCAGAGATTTTGTGGAACGAGAGTAAGGATGTTGCATCCCCAACTTTTAAAAGCGAAATATGGATTCCTGTTGTCAGAAAATAATAGTATCTTGTCTAGTTAATCAAAAGGATATGGACTCCTCTTAAACAGAAAAGAGTTCCATATCCTCATTTATTTCATTATGTTTTGAGATTACATGCCCATGCTGCCATTGTCATAATTGAATTGCCATTCGATTCCGAACTTATCTTTGAGACTACCGTAGCATTTACTCCAGAATGTTTCCTGAAGTTCCATGTTAATAGTGCCGCCTTCTTTCATCTTATGAAAAAAGGATTTTATTTTCTCTATGTCTTTATTGACGATAGAAAGGCTGATGTTGGTTCCGGCAACAAACGGCATACCAGGAAATACATCAGAAAACATCACATTACTTCCATCGATATTGAGCCGCGCATGCATAATTAAATTTTTCGCTTCTTCTGGAAGCGGGTATTCTGGGTTAGGTGGCGCTTGCCCGAAGGTCATCATTTGCGGTTTCTCCGTACCAAAGACTTCTGCGTAGAACTCTACGGCTTCTCGACAATTTCCATTAAAATTCAGATAAACATCAACGGACATTAGCTTCACTCCTAGGTGGTTAATGATTGAGACAAGGTTTATTACCATATAGTATCATTTACCTGTAAATAAATAATTAAACTACAAGTTTGTTACTTTTGAGAGAAGGAAGCAAACCAATATATCTGATATAATGGCAGTAATGATGAAACGGGGAGTGGGAACCACATCCAATGGCTAAAATGATTCGAAGCTTCCGGTCGAAAATGATACTGCTATTTGGTCTAAGCATGCTTTTTTCCGGGACAATTACATTTATACTTTATAAAATTCTTCAATCCTATTATCACACGACCAAGTTAGAGGATCCACTGACTAAAGTTCGTTATTTCATGAGAGAAGTAGGAGATATTAACTGCTTTTTACTTATATTTATTCCTCTTTCGATTTTATTCTTCTTTCTCCTTACCAAACGGTATGCCGTCTATTTTCACGAAATCTCCAACGGAATTAACCAGCTTGCCAATGGCGACTTTAACAGTCGTATCCATATTCCAACCAAAGATGAGTTTGGGGACATTGCAAGAGATATCAATCTGGCGAGTGAAAAATTACAGCAAGCTGTGGAGAGAGGGGACTTTGCAGAAACAAGCAAGGAACAACTAATCTTGAATTTAGCACATGATTTACGTACGCCTCTGACTTCCGTTTTAGGTTATTTGGATTTCATTCTTAAGGACAATCAGTTGACTGCGGAACAAGTGAAACATTACACGAGCATCGCTTTTACCAAGTCCCAACGGTTAGAAAAATTGATTGACGAGCTTTTCGAAATCACTAGAATGAACTACGGTAAGCTAACAGTCGAAAGAAACTCACTCGATCTAAGCGAGCTTCTCAGTCAATTGAACGAGGAATTATATCCTGTTTTTGAGAAAAACAATTTAACAACACGAATGGAAGTAACGCCGAGTTTGAATATTTTGGGTGACGGGGATCTGTTGGCACGTGTATTCGAGAATCTTCTGACGAATGCCATTCGCTATGGAAAAGATGGTATGTTTATCGATATAAAAGGCTTTCATGATGTGAAAGATGTGGTGATTCAAGTCATCAATTTCGGAGATCCTATTTCCCCGGAAGAAATTCCACATATCTTCGATATGTTTTTTACTGGCGATAAGTCGAGATCTCACCAAGAAGGGAGTACGGGCCTTGGTTTGTTCATTGCAAAAAATATTGTAGTGAAGCATCAAGGTACCATTTCGGCTCAAAGCAGTTTGGTTCGTACGCTCTTTGAAGTTCGTTTACCCATGGATGGCACAACCGGCAGCCTTCCTTGAATCTCATTCATAGAATTTGATAAACGTACATTTAAAATTCGAGCATCGCTTTTTTGGAATAAGTGTGTTATATTGTAATTAATCAATTATTTGAGACCTTGGGATTCACATATTGTAAAAGGTGTTCATTTGTGAGACGGAACCTTTTTCAATTATGCGAATCTTTTATTTTTTTTCGAATATAATATTTTATTGGAGGCTTTCAAATGGAAACAGGAACAGTAAAATGGTTTAACGCCGAAAAGGGTTTCGGCTTCATCGAAGTAGAAGGTGGCAATGATGTATTCGTCCACTTTAGCGCAATCGTTGGCGATGGTTTCAAATCGCTGGACGAAGGTCAGCGAGTTGAATTTAACATAGTAAAAGGCAATCGCGGTCCGCAAGCCGAAAATGTTGTAAAGTTGTAAGAAAAGTAAAAAATAGCAGCTGCCCTTAATTCGCTGAGTTGAGGGCAGTTGTTTTTTTATAAAGGAGGGGGATAATCCATGTATTACCGTAAAAAGATGATGGAAGATTTTCCGCAGGAGCAAACAAAGATATGGTCATGTTCAAAAGAAGACTGCAAGGGCTGGATGCGGGATAACTTCACATTTGCCTATACACCGACTTGCCGGATTTGCCATTCTCCCATGGTAAGCAGCTTAAAGCTGTTGCCCATTGTAGTGAATTCAAACGGTGACCTGAAATTGCTTAAAAATGGTGTGCAAATATCGGGCGTTCGCTAATGATGATACGAGGTGATGCTTTTGTTAATACCAAATCAATTGCTCGTTAAGCAAGTGGATTTTGATAACGCCATGTATTGGAAGGTTCCAGTCTCGGTCTGGCGCGGAAATCAGGTTATTGATTATGGGGGCGTTATTAAACAGCATGATGATGATGCAGTTTGTATTGCAAGTGATTATTTTCCCAAAAAGGATTTTAGATTCAAGGTAAGATAATTCTTTGCAGCAAAATTACGTAGCTAGGTGGTGTTGTTGATGGTCGTATACAAATTCAATGATATTCCGAACGAGCTGCTTGTGGACCACTCATACTCATTACGACAAATTAGGCTATTTTTAATGGCAAACAAAGATTGTACCTTTCTCCATAAGGATATCAAGTATCTGGATGGGGAATCCCAACAAAGGGTAACGGTTACTTCTAAGGATGAATACTATATTCATCAGCACTCAGATCGTTCTTATCTGTATCCAAATGAAAAGAAGGTAATATACCACTTAAGTGATGACTCAAAGGGCTATGAATAGAACGAGAAGGTGCTATGAAGTCGCAAAGCCACTTAAGCAAGTGGCTTTCTCGTTTGACAAAATAAGGATAGCAGAGGGAGTTGTTTTGGAGTATTCTTGATTTATTGAATAAGCTGTGGTATTATAAATATTATAAAAGTTGATACTAATTCACATGTCGAAAAGAGTCTCATTTTTTTGATGGAACTTTTTTCAATGTGTGAATTTTTTATTTGTGAGAAAATGATCATGTTAAATATATTTTGGAGGTAATTTAAATGCAAACAGGTACAGTAAAATGGTTCAACAGTGAAAAGGGATTTGGCTTTATTGAAGTAGAAGGCGGAAGCGATGTATTTGTACATTTCAGTGCGATTGAAGGCGAAGGCTACAAATCGTTGGATGAAGGTCAGCGCGTTCAGTTCAATGTGACTCAAGGTAACCGTGGGCCACAAGCTGAGAACGTGACTAAAATTTATTAATCCAAATCAAAGTTGCTCCTAAGTGTAAAGGAGCAGCTTTTTTTCTGAGGAAGAATAATAACATAGATGTGAACTTACACTAAGAACCACAGAAATTCATAGAAATGGGGATAATAAAAAGTGAGAGTTGATTTGAAATTTACGACTAGAGGACAAATGGCAATTGACAATTTTGATAATGGCGAATTACTCGAAATTTTCACAAGATATATCAACACTTTAATGAAACATTATGCAGTTGATATTTCGGTACCTGTTGATATGAACCAAAATATTAGAACAGAAGGTATTTTGAAAGTGTTTTTGGAGAATGTAAATTGTGATGTGAACACCTTTTTTAAAGAACTAGGGAGAGATATTAAAGTTCCTTTAAAGAAAAGGCTGAATGAAACTGGGAAATTAGACAACGTGTTTAAAATAGACGTTATTAAATAATAACCGTATAAATAGCTGAATATTTATCGGACCACTTCCAGAAAGTGGTTTTTTTCGTAGATAAAGCTGTTAAATTATAAAGCAAAGACCCCGAGCTTTTGAAAAGTCCGGAGTCATTGCTTGATGGATTCACTTGAAAGATCAAGTAAGCACCTTTATTTGATGGAGGCTTCATAAATATCATGAATGGATTTAGAGAGCATCGTGTTGAAATCATCGTCTGTTTGCCCTGCAGTTAGTCCCTGCGATAAGGCACGAGAGAAGCTTGCGATCAATCCATGATTACGTGTTAGCTTTTCGTTTGCTTCCGCTTGAGTGTAACCTCCTGACAAAGCTACAATCCGTACAACGTGCGGATCTTCCATTAAATCTCTATAGAAATTATCTTCCGACGGTATGGAGAGTTTAAGCATTATCTTTACGTCTTTGCCAAGGGTGGATAAGTGAGAGAAAATTTCATCCTTTAATAGTTTTTCCGATGTGCTCTTATCCACGCTGTAAATATCCACTTCCGGCTCGATAATCGGAACCAATCCCATCTCTACAATTTGGTTACCGATGGCAAACTGTTGTTCAACGACTTTTTTGATTCCAGCAGGATTTGCCTCCTTAATAACGGAGCGCATTTTCGTCCCGAAAATGTTTCGTTGGTTTGCTCGTTTCAGAAGATCGTTTAAGCCGGGAATGGGCTTCATGAGCTGAACTCCGTTTTCAAGATCGGCAAGCCCTTTGTCGACTTTCAAAAAAGGCACTATGCCTTTCTTCTCCCAAAGATAATCCGCGGTATACTGCCCATCAATGAAACGATCCATCGTGTTCTCGAATAAAATCGCGCCCAAAATGTGCTGAGAATCAAATGCGGAACTCTTAATAATACGTGTTCTCATCTCATGAACCAATGCGTACATCTCTTCTTCATTGGAATAGCTGTTTTCTTTAATGCCATATTGCAGCAGAGCTTTAGGGGTGCTTCCTCCACTTTGATCCAAGGCCGCTATAAAGCCCTTTCCGGTACGGATTCGATCGAATTGATTTGTATTCATGAATGTTTCTCCTTCCCTTTGGTGAACTTGTTGGAATCTTGAATCCTTTTATTATAGCACTTTTTATTGCAAGCATACATTCTTGGAGTACGGTGCGAGCTCGAATGGAAGATAGCTTAACATCAACCAATGGATACGATTGGTCTATTTTTTTGAGACGAGGTCTATCCATCCTGTAAAAATTGCGCCACCTGTCTGACTTTTATTCTGAGCTGTGAGATCACCATGGTGAGCTTTGAGAATACGGTGAGCAATCGTAAGTCCAAGCCCGGTACCGCCATATTCCGGATTCCTCGAGTCATCCCCCCGGTAGAACGCTTCAAAGATATGAGGCAAATCATGCTCGGGAATTCCTGGCCCCGAATCTTCAATTGAGAAGTGGACTCTTGTTTCCTCCACATGCAAGTGGATGGTTATGACACCGTTTCTCTGCGTATAGCGTAGGGCATTATCGATCAAATTTCCGATTGCTCGCCTAAGCATATGAGCATCACCGTGAAGATTACATTCCTCTGTCGTTACGTTATATACCATTTCTATTTCTCTTTCATTGGCTGTCGGTAAATATTCCGAGACTATATCTGTGAAAAGAGTGCCTATATCCACTGGCTCTCGTCGCATTTTCAGTGCTGTCAGTTGGCTGTAAGAAAAAAGATCCGATACAAGACGCTCCAGCTGGTCGGCCTTTTTGCTGCAAATCGCCGCATATCTTGAAGCCTTCTCCGGATGACTTACCAGTCCGCGTTCTAATCTCGTTAGGAATCCTCGTAAAGCAAATAAGGGCGTCCTTAAGTCATGTGCAATCGAGCTAATGAAGAAGCGTCTTTCTTCTTCTAGTTCAGACTGACGAATTAGAGATTCCCGAAGCCCATTGCCCATAGCATGGAAAGCTGAACGTACATCCGCTACTTCCAAAACGGTAGATTTAGGAAGATGAAAATCCAGATCGCCACTGGCGATTCGTCTAGCCGCGGCGCTCATTGCTTCCAAAGGCTTCACAACAACCCTGCCCATCTGCCATCCTATAAATAGAATAGCGCATAATCCAGCCACAATCGCCAATGCTGTCGCCAATTCGCTTGTATGTTCAGGAACATAGAATAGGGCTTTCCCACGCAAATGGCTATTTTCCATGAAGATTAATTCTCGATGCACGGTTGCTTCTGATCCAGATGGGATGGATTGATAGATCTGATAGCCTGTAGAATCGAGTAAAATGATTCCCAAATTCGAGGTGGTGCTCCTTTTTCCCAGTGCTTCCTGCCAGTTTGGATTAAGCCAACGAGTTGTGTCTGCTCCGCTAACCTCCTGGACCAACGTATCCAAGGCCATTTGCTGCTGTTGAAGCTTGGTGTTCTCCAATACATAACGATCGAGAAGACCGGGGATTTCATAAAACAACCTCGGGAGGATAAGGATGATGAGCATACCGATCAACATCCATTGACGTATGCGGAGAGGCTTCATTTGCGCACCCCTTCGAACCGATAACCCACACCCCAAACATTAGTAATAAACGTTGGTTTTCTAGGGTCTTCTTCAATTTTCTCGCGAATTCTTCCAATATGAACGGTCACGGAATGCTTATCACCGATCCCCTCCCAGAAGCGCTGCAGCAATTGCTCATACGTAAATACTTGACGCGGGTACTCTGCGAATAAGCAGAGAATATCGAACTCTTTGGGGGTCATAGGTACTGGACGCCCCTCAATTCTCGCTTCATGTGCCTTTACATCTAGGACAAGTCGGCCAAAGTCAAGCTCAAGCAGAAGTCCTTTTTCATGTCTATCGTAGCGGCGGAGAACGGCTTTAATCCGGGCGACGACTTCCTCGGGTGTTGCAGATTTCACGATATAATCGTCACCACCTATGCTAAGCCCTCGTATTTTGTCCACATCTTCACCTCGTGCGCTAAGGAATAGGATAGGGGTATCTTGCGTTTTCCTAATTTGCCTGCAAAGCTCCAGTCCACTCTGGCCCGGCATCATCACATCCATCAGGATACAGTCGACCCGAATACGGTCTATTGAAGCTATCGCTTGAGCAGCGTTATACGCTTCGATCACTTCAAACTTTTCGTCTTCAAGAAAATCCTTCATTAATTCCACGATTTCTTTATCATCATCAACGATCAAAACCGTGCGTTTGATATTCATACCATATCCTCCAAAAATGAGAAATAAAAAATGAGTTGGCATCATTGTAGCATATCCGTTATTACTCGTGGTCTCATTGAGTGGAATGTAACTGTTCGTTGATTGTTTTGTGACTTTTTCACTCCGTGTTTAGTTATATTCAGAGGTTATTGTAAGAAAAGCTGATGCACGAAATTATTCTGAAGGGAGGAATTGAATGTGCAAATAGGTGGCCTCATTTTCAAAATATTGGCTTGGGTGTTTTTAGCCTGTATTGTGGCCCAAGTATTTATTGCCGGGATGGCAACTTTTTCGGATGCTGCAAATTGGTCATTGCACAAATCGTTTGTAAAAATGTTTGCTTTGGTTCCCCTGGTTATGTTCCTGCTCACTTTTGTTAGTGAAGTAAAGGGACTCAAACGCTGGATCAGCTTTGGATTATTTGCGCTCGTTGTGTTTCAATTTCTGACGATTCAAGTTTTCTCATCAACGGGTGTGATCGCTGCGCTTCACCCGTTAATTGCCTTGCTGCTGTTTTGGGGCTCGGTCAGAACGGTAACAAAAGCACCTTAAGGAATTAGAAAAGGAGAATCGTAAACGGATGGAACCTCTATTAAACCCTCAATGGGCCAAACTTATTCAAATGCAGCATCCCGAAAAGCTGCTGAGCTTTGCGCGTCATCTCGACGACAAATTGTTAGCGGCCATTTATGGCATGGATTTGGAAACGTACCTGAACATCAAAGGTCAAATGATACGTCAAGTGAAAGAAGCAGCAGAGCAGCTGCTGGAGCAACCTGATTTTGCAGATCGGGTTGACCGGCTGCCGTTCAAAGCGGGCGAAACGGTTATTGGAATAGGTGAAAGCACGACAGATGATCTGCTCTCGTGGTTTGAAATTCTAAGACACTTGCTTAAGCTGCAGAGACCCCAGGATGAGATACGTCTAATCAATGAAGGGATATCAGGCAACACCTCATCGCAAATACTAGGCCGCTTCAGCGGTATTGTAGCCAAAAACCCGAATTGGTTCCTTTGCATGATCGGGAGCAACGATGTGTTGCGCTTTGGTCCCGAATCTGCCAAAACGTTAGTCAGCTTAGAAGAAATCGAGAAAAACTTAAACGAGATTCGACGGATAGCCGCCGCGCGCACCAAAGCTCAATGGGTGTGGATCACACCACCGACTTTCGACGAAGAGCGAATTGCCGCATTTCCACACTTTCAGATGGGGCAATTAAGTTGGCGAAACGAAGACATTATCACCGTTGGCGAAATGATTCGGAGCATGCCTGACCACGTCGTAGATACACAAGCGGGATTTGGGCAACCGGAGTTGGCGAAATTCATAGGGGTGGATGGACTCCATCCAACAATTGTTGGACAGAAAGCCATAGTACGATGGCTTGTTGAAAGCCTTACTGGGGGAGCCGAGAAATGAAAATTCTTGTATTCGGAGCTACGGGCGGAACCGGTCGTCAAGTCGTTGAACAAGCAATCCAGTTGGGCCATGATGTTACCGTAATCGCTCGTAAGCCTGAAGCAGTTGACATTCGGAATGAACGATTGGAGGTCGTCAGGGGAAATGTCCTCGACCTGTCATCGTTCAGCCAATGGATAGCAGGCAAAGATGCGGTCTTATCTGCGCTCGGTGTAAATCATCGAAAACCCACGACCGTTTACTCTGAAGGGGCAGGCAATATCATCAAGGCGATGCAAGGAGCGGGTGTACGCCGGTTAATCAGCTTATCCTCATCGGGATTGGATATTCCTCCCGATACTCCGTTGATGCAACGGCTAGTCATCCGGCTTGTGATTCAACAAATGTACAAATACGCTTATGAAGATATGACTCGGATGGAGGAGAAGGTACGGAAGTCCGGACTGGACTGGACTGTCATTCGACCTCCCCGGTTGACGAACGGATCGAAGACGGGAAAGTACCGTACTGCTTTTAACAAGCCTTTGCCTAAAGCAAGAGGAATTTCGCGTGCTGACTTGGCTGACTACATGATAAAGTCGGTCACGGATTCATCGTCATATCAATCTGTTGTTGAAATATCCAATTAATTGGGATAGTTGATGTACCACCTATGAATTAGATCGAATAGAAGGGGGAGCAAGATGCCGAACGTCTTTAATAACAGGATCGGATGGGGAATTGCCTCGCAGGTTGAGGGGGAAGAATGATGGACGACCACAAAATCCGGGTCGGGTGGAAAATGATTGTCGTACTTACGTTAGGCGCCGCCGGCTTTGCGATAGCCCCATATGTCTTATTGGATTCCGGGCAAAGTCGAGTATCGCTTAGCGCTTCGTTTAGTCTTCATTACCCGCTGCTGCTCGTCCATATTTTTGCATCATTTATAGCTCTAATTATAGGGTGGTTGCAATTTCTTCCTGGTCTGCGGACCAAAAGACCGCATGTCCACCGTAGGGTCGGTCGATTCTATCTGGGATTCGTAGCCATCGGCAGTATAACAGGATTGGTTGTGGGGATGTATACGTCAAGCTATATCCGGCAAATGGCCTTTTTGACCTTGGTGGCGTTTTGGCTATTTACCGGATGGAAGGGATATCGGACAGCCAGGAAAAAAAGATTTGAGGCTCACGGCGTGTGGATGATCCGCAACTATGCTGTTACCCTTGTCGCCGCAAGTGCGCGGCTTGTGACTCCGTTATGCATACTGATCTATCTCACATTACACAGGGGCATGTCGTTCCAAGGTTTCGAGCCTATTCTAAACCAGGTACTAGAAGTCAATATATGGGTTGGTCTGGTCGTCAATGTTATCATTGCCGAATGGATGATAGTAAATCGTTTCAAAAAAAGGTAGAAAATTAGATAATTGTAAGAACTGTGACCCGAATGGACACTTAATAAAAGTGATCATATTACGGGTCATTTGTGTTTGATCATAGAAAAAATAAAGGGAGGGTTAGCGCATACATAAGATATATATTGTTCAAAGAAGAATATTAACCTTCTCTAAGTAAACCCTAATGATGGATAAACCGTGCTTGGTCCACTATTTTTCCATTTCCTAATCTAAATAGAAAATTTTGTTCAAATAACCGGATTGACAGCTGAAGAAATGATGAGTATGATAATTTTATATTTAGTAAATTAGTAATTTAGTAAATCAGTAAATTAGTGAACCATAATATTAAATATCAAATGGAGAGTGTGGAAAAATGAAAATACCAACAACATTAAAACATAAACCTGTTGTCGTATCTGAAAATTATGAGCAGGTTGACGGCCGATACACAGGGAACTCAGATGCAAAAGGTTTATCCCTGGGGCTGGCACAGTGGAATGATAGAGGGAAAGTAGATATCTCGGCCAAAGTCTGGAGATACACAGGGGAGAAATGGTCAAGGCAGTCCGAAGAATTGCCAATGCATCGTGTTCTGGACCTGGCCATTTTGATTTGCAGAAGCAACTTATATTTTCAGGATGCGTATCGCTTCCCGAAAATGTATGACCCTGATAACACGATGATTGACCGTATTGGGCTGCAAGGGGATGCTATGAGTGTATCCGTATGTGCAGAAAATCCCATGATTGATAACGATATTAAGCTGTTCGCTCAGGCTCTTAATGATGATGGTGAAATGATTGGAGAACGACTGCGTGTATTATCCCGGCTATTAAAAGAAATGGGGTATTAAGAGTGTTCGTTGGAAAGGAGAAATAGGATGAACGACCAAGAAAAATTTGTTTTGTCACCTACAAGACAATTGACAGATATAGAAAAAGAACTTATTTGGAAAAAGCCGCTATCTCATAAGATCAGTGAAGAAGAAATGCGTATTTGCAAAGAAATAAAGCGCAACTGGAATCGCGGGGAAATGAAAATCGCCAATATTCTATTAGAGGGTGACGCAGGTTCTGGTAAAACGCAGCTTGCCAAAGCATTGTCATCTGATTTAGGGCTGCCCTATACGAAAGTGACCTGTTTTGCCGATATGGATAAATCAGATATTATTGGGGCTATTTTGCCGGTTATTTCATCTGAACGATTAGAGAAGATGGATCAGTCGGATCAAGTCGTTTTAAAGGCATTATATGAAAGCGATGGTTTTCAAAGCGCAGCTGAAGTATTAATGAACGTGCTCGGAGTTACACAGGAACAGGCTGCCTTAAAGATGAAACAATTACTGAAAAGGATTGAACAGAACACCGAGGAAGAAGTGGTTGAGTATCGATTCTACCCTTCTGAAATCGTCAGAGCCTATCAAAAAGGCTATCTTCTTGAAATTCAAGAACCAACCGTGATTCGGGATGCCGCGGTGCTAATGGCACTTAACTCTGCTTTAGAGCTGGATGGCAGCATTAACCTGCCTACAGAAATCATACGCAGACACCCAGACTTCATAGCTGTAATCACAACGAACCGCAGTTATGCAGGAACCAGACCATTAAACGAAGCACTGCGTGACAGAGTTCAGCATACGGAAAAGATGGACCTGCCAACCAAAGAAATCATGATTGAACGGGCAATGTCCAAAACCGGTTATAGGGATGAAGCGGTTTTGGATGTTTTAGCAGATATCATTATTATTCTAGACAAGACGGCCCGGGTCAATGCGATAAAAGGCGTGGCGGGTATGCGTTCATTTTTCTATTGGGCGGATGCGGTTGCTGCAGGTGCTTCAGCGAAAGAATCTCTTTATCATAAAGTCATCTACAAGATAACAACCGATTCCGAAGAAATCAAACTCTTGGAAGAAGCACTGAAAAGCCATGGTTTGTTAGCAGGTCTAGAAAAAGTTGATATTGAATGTAAAAAAAAAGAATTTTTGACGAGATAGAGATAAGAACATGGGGAAATATTGATGATTCTGATTTTGAGCAAGGCAAGGAAGAGGAACAAGGCATCGCTTTAAGAAAATCTGCGGAAAGTGACGAAAGTACATCCGATGCTTCTGAAGATTCTACGGATATGGAAAGCTCAGATAGGGGGGAGAATGGTACTCCCAAATATCATCAGGCCAATCCTGAAACCATGTCAGAAGAAGGGCAACAAAAAGAGCGGGATTACCGTAAAAAGCTGAATCGCGACGCAAGGGAGGTTGTGTCGGATTCCATTCATAAAGGGGTTAAGCTCATTGTTCACCGTCCCGATTACGATAGGGAAGCCCAGGAGGAATATGACAGTCTAAGTAAGGAGCTAGTGCCTGTCGTACGGGAGATTGCCAGGAAGACACTTCCGTTATTGGAGCATGAAACATCAGCCGAATTTGCGAGAAATCAATACTATGGCAGCAAATTTCAAGCGGATAGTGTGGCATATAAGGATTTTAGGTATTTCGCCAAAAAACTACCTCCAACAGAATCTCCTTCTCTTGTGGTCGGTCTTAGGGTAGATGAGTCAGCTTCCATGGCGGCTTTTGGAAGATTGGAAGCCGCCAAACGTGCGGTGATAGCCGTATATGAGTTTTGTCAGCTTTGTCATATTCCTATAATGATTTACGGGGATACAGCGGATGCTTCCAAGCTGGAGCAGATGTCGATTTATGCCTATACTGATTGGGATAAAACCGATTCCAATGATCGATTCAGACTTATGGGGATTCGAGCCAGAAGTAATAACCGTGATGGGATGGCTCTTAGAATTATGGCAGACCGTTTGGCGGGTTCAGCCCAACTGACCAAATTATTGATCAGCATAAGTGATGGGCAGCCCAAAGCCATGGATGACTATACTGGAAATTATGCAATTAAAGACATGCAGCAGACCATAGCCGAGTATGAACGGAAAGGAATTACATTTCTTGCAGCCGCAATTGGCCAGGACAAGGATGTAATTAATCAAATCTATGGGAATGAGAGATTTTTGGATATTACCAATCTAACAGAGCTGCCTGCAAAGCTAGTTCGGATCATCTCACGGTATTTATGAGTTTTGTAGTCATTTAATAGACGCGAAAGGAGAGGAAACCATGGACAAAAACAAGCGTAAGGAGCTTCAAGAGGAATACAAGCAGATTAAGACCTACATGGGTGCAATACAAATAGTGAACAAGGCTAACGGTAAAATTTACGTAGATAGTTATCCCAATCTTAAAAACAAATGGTTGACCCTACAGGCCCAACTGGATATGGGCAGGTTTGTAAATTCTCAGCTTCAAAAGGACTGGAAGGAATTTGGAGCTGAGAATTTCACCTATGAGGTTCTAGAGGAGAAGGAAACTGACGGAGTTGCCGACGTTCGCTGGGAGGTTAAGCAATTGGAAAAGCGGTGGCTGGAGAAATTGCAGCCTTATGGAGATAAGGGATATAATAAGCCGACAATGAGATAATTGTTAGACCGGGGCTGTAAAGCCAGGAATTGATACAATTGTTTACATCTTGTCGATTTTTTCGGAGTATAAGCACTCATTGGATTAGAATAAACCTGTTGCTTTCATAGCAATAGGTTTATTCTTTTTATCGGGGTATGCAAAACAAGAAATATCGATCAGAAAAAGATTCCAAAAACCAAAGAGGTGATACCCTTCAGGCAATAAGAAGGCATCAAGTTAAATCCTTAATAAATGTAACTCTATGGTAGTCGGATCTGAAGAAATCTTTTTCGTAATTCACTTCATTAAATCCAATATTACTGTAAAACCGCAAAGTATCATCATTTCCCGTATGTCCCAATGTGTATAGAATAGTTTTGCTTCCTCCAAGTGATTGTATCTTATTACAAATGGTATTGATTAGTTTAATACCCCAATTTATTATTCCGATTGTAATTTAATGTTGAAATCATATTCCATCAACGTTGCTGTTTCTGAAGCTCTTTCTGCTCCAAACAGCTTACCAAGAACGTACAGAGACATATCAATTCCTGCGGAAACACCAGCGGAGAAAATGAATTTTCCGTTATCAACATATCGAATATCTTCCAGTATAGTAGATGATTGCGGCGTTATTTCCCTCAACTCATTAATAGCTAATCGATTTGTTGTAAGTTTCAGACCCTCTATAAGGTTTGATTTCGCTAATATTAGTGCTCCGGTACAAACAGATAAGACAAGTTCCACATCTTTTGAAATTTTACTGATCCAGTTTGTTAGTGTCTCATTATTCATTTCTTTTCTCGAACCCCAACCACCAGGTATGATCAAAATATCAGGCGGAGGGCAGTTATGAATTGTATACCTTGGGTTTATACTCAAGTTCCCCAATGCGATAACGGGATACTCTTGCTCAGCCACAGTATAAACTTTGAAGTCCTTCCCTCTGTTACTCCCTACAGTGAAGACTTCAAATGGACCAGTAAAATCCAATACTTCAACATTTTCATATATCAGTATCGCTACATTTCTTGCCTGCCGTGCCTGTTCCATAGGTTCATCTCCTTTGAATAATAAAAAAAGTATTCGGTCTTTGACCAAATACTTTGCCCAGGCGTACGGCTTTATGAAATATGTGCTCCCTCGTGGTACTCCACGTTTACGCCAGTAACACATACTAAAAAATTCCAATTCCTAAAATTAATTTATCAGAAAAATAGTACATTAGCAATTAAGCAATAAAGAAACGAAGAATCGAATAACGATAAGCGACGCTAACATTTTGTTTAGTGTCTTTTTTCTGTCAAAATGCGTAATATTAACATAAACCAATTGATTATAGGAGAGGTAAATAAATATGGAGATAAAAGAGGGGCAAAAGCCTAACCGTTTGATAAATGAAAAATCGCCATACTTACTACAACATGCGTATAACCCGATAGATTGGTTTTCGTGGGGTGAAGAAGCATTTGAGAAAGCTAAACGTGAAGACAAGCCCATCTTCCTATCTATTGGCTATAGCACTTGCCATTGGTGCCACGTCATGGCACACGAATCGTTCGAGGACGAGGAAGTCGCCGCTATATTAAATGAACATTACATATCGATTAAAGTAGATCGTGAAGAAAGGCCCGATGTGGATCATCTGTACATGACCGTCTGTCAAGCAATGACAGGGCAAGGCGGGTGGCCGCTTACGATCATTATGACTCCGGATAAGAAGCCGTTTTTCGCAGGGACCTATTATCCGAAAAACCGTCGTTACGGACGTCACGGGCTGATGAACATTTTGCCGCAGCTGGCGGGCAAGTGGAAGGAAGATCGGGAGCGGGTGGTTGAGACCAGCGATCAAATCGTGTCGGATGTGGAACAGCGAATGCTCTCGAACTTGAAGGGTGAGGTTTCGGAGCAGACACTCAACCAAGCTTGTGCTCAGTTTGAGGAAGTCTTTGACCCGTCGTTCGGCGGATTTGGTGATGCTCCTAAGTTTCCAACCTCACATAACCTCTCGTTTTTAATGCGATATTACCATCGAACCGGCAAGGAGTCTGCCCTGCAAATGGTAGTGAAAACGCTTGACGCAATGCAGCAAGGTGGGGTGTACGATCACATAGGCTTCGGGTTTGCCAGATATTCTGTTGATGAGAAGTGGTTGGTACCGCATTTTGAGAAAATGCTATATGATAATGCGCTTCTCGCATGGACTTATTTGGAAGCATTCCAGTTAACTGGGAAAACGAAGTATTCCCGCACTGCGGAGGAGATCTTCACTTATGTGCTTCGCGATATGACAGACCCTGAAGGGGGCTTCTATTCAGCTGAGGATGCGGATTCGGAAGGACAAGAAGGGAAGTTTTACGTCTGGAAGCCGGAAGAAATATTGAAAGTGTTAGGTGATGAGGAAGGTGAGCTTTATTGCGATCTGTACGATATTACAGAGGAAGGAAATTTTGAAGCTCACAGCATCCCAAACTTAATCCTGCATGATATGGAGAAGTACGCGCGACTCAAGGGGCTGAGCCTTGATGAATTGACTCAAACCATCGAAAGATGCCGCCAAACGTTGTTTACCTATCGCGAACAGCGTGTCCATCCGGGTAAGGATGACAAAGTGTTAACCTCCTGGAACGGACTTATGATCATGGCTATGGCTAAAGGCTATAAGGTACTGGAACGTCCACAATATTTGGAGGCGGCGGCTCGAGCGGCACGGTTTATCATCTCCAAGCTACGCCGACGGGATGGAAGGCTGCTTGCAAGGTATCGGGATGGTGAGTCTGCGTTCGCTGCTTATTTGGATGACTATGCTTTCATGGTATGGGGACTTATCGAGCTGTATGAGGCATCCTTTGAACTGGAGTTTTTGAAGCTGGCTGTTGAACTGAACGAACAAATGATTGAATTGTTCTGGGATGAGGAGCATGGAGGATTATTCTTTTATGGCAGCGACAGCGAGCAGTTGTTCTCGCGGAACAAAGAGATTTATGACGGAGCACTTCCTTCCGGGAACGCCGTAGCGGCGATGAACTTCCTGAAGCTATCCAAGCTGACCTATAATGCGAGGTTATCGCAGATTGCCGAGAGGCAATTACAAGTCTTTGCAGGCTCTATTGAGCGCTATCCGACAGGTCATTCGATGTTCCTGATTGCTTTGGATTATGCTTACAGCCCTTCAAGCGAGATCGTCATTGCTGGTGATCCGCAATCCAATACAACAGCAGAGATGATTGCCGCGGCACGTGAAGGCTTCAGACCGCATACCTTAGTATTCCTGGTTCCATCAGGGGAAGAGGGAGAGAAGATTCGTGAATTCCTGCCTTTAGTTCAGGACAAGCAGGCCATAGGCGGAAGGCCGACAGCGTATGTTTGTGAGAACTTTGCTTGTTATTCACCGACAACGGATTTGGATGAATTCAAGGAAGCGCTGCTTCCTTAATAAGAATAGCCTTCTTGATGGAGAGTCATTTTCGATCAAGGAGGTTTTTTTGCAGTTCAAGAAGGAGATTTGATTTCTTTAACGAATGATTAATAGTTGTACTAATATAATTGGATCATGAATATCAATTAGGTGCCTTTGTGAAGACAAAGGGTAACAGGGAATCGGGTGCAAATCCCGAGCGGTCCCGCCACTGTATACGGGGAGTTTCTTTCAAAATGCCACTCGGTTTAACGACCGGGGAAGGCGAAAGACGCGTCGATCCGTGAGCCAGGAGACCTACCTAATTTGTATGCACCCAAATCCCTTCGCGGAAAGGAGAGGTGTACGAAGAATGAATCGACAATTATTTGAGTTGTTGTCGTTTTTAACTGCGTACCCGAGACCTATCCAGCAGGATAGGTTTTTTTGTTTCAAAAAAATGATATTGGAGGATGTATCGGATGAGTAAGAGAAAATGGGGCAGTACGTTGCTTCTAGTCTTAGGATTTACACTGTATTTACTAGTTAATGATCCACAATCGGCGTATGCCATGCATATTATGGAGGGCTTCCTGCCACTAGGCTGGGCTGTCTTCTGGTGGGTATTGTTTGTTCCTTTTTTTATTCTCGGTCTGCGGGCTTTAATCAAAATTACAAAGGAAACACCCGAACTTAAAATTATGTTGGGCTTGGCAGGAGCCTTTACATTTGTATTATCCGCACTTAAAATTCCTTCGGTAACAGGCAGCAGCTCTCATCCGACAGGAACAGGGTTAGGGGCGGTTATGTTCGGCCCACTGCCCATGAGTGTGTTAGGTTCTATTGTATTGTTGTTTCAAGCATTGCTGCTCGCTCACGGCGGGCTTACTACATTGGGAGCTAACGCATTCTCCATGGCAGTAGCTGGACCTATCGTAGGTTATTTTGTTTATAGATGGATGATGCAAGCAACAGGTAAGCAAAAGTGGGCTATCTTCACGGCAGCAGCAATGGCGGATTTATCTACCTATGTCGTCACTTCGATACAATTAGCACTGGCTTTTCCAGCTGAACAGGGCGGTATTGCGGCATCCTTCCTCAAATTTGGCGGCATTTTCGCTATCACGCAAATCCCGTTAGCCATCAGTGAAGGTCTTCTCACCGTATTGATCTGGAACTGGCTGCAAGCTTATAGCTCTAATGAATTGTCCCTTCTTCAACGTAAAATGAAAGGAGCACGCGAATCATGAAAACCAACTCGAAAAATATGCTAATTCTAGCTGCCGTAGTCTTAATGGCTGCGCTGCCTCTTTTATTTGTAAAAGGTGATTTCGGCGGGGCGGACGATGCGGCAGAGGAAATGATCAAAACGCTTCATCCATCCTATGAACCGTGGTTCTCCTCATTGATCGAGCCACCGCCTGAAACGGAGAGTATGCTATTTGCTCTACAGGCCGCCTTGGGAGCCGGGTTTATCGGATATACGATCGGCTTATTTAAAGGAAGAGCAACCAAACGTTCCAATGATTAGACAGATCGACGTTATTTCTTATAGCAATGAGCTGCGGGCCGTTTCTCCCATGTGGAAGAGCGGTTTCGCTGCTCTATTGATCCTATTATCCTATATGTCACACCCGATCGTTCAGCTTCTCTTATTTGTTTGGATATCTATCTGGATCGCTGCTTATGCGAAGGTTCCTCTTACTTTGTATTTCTTACTTCTTTGCAGCTCATTGTTATTATTTGTGACAAGCTTACCGGCCATTTTGTTAGAGATTCATTCGTTGGAGTCGGAGCAGAACATCGGTCACGGGTTAGTTCTGATCTCCTATTCTCATTGGACGTTATATTTGAATCCAACGGGATTGCAGTTGGCGGTCAAGTTGTTCTGCAGAATCATCGCATGCCTGTCTGCATCGTTATTACTAATTCTCACGACCCCCATGTCGGAACTGTTCCAAGTTATGAAGAAACTGCGCATGCCCTCATTGGTATTGGAAATCATGCTGATTACATACCGTTTCTTGTTCCTTCTCTTGGATACGGCACATGACATGTATATGTCCCAGCGGGCTAGAGGAGGACAGCAAGGATTCAAAGGCAGGCTGAAGGATACGGCCATACTCATTGTTCGGATGTTTGCCAAAACCATGCAGAGATATCAAGGCTTGGCGAATGGAATGGTATCGAGAGGCTTTACTGAAGATATTCAAATGGCCCCATACCAAAGTAAGCATGTACCAAGACGTTATATATGGGAGAGCTGTATTGGGGTTGTTATGTTAATAGCACTGGAATGCTGGTTGAGATGGAGGGATATGGGATGAACCCAATTATGGAAGCGCGAGAGCTAAGCTACAGCTACCCTGGGACGAAAGTACAAGCGCTTCATGACCTGAATTTGAAAATACCTGAAGGCACCAAGACGGCAATTTGCGGTCATAACGGCTCAGGGAAATCGACCTTTTTTTTGCAAGCGATCGG
Source organism: Paenibacillus sp. UNC451MF (assembly GCF_000686845.1). Lineage (GTDB taxonomy): Bacteria > Bacillota > Bacilli > Paenibacillales > NBRC-103111 > Paenibacillus_S. The sequence continues at coordinate 47,127 of NZ_JMLS01000004.1, read as the reverse complement.
CATTCATCGTCCGACGAAAGGTCATCTTGCTTGGAAGGGCTCACCGCTCCAATATGACCGTAACGCCTTGAAGCAGCTTAGGCAGCAAGTAGGGCTTGTTTTCCAGGACCCTGAACAGCAGATTATTTTAAACACTCCTTTAGAAGACATTTCTTACGGGCTGCGTAATGCCGGCGTCTCTGAGCAGGAAATTAACAAGCGGGCGGAGCATGTGCTAACTTCAATGGGTATTCAGCATTTGGCAGAAACGCCAATCCACCACCTTAGTCTGGGGCAAAAGAAACGGGTTGCTCTAGCGGGGGTGTTAGTGCTGGAGCCGAAGCTGCTGCTTCTGGACGAGCCAACAGCTTATTTGGACAGACAATCGGAGCAACAGCTGATCGAGGAGCTAGATCGCATCCACCAACAAGGCATCACGGTTGTTATGGCCACACACGATATGAATTTGGCTTACGCATGGGCCGATTGGATTCTCGTTATGGATAAGGGACGATGTGTAAGGGAAGGCACCCCTTATGAAGTATTTAGTCGAGAAGAGGAACTGAAATCGCTAGGCCTGGAGCAGCCAATGCTGCTTGAATTATGGAACGCAATACCTGAGTTCGTACGGCAGGGGAAGGATGCTCCTCGCGATGTGACAGGCTTTAAACGATTTTTGGAAACAAACCGTTCACTATTGTTCACTAATTAATTTATAATTCCAAGAAAAGGTTTCGTGCTAACTAACCTAGTCAGCACAGATAGAAAAAGCCCCAAACGAAGAGCGAAGAAAGGTCGTCGCATCGTTTGGAGCTTTTTTTTGTATATACAATTATTTTTCTTGAATCATCGTCTTCCACAGATCCGAGGTATCATAGCCCAACCGCCAAGCGGCAACGCCGGCAAGGTTGTATTTCTTGGCCAATTCGAGACGAGCTTTGACGGTATCTTCATTTTCCAACCAGAACACGTAAGTATCTCCGTCTTGAGTATACTCTACACGATATTGTTTGAACTTGTCATCCCATGTTTTAGTCACATTTTTACTTGCCATTAACGCAGGCAAATCCTTCATTAACAGCGCCCGATTGTTCACGAGATTGCCTGAGCTGTCGATTTGCCATTCACGAACATAGAAAGGAATGCCGATGATGAGCTTATCACGAGAGATGCCATAGGAGAGAAATTCTTGTATGCCTTCTTCAACCCATTGCAGTCCGGCAACAGAACCGGCTTCCGTGCTTCCTTTCCAATGCTGGTCATAAGTCATCGTAATGATATAGTCGACAATATTTCCGAGCTTCTCATGGTCAAAAGCAGTCTGAGCATTCCACTTCACACTGCCGCGCGGCAGGTCGATGGAGATTAGCAGTCCCTTTTGGTGAGCGGTATCTGTTAATTTTTGAATAAATGCAGTGTATGCAGCCCGGTCTTTGCCTGCCAAGCTCTCAAAATCGATGTTAAGGCCGTTTACGCCAAGAGCAGCAGCTTTAGTTACGAGTGCATTAATGAATTTGGTCTGAGCGTCCGCACTGGATAAAAATTGGGTTGTAAGTGTCGGATCAAACTGGTTGCTTACAAGCGGTTGTACAGAGTACCCCTGACTTTTTAGCCAAGTGACCGTATCTTTATTGGAAGTGTCTGTTAAACCGCCGGAGGCATCCGCCAGCGTGAAGTAAGTTGGTGAGACAACATCCAATCCGGATGTAGTATTGACTTGACTTCGTATCGTATCGTTGCTGGAGCTGCCGTTCCAACCCCAGAATTGCAGTTTATTAAAATTGCTCCAAATGGTAGTACCGCCATCCAACAAACGGATGGAAGCATTGCTATAACCCATCGCGTAGCTGAGCGCATTTGTAATACTTGAAGAATCAGAAATCCAGCTGTCGCTTTGATAAACCTGATAGTAAGGATAATTAGACCAAATGACAGGTTTAGAGCCGGAGTTGGATGGATCGTCGTTTACGATATTCGTATGGGAGAACTGTTGAGCGTAACGGATCGCGTCTTCTACATTCAGAAACGCGTCCAAATACTGGCTGTATTGATATACCTTATACGGCTTCACATTGGAAAATACGATTTGATTACCCTTCGAACTGTTTACTACAGTCGAGTTGGACCATTTGAGAGATTCATTAATGGCATCCTCCAAATAAGCAAACGACCAATCGTCACTCGTATTTGTTCCTTGATAGACATGATAGATTCGGTCGCCAGAAGCACGCAGCTCAGCCTTAGAAGCAGCAGAAAGGTTATCCCAAACCCACTGATGGGTGGTCAGATCAATAATATGTGAATTTCCCCACTTGCTAGCTTCAGCCTTAGCTTCGTTCAACGTTGCAAATTCCCACGAAGACATGGTTGCATCGCTCTGATAAACGCGGTATTTGGGATAATTATTCCATACCCAGCCATCGGATTGAAGATCCCGAATACTCGCATGAGTCCAGTTCGCAGCTTCGCGTTTGGCCTGATCTAACGTAGCAAACTCCCAGGAGGAGCTGCTGTAGCCATTTTGATATACTTTATAGCGCGGATAGTTGTTCCACAACCATTTGCGTGTAGAAATATCTTCTACGTGGCTGCTGGAAAATTGTTTAGCATAGCTCTCCGCAGACTTATAGTCTGATGTTTCCAGAATAATACGGTCATCCTGATAGACACGGTACTTGGACGTTTTGTCCGCAGCAGCCATAGCCGATCCGGCGGAAGAGAGAAATAATGCCATGACGGATACGATCAGTACGGTCTTGCGATTCAACATGCATCAGCCTCTTTCTACTAAATCTATCCTATTAAACGCATAACGTACCTAAGAAGTTGCGTTGGTAATTAGTAGAAAGATAGATTGGTAGAAGAATAGTGACGTTTTGTTGCAAAATTGACATACAAAAAATCCCCATGTGAACGGTTAAGTACCGTTTGCATGGGGACCTTACTAGTCGATATCCGCAACGATCTCATCTTCCAATTTGAGATGAATTTGATCGCGGAAAACCCGGACGTTCATTTGAGTTAATAAGTATCTTTCGATAGCTTCAAGCATGTTAGCGGCGATAATGATTTGACTTCTGCCTTCAGCGAATACTTCTGCCGAAAAGCCGTAATCATCGTCAAACATTAACTCTACCTCAACCTGGTTAGGCTGGATTTGCTTACGCTCGCTAAAATGAATGCAAATTGCATTGATAATATCCTGTTCCGATAATCTCATTATACTAGGACCTCGACATTTCTTTCAGATTAGTACTGTTTAGGCTGGTTGTTTAAATTTCGCTTATTTCTGAAATATTGAACCAGCTTGACCACAATGGCAATCAACGCAAAGATAGCCATGATGTTAACCAGCAATCCAAGAATATTTCCGAGCATTCCCATGTTACCAAACAATCCGCCAAACAGCATGCCTGCCAATCCACCGATCAGCATACCTTTCATGAAGCCGCCGCCGCTGAAAAATCCTGGTTTCGTAGCGGTTGTTGGGTTGGTTGCTCCATTAGTCGTTTGCTTCGAAGCTGCTGGATCATTCTTGTTCACACCGCTGTTAGGCGTTTGTGTAGAAGAATTGCTCGGGCTGTAGCTTTTCTTTGGGGACTTGTACTTTGCAGCATCCGCCACGCCTACAGCACTGAACGAGAAGGCGACAGCGCAAGCCATCATGATGATCGTTAATCGTTTCCACATAGTCTTGACCCTCCAAGTCATTTTGTAAAAAATAATGTTTCTAAAAGTTACTACGAATAATCTAGACAAAGGTTTCAGTTTTTATCCCTTCTTGGTACAATAGTTCTATAAAAGTAGAAAAATTATTACTCACCCACAAGAGGCGGTTGTTTTATGTCATCATATCCTCAAGCTTATATTGATTATTTAATTTATTTCCATGCAGAACGCGATTATTTTGAATGTCATGAGGTTATGGAAGAATATTGGAAAGAGCACCCGGGAGACCCGCTTGCCAGCTGCTATGTCGGTCTTATTCAAATAGCGGTCGCTCTTTATCATCAACGGAGAAATAATCTGAACGGGGCGCAAAAAATGATGAGTAGCGCTATCACCAATTTAACCGATGGCGGTATGTCAGCGTTAGGCCTAGATCCGGAATTGCTCAAAGCTATGCTGCAGGAGCGCCTCCAACAGTTATTGAATCCGAATAACAAGTATGAGGATTTGAATTTGCCTTTGACGGATGCTCAGCTTGTAGCCGAATGCAGGAAGCGGTGTACGGAGAGCAGCTTGCATTGGCAGTGTCCCAGCGATTTCTCCAATACGTTCGTTATTCATAAGCATAGGCTGCGCGATCGAAGTAACGTTATTGCGGAGCGGGAGCAGAGCCGTATGACCAAAGCGCAGCAGCGAGGTAGAACGTCATGACCAATCTTACGAAGCTCGGCAAAGTGGTCGTAGTAGACGACGAGCCGAATATTGTTGAAGTGATCCGTCTTTATCTGGAGCATGCTGGGTATGAGCCATTTATCGTCTATAGAGGCAATGAAGTGATGCAGATGATCAGGGAGCAAGCTCCGGACATTGTTTTACTTGACGTTATGCTGCCGGATAGATCTGGCTTTGAGCTGTGCGGCGATATTCGTAACGACCCGGGTCCAGTGTCACAGACTCCCATTATTTTTCTAACTGCCAAAGGTGAATCGATTGATAAGCTGAGAGCCTTTAATTTGGGAGTGGACGACTATATTGTGAAACCGTTCGACCCGAATGAGCTCATCGCCCGAATTAAAGCTGTACTAAGGAGAACACAGTCTCAGATTGCATCCAACACGGTCTCTTCTACCAAAAATATTAAAACGATACTGCGAATAGGAACATTAATGGTCGATCCCGAGCAATATAAAGTAACTATTGAAGGAGAACGGGTAGATCTGACTCCTAAAGAAATCGAGCTCCTGCATTTTCTAGCATCGAATCCAGGCAGAGTTTATTCCCGAGAAGATTTGCTCGGCTATGTATGGAACTTTGATTTCAGCGGCGGCACGCGCACGGTAGATGCCCATGTCAAAAATTTGCGCAAAAAGCTGGGCACTAACCCGGAATGGGCCATTCAAACCTTATGGGGAATAGGATACTCCTTTGAGGTATCCCGTCATGTTTAAGCGGTGGTACCGAAGCTTCTATATTAAGATCTTTTTGTCGTTTTTAGCGACATGTATTTTATTTTTTATCGGGTTGGCGCTGTTCTGGAACAGTTATTTTACGGATCTGTTATATAAGGATAAGAAAGATTTGCTTTCCTCCCGAATGAGCGAGGTGACCAAGATGCTGCCTTCCGTTGCGGACGGGACCATCTCGACACGCGAGCTGAGATTCGGGATTAGGATTATCGCGAGAAGCTTTAACGGACAAGTGTGGCTGATTGATTCGAAGGGAAATTTGCTGAATGGCTCTTCAGAGCGGGAAGGTTCTGTCATTCCAAGTGCGATGGACAGCCTGTTTATCGAAGGCTTGAAGGGACAGACCGGGTTTGTTGCTGGTCAATACAAGTTCGAGCATAGGCCGCGTGAAGGGATACTGACCTATTACGCGCCAGCACAGATGAATGGGCAACCCATCGTCGTCTTTCTAAATGTTCCGATCTTGGAAGTTAGTGAAGCATTGGCTGCCGTCCGATGGAATATCATCGTGCCGTTAGTGTTTTCCCTGATTGCCGTTGCGATCATATTGTTCATATTATCCCGTAAGTTAGCCGGACCATTGCAGCAAATGAATCGTGCAGCGCTTGAGGTTGCAGGAGGCGATTTCTCTACTCGGGTACCTGTTACTTCAGGAGATGAAGTCGGTGAGCTTGCCAAAAGCTTTAATTTCATGGTCGATCAGCTGGTTCAGTGGGAGGACGCTCGACAGGACTTTCTGGCTAATGTATCCCATGAGCTTAGATCGCCATTGACGACCTTGCGCGGTTTCATTATTGCGATGAATGATAAGGTCATTCCAGAGGAAAAGTATGATCATTATTTAAAAATATGCGATAACGAGGTACAGCGGCTGCAGAGGCTTGTGAATGATCTGCTGGATTTGGCGCGTATTCAAAATGGGAGCGACGTGTTCCAAACAAGGCCAATATCGCTCAATGAAGTGATCGGACATGTTCTTATGCTGATGAGATCCCCCATTCTGGATAAACAGTTGGTGCTGCAAGAGCTGCTGCCAGACCAGGATGAGCCTGTCATTGTAGAATTGGACACCGATCGGTTTATTCAAATTATGCAAAATTTGATTTATAATGCGATTCAATTTACGCCACCTGGCGGCATCATCATTGTAGAGCTAGTTGAGGAAGACGAGCAGGCCGTCATTTGGGTTAGGGATACTGGGATTGGAATGGATCAAGAGGAGCTGCAGCGTATATGGGATCGTTTCTACAAAGTAGAACATTCGCGAACTTCAGTATCTGGCGGGACAGGGCTCGGTCTTACTATTGTTAAGCATTTAGTCAGCGGGATGAAGGGGACCATCAGTGTGACTAGCAGGTTAGGCGTAGGCACCGATTTTAAGCTGACTTTTCCGTTAATAGAAGAGAAAGGGTGATTTTTACATAATTTTCACAAATCACTCATAATTTCATCAAAGTTAGAAAGTATCCTGTCTCTATAAGAATGAGGCGGGATTTTTTCTTTCACGCGGACCTCGTTCGAGAAGGATGGTACAAGTCCTTGATATGGGGGGTGGCTTATGTTCGCTCGTTGCATTCAGATAGGGGCCTGGATATATATTGCAGCAGCCTTGTTGGCGGGATGTGTGATGAAGGAGCCGGTCAAGCAGACGCAGCAATCAGCCTCTATAACGAAGCAGGAAGAAGTACAAAGTGATATGGAACGGGAAATGGTCATCTTATTTCAGAGTCTGGTCCAGATGGATAAAGAAGATCATCTTTCGATTAATAAAAAGCAAGCCGAAGAGCTGCTCCCTGCAGTGAAACGCAACAGCAGAGAAGGAGAGCTCACCTTGATAGATCAGCAGATCATTGTGAGCGCCCTGACCATAGAACAAAGAAGGTTTGTAATCAATTTTCAGCAAAACGTCCATGAGCATATGCAGGCGACGAAGGAAAAGAAAGACAGGGACAAGCTTGACCGAGAGGAAAGAGAGCGCATGGTTCGCGAGTTTCAGATGCGCCGTCAAGAACACGACCAAGAGAGTAACCAGGAAGATAATCGTATGGAGAAACCCAACTCGGAGTTAACTTCTGATAGCTCGACAAAAAAATCCAATAATGTGGAGCAGCGTTTAATCCTATTATTGGAAAATAGGCTGCAAGAAGAGGAAAAACGGAAATAATGCTTGAACGAAAGAGCTTTCAAGAGTATTTTTTCTTGAAAATACCTATAAAAAGCGATAAAGTATTTCTCACAGGACAATCTAAATAGACCGTTACTGTAATTCGGACAACCAAAGAGGTGTGGAGGTTCTATGAGTAAATTACTTCAGGATATTCTTGCGTATAATCAGGTATTTGTAGAGGAAAAGAAGTACGAGCCTTACTTGACGTCCAAATTTCCGGACAAAAAGTTCGTTATTTTAACTTGTATGGATACCCGGTTAATTGAGCTTCTGCCAGCAAGCATGAATATTAAAAACGGTGATGTCAAGATCATCAAAGCTGCTGGCGGCGTTGTATCAACTCCATTTGGAGGGATTATGCGGAGTTTGATCGTCGCCATTTACGAATTGGGTGCTGACGAAGTGTTTGTTATTGGACATTACGATTGCGGGATGAGCCACTTGAACCCGGAATCCACCAAGCAGAAATTTATAGAACGAGGCATCAAAGAAGACACCATTAAAATTCTTGAGTATTCAGGTCTACATATTGAAAGATGGCTAAGAGGATTTGATGATGTGGCGGAAAGTGTCAAGAACAGTGTGAATGTTATTAAACATCATCCACTTGTGCCTGATATTCCGGTTCACGGCCTGATTATTGATCCGGCAACGGGGAAACTGGACGTCGTATCCGCTGACTGATTGCATGGGAAGAGCACGGCCAGCTTCGATTCAGAAGGTAGTATCGAAGGAGCTGGTCGCGCTGTTCTGTCCTGCAATTGATTATTGAACTCTTTTATCGATCAAACGCATGTTGGCATTATAGATCTGACCGCTGCTTTTAAGGATATATACGCCGTTATCGCGGTAATCCAGACTCATTCGATCTTCGAAGTATACCTCGTGTTTTTTCTCATATAAAACGTCATAGGGGGTACCCTCAGCGTTCAAGTCACGATCCCCCGGTTGATTGACGATCCACAAAGTCGGAACTCCGCTCACAGCGCATCCACAGCCTTCCGAATCATAAACCAGCTTAAGCTTCTCCTGGCCGTCTATATGGTGTTTTTTTATTTGCTCGACGGCTTGCTCCGTAAATGTAATATGCAATGTTTTCCTCTCCTTTTCCGATATCATTAGTTTACCATAGAAGGCACTGAACCTCTAGATCGCGCGCCAGTTGCTTCTCTTTTCCAGACGAAGTATCATTTAGATAATCGCTTTGAAAGGGGTACTGTCCAATGGTCGCACAAGGATTTGAACAGAAGCTGACAGAGTTCAAGGAATATTTGAAAAAAATGAAAAGCTACGAGGAAGCCATCGGTCTCTTGTACTGGGATATGAGGACGGGCGCGCCTAAGAAAGGGATAGGGACACGTTCAGAGGTTGTTGGAATGCTGTCCGGGGAGTATTTCGCATTGTCCGTATCTGAACAAATGGGTGAAATGCTGGAGTATTTCAACGAACCTGATACGTATAGCAAGCTGAATCGCACGGATCGAACCATTGTAAATGAATGCAAGAAAGAATATGACCGAAGCAAAAAAATCCCCCAAAAAATGCATCAGGAATACGTCGTGCTGACTTCACAGGCCGAATCGGTGTGGGAAGAGGCAAAAGAAGCATCCGACTACAAGATGTTTCAACCTTATCTGGAGAAGATTGTGGCGACAAACCTGGAGTTTATCAAGCTGTGGGGCTATGAGGGGCATAAGTACAATACTTTATTAGATATGTATGAACCTGGGATGACCGTAGCTAAGCTGGATGAAGTCTTCGGAGCCCTTCGTGAAAAAGTAGTTCCGCTTCTCGCCGCGATACAGCAGTCCTCGAACAAGCCTGCTACCGGATTTCTTCGACAAATGTTTGAGAAAGAGAAGCAGAAAAAGTTCAGCCTGTTTATTTTGAAGCAAATGGGCTATGACTTCGATGCCGGACGTTTGGATGAAACGGTGCATCCTTTCGCAACAGGTTTGAACCCTGGAGATGTCAGGATCACTACGAGATACTTGCTTGACGATGTGAACAGTGCTCTATTCGGAACGATTCATGAAGGCGGTCACGCTTTGTACGAGCAAAATATTTCCGAGGATCTCATCGGTACGCCTCTGTGTACAGGTACTTCTATGGGGATTCATGAATCGCAATCGCGTTTCTGGGAAAACATGATTGGACGCAGTCGTCCATTCTGGAGACGTTACTACGGAGATTTGCAAAGCAATTATGCAGGGCAATTCGATACCGTATCCGTGGAGGATTTTTACCGGGCAACAAATGAAGTGAAGCCGTCCCTGATTCGCATCGAAGCGGATGAGCTGACTTATAACCTACATATTATGATTCGCTATGAAATTGAGAAGGCATTATTCAGCGAGAGCGTTCGTGTTGCCGATCTGCCGGAGGTATGGAACGAGAAGTACAGAGAATACCTTGGTGTTGCTCCGGCCAACGATGGAGAAGGGGTGCTTCAGGATGTCCATTGGGCAGGAGGTTCCTTCGGGTATTTCCCATCCTATGCGCTTGGTAATATGTATGGCGCTCAAATCATGAGAACACTCCGTAAAGAGCTTCCAGATGTTGACCAGCTCATAGAAAACGGCAAGCTCATCCCAATCAAGGATTGGCTGACGGACAAGATTTATAAATACGGCAAGGAGCTCACACCGAATGAAATCATACTGCAGGTCACAGGTGAAGAGCTAAATCCCGATTATTTGGTGGATTACTTGACTGATAAATACAAGGATATTTACAAGTTGTAATACACCCATATGTAGGGAGTAATTCCAAAATCAAAGAGAAGTCCGGAGAGGCTATGGATCAGTGGTCTCAAATGGGCTTCTTTTTGCATAAATTTGTGATAATGATTTTCAAAATCATTGACAATTGATAACGATTCTCATAGAATAAAAAAGAGCTAATTTTCCTTATTAAATTAATAGAGAGACAGAAGAGGATCACAATGAAAGCTTTATTTCAGACCACGAAGGCCAAATTGGCAGGACTTATCTTTTTTATTCTTCTGTGTGCTGTAGCATGTGCATGCAGTATCATGTTTGGGGTTAATAATTATTCCTGGAAAACCGTAATAGAAGCCTATTCGGCATTCAACGGATCGAATGATCATCTTATTATTCAGACGGCAAGAGTGCCGCGTGCGCTTATTGCTATAGCTGTCGGTGCCAGCTTAGCCGTTGCAGGGGCCTATATGCAGGCTCTAACAAGAAATCCTCTTGCATCGCCAAGTTTGTTTGGAGTTAATTCAGGAGCTGCTTTTTTCATCGTGCTGCTAGTTGGCTTTGGACCGTCGGCATCCATGATGACGTTAACCTGGGTTGCCTTTTTGGGAGCTGCTGTGAGCGCAGGTGTCGTATATTTGCTTGGGTCGTTAGGAAGAGACGGATTGACACCCGTAAAAGTTACTTTAGCAGGTTCCGCAGTAACGGCATTTTTCTCCTCGTTAACACAAGGTGTGCTGCTTACTAATGGGAAAGCATTCGACCAAGTGTTGATATGGCTGGTCGGTTCCGTCGCAGGAAGAGAACTGCGGATGCTGTCCGCTGTCACTCCATATATTCTTATCGCTCTTGTAGGAGCTTTAATCTTAGCCCGCCATATTAATATTTTGGCCATGGGCGACGATGTTGCCAAGGGCCTTGGTCAGAAAACAGCTTACATAAAATTAGCAGCTGCAGTCATCATCGTTATTTTGGCAGGGGGCTCAGTAGCTGTAGCAGGTCCTGTTGTATTCGTTGGTATTATCATCCCTCATATAGCCCGTTACCTGGTAGGCAACGATTATCGTTGGATCGTGCCATATTGCGCGGTTTTGGGTGCGATATTAATTCTAACTGCCGACTTGGGCTCCAGATTTATTGCGATGCCGAAGGAAGTACCTGTAGGGGTTGTCACTGCTTTGCTCGGCGTTCCTTTCTTCGTGTATATTGCACGTAAAGGAGGAAGATCGTAGAATGAGCAAGTATTTGACAGTTCGAGGAAAAAAAACAGCTTTCTCTTTTCTGATTAGTAAGAGGATGCTTTGGGTCATTTTAGGTTTGGTCATCGTTAATGCGATTGTTTTCGTTATTGGAACCGGTGTTGGTTCTGTTAAAATAATGCCGATTGATGTTATTAAGGTGCTGTTCGGAGTAGGCTCCGACACGCAGACACTTATAGTGAACTCGCTTCGCTTGCCGCGAATGATTATCGCGGTGTTGGTTGGCGGCTCATTGGCGGTCTCAGGTGCTATATTGCAAGGCCTGATCCGTAATCCCTTGGCTTCACCAGACATTGTGGGAATCACGGGAGGCGCTTCGCTTGGTGCCGTTTGCTTCTTTTTCTTTTTGGGAAGCACCATGAGCATTCAATGGCTCCCTTTATGTGCTATTATAGGAGCTTTCATTTCAACCTTTCTTATTTATATCTTGGCATGGAAGAAAGGCGTATCACCCTTGCGTATGGTTATGATTGGGATCGGGATGTCCTCAGCATACAGTTCTATTTCTTACATGCTTATGATATCCGGACCTGTTATTTTGGCAAATAAATCGATGACCTTTATGACAGGAAGCATTTATGGTGTTTCCTGGGAAAAAGATGTATGGGTCATGCTGCCCTGGGTGCTCGTACTATTGCCGCTTGCTCTTCTGATGGCAAGAGAAGTGAACGTTCAGGAGCTAGGGCAAGATATTGCATCCGGTGTCGGCAGCGCGGTTCAAGTTAAACGGGCACTACTGATTCTGCTCAGCGTTGCGCTGGCGGGAGCGGCAGTAGCTATCGGCGGAGCGATTGGCTTTATCGGCTTAATGGCGCCGCACATTGCACGCAAGCTAGTAGGACCGGCATTCGGTGGAGTTTTACCGGTGTCTGCATTAATTGGGTCTTTGATTTTACTTGTAGCGGATTTGGCGGCAAGAACGCTATTCACACCGCTTGATATACCAGCAGGAGTGTTTACGGCGGTTATCGGCGCACCATTCTTCGTATATTTGCTTTACAAAAACCGCCATTCATGAAGACGATTGAAGGAGATGACTTCGGATGCACGCTTTGGAAGCCAAAGGCTTGAGCTTATCCTATGGAACCGTACCTATATTTAAAGATTTGAGTGTGAACATTCCAAAAGGAGAAATTACGGTGCTCATCGGCAGTAACGGATGCGGCAAATCTACCTTGCTCCGTTCCCTTGCACGTTTGTTAAACCCGCAGAAAGGAACGATTGTCCTTGATGGACATGAATTGGCAAAGCTTCCTACCAAGGAAATTGCTAAACGATTAGCGATTTTGCCACAAGGACCTACGGCTCCCGAAGGGCTTACTGTGCTGCAGTTAGTTAAGCAAGGGCGTTATCCATACCAAAGTTGGCTTCAGCAATGGTCTCAAGAGGATGAGCGGATGGTGCGCATGGCACTAGAAGAAACAGGAATGACGGAATACAGCGAACGTACGGTGGATTCCTTATCCGGCGGACAGCGTCAGAGAGCCTGGATTGCCATGACGTTGGCACAAGGGACCGATACTGTACTGCTGGATGAGCCTACAACCTATTTGGACTTGACACATCAAGTTGAGGTGCTGGATCTTCTGTACGAATTGAATGAAAAGGAAAGCCGGACGGTTGTCATGGTACTTCACGATATTAACCTTGCATGCCGTTATGCCCATCATATGATTGCCGTCAAGAATGGTGCGATCTGGGCTCAAGGAAAACCAGAGGATATTGTAACAGAATCCATGATTCAAGGGGTATTCGATCTGGAATGCCAAGTATTGAAGGATCCGTTCTATGGTACTCCGCTGTGTATCCCATACGGTAAAGGCAGAACTGTTGGGCTTGAACCGCCTGTATCTGAACCAAAATCATCGTCTTCGAATAACCGATCCGAAACACGCGTCCCTACGACAGCGTAGAACGGCATATATTTTTAATACAAACATGTTAGAACCGTCTGACTCTTTTAGCGAGAGTTCAGGCGGTTTTTTTGTGCTTTCATCACTCTTTAACCTTTTTCTGGGCTATTGCATAGACTATCCCATCAAAGAAAACAGATGGAGGGACTTGCCTATGAGTAAGCAAAGATGGTATGCAGTAATAGCCATTCTGCTGACGGCAGCATTAACGTTGACCGCATGTGGACCTAAGAAGGCAGAGGAAGTGACGAAGGTACGGATCGGTGAGGTTACCAGGTCAATCTTCTACGCTCCCGAATATGTAGCCATAGCGAAAGGCTATTTTAAAGAACAGGGATTGGAGGTAGATCTCACCACGACAGCAGGCGGAGACAAGACGATGACGACTCTGCTCTCCGGCGGGATTGATGTAGCGTTGGTCGGATCGGAAACTTCGATTTATGTTCAACAGCAAGGAAGCGGGGACCCGGTCATCAATTTCGCTCAGTTGACGCAGACTGATGGTACTTTCCTGGTGGCACGCAAGCCGCAGACGGGTGCATTTGATTGGAACACCTTGAAGGGCAAAACATTCCTAGGTCAACGCAAAGGCGGTATGCCTCAAATGGCCGGAGAATTCACTTTGAAAAAACATGGAATCAATCCGCAAAAGGATTTGAACCTCATCCAAAACGTTGAGTTTGCCAACATTCCTACGGCTTTCGCATCTGGAACGGGTGAATATGTGCAGTTATTTGAGCCGCAAGCAACCGTCATCGAGAAAGAAGGAAAAGGGTATGTTATTGCCTCCTTCGGAGTAGAAAGCGGCAAACTGCCTTATACCGTATTTATGGCTAAAAAGAGCTTTATTGATAAGAACACGAATACGATCCAGAAGTTTACGAATGCCGTTCAAAAAGCGCAAAATTGGGTACAAACCGCAAGTGTGGATGAAATAACGGATACGATCACTTCATTTTTCCAAGATACAGATAAACAAATTATTAAGGGTGTTGTAAAGCGTTATAAGGATCAAGGGTCATTCGCAACCGATGGAATCATCGATGAGCAAGAATGGAACAATTTACAGGATGTTATGGAAGCGGCGGGAGAGCTGAAGCAGCGTGCAGATTATAAAACACTTGTTAATAATCAGTTCGCCGAAAAAGCAAAGCAAACGGTGAAGTAATCATGCTTTATCTTACAGACCTTGAATCCGAGAGGAGGGTTTCAATATGCAAGCCGTTGTGGAGCTAGATGGATTATCTCATGTTTATGTAAATGGTCGGGGTGCAACGATGGCTCTTCAGCAGATTAGCCTGCATGTGAATCAAGGTGAATTCGTAAGCTTGATTGGCCCCAGCGGCTGCGGTAAAACGACGCTGCTGTCGCTGATCAGCGGTCTGCTGACACCTACACAGGGCAGCGTGCGCATATCCGGTGAATGGATCAAACAGCCGACACCGAAAGTGGGTTACATGCTGCAGCAGGACTACTTATTCCCCTGGCGCACGATTTATGAGAATGCATCTATTGGTCTCGAATTAATGGGTAAACGGGATGCTGCCTCCAAAGCCCTCGTGTTGGAACTGCTGGACGACATGGGGTTATCGGATTACGCCGACAGCTACCCCCAGCAATTGTCAGGAGGCATGAGGCAGCGTGTGGCCTTAGTACGGACATTGGCGACGGAGCCCGATTTATTGCTGCTGGATGAGCCGTTCTCCGCCCTCGATTATCAGACGAAGCTTCAGTTGGAGGATCTGGTGTCTGTTACGCTAAGGTCCCGTGATAAGACGGCAGTTTTGGTAACCCACGATATTTCCGAGGCTATCGCTATGAGCGACCGGATCGTTGTGATGCAGCCTAGACCTGGTAGGATTCGTGCGGAGGTAGATGTACCTCTAGCGATTCGTACGGCACTGCCCCTAAAGGCCAGGGAAGAAGCGGGGTTTCATGACTTGTTCCATCTGTTATGGGGTCAATTTGAAGATATGGATGCGGATAGGAGTGGTTCGGATGATTGATATGACACCGTTAAATCCTTCTCCGGAGCGTGCCGAAGCCGAGCATCTAACGAAACAGGAATTCGAAAAGTATAAGGCACAGGAACGGAGAACGACACAGAGGGTTCGAATCACCCAGCTTACCATATTGCTTTTATTTGTGAGCTTGTGGGAGGTTGCCGGAAGGCTGCATTGGATCGATGCTCTGTTATTCAGC
Source organism: Paenibacillus sp. UNC451MF (assembly GCF_000686845.1). Lineage (GTDB taxonomy): Bacteria > Bacillota > Bacilli > Paenibacillales > NBRC-103111 > Paenibacillus_S. Next base: position 31,752 of record NZ_JMLS01000004.1, on the reverse strand, counting down.
TACCCCAGCAGGATAGGTGCGCTTCTGTATACGAAATTAGTTGATGGTTCCTTATTTCTGCATGTGGTGGTTACTCTGTGGGAGACGATCATTGGATTTTTGCTAGGCACGCTGTTCGGTACAGCCATAGCAACCTTGATCTGGTGGTCATCCTTCCTGTCGCGTGTGTTGGATCCGTACATTGTCGTATTGAATAGTTTGCCGAAGGTTGCCTTAGGTCCGTTATTTATAGTAGCTCTAGGTCCCGGTGTCTTGTCCATTATTGCTACGACGCTTTCCATAACTGTTATCATTACGATTCTTACCGTGTATGGAAGCTTTAAGGAAGTTGATCCTAACTATACGAAAGTGATTAGGATTTTCGGGGGCAATAAGCGCAAGGTGTTCCAAAATGTCATTTTGCCTGCGTCCTATCCGACAATTGTGTCTACTTTGAAGGTTAATGTCGGTTTGTCTTGGGTGGGTGTAATCGTGGGCGAATTTTTGGTTTCCAAAGAAGGCCTTGGTTACTTAATTATTTACGGCTTCCAGGTGTTTAATTTCACGTTGGTCATCGGAAGCGTCATAATCATAGCTATTGCAGCTACAGTGATGTACCAGGGGGTCGCTTATTTGGAAGGCAAACTGATAGGAAACAAGCGTCGGTGAATTGTGAGAGGCTTCGAAAGAAGCTTTTTTTCTTCAGTGACGAAGTACAAGCCGTAGGTGGGTAAATTTGACGTAGTTGGGGGAACGATAAGAGAACAAGTTGATCAACAGAGTCGCATATACTCAAAGAGAGGGATAACGATGGGAATCCGCGTTATAAAAACGGCCTTAGCCGTCCTTGCATCCATTTATTTAGCCCAATGGTTCGGAATTCGTTCGCCGCTTTCTGCCGGCTTACTGGCGATTCTAGGCGTTGATGTGACAAAGAAGAAAGGCTTGCGAACTTCCTTTCAACGAATTGCAGCATCCCTTGTAGGTCTAACATTATCCGCTATCCTATTTGGCTTACTAGGATTTGAAATTTGGGTTATCAGCTTATGTATCTTGATTCTTTATCCGCTGCTTGTCCGTTTGCATTTAAAAGATGGTGTTGTAACGAGCTCAGTCGTCATGTTTCATATCTTTATGGCGAAGCCGATAACGATTGAATTGATACTAAATGAAGTAGCCTTGCTGCTGGTAGGTTTGGGGACAGCTACCATAATTAATATCGTCTACATGCCTCGTGAGCATAAACAGCTGTTTGAAATACGCAGCAAACTCGAGGCGTACTTATCAAGTATCTTGGTGCAAATATCTCTTCATTTGAAGGATACCGGATACATATGGAGTGGAAGTGAGCTGTTGGAGGCGCAGGATTTATTGGAGAAGGGCCTTAAGGCAGCCCAACGCTCGATGGAGAATGCGCTATTTCAAGAAGAATCGGAATGGGCATCGTACTTTATAATGCGTAAACAACAGATGGATTCTATCGAGAGGATGATCCAGTTAGTGGCTCAAGTGTATCAAACCTTGCCGCACGGTGAATTACTCGCAAATGTATTGGAACGATTAAGCGAGGACGTTAAGGTAGAGTATTATACAGGCCGCTCCGAGAAGGCGTTAGAGTCGTTAGTAGGCAGTTATAGGCAAATGCCCTTGCCGGTCAGTCGTGAGGAATTTGAAGTGCGGTCCGCGCTTCTCCAGCTTATGATGGAGCTTAGAGCCTTTCTGGACATAGCCAAGCGGGAGAAAAAGCAAAAAAACGCCGAAACTCAAAAGAAGGCGCAATCACAATCATAATATGAAAATGTATAAAATCTCGAAAAAGAGAGAAAAGTTTTTGTCACCCTAGACGAATGTCCTGCATACAATTGTAATGAATGATTGTATGGAGGAGGTTGAAAAGATGTCAATAGATAAAGATTTGCATTACAGAGAGATCTATACGAAGGCTGTTTGCGGCAAAGGACGTAAATTTTCGCAAGTAACGAACACGGTCACTCCACCTCATGCTCCGACGAGTATTTTGGGTGCTTGGATTATCAACAACCAGTATGATGCGGTGAAGTCGGGAGATCAAGTGGAAGTAGTAGGTACTTACGACATCAACATTTGGTATTCGTATGATAAAAATACCAAAACAGATGTTGCGAAAGAAACGATCTCTTATGTTGAAGCAGTAGGGCTTTCTTATCTCGATAAGAAGCACAGACCGTCGACAGCCGAAGTCACGGCAAATGCCACACAAGAACCGAACTGCGTGGAAGCAAGTATCTCCTCGAGCGGTGACAGTGTCGTAATTCGCGTGGAGCGCGAATTCAAAGTCGAAATGATCGCAGAAACTAAAATCTGGGTTGTAGTGAACCCTCATGCGAACGATGATTTCGAGGACAAATCCGTAGACTTCGACGATGCCGAAGATGGTGACTTTGAAGATCTTGATCCTGATTTCTTGGATGACGATTTGAACTGATTTCTAATTTCATTATATGTAGCTTAAGTTCATTTCGGCAGAGGGCGTCAGCCCTCTTTTTTGTTTAAATGGTTGTTCGCCTGAAAAATAGGCATTTGTGTAATTGATGACTTTTGTAAACCAAGGATAGGGGGCTGCTTATCGTGCGCGTATTTTTACTGCATTCCAATGAACCGACCTTGCAAATGCTTCTGGATCGAATCGATATTCCGCACGGGACACGATTGGCAGTTCCTCTGGAAAAAACATGTGTCATCCATTGGGGCTGCTTCCATACAGAGAAATCGGGGCAGCTTACTATTCAACCGGTAAAAAGTATCTTGCGTGCCTCCAACGCCCGCAAAACAGCGGAATTATTGCTGCTTCACGGTGTACGTATGATGAACGAGGGGGAAGTGGAGCTGCCGCGGTTTACTTATGAATACCTCATCCCTGTGTTTCATCTTCAAGCGTTGGCATTATTTCAAAAATCGAAAGGGATTTTCTTCGGCACTCCTCACCCGCTGCATCAACAGCTGGAATCAGAATTTACTGAGACGGGGAACGAGACATCTTCCTACCATGCAATGAGAGCCAAGCGTGAAGCCATAAAGAGCGTTTATGCGCTTGGTTTGGATTACGGTGTTGTGCGAGTAGGTGTTCGACCTGGTGGAGAATTAATCGTTCTGGAGGTGTCGGCTGTACCGGAGCTTACGGATAGGCTCGCGGAGCTATTTGCTGACGCAATTCAGAGGTTTACAAAAGAATTGGAGGAAGAAACGAGACAGCCGGCTGATGAAGTCATGCTGGGAGCGGATCCCGAGTTTCTGCTGCTTAATCCTCTGGGTAAAGTAATTTTCGCATCCAAATTCATGGACAAAGAAGGGCCTATCGGTTGTGATGCGATAGTGCTTCCTAATTTTCGTAAAATTTATCCTTTGGCAGAGCTGCGCCCGGAGCCGAGTAAGGATGTTAGGCAGATGATCGTGAACTTGCATCGAACGATGCAGATGGCATCGAGAAGCATTCATGACGGTACGCTGCATTGGGTTGCAGGAGGTATGCCAGTAAAAGGGTTTCCGCTTGGCGGTCATATTCATTTTAGCGGCATTAGACTTAGCAATGAGCTATTGAGAGCTTTGGACAACTATTTAGCTCTGCCACTTGTGCTGCTGGAGGATGGGACAACGGGAGGAAGGAAGCCGAAATATGGCTTTCTAGGTGATTTTCGAAGACAGCGTCACGGAGGGTTTGAATATCGCGTACTCCCCAGTTGGATGATTTCTCCGACGGTGGCAAAAGGGGTGTTGGCGCTCTCCAAGCTTATAGCAGATCACTATCGCCAGCTTCAGGCTAGGCCGCTATCTGAGCCTGATGTGCAGGAAGCTTATTATAAAGGGGATAAATCGCGTATTCGTCCTCTAATCCCGGGGCTTTGGAGTGACCTTATGAAGCTTCCAGATTATCGTAAATACGAATCCTACATAGCACCAGTCAAATCGCTTCTTCTAAAGATGCAAGCTTGGAATGAGCAAGAGGATATTCGACGTAAATGGAAAATAGGGCCTTTTCATAGAAAAGAAGAATCGTCTATTAATTCATGATATAATAAGGAACGAACTAATAGAAACAGGTTATTAATGCAAGCAGATATGAAGTAGCATGGAGGAACGAGCATGGTTAAATACACGCCGATGATCGAGCAGTACCTAGCCATCAAGGCGGAGGTGCAGGACGCTTTTTTATTTTTTCGCTTGGGCGATTTTTACGAAATGTTTTTTGAAGATGCTGTGAATGCCTCCAAGGAACTTGAAATTACTCTGACCGGAAGGGAAGGGGGGGCCGAGGAGCGCATTCCTATGTGCGGCATTCCCTACCATTCGGCAGATAACTATATAGCTCGGCTGGTAGAAAAGGGATATAAGGTTGCCATTTGCGAGCAAGTGGAAGATCCATCCCAAGCAAAAGGGGTCGTGAGACGAGAAATTGTCCGTATCGTAACACCTGGTACGGTAATGGATTCGAGGCTGCTTGGAGAGACGAGCAACAATTATATGGTGTCTGTAACGGAAACGGGAGTCGGTATCTACGGCTTTGCCGCGTGTGACATCTCTACCGGGGAGTTGTTTGTTACCCGTTTGGAAGGAACGCTGGCACTAGTAGCCGATGAAATGAATGTTTACCATCCATCGGAGTTGATAGGAACTCCAGAGCTGCTGGAGCAGCTCAAGGAGCATACGTCTTCCTCGTTGGGAAGTTCAATTGTAGTGACGCCCCGACCGAGTAAAAATGTACATAGCGACTTTCAGCTTGGCGATTTTTTTGCCGCTACGGAGCTGTCCGCCCTTCACGCAGAGGGCAAGTCATGTGTTGGGCAATTAATGCTGTATTTGCAGGAAACACAAAAGAGGTCTCTTGTACATATCAAGCACATCCGGGTTTATGAGCCTAATCAATATATGATCATGGACCCATTCACTCGCCGAAATCTGGAGCTAGTCGAGACGGTTCGGGACCGGACGAAGAAAGGAACGCTGCTCTGGCTTCTGGATAAGACGATTACAGCCATGGGCGGTCGTCTACTGCGCAGATGGATTGAGAAGCCTCTGATGAGCGAATCCGCTATCCAGGAAAGGTTGGAAGCCGTCGATAGGTTGTATCATCAACTGATTGTTCGTGATGAATTAAAGCAATCATTGAAGGAAGTTTACGATTTGGAGCGTCTAGTGGCAAGGATCTCGTACGGCAGTGCGAACGCGAGGGACCTGGTTGCCTTGAAGGCATCGCTTCAGCAAGTGCCTAATCTCAAACAGGTGTGTGAGATGTCAGGATCTGCTACATTGGCCAAGTTGACCGCAAGGATCGACCCTTGTCAGGACGTTATGGTCTGGATAGATGAAGCTATAACGGAGGAACCGCCTGTTTCCGTTCGCGATGGTGGGATGATCAAAGCGGGCTACCATGCTTATTTAGATCAACTACGAGAGGCCAGCACGAACGGTAAACGCTGGATTGCCGAGCTGGAGAAGCAGGAACGTGAACGTACCGGCGTCAGGTCTCTTAAGATTGGCTATAACAAAGTGTTCGGTTATTACATTGAAGTTACGAAAGCGAACTTATCTTCGCTGGAAGAAGGTCGCTATGAACGCAAGCAGACGCTTGCCAATGCGGAACGATTCGTAACTCCAGAGCTGAAGGAGAAGGAAGGTCTCATTCTCGAAGCACAGGAGAAAATGGTAGATCTTGAGTACGAGCTCTTTATGCAGTTAAGGGACAAGCTCTTCGCCCATATTTCGAGACTCCAGCAGCTTGCAGAGCTGATTGCGACTGTCGATGTGTATCAATCCCTTGCCGCGGTGAGTGCTGCCAATCGCTACACTCGTCCGGAGATTGGAGACTTTTACGAGCTTCAAGTTCAAGAAGGTCGCCATCCGGTTGTGGAAGCGGTGATGCAGGACGGTGTCTTTATAGCCAATGATACGCGGCTGAGCCCTGAAGAAGGGCAAATGCTGCTGATTACCGGTCCCAATATGGCTGGGAAAAGTACCTACATGAGGCAGGTAGCTATCATTTGTCTCATGGCACAAATCGGATGCTTCGTGCCAGCCCAGTCCGCCAGGGTTCCGATTCTTGACCGTATCTTTACCCGAATCGGAGCAGCCGATGATTTGATCGGCGGTCAAAGCACCTTTATGGTCGAAATGATGGACATCCAAGTCATGACCGACAAAGCAACAGACAAAAGTTTGGTTATCATTGACGAGCTTGGCAGGGGGACATCAACAGGCGAGGGTATGGCGATAGCGCAGGCGGTTATCGAATTTTTGCATGATCGTATTGGCTGCAAAACGTTGGTCTCCACCCATTTTCACGAGCTGGCTCACTTGGAGGAGACACTGGGAAGCCTTCGCAATTACTGCATGGCCGTTAAAGAAAGCGGTCGCCAGGTCACCTTTCTCCGCAAGCTGATACCAGGAGCGGCAAGCACGAGCTACGGCATTTATTGCGCCCAAATAGCAGGGTTGCCTAATGGAATTATAGACCGCTCCTATGAGCTGCTCCATGCCTTTGAAGCACGTGCTGAGTTGATTCAAGGACAATCCCAAGCGTCAGCAGCAATGAGTACGGTGGAAGAGAAAGCTGCGCCTGCGCGGATTCAGATCCAACCAGAGCCTCAGAAGGAGTCTATGATCTCCGATGAGCAGAAACGCATAGAAGAGCAGCTACCTGCTGCCGACCAAACGAAAAGGGCGGAACAAGTCAAAGAAGCTCCTTACGTTCAATTAAGTTTGTTCCAGGAAACAGAGCCGGCTTCCGACCGATCGAAGAAGAAGTCCGATCCCCGTCTGGATCAAGTTGCTGAGCAATTGAAGACGGCTGATTTAATGAATATGACGCCAATGATGGCTATGAACTTTTTATTCGAGTTGAAAAAGCAATTATCTTAAATTATTTCTAGCTTCATACATTGAAAGGATGACCACCACATGAAAACGATCGGCAACCGATCCATGGTACGGCGCACTGCTGCTGCCCTTATCTCTTTTACCTTATTATTTCCAACCGCATCTGCTGTATTTGCCGCCGATAAATCGGATGCCGATACGGCACGTCTTAAGGAAGTACTGGATTTGATCGAACAAAATCATGTCAGCGCTCCAACCAAGCAGCGTTTGACGGATGTTGCTATTCAATCAATGGTGGAGTCATTAAAAGATCCGTACACGATCTATTTTACGCCGGACGAATTAAAGCAGTTTCAAAATACATTGGAAAATAACTATGTAGGAATCGGTGTGCGTATCCGGGCCGAAGAAAATAATGCTTATATTACAGAGGTTTTCGACGGACCTGCCAAGAAAGCGGGCATGCTTCCAGGCGACAGGATTACTGCTGTAAATGGCGAATTATCCGAGGGTCTGAAGCTGGATGACGTAACCAAAAAAATTATGGGACCCGAAGGCACGGCCGTTTCTATCACAGTTGAACGCAACAAGCAGTCTCTGGTGCTTGAAATGACTAGACAAACGATCCAAATCCCCGTCGTTACCCATAAGCGATTCGATCAAGGTGTTGGATATATTCGAGTTACAGGATTTTCAAGTGAAGCGGATGAACAGACTGCTGCGCAATTGGATGATTTGAAAAAGCAAGGAATCAATAGTCTTATCCTGGACTTGCGTGATAATCCAGGCGGTTTGGTTGAAACTGCCCAAAATATGGCCAAGCTGTTCGTGAAGGAAGGCGTTCTAATTCACACGAAGGACAAAAACAATGTGGACAAGCCAGTTACGTTCACTAATGGAACGACGCAGCCGTTTCCGTTGTACATTCTAGTCAATGAATATAGTGCCAGTGCTTCTGAAGTACTGACAGGCGCGCTGCAGGATTACAATGTTGTTACTAAAGTGATCGGCAAGAAGACCTACGGAAAGGGAAGCGTACAATCCGTGTTTCCTCTATCCAATGGTGGTGCATTGAAAGTAACCATCGAGGAATACTTGACGCCAAAGCTGCGCAAAGTGAACAAGGTTGGTTTGAATCCTGACTTGGAAGTGGACGGAGAGGTGCCGCAGCTTATCACAGCGCTTCACGAGGCAGGTCTAAGCAGTGTTAATGTACAATTAAGTAAAAAAGGCGTTTCTGTCAATCAGATTGACGTTGAAGACAGCTTTGATGTTGTTCGTTCCAATGGTGAGCTTTATGTGCCTTCCAGATTGCTGAGTTCGCTTCTTGGAGGCTCGATTCAATGGAATGCCGAGCAGCAAGCCGTTGATGTTACGGTTAACGGTACACAGCATTCATATTCCACAACAGACGGATCGTTATCGCTTCAAAACGGATCGAGCTATTTGAATGTGATTAAATTTAAACAGGACTACACAGAGTTGAATTGGTCCGATAATGATGGACAGGTGGAATTAAGCGTTTCTAAGGGGTAATTTCTATGGGCAAAATAAAAATTTTGGATGAACATATTGCCAACCAAATTGCAGCTGGAGAAGTGGTGGAACGACCCTCTTCGGTCGTTAAGGAGTTGGTGGAAAACGCAATCGATGCAGGAAGCACTCGGATCGATGTCACGATTGAAGAGGGCGGTCTTGAGCTGATTCGCGTGACCGATAACGGCTCCGGAATGGAGAGGGACGATTGCGAGGTCGCTTTCTTTCGTCACGCAACCAGCAAAATTGCGAGCAGTCAGGATTTGTTCTCCATCCGTACCCTAGGATTTAGAGGTGAAGCCTTACCGAGTATCGCGGCGGTGTCGAAAGTCACCTGCGTGACATCCACTGAAACGAACGGTCTTGGCTACCGGATGGTAATCGAGGGCGGTACTGTAAAAGCGTTCGAGGATGCCGCTACCCCGAGGGGGACGGATATCCAGGTCAGAGAATTGTTTTTTAATACGCCTGCGCGCTTGAAATACATGAAGACAATTCAAACCGAGCTAGGGCATGTTTCGGACTTTATTTATCGGTTGAGTTTAGCACATCCGGATATTGCGTTTACATTGAAGCATAATGGAAGTCAGCTGATACAGACAATCGGGAATGGGGATATGCTTCAGGTCATAGCTGCTATTTATGGAACGGCCGTTGCCAAAAATATGCTTCCTATTGAAGGGGAGCATCTAGACTACTCCATCCGTGGCTTTATAGGTAAACCCGAGACGACCCGGGCTAATCGTAACGGTATCTCCACGGTTATCAACGGACGCTATATACGCAATTACACATTGATTCACGCTCTTTTGCAGGGGTATCACACGCTGCTGCCAATTAACCGATATCCGATTGCTGCTTTTCATATTCAAACAGACCCTACACTTGTGGATGTGAATGTTCATCCTGCCAAGCTGGAGGTAAGATTCAGTAAAGAGCAGGAGCTTATTCAGTTCGTCGAGCAGCAGGTCAGACAAGTATTGAACCAGCAGGTCCTTATACCTTCTGCAGCTTCGGCTGGCAAGCCGAAGAAGGAGGCGTTCGTACAGGAACAGATGGAGCTATATCGTCCATCATCTTCGCCCCCTATGTCCCCTATGCCGCCTGTTGGATCTCCAACAGCTGAAGAGAATGGATTATCCCATAGACAGCCAGCGGCTGGATGGGGGACGCCGAACCCTTTGGAGAGGGATGAAAGAAGGCAGAGCTTCAACAACCCGACCTACCTAGAAAAAAGCTCCGTTCGCAACGATAGCTCATCTGAACGACTGGTTAGCCGAGAAGACAGCTTTAGAGAAGCCAGATCGTCAAATACAAGCGGAGGCTACGGGGACGTCAACGGTGGATTTTCTCGCGCACAGGCGTCCGAACGAAAGGATTCTGCGGACTTTCGAGATCGCGGCAAGGAACGTACTGCAAGAGAGCAGGCTGCAGCCAGCGAGGCGCTCCTACGTTCCATTGTGGCTGACGAGGAGCAGGATGCTCCCAAGCTTCCGGCCTTTCCGAAGCTTTATGCGATTGGGCAAATGCACGGCACGTATATTGTCGCACAAAATGAGGAAGGTTTGTTCTTGATAGACCAACATGCTGCTCATGAGCGGATTAATTACGAATATTATTACGAGAAATTCGGGAAGCCGGCTGAAGCCAGTCAAGAGCTCCTGGTGCCCATAACATTGGAGTTTACTCCTTCAGAAGCCGAACGACTGAAAGAAAAGGTTCCGATGCTCGAGCAAGCTGGAGTTTATATAGAGCCGTTTGGTGGTAATGATTATTTGGTCCGAGCTTATCCGCACTGGTTCCCTGCAGGAGAGGAACGCGCTCTTGTTGAGGAAATGACCGAATGGCTGTTGTCTGAGCGAAAAGCCATTGATCTTGGAAAACTGCGTGAGAAGGCTGCTATCATGTGTTCATGTAAGGCATCGATTAAAGCGAACCAAAGCCTGAGCACGCTGGAAATTGAAGGGCTTCTGGATCGGTTGGCCGGCTGCAGAAATCCCTATACTTGTCCGCATGGTCGGCCTATAGTTATCAGCTTCTCCACCTACGAGCTGGAAAAAATGTTTAAGCGGGTGATGTAGTTGCTGATTACAACATCATATGATCCAAGACAAGAACAGCTGGAGCTTGTGCGCCAGCTCCTAGAGCAGCTTCAACAGACTGAAGGGGTAACGGGGGCGCATCGAATCGTGCCTAGGGCCCGATTTTCGCTACCTCAGCTAAGGCAGCATTATAAAGAAATGGACATCCTGCTTGTATCCAGAGAGCGAATAGAGTATTATCATGAACAGCAGCCTGCAATGTTTTTTCATCCCAGCACGGCAGCTATTCGAATTAAACGACTCCTTAACGGAGAGCAGGATACCTTAATGCATTTTGCTCAAGTTCAATCCGGTGATACAGTGTTGGATTGTACAGCGGGGCTTGGGTCCGACTCCATCGTGTTTTCATTTACTGTTGGTGAATCAGGAAAGGTGACTGCGCTGGAAAGCAGTCCGCTACAATGCCTACTTCTGGAACATGGTTTGGGCTCTTACGAGTCCGACATTGTGGGGATGACAGAGGCAATGCGGCGTGTCCGTACTTATCAGACGGATCATCTTGCCTTTTTACAGCAGCAGGAAGATCGATCATTCGATGTCGTTTACTTTGATCCGATGTTCCGCAAGCCCATTCATGAATCCAGCTCCATCAGATCGATTCGGGGGCTTGCAGATTCAAGAGCGCTCTCAGAGCAAGCGGTAGCTGAAGCGTTAAGAGTCGCCCGAAGGACGGTCGTCATGAAGGAACATCGGGACAGCGGTGAATTCGCAAGATTAGGATTTAACGAAAAGCACCGCTCAACAACGAAAATTGCTTACGGAGTGATACGATTGTGACAGAGGCTTTGATTAAGCCCAGCCTGCTCGTCCTTGTTGGACCTACTGCGGTTGGCAAGACGAAGCTTAGTCTTAGGCTGGCATCTGAGTACGGAGCTGAGATCATCTCAGGCGATTCCATGCAGGTATATCGCGGAATGGATATTGGCACGGCCAAAGTAACGCCAGAGGAACAAAATGGAGTACCACATCATCTGATCGATATACATGATCCGGATCATCCATTCTCGGTTGCGGAATTTCAAGAAAGGTCCAGAGGGCTGATTCAGGATATTCACAATAGGGGAAATTTGCCTTTTATAGTTGGAGGCACAGGACTTTATGTTGAATCGGTATGCTATGACTATCAATTCAGCGAAGTCGGTTCGGATGATGCATATCGTGAAGAGCAGCGCTTGTATGCTGAGAAGCATGGGAATGAAGCATTGTGGGAAAGGCTGCGCGAAGTAGATCCAGAGTTAGCCCAAAGGCTGCATCCTAACGACCAGCGTCGAATCATTAGGGCTTTGGAAGTATTTCATTTAACAGGAGAACGTCTTTCTGAGCAATTAAAGGTACAAAAAAAACAGTCTCCCTACGAACTATGTATCGTCGGGTTGACAATGGACAGAGCTTTACTATATAAACGTATTGAAGAGCGTATCGATCTCATGATGGAGCAGGGTCTGTTGGAAGAGGTTCAGCGCCTTCGTGACATGGGTTACGGAATGCAGCACATCTCGATGCAGGGGCTCGGCTACAAGGAGATTTTAGGCTATTTGGACGGGGCGGCAACATTGGAAGAAGCAGTCTTCCAGTTGAAGCAGGATACCCGAAGATTCGCCAAACGCCAGCTCTCATGGTTTCGTCACATGAAGGATATCGAGTGGGTTGACGTTAGTGATCTGGAAAATTTTTCTGCCCACTTGGATCAGATTCATGCTATAATAGCAGATAAGCTAAAAATCGAACGTCAATTTATTTGAGGGGGCCCATGATGAATAAATCGATCAATATTCAAGACACATTTTTGAACCAGCTGCGCAAGGAAAATATCCCAGTAACCGTCTATTTGACTAATGGGTTTCAAATTCGCGGAATCATCCGTGCGTTCGATAATTTTACCATCATCATTGATAGTGAAGGCCGCCAGCAGATGGTTTACAAGCATGCTATTTCAACTTTTACCCCACAGCGTTCCGTTTCATTGATGCAGGATAACAACGCCGAAGGCTAGAAGCCTAATAAGGCGGAGGCCAGGACGTTGCGCAACATTTCGGCTCTTTGAACCGTCTAATTTAATAACGTCCATAAGAGCAACCCGTGGTGTTTGGGTTGTTCTTTTATTACCACATCATAAGATTAGCTTTTTAGAGACAAAAGAGGTGACGGAGAGAGATGTCTGCTGCGAAAAAACCACCTTCGGGGAAACCGAAAAAGAAGAAAAAAAATAAGTTCAGTGCTGGAAAAGCTTTTATGTTCACATTTATCGCTGCCGTGTTAGCTCTGATTTGTGCTTTAGGTGTTTATATTTTCATCATTATTAACGGCGATAGATTGCTTAAGGAAAATATTGACAAGCTGGATATGGATGAAGCCTCACACATCTACGATGTATCTGGAACCGAGATAGCGACTTTATCTAGGGAGAACCGTGAGGTTGTACAGCCGGAGGAAATACCTCAGAAGTTGAAGGAAGCCTTTATTGCTACGGAGGACCGGCGTTTTGGTCAGCATTCCGGGATAGATTTCATGGGTATCGGCCGAGCCCTAGTAAAGGACATCGTGGCAAGGAGTGCGGTTGAGGGCGGAAGCACAATCACACAGCAGTTAGCTAAAAACGTGTTTTTGTCTAGCAACAAAACGTTTTTCCGTAAGGCGACGGAAATGTCGATTGCGGTTGCACTGGAAAACAATTTTTCCAAAGACGAAATTTTAACGAAGTATTTAAATCGAATTTTCTTTGGAAACCGGGCTTTTGGTGTGAAAGTCGCGGCCAAAAAATATTTTAACGTGTCTGACTTGAGCAAGCTGGAAATATGGCAAATGGCGACACTTGCGGCCATACCAAAGGCACCAAGCACTTATAATCCGATATCGAATCCAGAAAAATCGAAGGAACGTCGAAGTGTAGTGCTGAAGCTGATGCAGGATCAGGGCTACATTACGGAGGCTGAGCGTCTCAAAGCGGAGGCGGTTGAATATGTACCTCCGAAAACGACTGCGACCAACAGCAATGACTATTTAACGTTCACAGATTATGTGTTGAGCGAAGCGAACGATATTTATGGCTTATCTGAGGACGATGTGTTGACCAATGGTTACAGAATCTATACGACTATGGATTCAACCGCTCAAAAAGTGATGGAACAGACGTTTGCTAACGATAAGTTTTTCCAAAAAGATGGTCCTGAGCAAAAAATGCAAGGAGCTATGGCCATCGTTAATAACGAGGATGGTGGTCTCGTAGGGATTATCGGGGGACGGGACTATGTAGCTCGCGGCTTGAACAGGGCTACGATACCTCAGCAGCCAGGTTCCTCCATTAAACCGATTGTAGCGTATGCGCCAGCCATTGAAAGCGGCAAATATACGCCATACAGTATGCTTCAGGATAAAGAGGTTACGTATAGCGGCTATTCTCCGCGAAATTATGATGGGGTATACCGAGGGCAAGTTACGATGTTTGATGCGGTAAAGCTCTCAATGAATGCACCTGCGATATGGCTGCTCAATGAGATTACCGTTAAGAAAGGTATGGACTTTGCTATTAATATGGGCATTCCGCTCGACCCGGTCAAGGATAGAAATCTGGCGATTGCACTAGGCGGTCTGACTAAAGGAGCAAGTCCTGTTCAAATGGCAACGGCATATGCCGCTTTCGGTAACAACGGTTATTTGAACAAAGCACATTCGATTATTAAGATTCAGAACGATAAGGGAGAAGACCTCTTTACGTTTAAACAGGAACGAAAATCGGTCATGAGCCCAAAGACAGCCTATTATATGACTCGGCTTATGCAAGGTGTTGTAGGGTCCGGAGGGACAGGGGCAGCGGCTAAGTTCGACCGTCCTTTGGCCGGGAAGACCGGTTCTACCCAAAACGTTATTAAAGGGCTTGAAAAATACAACCGCGATCTGTGGTTCACAGGATACACTCCAGAATGGAGCGCAGCGGTATGGATCGGCTTTGACAAAGCGGACGCTAAGCATTATGTGACGATGAGCAGTGGAGCACCGGCTGTTATTTTTAAAGAAGTAATGCAAAAGGCGCTTGCCCAAAAAACGATGACACAGTTTAAAAAGCCTGATAACGTGCAGGAATTAGGCGCCCCTCCTAAAGCTATCGGTGATTTAAAGGCGGAGTATGACAAGGATGTTCGTTCGGTCATGCTGAGCTGGACCGGCGTAGGAGAGAATGTGTCTTATCAGGTCTTCCGTAAGGAAGAAAAGGATACGGATTTCCCTGCCGAGCCGATGCTGATGACGCCGTATACCAAAGTGAAGGACATTGCTAAGCCAGGAACGACTTATCAATATGCTGTTGTTCCTCTTAATCCGGAAAGCGGGTCTGCCGGAGCACAGTCCAATGTAGCCACGGTGGTAGTCCCTGCCGATAACAGTGCAGACGGTCTCAATCAAGGGCAGCAGAACGGTCAAGGTCAGGGTCAGGGCAACCAAGGTCCTAACGGTAACCAAGGTCAAAATGGTAATCAAGGGCAGACAGGCAAACCGGGTCAATCCGGAAATGGTTCTGACGGTAAAGGAAATAACGGTGGTACGGTAGGTGGTAATGGTAACGTCGTACCAGGACAATCTGGCAATGGGGGAACCCAAGGTCAAGGCAATAATAACGGTAGTTCTGGTCAAGGGCAAGGCAACAATGGCGGAACACAAGGCCCGAACGGCCAGCAGCAGCCGGGTGGAACACCGAAGCCCGGCGGCAGCAACAACGGCGCCGGTACCTCCGGCACCGGCAATGGCACAGGCACCGGGTCGCAAGGCTCCGGTGCCGGGAACACCGCTGCCCCGGGCACGGGCAGCGGAGGCGGTGGCGCAGCAGGGGGCACAGCCCCTGCAACGCCACCGCCTGGGGCGGGCGCGCAAGGCGCTACCCCGCCGCAAGGCAGCGGCACCGGCAATGGTGCCGGGCTAGGCAGCACCGATGCGGCAGTGGCCACGCCACCGCCAAGCGGTGCTGCATCAGGCACGCGCTGACCGTGCGTGCCAAGCATGAATAAGCGAGCCGCACGATGCGGCTGCTCCATACAGGAACCTCCAAGAGTCCATCTTGGAGGTTTTGTTAATATTTGGCCATTCGTAGTATAATAGTGAATATGGACTTGTCCATAAATTACAGGTATGGAGTTGAATGATGGATCATGAAAGCATCACTAGCAGCTAAGATTTCAAAATGGGCTTCCGTTGCCGTAGTATGTACACTATTGCTATCGGCATGTGGTACGAAGCCAGCAGCGGATCAAGGTAAGACGAACGGAAGCCAGCCTTCGGCGAGCCAACCGCCAGCAAGTCAAGCAACACCGCAGCCACAAACTAAGAAAAGCTGGGCATCACCGCCAGAAATGAAGATTGATCAGAACAAGACGTATCAAGCTACTGTTACGACATCTAAAGGCACTTTCAAAATTGACTTATTTGCTAAAGATGCTCCTAAAACCGTCAATAACTTCGTTTTCTTGTCCAAAGAGGGCTTTTATAATGATGTCACGTTCCACCGTATCATTCAGTCCTTTATGGTACAGACAGGGGATCCTGAAGGTACTGGAGCGGGCGGTCCTGGTTACAAGTTTGAGGACGAGCTGAAAAAGACCTATAAGTACGAGCCGGGGATTGTAGCTATGGCTAATGCAGGTCCAAATACGAACGGAAGTCAATTTTTCATTTGCACAGGTGAAGACAGCAAAGGCTTGAACAATACCCCGAACTATACGATTTTTGGTAAAGTATCCGAGGGAATGGATGTAGTGCAAAAAATTGCGGCCACACCAGTTGAATCTAACGGAAGAGAAGTAAGTAAACCGAAGGAAAAAGTAACAATTCAATCTGTGACGATCGCAGAAAAATAATAAAAGAATACAATCTAGAAGCATTCACATAAGATGTAGTATCGGCAGCGTGGAAGGAATTCCGCGCTGTTTTGCTTCTACTCTAATCATAGAGCATAATAATTCGCGTTGTTTATATGAGGGAGCGAAGGGAGAGAACTCAAGTGACCATACTAGTTCCTAAATCGGAAAGGTATCAAGGATGCTTATTAGGCTTAGCAGTAGGAGACGCACTGGGTACGACACTTGAATTTCGGGCGCCCGGAAGCTTTGAACCGATACGGGATTTGATTGGCGGAGGACCATTTCAGTTAGAGGCTGGGCAATGGACCGACGATACATCCATGGCACTATGCTTGGCGGAAAGCTTGCTTCATTGCCGAATGTTTCATCCGCTAGATCAAATACAGCGCTATGTCCGGTGGTATCGCGAAGGGTACATGAGTTCTAATGGAACTTGCTTTGATATCGGCAATACGGTTCGAGCGGCATTGGAACGGTTTGAGCAAACGTTGGAGCCTTTTAGCGGATCCATTAAAAGGATGGCCGCAGGCAATGGAGCACTGATGAGGCTAGCCCCGGTCCCCATGTATTTCGCCGAGCATCCGGGTGAAGCAATTTATCGCTCTGGAGACAGCTCCCTTACGACTCATGGAAATGTGCTGTCTGTGGATGCATGCCGTTATTATGGAGGATTAATTGTGGGGGCACTTCAAGGAAAGGAGAAAAATGAACTCCTTTCCGACCATTTTTCACCCATTGAGGGGTACTGGGAGCAGCGCACATTGGTACCGGAAATCGAGCAAGTTGCCGCTGGATCTTATAAAACAAAACAGCCTCCGGATATTAAAGGCACGGGTTACGTCGTAGATTCTCTTGAAGCAGCTTTGTGGGCGTTCTATCATAGCACAAGCTTTGAGGAAGGTTGTTTAATGGCTGTTAACTTGGGGGACGATGCGGACACGACAGGAGCCATTTATGGTCAGCTGGCTGGTGCTTACTACGGTGTTAATCGGATCCCTTCGCATTGGTTGAGCAAGCTCACGATGAAATCCTATATAGAACAAATGGCATCTGGACTAATGCAAGCTTCCGAGGAGCTGGGCAGCAGCAGAGGCAATGTCTCATGATCCCTGTTACCGGCTTCAATCATATTACATTAAAAGTCGCTAAACTGGAGCGGTCTCTTCCGTTTTATATCGATATTCTTGGAATGAAGCTTGTCCATCGCGGGGCAACCGACGTGTATTTGGAATGGGGCTGTGCATGGATTTGCTTGCTTGAGCGACCTTCTGATGAGCATGGTAGACTATCAGCTTCTGATGAAATGGGTGGTATGGATCACATGGCCTTTTCCATATCGGAGGACGATTTTTCTGATGCTGTTAAGCAGCTGCAGACAGCAGGCATCCCTCTGGTTAGAGGGCCCATACATCGTGGCGGGGGATGGAGTGTCAATTTTCTTGATCCCGATGGGATCGAGCTTGAGCTCTTCACAGGTACATTGGAAGATAGGATGAAGGTGTGGAAATAGTATGCAGTCTAAGGTTAACAAGAAGCGGAGTTTATTTACCCGACTAATGAGCTGGTTAAGCCGTGTAGTTAGACTTGCACTGGTCTTAGTCATACTGTGCTTGATATGGACCGTATATTTGCTGTGGAGGATGGAATCCTTCCCGGATAATCCTCAAGCTCGAGGAGATGTCGGTATTGTTCTTGGAGCTGCATTATGGCAAAATATACCCAGTCCTGCTTTGAAAGAAAGATTGAATAGGGCAGTAGAGCTTTATCGGACAGGACAAATTCAACAGATTTTGGTCTCAGGCGGATTGGACTCAGTGTATTCCAAGCTTACTGAAGCTGAAGGAATGAGGAATTATTTGCTTGAGCAAGGCATCCCTAATTCTGCAATAGTTATGGAAAAGCAGTCTACCAGCACTTATGAAAATTTATTATACAGTCAAAGACTGTTCAAGCAGTACGGATGGCATTCTGCAGTCATCATTACCCACAGGTACCATGCCGTCAGAGCGATGGATATCGCAAAGTTTCTAGAATACGATCAATTGATAGCTTCTCCGATGGACAGTGCAGTTCTTATGATGTCTTGGCACAAAAGTCGAGAGATCTTAGCATGGACTAAGTGGGAATTGGATAAAGTGCTACTCAACCTTGGAATTGAATCGAAGCCGATGGATACCTCTGCACTCAAAGCGAGGATCATCGGCTTTATTCATTAGCTGTTTTTTACTTGTCCTGTGTTGGTTCTACACGATAATGATATTTATAGAATGGGCTGAAACCTGAACTGCGATATAGATTAGTAGCGGGAGTATTGCCGTCTACGACTTGTAAATACATCGAGCTTGCTCTTTTATGAGCGCTCCAGCAGGCTAGTTGATGAATAAGGCTTCTCCCCATTCCTTGTCTTCGAAGTGACGGATGGACAACGACATTGATGATTCCGGCCCAATCCTTTTCCACTATGGATGTGCCAAGGGCAACGCAGCGATTGTTCATGTATAGGCTCACGAAACCTTTGGTGGGCTCGATAGCCGTAAAAATTCGGTCATAGAAAGACAAGGTTTTGGAATCAAACCCTTCCGCTTCCATAAAGTTTGAGAGCCATATATCGTCATGCTGCTCTTGAACAGTAAAGGTAAGAGAATGATCGTGTAAGTCATTTCGGGTGCTTTCAATAACTTGCGACGTATTCGCAATAAAGACTGTACTGGCAGCTTCTTTTGAGAACCCTTGTTCCTCCAGCTCTGAGTCCAAGCCCATTGGTGAAATTTCGTTAAGCTGAAATATAAGCGGCAGTCCAGTGTTCTTGTAAAAGGAGCCGACATCATTCATCCAGGTAGAGCATTCAGGAATGAAACCGTCGGATGAAGTCCACACGCTGTTAGCTCTTTTGGTCGTTCCATCCGAAATACGTACTTTCCAGTCACCGTAAGGATGGCATATAGCAGCCGGCCAAGTGTTGAAGGATAATTGCTCTAGTAGTTTAATTAAGTGACGACGTTCACCTATTTTCAATTCATCATTCAAATAACAGCACCCTCCAGTCCATTCAATTTATATAAATACAAAAATATGTATAAATATACATTAGTAATTGTTAGTTCGTCAACCTTATGATGGGAGTTAGCAATAGAAAATTTTTCCTCAACCAGTCATCGTACATGGTATAATATGGAATGTGACACTTGATATGCTACATTTGTACATGAGGTTAATATTTAATCATATTAATTATATATCAGAGGTGTTCAACGATGATTAAAGCTATCGTATTTGATTTTGACGGGTTGATAATAGATACAGAGACACCTGAATTTGAATCTTTTCAGAAGATGTTCGAGGAGCATGGGGCGGAGCTGTCTCTGGACATTTGGGGGCGCTGCATTGGTACAGATGGTTCATCTTTTGAACCTTATTCCTATTTGGAG
This sequence comes from Paenibacillus sp. UNC451MF, assembly GCF_000686845.1. Classification (GTDB taxonomy): domain Bacteria; phylum Bacillota; class Bacilli; order Paenibacillales; family NBRC-103111; genus Paenibacillus_S. The sequence continues at coordinate 12,012 of NZ_JMLS01000004.1, read as the reverse complement.
CAATGTATTGGTAAGCCTTTTGATGTGGACTCGGCTCGACTACGGAGAAGGGAACATTTTTCAGAGCGCATGCACCAAGAACTGCCGCGTCCCGGCGTGTTAAATTATTTGGAGCGAGGTAAAGAAATGGGGTTACCGATAGGGCTTGCTTCAAGCTCCACACGTCAATGGGTTACCGGTTATTTGAAGAAGCACGAGCTGTTGAATGCATTTCATTGCATAAGAACGAGAGACGATGTAGTCAAAGCTAAGCCGGACCCCGCTTTATACTTACTCGCGCTGGAAGACCTTGGGGTACAACCGCACGAAGCCGTTGCATTTGAAGACTCGCCTAACGGTGCGCTTGCCGCCAAAAGAGCAGGGATGCACTGTGTGATTGTACCGAACCTTATAACGAAGACTTTGTCCTTTGGTGAACACGATTTGCGACTGAATTCCATGGCTGAAATGCCGTTGGAGGAAGTTATCTCCACTATTCTCAGCCGATCCTCGAACGACCGATGATTCATAAGGAGGGAGTCTAATGTTTTTGGAGGGACTTCATACTTTCGCCGATTTTCAACAAGTAGATCAGCACGAGGGTTTGCAGACACTTTACATCGTTCGTCATTGCAAGGCGGAGGGACAGTCAGCAGAAGCGCCATTAACTGCAGAAGGATGTTATCAAGCCCAGCGTTTATCCTCGTGGTTATCCGATTACTCTATAGATTATATCGTATCAAGTCCATATATCAGGGCGGTTCAAACCCTTAAACCTTATGCAGAAAAAATGAATAAAACCATTTATACGGATGAGGGGCTAGCCGAGCGTGTTTTAAGCGGAGAAGACAGGGCTGATTGGCTGCAATGTCTGAAAAGGACGTTTGACGAGCCCGATATATGTTATCCCGGAGGGGAGTCCAGCAGGCAAGCAACGGGTCGTATCGTAACGGTAATAACGGAACTGCTGAAGCTGAGACATGGTTCCTATTTGGTTGCCGCACACGGAAATATCATATCTCTGTTATTGAAACATTATGATGAACGGATTGGTTTCGAGCATTGGAAGCGGCTGTCCAACCCGGATGTTTACCGGATCACTTTTTTTAAAGGTCTTTATCAGGATATGGAGCGGATTTGGAGTGAATTACAGAGCTGATAAGGCGATTAATTAAATGTAATCAAATTCTACCTCAATAATTTCTCCCCATTCGACTATACTTAGAAAGAGTAAGACATTAAGACCTACGGAGGTTTTGAAACGAGATGAATGGGATTAATATATTTAAATAAACATTTCCTGACGATCAGATTTTGAATTTTTGTAAAATAGCCTTACAATAAGAAAAGAAAATGGTCACATTCAACTGGGCTCCCGCGTATACTGCTAACACCAAGTAAAGAGGTGATACGCATGAGTGGACGTGTCGTACCGACGGATCAGATTCAGATTACGAAGAATGCCCATCAAATCAATGTGGTATTGCGTAATCCTGAACCAATAAGTATGAACGCCGAGGCAGAGCCTCATTTTCATGGCAAACCGCTGTCTCAACAAGGACAATTCGGTGAAATCATGAAGGAGCTCGATCGGATGGTCGGTTTGGACAACGTAAAGGAGCTCGTTTTCGAGATTTATGCCCTGCTGCGAATAGGCGGGTTTCGGGCTGAAGTTGGGCTAATGGCTAATAACCAAGTGTATCATATGGTTTTCAAAGGGAATCCAGGTACAGGAAAGACGACGGTGGCACGAATTATCGCCAAGCTGCTGCAAACGATGGGGGTGCTTAACAAAGGGCATCTCATTGAAGTAGAACGCGCCGATCTCGTAGGCGAATACATAGGGCATACGGCATTAAAGACAAGAGAACTAGTGAAAAAGGCGCTGGGCGGAGTGCTATTTATCGATGAGGCATACAGCTTGGCCCGTGGTGGAGAAAAAGATTTTGGCAAGGAAGCTATTGATACGCTTGTCAAAGCGATGGAGGATCACAAAAACCAGTTTATTCTTATTTTGGCTGGCTATTCGGTAGAGATGGAACAGTTTCTGCAAACCAATCCGGGACTCCCTTCTCGTTTTCCTATCCAGCTGGATTTTCCTGATTACACAGTCGATCAATTGATGCAAATCGCGGAAATGATGGTAAAAGAACGCGAATATGCGCTGATCCCCCAGACCGAAATGAAAATACGCCAGCAAATCGTAAGCGAAAAGCAGCTGATCGATAGCGAGGTTGCCTTTAGTAATGCACGATATGTGCGAAATATGATTGAAAAAGCGATGCGCAACCACGCGGTGCGGTTGCTGAATCAGCATACTCAGCAGCCAAGCAAGCAGGATCTGATGACGATTCGACCTGAAGATGTTAAGCTGGAGCGAAAACCTGCAAAGGAGAATTATAAATATTTATGAAACCAACGACACACAAAATCGAGCATGAACAGGAACGGGCCGTGCTGGTCAGTCTAGTCACTCCGCAGCTGAAGAGGCAGGAGGCTTATTATCCTGAATATTCTTTATCCGAATTAGTTAGTCTGGCTGAGACTGCAGGAGTAGTGGTTCTGGACACGTTAACACAAAATAAAGAATCCGTAGATAACAAATGGTTTGTTGGAAAAGGGAAAGCAGAAGAGCTGAAGCAGCTATTGGAAGAACACAATGCTAATACGGCAATCTTCGACCAGGAGCTGTCCGGTGCGCAGGTTCGCAATCTGGAACAATTTCTGGATGTCAAAATTATTGACCGTACACAGCTCATTTTGGATATTTTCGCCGGAAGAGCGAAGACTCGTGAAGGGATTATCCAAGTGGAGCTTGCACAGCTAAGCTACTTACTGCCACGACTTGCGGGCCAAGGAAGTAATCTTTCTCGTCTTGGCGGTGGTATCGGTACGAGAGGTCCAGGGGAAACGAAGCTGGAGACGGATCGCCGTCATATCCGTGATCGTATCAACGAGCTGAAGCAGCAGCTGCAGGAGGTCGTTAGGCACCGTACGTTACATAGAGAGCGACGCAAGAAGACAGGTGTTTTCCAAGTGGCGCTTGTAGGTTATACTAATGCCGGTAAATCTACGCTGCTGAAGCAGCTGACTCAAGCTGATGTTTACGTGGAGAATCAGTTGTTCGCCACACTTGACCCGACTTCACGTACATTGGAGCTGCCAAGTGGAAAAGAAATTGTATTGACGGATACGGTTGGATTTATTCAAAATCTGCCGCATGATCTGGTTGCAGCCTTCCGTGCCACATTGGAAGAGGCTTGTGAAGCCGATTTGATCCTTCATGTTGTGGATGGTTCAGCGGAAATGATGGCTACGCAAATGAAGGTTGTTGAGCAAGTGCTTCAGGAGCTGGGAGCTCACGGGAAGGAACAAATCACTTTGTTTAACAAGGTAGATTTGTGCACACCGGAGCAGGTGGAAATGCTTACGACAGAAGGGGAGTTTTTACGAATATCCGCTTACCGTGAAGCCGATTTGCAGCGAATAGGGGAATTGATCGAGTCACGGTTGATGGGTGAGTGCAAGACGTTCCGCATTCCGGCAGAAAAAGGCGACGTGATTTCACTTGTTTACCGTGTTGGGGAAGTGCTTGAGAATGACGTGGACGGCAACGACATGCTGCTGCAGGTAAGAGTGAACAATAAAGAATATGATAAGCTGGGTTATTTGTTGGCCGCATACGCCATGGATCAGGCAGAGGATAAGGGAGAGAATTCGGAACATGTTTAACGAACGAATTACGGCATGGATGGAGCGTGCCGAGCAGGTAATTGAGGGGGAAATGAAAGAAATTGATCGTATCGTGGACCAAAATCAGTGGAAAGTGATTCGTGCTTTTCAGAATCATAAGGTTAGTGACTTTCATTTCTCAGGATCGACAGGGTATGGCTATAACGACCGGGGGCGCGAAGTACTGGATTTGGTTTATGCAGAAGTGTTTGGAGCGGAGGCCGCCTTGGTGCGGCCACATTTTGTGTCCGGGACCCACACGATAGGAACAGCCTTATTTGGCGTTCTAAGACCAGGTGACGAGCTTCTAATGATTACAGGGAGACCTTATGATACGCTTCATAAAGTAATTGGTAGCCCAGGTGACGGGAAAGGCTCGCTCCAGGATTGGGGCATTGCTTACGGTGAGGTAGCGTTACTGCCCGACGGTGCACCTGATTATGATGAGATCCGCAGTCGAATAAATGAACGAACTAAAGTGATCGGTATTCAGCGGTCCCGCGGCTATTCGTGGAGACCGTCTTTTACGGTTGCGCAAATAGGGGAAATGGTTAGCTTCGTCAAACAGTTGAAACAGGATGTGATTGTATTCGTAGACAACTGCTATGGGGAATTTACTGAGATGCAGGAGCCGACTCAAGTAGGTGTGGATCTGATGGCCGGCTCGCTGATTAAAAATCCCGGCGGAGGTCTGGCAGCTACAGGAGGCTATATTGCTGGAAGAAGTGAATACGTGGAGCTTGCCTCGTATCGCTTGACCGCTCCTGGAATCGGAGGGGAAGTGGGAGCGATGCTCGGTACTACCCGCAGTATTTATCAAGGGCTGTTCTTGGCACCACATTTGGTTGGACAAGCTGTCAAAGGATCGGTGTTTGCGGCAGCTGTCTTTGAACAGCTTGGATTTGTGACGCATCCGCATTGGAACGATCCGCGTACGGATCTGATCCAGGCGATTCAGTTCACCAGCGACAAGCATCTGATTGCATTCGTTCAAGGGATACAGCAGGCATCTGCGGTCGATGCTCACGTCGTTCCAGAGCCTTGGGATATGCCGGGATATGAACATCCTGTAATTATGGCGGCGGGTACTTTTATTCAGGGAGGAAGCTTGGAATTATCTGCCGATGCACCGATACGCGAGCCGTATATTGCCTACATGCAAGGAGGTCTAACATACTCCCACTGCAAGCTGGGTGTACTTACCGCATTGCAGAATATGATGGACCGTGGCCTACTGTAATTAATGCTTACACATTGCATAAACCTAACATAACTTGACATGTTTATGTAGTGAGGTTACAATGAAGCTAGGTTTTTAGATTACAGGGGTGATCAGGTCATGGGTGATGATATTCGCCGTAATATGGCGCTTTTTCCGATTGGAATAGTAATGAAATTGACCGATTTGACCGCGAGGCAGATCCGGTATTATGAACAGCACGAGCTTGTTATACCAGCAAGAACAGGCGGTAACCAGCGTCTTTATTCTTTTAATGATGTGGAACGCTTGTTGGAAATTAAAGATTTAATTGAAAAAGGAGTTAACATTGCCGGTATTAAGCAAGTACTCCTGCCTGTTTCCAAAGATTCTGAGGAAGCAACGGTTCTGAATGAACAGTCCGAAGTGAAGCGAAGAGAGTTAACCGATACGCAGTTGCATCGTATGCTGAAGCAGCAGTTATTAGGCGGCGGCAAGCGGCCAGGCCAAGTATCATTGATCCAAGGCGAGCTATCGCGTTTCTTTAAGAAATAAAAAAGCTTCACCAGAGTGTGTTTACACCTAAACGTTCGTCTTAAGAACATGCTCTGTCAGTTTACATAATCTAAGGAGGAGAAATTGACCGTGACTGAAAAAGCATATAAAAAAGAGGACATTCTACGTATAGCTAAAGAAGAAAATGTTCGTTTTATTCGTTTGCAATTTACCGATTTGCTGGGGACGATCAAGAATGTGGAAATACCGGTAAGCCAGTTGGAGAAAGCTCTGGACAACAAGATGATGTTCGATGGCTCCTCCATTGAAGGTTACGTTCGTATCGAGGAATCCGATATGTACCTGTATCCGGATTTGAGCACATGGGTCATCTTCCCATGGGTTACAGAAGACCGTGTAGCTCGCCTGATTTGTGATATTTATTTGCCGGATGGCAGACCTTTCCCAGGAGACCCACGCGGTATTCTGAAAGCAGCGTTGAAAGAAGCTGAGGAAATGGGCTATACTGCAATGAATGTCGGACCAGAACCGGAATTTTTCTTATTTAAAACAGACGATAATGGCAACCCGACAATGGAATTGAACGATCAAGGCGGTTATTTCGATTTGGCTCCAATGGATTTGGGAGAAAACTGTCGTCGTGAAATCGTACTGACATTGGAAGAAATGGGCTTTGAAATTGAAGCTTCCCACCACGAAGTGGCTCCAGGTCAGCACGAAATCGACTTCAAATATGAAAGTGCCGTTAAAGCGGCGGATCAGATTCAGACCTTTAAGCTGGTTGTAAAAACTGTTGCTAGACAGCACGGCTTGCATGCGAGCTTTATGCCTAAACCGTTGTTCGGCGTGAACGGTTCCGGTATGCACTGTCACCAATCGTTATTTAACGGCAAAAAGAACGTGTTCTACGATGAGAGCGATAAGCTTGGATTGAGTGCTGAAGCAAGACATTATATGGCAGGTATTTTGCGCCATGCTCGTGCTTTTGCAGCTATTACGAATCCGACGGTTAACTCTTACAAACGTCTCGTTCCAGGTTATGAGGCACCTTGCTATGTGGCTTGGTCCGCGAGCAACCGCAGTCCGATGATCCGTATTCCGGCATCCCGCGGCCTGAGCACTCGTGTAGAAGTTCGTAATCCTGACCCTGCTGCGAATCCATATCTTGCGCTTGCTGTTATGTTAAAAGCAGGTTTGGACGGCATTAAAAATAAAATGCAGCTTCCTCCTCCAACAGACCGTAACATTTATGTCATGTCCGAAGAGGAACGCGAAGAGCAGGGTATCCCAAGTCTACCAGTTGATTTGAAGCAGGCGTTGGATGAGCTGCTTCGCGACGATGTGATCTGCGATGCACTTGGAGACCACGCACTGGCTCACTTTATTGAGTTGAAAGAGATCGAGTGGGATATCTATCGTACCCAGGTTCATGCTTGGGAACGTGAGCAATACCTGACTCTTTATTAAGATCAATAGAATACGAAGGAAGCCCGGTACCTTTTGGTGCTGGGCTTTTTTATGTTTAGAGTATAATTCAGACTAGGTATTTTTTACAAAAAAGGTTTGTTCCACTTATTTACAAATGCTTTGTGATTGAATATAATAATACTGAACAATCAGTACTAAATGGTGGGTGAATAGATGCCGAGAACGAACATTCCTGAAGCAAGGAAGCGAATTTTGCAAGCAGCCATTCAAATATTTGCAGAGAAAAGCTTTGAAGGAGCAAGGATTGATCAGATTGCAGAAGAAGCACGTGTACCCAAGTCATTGATATACTATCATTTTCAAAGCAAAGAACATATTTTGGAGGTGTTGTTCGAAGATTTCATAAGGGAGTATAGCGAACTTCTGCAAACCTCTAAGAAGGACACACATCAATCCAAAGCAGAGACCATGCAGAGCAGGCTTCAAACGTTATACAAAGACTTTGCAATAAGAAACGCAGATATAATCCGAATCATGTTTATAGACTCCCTAAAGAAATCGAATCGGAAGCCGATTATTTACAAAGTCGTCGATGCGATGATCAATGCGGAGCAGGCCAATGCCGTTATTTCGAATTCTAATCATTCTTATGATCCTAATGAAAGACGGATTGCAGAATTTTTTACTGGCATAATCCCGTTGTTCTCCTATTTATGCTTCTCTGATTCATGGGTTGATTACTTCGAGGTCGAGAAAAAGCGGTTTGATGAACTCTTCCTCAGAATCATGATGTCCACTCACGGCGCGTATCATCAGGATCATCAATAATTTTTTTATAATTATAATACTGAATATTCAGTAGTAATTTGGAGGGTGAACAATATGCAATCGTCGAGCATGGAAATGATAACAGCCATTAAGCAGCATTTAAAACAATCTTTCTCGTTTATCGGTAAAACAGTGGATGAGATCCGATCAGAAGAAACCGCAGCTCTAAACGCGCTCCCTAAGCCATCCGGTGTCGTAACCGAGCAGGTAACTATCGGTAACATGAAAGCGGAGTGGGTGAGATCGGAACATGTACCCGAAGGGGATTCAGAGACGATATTGTACTTCCATGGAGGAGCATTCATTTCTGGCTCTTGTGATACCCATCGCGATCTAGTCGCTAGAATATCCAGGTTCGCTAACACAAAAGTGCTTGTTATTGAGTACCGGCTTGCTCCGGAGCATCGCTATCCTGCAGCCAATGAAGACTGTTTGGAGGCTTATCGATGGCTTATAGACAAAGGAATTTCTAATAAGAAAATTATTCTAGGCGGAGATTCTGTTGGAGGTTGCCTTGCACTTATGACATTGTTAACTTTACGTGACAAAGGAGATCCGCTCCCGGCTGGTGCATTCTGTCTGTCACCCCATACGGACTTTCTACACTTCGATAGCGAGTCTTATATTACTCGTTCAGAGTTTGATCCACTGGGTAGTCTTGCGAGCTCACGACTATGTGCGGATTATTACTTGGGCTCGATAATGCCTAAGCCAGAGATTATGTCACCGTTGTATCAAAATCTACATGGATTACCCCCATTGTTCATACAGGTGGGAGATCACGAGGTGCTTCTCGACGAATGCGTTCGTTTTGCCGATAAGGCAAAAGCTGCAGGAGTAGATGTCACGCTGGAGAAATGGGAGCATATGTGGTGTGTTTTTCAGCAGTTGGCAGGCATTTTGCCTGAAGGCGAGCAGGCTCTTGAACACATTGGTCTTTTCGTTAAGAGTGGGTTGCAAGGGGCAAAGTAATAACAAAAGCCAAGTCAGGCATACTGACTTGGCTTTTTCATTTAACATGAGCCGTTCGTTAATGAATGTCGCGGAATACTCCTACAACGCGTCCGAGAATAGTTACGTGCTTGAGACGAAGCGGCTCCATGGTTGTGTTTTCAGGTTGCAAACGAATATGATCTTTTTCTTTGTAAAAGCGTTTAACGGTTGCTTCATCATCTTCTGTCATAGCCACAACAATATCGCCGTTATTAGCGGATTGCTGCTGACGAACAATAACATAGTCTCCGTTATGGATGCCTGCGTCAATCATACTGTTTCCAATGACACTAAGCATAAATACATTATGATCGCCAACATAATGTGTAGGTAACGGGAAGTAATCCTCAATGTTTTCCGTTGCCGTAATAGGTACCCCTGCAGTGACTCGTCCGATCAATGGTACACGGGAAACGGAAAGTGCGAATTGGCTTCCTTCTGTTGAGGACCCGTCTGTTATTTCAATAGCCCGAGGCTTGGTCGGATCTCGACGAATCAGGCCTTTCTTTTCCAAACGTTCCAGATGTCCGTGTACTGTCGAACTGGAGGCTAGTCCAACGGCTTCTCCGATTTCACGAACAGATGGAGGATAACCTTTATCTTTCACTTCGTTCTTGATAAATTCCAATATCGCCAGCTGCCGATTGGATAGTTTGCTCATGAGTATCACTCCAGTATTGGTAATAATTATCCAAAGTATAACACAGAACCGGAGTTCGTACAAACATAAGTTCGAAAATCGCGTTGACACAAACAAGTGTTCGTGTTATTTTGGTAACAGAACAAATGTTTGGGGGCGGAAGTTGTGTACATGAATGAACAGTTAATTCGGAATTCGGTTGTTTCGGTAAAGGGGAACCATATTAAGCAGAAGAGACGGTTTAGAAGAGCGACGAGAATGCTAGGGCTGCTAACCATAGCCATCTTGATACTTATTGTAAGTATTTGTGTTTCCTTAATCGGCGGAGATTCGGATGTGTTCGCAGCTGCCAATGGAAGCCATATGAAACATTCAGTAGAAATAACCAAGGGAGATACGCTTTGGAGTATCGCCAATCATTATGCAGGAAAAGGACAAAACGTCCGTGAATATATGAACGAAGTGAAACAAATCAATGACCTAAAGTCTAATGTATTGCAAGTTGGGCAAGTTCTGATCTTACCCTAAGCTTGTTGAATATCAGTTCCGCATCGCCTGCTCTTGACAATCGAATCCTGTAATGTCAAAGTATAATTTGACGCATTTTTTGCTGTGCTTGATTGGAAGCCATAGTGTGGCTGAAACAAGCCGGACAATACCAGGAGGATTCGCATGAACGAGATGGAACATGATCAGTACATCAAACGAATTAATGAATTGGCACGCAAGGCCAAATCGGTTGGCTTGACGGATGAAGAGCTGGAAGAACGCAATGAACTTAGAAAGCGTTATATTAATGCTTTCAAAAGCAACTTGCGCAATCAGTTGGATAACATTAAGTTTGTTGATGATGACAACAAGCAGTAATTAAGGAATTAGATTGAATGCAGTATTGAATTTTTGGGGGGACATGGTGACATCTGGAAAACCAGACACATCGGTTGCTCCAACTTTTTGGCGTATCGATGAATGGAGTCTTTAGGCTGCAGTGATTATTCAGATAAGCTTGGATTATTTCCATTCAAACCGCAGTACAGTCTTGTTCCGTTAAAGGGTAGAGAGCCTTTTATTCAGAAAGAGTTTGGAAGCAAAGTATAGTGATGAGGTCGAGCGCACCTCTATAAGGAGATTGGGACATGTCTCGTAAATGGGAACGTATGGTTCTTAAAAATTCTAAAAAGGTCAATAAAACTCGTGCAAAGCAAGGTAAGCCCTTACTTTACGATACTCCGTCTGATGGCGCTGTAACCGTACGCGGTCGCAGCTGGCTAGTACCATTGCTCCTGTTTTGTGTAGGTATCTTTTGCTACATAGCTTTCCGTGGCAACTATGAAAATGATAACTTGTATTGGGTTACTGGGGGCAGCTACATTGCTTTAGCGCTATTCATATTTTGGGTGCGTCGTCCTTTTCTCAAAATCGGTAAGGATTACTTGGTTTCCCGCAGGTTTGCCGGAGATCGTAGAGTGGAGCCAGCACAAATCCGTGAAATTTCCATTGAAAAGGATACCGTTGTCATCTCATTAACAACAAGCAATACCAAATGGGTATTTACGAAATTGTATCATCAATTTAATATGAAAGAGTTGTCAGAACAGGTTAAGGAATTTGCATCTCGCAATGCGGTAGCGCTAAAAACCGAACAATAAATAAAAGTCATTCTCGACAACTACAGATTATATGGGGAAAAGGATGGAACTAGGATGAGCATTCAAGCGGTTTTATTTGATTTGGATGATACGCTGTTATGGGACGATCGAAGTGTAAAGGAAGCTTTCCAGGCGACTTGTGAGGAAGCCGCTAAGCATTATTCATTGGAGCCTGCGGCTCTGGAAGAAGCGGTTCGCAAGGAAGCGCGTGCTTTATATGAATCCTACGAGACATTCCCGTTTACTAAGATGATTGGAATTAATCCATTCGAAGGGCTATGGGCTAACTTTACGGCAGGAGAAAACGAAAACTTCCGCAAGCTTCAGAAACTTGCTCCAACCTATAGGACAGAATCTTGGACAAGGGGGCTTAAAGCATTAGGCATCGACGATCCTGAGCTTGGATACCGTCTAGGAGAGCTATTCCCAGCAGAGCGTCGTAATCGTCCTATTGTTTATGAGGAAACGTTCGAGGTGCTGAAGCAGCTGAAAGAAAAGTACAAGCTGCTGCTGCTTACGAATGGATCACCGGATTTACAGAATGAGAAGCTGGCTGGAGTACCTGATTTGGCACCTTATTTTGATCATATTATTATCTCCGGTAATTTTGGCGAAGGCAAGCCAGCAACTTCTATTTTCAATCATGCGATGGAGCTTTTAGGCATTACTGCTGATGAAGGGGTTATGATTGGAGACAAATTAATAACGGATATTTTAGGCTCCGGGCGTGTGGGAATGCGAAATATGTGGATTAACCGCCACGAGCTTACTCGTACAGATGAGATTATCCCTTCTTACGAAATTAAGAATCTGCGCGACATTCAAGGCATTATTCATTCGATTGGCTAATGGATTCATTTGATTAATAATAAAAGACCCTCAGCCTTGTTAAAGGGACTGACCCCGTAATGTGAGACAAATTAAAGCACCTTCAAGAGAATGCAACCATGTCGTAAGATATGGAGACAACCTTGGAGGTGTTTTTTCGTTGACAACCAGAGTAAGCTATCCAGTAGAAGTGAAGATGAAAGCCATTGAGATGAGATTGG
>NZ_JMLS01000003.1 GCF_000686845.1 Paenibacillus sp. UNC451MF | reverse complement strand
GAATTGGAAGTAAAGCTGGATGAACTCATGTAAAGCAAGTGTTGGTCATGAAAGGGATTGGCCGGGACACCATCGCTGGCTTTCTAGCTGAGGTAGGAGATATTGGCCAGTACCGACATCCAAAGCAGATCACGAAGCTCGCTGGACTGAACTTGAAAACAAATTCATCTGGCACACACAGAGGACAAACGAGGATAACAAAGAGGGGCAGGAAACGCCTGCGTGCTTTGCTCTTTAGAGTGATGATGCCGCTAGTCGCTAAAAATTCAGCCTTTCGAGCCCTGCACGAGTATTACACTAAACGTCCTGTGAATCCATTAAAAAAGATGCAGTCTCTCATCGCGTTATCTAACAAGCTCATACGCATCCTTTTCGGTATATTAAAGAAGGGCAATGAGTTTAGTGAAGAAAAGATGATCCGAGATATCCCTCAATTTACGGAGATACCACAGGCAGCTTAATGATCGCTTATTTGTGATGATGACCTAGGCAGAGCAAGATAACAAGAAGTACGGATGAGTCGGAAAGGCGCTATCCTTACGGACGAAGATCCTGTCAGGCAGCATATCTGACCTCCACCTCATGGACAGGTTGAATGAAGGAATGTGGGAGCGTAGACTCTGCGAGACATGGGAGGGTTGACCGCCATGAGCACATGTGGAGATCCAAAGGTGCAACCATACTTTACCACAGTAACCACAATTTACAGCAGGTGGTTTAAGTGGAGAGCTTTTTGCACCAACGCATACCCATATATTTCTTCACCTACAACTTAATTCCACTAAAAAGTTATTCTGTTAAGAAGTAAATATGGTCTAAATCTGAGAAAACGAGAGCATTTTAGAGCTAAGTGATTCTCCATAGAGGGAGTTTAACGTGGTATAATTTACTGTTAAATGGGCATACCTAATAACCCTCCTTATAACTGCTGGAAGGTTTTTTATCTGTATGAGAAGCATGGATTTTAAGCTAAAACAAGGAACGGTTCTTTCTTTGTTAAAAGGGCGTAGATCCAGTGAAGGAGCTTGTTTATACAGGCTACAATGGCTACTCGGTACGGTTTTCCTTCTTCACGCTTCTTATCATAGTATTATCGAAGCTTTTTATTTCGGGAATTCCTCAGCCCGCATAAAACCGCAAGATACAATGCCTCAGTTGCTTGGAGCCGCGCTTCGTGATCCGGTTCTTTAGTATATAACCATCCAATAGCGGGTTATCTGACTCCGAAAAGCCCCCGCCTCCTATAGCAATAATTTGACGCATGTTTCATCCCCCCCTTAAAACATAACTGTCATTAAATAAGAATTGCATTTGCGGCATCTGCAGCCTCTCATCCGCAAAGCCGCTAATAAGACGCTTTTAAGTCAAGTTGCTTTAGGGTGGGGATACCCTAAACAACACTTTACTCTTTACTCACACTGGAGTTATAAGGGTACAGCCTCTGAAGGTTTGATGTGGAATAATCAAATCTGCGTTCAAAAAAAAGATGAGTTCAGTCAACTATATCAATCAGTATGAAACTCAGATTTTACTTGGAAAATAAAAAGCTGCCATTGGCAGCCATTAATCTACTTAAAAATATAGAACCTATTGTCTTTTAATGCAGTGGTTAAACCAAATTTACTATTAAGATGCCAAGTCATCGGATAGTATGTTACATCATTATAAACTAAAAATGGATATTCTTCATTCTCATTATCCACCCATACATCATTGACAAAAATATTGAATGTTGGAAAGTGTGCATACATCTTTGTAGGCTGAGTAGAGGATGACTCAATACGTTGGAAATGTACACCTTCCCCAATTTCTGTGTCCGTTTTTCTTAATGATAAACCCACTTCATTTGACCAAGTGTTTTCAATCGTAAGAGTCGAACACATATCATAATTCAACGGTGCGTAGATGATATCATTATACAAAAAAAATGGGTATTCTAAAGTAGAGTTTTGAGCGTCCGAAGCTCCAGTTTTATAGTTAATATAAACCTTAAATGTCGGAAGAGTAACTTTAACATGCCCATAAGGAATAATTTCTTCAGCATCAGATGTGGAGGGTGTAGGTTCATTCTTTGGGATATCTACGCCTATGAAAAAGCCACCGCCACCACCACCATTATGATAGTGATACTCACCATCTTTTAAACCCCATTTTGCACAATTAGTCCGGCAAGTATGCCCACCATTAGAATCTGTCCTACCTGGATGTGCACTCGCAATTGAGGAGAATGGTAATGTTAAAAGTGCTAGTGTAATGACTGCTTTTCTGAATTTCATGGTAGTCCTCCTAAATTAGTACAATTTGCCTATTAGATACTATCATGTGTTGGTAAAATAGACAATAAAAAATAGTTATAAAATTAAAGATACATATCGATGGATGGCAGGAGTGATTTAATAAACGCTGAAAAAACTTTCTCAGATTCAAGACTACTTTGATAAACTTGATGAAATAAAAGAAGTAATTCCTACAAATAGAATTACAGAAGATTATGCATTTGAACTTCTGGATGAAGTAGAGAGATTAAGAGCAGCTTTGAAATACAATGGTTACTACAATGAATTAATTCGAGACTGATCAAAACACGCATGCCTGATTGCATAGTCGGCGCCTATATGTGTCCATGGACACCCGATGAATTCAATGGCGCACTGACCCGAATATTTGACCAGAATTATCAATGGTTAGCAGAAGCTATTTATGTGTATACCCTACTTATTCATTGTTCGAAAAGCGGACGCAGCCCGGGCTGGGGAAGGGAGTGGCTCGCGCAGTCAGCAGAATTTGTTCCAAACCATCGCAAGGTTCAGCTGATTCTGGACGCTTTGGATTATTCGGAGAGTCTAACAGATACTGCGGCATCGAATGTACCATCAATGGGGTATTCAACTGTTTGCAAGTGCCCAACTTTTTCATGATCCGGACAAAGCGCTCACGTTCAAGTATTCGGTTGAGGCGATCCGGAATCTTTGCAGGAATAGAATGAGGCTGTCGCAGACTGATATGCTCCCCTTTAGGTAGACAGGTTAAATAATAAAAACCTACTACCTACAAGGGGATTTTTCTATGTCTAAAAATCCAATATAGTGCGGTAGAAAAACTGGCGATCATACAGGAGCTGGAAGTAGGACAAAATCGACGTATTGATGTTGCAATGTAAGAGGACAAGAATATATATAGAGTTCCACTGAAGGAAAAAAGCTCGCCTTGCCTTATGAGAATTAAACAAGTTGATCTTACCGGCAGCATGGCCGGTTATCCTGAAAGGACAACGGTTTTGTTCATTTTTGAAGCAGGCGAATATTTCCCGTGACAGGAATAACGCCTCTCGTGGCGAACTATTTTCAGGAAGAATCTTCAACATGTTGTTTCAAGGAAGCGAGGCGCATGCGATGTCATTGAATTATCCATTGATCGACAATTTCAGATATCGGCTTAACTCCAAGCTTAAGCCGGCATTCCATACACACGCCAAACATGAAATTTATTATTTTCACAGCGGCAAAGCGAGCTATTGGATCGGGGGCAGTTCGATCGATCTTATGCCCGGCGACCTGATCGTGATGAACGGCATGCGGGAGCACGGGCCGGTGATGGATGACAAATATACTTACATTCGTTCGACCGTTCTGTTCGATGGGGCATCGATCAGTCCGATGCTGCTGCAGCCTGGCTCGATCGATGTGTTGAAGCCTTTCATGCTGTCAACGCACTACCATTGGCGGCTGAGCGAAGAGCTTATGGACGAGGTCGAGGACATTTTGGTGAAAATCAACCGCTTTCACCATCCGAAGGACTTGGTCGCTTACAACCGTCTACGCACCGCCTTTTACGAACTGCTGCTCTTTATTTACGAACGATTTCAGGAAACGGCCGACAGCAGCAAGGCGATGCCAACGGAGAAGGAGAAGATCGTGCAGAACGTAATGGCTTACATCGAGCAGCATTATATGGACGACCTTACGCTCGACGAGCTGGCAGGCAACATGCATGTAAGCCGTTTTTATTTGATGAAGCTGTTCAAGCAGCTGACGGGGTTGACGCTGTTCGACTATATTAACGATCGGCGGATCAAGCAAGCCAAGGTGCTGTTCTTTCTGGACCCGGGCAGCACCGTGACGAACGTTTGCTTTCAAACCGGCTTTAAGCATTTGTCCCACTTCTCTCGTACCTTCAAGCGGGTTGTCGGACTGACGCCCGAGCAATACCGCAAGCTGCTGTAATTGTACATGCACATCCGCCTTGATTTCTCTGGCGGATGTTTTTTTTGCCAAGTAAGCACTTTCAATCAAATGATGCATGAATATGGGCACGGCCCGTCAAGAAAAAGTGGGGCGTACTGTGGTATTTTATTAATTGTAAGCGTTGTCGGAAACACCAATATTTATCAACTGCTGTATTTACAAAAAAAATGGGGGGGACGTTTGTGAGAGCATTCAAGCTTGGTATTATTACGGATGAAGTATCGCAGGACATGGATGAAATTATCGCTTTCGCCGAAGTGTACCGCCTGGATACACTCGAAATACGTTCTATATTCGACAAGCCTGTCCATATGCTGAGCGATGACGAAGTGGTGCTCATACGCGATCGGGTTCAAGCGGCGGGGATGACCGTCTGCGCACTGTCGGCCCCAATATTCAAATGCGATCTCGACAATACGGAGGAGCTGGCCCAGCATTACCTCATTGCCGAGCGTTGCATCGAAGTGGCGCGTATGCTTGGAGCGAATATGATCAGAGGCTTCAGCTTTTGGGCGAAGGGCTCCTTCGAAGAGCAGCTTCCCGTCATCGTGGAGCAGCTGCGCCGGATGGCCAAGCTGCTGGAGAAGGGAGGCTTGGCCTTCATGCTAGAATTCGATCCTAGCGTTTATGCGAGTAACGCCAGGAAAACGCGCAGGTTGATCGATATGGCCGGGG
This sequence comes from Paenibacillus sp. UNC451MF, assembly GCF_000686845.1. Lineage (GTDB taxonomy): Bacteria > Bacillota > Bacilli > Paenibacillales > NBRC-103111 > Paenibacillus_S. The sequence continues at coordinate 406,419 of NZ_JMLS01000003.1, read as the reverse complement.
TTCCGAACCTGCACGCCTTGTACGATCCCGGCAACGACTTGTGGGATCCGGATCTTGAGGTGCCATATCCCGATGGCTATGAGCACCTGCGCGGAACGATCGCGCATATACATTTGAAGGATGCGGTTACGACCGGCGAAGGCCCTATCGGAGTCGCGATCGGCCGGGGAGAGGTCGATTACCCGGCGCTGTTCCAAAGACTGGTCGATGACGGGTACGATGGCTACTTAATCTTAGAAACCCATTATCGCCTGACATCGATTCTTACGGAAGAGCAATTAAAGCGGCCTTCCGGCAGCAGCTTTTCTGTCGGGGGCAAGGAAGCGTCGGAGGAATGCATGGATGCACTGCTTGCGATGGAGCATTTCCGATGATTCGATACAAGAAGTAGCGAGGAGAACAAATGGCATGGGAAGCGTGGAAATTGTTTGCCGTTGAACGGCTGAAGGTGCAAGTGTTTCAAGATCGCGCGGCGCTCGGCCAAGCTGCCGCAGCGCAGGCGGTAAGGCGCATCGCGCAGATGCAGAAGGAAAAGGGTGAGCTTCGGATGATTTTCGCCTCAGCTCCATCCCAGAACGAGTTTTGGCGGCGTTGACCAAGGCTGAAGGGATCGATTGGTCCCGCATCACCGCCTTTCATATTGATGAGTATATCGGCCTACCGGCCGATGCCCCTCAGGCGTTCAGCCGGTTCCTGCGCGACAGGCTGTTTGACATCGTTCGTCCGGGAACCATTCATCTGCTCGACAGCACTCGTTTAGCGGAGGAGGAATGCGCCCGCTATTCCGCGCCGCTTCTGGAAAAACCGATCGATATCGTCTGCTTGGTATCGGAGAGAACGGCAACATCGCTTTCAACGATCCCCCGGTTGCCAATTTCCGGGAACGTCCGTGCTTCCGGCCTCAAAGCTCGGCCATCCCGCTGCAGGAGGACTCAACGAGATTGCGCCGGCTGATCTGCTACTGATCCGGGAAGACGGAGAGCGGCTCGTACCGGTCGCTCTGTACAAGGAAGGCGTTCAAGTATACGGGGTGCCGAAAACTGCGTTTGGGTAAGGAGCGACACAGGTGAAATTTTATACGACGAGGCGTTCAGCGCTCAATTTACCGAACAACGCAAAATGGATATTTTTAAGCCGGATCGGCCGAACGGATCGTGCCTGTTGTTTATCCATGGTGGCGGTTGGTTGGCCGGTAAGAAGGAACAGTGGCATTAGGTGGCCGAGTATTTCGCCGGCCTTTGCTATGTCTGCACTTCGGCAAGCTACCGGCTTGCCCTGGACAGCACTTTCCCGGTCCAGCTCGAGGCTGTTCGCCTGGCGATGCAGTTCATGAAGAGGCAGGCAGACCGGTTCGGCTTCCGGCCGGATGCCGTCGCCGCCGTAGGCTCATCGGCAGGGGGACACTTAGCGGTGATGCTCGCCACCGTGCCGGAAGGTGACCCGCTCGGAGCGACTTCCGAGCTGGAGCTAACGAATAAGGTGCCGCAGGTAGTCGTCTGCTACTGTCCGGTTACAACGCTGTTCATTCCGCGCGACTTTGTGAGCGTATTTATGGGAGGAACGGTGGAAGAGCTACCGTAGCAATATGAAGCCGCTTCACCTGTACACCGAGTTCGCGAGGGGCTACCGCCATTTTTGTTCATTCAAGGAGATCAGGACCCGACTACGACGCTGAGCGATACATCCGACATGTGCCATGCGATCAACAAATGCGGAGGAACGGCGGATCTCGCCGTACTTCCGGGCATAAAGCACGGCTTCGGTTACGGCACGGAATCGCCGATGCAGCGGCTCAGCCTTGCGTACATGGAGCTGTTTTTGACCAAGCACGGTCTGTAGCTCTCGGCTTGATAAGCATTGACGTCATAAGATCGTTACAAACAATTGCTCTCGCTTCAATAAAAATATTGAAAAAGGAGTTGGCATAATGAAAAAGGGGATGTTTGTTGCTGTTGTGGCTATGACGACTGCGCTTGCAGTGTTGGCTGCGGGCTGCGGAGGCGGAGCAGAGGAAGGAGGCTCGAAGCCGTCTGTCGATAAACCGGCAGGCGGAGGTGCCAATTTTAAGAACGATCCGGTGGACTTGACGTTCTACTTGACGTCCAACAACATTTCGGAAGAGAAGTTTATGGAGCAATACGGCAATAAGATTAAGGAAAAGCTGCCTCATATCAACGTCAAGTACATTATGCAAAAGGACAGCAAGTCGCTGCCGGAGCTTCTGACGGCAGGCGGTTCGTTCGACATTATGATCAGCTCCGTCGGCCTGACGCAAAATTTTCTGACCACCTACGATCTTCAATACGATATTAGCGAGCTGATCAAAAAATACAATTTCGATCTGAACAAGCTGGAGCCTACCTCGGTAGAGATTCAAAGAGGGTTTGCGGACGGCGGCATTTACGGCATGCCTGTCAGCACCACATCCGGCGCGTTGTTTTACAACAAGGATCTGTTCGATAAATTCGGCGTACCTTATCCGAAGGACGGCATGACGTGGGACGAGGTTTACGAGCTTGCCAAAAAAATGACGAGAACAGAAGGCGGCATCAAATATAAAGGCTTGGCGATGTCGTTCCAGCACCTGATGCTGCTCGATCAAAATTCGTTCAATCCGCTCGATCCGAAAACTTTCAAACCGCGGATCACGGAGGACGGCTTCAAGCAGTCATTCGAAAACTTGGCGCGATTCTTCAAAATTCCGGGTAACGAGGTCGAAGGAGACAAGTACACGCTTGCCAGCCAAACGGACCAATTCCTGAAAAACGGTACGGCAGCCATGTACCTCTCGCTGAGCGGAACGAGGCCGGAAAACTTTAACTGGGATATAGTCTCGCACCCGGTTTACAAAGACAAGCCCGGCATCGGACCGCAATCGTACCCGACCTACTTCTATATTACGAAAACGTCCAAAAACAAAGATGCCGCATTCCAGGTGCTTGATTATATCGCCTCCGAGGATTTCCAGAGGTTTATGGTCAAGGCAGGTACGGCAAACACCATTCTCAAGGACGGCGCCAAATTCGCCTCCGATTTTGGCATAGACGATCCGAAGTTGAAGGGCAAAAACTTCAAGTCGCTCTTCCCGCAAAAATATGCGGCGCCGACAATTAAGACGAAGTACCAGGGTTTGCTTGAGACTGAACTGTACACTGCGCTCATGGAATACCAGAAGGGCAGCGATGCCAATACGGTGTTAAGGGCTGCTGCCGAGCGAGCGGATAAGGCTATTCAGAGCGAGATAAAGAAATAATCGCATAGCACATGTCAAGGACTTGTATGCCTATCCAAGCCTTTGGACTTGACTAGGCTGCTGTTGGGACAATTCAAGTGTATGGGGAGTGACACATGGATATCGGGACGCGCAGCGGCATTTACGGCAGTAAAGAAGCTTGGGAAGCATGAAGGAGTTGAGATCCATGAGAACTTTAGTCGCCCATAACGGTACTGTCATTATGCAAGACGAACCGGTTCCCGACTTTGGCGAAGAAATGGTGCTGATTCGAACCTCTTATTCGACGATTAGCCCAGGTACGGAGATGACGGCTGTCGGCCGAAGCGGCGAATCCAAACTGAGGATCGGATACAGCGCAGCAGGAATCGTCGATCAAGTCGGGAAGAAGGCGAAGCAATCGTTCTGGCCGGGTCAGCGAGTCGCATGCTACGGCGGACCCTATGTGAGACATGCGGAATATTTGGCCGTGCATAAGCATTTGGTAGCGACCGTTCCCGATCACGTTTCTTTGGATCAGGCTTCAACCGGCGGTTTGGGTGCGATAGCCATCCATGCAGTCCGGCAGGCGGGCTTGCAATTTGGGGAAACCGTCGTCATCATCGGCCTAGGCATATTGGGCCAAATCATTGCAAGAATATGCCGCGCGGCTTGCCTAAGAGTGATCGCCTGCGATCATGTTCCCGAACGTCGAACGGCTCTGTCCGAAATCGAAGGCATTCGCATATGCTCTAAGCCAGAGGACATCCAGCTTGCGACAGCGGAGGCTTCTGGCGGTATCGGTGCCGATGCGGTCGTCCTGTGTGCCAGCGGAAAGCAGATGGAGCTGCTCGACTTGAGCTTCGACTGGATACGCGACCGCGGGAAGATCGTCATTGTAGGGGACCTGCATATGGAATTTACGCGGGCCAAAATGTTCAAGAAAGAAGCTCAGGTGCTCATTTCCCGAGCAGGGGGCCCCGGACGATACGACAGTATGTATGAAGCCCTAGGCTTCGATTATCCCGCCGGCTATGTGCGCTGGACGGAAGGCCGAAACTTGGAAGAGTACATCCGTCTTTTGGCCGAGCATCATATCAATATCGGGAATCTGCTTACGAAACAGGTTCCGCTGGCAGAAGCACATAGAGTGTTCGACCTGTACAAGCACGATCCCGCAAGCATTCTCGGCGCCGTGCTCGACTATAATTCAGAATCGTAACAAGGAGGCTGTTCCAATGAAGCAAATGAATATCGGTATTATCGGCCTGGACACTTCTCATGTCGTACAGTTTACGAAGCTGTTGAACGATCCGAGCCACGAATTTCACGTGAACGGCGGCAAAGTCGCTGTCGCGTTCCCTGGCGGCTCTCCCGATTTCGAATTGAGCCACAGCCGCGTTGAAGGGTTTACGACGCAGCTGAGCGACGAATTCGGCGTAAGCATCGTCGATTCGCCGGAGGCGGTGGCCGAAGCGTGCGACGCCATTCTGCTGGAGTCCGTGGACGGCCGCGTTCATTTGGATCAGTTTCGTCGGATCGCCTCTTACCGCAAGCCGGTTTATATCGATAAGCCGCTGACAGTTCGGGCGGACGAAGCGCAGGAAATCGTCACCATCGCCAAAGCAGAAGGCATTCCGATTATGAGCTCCTCCGCGCTGCGGTTTGCCGAAGGAATGAAGGCCGCAGTCGCTCAGACGGAGCTTGGCGACATCATCGGCGCGGACTGCTATGGCCCAATGGCGCTGCAGCCGACTCAGCCCGGATATTTCTGGTATGGCATTCATTCGATTGAGATGCTGTATGCGCTGCTTGGCAAAGGCTGCGCCGAAATATCGGTTAAAGCGAACGCGGATCACGACGTCATTACAGCCGAATGGCAGGACGGCCGCATCGGCACCGTGCGCGGCAACCGCAAGGGTAGCAGCAAGTTCGGCGGGGTAGCGCATAGAGTCAAAGGCTCAATCTTCGTTGATGTTTACGCTAATCCGAAGCCGTATTACGCGAGTCTGCTGGATAGTATTATCCGCTTGTTCCAAACCGGTTCCGCCGACGTTACGATTGAAGAAACGCTAGAGATCATTCGTTTTATCGAAGCAGCAAACGAAAGTCGCGCCACTGGAAAATCCATTCGCTTGGCCTAAACTATCGAAGAGGTGATTTTATCATGGAAAGAAAAATGCGTTTCGCCCTAGTCGGAGCAGGAGTCATTTCAACAAGCCATGCCAAAGCCATTACAAGCAACTCGCACGCGGAGCTCGTCGCGGTATGCGATAAGGAAATCGAAAAAGCTCAAAAGCTGGCGGAAACGTATCAAATCGGTTCCGTCTACCAGGATTATCAAGAAATGCTGAAGCGGGACGATATCGACGTCATCAACGTCTGTCTGCCGAGCGGCATGCACTCCGATTACACGGTTGAAGCTGCGCAGGCAGGCAAGCACATTTTGTGTGAAAAGCCGCTTGATATTACGAGAGAAAAAATGGACCGGATGATAAACGAAACGCGCAGCCGTGGCGTTAAGCTCGGAGTTATCTATCAACGGCGCACGTTCCCAGCGGCAGTCGCCACCCGCAATGCGATTCAAACGGGTAAGCTCGGCAAAATGGTGCTCGGGGATGCATACTTGAAGTATTACCGTTCGCCGGAATATTACAAGAGCGCAGGTTGGCGCGGAACGTGGGCGCTTGACGGCGGCGGCGCGCTCATGAACCAAGGCGTGCATGGCATCGACTTGATCCAGTGGATGATGGGCGATATCCATTCCGTGTTTGCGTATTCCTCTGCGCTTGTTCGTGACATTGAGGTGGAAGATACGGCAGTGGCGGCAGTCAAGTACAAAAGTGGCGCGTTCGGTGTCATTCAAGGAACGACCTCCGTATATCCGGGACAGGAAACCCGTTTCGAGGTTCACGGCAACGACGGTTCGATCATTTTCGGAGACAGCGGCTTCAAGCAGTGGAAATTCCAGGGCAGCGACGAAGAGGCGCCGCAGGTGGAAGCTACGGCATCGGCAAGCAACGATCCGAAAAACATTTCGGCGAACGGCCATTTCATTCTAGTAGACGATATGATCAAGGCGATCTTGGATAATCGAGATCCGATGGTCACCGGCGAAGAAGCCCGAAAAGCAGTTAACGTTATTTTGGCCATTTACCAGTCGGCGAGAGAAGGCAAAGAAATTGTTATCGGCTAACTGGAACGATAAGGAGTGGGAACGGCTGAAGTGTGGACAAGAATGGCCGTACTTAGCCAGAAAGGGCTGCTGACTGGAGATGCGGACGCTTATTTGAAGCAGGCGCGGCTTACTTGTAGACAAGATGGATGGATAATGACATTAAACTAATCCCTAGTCAAGAAGTTGCGACATTAAAGTAGTCCCATACAATAAACTGTATTCCTACAGAGAAACAAGTGAAATGAAAATAGTACTCCCATATATATTTGGGAGTACTTTAGTGTCACCGCGATTGCGATTAAATTTTAGGGAATGGAACCATTTTAATGTCAATTAAGAGGACTACTTGACAAGTGTCCAATGACACAAATAAAAAAAAGTTATGATCGTGATGAATTCACAATGGCGATGTGTGCTGAAGGCGGCGAAGGTGCAGATATTGAGTATGTCACGCCGAGGGCTTGAACCAATCGTACGCTTCGTCCTAGTTCTGGAAGTCCGGCCGGATCAGCCTGATAACATCCCGGTCGGCTGCTAGGTTGCCGATCTAAGAAGGTATCAAGCCAACTTTGAAAGATGCCACATTGCGAGGTGGCTAGATCATCGTGACAAATTTAACGCAAACGAAATGATAACAAAGATGAAGCAGTTGTCTTTAAAGGAAGAAAATCGCCAATAAGGGATTTATTTTTATGCAAGGCACAAATTAAATCACTGCCCGATCTTTAAGTTCTAACGGCGAAAGATAGCGCCGCGATGGAACAGAACGATTACTGTTTTTAATTGTTGCGCCGTTTGGCTCACCTAACGGGCAGCAGGATAGGGAAGCTTACAAATAAGGGGAACCTTAAGATGTCGGAATACAAGGAACAGAGGAAAGAAAAACAAAATCGTTATGTGATATCTATTAGTGACCCTGACAAGAGAGCAGTAAGCATCATTACGGAGGTTAATCCTATGAAAATCAAAGGCGTTGCCCATCGCGGATACCCGGTCAAATTGCCGGAAAATACGCTGTCATCCTATAAGGCGGCATGCGATATGTCGTACACCCATTTAGAGCTGGATGTGCATTTAAGTAAGGACGGTGTGCCAGTATTGATGCATGATTACTCAGTCGACCGGTTGACGAACGGTAAAGGTTTAATCAAAGAACATACACTGGATGAATTGAAGCGGCTGAAGGTAAAAGGCGTGGAAACGATTCCAACACTAGAGGAGACGCTACAGGAGTTGAAGGGCCGCATCTCGATTCTGGTCGAGCTGAAGCAGGCTGGCAACATCTACCCGGGACTTGAGGAAAATACGCTGGACCTCATCCGCAAAACCGGCACGTTGGACCAGGTAAGAATCATCGGCTTCGACCACTTTTCAATCGCGAAAATGCGTCAGCTCGATAAGGATGTGCGCATAGGCATGATTTGCAGCGGCAGCATGCCGTACGTATTTCCGTTCATGAAGGAAATCGACTGCGATTTCCTAGGCGTTAATTTACGGTTTATGACGCCTCAATACTCGGATATGATCGAGGGACGAGGCATCATCTCAGCGCCATGGCCGGTCGATACACTGGCTGACATGGAAATGATTGCTGACAAATACCCAAATGCGTTAATTACGACCAATGAGCTAGACCGCTGGGCCGAGTTTTACCGCAATCATCTTGTTTTGCATGAAAAGTTCTGATTTTCGATATACGGAACCGTAAGCTTTTGGCTTATGGTTCCGTTTTTTCTTAAAATGCAGTAAAATATAGGGCAAAGGCAGGTGAACAATGTGGAAAACAATACTCCAAGCACCCAAAAGAAAGTAGAGTCCATGACTGGAAATGACCGAAAAAAAGAAATCATCTCTTTGCTTGAGGATTTGGGTATCGTACGCGTTTCCGACATGAGCAAGCGATTCGGCGTAACGGAGGAGACGATTCGACGCGATTTGGAGCGTCTCGAGAACGAAGGACTGTTGCTGCGAACGCATGGGGGGGCGGTACTGAACCGGAAGGATGGGCCGGAGCTGCCTATCCTGCAGCGCGAGCTCGTAAATCTGGAAGATAAGAAGCTGATCGGCGAGTACGCCGCTTCAATGGTTAAGGACGGCGAAGTGATCGCAATGGACGCCAGCACAACCTGCCTTCAAATGGCCAAGTTGCTGCCTAACAAGGAAATTACCGTTATCACGTATTCGATCGCGATCACCTACGAATTGATCAAAAAGACAAATATCCAAGTTTTCCTCATCGGTGGATATTTGGACCGGCATTCGCTCGGCAACACCGGAACGCCTGCGGAGAAAATGCTCGAAGGCTACCATGCCGACAGGTTTTTCTTCTCGTGCCAGGGTTTTGATCTGCAACGGGGCGTCAGCGAGCCATACGAAGCGCATGTACAGTTGAAGAAGAATATGGCCGCTATTGCCGACCAGCTCGTTTTGATGGCGGATAGCAGCAAGTTCCAGCGCAAATCGTTAGTCCGGTTGATAGAAATGGAAGCGATCTCGACGCTGGTGACGGATCGTCAACTGCCCGAGGAAGAAATGCAGGAAATGGAAGCATGCGGGATAGAGGTTGTTGTTGTCAACTAGTAGTATTCAAGAAGCTAAATACCCTTCACCTTGTCTCTCGGCAATGTGGAGGGTATTTGTCTTTTACAAAATCAATATATTCCGAAAAATAAATTAAATATTGGGTTGTTGCTTTTATATGTTGAAACCAAAGAATAACAGGTGTATAATTTTGTTATCCGGTTGGTTTTTCAACATTTTAGTCCGAAACAAATATATAACAATTTCAAAACTAACATTTTAGATGAGGAGGGGTTAGTTCTAGAATGCAACCGTATTGCAAGGGGGATGTTCAGACCTGGTACTGCACGGTGATTTGACCTTGATGAAGCTGGATGCCCCCGAAAACATCGTCGGTCATATGTATCGGAGAGGTTTCGGCCACGTGTGGATATCCTGAAAATGGAAACTAACTTTCGTTATTCTTGTAAGCGTTTTATTGGACAGAGTCTGATTTTGTCGATAGACATTCCAGATTCCATATCCAATTTAATTAAGACCAAATCAAATGATCGTGGAGGAGCTTAATATGTTGAAGAGAAAAAAAAACATCCCATTGCTAGTCACTATGTCTGTTCTGGGGACGTTCATCCTCGCAGGCTGCGGAAAAGAGGCTGCGACAGGTGAAGGAAAAGCCGTCAACCCGGATGCTTACAATAACGAGCCGGTCACGCTTACCATTTACTCCTACAACGCCTCGGTACTTAACGATACCGATTTGGAGGAGCTTGTCACGAGATCAATTAAGGCTAAATTCCCGAATATTACACCGCAGCTGATCCCCCAATCCGCAACAACCCTGGATAAAATGATTGCCTCCGGCGAGATTCCCGATATGATCTTGTCGACAAGCTATTGGTATTACGATCTGTTGGATAGGGGGCTTGTTTCGGATCTGAACTCGTTTATCAAGAATGAGAATATCAGTTTCAGCAAGTTTGAGCCAGAAGCAATCGATGTTATGAAGAGCTTCAGCGATAAAGGGGAAATCCTTGGCATGCCTTATTCGATCATGTATAACATGCTGATATACAACAAGGACATCTTCGATAAATTTGCAGTTCCCTATCCGAAAGACGGCATGACCTGGGATGAAACGATCGAGTTGGCTAAAAGGGTAACAAGAGTGGAGCAAGGCGTTCAGTACGTCGGTCTGGATATCGGACCGCCGACGAGGTTGACCCGTCAATTAGGACTTCCTGCTATCGACGAGAAAGGCGAAAAGGCCGTTTTCCAGACCGAAGGATACAAGAAGGCATACAGCCTGCTTGAAAAATTGTACGGTATTCCAGGCATTGTGGAGCCAAATAAACGATATGAGTACGGCATTGATTTCTTCCTTAAAGATCAAAAGCTCGCCATGTATCAATTCAATACTGCAGCAATAACAGCCCGTCTTCCACAATTAAAGGAAACCGGTAAAGATTTCAATTGGGATGTCGTGTCGTTACCGACATTCGAGGATAAGAAGGGTTACAGCAGAGAGCCGGAAGTACAAATGGCAGCGGTTACACCGAACAGTAAAAACAAGAAAGCGGCATATGCGGTTATTAAGACGATGATAAGCGAGGAAGCGCAAAGGGCTATGAATCGTGGCTCAAAAGCAACTGTTCTTGCCGACCCCGCCATGAAAAAAGAATATGCTTTAGACACAAAGCTTTACGAAGGCAAAAATATAAAAAATGTTTTCGTCCCCAAATTAACCAAGGTACCACGGCAACACAAATACGATATTAAGGTCTATCCCTTCCTGAATGAAGCCGCCAAAAAAATCGCATACGAGAAGAAGGACATCAATACAGTACTTCGGGAAGCAGAAGAGAAAGCAAACAAATGGATTCAGGAAAACAAATGATCTATACAAACAGTCGATTAATTGGCGGTAAGAGCAGCTAACGCAAGGGCAGCTAGTGAAGGATGGCGGTTTACATGAGACAAAACAATTTGAACCTAACGTGTCTTGGTTATTCCGGCCGCAACAGTTTGTGCAAGCGTATTTTCATGCATGCTGTAATTGGCTTCATTGAAATCATACGCGAGAAACATCGCGGTACGCCAATCGCTGTAATGTCGCCGATTTGCACACCAGTTTTGGAGCGACTAGAAACGTCTTCGTCTCCATAGCTTGGCTTGGAGCATCGGCAAATGACACATGGCTATATAAAACGAAGGAGGTAGCAGGTTTGACTACTCTTTATATCGTCCGGCATGGAGAAACAGAGTGGAACAACGAGGATCGTTATTGCGGGAGAACGGATATTCCATTGTCAGATGTAGGGGTTGAGCAAGCGAAACAAGTGGCATTATTCCTGAAAGGTGTCCCTATAGATGTCATGTATGCATCTACAATGATCCGGGCGAAGGAGACAGCCGAGCCTATCGCGAGCGTCAAAGGTTTGCATGTGAAGACTGATCGTCGCATCATAGAAATCGATTTTGGTTTGTGGGAAGGCCTGACAGCTCGAGAAATTCGTACTCAATACCCGCAGCCATGGAAGCAATGGCATCAAGCGCCGGAATCGTATCCTGCGGGGATAACAGGCGAGAATGCCGATGCTGTTTTTCGCCGGATGACCCATTTCTTTAGAGACATTGAAGCAAGATATCCGCACGAACACGTGCTAGTTGTCGGACACAGTGTGTCGATCCGCATATACTTGGCTGGCATAATGTCCATGCCGATGCTCGCTTATCGCCGTTTGGTCCACAGTAACACCGGTATTTCGGTGCTAGAGACGACGAAAGAAGGGCCGCGCATCCGTTTATTAAATTGCCGATACGATACTTTTACAGAACAGCAGTACACTGCTGGTCAATAAATCTACTTTTATTGGAGGGATAGTGTATGAATCATATTTTTAATGAATATACACAAAGGTCTTTGGGTCGCAACTATCGATTTATCTTAACTGTAGTCCTTATTCTCTGTACCGTGATTATGGTTCCGGTCACAGCCAGTGCAGCCTACTATAACACTTACAGCACTGTCGCAACACTCGGCAATGCCAATAGTTGTTTCTCCTCGCAGGGGTTTGCTGTAGGCTCCACTTACACTTATTCAATTAAAATTAACAGTGATGAATCCAAGGCCGTAATATACCGCACCAAGATGAGTGATGGAACCACTACACTTATGACAAACGGTGATACATCAACAACTTACGCTACCTATCTCGGCCACGCGAACGATATGGTGCTTAGTACCATCGACGGAGAATTCTACATGTTCATTCTCACTACGTACACCGGAAGCATGAGTCTGGTAAAACTGAAATATGTAGATTCGACCTTTTACAAAGTGGGAAATTACACAATCAAATACAATGGCACAGATAAGGGAATGTCCGGAGTGAAAATTACAAGCAAAGACTCTAGCAACATTAATTTCCTCTTTAAGTCCGGAAAGACCTTTTACAATGGCGCACTTCCACTGACTGCAAACAGTGGTACCATTGATGTAACCAGTGCCTTTTCCATTAATATTGAAGATGCCTTAGTCAATGGAAATACTGTCTCAAATATCAATTCGTTTTTATTCCAAGGCTTCGCTTATTACAATAATACGATTTACCTGCCCCTAACCTATGAAAATATTAGCATTGTACTTGTGTACCGCAATATATCAGCCGCTACCGGCACCATCTATTCGGATGCTGACTTGTCATTCCGTATTACGTCCTCCGCGTACTCTGACCTTTTTGAAATAGAAAGCGTCGGCATTGCAAATGGGGGTAAACTATGGTTTAACACCAACCGTAGAGCGGATTCAAGTGATACCACTAGTGATGGTGTTCACTATTTCAACGATTACACTGCCTCCTAACAACAAGGATATAACCGATATGTACTAATTCTGCTTAAGCTTAAAAGGAAAAGAAGCACTGAGCTACTCCCCGGTTAATGTGAAAGGGGATATGCTGCAAATGCTGAAGAAGCCTCAATACAGGCTTCTTCAGCATAACGAACAATGATTTGGAGAGATTCTTCCATCAAACGAGGGTGGAGCATCGTCGTATTATCGGACCATAATTGGAGTACATACATCCAGCGTAATGTCGAGATGATCGTATTATTGAGTGACGCATTTTAATGAACCAATTCTTGGAGGTCTGCCATGAAACAAATACTTAATGAACCTTACAGTAGCAGCAATCACGAGCTACAAAAGATGGACTTGTTCATACCGGGCGACAACGCCAACGGTGTCGGACTTTTTTTCATTCATGGAGGAGGCTGGAAATCTGGCAACCGAAAGCATTGGCATCCGGTTGCTGCCTATTTTTGTGCGAAGGGGTACACGTGCGTCTCCGTAGGCTACCGGCTCGCGCCTAGATCGGTTTATCCGTCACAAATCGAAGATGTCCGGCTTGCCATGTCCGTATTCATGGAACGTGCGGGGCAGTATCGTTTTGATCCCAGCCGGATAGCTGCTGTCGGTTCATCGGCGGGAGGTCATCTGGCCGCATTGCTGGGGACGATAAATGCTGGTGACAAGCTTGGCTGGACACCGGAAATGCCTATACTTGATACGAGACCAAATACACTCATACTCTATTATGCAGCGACCAATCTGCATCCCAAAGACAATTATGACAATACGAAGGAGCTCATAGCCGGGCTGTTCGGACGGTCTGACGAAGAAGCCGCAGGAGTATATGAATCAGCATCGCCGGTTGACCGAATCAACGGCAGCGAGCTCAATGCTTTGCTTATTCACGGCGACGAAGACCACATTATTCCGCTTGAGCATTCCATCCAGTTTCGCGATAAACTCCTTGACCAGGGAGGGGAGGCGGAACTTGTGGTTTTGTCTAGCGTAAAGCACGGTATAAAGCACAGTATTGGAAGCGGAGTAACAACCTCCGCGCAAGCCGAAGCGCTGCAAGCTGCAGATCGATTTTTGACCGATCAGTTTTTTTAATCTGGAATCGATCATGAAATATTCAAACGATTTTTGGAAAAGTCGATTACGATAAAAGAATTAGAAAAGATGGCTGAATGTGAATCTATATAGATGAGTTTGTTGAGAAAAGAAGTCAGTTGATTGAAACGATGTCTGCAATCGACAGTGATGTAAAATTTATTATTGGTTCGGGAAAACGCCAATTTACAGTTACCAAGATACAGTATTGGTTTCGTGAAAAAACTTCAGTAAAATACAACAACAACACCTATTGTAATTGGATAATACAGTAAGGTGTTGTTTTTTTTTGCTCACTTTTGATTTCAGGGAGGAAACAATCGGACAATGTTTGTGTCGTCCGACAACTGTCCAGTGACACAAAAATGCCAACATAAAAATTATTGCAAGAGCTTGAGAAATCATGCTTTTTTATTTTTATGTAGACACATTTATCTCATCTAAAAATGCACAAATGTGCCTACATTGTCTTACAGTGACACAAATTAACTCACATTGTGGCAAAGTAAATGGATTTCAATTTTTTGATACTGTGTCAGATCAAGGGATGTAAGTCACATTTTGGCGAATAGGGGGTCATTTATGGTTTCGTCCGATGTCGGGTGACAAGAACTTGATCCCATTCACAAATCAAAATGAAGATAGCTTTTATCCGACCAAATGACAACGTTAGCTTTTGTTGGGTTTCTATGATGCAATAACACGTCCCTTGAATTTCGCAGAATGAAACATCTGTTGCATTTTAATTTTTTGAGTGGTAATCTGAAATCATCTGGAACAAGGGGGCATATGTTTTTTGGATAAGGATCGCTCTTGGATTGTTTTGTCTTATAAGGTACCGTCCGAACCATCCACTATTCGAGTGAGGGTTTGGCGTACATTAAAAGCGCTCGGTGCTGTTTATATTCAGCAGTCCGTTTGTGTTGCACCAATTACTGTCGAAGTACTAAAGAAATTACAATCTTTAAAAAAGCTCATCGAATCAAATGAAGGCGAAGCGCTTTTGCTTGAAGTAAATAAATTCTCCCCCTCTACTGAGGAAGAGCTGATAGTGATTTTTAATAACCAGCGGATAGCGGAGTATGAAGAATTTTTAGAGGGCAGTAGGAACTTTTTAAATGAAATCGAGACTGAAACAAAAAAAGGAAAGTTTACTTACCATGAAGTCGAAGAAAATGAGGCAGAGCTTGCTAAACTGAAAAGATGGCACAACAAAATTTTAAAAAGAGATTTTTTCTCTTGTACAAATTCAATTCAGGCAAAGCAAAAGCTCAATGAATGTGAGCAAAGATTTGGTGAATTTATAGAAACTGTCTATGCGACAGAAGGTCAAGTTGAAGGAGAAGTAGCAAAAGATATTGGAGGTTATTATGGGAGAAGCACGGGCGCTAGAAAAAATAAAGAATAAGGCAAGAGAGATAAAACGAAATGTTTTCGTTCTATATTTAGCCTACAAAGATCCAAGAGTCCCGTGGTATGCAAAATTGTTTGCAGCATTAGTAGTCGCTTATGCTTTCAGTCCAATCGATTTAATTCCGGATTTTATCCCCGTTTTGGGTTATCTCGATGATCTAATCATCGTTCCATTAGGAATTGCGCTAGCCCTTAAATTGATACCACAACCTATTATTGCGGAGTGTAGGGAAAGAGCCGAGGAAATAAGGAAGAATGGGAAACCGAAAAATTGGTTGACCGGTGCATTATTCATATTAATTTGGGTCTTAGTAACAATTTGGATCGGAAGTATCTGTTATAAAATTATCACATAAGGTGAGTCGTCTTAAATGAGATAAATATATTTTTCATTCTCTTGCAAAGCGCATATTTGCAATAGCGTTACCAACGATCGGTGAAGTCAATCTACAAAGCCTTCTGGTGTGCTGGACGCATTTTTTATCGCAAGGCTGTGCCTTCTTTCCATGCCGTTGGAGGAGTGAAGCATCGCATCGAGAATCCTTTCAGCCTCTGAGAGTGGGGGACAAAGACCAGGCAAGCTGGGCGATGAATCACAGGGCGTAGGGCGTTATTTTAGGATTACCAAAAGGAGCAAGGCGAGTACGCAAGAACAAAGGGGTTACAATCGGCATGTCCGAGATGTAACCCCTTTTCATTTGTATTAGTTAATGTTACAAGCTAAGCCAAAATTGATTAGAAAGATTTTTTCATTCATTAAATAACATAATGGGCAGCCAAACAATGCAGGAAAATTTGTGTCAGTAAAAAATGCACAAATTCCCTACATTGTAGTACCGTGACACAAAATCGTCAACTAAAAAGGAGATAAAAGAAAATCACACACTAAACTTTTTAATTATTATGGATTCCATGTAATTACAAATATTGTAGACGAGAACAAAGTAATTGAGTGCAGGACAAGTCGATAAGGGAGCGGTATTAAACAATTTTATTTACATATGTACAAAATACTATGTAATCTACATTTACTTGTTCGACAGGAAATGCTAGTGTTTAAGCGGGTTTTTATGGGTTGTGTCACAATATATCAAAAGCAAAACTAAAGGCTGAGGAAATTCTATTTACGGGCAGCGGAAACGTTGTCTTATTTCGTCGTTTTAGAGCTATGTAGTCAATAAGAATTGTGGTAGAATTTCCTAATAGAGGCGTTTGTTGTTAACCATAATTCAGTAATAGGATCTGTAATTAAACACTTTCAGATATGAGGAGATAAAGATATGAGACTTGCTAAAGTGAAGTTGCAGAATTTTCGATCTTTTAGTGAAGAAGAAGTAATTACATTAAGTGATTTAACCGCGATTATTGGAAGTAATAGCAGCGGTAAAACGACATTTTTTAATGCGTTGCTTAAATTATTTGGAGAGAGTAGTAAGGATAGAGAAATAACACGAGCTGACTTTCATCTACCTGTGGGTACTACCCAGACGGTCTAATCCAAAGCGAACTTTGGATCGAATCAATATTTGATTTCCTCGAAGTAACAACAGAAAATGGAATTGAAAAATACACTGGCCCGCCCTTTTTTAACAATTTCGTTATTGAACCAGGGGAAGGAAATCCCCCTTATATTAGGATTCGTTTAGAAGCGACTTGGCAAAGAAGCAATCAACCGGAGGGGATAGTA
The DNA here is from genome assembly GCF_000686845.1 of Paenibacillus sp. UNC451MF. GTDB lineage: Bacteria > Bacillota > Bacilli > Paenibacillales > NBRC-103111 > Paenibacillus_S. The sequence continues at coordinate 389,450 of NZ_JMLS01000003.1, read as the reverse complement.
GTAACTAATCTTTATTTCGTTACTGCTCCTGAATCAACTCCATTAATTCCTCAAGATAAAAGACCCATTTCTCAAACACAAATATCCCAAATAAAAATAATATATGTTCCTGCACTTAGAGATCCCTCTATTCAACTACGCATGGTATCAGGAACTTTGCTTTGGAGACTTATTCAACGTATTAACTTTGATAGTTCTTTCAAGCTTGAAATTAGTCAAAAAATGCAAGGGGTCAAAGAAATATTAAATAAGCATCAAGGTGTTGCTCAGGTAAAAGAGATTATTGGTAAGACATGGAATGAATATCACGCGGATTCACGTTACACTGACGTTGACTTACATTTCAATACACAAGATATTGAAAGTATATTAAGAAAAATAGATCCTTTCTTTTCTCCTACAGAAATTGAGAATGGTTATACAGTTGATTCTTTAGGCGATGGTTTACGATCTTTGTTTTATTATCATTGGTCGCCTCATTACTAAAAACTGAAGAAATAACACTTAAAGAGATGTTAGAAGATCCTGATAGATCGATAGATGAAAGAATGTTCAGTATAATTCCTCCATGTCTAACTATTGTATGTGTAGAAGAACCGGAAAATCATGTTGCACCACATTTACTGGGTAGAATCATTCAAAACCTCCAAACAATATCGAGTAATAGTAACTCTCAGGTAATCTTATCGTCTCTTAGTCCAGCGATTATTAAGAGAATAGACCCTTCTCAAATTCGTCATTTCAGAACATGCAAAACTAAAAGATCAACGCTAATTCGCTCTATACTACTCCCAGATGATAGTGAAGAAGCTTATAAATATGTAAAAGAGGCGATAAGAGCCTATCCTGAAGTTTACTTCTCAAGTTTGGTTATCTTAGGTGAAGGCGATAGTGAAGAGATTATTATTCCTCATTTCATGGACTTAGTTGATCTGAGGATAAATATTCATGAAGTTTCAGTTGTACCACTTGGAGGTAGACATGTAAATCATTTTTGGAAGCTTCTTTATCAATTAGATATACCGTTCATTACACTCCTAGACCTAGATCTTGAGCGAGATGGAGGTGGTTGGGGACGTGTAAAGTATTGCCTAGTACAGTTACTTGAAAATGGAATAGATAGAACAGTATTACTAGAAACAGCAGATGGAGAGACACTTAGCAACAAACAATTAGAAGGTATGCATTTATGGGATCCCCAAAGTGAAAATTTACAAACTTGGGTAGACTTTCTGGAATCGTATAATATTTTCTTCAGCGCGCCGCTAGATATTGATTTTCTTATGTTAGAAGCTTACTTAGATTACTATTTAGCTGGTATTAGTGATAATGAAGGTCCGGCTATAAAAATAGGTACAAAGAGTAAGAAGATTTTGAAATTAAGCGATGCCGAAAAAGCATGTGCTGAATTTTTAACGCGTATTGATACGGATGTAGCGACTACTCTAAAAGACGATTCCAAAAAAGGTGAACTTTACTCAGAACAGCAAAGAAATTTAATGATTTGGTATAGATATTTCTTTTTATATCGTGGAAAGCCATCAACACATATGAGAATCCTATCGGAAACAGAAAATGACACGCTTTTAGCGAATATGCCGACAGTATTCAAAAATATTGGGAATATAATTAAGCAGAAATTAAACATAAAGGATACTACCAAATGATACGATACACATCGAGTGGAGAATGGAAACCTGTAGATCAAATGTCTTTTGATCCCACTACCCTGAATATTATTAAAGCTGAAGTAAATACAATGGTTTCTGCTGGTTCCGGAGCTGGAAAAACCGAATTGTTAGCACAGAAAGCCTCATATTTACTTCAAACAAACAAAGTTGGGTATCCTAGACAGATTCTAGCATTGAGTTACAAAGTTGATGCAGCAAAAAACTTATCGAGACGAGTTACTGATAGATGCGGCGATACTTTTTCGAGAAGATTTGTTTCTAAAACCTATGATGCCTTTGCTAAGAACATCCTAGATCAATTCGGTAATCTTTTACCTGATGACCTTAGGCCAAGATATGACTATGCAATTGCCACTGATAGTGATGTAACTGCTGCCTATGCTGGCGGTAGGATATCAAAAGATAATGCAAAAAAAGAGGAATTTCTACTTAAGAACATATCTAGTACAGTATAAATTGCCATTTGTTGAGACTGAATATGGGGACATAGCGAGGAGAGTATGGCCATTACTAGCCCAGATGAATGGACTTTTTTAATTAGAAGCTTAAAGCATTTGTTTGGCTTTAATTCAAGAACTTCAACTTCGTTGCTAGTTGATTTAGAAACCCAGTTAACAAACTTTATATTACTACTTAAGAAAAAAATAGACAGTGTAACCTCGAAAGAAGAATTAGACCAAGCAGTAAACTTAGTAATTAATTTCTTGGACCCTGCTAAACTGATTGCAGTTTACAAAAATTATGATCAAAGATATCTAGAGAATTTAAAAAATGAATTTGTAAACTTGTTATGGCATGAATATAGTATTTGCAATGATTGACAATTGTCTATACAAAGATTCAAGGGATCTCACTCTATCCCGATAATGTCCATACATAAAAGTAAAGGATTGGAATACAAAGCAGTATTTCTTATTGGGCTAGAGGATTCTGCATTTTTCGGAAGCAACATGGATGAAGAACTTTGCACTTTCTTTGTGGCTGTTTCAAGAGCAATTGAACACCTGTACATAACAAGGTGTGTAAAAAGGAATGACGAAGGAAATACAGTTTCAAAAGTAAAACTTTTTTGATATATGGTGTGAATCAGGAGTTGGGCAACAGGTATTATTTAAGAATTTTGAAGATGCAAGCAAAAACTATTTTAATAAAGACTCTTCAAATTTTATTAGCAATTAATATAAAAGAGGCAAGTGAATCCTGAAAGGATGTTCACTTGCCTCTTTTAATAATATTATAAATTTCCATTATCATTCTAACATCTGAAATATCTCTCGATAACAACTCTCCACAAAACACTTCAATTAACTCTTCTTTCTTTAGTTTATCTGAGGTAATGATTTCTCCAAAACTAAAAAACTCTGAAAAGACATGTTAAGTGCCTTAACATTGCTGCCTCGATTCCCGATGGGCCGGATCGGTCTTCCAGAAGATGCAGGCCGTCTGATCGCTTTTCTAGCAAGCGACGATTCCCATTTTAAAGGTGTCTTAAAGAAAGCGAACTCAAAAAGGGCCATCCGCGTGTGTTTCGGGGTGGCCCTTTGGTCAAATCCTACTATTTTCTAACCACAGGAACCCAAAATTCACCGTAGAAAGTGCCGTCACCGTTTTCTTTGCGATAAGTCGCATTGGGACCGCCGATGTAAGCATAGTCAGTGATTTGAGACAATACTTCGCCAAAAGCACGATAAGTCAACTGATCAAACAAAGTTTCCTTGTCGCCGGTTCCTGCGAGCACTATGTACTCGCTCTCTGGAAACTCGATGATGCGTGTTGCGTCAGCCACCGATTTGCTAGCTTCTACCGCGAAATAATTCCACGGTCTGCCTTGATAAACCTCGTTAACTGACCATTCGCGATCATCTTTTGCGGCCGCTTTGAGCTTATCAAAACGCCCGTCAGCCTTGAGTCCTCCCCAAAACTCTGCTTTTTCCTTCTGCAAAGCTGGCGCGTCTTGGAAATTGGATTGAATAGAAAAACCATAAGCGGTCAATGTAAATGATTTCTTATGTTCAACTGTGTAATTTGCCATGGGAGTGCTCCTTTGACTGAGATTAGACTGCTACTTTTTTTGCACGAAGCCACATTTCGCCGTAGAATGTACCGTCTTCAGCTGCTTTGACGAATGTTGAGTTACCAGGACCAACGTATTTGTAGTCTGTGATTTCTTGCAGCAGGCCACCGAAAACCTTGCCTGTTATTTCGTCAGCAAGGCGGTCTTTGTCAGCGCCTGTGCCACGCACCACAAGGTAGTCCCCAGCGAGGAAGTCAAGAACGACCGCGCCTTCCACGTCGTATGCACCCATCACGCCGAAGCCGCGCCAAGCCTTGCCGTCGATGACGTAGTTGATTTGATATTCTTGCCCGTCAGCGAGCGCGAGAAGTTCGGCAAGCTTGCCGTTTTCAGTGATTTCAGCTTTTTTCGCTGCAGTTTTTGCTGCATTGCCTGCCCAGTCGTTGTAGTCTTCAAGTAAAACACCGAAAGCAGTCATTTTGTAGTTTTCTGAGATGGTTTGGATGGAGTAGTTAGACATCTTAATCTCTCCTTAGCGGATTTGTTTTTACAAGATTGATAATATTTTCTAAATGTATCAAAAAACGATACCTTTTATCGAATATCAAAAAGTATTGCAAAAACAGAATCAAAATCGGTACTGGTGCTACATTTCTGATACAATAAAATCATGAAAAAGACAGAACGAGTGAACCTGATCATGCGCTTCATCAATAACCGCGCGCATTTTACGATTGCAGAGATTCAGCGGGAGTTCAAGATTTCTCGCGCGACGGCGATCCGCGACATAAACGAGATTCAGGCGATGGGTTTTCCGCTGACGACCGAGCTTGGGCGCGGGGGCGGCTACAATGTCCTGCAAAATCAGTATCTGTCCGCCGTCCGTTTCACGCCAGAAGAGCTGAAAGCGATATTTATCAGCTTTATCGCCTCGAAAAATTCGCAGCTGCCTTATTTGCAAAATCGCCGCTCCATCACTGAAAAACTCATCGGCATCGCGTCGCAAACCCAGCACGACGAGCTGATCGAGCTGAATAATATCTTGCTTTTTGAAAATACAAATCCTGCTAATCCGAATCTTTTGGAACTCGATGATGCGGCGCCTGCGGAGTTGAACCAGCTGATTTCGCTTGCCGCGCGGGATAAGCACTTGCGCTTGACGTATGAGCCGAGTCCTGGCTGGCCGCAGTTGATGGATGTTTTTTTGATTCATATTTTTAACTCAAACGATCGTTGGCTGGTCGAGGTTTATGATCTTGATACCGATGAGTTTCGTTATTTGCCTGTTGAGATGCTGCGGGATTCGGCCATTTCTGAGCAGAAGATGAGGCGGTCTGAGCAAGAGATTTTAAGCAAAAAACGGCTTGGCGCACGTGAGTCCAATCTGATTGTAAAGCTTGATACGACAGGGATTCAGCGCTTTAAGCGCTTGCACCCACCGGGGATTATTTTGTCCTTTACAGGGATGTTCCAGTCGAGTGGGATTTTCAATGCTCAGCTGGATGTGACCGATGTTGAGGCGCTAGAATATTATGCGGATTGGCTTTTGTTTTTGGGGAAAGGGGTCGAGTTTGAACGGATTCCTGATGAGCTGCGCTTGATTTTGGAAGAGCGGTTAAGGGGAAGTGCTGACACTTTAACAAAAACACGTTAGGCCAATAATCGGACTGCAACGTTTGCGAGCCCGAGTTGGCTTGGTGCGCAGCAACCTAAAAATTTTAGCGCTCACTCTATTTAACATGCGAAATATCAGAACGCCGCGGCGCGCTGATATTTCGCTTTAGAGCTGATACGGGGAACCGTACCACAAATAGTGGTAAATGTAGGAGGATAAGAACATATATGCATAAGAAGCCGCGGTTTACGCGTTTTTTGACACCCCCTTCACCGAATCGAATACTTAAACTGTATATACTATACCTTATAGAAATAATCACTTCAATTGTAATAAAATTCCCATGACGGAGGGATATCCAAGCACCAGCCCCATTTATCCCTCAATGATACCCGTCCAAGAATTTTGAACTCCCTTCACATATATTGATTTTGGGAATAAGCATTCCCTTAAAAAAGAGTGTTGAGAGGAGAATCGACTATGGGTTTTGGTTTAGGTGGAGTTGGTGGCAGCTGCTGCGGAGGTATCTTTACAAGCACAGGCGTCATCTTGGTACTGTTCATACTTCTGGTCATCGTAAGCCGTTCTTTTATCTAATCGTCCAATAATGCAAATAACCAATCCTTGTCCATAGATGGGGATTGGTTTTATTTGTGTCTCCCACATACCAGCCTCATGCCAAGCTCTTCTCTTCCATACGACCGTTAATATCGCGAAACGTAAACTAGCGGACACCCCATGGCTTGGACTCGATCTCTTTAATGATCTTAGCACCCTGCTTCTTAATGGCGTCGCAGCCGCTTCTTCCGGTTATGTCTCTCGGCATATCTCCATAATTAACCCATACATATAGGAATGATTTACACAAACAATGAAGGAGTTGATTCCGTGACAAAAATATTATTAATTATTCACCTAATTGCCGTTTGTTGTTGGCTCGGCGGGGCGATATATGAGCGAATTTTTATAGTTGGCGGCATTCACAGGGCGAAGGGAACTGAATTGGAGGCTTCCCTGACCAAGCTCTTGTTATCTACGGTAACGTTCTTTTTAACGTCTGTGTTGACCATTCTAATTACTGGTATTATCATGACGGTGTCGAGCGGCTATGGGTTTCTTGAATGGACGTGGATCGGGGTCAAACAGTATATTCTATTGGCCATCATCTTGGTTTTCTTCCTCTATATTGGACCGCGAATGGGGCGCATAGGCAAACAGTTAAAAGCAAGCTTGGAAAAGAACGAAGGTGTCGATGAGGAAACCCGCTCGTTGACGCGTCATAATGCCGTTATTTTTGATATAGTCCATTTGGGCGTTCTCATCAATCTCATTCTTGGCGTTACGAAGTTCTTTTGATGCTTAGCAAGACCAGCAGCTAGAGCTTTCTATGAGACATTGCATGGTTTAGTTAATCAGAAGTGGGTTAAGGAAACAGCTTCATAAAGCTAAACCTGGAAAAAGGGGCTGCCGTTGTTGGCAGTTTTTTTGTCTTTTACATCTAAACAAAACAAACACATCATATGCGGATAAGGGGGTGTACAGCGTGAGGCTAGTAGACCGCATTGATTTGTTCTCGAAATTGAAGGAGGAAGACAAGAGAACTCTCGAAGGCGCAATGAGAACCAAAACTTATGCTAAAGGAAATAACATCTTTCTTGAATACGATCCGGCCGATGCATTGTATTTCGTCTTAGATGGGATTGTATCGATATACCTCGATCGGACATGCTATGTCTCTCACAAGGGCGAATTTTTTGGAGTAGAGGGTGTTTTTTCCGATGGGCTCTTACATCTGGTTGCGGCAAAGGCAGAAGAAAACACAAAATTGATCCTCCTTTCAAGTGCTGTATTCCTGAAGCTGTTCGACGACAAGAAAGAGGAAAAGGAAAAGAACGGCCGGAACGTACATCTTCTTAAAACTATTCTGCTACATACAAATCGTCGTATGTATCAATCATTCCATAAGATCCACGCGCGGGCAGGCGGGAATATCGGTGCTGTGGCCAATATGCTTAATATCTATATCGAAAAGGGAGAATACACGGTTACGGAAAAAGGAAAGAAAATAAAGCACAAATTAAGTGAAAGGTGGATAGCGGAGTATTGCGTATGTCATAGATCTACTGTCCAAAGAGCTTTGTCACAATTGTATGAGGAAGGGAATATCGAAAAGCCCGATCGATATATTACCATTCTGGATTCGGAATGATTACGAAAGAAACAATACGAAGAAATTTAGGAGGAACATAAATGATGAATAAAATTCGAGAGATCGGAGCGGATCTGTTAGATTACATCTTAAATAACATTACGCGGATCGGGTTATTTTGCATTTGTATCTTTATTATAATAATACTGCTCTTAGACTACGAGAACTGATCCAGCACGGTAGGAAACCTCGCAGCGCAGATTGATAATCAGGAGATCAAACTAGAAGTTGCACACTATATCATGGATTCGCTTGCGTAAAAAATGCTTCTCAATTCAGCAGTGAACTCAACCTTTTCACGGACTTGCTGCTGAAGAATTTAATGCAGCCTTGCTTTGGTTACGTTAATAAAATTAAGGATTCCGACATATTTTTACAGTAGATTTAGGGTTTGTTGATAATGGCATGACCGAGTTTCAAACTGTGTGATGTCATGGATTGGAGGTAGACAAATGTTTTCTCAAGGTGAAGGGGTACTGGCAGTCGGTTCCGGAACCGTCTTGGTTGCGCTGGTTAAAGCATGGTATGAATCGCGTTTATCGAAGCTTTCCGTATTGGCAATCAACATACCACTTGCAGAAGCGGAGCAGCTTAAGGTGGTCTGGGAACAGGCGCTTCCGAGCGATCCGGAAACATCTCTGGATATTATCCTAGCCGAAGCGGAGGGCGGCAAGGTGAATTGGGACACTGCAATCAGGCCGTTCTCATTTATTTTGTATGCTTCTCAGCATAACGACCTAGAGGAACTTGAAAAGCTTCAGAGCACATGCATAGCCGAAAAGAAACCGCTGCTCCCTGCAATGGATCTACGAGGAATAGGCATGATCGGGCCCCTGCTTTACCCGGACGGAGACGGGTGTGGGAAGAGTGCGTGGCGACGCATTCATGCGTCCGTATTCCAACCTGGATGGGAATTGTATCCCTTCTATAGGACGACCGCAACTCTCTTATCCAATCTTATCGTATATGAATACCACAAGTGGCTTGTCGGAGAGATCGAGCCGAGTAGCAATAATCATTGTTATATCTTCAATCCGCTCACGCTGGAGGGAAGCTGGCATCCGGTTCTCCCGCATCCTTTCTTATCGGGTCACGAAGCGGTCCGCATAACGACGGAGCTGGAGCGAAATCTTGAATCGGATCAGGAACCTGATGTGGAGCAATGGTTTTCTTGGTTCGAAGGGCTAACCTCCAAGGTCTCGGGCATTTTCCATGTTTGGGAGGAAGGAGCATTGGAGCAGCTTCCGCTGGCACAATGTCTCGTGCAGTCCGTAGACCCGCTATCCGAAGGCTTTGCGCAACTTTTGCCTGCCATATTCTGCAGCGCTCTAACGCATGTAGAGGCCCGCCGGGAGTCCGGTCTTACAGGGGTAGAATCCTATGCCGCTCGCATGACCCCGTTATGGATACCTTGGCTATCCTCGAGCCAACAGGAGGACATCAGTATCGGAGCAGGACTCACGTTCGCTGAAGCGGTTGGGCGCGGGCTGATCGCTTGTTTGACCAAAGTGCTAGACAGACGGACCCTTCATCAAAGGAGAGTTCTCACTCGCATGGAAATTGACCGTATCGAAGATGTCCATTGCCGTTATTATTTGCAGGCTCTGAATATTAAAGATAGCGAGACTCTCATTGCATCCGGAAAGCCACTATTCGGATTTCCGGTCGTGTGGGTCCTCTCGGATAATTCCTGGTATGGCTGTATAGGCCTTGATATGACCTTAGCGCTTCGCCGAGCGCTGCAAAATGCTTTGATGAAAACGGAAATAGCCGCGGTTAGTTCCGTTATTTGGAGCGACGATAAGCCGCAACGCATCACCATTTCTTCTGCAGCTTCCATCAATCAGGCCTCAAGAATGCTTTCAGCGCTAGAAACCTTGAATCAGCATCATAAACGGCTGGAGATCTTCGACATGCGTTGCGAGCCTTTTCTGAAAAAAGGGCCGCTTGAAGTCGTTGGCGTACTGCTCGCTGAGGAGGTATCCCTATGAATACCGTCGTTATTATCGGAGAGGGGCTGTTGGCGGATACAGTGTGCAGGTATTTGTCAGAATTCCCGATAGTACGCAGATCCGCTTTCGGTGAGGATTTACCTCCTGCGGGGCTGGTATTGGTGCTGGGAGGGAACTCCTCCGTTCATCTCCAAGCAGAAGAGATGCTGCAGCCGCTTGGCATCCCATGGCTACGCAGCTATGTATCCGATGGAGAAGGGGTGGTTGGGCCGATAGTCCGCCCCGGAACGGCCGGCTGTTCCCAGTGTGCGGAAAATAGGTACTCCATGGCGAGGGAAATCAAGGAAGATATGGACGATCTGATCATGAGACTCATCTCCCCCGATCCTCTCCCTAGACAGGTTCCAGAGGTATCTCCTTTGGCATTGCGACATATTGCAAATATAGTCTCTGTTGAAGCGGCTAAGGTGCTTCAAGGAGATAAACCGTATTCCGAAAACCACATCTATTTAGTTAACTTGATTGATCTGAATACGACAATTCACTACATCCTGCCGGACCAATCTTGTCCGGTTTGCGGCCAATGGCCGGACGATTCGAAGGAAGCAGCCCAGATAACATTTAGATCTTGCAGGAAGCTGAGCAGGGACAATTACCGCAGCCGTTCGATGAACGATTTACAGAAGGTTCTGGTTAAGGATTATTGGAACAGCCGGACCGGGCTCTTCAACGTCAGGGAGGTGAGCTTCCTGTCCACTTTTGCATGCGCGGCTGTGAATCTTCCTTTGCCTATGTCGAATGAATTGACAGGAGGCCATTCGCATTCGTTTGCAGATAGTGAGCTGGCTGCCATCCTCGAAGGATTGGAGAGATATTGCGGGGTCGCTCCTCGAGGAAAACGAACGGTTGTGCATAACAGCTTCGTTAACTTGAAGGATGATGCCATAGATCCGTTGAAGGTGGGGCTCCACACGCAGGAGCACATGGATCGGCCGGATTTTCCCTATCTACGGTTCGATCCTGATGCGGATATTCCTTGGGTGTGGGGATACTCATTACTGTATGAACGTCCGATTCTAGTCCCCGAGCTGCTGGCTTATTACAGCCCGAGTTATGGAGGAGGCTTTGTATATGAGACTTCTAACGGCTGCGCGTTAGGCGGGAGTCGGGAAGAAGCAATCTTGTACGGCATTTTGGAAATTGTTGAGCGCGATTCGTTCTTGATGACCTGGTACGCCAAGTTACCTGTTCCACGGCTCGATTACCGTTCGTCTGGCGACAAAGAACTGATGACGATGATCGAACGCATAAGAGCCGTAACGGGATATGAAGTGCTGTTGTACAATACGACGATGGAAAACGGCATTCCAAGCATCTGGGCTATAGCGAAGGGGGGAGCGACTCAGGCATTGAACCTTGTGTGCGCCGCAGGAGCCCATCTGGATCCTATTCGTGCAGCCAAGAGCGCCTTGTATGAGCTGGCTGGGACGATCACCAGGGTTGAGGCAAACTGGGAAGAACGCCGAAATGATGCTGAAGCTATGTTTTATGATTCATTCCTGGTAGAAAACATGGAGGATCATTCTATATTGTATAGTTTGCCACAAGCGGAGGAACGACTATGTTTTTTGCTAGACGAACAGCGTCCTCTACGGACTTTCGGCGAAGAATTCGGCCCAGTAGCGACTAATGACGATTTAACAGATGATCTGAAGCAGGTTCTTGAGGTGTTTCGCAGTTTGGGGTTGGATGTTATTGTAGTCGACCAGTCAACGAGCGAGACGCTTCGCAACGAACTGTACTGCTTCAAAGTGCTGATACCGGGAATGCTGCCGATGACATTCGGACATACGCTTACCCGCTTGGCGGGTCTGAACAGAGTGTTGGAAGTACCGATGCAGCTGGGATATGTCGATCACAAGCTGTCGCCGGAGGAGCTGAATCCCTATCCGCATCCGTTTCCGTAGGCATGTTGCGTAAGTCTTATCGGTATAAAGCAAGATGCGCTGTCCTCATTAAGAAGTGAACCTCTGGTTGATCATCCATTCCCAGAATCTGCTTTTCCCATAACTGGTATAAACAACTATAAAGGCCTTCCTCTTTATATATAACGGGCAACTCTATTTTAAATGGAGGACACGGATGGGCAACCAAAATTCTGACTGAAACCGCCAAGATAAGAAGTCAAAAAGATAAAGTTTGTAGATATTGCGTTAGATACAATATTATTTGACGAACCGTACGATACATTGATTGTAAAAATTGAATATGTCAATGGCAAGTGGTTGATGGCACCAGGACTTTATGATTATGAGCGTACTACCAAGTAAATAAAAAGTCATTAGAAGCATTAAAAGGCCCTATAATCGATTTTCTTTTCCTTTATCGAAGTCACTTCGGAAAGAAAAATGAAAAAGGATGACAAGGGCCTTTTAATCGTTTAATCGCTTTTATGGTAATCGTGGATACATCATCACAAAATAAGATATTTGATACATATGTCCCATAGTTATGTAAGTAAAGATAGACGGTGCGTTAGCGACCGTCTACTTCTTAAGAAAGGCATACTATGAGTGGAGCAGGGTGGAGTAGGTCCCTACATACCTAGTTTATGAAAATCTAATTGACTCCGGAACGATGGAATCACCCTGATAATTCGTACATTTTAAAATACGTCCAATCTGTTAATAGCTTGAACTCATAAAGGCAGAAGAAGATGGAAAGGAGGAGCATCGATTCAAAGTGTGAACCTCCCCCCACCATCCACACTGAAGGAAGCGGGAGATAGCGATCAATCACAGCAGAACTGACGGTTCAGGACAGAACTGAAGAGTCCAATCCAATCACTAGCTAATTTTAACTTTTAACGTTGATGCTCTTCGTTATCCCTGGCCTTCCGACGCAGTATTGTTCATGAAGTTTATCGCCCACATATGGCCGTCCAAGTCCTCGAAGGCCCATGATAAATGAACCCATAATCCTGCCTATTTATTCTATTGAGGCTGTCCGCTTCATTGCATATAATGAAGGTACTACCCTTCGGGGAGATCGTTAAGGGAGGCCGCGATGAACGAGAAAGCATTTGACGAACCATTATTTGCAAGCTTGAAGCCAGGCTTAACCTCGTTCTGTTACCGAATGCTAGGCTCCATGGACGATGCGGATGATGCCGTTCAGGAGACGAGTATTCGGGTCTGGCAGAGCTGGAGCACGTTCAGACAGGATTCCTCGTTCAAAACTTGGGTCTATCGGATTGCCTCCAACCTGTGCTTGGACAAGCTGAGACAATCCAAACGCCGCGCGCTTCCCGTTGACCTGTTCGATCCGGCCGTCGCCATCGTCGAGCCGCGCGACACGCTGCCGGACTCTGCCTGGATCTGGCCGTCTCCCGACTTTGGGGGCAATCCGGAGGATCGGCTCGTCCGCAGAGATACCCTTCAACTGTGCTTCATCGCTCTCCTGCAGACCTTGCCTCCGCGGCAGCGCGCGGTACTCATTTTGAAGGATGTATTTGAATGGTCCTCCAAGCAGATCGCGGAAACGTTGGCAATGTCGCCGGCAGCGGTGAACAGCGCCTTGCAAAGAGCCCGAGAGACGATGGACCGGGCGCAGCTTCGCTCGGATGAGCTCAGCAGCATGGACGTTCAACCGGAGCAGCAGCTGCTGTCCCGGTATGTGGAGGCCTTCGAGCAATTCGATATTGCTGCGCTCGTCGCGTTGTTCCACGAGGAAGGCTGCATGTCGATGCCGCCCTTCGAGATGTGGATCCGCGGCAAGGAAGATTTGTCCGCCTTCTATTCGCTTACTCGCTGGCATTGCGAAGGTTCGCGATTTGTGCCCATTACGGTGAATGGCGGTTATCCGGCGTTGGCCCAGTATATGCCGGGCAAAGAGGGCTCTGGCCTGGTACCCTGGGGCATCCACGTCATCGAAACCAAAGAAAATCAAATCCTGCACGTTCAAAACTTCATTCATACGCCATTATTTTCGCGATTTGGGCTGCCTGAGCGAATTGACCAATGAATTTCGTCATTGGCTTACGTCTATATCATTGAGAATAACCAAACGACGAATATCATGAGAGAGGTGTCTATTTAAAATGGAAACGAGTCAACCGACGAAAGTAACCGTGCAAGCCGTCATTCAAGCCCCTGTCGAGAAGGTATGGCGCTATTGGACCGAGCCGGATCACATCACGAAGTGGAATCAAGCGTCCGAGGACTGGCATGCGCCGAGAGCCGAGAACGATCTGCGGGTCGGCGGCAAGTTTCTGACACGGATGGAAGCGAAGGATGGCAGCATGGGCTTTGATTTTGGTGGCGTCTACGATGTCGTGAATCGGCATGAGGCGATCGGCTACACCATGGAAGACGGAAGAAGAGTGGATATTGCTTTCGTCGATCAAGGGAATGAGACGAAGGTCATTGAAACGTTCGACGCGGAAAGCTCCAATCCCGTCGAGTTCCAGCAAGCAGGCTGGCAAGCGATCATGGACAATTTCAAAGCCTATACCGAACAAAACTAATCATCACGAAGAAGACGCCGGGGAAGATGCCCGGCGTTTTTCTTTTTGAACCCTAGTACGAGCGTGCTCTCCGTTAGCCTTAACCTTGTGCCGCATCCATGTTCATGTAGTTAATGGCCCACAGATGGCCGTCCAAGTCCACGAAGCCCCAATGATACATGAACCCATGATCTTCAGGTTCAGCGTGCAATTTCCCGCCCAAGGAGACCGCGGTATTCACGATTTCATCGACCTTTTCCCGGCTCTCGAAGGCCAATGCGATCGTCATCTGCGCATACTTGCTCGTATCGACGGATTCCTTCTCCGTGAGCGTATTAAAGAATGCTTGATTGATCAGCATGACCTGTAGGTTGTCGCCGATCACGATGGCTACCGAATTCTCGTTCTCGGGGAATTGCGGGTTGAGCTCGAATCCGAGTCCGGTGAAGAACGCTTTCGATTGTTCTACGTTTTTTACAGGCAGGTTGAAGCTCGTGAATGCGGACGTTAATGCCATTTTCAAAACACCTCTTCGTCAAATTAGTTTGTGTTCATATATATAGACGACAGCCGATCCGGGAATTCATCGGTCTTATGGATTCGGAAGCGTAAATTTTGAAAAATAACTTGGTATTGAGTTCGGATACCCGCCATTCCCGTAAGGTTGCTTATTCTTATTGTGCAGGGATAAAGATTGAACCTCTCTAAAAAGGAATTCGTCTGAATATATGACAATTAAAGGGTGGGTATCGAGTGACGGAATGAGGGAACGGTATGGAAATTAATGATAAAACCGAAGTACGAAAGAAAAGTTCGAAACCGTCGCCATTTCAGTATTAGGTTAAATGTCTTTTCATGCTTACATTTCTCCTGTTCTCTTCACTAATCGTACGTTTTGCTTATCTACAGTTCGTCGAGGGTCCGAGTCTCTAGGAACGCCAGACAACCATGATCATGAAGGGCGTATCCATCCCGCCAATCCGCGGCAATATTTACGATTCGGCGGGACAGCAGATCGCATATTCGATCTCAACTCAGTCCCAATACCTTACTTTCAAAACAAGCTTTAAGCAGGAAGCGGCGGAGGCGCTGGCTGCAAAACTCGTGCAGCTGTTTAACGAAAAAGGCGAAGCGAATTCCAAGCCGTTGACGATTGAGGAAGTTATCGAGGCTATGGACATCAAAGGCAGAACGCATCTGCCATTCCAACAACGACGGATCAAATCGGGACTGTCAAAAGAAGAGATCGCCTATCTTAGCGAGCACCGCGACGAGTATCCGGACATGGAGATCGTGGAGGAGCGCATCAGCCAGTACAGTCCCGACCGGGTCGCCGTTCAATTGGTCGGCTATCTGAACAAGATGAAGGGAGCCAAGGAGAATTTGGACTTTTACAAAGAAATCAACGCGGATCAATCGGATCCCACGCTTAAGTATTTGGATTCCGAGGAGGTCGGCTACGACGGCATCGAGTTGATGTATCAGAAGGAGATGCGGGGCCTTAACGGTTATAAATCCTATCAAATCGGACAGCATGAGCCGGATCGTCGGCGACATGAAGCTGAGCAAGCCGGTCAAGGGGCAGAATCTGTATCTAACGATTAATCGCAAGGTGCAGCTCACCGCGCAGCAAGCCATTCTCGATCAGATCGCGACAACCCAGTTAATTAAACAGCCTGCCGGCGAGATCCTGCAGGCTGTTCAGCTCCCTCGAAACGATTCAGTTTCCTCACTCAAGCTCATGAATTCGCAGGAATACGCACTTCACCTCGTGACGCATTGGTCGCAGATTCCACAACTAAAGAAGAGCGTGGAAGAGCATTTGGATTTCGCCGTGTAATGGATGCTCTCGGAGCCGCACTTGGACCGTTAGTTGCATTTGGGATACTTGCTATATATGCAAACAATTTTCACCTTGTATTTTGGCTGTCAGTTATACCAGGACTCGTTGCGGTTGCTCTTACTGTATTTTTCTTAAAAGAGAAAAGACATGACGAAAATCAAAAGAAAACATCGCTTCCGAAGATAGGATTTCGTAATTTAAACCGCCGCTTTATTATATTCACTTTAATATCTACTTTATTTGCTGTTGGGAACTTTTCTGATGCTTTTTTGGCTTTACGCGCACAAGATGTAGGAATGCTTCCTGCACTGATTCCTCTAGCCTTTTTTGCATTAAATATGAGCAGCAGCATCTTTTCCATGCCTATAGGAATGTTATCTGACCGGATCGGTCGTCGACCGGTATTAATTTATGGATTTATTATGTTTGCATTGATTTATTTTGGTTTTGGGATGGCAAAGAGTGTCATGTGGATTTGGGTATTGTTCATATTTTATGGACTTTATTATGCGTTTACAGAAGGTATACAAAAGGCATACATTGCCGATATTGTACCTGAAGGACAACGCGGAACTGCGATGGGAACTTATAATTCAATGATCGGAATAGCCGCATTACCAGCCAGTATAATGGCAGGATTCCTGTGGCAGACGTTTGGTCCTATGGTGGCTTTTAGCACAAGCAGCGTCATAGCGATCATTGCTGCATTGCTAATGATTATTTTACGCTGAGGTAGGCGACATTGGTCAGTACCGTCATCCAAAACAGAAGCAATCGGTTTTACTGTTTCTTTGTTTTGTTTTACAGCAATCCAGATTCTTTAACATTGGCATAGAAACGGTTGAATTCATCAATGTTAAGTTGTTGTGTAGCATCGGATAAAGCTGTTTCAGGATCTGGGTGGACTTCTACCATAACACCATCAGCACCAGCCGCGAGAGCCGCTTTTGCACATGGCGCAAGTATATCTTTTCTACCAGTTGAATGGGTTACATCCACAAGGACAGGTAAATGACTTTCTTGCTTCAGTATTGGCACTGCGGAGATGTCCAGCGTGTTACGAGTCGCCTTCTCATAGGTTCGGATTCCACGCTCAATCAGCATAACTTGGGTGTTGCCTCTGGATATGATATACTCTGCTGCATGTAAAAACTCGTCTATTGTCGCTGCCAGCCCTCGCTTTAGGAGTATTGGTGTCCGGGCTTCGCCTGCAGCTTTAAGTAATTCGAAATTCTGCATGTTGCGAGCCCCGATTTGAATAACATCTATATATTCAGAAGCAAGTTCGATATGTCTCGGGTCTACAATTTCACTAATCGTCTTCAGGCTGAATTCGCTTGCAGCCTCTTTCAAAATTTTCAGGCCTTCGAACCCGAGACCCTGGAAATCATATGGCGATGTCCTAGGTTTGAACGCTCCTCCGCGTATCACTGTAATGCCCGCCTCCTTTAAAGCTTTTGCCACAAGTCGAACTTGTTCATAGCTTTCGACCGAGCAAGGACCTGCGATTATTAATGGATTTGATCCCCCGACGGCTACATCGCCTATATGAACGATAGTGTCTTCCTGTTGCTTCTTGCGGCTGACTAGTAAATGTTTCTTATGCTCGGATTCTTGAAGATTTAAAGAGGCTTGAAAAATCTGTTTGAATAAATGTTGGATCGTTTTATCATCGAACGGTCCCTTGTTCGCGGCAACCAATTCGTCCAGCATTGCCCTCTCACGAAGAGGATCGAACTTAGGCGTTCCTTGTTTTTCCTTTACTTCACCGATTTCTTTGACGATGCAAGCCCGATAGCATAAAAGCTCAAGAAGGTTATGATTGATGATGTTTAGTTTGTCTCTTAAGTGCTCCAAGCTGGATGTTTTCATTTAAATCTCCCCTTATGATCGTAATAGAACAACAAAATGACTCCTGTCTGAAAGGGACGAGGAGCCGTGGTACCACCCTTATTAGAAATGACGCTTACCCAGAGGCATGCCCCATTTCTCACTTTAACCTCTTTAACGCAGAGAACCACGGGTATACCTAGCGATCTCAGAGATTGAGATTCGTTCAGCAAACCAACTCAGGAGTGAACTTCGGCGGATAGATTCATTCGGGTGCTCTCAGTCAGTCGGCACACCGTCCCTGTCAAGAACCTTAAACCGCTTACTCTCTCCTTCATCGCTTTTGTCTTTGTTTGAACTGTACGCACATCATTTAACGTGCATTTATTTTATCTCAGTACAACCTTTATACGTAAAAAACGTTGAACTAACGGAGATCATGTCTGGAGGGGCAGGTGTTGTAGAGGTCCTCTTCGTCATTAAGCTAAATGGGCAGGATTACATGGTAAACGCGAACAGCTAGCTCAAAGAAAGATACCATGGTAGCCGATCAAAGCGGGCGACAACCTTTTTCATACAAACGGAAGATATCGTTACTTATAACCTTTTATAGGAACACATATTTCGCAAAAGCCATTGTTAACCATATTACCAGTGTATTTTTCTAAAATCGGTTTGTTTACAATAAAAAGTCCTATTTTGTGGAAATTTGGAATAATTAAAAGCCCATTCTGTTTTAATATCTTCTGCTTTATGTCTGCAATGGGGGCAAGAGCACGATTATGACCGGCTTGTGCGAAGTCGTCTTGCTTGGGAACGTCGGACCGAACGAGGCGTCCTTCCACGAATCTCCGTTGCCACTGGTGTTCGATGAAAATAAAGTATTAGGAGTTAGTGGGATTATAAATGTAACCCCATGTCAAACGTCCAAACATTATATATTATTCCGCATAACTTGATTTTGGGGTAAATACCTCAAGACAAATTGGAGGGAGGACTCAAAAATGGGTGGAGTAGACGGAATATTTACAAACTCTGCAACTATTTTGGTTCTTTTTATTTTGTTAGTCATTGTCCTTTGCGGCTGTTTTATCTAATCTTTTTAGCCGTTGCTCCTAATTACTTGGAACATGGGCCATCTCTCTATTCAACCGGCTGGCTGATGCATCCTGCTCGTTCGTATAACGCATGCAGCCAGTCTACAACTTTATTTTCACGGTCTAATACTTTATTTTTCAGTTTATTTTCATCTGACAACTGATCACAAGGGAATCGGGCGTCCAGTTCTGCTGATGATTAATCGGAATCTTCGGAAATCCGGGCCAAGCTGCCGTCGTTGTGAATACCAATAAATTTTTGTGCGCCCCTGCAGTATCTTATCGTCCGAAAACTCTGCACCATACAGCAGGTTGGAAGGGGAGAAAACCAAGTACTGCCCCTTGGTACGAAGAAGAAATGTGTTTAGATCAAATTTGAGATAATGAAGAATTATAGTCTAATATAAAAATAAATAGGGCGAGGCTTCCGAGGTGGATCGGGAGCCTCGTTATGCTAATGTTTATTATTGGGGGTTCATAATTTTATGGATTAGCCCAAATTCAGGTAGGTATCTCGAGTCTGTCTTGATCATGAACAACATTTTAAATCATAAATGCCAAGAATCCAGGAGTTCAGGTAGATCAAAATGAACAATGCCCCTTACACAACGACAAGTTGTAAGGGGCATGAATTAAGCTGCTGGCAGCTGTGATTGAGGTTGGCTGAGAACTTTGGAATTAACGGCAGCGAAATCCACCACAATGAAATCCACCACAACGAAATCCGCCACAGCGGAAGCCACAGAAACCCCCACAAAAGCCACTGCAAAAACCGCTGCAGAAAACACCGCAAAAGCCTCCACAAAAACCCGCACAAAAACCAACACATAGTCTTGACGGATCATTCGGATTTACACCCATCGGGAATTGACCTGCCTGATACTGGCTTTCATCGATCCAAGGTGTCATGTCACTCGCCTGAAACTGGGTAACGTCCAACTGTTGAAGATCGTTTATAAACTCATTCATTTGAAAAAACCTCCCATTATTGTTTTCCGTAAGTAAACAAGGGCATGATAGAAAAATCGATCACTTCTAAACATAATTCCAATGTATGGAACATATCCGCATTTGTTACTGAGTCATACACCCATTTTATGGGCATTTGCACCAGAGTGAGCTATCGGGTCACGAAAATAACGGTAAAAAATGATCTGATACATAAGGGACTAATGGTCTCAAGTGAATGAACATGAAAATCAATGATAGATAGCGATGAAATGAGACTAAGCATGAGGTATGTATTGGCAGGATACTAACTTGAGGTTAAAATGAGAGAAAAACCAAGATGAGGAAAATACAAATGAAACATTACTTGGTATTGGAAGAAATCGACAATCGTTTATGCTTAGTCATATGTACTTTTCGGGTTTCATAAAAATGAAGCATCCACCAGTTTGTACTGGTGGATGCTTCATTTCACTTCAAATACGGGGATCAAAAAGCGAATGAGCGGCTTCGCTACAAAATATTATAACCATTTACTTTAGATTAGGTGCCTGGACACCTGAAAAAAATGGGTTGGAATTATCTTAAGGATTTTAATTTCTATGATAAATGTAACCCCATGTCAAACGTCCAAACATTAGATATGTATCCTGCATAACTTGATTTTGGGGTAAAAACCTCAAGACAAATTGGTAGGAGGGTTCAAAAATGGGTGGAGTAGGCGGAATATTTACAAACTCTGCAACTATTTTGGTTCTTTTTATTTTGTTAGTCATTGTTCTTTGTGGCTGTGTTATCTAATTTTTTGGCCCACGTTCCAAGTAACTAGGAGCATGGGCCATCTCTCTATTCAACAGGCTGGCTGAATACGAAATTAACTCCGGGTACCGGATAAATAATATACTTGCTTGCCATTCATACAGTGAAGAGGGCATCATGAAAAAGCTCACAGGAAATTTGTCCAATGACACAAAAGTGCCTACATAAACCTATCCGAAAAAGCTTGATTACTCAAGCTTTTATTATTTTTATGTAGGGAATTTGTGTCAGTACAAAATGCACAAATTTCCCTACATTGTAGTATTGTGACACAAAACTACCTACATTGTAGATTTACGAATCTTGGCAAGGATCCTCGAACAACGGAGACTTGATCAAGGAACACTTGATTATTATTTTTGAAGTAGTCTGGACAAGTTTAGTCACTTCAACCAATTTGGGCCAGAATACTTAGCATTTATCTACGCCACAAAACGAATATGAAAAAGCGTTCATTGTACCTGTGGCAACTGAAAAAACATTAAGTCTTCAATGTCAGATCTGGTTTAAAAGCGCTTGAAGCGGGATTTTCTTCCGTAAAAAGGGACTTTAGTAACTGATTGGAAGTAGGTATCTTTTCCCTTGAAGTGTTCTTTTCAAACAATTAGAATTTAAATAAAGAAACAGCTACGTCAATACGATCCTCTACTTGATGACCCGTCGTCTGGCTATATTGCCGCCTTCCTTTCAGCCTATTATTCACATCTTAACGATCCTCGGCAATCCTCTCACATAGCTTTTGACCCGAATTGCCGATCTGCCCGATCAGGTCACCGATGATATCATGGCACTTATCCAATCGCCAACTTTTACCATAACGGAATATGGAATGGTAGTTTTTTTTCACCAAAGAATGAGTGAATCCTCCATGTTCTGGGCTTGTTCGCACGATACCATTATCATCGAAAGGATTTGATCTATATATCAATAATCGAATGGAGAATAACAGCACTCATCTTATCAGCCGTGCTGTCGATTTCGGTATTGCTCCCCACCCTTGCCACAGCAGAGGAAACACCCCATCTAAAGCTTGATTTGAAAGTTCCAATTGATTCCAAATCTTATGAGTTCATCACACCGTACTTAAGCGGTATTCCGATAGGTAAAGCAAAGTGGGAATACAACTACTTTGATGCCAACATAACTACTTCTCCGATAATATCTCCGGACGGTACCATCTATGTGGGAACGGAAAATAAAAAGCTGTACGCAATTAACCCTGACGGAACTAAACGTCGGGAGATTTCATTGGGAAGTACAACCTATGTCCCTGCCGCCTTCGGCTCCGACGGTACGATCTATGCGGCTAGTATTGATGGCAACGTGTATGCTATAGATCAAGCCGGGAATAAGAAGTGGGAATTCGCCAGGGGAGGTTCTTTAACTGCATACGACTGTTGCATGAGCTTTGAACGGTATAGATATAAATCACCGGTAGTTGGAGCTGACGATACGATCTATGTAGGAGGAGCAACTGAGCTGTATGCACTTAATCCGGATGGCACGAAACAGTGGGTATTCCCAACGGGAGGTGAAGTATATTCCCCAACTGTCGGAAGCGATGGAACGATTTATGTCGGAACCGAAAAGGGCGATCTTTATGCAATCAAACCGAATGGAAAGTTGAAATGGTTATTCCGTACACCTCAACTCAATACAATATTTAATTCTCCCGTGTTAGGAGCCGACGGTACCGTATATGTGGAATCGTTCAGTTCATCGGGTGATACTATTTTTTCCATTAATACATTTGGTTCAGAAAAATGGAGTAAAAACTATCAAACATATTCCACACCAACCGTCGGAACAGACGATATCCTATATATTTGGTCCGACATGAAGCTGCTTGCAATCCATCCGAACGGAGCAATTAAATGGGGAATGGAAACCGGAAAACCGTATCTATCGAAAATGTCATTTTTGTCTGCAAGACAATCGTTTTATCCAGCCCCAGTGGTTGGGAGGGATAAAACGATATACGCTGCAGGAGCGGATGGCACGAAAATCCCAGGCTCCACTAATAATAATTTATTTTACGCAATAGACTCTGACGGCAAAGTAAAATGGCAATATTTCGCCAAAGGCTTTGGTTTGCAAAGCCCATCCGTCGGAAGCGACGGCACGGTCTATATGGTATCGGAGAAGTCATTATTCGCTCTTGGCACCGACGCCACAAGCGTCAATTTGAACAAGAAAGCAATGAACCTGCAATCAGGAGATAGCGAAACGTTGACGGCAGCGGTTGTCCCTGACGCGGCATTGAACAAGAAGGTGAAGTGGACCAGCAGTGACAGTACGGTTGCTAAGGTGGATAATGAGGGAAAAGTTACCGGAATCGAACCGGGTACGGCGAAAATTACAGTCTCTACCGAGGACGGAGGATTCATCGCCGTATGCGCCGTAACGGTTACGCCATCATCAAAACCGGCTGCTTCGCAGGATCTTCCATTTTCGGATATTGCGGATCATTGGGCAAAAGCGAACATCATTAAAGCTGTCGAGCTTCGTATCGCTAACGGTTACCCAGACTTCACGTTCCGACCGGATGGCAACGTTACACGCGCTGAGTTTGCCGTCTTGCTTATGAATGGGATGAAACCGGCAGCAGAAGGTGCAAAGCTCGCTTTTGCAGATCAAGACAAGATAGGAGAATGGGCCGTAAAGGCAGTATCACAGGCTGTACAGCTTGGAATAGTTAGCGGTTATCCGGACGGCACCTTCCAACCAGACTCTAATATCACCCATGCGGAAATGATCGCCATGGTCGTCAGAGCATCCGGTCTGCCTGTCGACGAAAAGGCACAATCCGGGTTTGCCGATGACACCGATATTCCAGCATGGGCTAAGGGTGCCGCAGCAGCAGCAAAAAAATCCGGCATTGCCGATTTTATGCGCGATAACCGCTTTGCAGCGGATAATAAGACGACCAGGGCAGAAGCTGTGACGGCCATCTTGGCTATGTTGGGCAAAAAGTGATTTTGAAATACTCCATGTTACGAATAGGTCAAAATCCATTATATTAAGGAAGGGCGAGTTCACATTGAAGATGTTTTTTAGGAAAATGAAAATGGTCAAGATTGCTTTATTTGTCGTTGCGATTGTTGCCAGCTCCTTTGGGTCCGCCTATGCGGCGGTTAATCTGGAACCGATCAATGCATTTTTTAACAAAGGAGTATCATTTGTACTGAAAGGAGATTTGTGGCAGCCCAAGGACGAGTCAGGAAAACCGCTGACCCCAATTTTTTATAACGGAAATAACTATTTGCCGGTACGCGCTGTGGCTGAAGCGCTAAAGATACCGATCGATTATGATGCTGATTCCCAAACCATTTTCATTGGAGGAAAACCAGGAGAGAAAAGACCGATTTTTGCCACTCCGATGGAGATTGATAACATCTATGTGACGCAGTCAAAAGACCCCAATGAAACAATGGTGAAAGGGAAACAGTTCGAAGAAGTATTAAAGATCGACCAATATGGAGATGTTGAGTTTACGATTGACCGTAAATTCAAGCGACTCCTCCTGGATGCAGCAGTCATAAGCCCTGGGGAGCATGAGGTGGAGTTTTCGCTTTATAATTGGGGAACCGCTGCAGGAAGCGCAGCCTCGACTGTTTTGGAAAAGCATACAATCAGTCCAGAAGACGGTATTAAGCAGCTTACATTTAATGTAGAGGGTCTGGAAAAAATCAAAATCCATGTACAAAGTCCGAACCTAAATCCTTATATTTATGCCAGGATTCTAGACACTTCTTATTTTGATAACGGAAATGCTGCCGCTAAGGATAGCTCGAAATAGACTCTTATGGAGCGCCGAGGTAATATGAAGAAAAACCGTCAGGCTTCCTCAGTCTGACGGTTTATATTATTTAGCTGCTATTGCTTTAATTATTTTTTTTGGTTTCGTTTAATAAAATAAGAAAGAAACAAAGATTGAAAATCCATAGAGAATACCGAGGCATCCTTGAACTAAAGGACCCACAAATACGAAAGAATCGGGGGCCGAGGCATCCTTGAACTAAAGGAATTGACATATGTACAAAATACGGGTTTTGTGTAAATGTAATAAGTTTAATTAAAAGTTTAATTAATTCAGCCAAAGCTCTTACAAGCCATTTTACGATTTTTTCATTTTACTATTCACTAATTGCTATTCTTGTTTTTGTTTTTTAATCCTTTTTTTGTTTTGTTTTTTATTACTACTTATTTGTTTTTTTCATGTTTTGTTATTTATTTGTTTTTTGCGTTATAAATAATCAATCAGGATTTTTGTACAATCAAAATTTTTATCAAATTAGTTTCTCTGTAATTTCATTTAACTTTTACGTATCATTCACCATCCATTTAATGGTAAATTATCCCAACGTACTTTTTTTCTCTATTTAAAGCTGATTCACACTCCCAATCCTAAAATAAATAATTAAGTGCTCCACATTTTACGCTATAGTAATGAAAGTATTTCTTAAACTCTTCCACCCCTTCCTTATAACCATTGTTGACACGCAGACAGTGCCTTCCATAATTCTTCATTTTTGAAACGTCTAGAGTGAGATGAAAATGGACGATTTATCATACCATTTGGCGAATATTAACTTTAAACTTAAAGATTTTCATTCATTAAAAGCGCTAAATGGAATTGATTTTGCCATCCTTTTTACGTTTACCTGCAATGAACAGCATGATAAGAAATACAATGGGCAGCCCGACACAAAAGCTCATGTCGAACCACGGATAATAGTTATTTAGGATATCGTTATATACCGTAATATTCGGTGTACTGACAATCGCACTCACAAGCAGAATCATACCAATCGGGATCGTCAGCATATGGCTCTCCTTAAGCCGTAGCAGCTGCGCAATTCCGGTCGTAAGCGCGAAGTAATTAAGCAGCGTTTTATAAAACACGGTAATAATCCATAAAAAGGCGATGATTGCTTCCAAGCGTTCCAGGAAATTGCCGACCTGAATTTTTTGCGCTAAGACAAACGTTGGATAATACTTCGTTTCCATTAAGTTAGAGCCGAGCACCAATACGCAAAAGAGAACCACCAAGAACAATATGGTGCCCCCCAGTACAAAACTCGTCAGAATCGGTTTTGTCAGCTTCGTATTATCGACAACATGCGGAACCAACATTAGAAGAACAACCATTTCAGCAAATCCGAATGTAAATGCAGGTACTATTCCATTCATTATCGGACCCATTCCATGGCCAGCTATCGGTAGCAAATTCGATGTATCCGCTTGAGGAATCAAGAAGACGACAAGAAACACGAACAGCATCATAATGATCGGAAAGAGCAGCTCACCCATTCGCGCGAAAGCTTCTAAGCCATATCTGTATGCAATAATAATAACCGCAATAAAAAACAAAATGATGGCATTGACAGGGGTCTCTGGCATCATCTGTGTGGTCATAAATTGACTCATCTCACTTAACAGCGTTAGATCGCACATATAAAATTCAACCAAAAACAGAATACCGAAAAAGCTCCCCCCCCATATCCCTAGCTTTTCTCGTGCCCCTGTTATAAGGCTTTTCCCTTGGAGCTTATTTGCAATTGCCCCAAAAAGGATACCTGAAGCCAATCCAAGTAGTAAAGCAAGCAGCATGGATAGCCAAGCATCCTGTTTAGCCGAAGCAGCAACAATGGTAGGAAGAACAAGAATCGAATCTCCAATAATCCCAATCATAATTAAGATTGAAAACTGACGTACGGATATTTTGGCATTGTCGTATCTGTCCATCTGTTCCTCCTTGTCCGTCTGTCAGTTTTACTTAAGACATTCCTCTATACATAGTCTTTAAAATACTTAACGGGTTCGGAAGACGTACTTCCATTGCCAATGCCGCGTAAAGTGTTGTCCCCACAAGCAGCAGAATGATGAATACAACTAGCTCCAATCTGTGTTTTCGGCGAATAAGCCCTGGTGCTTCCAGCCAGAAGGTGCCGACCGCCAATGCAATGACTGCAATTATGGATGACAAACGGAGCACCTTCTTTACTTCATAGTCGAATTTCCTATCGTTCCCGTCTTTCGAATAAACAGATCGATCTCGTAATGAACTTTGGTTCGAGGGAATCCATCTTCGTTCCAATTGTCCTTGGCTTGCCTCCAGAAATCGGGATAATCCTTCCCAAGCTGGCTCCCAAAACCAAGAATATCGGACTTCATCTTCTTGGCTCGCTTGACGGCCGCTACCGCATTGGATTGAATAATTTGTTTCGTCTCATCCTGAAGACGCTTGATCGTCTCGGGATCGGTTAAGTTGACATCTTTGCAGGCCCTATCAACGATATTCGCCTCAGCCCTAATGTGAATGTTAACCTCCGGTACACCATTTTGAACCTTCGTTTTCAATTTGGAATCCGATGATGTAACTTCAATCCCCATATAGTTTTGACCACCGCACGCTATCTCTATTGAGGTGCTATCTAGATTGTTTGTAATATCTGTATACCCTTTGCTTTCTTTTTCATTCAACCATCCAATCAGTTTATCATCCTTAAAAGCAGCCATACCCGTATAACGGAAACGGCTTGGAGGCAAGAACCGCTCTATGTTTTTTTTGGTTTCACCCACTTTGGGACTGCCGATCATGTTGATTCCGGTTAATGCAAGCTCTTGACCATCTCCGGACAGCTTATTCAGAACCTCGTCCAATGTGATAGCTACGGTTGGAGCCCAAGACTTTGCAGAGGTTCGGAGTGATTGCTGCATGCTATAGCTAGGCAGCTTCTCAAGCGGCGTATACAGCTTAAGAACATTCTCCGCCTTCATTCCTTTTGCCACAACAAGGTTGAAGTCCATCCTCAATTCATTATCTCGCATAGCATTATCAATAAATTCACTTATGCCCCTTCTAGCCAATTCTTCACCGATTACATAGATTTGAAGATGTCCCATATATACTTTCCGTGGTGCTTCAGCTGTTAAAGACCTTGCTGCCTCAAACAGTGTTTTGCCTCTACCCTGATAGAGTGTACTGGGCGGACGTTCACCGCTTTTTTTTTGCATCGAAATCTCGCTTGGATTGACGACCTGGAACGATACCAGATATTCACCATCTTCCCAGTCAATACCGACTCCAAGTACAATTAGCAAATCATTGAGTTCTCGTCTGCTCCAGCAGCCGGTTAGCATGAGCAAGCAAAGCACAATAACCGCTATTCTGTACATCATGATGCTTTCAACTCCTTACCAACGCTTACGAAACCTTCCGCCGCCGTTTCCCAATGAAGTGCCGGGCCGTTTGAACATCAACCATCTTGGCAGGCGTACAATCGTGTCCTCTAAATCCGTTTTTCTGTATGGTGAAAACGGAGACATGTACGGTTCTCCAAAGGATTTCAGTGCGCATAAATGAAGTAGCAGTACAAACAAACCCATGATAATACCGAATAACCCGAAGCTAGCAGCCACGCCCATAAACGTGAAACGGAGAATCCGAATCGGGATTGACATACTATACGACGGAAGCGTAAATGTGGAAATGGCTGTGACGGAAACGACGATGACCATCGCTGCAGATACAATCCCCGCTTCAACTGCAGCTTGTCCAATAACAAGCGTACCGACAACCGATACCGCCTGACCTATCGCACGGGGCATGCGCAAACCCGCTTCACGTAAAATCTCAAAGGTTACCTCCATGCCAAGAGCTTCAACAAATGCCGGAAAGGGTACTCCCTCTCTCTGTGCTGCCAAACTGATCAACAGCGATGCCGGGAGCATATCTCGATGAAAAGTCGTAATAGCAATGTAAAGGGAAGGAAGCAGAAGCGAAATGAAGACACTGCCAAATCGCAATAGGCGCAGTAAGCTCGCATAAATAGCAGGTTGGTAATAATCCTCTGTTGATTGGAAAAATGTAACTAGCTGCGTCGGCACAAGCAATATGTTTGGCGTGCCGTCCACCAAAATGGCCACTTTTCCTTCCAACAGCTGTGCTGCGACGTTATCCGGCAGTTCAGAGTTATAAATTGTAGGAAACAGGGATAGTTTATTGTCCTCAATCAATTCCTCGAGAAAGCCGCTATCAAGGACGCTATCAATGTCGATGGATCTCAATCGCGAGCGGGCCAATTCAATAACTGAAGGCTTGGCCACTTCCTTAATATACATTATTGTGACATCTGTCTTCGTCGTCCTTCCAATCGAAATCGTTTCAAGCCTGAGCCTAGTATCTTTAATTTTACGCCTTATTAACGACGTATTAATACGAAGTGTCTCGGTGAAGCTTTCCCTCGGACCCCGAACAGATGTTTGGTTCGTCGACTCCGTCACATCGCGACCCTTCCATTCACGAATACAAGCGAGATAGGCTTCGTCGAAGCCGTCCAGGAAAATGATTGCTTCTCCCGAAAGTAAATATTTGTATAAGGAAGCCATTTCCGATTCTGTGTGAATCGAACCTATCCCTATAAGAAGCTCTTTAGCTAGGAGCGCTGTTTTCATACCGTCCGTCGGATTTGAATGGGAAACCATGTTTAAGGAGTGCCTTAATACATCATTAATATAACTGTTGATCGCTGAGGAGTCCGACATGCCGTCTATATATACAACAGCTGCTGCAATCGACTCCGTCCCTTCATAAGGAATTTTGCGGATGACCACATCGTCGCTTCCACCGAAATCATTCAGAATACGTTCTAAATTATGTTCAACCTTAGGGTCTATAGGAATCTTTGCATACTCCGGTGAGATGAAAGTTTCATCTATATTACGACGATCTGTTGATGACTTTCGATACATAAGCAAGCTACCTCCCAAGTCTCCTACTCCTCATTATGACCATTCAGAAATGGAGATAAACGCTGCACATTCTTTTGTTAGAGGAGTATTAGAATAGATTAGGATTATATTTTTACTATAAAAAAATATCTATTATTCTATTTTAAACTTGCCTTAAAATTAGATTATGTGAAAGAACATGTTGAAGCGGAAGGAGATATTGTAATGACTGAGAGTCACAATGATTTTAGTTCTGTTCCCAACAAAAGCCAGCTAAGCATGAAAGCGGACTGTGAGAATTGCTTCGGCTTATGCTGTGTCGTGCTGCCATTCTCAGCCTCTTCAGACTTTGCAAGGGATAAAGATGCAGGACATGCCTGTCAAAACCTGCAATCGGACTTCCGCTGCGGTATTCATAATAGGCTCAGGGAGAGCGGATTTCGTGGTTGCACGGTTTATGATTGCTTTGGTGCTGGGCAAAAGGTCTCACAAGTTACGTTTGAAGGTCGTGATTGGAGACGAGCTCCAGGCATCAGAGAACAAATGTTCTATGTGTTTCCTATCATGCGACAACTCCATGAACTGATCTGGTATTTATCCGAAGCACTGACACTTAGGCAAGCTTATCCAATATACGATGCACTCAGCTTGGCGCTAGACAAGACGGAACGACTCACATACCTTAATCCTGATTCACTCTTAGAACTAAACATCCCAGAACATCGGGCAGAAGTTAATAAGCTGCTCCTTCAAACTAGTGAGCTCGTACGTGATGAAGCCAGGCAGCGGTATAAGGATTCATTAAAGCGGAAGAAAAATCATGGCCGAGGAATTGACCTTATTGGCGCCAATCTCAAAAGAGCCGACTTTCGATGCGCTAATTTGAGAGGGGCCTATCTGATCGCTGCGGATCTAAGAGGAGCCGACTTAAGAGCTGCTGACCTCATCGGTGTGGATTTCCGAGACGCTGATCTTAGAGGGGCTGATCTAACGGAGAGTATTTTTCTTACCCAATCGCAGATCAACTCCGCGTTAGGCGATGCCGATACCAAGTTGCCTCCATCACTCACCCATCCGTTGCACTGGTTCGATCCCGATAAAAAGAAATGAGCTCATCACACTTCACAAATGTACTTCACATCTGAACTAAAACGCCGCTCTCAGCATCAACCGAGTGCGGCGTTTCTTATCTTTACAATTTGAGATTTGGGTTTAATCCTGAACTCTTAATTTCTTCTTGATTCTCGAAGCAATCACTTCAAGCAAGACGGCGAAGGCAAGGATCAAATAGGTAATAGCACCAATTTCCCGAACATCATAGTAATAGCCGCTGGCCATAAACATATCGTAGCCGATACCGCCCGCTCCTGCTGCTGCACCCATGGCAACCGCAACTGCAAAGTTGATCTCAAATCGCATAAACGTCCATGAAATCAGATAGGTGATGGATGACGGAATAACAGCCTGAAATACAATCTGCCACCAATTGGCGCCACTTGCCTTAAGCGCTTCAATAATACCTTTATCCAGCTCTTCGAATGATTCTGAATACGCTTTTACAAGGTAGCTGATAGAATGAAAGGTCATACCAATAACCGCTGCAACACTTCCCAGTCCTGCCGCAACAGCAAAAATCAATACCCATAATACAGTCGGAACCGCTCTAATAAAAGCAACGATACCTTTAATAAAGATCGAAAGCCTGTAATTAGATAAATTATGTGCAGCTAACAAG
Organism: Paenibacillus sp. UNC451MF; assembly: GCF_000686845.1. Lineage (GTDB taxonomy): Bacteria > Bacillota > Bacilli > Paenibacillales > NBRC-103111 > Paenibacillus_S. The sequence continues at coordinate 358,457 of NZ_JMLS01000003.1, read as the reverse complement.
CTTAGGAACAACGCTATGACGGCACCGAACAGTGTCGTGAGAAACGCAAGCCCCAGTGTAATAACGACCTGCATAAGCGCCTCGACAAAAGATATGTGATTAAGAAACGGCTGGAAAAACATTGTTTTGATCGTGCCCGCAGTGGAATAGATGGCATCTAAGAAGTGAATTTCCTTATAATCAAAGGTTACAAATCCATAGACTGTCAACATAGCTAGAGCTGCCAGAGTAAGCCGGATAAGAAAAGTTTGCTTATTAAACGGCTTCGATTTTATCCGTTCATCGTTGGAAATGTCCCGGCTGCTGCCTTTGTTATAGGCGGTTCTGACGGATTCCTGAATTTCCATATTACAAAATCACCCTCCTTACATAGTTGGAAACCGATTCAATGATCATGATGGCGATGACAATGACAATGACGACCAAAGAAGCGGAACTGTAATTCAAGCCTTTGTAATACAGACTAAACAAGAAGCCGATGCCAGTACCGGTCAAAATACCAATCAGAGTGGCTTGACGGATGTTGGTTTCCACCATAAACAGGATCCAACTGAGCAATTGGGGAATGCTCGAAGGAATCACGGATTGAAAAATGATAGAGAAGTAGCTTGCTCCCGTTGCCTTTAATGCCTCTACGGAGCTGTTGCTTACTTCATCAATCGACTCCATAAATGCACGTGTCAAAAACCCGAATGAGCCGAAGAAAAGTGCAAAATAGCCTGTCAGCACGCTTTGACCGAACGAAAAAAGCAGAATCATCGACCAAGCAGCGACATCAATATTACGAAACAAAGTGGCAATCGATCTGCTTATAAAACTGACGACTCCCCCCACCCCGGTCGTGTTGGATCCAAGGATAGCAAACAGCAAGGCGAAAACAGCGGCAACAGTGGTAGAGGCTATGGATACGAGTACCGTTTCAGACAAACTGCTCAAAATCGCAGGAAGACGCTTCATTGCTTTTTCACTCGGATAAAAATTACTAATAGCCCACTCCACCGCTTTCGGTACGGAGGTAAAGCCTTTGATTACGTTATAATCCGTAATGATTATGGCCACAATCGTTACAGTTACCAGCAAGGTACAGAAGAGCAACGAATTCATGCGTTTTCTGGCGAAGAAGTTATACTGCATAGGAATTGTCCATCTCCTCTACATGCTCATCCAGTTCTGAGCCGTAGATTATTGCAAGCTGTTCGCGCCTGATATTAGCCGGAGGCCCATCATAGACGATGGAGCCCTTGTTCACTCCAATGATCCGATCCGAATATTTGAGGGCTACATCCACCTGATGCAAGTTGATTACAACCGTAATCCCCATAGTGGAAGAAATGCTGCGCAAGTGCTCCATAATGACTTTGGAAGCGTTAGGGTCTAAAGATGCGATCGGCTCGTCGCACAGCAGCATTTTGGGTTCCTGTATAAGGGCACGTGCAATCCCTACCCTTTGTTTTTGTCCGCCGCTTAGCTGGTCACAACGTTTGTACATGTGCTCTTCAAGTCCGAGTATTTGTAAAATGGCGCAGGCTTGATCCTTCTCCTCTTTAGAGTAAAGCCCGAGGACTCCCTCCAAGGTAGACTTGTAACCGAGACGCCCATGTAGGACATTCTCGATCACAGTCAGCCGGTTGACCAAATTATAATGCTGAAATATCATGCCGATCCGGGTTCTGAATTTCTTCAATTCCATTTTCTTAAGTCCCATTACATTAGCGCCATCAAAAATGATCTCTCCACTGCTTGCGTCAATCATACGGTTAATGCAGCGAAGGAGAGTGGATTTGCCAGCCCCCGATGGACCGATGATGGAAACGAACTCTCCTTCTCTCACAGCGAAATTAACATCCGATAACGCTCTAGTATCTGTACCGTATTGCTTCGATACCTGCTTGAATTCCAATAACGTTGTCATGGTTAACTCCCTTACTAAGTATTGTACTGTTGAAGGAATTGATTATTTAGACAGCTCTCTGACCGGATTGAACCACACATCTTCTACAGGAAGAAATTTTTCTTTGCCCGTCTTCTGCTTGAACAACCCGGATTCTTTGGAATCACTTGGCAGGAAAACCTTAGGGTTCTTGGTTACCGCATCAGAGGTAAAGGCATCCTTCAGCTTCTTCTGGTCTTCCGCACTTATAGTGCCAGTGTTGATCGCGAATGGCGAGTTCAAAACTGGAGTAACAGAAATAACTGTAAATTCTTTGCCGATTAATGTGTTAAAAGGTTCGGCCGCACCTTGTTTCACTTTGTAGACTGCTCCTGGCTTGTTAGCCGTACCTGTAGACAGCTCTACATAGTTGGCAACACAAGTATCACAGAACGCAGCAACATCAGCTTTGCCTGTTAATAGATTTACTGCGGCTCCTTGGTGGGTACCGCCAAACAACACTTCACCGAAAAATTTATCCTTGCCTCCTTGAAGCAGATCATCCACTGTTAGATTCTTATATTTGTCTTTTTTAGCAAAATAGCTAACAATGCCTGCGGATGGAACTTTAAATCCGGAAGTAGAGGAATTGGAGACGAAGGAAAACTTTTTGCCGGCAATGTTATCGATAGCAAAGCCGTTTCCGCTTTTATACGGCTCTTCCTCCCCTTTTCTTACATTGAGCCAGCTGAAGTATACCGCATCGTCCAAAGTACCCGACTCCCCACTCGATACGACCAGAGGCAGCACTTTCTTATTTTTGGCATTGGCCTCAACATATCCTTGCGGCCCCATAAAAGCTAGATCCGCACTGCCGTTGGCAATAGCTTCAATAGCGATAATATAGTCGGTCGTTGTCTTGTGCTCTACTTTTTTACCTGTTGCGGATTCTATGACTTTTCCCAGTTCATCGCGAGCGTTCTTCAAATCTGCGCCAGATTCATTAGGATACCAGGCAATGGTTATAGTATCCTTTGTTTTGACGGAAGCTGCCGCATTCTGTGCATCCCCGGCTTTGGAGCCGCAGCCTGATGCTACTGCAACCAGAGATAATGAAATAATAAGAGTCAAAATCTTTTTCACTTTTAAACTCCTCCCGATGAACCCATGGTTTTTATTTTGGACAAGTCTAGTATAGTTCCCAACTATTATCTGAATGTTTTGACTACTTTAAGATGTTGTAAGCTTTTCCTTTTTTTCGGATGTAAATATGTTCCCATCTCTGATTTGATACTCTCTATCGCATAAATGCTGCATAAACTCCAAGTCATGAAAGATGCCTAGCATTGTGGCACCCTCCTTCATTAGCTGCTCTATCAATACCTTCACTTTCAGTTTAGAACCATGATCAAGGCTTGCCGTAGGTTCATCCAGCAGCAGCAGCCTCGGACGTTTAACCATCGCTCTCGCGATATTTAATCGAAGCTTCTCGCCTCCTGAGAAGGTTGCCGGATAGCTGTCCCACAAGCTTCGATCCAATTCGAAATGCTCCAGCATCTTCACCGTTTCAATATCTGCGTAGTCCGTGTCATGCCCCATTTCCACAATGGCATTTCGTACCAGCTCCCTTGCTGTCGTGCGGGGCATAACGTTCAGAAATTGGGATACATAACCGATTTCTAGCTTGCGAAGCTCAATGATGGTCCGTTCCGTAGCAGAAGCCAAATCGATGCGGCCAAACCTTTCCGAGTTGTACCAGATGCTCCCTGAATGAGGCAGGTAGGTACGGTAGATGCATCTTAGAACGGTAGATTTGCCGCTTCCGCTCTTCCCCGTTATTCCCACAAATTCTCCTTCTTTAAGATGCAGACTTACATCTTCAACCGCAGAAATATGTTTATCTAGATTGTGCAGCGTAAATGATTTGGACAAATGTTCTATCGACAGCAGGTTCTCCATGCCATCACCTCCTGTTAGTTCCTGTAATTCATTTTTTGAATTAATTTCCCGTCTACGATCACAGCAGTCACGACCGGAAACTCGTCTGGCTCCAATCTCTCAATGATAAGCAGGTCTGCTTTCTTCCCTTCCCGGACAGAGCCGTATTCCGCATCGATGTTGACCGCTTGTGCAGGGTGTAGTGTGACGAGCTTGAACAACTCTGCTAATTCCTGCCCAGATGAACTCGCCAGTTGGAATACCGCGTGAAGCATTGCTGCAGGATAGTAATCGCTGCACAAAATATCGATACATCCATCTTGAATTGCTTCTGCTGCACAAAGATTGCCGCTGTGCGAGCCGCCCAGAATGACGTTCGGCGCACCCGCTACCGTGAATAATCCCTTCTCTTTCGCTTTTCGCGCAATGTCGAGTGTAATAGGGAACTCACTAATGACAGTGCCGAAGCTCTGTACCAAATCCAGCTTCTCTAATGAATCGTCATCATGTGAAGCTATTGCAATGTTTCTTTCTCTTGCCATTTCGGCGATTTCCCGTATCGCGTCAACCGTCATTTTCTCCTTCGTCTGATGATTGGCTATGAGCACGGCTATATTATCATCGGTCAGATGGTCGTAACCACGGACCGTCTTTTTATACACTTCCAAATCTCTGTACTGTCCTTGTCCAGGGGTATGATCCATAAACGAAACCAGGTGTACTTTTTCTTCGTTAATATAGCTTTTCAAATTGTCGATTTGATCCAGATTGTCAATCTCGAATCTGGCATGAAACCGATGACGGATTAAATGCTTGCTGTAATGTGTCCGATCAATCAAATCGATCAGCTTACGGACATTCTCCGGTTCACGGATAGGACGGTACTTGTAATCCGCAGATTTGAAGATGGACAAGGAATGATACATCGTCGTAATCCCGTGAGACACAAGCTCTCTCTCCGTTTCACGAAGACCCAGCTGAAAATCGATTAGCGAAGTCGGTCTTGGTGCCGTCATATGCTCGATGTAATCCGAATGGATATCAATCATCCCCGGTGTCACATAGCCTCCACGCGCATCGATGACTTCCGTTCCGATAGGTGGGACAATCTCTCCTTGGTGGGCGATCTGAGCAATACGATCCTCTTCAACGAGAAGATCAAAACCTTCCAAAAGCGATTCTTCAGTAACAATGATGCCGTTCGTTATAAGATACATCCTATGTCCTCCTATCGTGGATTCGTTACAACAAGGAATGAACCAGCTGTTGGGTATATGCGTGCTGTGGATCTTCAAGGATTTGATCCGTCAAGCCCTGCTCGACTACTCGGCCATCCAGCATCACCATCGTTCGATCCGCAAGCATCCGTATTACGCCAAGGTCGTGTGACACAAGCAGCATGCTGATGTTCAGTTCTCTTTGGAGATGCTTGATCAAATCCAGAACATTTGCTTGAACGGATAAGTCTAGACCCGTAGTTACTTCGTCCAGTAATAAAATGGGCGGATTGTTGGAAAGTGCTTTGGCAATCTGAACCCGCTGCTGCATACCACCGGAAAAATTTTTTGGGGCTTCCTTCATCCGATAAACCGGTATATGAACCCTCTCCAACAGCTCACTACCGCGCGATTCCATGGCTGCAACATGACGGTTTCCGGCTGCAATCATCTTTTCTGCAATATTACCTATAGAGGAAAAATTCATTCTCAAGCCCAGTACCGGATTTTGATATACTTTGCCCATCAGATGGTTTCGGATATATTTTTGTTGCTGTGACGATTCCTGAAACATATTGGTATCGCCGTCCTTGTAAGGCTGCAAATAAGCCTCGCCTCCGGTGACTTCCTGGTCAAAATAGAGGCACCTCATCAGTGTCGATTTGCCGCTTCCGCTTTCGCCTACAATTCCTAGAACCTCTCCAGGATAGAGATCGAACGTAATATCCTGGCATGAATAGACCGTGCCGCAAGCACGACAGTAATTTTTCTCAAGTTGTCGATTCTCCGGGCTGCTGCATTGATCACAGCCTGTACCGAATTGCTTATTCATATGGTTTACACTCAAAATGGGAGATGCGAATGAACCCATCTTTACGTCACCTCTTTTCTTTAGAAAGACTGCTGATTCATACGTGCCAGACAATAGCTCGTATCGTTGCATTGGTAATAGGTTTCGTCCATCTCTTGATGGTATAGCTCATCCATAAACACATCACGAGCACCGCATTGCTTACAGCTTTTTCCTGGAAAAGACTCGGGCTCGAAGGGAACGTCGTCAAAGGCCAATGAAACAACCTGTGTATAGGGAGGAACGGCATAAATCTTTTTCTCCCTTCCCGCTCCCAGCAAGATTAATGCATCAGAGAAGTTCATCTTCGGATTGTCGAACTTCGGTATAGGGCTAGGTGCCATAACATAGCGATCATGCACCATGACTGGATGATCTGCCCCCGTGGAGACACTGCGGTATTTCATAATTTGCTCGAACAGCATCAGCCATGCACCGCTGTAGTCTTTTTCCCCATGCAGGCGTTTAGTCTCAAGCTCACTGGATTCATACATCCGCAGCGGTTCCGGCATCGGAACCTGTAAGACCAATATTTGCTCCGGCTTGAGCGGGATTTCCGGAATTCTATGCCGCGATTGGATTAGAGTAGCTTCCTGAGTAGCATCTACAGTAGGAACACCTGTCGTTTTGTCAATCAGCTTCTTGATACTAACCGCATTGACCGACTCGTCCGAGCCCTGGTCAATCACTTTAAGCACATCACTTTTCCCGATTAAAGATAAAGTGAGCTGCAGCCCCCCAGTACCCCATCCACGTCCAATGGGCAGTTCGCGCGAGGCAAAAGGGACCTGATAGCCTGGAATAGCAATGGCTTTTAACGAAGCACGGCGGATCTCTCTCTTGGACCCTTCATCCAAAAAGGCAAAGTTGTATTGTGTTCGCATTGACATTACACCTCCTCGCTTATGTCGTTTGTACTTCTTCTCGTCTTGCGAACATCGTTCAACTTCGACTGGAAAGTAATGTAATGCGGCATCTTCAAGTGGGAGATGAACCCTGTTGATTCCACAGAATCGATATGAAAAAGGACGAATTCCTCGTTTTGCGTCGGGATGGTTTTATCTCCTCTTTCCAGACTCTTATCCAAAATGCTCATGGCAATCGCTTTGGTCTCATTTTGCCCGTAACAGAGACCGTAACCGAACTCCAGCTGAAGCTCCTTTCTGCCGTTCTCTTTCTCTACCGTTGCCGGAACCAGCATCTCAACTTCCGTTACTTTGATGTCTCCGATAAAATATGATTCATCCTCTTCATTGGAGGGAACCAGCGGACTGTCAACATAAACCGGAATTTCTCCGACACGCAGCTCTCCAACTGTCGGGTGGACCATCCCGTAACCGCGAATGACGGCGTAAGCTAGAGAGGTAACGGCACCCGTCTGTCCTCTTGTCAAGATTTGAAGCTTTTCGCTACGGCTCGCAGGAAATGTAAGACTTGTTCGGGTAACATCGTCCGGCTCGGCTGGATTGATGGCGCAATCAGTAATAAGGCCTTCTTTTCTCAAATAATCCAGAACCTTGGGAAAACGGCTGTCCTCTTCTGCAGAGCTTTCATCGCTCGTAGTATCTTCCACCTTGTGATATTCCTGCAACCAATCAGCAATAGTTTCTTCGGTTTCATTGATGAGGTCGAAGTCAAGCAGTCGGTGGGAGTAATCCGTAGAGGCTCCAAGAATTTGCCCGCCTGGAATGTCCTTGAACGAAGCGGAAATCCGTCTTTCCACTCGCATTTCCTCAGAATGCACTGTTCTGGAGTAATGCTTTCGTGGAAGTGTTGAGCGGTAAGCCCGGAGCAGAAAGACCGCTTCCTCCGGATTGCCTTCCGCTTGTTTAATGGCTAATGCGGCAAGCTGTTCGTTGTACAGGCTGCTCTCCGACATCACTTGATCAACAAGCCCTCTCATCCCGGCTTCAACAGCCTCAACATCCAATACTTTGCCCTTCCGCAATCGTTCGTATTGAATTCGTTGTAACGATTCTTCAATTGCGCGCGTTCCGCCTTTGACGGCAACATATCCCATAATCAGACTTCCTCCTTCACTACCTGAGTCGTCCTAGGCAGGGCAAGCACACGATGAAACTTATCTATAAAGATCATGTCCAACCCTAGCGGAAACTCGGCATTTCGCACAGCTCGAGCGTCAGTCCATTCATCACTTATGAGCATCTCTGCTCTTGAGCTGGTTTGAATACCAGGACCAGCCAGACTCAGCTTGATTCCTCCGAATAAGCTCTCGGTTTCCATGATGATGGTCGAAGAGCTGTGCGGATCCATTAAATCCCCAATCTTTGCCGTTTCCAGTGTGCGGAGCAGCTCCCCTTGTGCAGCGTCACTCATCACGAATATGAAATCTGCGGTATCCAAGACAGCTTCTTTAGCGTAAGTCCATTGGCTTAACAAATGAGCAATCTGACTTTCCCGTTCCGACACCACCTTGAAGGTGACCTCCGTATCGAGCAGCATTTGAGCTATAATTAAGGTTGCCGGCAGGAGTCCTTGAACCATGTCGAGCTTTCCAGCTTCTAGGGACAGGTCAGAAATGGTCCCTGGCCTTGACATGGAGTCAATCAATTTTCTATAGGCGGTTTGTATGTCGTGTACCATATCCAGCTTCATGGGATACACTCCTTTCAATCTGTGTCCATGGTTTCAAAATCAACCTTGGTTCGTAACACCTTCACTTGGAACGCGTGCCGTTCCGTCTCGATTCGCTCGATTTCCGATTGTAAAACAGCAGACCAAGCCGCCGTTTCCTCCAATTGGGCTGCATAAGCCGCATCTATGACGGCTAGGTCATAGGCTTTCTCCGGTTCGTCACCTTTTACAATACCTACACCTACCGCACCATTGATCCGAACCTTGCATTCCGTTACAAGCACTTCCCCCAAGTAAAACAAGCTTTTTTGTGCGGTTTCTCTTACCTTAACCATCACCAGACCGTGATTCGGTTCTTCAATCAAATCTACTTGATATCGACTTTTAATATCGTTAGCCAAAGCCGCAGCTATATGAGGCGAACCATTAATCAACGTTTCCGTTCTTAGCTTTCGTTTCACGTTTATGCCTCCTTCCGCTTGAGAAGCTTAACTTCCCACAACACACTTTATCTTGTTGCCAGGCTGGCAGCTGTTAAGTTTGTGTAAATCCTTTTTTTCTATATGACGTAGGTGAACAAGTCTCCACGGTACATGATTTTGCTGTATTCCAATGTCCGGCCTGATTCGCCATCCATACATTCGGATTCGAGCACAAGCAAAGGAATCAGACTGGAACAGGCCAGAAGCTCTCTTTCATATTTGGTAGGATACGTTAATCGAAGAATGGTTTCACTTGATTGAAAATGATAATAACCTTGGCTTTGGTAATATTGAAACATCGAAGTAATCTCATGACCATTGCTTCCGATACCCGGAAACAGCGACTCGGCAACATAAGAGATATGCAGCGCTATCGGCCTATCATCAATAATTCGCAGACGGCCGATTTTATAGACGCGCTGGTCTTCCTCCGCACCAAGAGACTCATAGATCTTGTTATTAAACTCGATAAGGTCACAAAAAATATTTCTTGATTGATACTCATAGCCGAGCTCGATCATTTTCTGACTAAAGCTCTTGTTTGCAGAGAGCACCAGGGGTATGCGAAGATTACGGTCCTGGACAAAGCTGCCTTTACCCTGCTTGGAGTAAATATAGCCTAGCTCCTGAAGGCGTTCGTAGGCTTTGCGCGCCGTCATACGGGGCACTTTAAAACGGTCGGCAAGCTCGTTCTCGGACGGTAATTTATCGTCAGGCTCATATTTCCCAGCTTGGATCGATGCGATTAGATGATCCATAATATCCATTTCTTCTGACATGCCAGTCACCTCCGAATGGATTAGCCATATTTTTTAACGAATTCGTTAATGTTATTGAGTTCATAGAACCTTTCCTCCAACAATTCGCGTGGCCAATCCCACCAAGCAATCTGCAGCAGACCATCAACAATTTCTTGAGGAAATCGTGTTTTGATAGGCTTGGCCGGAACTCCTACTACAACCGTATAAGGTTCGATATCCTTCGTAACGATGGCTCCCGACCCGACAACCGCACCTGTACCGATATGGACTCCCTTCATGACAATTGCTCCGTGTCCGATCCAAACATCATGACCGATAGTGACACGATTGCTTTTTCTCCAGTTAAAAATATCTTCGTCGTCCGTTTCTGCAAATCCGTAGTCAGCTCGTCGGTAAGTCATATGATGCTGTGTGACCCTGTCCATTGGATGATCGACTGGATTGATGCAGACATGAGAAGCAATGGATGTGAATTTACCCACCTCAGTATAATTAATGGTCACATCGTCCATCGTGTAGGTATAGGCTCCAATTCTCGAATCGATCACCTTGTTGTTAGGACCGATGGAACACCATTCACCGGCAAAGCTGTTCAATATATGACTGCTTTCGTGAACAGCCGGCTCGGATGACGAAGGAATACTGGAATGGGTTTGATGAATGTGCTTCACTCATAGTCATCTCCTTTAAGTTAAATTCGACTATCTTCTGGACAATGCTACTTTCCGCGCTTTGAGCTCATTCACTACAGTTAAGCCGGGACTTTTGCTGCCTAGCTCCACTTCTTTCTCACCGTAAAATCCATGAAAATCCGAGCCACCGGTCATAATGAGGTCGAACTCCAATGCAAATTCACGGGCTCTTATTTCATCTTCGTGGTCATGCAGCGGATGCCATACTTCAATGCCTTGAAGACCCGCTTCTACTAGCTCCGGAACAGCCTCGAAGCTTCTGTATTGTCCCGGATGTGCCAACACGGGGACACCTCCAGCCTGCAATATAACCCGAACGGCCTCGCACGCATCGACATACTCCGTCGGAGTATAAGCAATACCTGGCTGCTCGCCGTTCTGGCCTCGGGAAAACAACTTTTTATATAACTCGCCATAGATCGTAGTCGTGTAGCCTTGGTCAATTAAAGCATGCATAATGTGCTGCTTATAAACGCCTGTTCCGCTTTCTGCATATTTCAAAACATCATCCCATGTAATGGAATATCCGGCTTGGATCAATCGGTCTACCGCATGGCGACACCCTTGGTGACGCCTCTCCAGCAACGGACTGCACAGCGACTCAATCGCCGGATTCCCGGGCTCGATATAGTATCCCAGGATATGAACCCTACGCTCTCTCTTAAAATCAAATCCCGATACTTCAATACCCGGGATGATCTCTATGCCTCGCTCTTGTCCGGTTTTGACCATTTGCTCAAGTTCACGAGTGGTATCATGATTTGTTATAGCTACATGAGTGACCCTGTTTTCCAAGGCCTGTTCCATTATTTCATCAAATGTCAATGAGCCGTCAGACAACCTGGTATGGCAGTGCAGTTCTACTTTCATAAATGCCTCCTTGAAAGAATGGTATTGAAAGGTCGATTGAGATTCGGATGTACTTTTAGTGTTTCTAGTCGTTCTATAGAACAAGTCTAACTTGATGCCAAGTTACAAGGGTAAATACTGTGTAATGCCCAGGTTAAGAAATTGTAAGGAAATCAAATTAAAAACAACCGACTCCAAGACTTGTTTGAATATTAGAGAACATACGATCTGTTATTTCGAAATATTTTTCTTCATCAAAAAACAGAAAACAATGCAAAAAAACCACAACGCAAAAGTTATTTGCATTGTGGTTTTCTAGTGTCAGGAAAGGAAATGCCCCTTAATGAACTAGGGTCAGCTTATCTGGATTTACTACTATATAGACGGCTGCGATCTTTCCATCATCGATCCGGAAAGAAAATACGCTGACAGTGATTCCATTAGAGTAAGTAACAAGCCCAGGCAGGCCACCTACAAACGCAAGTTTATAGGAGTAGCCGGGCTGGAGCTTTTTCAGCAGTCCTTCGAAGAAGATTGCGATGCGCTCCGCGCCCAGAATCGGACGTCTGGCGGCAGTCACCTTACCACCACCATCAGAGTATAAGGTGGCGTCAAGCGACAAAACAGCCATTAGTTTACTCATATCACCGCTTGATAGGGCAGCTATAAACTTTTCAACCAGCATCTGGTGATTGGTTGAAGCGGGTAATGCTGTATGTTCATGATCAGTATGAATGCTTCGCTTGGCGCGATGAAAGATTTGACGGCAATTGGTACTACTCTTTCCGACGATGTCTGCTATCTCATCATAGTCGTATTGCAGTACTTCACGCAGGAGGAAGACCGAACGCTCCACCCAAGACAACTGCTGCAGCAGGAGCAGATAAGCTGTAGAGAGCGATTCATGCTGTATATATGCTTGGGATGGATCGGCATTGACAGGTTGTTCGGTGACAAGTGGTTCAGGCAACCACGGCCCAACATAGATTTCACGCTGCTTCTGGGCGGAACGAAGCCTATCGATACAACGATTCGTGACGATTTTGCACAAGTACGATTTAAGGTTCGTAATCTGTCCCGGATCCGTTCCTTGAAGGGACAGGTAAGCCTCATGGACGATGTCCTCCGCATCCATGACGCTCCCCATCATTCGATAGGCAAGTGAAAACAATAATATGTTGTAGGAAGCGTACATGTCTTCCGTGATCAAAGTCTTATCCATGAATATCCTCCTTGATCGACTTATGCTGCATTCTTATTACACGTTGATTACATCTCTAGTTTCCTCAGCTTCTTGGATTAGCATGGAAGCGGCACGTCCCGCACTTGCTGCTACCGCGTCAAGGAGCATTTCACCATGGCTCGCCCAGTCACCAGCAACATAAAGTCCACGAATCTCCGGTACAGCCGGTCCCGGCTTGTGATCTCTTCTTGACTTATGCGGGTAGTCATGCACAACAGTAATGCTCGGTAAAAACTGTTTAGCTGTAACTTCCTGCTGCCAGCCAGGATGAAGTAAATTCATCATGTCCGTGAGTAATTGCTCGTCAGCTTTGGGGTCATGTTCACCGACCGCATTGTATTTTATCATATGCACAATAATCGTTCCATTATCGCTGAGTTTAGCCGCGCGCGAATGATTTGAGAAAAAGATCGGCTGATCGATCCCCATGACGAAATCCCTTCCTACTACAGGTAATCGCTTCAGGGCCAAATCAAGACATGCGGCCGTGATAGGACGAGAGTCCTCCTTCCAGTGGCGCAGGATGGTCTGCTCTGCACCTGGAACCAATCGGAAATTATCGCTCGGCGAGAGCGTGCTAATAACGCGCTCCACTTCCAGCAGCTCCCCGCTTCCCAGATGTACTCCCTGTACGGCACCTCCTGAATGCTTAATTGCACTTACACTTGCGCCCATCTGTATCGTAACGCCACAGTTTGTGGCTATCTTCTGCAGCTGATCGACGATGCTTTGCCAACCACCATCTAAATAAAGCACACCGCTTTTTATCGACAAATGCACCTGATGCAGGACGGTTGCGGCTGTCTGGTAATCGAGGTCACGGCTATAGGTCGAAGTACGGCACAACGTATAGAATAGATGACGTACCATGGGATCAACTATTTCTTGTTCAGCCCATTCTCGAAGACTGACGTCAGCAAGCTCCGCGGCATTGATCTTACCAAGACGCATTAGCAAACGACCCAGCTCCATTTTACCCGAAAAGGAGAACAACTTGGAGGTTAAAAGCTTCAGCGGATCCGATGGGAGCGGTATAAGCTCGTTCTTCCAAATAATCGACCCCGAAGTTGAGGGGATGCCTCCTTCTAACTCGACGCCGAAACGCTGTAGAGCTGCATAAGCAGCCCCACCTCGATAAATCGCATGTCCACCCAGGTTGAGGAGAGCTCCATTCTTTCTAACGGAGATCCCTCGTCCACCCACATTCGATGATTTTTCCAAAAGGATAACCTTCTTGCCTGCTTTCGCTACTTCAATAGCCGCAAGAAGTCCTGATATGCCTCCACCAATCACCGCTGCATCATAATTCCTCATTATAAACAACCTCCTCTTTCGCAAGATACCTATAAGACGAAAAGAGGTTTTCAGCTGTGACAGAAAAGTAGCCAAAAATGAAAACCCGCGCTAAGCGCGGTTTCTAAGGGAATAAAGTATGTATATCTTTCCAACCATACACAAGCTCTTTTAATTTCTTGCCAGCAAATTCTATCTCTAACGTGTCAATTTTCTTACCGCCAAGCCTATCATAAAATAATCGGGAACTATTATTTTCCAACACAATAACAATCATTGATTTCATTCCGAGTTTCTTCAATTCATTTACTACTGATTTTACAAGTAACGTCCCAATCCCTAATCCTTGATATTCTTGTAAAATATAAATCGAGTTTAATTCCCCATCGAATTCCTTATACTTTCCACTTCTTTCTGCTCCCCCGTCCGAAAAACCGACAATCTTTCCTGCATCATTCTCTGCAACAAATACATTTCCTTTAGGGATGACTCCGTTCCATAATTGCTCTCTTTTTTCATAAGATAGCTTTTGTATATAGTCGTCCGGGATTATATTGGTGTAGGTGGTTCTCCAACTATCGACATGCACTTTTGCGATCCCTGGTACATCAGACAACACGGCCTTTCTAATTTTCACAGTAGCACCGGCCTCTCATTACTATTCATTGTCGACTCCTTAGAGACTAAAGGATTTACCATAGAATCCTTGTTGAGTACAATTTTTAAAAATTAGTTTGTTCGTAAACAAACCTTTTTCCATCACCGTACATTTAATCGTTTCGATATTTTGCTCACTGTACATATCCAAAGTGTGGTCAATAAGAATGGTTACATTTTGCTCAGCATTCGTTGTTACATCATAAGTAACTGGCCCACTATCGATAGATGGTGTTGAAATGGTTAGTTGAGTAGGATTATTTAATTTATATCCATTCCAGAGGCACGCCCTCCCAATCCAATTAAAGGTGTTAGCCTTTTCACTACCACAGTTACTTTCCGCGTGAAGATATTTGTTATAAATAAGAAACAAGCAAGATACAAGGATGATTATAACAATCATAAGAGAAACTGTTTTTTTATATGAATGCTATAAGCACCTCCTATTTTTTAGTCGTATTCTTTTTAATTTAACAATTGTTATACTGACAAATCAACCATGTAAAAACTTTAATAAGACAAAAAAACTCCTCGATAAAGAAGGAGTTTAATGGCGTTAATATTTAGTTATATTACATATTTCTTTGATCTGATTAATACGCCATCCAGCCCGCATCCGCTGCAACTACCGTTCCATTGACAAAGCTGGAATCATCTGATGCCAAGAACAAAGCGACCTTAGCGATTTCTTCGGGATCACCTGAACGAGGGTTTAAATTCATTCCGGCCATCGCTCTTTCCATGCCAAAGGGATTAGGCGAATTAATGGTAGTACCAATATTAGTATTCACGCCCCCAGGAGCAATCGCGTTGCAGCGGATACCAAGGGTTGCATATTGAAACCCGACATTTTTCGTGAATCCGACTACAGCATGTTTAGAAGCGGTATAAGCAGCACCCGCTCTGGAGCCTTGCAGCCCACCCGCGGAAGCGATGTTTACTATGACACCCTTTTTTTTCTCCATAAAAATAGGAAGCACCTTCCGTGTAGTTCTCATTGGACCTGTTGTATTAATAGCAAAGATTCGCTCCCACAGTTCATCCGTCAACTCTGCAGCAGGAACAAAATTATCCATGATACCAGCATTGTTAACCAATATATCCAGTATACCGAATTGCTTTACAGTCGTATCCACTAATTGCTGGACATCCTCTTCTTTTGCCACGTTAGCTGCGATAGCAATTCCGGTGCCCCCTTTTGATTCAATCTCTGTTACAACCGTTTGTGCGGCTTCAACACGAAGATCGGAGACAACTACTTTTGCTCCTTCGGCTGCAAAAAGTTCTGCAATGGCCTTTCCCATACCTGAAGCTGCCCCAGTTATTATGGCTACTTTTCCGGAAAGTCTCATAAACAACCTCCATCGTTTTTTAAAGTATTTTCATCCCTATATATTTTTATCCTGGAGCTTCCTGTTCTAATCACATTTTGTGACCTTACAAACTTTTGCTTGCGCAGCAAAATAAGATTGTAAGTAACATAATAGGCGAACATAATTAGCATTAATCCGGAAGTCCAGCCAGAACCTGTACTCAACATGCTACTAGCCAAGTGGTTTCCTGGTGTTGCCGTCCCTAAAGGATCTGTCGAAAAAATCCCAACTATTCGGTAGATTAAACGACCGATGAAAATAACCGTAACAAGGCCCCCTATCCATAGGTTCGGGCGGTAAAACCAATGACCATTGCGCTTCTCAAGTTGAGTTAGTAGAGCTCCAAAATAGGCAAGGATAATGCCTGCGAGAATTCCAATAATATCTGAAATCACACTGCTTATCTGGAATGTTCCTTCCAGAAGAAAGATCAGACCAATGAGAGTAAAAATAACCGTAACTACCTGCATCCTGCCTGGATTCAACTGCTGCCAGCTTAAATTTCGACGAATTCTCATAAAGATTCGGTACATAATGAAGATACCCACAATAACCGTGATTAATAATTGCATTTGCATAAAGTGCCTCCTTGAATTGTTTCGGCTTCATGCATAATGGTACCTTCATCGCGTAAACGGAACGACTAGCTGGAGATAGAACTTCATCTCCCCGTTTCTCTATCTACAGATAGAAATTGAGTCAATATTAGCGATACAGATTGAAATTTTCCAGCCAACAAGGCAAAATGAAGTGGCCTGCATGGTAAAGGGGGATCTCTATGAATTACCAATTCTACGGAAGACCTGTCGCTGGTTCCGCGTTGCTGTTTTTTCTAATGGAAATTAATCGTTTGTTTCATGGTCCCCCTCTTAAGATAGGACTCAATGTTATCCTTTGGTTGACCTATTCGGTTGTCTTATTCATTCCGAAGTCTCGCTGGACAAGATCTCGGATCGTTATTGCCATAAGCATTATTTTGCTGGAAGCTGCATTTGGCGTGATCTGGTTTCAAGAACTAAATCTCGTTTATATCATTGCCATCATTCTATTTGTCGCAGCGATCCGGTTGACCTTTGCCAAAACACAAGCTCCTGAAATTTTGGTCATATTTTTAACCGCGGCGCTCTATGCACGTTTCGGAAATGGCGATATTTTTAATATTATTTCTTTCGTCGTCTTTGCTGCTTTTCTTTATTTTCTTATTCGCAGTCGGAGACAAAGAAATGAAATGTATAAACTGAACAAGAAGCATTTGGTGGAGCTTCAGTATGCCTATGACCAGCTTCATCAAGCATCGGCTACCGCTATGCAGTATGCCGTCTTGGAAGAAAGAACCCGGATTGCTAGAGACATCCACGATGCCGTCGGGCACAGCCTCACATCGTTAATCGTTCAAATACAAGCTCTGCGTTATATGGTGAAAGAAGACCCTGAACGGGCCGGTCGATCATTGGATGGAATGCTTGCGGTAGCCCGTCAGGGACTACAGGATATCCGAACTTCCGTCCACGCTCTCGCTGATAATCGTTCCACTCCGGGAATTACAGCTTTGAAATCGCTGCTAGCACGTATGGAGGCTTCTGCCTCTATTCCATATACATTTCATACGGAATTGAATGATGGAGAAGTGAGTGCGGAAGCATACGAGACATTATTCAGAGTATTGCAGGAAGCTATTACGAACGTAATTCGACATTCTCAAGCTACACAAGTTGAGGTTAGCCTTATTAAGCAGTCAGATAAGCTCGTATTGTCTATTCGAGATAACGGCATTTTGGCTTCAAACAGCCATTTTAAAGAAGGCTACGGTTTACGAGTTATGAAGACACGAATTGAGGAGCAAGGAGGAAGCCTTAACTTTGCGATTGTTGAACCGAGCGGCTTTGAAATTATTGCAACCATTCCACAAAAAGAGTACAGCCAAGATAATAATGAACAGGAGGACTGAATATGCTGCTTAATGAAAAAATCAAAGTGCTGCTTGCTGACGATCAGACTATGATTCGGCAGGGATTCAGCTATATTATTGGTTTGCAAGCCGATATGCAGCTTGTTGGAGAAGCTTCGAACGGTCAAGAAGCGGTCGATTTGACCGCCGAGCTTCGGCCAGATGTCATACTAATGGATATACAAATGCCAGTCATGTCTGGGATTGAGGCCATGCAAGAGATTATGAGACGCTGGCCTGAGACGAAGACCGTCATACTGACTACTTTTGACGATCAAGAGTATATTTATCAAGGCATTCGTGCTGGAGCGGTTGGATACTTACTTAAAGATGCAGAGGTAGAGCAAATGCTGGACGCTATCCGCTCCGCCTTCCGCGGCGAAGCGATATACAAGACCGGGCTTGCAGCCAACGCACTTCTAAGGGTGGCCAATACCGGCTTTACGATCGCAGAAATCGGGAACAAGCCTCCCCTATTGGATTCTTTAACTGAACGCGAGCAGCAGATATTGCAAGAGATGGCCTATGGGCTTCGCAATGATCAAATTGCGCAAAAGCTATTCATAACCGAAGGCACAGTGAAGTCTCACGTGCATCGTATTTTGCAGAAATTCGGCTGTGAAGATCGCACACAAGTGGTAGTCGCTGCACTTCGTAATGGTATGGTGAATTGATATGAAATCCTGAGCAGGCTAAAAACAAAAATCCGCGAATATCGCGGATTATCAATCTCCTCCCCATTTCCACATTACCAGCTTGATCTTGTGAGCGGTACTTAAAATGATCAAGTTGCTCTTGAGCAACTATTATAGGTCCTACATAGCTCAGCCATGTGCTGCCTCCGTCAAGACTATACTCTGTGACTGACATACCGGACAAGTTGTCATAGACACTCAAGCTAACGGTCACAGGGTATACTTGCCAGCCATTATCTGGAGATGGCGAATACGTCACTGTGGTCACTGGAGCAGTCTTGTCGATATTTACAGCAACCGTATGAGCCGATTCCAAATTACCTGCTGCATCAACGCTCCAATAATCAATGTTGTGGGTCCCTTCTGTGTTTATTGATACTGATTGACCGCTTTGTCGTTCACCGCCATTTACAGTGAAATATGTGGCTAAGACCGACGATTCCTGGTCAACTGCGTTCAGAGTGACTACAATGTCGTGTTTGGTCCAACCTTGCGGTGCGTTATCGGTAGTAATAGGAGGTATCTGGTCCATATTGGTCACAACAACCGTCCATGTTTGTTTTCTCCCGTTCTCTGCTTGCACGACAACCTGAACGGGTGATGAGAAATCCATTATCACAGCTGGTGATAGAGTATGTGCGCCTTCTGAGAGATCTATATCGACTTCCAGATGACTTACATCTGTTCCATTGTAAACAGCAGCTGTCACTGTGTGAGCTTGCGGGTCAATGAGTGCATTGCCATTCTGCCCCATTGCATGGAACCCAATAATATCTGCCCGAGTAGAATAAGGACGAAGCTGCTTCAACGAAGAGGTCTTGACCGTGTTGTTCTTCGCGAACACATCCATATAAAACTCCGTCGGAGCGTCCGGTGACTCCACTTTAATGCTAAATTCATAAGGGTACACGTTTCGGTCCACCTGCTGCCATTCACCGTCACCTATACGATAGTGGAGCCTGACCTTTTCTGTTGCATCCGGCATATCGGTTACGAGCGTATACGCATGATAAAAGGACGGATCCACCTGAATCACAAAACCTAGACCGAAATCTCCTGTAGTTACTGGATGGGTAACCGTCTGAGCGATAGGTCGATTAATGCCGGCAGTAGAGTCGATATCTGCAAAGGCCGGCTTTCGCATCTCTGCATGCTCCATGATGATTCCTATAATCCCTTTTGCTGGTATCGTAAGGGTAAGCTTCCCGGAAGATATGATAACCTGAGTTCTGTTGCCGTTAGCATCGACTAACGCAGCGGAACCCTCCAAAGATGCTCCACCTAGCTCCTGCCCGAAGGTAACCGTTGTTGTAATATTGGTAGAATCTTCATTCATGAGAGCTACACCCAGCATTCCGTCCTTACGTGCAGCCAGCCAATCGATCTGGATATCACCTGTATTTACCAAATCCTTCTTTAACCATGGCCACATATTATTTTCGCCAAAGAAACTACCTGGTGCGCTACCAAATTGACGGTTGTTGAAATAGGAATATCCCTGCTGACGAAGAAACGGAAACTGGATCTGACCGTTAGACCAATTCCATGCCTGTGCGAACAGAAAGTCTGTCAAAACACCATAATATACTGGAATATGATGGTAATAGATGTTCGTCAAATCTGGCCCTGTGTACGGATAATTTACTTCCTTCTGATGGACCATATATTGGTTCTGATAGTATCCAGGATAATTAGCCCCTCTTCCTAGAATTGCATTACGGGCTGCCATTTCAAATGTTTCATCCCCGGTCAGCTTAGCTAGTCGCATTAAATCCGGAGCCCAGTTGGACATCGTAATATATCCGGATTCTGTGCCCATGAAGGAGCTGGCCTGCTCGATTCCAAGCCCTACAGGCGAAGGAACCCATGCTGGAGTTGAAGCGTCTTGTAGACCAGCAAGTCCTTGAGGGAAACCAAGGCGGTCAACACTTTCTCCCTTCCACCAGAAGTGTGCATTCGGCATGAAGCTCTTTGACCGAATCTCGTCAGCATCGATGGTCATTTCACCTTGAACAATCGGGTTTACCTTTAATGTCGTAAGCAGTCTACGCGCCGTTTCTTTTGCACCTTCTAGGTACCTTACTTCCCCACTGATCTCATACAAGTCCAGAAGCCCATTCAAGCTAGGATAATAGTTAACGTTAATGAAACTGTTAAAATTGTTTAAGGTTCGGGGAGGTGCTTTAGTAAATACATTCATATACGCGTCTGCTGCAATCATGGCCTGCTCAAGGTAAGTGTGGTCTCCCGTAAAACGATACATCCACAAATCTTCTGACCATGTCGTGGCGTTGCCGGATGATAATCTCTTACCTTGATCCACTCCTACCTCACGCAGTGCAGGAGTGAGTCCCCTTGCCATTTCGTTCAAGCCTCCGAACACACTTGTTCCAAAACCCTCGACCGGCGTCCCAATAGGCAGAGGATTTGGAAATGACAAATTCGAGATAGCTACAGAATTACCTTTCGAAGTAAAATGCATGCTCTCTCGGGTGAGCAGATTTTCCAAAGTGGGCACAACTCGAGATTCGTAGATATCGTTGTCCTCCGTCAATAAATACGACTGCATGACAGCCATCGGACTGCTCTGTGTGGCCACATTTTGCGCTTCCATATTATAGTGCGCCTTCATATTCTCGTCCCAGCCGCCGTAATTATCGTCCATCATCAAATCCTGAACATTCAGAATCGTGTCCGTTAATGAGGCGGCTACATTCTTGCGGTAATCCTTCAATCCCATAATCGTTTGTGTCACATGCCGATACGTGTCAAACCAGTCTTCGAGCCTAACAATCGGCCGATATTTAAAGGTATACGTATCATTTAGCGCCAACTGTGAACCGGGTAGCCCCGGTAGTGGTGCAAACAAGGAGGGCTGGACACCACGGTTTCTCCCCATAATGCCAAGACCAAAGTTCGAATTATTCTCATAAGCCCATCGATCAGAAATTGAGTCTGGATCGACAGCCATAGCATAGGTCACCTTCATACCACCCGCTACTTCCGGTTTATTGGAAAGAGTCATAGAGCTATAGGCACTTGAAGACGTTTGTTCCGGAACGAGAACAGGCTCATCTGGCATTCGCTTACCCATATAACGGAATGGATTCAGCAGGAAATCAACTCGGTCCAGTGATTGTTCGCTTCCGTTGAACATCCCTATGCTGAAGATACCTGCTTGCTTTGCATGAAGACGCAGTGTGACTACTGGCTCCTCAGCACCTGACGGAAGGCTCCATTCCGCTTCCAGCCTGGCAAGGTTATTCTCAGCTATTAGTAATGCCGTATGGGCCCCGCTCATCGTAACGGAAGCAGGAATCATCCAGTTAGGCATCCCGCTTTCAAATGGATTCACCGTGACCGTCCTGACGTCTTGACCATCAACCTCGACTGTCGTATCAAAAATCGGTGTTTGCTGACTCATTCCTATAGGATGGCTGCTATTCCCATAGAGCAGCAAATAACCGAACTCATCCGTTCTTGCCTCAACTTGAACGAAGCTTTCGCCATTCTTGATATAGGTCTGCTTCTGAATCACATTACCATGTGTAGTGGACACTTCATAGAACTTTACTCTTACATGCTCGTTTTCCAGTGTAAATTCCCTCAAAGGAGCGTTATGGGTCCTGGCCCAATCGGGATAAACTAATCGGTCCTTGTATGTATTGCTCGGGTTAGCAATATTTAATATTTCACTGTAAGAATTCGGAGGTACAAAGTTGATATCATTCGATAGAATAATGCCATCGGTCCGTGCAAAGTAGCCTGAGGTATCCAACAACTGCAGAACATTCTCTCCCGCTTGCAGTATGATGGTTCCTCCGTCCTCCCATGCCCAACTGTTGACGCCATGTGTACCAAAGGTTTTCTGAAGTTGAGTTCCGTTGATGTTAACGTTAAAGAAGCGGGTTCCCTGACGCGATGTGAAGTCACGGCTATGAACCCATACCTTATATGTTCCGGCCGAGGATGCTTGAAACCTGGCAACAGCCGGTTGTGCTAAGGATGGATCGAATACCGAGTTGTCCCCTGACTCCAGTCCTTTCAGATTGAGTGAACCGAATGATTCGTTATAGCCCTCTAAGATCCATGATCCGAATTGTTCAAAGCTTGCCGGACGAAGGAATATGACATCTGATGATGAAGAGCCCTCGGATATAGGACGGGATAAAGCCAAATTTCCTTTTAAGACCTCATAATCATTTGTCGGCGTGAAACCGATATCAGCAGAGATTAATATGGCGGCAATTTTAGCATTGGATGCATGTGTATCATTCAGCTTTAATGTTACTTGACCAGCCGGGACATCGATTGTACCTGCATCTTCCCATGCCCAACCGGATTTACCATGAACGCCTAGCGTTTCAAGAGAAGTAAATTCGCCTATGTCCAGCTCGAACCCGCCTGTACTTATTTCATCATCCTCCGTGTATGCCCACACCCTATAGATGCCGGCAGAATCAATATCAATGCTGGCTTCAGCTGGCTGCGTGGAAGATGGATTACCATTGGTCAATCCTTGCAAATATGTTCCTCGTATCGCTGCCCCTGAACCTTGCTGCGTCCAAGTTCCCCTTTTTGCGGCGAACTGCTCGGGTACAACAAAATAACTCGCGAAATAGCCTGGAATATTAACAATATCCGGCATATTAGCATAGGAAGACAAGGGTACTTTTTCCATGGGGGTGCTTAAACTTAGCTTCAATGCTGAATACCCCGAATCCGGAATGAACAAGGGATTAGTTGTTAGCAATATGGCATCTACACGAGGGTAGTAGGCAGAAATGTCCTGTAACGTAATAGTCGTTTGTCCTGCACCCAGCTTTACCCTTCCTCCCAACTCCCACTTCCACCCATTATATTCATGGGCCCCGAACGTATAAGGGAGCATTTTCCCGTTTAAGCCGATAGAAAATTTTCTTTGTCCAGCCGATGCAGTAAAGTCACGGGTATGGGCCCATACATAATAGATATCGGATGCCGATATATCAATAATTGCACTAGCTGGGCTTGTCGCTTTCACATTTCTGTCGCTCCGGCCAACCAATGTGGTATCGCGTAATGATCCGCCAGATGGCGATTGAATACTCCAGGAACCGGCATTTGCTTGGAATTGTTCCGGAACGATAAAATAGTTGTGATGATCTCCCGCTTCATTTGGAATTTCAGGCATATTCGTGTAAACCGTACCCTCTGCCCGAACTACAAGAGCTGGGGGAAACAATGATATAAGTAAGCTCCAAATCACTATCCATATCAACTTTTTATTGCTCAATCCTCACTCACCTCCTGAATCATGTAAACATGCTTATCTGCAAAAGGCGTCTTCGCTTTGCTTCCGATTTTTTTGATGTAGTGATGCCTCCATTGCTCCTTCAACGAGAAATTTTAGCGCAGTCCCTCCTTTATCCCATAATGACGCTTGATCAATTGCACTTATGCCTGATTCAGTCCAACAGCCTATCCCTACAATAGAACCATCCTTCGTACTGAGCCAGCCTCCCGGCCTTTGTTTTATTACACCGTTTTCTTGCTCTGATAAGATAAAAGAAGGGGTTTCCCAATTTTTTTCGCTGACGTGAAGCAGCGGACCAATCCCTACACTTGATCGGTTTTTTACCTCCGACAGAAGTATCTCCAGCACTCCAAGGAAATGAATTTCTCCCCTGTTTTCTGCAACACTGGAGCGAGCAGCCACTTCTATGGATATTTCTTTTTCCCAATAGGAAGGACCAATTCGGATATCAAAATGAGTTTCATCGAAAGTGAAGCTGTATTCCTGTGGCTGATTCCAATTGCCATCACTCAATGCGGTGAGTGTCCAAAAAGAATAAACAGAAGAAGCATCAACAGGCTTTTTGTTCATCAAGCTTCTTACTATTACAGCTTCTTCAGTGCAATCAACGACAGCTCTGCATTTTATGCTCATAAGTCCTTCACGAGTCACAAGCCGCACACCAGCTACAATCATCTCATCTTCTTCTATATCCCATAATAGCTCTATGGGAATAACCTCGAAGAGCACATCAATATTTCGTTCTTGAACAAACACGTCTGCGAGTAGTTGAGTCAGAACCGGCTCAAGCCTTGCGCCATTAAGCCCCCCATAGGCGGACATAAGCTCAACCCATGCTCGATATAGCGGGTAACTTGACGACAATCCCAATGAGTCTTGTATCGGATGACGGGATAACCCGACTTCGTGGACAAGTGAGCTGCTATTTGTCAGTATCGCCACTTTGTACCCCTGTTCAGCTAATGCACATGCGTGGAACATTGCAGCTATTCCGCCTCCCAAAACGGCAGCATCGTATCCGTCTTGTCTCATTGAGCAACGCCTCCTTCCAGCTCCCTAATAGAGAGTAACCGCTCCATTTCATCGAGCCCTTTTGCTGCAGCCAACTTCACAAATGTTCTTGAATCATTCAAATAAGTTTTACACATATCGATACCACTCCCGTCACCGGTCTTTGCCAGGATTAGGGCAACCCAAATAACCATATTCCATCGGATAGATAAAACCGAATTCTCTCCCTTGGACATATAGCCGTTTCCTACCTCAGGGCAACTTAACCACTGCTTCAGACGTTCTCTCAGATCAACCCTTTCTCCGTGATTCAATTCTCTGCAAATCTCGAATAAATATTGAAGAAGCATGGAATTAATTCCTGCGGTATGATCTTCTTCCAATAAGGTTAAAATTTCACTGTAAGCTTCCCGGCAATGAAGCAGCCGAAGCACAATTACCGCTGACACCCACTTCGGAAGCGCCTTAACATGCTGGGGGCGATTGTTCTCTCTTGCTCTTATCATATTGAGCAAAAACGGAATTGCAGCCTTGGAGCCCAGCAATCCGAGGGCGAGAGCTGCCGACCGTTTAATAGCATATATTCGCTTCGATCCTCTCATAATATCGAGCAGAGGCATTTCCGCAGCTTGCCCGAGGAGCCTCATCCACCAGATAGCTCTCCCTTCCTCTTCTGTACCCAAATAAGCAGCCAATTGTATGGCTAGAGCGGTTCTCTCCTCACCTACAAGGCTTTGAATATAAGTAGGAGTAAGCTGCTTAGAGCTTAGTATTCCTTCTTGGAACATCAAATTGGTAGTCGTTGATCTCGTTAAGTCCTCCTCTTTGAGTACCCCACGCTCTATTAATCTTCGCTGAAGCTTCTTAATTGAAAGCTGCCGGGGCTCTAGCAGATCAGCAGCGCTCAAAGCAGCCGCTACCCCCGCTGCTTCACCAATTTTCTGAATATCCCGCTGCATACGTACTCCCATGGATACCTCTCTATCGACAGAAAGTGCACGACTTGCTACAAGCAGGCCATTTACGCCTTGCGGGAGCAAGCTTCGATACGGAATATCGCACCATATAGATCCATTCTTGAACATATCTAGGACCACAAGCCATATCTGTGCAAAATCCGACTCATTACCTAAATCTCTTGCATGGGTATCGTAATGCGAGCAAGTTCTTGCAACGACATCATCAAAATGCGAATCATACAAGTAATCATCTATATGGACCACGTAGTCCCCGACAATATGGCGCCCCTCCCTTACACCTAATTTAGGCGCGACGGAAATCAAATGTCTGCCGACTCCATTGCCTTTAGTCAAAAATCTCAGCAGATGGGCACGACCTTCCCTATAGGCTGAGCTGATATCGTCCACGTTTATCGAATGAACCCAACCCGCGTCAAAATTTCGCAAACTAATCTGCGGCTTGCCTGTCTTAGGATGCTCATCCAGAATACGTGGGGTAAGCGAGTACGAATGGGATACCCCGTCGAAGGGTCTTCCAATAGTGTAAGAAGCACCCGCCGATGCTGCGATGACCCGTACGACTATATGTTCTCTTCTTGCATACACGCGAATGGTGATCGTTTTATCAGTTGAACTTTGCTTCACCCCGTAGTAAATAGCGTTTTCCACGAGAGGCTGTAGGACAAGCTTGACAATTTTGCAATCCAGGAGTCGCTCCTCCACACTGCATTCAAATGAAAACTTGTCCTTATAGCGCAGCTTTTGCATCTCCACATACAGATTGACATGCTTCAGCTCTTTTCGGATATCAACCAGATCCTCTTCCGTTTCCAATGTTAGGCGGAGAAGAGCAGACAAGGATTGCAGCATTTGAGAGGCTTCGTTCTTCCCATTCGTCAGTCTCATGACTTTCCAATTGATGGATTCTAACGTGTTATAAAGAAAGTGAGGGTTGATTTGCGCCTGAAGTGCTATAGCTTGAGCTTTCCGAAGCAGCTCGTATTTTTCCTGAAGCTGAGCCTCGACACTCTGATTTTGGTGAAACGAAGCGGTCAGATTAGATAGAATGTATCCAGTTTCGTTCCACTGACTCGTAGGAGCTTTGCGCAGCATAATAAAAGGATTCTCCTTATTCTCAATCATAAAGAGAATTTGGCGTATCGGGCTGTAGCTTCTTACTGCAATCATAAAGGACAGGACAATGGCTGTGCAGGCACTGACGGTCAGAAGCACCACCATCAGCTTAATGACACGTGATTGCTCGGACTGATACTGTTGTAAGGGGACGATCGATATATATTTCCAATCTTTTACCTGTGAAGGCAGTAACGACACTACTTGATTCTTCCCGTTCAATTTAACAATTCGGGAGGTCATTCCTTCACTTATAAGCCGATGAAGCTCAGGGTCCGTTTCTTCGACTGTAAGATTAAGCTTCTTTGAATCCCGGTTGTACATTACTTTACCTTGAGAATCTACAATATAAATACTTTGCTGCTGATTGGAGCGATCAATCCGTCTGCCGAGATCCTCCAGGTTCATATTGATACTTACAACGCCACCTTTGTTCCTATCCGCTGTGTAAGCAGGTACGCGATTGACGAAACTGAGAAGCGGTTCAGAGGATGGAGCAAGCCCCGTTATCCACAAATGGGGGATATCCCTATTTTGTACGTTAATATGGGGCCACCATCGGTAATATTCATTGTTCTGGCTGCTGCCAGAACCTGCTGTCAACAGAAAATCATTGAATTCGGAATAAATAAAGATAGAATCAATGTAGGTACTCGTCATATTCACCGTTTGCAGCACCTGTTGGATACGGATGATTCTTAATGCCTCGTTATACTCGAGAGGAGAAGATAATCTCTCGGACATCAGCAACACCACATCCGGGTCCGACTTCATCCTAACCGACAGACGTTCCGCATCGGAAAGAATCATATCCACCGAATCTCGTGTCCTTGCCAGCTCATTCTCAGCAGATCGTTCGATCTCCGCTCGCATATTCCCATCATTATGCATGTATACAAACACGCTAATGCCTACAAGCGGCACACTAATCAAAGTCATAATTAATATGAAATTACGTAATAAAATACTGTTAAATTTATAATGCCGGATGTAGCTCCATAGCTTCATATTTGTGTTATTCATAGCTTATCTCTAAACTCAGTGGGAGTTAGTCCTGTCTGCCGTTTAAACAACTGATGAAAATGCTTGATGTCCTTGTACCCCACAAGGTAACCAATCTCATACACCTTATACTTAGGGTTTCTCAAATACTCCATCGCCTTCTTTATTCGAACATCGATTACAAAATCGGAAAAAGTCATCCCTGTCTCCTGCTTGAACAAGCGGCTGAAATAGACCGGATTGAGTCCAACATGGTGAGAAACCTCAGCTAAAGTCACATTCTTCTCGTAGTGTCCGGATATAAACTGTTTAGCATGCTTGATGATCAACCGCTCATGTACTTCAACTTCCTTTGCCGTTTCGTTCTTTTCCTCAAGAACCGAGGAAGCTTTGTGAAACGAGGCAAACAGTGCTTCCAAACTTGAGAATAAATCCAGCTTCTCTAAACAAATGGACAAACCCACTAATGCGGATAAGGAGGTCTGAATGTGCATGAAGTACGTCTCTACCCTTTTCTCAAATACTTCTGAGGACAGATCCTCCAGCGCATTACCAATGATAAGAAAATGGGTTTTATCGGCCTTGACACAGGTAAATTGGATCTGATCCCTCTCTTTAGTAATGGCTAAACTCAGGACTTGACGGTCCTCCAAGTTCCGTTCAGCCGGATGGTTAGGGCTAGATTCTGTGGACCATGCACCTCTCAGGATGCAGCACATCCCTTTCTCCAGATCAACAGGAAGACCTAATTGCTTGAGTTTTACTCCAAGCTCTTCCTTTTCTTTATCTAATGAACTTCCAAATAGAAGGTTGTAGAAGAATTGTTCCATTAGCAGCGGCCGGAGTGTCTTAACATGCTGATGCTGCCGGATAACTTGCTCATGCTCTGCCTTCTCCTCTTCCAGCTCCTTATGTATCTTCCGGAATATGTCTGTTAGTTCGTCCAAATCCGTTGGCTTGAGTAAATAATTGGATACATTGTAATTAATCGCTTCTCGAGCTAGCGTAAATTCCTTAAAACCGCTTAAAAAAACGATTTTAATTTTTAGCTTTTTATCGTGGATGTACTTTGCCAGATCGATCCCGCTGACGAAAGTCATTTTAATGTCGGTAAGAATTACATCCACTTTGTTCTCTTGAAGATAGTGGATTGCCTCTCTTCCATCCGATAGCTTGTCAACTACGTGGAAGCCTAGACTCATCCAATCTACAATATCGCATAAACCTTCTCTTATGTCTTCTTCATCGTCTACAATAATCAGCCTGTACATAATATGTCCTCCCAAGAAATGCACTTCACAATTGTAACCGTTTACAATCAAGTAACAAATATTATAGCCCTTCCTGGGAATGGATTACAAGGAGCTCCCATTTACATATAGGGGGGCAAATGATACTAATAATTCATTTAGTTTACATAATATATTATATGTAAATATAAAAAGACGCTCTTGTAACTTAACCAAGCAGCGTCCTCTCATCAGGCAGCAAGAAGCATTCACTTCTCACTACCTTTATCTGGTAATTTGTTCATTGATATACTCAACTTGATCATTAAAGTAAAAACCTGCGGGTACAATTTGTATACTGAGCAGCCCCTGTTCCCATCCGCACGTTAGAGTAAACTCTTGCGTCATTTCGAACATTGTCGTTTGAATGACAAGAGTTTTCTCATCGACCCAACACCCTGTGCTGAAAGAAGATATTCCGAGGAACGGGTCACTTCCGCTTCTCCACTCCATAATACCGAAAACAAGCTCGCTCTGGTTCTCCTCCCTGTAAAAAGTCAAACTGCCACTACTTTCATGAAAATGAAATTCGCAAGCATCAAATTCAAATTGATTCTTGTCTAGAGATATACGCTTGCCATGTAATTGTGCTGCGACAGGGGAGCACTTATCACCAACCGGCATGATTAGTGATAAATGATTCAGCTGCTCTTGAAGTTCAACATAGCTATTTCCCTCTTCCGGTAGAGTTTCGCTGTTCATTGCAGGATACAACGTTTCCCATAAGCTATCGAGAATTTGCTGTTGTCCATCACGATAGTTCATCGTGTTTGCCGTCGATACGAATACGGCCTCCTTGTGAGGAATAACAACAATGAGCTGACCGCCAGCCCCGAAGGCGCAATAGGAATCATAGCGGGTTCGCCAAAATTGGTAGCCGTATCCTTGTGTTCCGTCGAGAAGAATTCTGGTATTATTAGTATCTTTATGCTTTGAAGTACTGAGTTCCACCCAACCCTCAGGTAAAATTATCCTTCCTTCCCATACTCCTTTTTGTAAATAGAGCTGTCCGAATCTTGCCATATCTTCTGTGGTACATTTAATGCCGCTCCCCCCTTTGTTGATGCCCATGGGGCAGCTCTCCCATTCGATCTCTCCTATGCCGATAGGGTCGAAAAGCCTTGTTCTTAAGTAATCATGGACTGTCATCCCTGTTAATTTTTGCAGTATTGCACATAATGCATGAGTCCCGGTTGTATCATAGGCAAAGCTTGTACCTGGAGGGCGGCTTGGCATAGTGTTAAGGAATGACGCTACCCAATCATTTGTCTGAGTATTCGCAGATTTGGAATGTACCGTTGCCATCTCCAACAAGTGCTTGATTCGCATCATTCCGGTATAAGGGTGGACTTCCCCTGATAGCTTTTCAGGGAAGTACTCGGCCACAGTATCTTCCAAAGACAGCAGACCTTCACCAATCGCAATACCGATAGCCGCGGATGTCACACTTTTGCTTACAGAAAAAGCTTGATGAAGTTGACTCTCATGAAAAGGCTTATAGTATCCCTCGGCAGCAACCTTCCCGTAACGAAG
Source organism: Paenibacillus sp. UNC451MF (assembly GCF_000686845.1). Taxonomy (GTDB): domain Bacteria; phylum Bacillota; class Bacilli; order Paenibacillales; family NBRC-103111; genus Paenibacillus_S. The sequence goes on along the minus strand of NZ_JMLS01000003.1, from coordinate 327,770 downwards.
AAGTGCAAAGCTGTGGAGGTGAATCCTCTTCTCTTTTATTGCCTCAATAAAATCAATAATTCCTTTGGAAGAAATTCGAACCCGCTCAGGCTGTACCCTCTCCAGTTCAAGTCTTTCTTTCACCTCAGTAATCCCCCTTTGGAATGTCCTGCCTTCAGATTTTTATCATTATACTACTGATAAAGATAAGAATCTTTAGAACAATCCGCTGAAAACAGGGTAAAATTTCGTTTATTTGTTCTGAAGCGTTCCCCCATCGACATTTTCTTCCTTCTTATTGAGAAAAAACCAATTAATGTACTATATAATACTAAAGATTAATGTAAACGGTCTCAAACAGGCTGTTATAGGGAATTAGTGTTAAATTAGAAGATAGACAACAAAAGGAAACCCGACCATAATAGAAGGATGAAGTTTACAGAAAGAGGGAATTGTATTGGACGAACTGCTGGATAAGACAGAAGCTAAGAAGAACGGGAAATATTATTTTGGCGTTTACATGTGGCTCCTATCCTATATGAAGCCATACGCTTGGCAAATGACGTTATTTATTGTCTGCGGCCTGGTTATTTCCCTCTCGCAGATGGGCATATTTCGTGTCTTGCAGTATATTATCGACAACGTGATTATGGCCAAGGATTTAGAAAAATTCCGATTCATCGTTATTATCCTGATCGGTGTGCTTGTATGTATGTTTGGTGCTATGGCTGCCAACAACCTGCTCTCCCGACTTGTACGTGAGAAAGCATCCCGGGATCTGCAGTACGCGTGTATGAAGCAGCTTCGTCGTCTCGGCTTTACCTATTATGAGAAGCACGGTGTTGGGGAAACTTTGTCCCTGCTGAACACAGATGTCGCTTCTGTGCAAGGGATTTATCAACGGCATTTTCCGAGTCTCGTCAACAATGGCATTATGATGTTCGTAGCATTTGGCTTCGTGATTCATACCAACGCAATTCTTATGCTGTCAACCATGCCCTGTTTTTTCCTTTATTATTTGGTAGGTCCGTTATTACAGAAGAAAACTGCCTATTGGGGAAAAGTCGCAAGAGATCGGCGTACCGAATGGAATCGTAAGATATATGAGAGTATTTCTGGATTGACTGAAATGCGTGCATATCAGCGCGAGGAATGGGAATTAGAACGTTATGATGCTAAGCATGAGCACTTCAACGTCAGCCAAAAAAAGCAGTTTATTTTCCGCGGCGCCCGCGCCCTCTCCAGACAGCTGTCTTCCTTTGCAGGTATGCTCGTCATGTTCATTGCCGGAGCTTATCTTAACCGGAATGGCTCACTAACCGTAGGCGAATTTGTCGCCTTCGTGATGTATTACCAAATGATGAATCAGAATTCTGCCCAAATCGTGCAGATTCTCGTAGATCAGAGCCTTGTACTTCATCAAGGAGAGAAGATTAAAGATTTCATGGCGCTTCATCCCGATGTTGAAGAGTCGCCTGAGCCAGTGGTCTTGCCAAGGGTCCGTGGAGAATTAACCTTTCGAGACGTCCATTTCGGCTATGACAGACGTGAGATTCTTCAAGGCTTTTATCTTAACATTCGTGCAGGCGAGCGGTTTGCATTGGTCGGCCCTACGGGGAATGGCAAATCCACCATCCTTAAACTAATCGGCCGGTTCTATGACCCCACCTATGGCGATATTTACCTGGACGGAGTTCCGTTAAAACAATTATCGTTCTCACAGCTTCGCGATTCGATTGGCTATGTGTTTCAGGAAACTTATTTATTCGGTTCTTCGATTCGTGAGAACATCCGATTTGGCTTCCCCGAAGCAACAGACGATCAGGTCGTGGAAGCGGCGAAGGCCGCGAATGCGCATGACTTCATTATGCAGCTGAAAGACGGCTACGATACTTTGGTCGGTGAACGTGGTGTCAAGCTGTCAGGAGGTCAACGCCAGCGGATCTCTATCGCCAGAATGTTCATTAAGGATCCAAAGATCATTTTACTGGACGAAGCTACTTCCGCTTTAGATAACGTGAGTGAAATTGAGGTTTTGAAAGCGCTTGATACTTTAATGCATGGACGCACGACAATAGCCGTAGCCCATCGCCTATCAACCGTCCGTCATTATGATCGGATTGTCGTCATCAAGGATGGCGTTGCCGCTGAAGCTGGCAGCTATCACGAGCTTGTAAATAACAAAGGCTGGCTCTATGAGCTCGAGACACGAGCAGTTGCCGGGAATCCATAGAGAAAGAGGTAGCCGATGAATACTATCAAATGGATATGGAATTACGTGTACAAAAGTCGGAAAATGATCTTAATCAGCATCGCTGTTCTCGGTTTGCAGCAGTGGGTGCAGCTTATGGCACAGGGCTCCCAGAAATTTTTTATAGATGATATCCTTGTCAACAAAAATTACGACAAGCTTCGCTGGGTCCTTCTCTATTTAACGGCTACAAGCTTGGTTGCCTACAGTCTCAATTGGTTAGGCAATTATTTGACCAGGGTGAATCAGCTGAATCTTCACCGTCTTATGGGAACCAGCTTGATGGCCGTCATACAGCGGAAACCGGTTGCAGAAATGCAAAACCAGCGGACTGCCAAATGGGTGCAATATTTTACTAGCGATATCCAACAAGTTTCCGATTTTGTATCTCGTGACTTAGCGAAAGGTTTCCAACAGGTAGCCGGAACTATATTTCTGATCGGTGTCATTGCTTGGGCCAGCCCGATGATTCTAATCCTCGTTCTCGTCTTCAGTGCGCTCTATATCGGTCTCGGACGTTATTACGGCCCGATTATGAGGAGTCAAACCAAAGAGATGCAAGAGCGTCGCGGCGATCTATTGGTGAAGATTGAGGAAGGCATTTCCTCCACTAGGGAAATTATTGCTTACAATCGTCTGGAATGGGAGGAAAGAAATTTCCGCAGCACGTTCCAGATCTATTACGATAAAGTCATGCAGAACGGAAAATTGGCAAATTCACAGCTCCTGCTGAGTAATACTGTGCAGTGGATGGGAAGACTTGGTGTCCTCATCATAGGAGGTTATGAGGTTATTCAAGGAAACACCACCCTCGGAACCTTCGTAATCGTGTATCAGTATTCCAATCAACTGTTCCAAAATTTTCAGAACGTATTCAATTTCTTCATGAATATGTCCGGTCGATTGGCATTTGTAGATCGTGTCAAAGGACTGTTCGATCAGGAGGAAACAGCGGAAGGAACGAAAAATTTGAATGGTTCGGTGCGAAGCATTCGTTTTGATCAAGTATCCTTCGCCTATTCTGAGGAAGGACGTCAAGTATTAAATCAATTAAACATGGTCCTGGAGACAGGACGTAAGATCGCCATTGTCGGTACTAGCGGAGGCGGCAAATCAACCATAGCTCAGCTGCTGCTTCGGTTCTTCAATCCTACCCAAGGCTGCATTAGAATCAACGGAACCGTCCTCTCCGATATCCGGATGGAGCAATGGATGAGCAGAATATCTGTCGTTTTCCAAGAGCCGTTTCTGCTCCCAGACACTATTCGTAACAATCTGCTGCTGGGCAGAGATCATTTATCCGAAGCCGATCTGATTGAAGCCTGCCGTATTGCGCAGATACACGATTTCATTGACTCTCTGGAGGATGGCTATGATACGGTTATCGGAGAGCGCGGATACACGTTATCAGGCGGCCAGCGACAGCGTATCGCTATCGCAAGAGCCATCATTAATGACCCGGATATATTATTGCTCGACGAAGCAACCTCGGCACTCGATATGGAAACGGAACGGATTATGCAGGAGGAGCTTGACCGGCTGCGCCAGGGCCGCACCACCATCATCATTGCCCATAGACTATCAACCATCCGCAATGCAGACGTTATTTTCGTTATGGATCAAGGAAAGCTCGCAGAACAAGGAACACACGAAGAGCTTATGGTGAACGGAGTCATTTACAGACAGCTTGTAGTTTCTATGGCAGAAGCATCCTGATTCAATTTAAGAAGCATTGTGTGCACATGTGTACGCAATGCTTCTTCATTTTATTACAAGCAAAAAAAAGAACAGACCCTATAGCGCCTGCTCTTTCCTTCTCCCGCACACCCTTATTGAACACCTAAAATCACGCTTTTTAAGCGTTCCAGCTCTTCTCGTTTCGTTCTGGCATTCATTCTGCCATTGACATTCATCTTTCTCCTGCACTCATCTTCTATCGATTGAAGCTCTTTGATCCTGGTTTCTATTTCCTCTAAAACGTCATGAACGGTATTCATTTTATATCCTCCCTAAAAAATGATCTTGATCATTCTCCTAAATAGGTTATAATAATGATAATGATTATCATTAACTTTACTTAAGGAGTCGTGACAATGAGTCTTTTGCTTCCGATTACAACATTCGTTCTTATAGTACTCGGTGCGTTCTGTTTATTTATGTCCATAGAAAATGACCGTGTTATTCGAGCGACCCGAAGAAAGCCTATCCCCATTCTTCCTGCAGCTCCGACTGTATCCTTCAGCAAAAGAACAGATCCATAACCTGACCCCGCTATCTAATAAGCAGGGTCAATTTTTTTGTGCATCATGCCCTTCTAGTTATTAAGATTGGGAACGTAACAAACGAAGGCCATTCAAAATAACGAGTATCGTACTTCCTTCATGTCCGACGACCCCCAAAGGTAACGCAATGCCTTGTAAGAAATTAGCAGCTATTAATACACATATGACCGTTAACGCAAATGTGATATTTTGTTTGACGATAGCAAGTGTCCTTTTTCCTAATGTAATGGTGCTTGCAAGCTTCTCGATATCATCGCTCAATAGTACTATATTCGCTGTCTCAAGAGCTGCGTCACTCCCAGTTGCCCCCATTGCAATACCTACGGTCGCCGTTGCCAGTGCAGGTGCATCATTAACTCCGTCTCCCACCATAGCAACAGACCCATAAGTCTCCCTCAATTCTTTAACCAAGCTCACTTTATTCTCCGGAAGCAGCTCGGCGTATACCTTATCGATTCCCGCTTCTTGAGCAATAGCTTGGGCGGTTTGCCGTTGGTCGCCAGTCAGCATGACGACTTGAATTCCTTGTTTCTTCAGAGCTGCAATGGCTTGCTTCACATTCGGACGAAGTGTATCACGAAGCGCGATGATCCCTACAGCCCCACTGGAATTGTGCATGATCGTTACCGTCTTACCCTCTCTCTCCAATCGGTCAATCGTCTCTGACAAGGAACGGGTCATGAAGCTTGCATCGAGTAAAGCCGGCTTTCCGATTTTCCATGTGTCGCCTTTCCACAAAGCTTGAATCCCCCACCCTGTTCGGGCTGTGAACTCAGCAGGTCGCTTAATCAATAACCCGCGTTCTTGAGCTTCCATCACGATAGCCTTGGCTAACGGATGCTCGGATAAGCTTTCTAGACTTGCCGCGATGTTCAACATCTCATTCTCTGTGTACCCTTGCAGAGGGATCATATCCGTTACAATGGGCCGGCCAGCGGTTAATGTTCCTGTTTTATCGAATGCGATGACTTTAGTACGTGCAAGGTTCTCAAGATGCGCTCCACCTTTAAACAGTACCCCTTTACGTGCACTGTTCGATATTGCGGATAGCATGGCCGGCATGATGGAAGCAACCAATGCACATGGAGAAGCCACAACTAGAAATACCATGGCTTTGTATAACGACTGATTCCAGGACCATTGAAGAACGAGAGGCGGCACGACAATCAGCAGTGCGGACACCCCAATAATAGCTCTGGCGTAAATGCGTTCGAACTTTTCGATAAACCGCTGCGAAGCAGGCTTTTCGCTTTGAGCTTCTTGCACTAGCCTAATAATTTTAGAGAACAATGTCGATTCGCTTGGTTGACTTACTTCGATAAATAAAGCTCCCTGACCGTTCAAGGTTCCTGCAAATACCTCGTCGCCTATTACTTTGTCCACAGGGATGGATTCTCCTGTAATGGATGCTTGATTAACGGAGGAAGCCCCTTCTGTTACAACGCCATCGGAAGGAATCCGTTCTCCAGGCTTGACGACTATGAGATCTCCTATCTTCAAGTCCTCTATGGAAACCGCCACTTCTTCCCCATCTCGATACAATACAGCCATTTCGGGCTTAAGATCCATCAGTGAAGATATATCGCGTCGGCTCCGATCCATCGTATAGCTTTCCAACACGCCGCTAAGCGAGAATATAAAGATAAGCACAGCTCCCTCTGCCCAGTAACCGATGCCTGCTGCGCCTAATGCTGCTACGAGCATCAATAAATTGACATCCAAATCACGTTCAACAAACAGAGTATGCAAGCCTTCCTTAGCCTTAACATAGCCTCCGACAACAAAAGCCATAGAGTAAAGAACAATCGCAGCTGTATGCGACATTCCGTCAATTCCCCAAGCTGCTGCTATGAAAATCCCGCTTGCTAATGCGGCAATTGCCTCTCCGTATCGGCTTAACCAGTTCTGCTCCTGATTAGAGTGTTCAGTTTGCAGTTGCGATACTTCCTGTTCTTTTGCTTCGGTTTTTGCAGATGAATAAGCTGTAATCATTTGAGTCACTCCTTCTCATTGAGAATGAATTCCATTATTACTCCCCTTAAAATGGCACATGCTGCTCCTTTTGAGGGAGCAGCATGTGAATCGAGAAACCTATTCTCGGTTTGGCACTATTCAGTTTTGATCAATCAAAAATTTATTATTTAGAATTATTATAATCTGTAACAAATGAAAAGTAAATGGGTGAATACCCAGCATGCCACTATTCCGCCCACATTCTTTACTAGCTGCATAGCTCATCCCACGAATGGACATTATAAGGAACATATTCCAGCAGACCACAAAGTTAAAAATGAAATGAGAATCAGCTATGGATACGACCAATGGAAAAATTAGCCTTCTTCAGGCTTTTATGATTTTAATGCTTATGAACGGCTTGACCAATCATGTCATCGTAAACCCAATGATCCTGGATGCATCTGGCAGGGATTCGTGGATTTCAGCCATCATGGCGGCAGCATTATTTCTTCCGTGGTGCCTCATATTGTTTTTTATTATGAAGAGGTCCGGACAGCAAAAGCTGCAGCCATGGTTAGCCTCTCAAACCAATACGGTCATTTCATGGATTCTTATTTCACCGGTTATTTTACAGCTGTATATGATCGGAAGCACTACTGTTATTCATACTTCGATTTGGACTGTAACGAACTACTTGCCTGCAACACCTAAGTTCATTTTAACTGGAGCCTTGACCTTCGTATGCTTCTACTCTGCAATTATGGGAGTTCGCGCGATTGCCATCTGCTCTGGTATTCTTCTTCCTGCTGTTATAGCCTTAGGAATATTCGTAGCTATTGCCAATTCTCCTGAGAAAGACTATCGACTATTAAAACCTTTTCTAGAAAACGGATTGCAGCCTGCGATTAACGGTATGGTCTTTGCTGGAGGGGGGTTTGTTGAATTGATCACCATTCTTCTCATGCAGCATCACATAAAGAACAAGATCAAAGTCTGGAAGCTGCTCATATTCGCCGCTCTTATGGTTTATATAACCATTGGCCCCCTTATTGGCGGGATCGTAGAGTTCGGACCCGAAGAAGCAGCCAAACAAATGATCTCCCCCTATGAACAATGGCGTCTGGTGCGCTTGGGAGATTATGTAGAGCATGTCGATTTTTTGTCCGTATTTCAATGGCTTTCGGGAGCATGTATCCGAATCAGTCTGAGCTTGTTTTTGCTTGCGGACATTATTCCTACAAAGAGCTCTAAAGTACGAAATCTGTTCAATTTCATTGTTTCACTTAGTTATGTCGTCACCTCGTTCTTCCCTATCAATCAAAATGAATACTACTTATGGATGTATCACGATTATTTTCCTATGTTTTTGATCGTTACTGTAATCACATCCGTAGTTTGGGGAGGCGTGTCTCTGATCAAAAGATCCAAAAAGGAGGAAGCAACATGAACAAGAATGGATCCCAAGCACCTTTGTGGAATTTGCAAAAGTTAAAGAAGCTGTTCGTGAATTCCTCCGACGTACAGCTTCAGGAGCATCGTTTTGCAGAAATCGAATCATCCGAAATTTTACTTATTTATGCGGAAGGTTTATGCGATTCCAAGCAAATCGGTAAAGATATTCTTCCGGATTTAAAGAAGGTCTACGATTCCAGCGGATTCGGTCAGTATAATTCAGAACAATATTTTGGAACCTTACCGCTGATTCCTCTACCTGACGATTCTTCAGAGGACTTTATTGTCGAATCTGTATTTCAAGGCGATCTGCTTCTTTTTTTCCCTCAAACGAACTCTTTATTCAAAATGAACATTTGCAATTTACCGGGGCGTACCCCTCAAGAATCATCTACCGAGATATCGATAAAGGGGCCGAAAGACGGGTTTACCGAAGAAATTGTAACGAATATTGCCCTTATCCGCAAACGAATACGAAGTAATAGCTTGTGCTATGAAACGACTATTATAGGAAGAAGAACCCGAACCAAAGTGGGCCTGCTCTTTATAGACGATATCATTTCTCCACAAGTACTCGGTGAAATCCGCAAAAGGCTGAAAAAGGTCGATATCGATGGCCTTTACAGTATTGGACAGCTTGAGGAGCTTCTGGGTGACGTAAAGTATTCATTATTTCCATTGATCGATTTTACTGGACGGCCTGATTATGCCGTAGCTGCCCTATTGGCAGGCAGGTTCGTTCTCATTGTCGACGGGAATCCGTTTGCTCTTATTGCGCCAGCTGGCTTTTCGCTGATATTGAAATCACCTGAAGATATTCACTTTAATTTTCAATATGTTTCTTTCGCCAGATTGATTCGCTTAGCCAGCTTTTGGCTATCGGGCTTTCTACCGGGCTTTTGGGTGTCTATTGCGGCGTTTCATCAGGATCAAATTCCGTTTCGATTAATGGCGACGATAGCGGTAGCTCGTTTAGGGCTTCCTTTCACTGCTCAAATAGAGATGCTGCTCTTATTGCTTCTGCTTGAAATATTCCGCGAAGCGGGTGTCAGGCTCCCAAGCTCTATCGGTCAAACGTTGACTGTTGTTGGGGGTCTCATTATTGGGGATGCATCGATTAGAGCGGGACTGGTTTCTCCCTCTGTTGTTGTGGTAGGCGCAATTACCGCCGTTTCAGGGGTTACTTTAGTCAATCAGACCTTAAGCACAGTACTTAGCGTTATCCGGCTGAGCGTATTTATCATCTGTTCCATCTTAGGATTGTACGGGTTGATTCTTAGTATCATTTTGCTTGTCTTTTACATGTCGAAGCTGCAATCCTTTGGTGTTCCTTATTTATCACCCCTCTCCCCTCCTATCCCTAAGGACATATTAAAATCCTTCTTGAGAGGCCCATGGAGTAAGATGAGAAGCAGGCCTCGTGTGCTCAATACGATGGATTCGGATCATCAAGGAGAAGATAAATCATGAATCTCATGAAAATCTTGCTCATATCATTGGCACTCCTGCTGCTTCCGGGCTGTTGGAATTCCAAGGATATACAAAGGATGGCTTATGTCACGGCGCTAGGAATCGATTACAAGGATGGGAAATATATCAGCTATGTGCAAGTGTTAAACTTTTCAAGTGTGGCTAAGGTGGAATCGACTGAACTCGGTAAAAACATTCCGATATGGATTGGTAAAGGAGAAGGCACTACCCTTACCGAATCGTTTAACTCTATCTATGCCACATCGCAGATTCGCGTATTCTGGGGCCATCTCAAATCCATTGTCATATCTGAGAATATGTTAAAGCATGGTGATAAAATAAAAGAAGCCTATGATATGCTTAACCGCTATAGAGAGGTTCGGTACAATATTTTACTTTACGGTACTAAAGAACCTCTTCAGGAGGTGCTACATACGAAATCTATACTTAATTTTTCACCCTTGGATTCTATCCTGGATACACCTACGCAGACCTTTTCACAGCGATCGTATATCGTACCTGTATATGGTTTCAAGCTTTTAGCTCAAATAAATGAACCCGGTGATCCGGCAATGCTACCTTCATTGACGCTTGACAAAGCAAACTGGCATGAAGACACTAAGCCTAAGTCTCTGTTAAAAATTGATGGTGCCTATTTTTTTAATAAGGGTAAAATGACCGGTTGGCTCTCCGAAGGAGATCTTATAGGCTACCGCTGGATTCAAAAAAAATTGGAGCGTTCACCCATCAACATCCCTAACGATAAAAATCCAACAGCAGCCATCGTGTTGCTGCACCCAAGTTCCAAAATCACCTCCGTGTTTCAAGACGGAAAAGCTTTGTTTAATATAACTATAAAAATTCAAGCCTATTTGGACGAATTAAACGCTAATATTCCTGAGAAAACGATGGAAGAACAAGCTGCTAAAGTAATAAAGAACGAAATTCGAAATACTTACAAGAAAGGCTTAGAAAAAAAACTGGATGTGCTCAAATTGGATCAAGCATTATACAGGGATTATCCCCAAAAATGGCACGAGCTTCATCAAAATCAGGATTTCATTTTTGATGAGAAATCGTTGAATAATATCGAAGTTAAAGTGAAACTGCTTCATACGGGAAAATACAAAGGCAGAGTTGATTAATGATTTTAATTAATTACGTTAACAATAAATGATGCTAATTAAATTAACAAAACAAAAAGCCCTTCAGAGGGCTTTTTGCGTTAATCATCATTAGAACTATTTATTTTGAGTTGTAGCAGCATTCTTATCGCCAATGGTTACTGTAATATCTTGCTTGTTTCCATTACGCATAATGGTTACTTTAACTTTATCGCCGACTTTTGTTGCTTGGATAAGTTTGGTGAGATCATCCGAGGTTGCAACCTCTGTTCCATTTACGGCAATAATAGCATCATAAGGTCTCAAACCCGCTTCGAAGCCTGGTGTTTTGGGTTGTACGTCCGCAATTAGAGCCCCTTTCGTGCTGCTGAGATTAAAATCAGAAAGCATATCTTGTGTAATGTTTTGCACGCTAACGCCTAGATATGGAGCTGGTTCCTTTGGAATCTCGACATTATTTTTCAAATTCTCAAGCACGGAACTAATGGTACTTGTAGGAATAGCGAAACCGATACCTTGAGCTTCAGAGCTAACCGCTGTATTAATCCCGATAACCTCACCGTTCATGTTCAACAATGGACCGCCGGAATTACCTGGGTTGATTGCTGTATCCGTTTGGAACAAATGCTTATATTCGCGTGTTCCTTTTTCATCCGGAATGCTGATCGGACGCTCTTTAGCACTAATTACTCCTGATGTTACCGTGTAGTCAAAATCATAAGGGTTACCAATAGCGACAACGGAATCACCTACTCGGGTTGTATTCGAATCGCCAATTGGCAGTGTAGCGAACTCTTTGTCCCCTTCAATCTTAAGCACGGCTAAGTCAAGATCATAGCTGTTCCCAAGCAGCTTCGCCTTGAACGGCGTATCGTAGCCTTGTACGGTCACCTCAATTTCGTCTGCGCCGTCGATGACATGTTCATTCGTTAATATATAGCCCGAAGATTGAAATATAAAGCCGGACCCCATTCCGCTGGACTGAAGCTCTCCATCTTTCGAATCGGATTGGTTGCCACTGCCATTGCCATTGCTCCCCCCTCCCCCATTATTACCGAAGAACTGCCGGAACAATGGATCGTTATACATGGAGTTGCTACGGGAGTTGTTCACCTTTACTTTCGTTTGAATCTTAACTACGGCTGGGCTTGCTGTTTTGGCAATATCAGCTACACTGCCGCCGGTCGTAGTATTGTTATAGGAAGCGGTTTGAGCTGTACCGTTCGCGGCTGCGGATGATGCCGATCCGCCTGACGCCGTAACGTTACTGTGCGTGAAAAGGTTATATTTGTCTGCTGCGAACATAAGGCTTCCTACGACAAGTGCTCCAGCCATAAAGGCGGCAAAGGTGCTTCTCAAAGAATTACGCTTCTTCATCTCATAGTTATCCGGAGAATTGAGCGATACTTTACCGGAATATTTAAAAAATGCACCGTTGCGTCTAAACTTCCGTTCTTCAATTGGCTCTTGCGATGATTCTATCGTGTGCGTTTCAGGCTGCTCTAATTCGTGTTGTAGTTTATATTCATTATTGTCGTTATTGTAATTGTTGTTCTCCATATTGAAAACCTCCCATTTATAATGTTAAGTTGGATTCTTGCAGTAGCTGTTGGCTATGAATTAATAATAGAATCCGTACCTTAAGCGCACTTTAAAATAATATAAATGGGAGTTAAAAGCCTACAAACCCGCGCCAGTGTTAAGAGAAAGCCCGATTCATTGGGCTGGTTTTGTATCGTTTGACTTCCTATGCATTCTTCATTTTAATCTTGAATTAATAATTTACACCATTAAGCACATTATTTATTTACATAATATATATTATGTCTAGTTCTACGCTTCTTTTCGAGCTTTCATTGTATTCTTGTCGTTTTCAGGAAATACTATATACCAGTCTGCACAATCAACGGTACCCATCCAACAAATTTAATAACCTATTCACCCCTAACGTTTGAATCAATAAAGGGATGCGAGGGCCTTCATGATGATTGAGAACTAGTTTATAGATCATATAAAACAAACGTTTTTGATTAGTCTTCATAATTTTTTTATCCGCATCGTGACAAATGGTATAAATTTGTTCCATCAGTTCTTCATCATTCATGCGTTCTATTTTCAGCAAATTGCAAAATGCTATAATCCATTCACGTTCGGCTGTACTTAACGTTTCGTAAAAAGCAGTATCTCTGTTTGTATTCACGGTTATTAGCTTTTGGGGAAACCAATGTTTGATCCAGTATTCCGCTCGTGTGGTTAGTGTTTCAAGCTGTTCATCAGAGTAGTCTTCACGGTTCCGAGCTAGGATCTCTTTTACTAATTTGAAATCGAAGTTGACTAATGGCAATAAACTTGCTATCTGACTGAATTTAGGAGTTTTCATCCCTTTGTCCGACATAATGGAAAGATCCATAGCTTCTTTTATTTCATTGGTGAGAGTTTGGGCCAAGTAAGCTTCCCGGTATCTTTCATATTCCGTATAGTTCCGAAGTACATCTTCATCCATCCCGATATGAAAAGCAGCATTAGGATGATATTTTGCAAACAAGAATTTAATAATCTCAGGTGAATATACGTTCAGTAGATCATCAGGTGTATAATGGTTCCCAGAAGAACTGGACATTTTAGCATGGCTGCCTTTAATGCTGATAAACTCATAAGGCACATATAATGGCGGCGAATTGCCGAAAATTTTTTCCGATATCATTTTGGATACATTATAGCTCCCCGTTTCTGACGAATGGTCTCGTCCGCCAGGTTCAAACAGGACATCCTCCATACTCCAGCGCATGGGCCAATCCACTTTCCATTGCAATTTTATATTCGTTGCATAGGGTATTGTAAGTTGTGCTTGATGAGCGCATTTACAGGAGTAGGTCAGCGTCTCCATTTGTTCATCAAAAGATTGAATCGTGGTCGTGTCCTTTCGACAAACCTCACAATATACTTGAATAGGATAAAATGAAGCTCTTTCTTCTTCCTTGGCGTCACCTGTTTTAAAAGCCATTATTAAATCGTAAATTTCTTTCCTGTTTTTTAACGCATGCAAGATGGCAGGAATGTATCTTCTGGATTGATATTCCTTGCTCTGATAAATAAACTCGGGTTTTATATCAAATGCAGTCAAAGCTTGTTCAAACTCTTTCTCAAAATGTTCTGCATAGGAAGCATGGCAGTCGAATGGGCATGGAACTTCTGAGTAAGGCATTCCAATATATTTCTCAAAGGAGGGATCTACATTACGAGGAACCTTCCGGAATCGATCGAAGTCATCCCATGAAAAAATAAAACGTACGTTTTTTCCGGATTTCATAAGCGCTTTTGTTACAAAATAAGTCGTTACAATTTCTCTGAAATTCCCGATGTGTACCGAACCTGACGGGCTGATCCCTGATGAACATACAAATGTATGACGTTCAGGATGGTTTTGAATGAGCTGGCATGCTATTTGTTCTGCCCAATGCATAAAATATCACCTCAAATTTGATTTTTAAAAATAAAAAAGCCCTCGTCATCAAGATTTTCATCTTAAGGACGAGGGCTATATTAGCGTCGTGGTACCACCTTAGTTTGTTAACATGTTGCCATGTTCACCTTTCGGGTACGGCCATTACGCTTATACCCTATCTCTGTAACGGGAGAGCCCGTCATAACATCCTTGAGCGCTTTGCTCAATTCCATATGAAGCTCCGAGACTTTTTTCGTTAAGAGCATCGTTACTCCATTTCACCATTCTGGAGCTCTCTGGGAACTATGCTTCCTAATTACTCTTCTCTTCATTGCTTTTGCTGTATCTGCTATTTTATGTAATATTAGTCTGAAAAAATGAATATGTCAAACCCAAACTTTCGATGAGTCTCTATACAATTTCAGAAGAGAGATTTAAATTGTTTACATATTTATTGTTATGTAAACTTATGTTCTACGAAGAAACGCCAAATGAACAATTGCTTTGCAGCTCTAGTCTTCATTTGACGTTTTCCAATTTCACCCAAGTTATTAAAAATCGATTAGACCGCTAAATCAAAAATATATTTTTGAATCGCTTTGGCCACGCCGTCCTGTTCATTCGTATCGGTGATAGCATTCGCTTCCCTCTTTAACTCATCATCCGCATTGCCCATTGCAACACCTAGACCTGCTGCCCTAATTAATCGAAGGTCATTCATATTATCGCCAATCGCCATAACTTGATCCATTCCTATACCGAGTTGATCGCACACCATTTGAACTCCGGATTCCTTCGATATGCCTAGTGGCGATATTTCAATATTCACCGCGGCGGAACGAGTAATTTCCAAAGTCCCCCATCCTGCTATAATGCTGCGCAGCTCCTGGATTTTGTCGAGATCATCATGACGAATACCGAATTTCATCCAATCACGATCAAACATTTGCTCTGTCCAGTTTCGCTTGCTTGTTAAGCTCTCCACACTATAACCCCAGTAATGGGCATTCCACTCAACAGCCAGCTGGTGAAGTTGGAGAAGATGCTCCCTGTCTATGTATTGACGCTTCCATAATACATCAGGACTCTCCCATACCTCCGCGCCGTTAACAAGAACCATCGGAGACTGGAGCTCCAGCTCCTCCCAGAACGACTTCGTTGTCTGCGTGCCGCGGCCCGTTGCGAAAATAACCTTTACTCCTGCTTGCTCCGCCTTGTGAATCCACGTGCGTGTCACTTCTGTAATAACCTTGTCTTCCGTCAGTGTCGTACCATCCAAATCTAGAGCTAATAAGCGATACTGCGGCATTATGGCTCCCTCTCTTTCCAATTCAATTAGTGACTGGCAATACTACAGAGATAAGCTTTCCAATGGCACATCAAAAAAATGATTCACGACTAGTCCGCCGGCAGATGTAGATTCGTTAGGGGTTTGCCGTAGATATACCAGCTTAACTCCTCGACATGATTCCGGAATCGTTGAATAAATCCGCTTTTCTAACGGTGCAATAAGTCGTTGTCCCAATACGTCTATAAGCTTACCAGTTAAAAGAACATGATCCGGGTTGAAAAAAGTAATCACATTGCTGATCGCCAAACCGATAGCAGGCTCAATACGATGTAGCAGCGCTAAAGCACGATCATCTTCGGCATCAAGCAGCTCAGCGAAGCTTTCTGGAGTAAGACCTGCGTTGCGCTTTAATCCGCTTACCGAAGCAAGTGTTGTTAGACAACCTCTCGCACCGCAGTGACAAACCGGCGTATCATCCGGAGAAAACGCTTTATAATGGCCGAATTCTCCAGCAACATGAGACGAACCAGTACATAGCTGTTTATTCAAAACAAGCGCTCCGCCGATCCCATAATCTAATTTGATCGTAACATTGTTGGTGGATTCCGCTAAATGCCCTTTTAAGTTCTCAACAATGGCGAGGAGATTGGCGTCATTCTCCAAATAAATAGGCAGATTGTAGCGGGCTTCCAGCCTCTCTTTAAGCGGAAACTTCCTCCAACGAAGTCCAGGCGAATAGATAACGACGCCCTGTTTGGAATCGACCAGGCCTTGAATACTACAGCCGATCCCTTTGAGCTGCTGTGGCTTCGATACCCATTTCATCAGCTCATCGACTATTTGTGTTATGTAATGAAGTGGATGCTCTACATCGTCGTAGGAATGAACCTGCTCTTTGATTTCGTGAATTGTATTGTGTTGAAAATCAATCAGGGTACCTCTGACGTACTTAATGGCCAATTCGATACCAATGGCATACATATCCCCCGTTTTCACAACTAAAGGGATAGGCTTCCTTCCGCTGTTGCCGGCTATTGGATCTGTCTCCAACAGGTAATCGTCATCAAGCAACCGGTTTACGATATTGGTAATGGTTTGTTGGGTAAGACCTGTTTTATCGGCAAGCTCAACACGAGATATAGGTCCCTCCGTATAAATCAAACGCAGCACTTTTTGCTGGTTTATCGATTTGAGTAGTTTATTGCTAGTCGTTCTTTCAGGCTTCACGGGAAGCAGCACCTTTCTTGCCTCCCATCATCTGGGGAGACTTCATATTCACCGCCTTCTCCAACCAGGGGAGTGTAAGGCGAAATGCCCGGATTTCCTGAAAAGTCAATCTCCACTGATACAGTAGAATGCTTTTCCAATTCCGCTCTGCATACAGTGAAGCCGTTAATCCAAGCGTCTTCATTATATACCTCATTCGCCTCAAATGAAAAGAATTGGAAACTAACAAAAACGTGCTCAATCCGTTCTCTTGCAGTACCAGATTACAGTTCACCAGATTTTGTACAGTGTTCCGGGAACGGGATTCCAGCAGCATCCTGTTCCCTGGTACACCTTGAGCGAGTAAATAGTCACGCATAATTTCAGCTTCCGTCAGATTGGATTTAACGGCTCCTCCAGATAAAATGATGAGGCGGTAATCATACTTCCTAAATAAATGCAATGCAGTGTCCAACCGTTCCTTCAGTAGAGGATGGATTTGATTGCCGTCGCATCGATAGCCCAGAACAATCAAAGCATCTGCATTTGCTTTTTTTCTCTGGCAGCTATGCATCCATACGAAGTACGTTAAAGGTACAGCGGCAATGATGCTCAGCGATACAATTAGTGCTAGTTCCCACATTCTGCTGTTCCTTTCCAAAAATAAAATAGCTCCAAATGATTATAAATCAATTTGATTAAATATATAATACGATATTACAACCTATCTTACAATCCCAAGTTTCAATCTACTGGTCCTTTCCGTTTCCATTTCCTTCATTTAGTTTCACTTGCTTTACTACAGGTAACGATACATTTCCGCTCGAATCTAGGGCTTGAACGACCACTTCATAGAATCCGTGCTTTAAACCTGTGGCTTGAACAGTGTAAACTCCCGGCGGAGCAAACAACTCCGCTTCCCTTCCATCCTTATGTCCGTTATTTCCACCTTTAGGCGAAATGAACACCTTCATTCCTGCATAATCCAAATCCAGTGGAGGGGTGAAGCTTACTTGCACATCGTGTCCTTTACCATAGACATTTACGGTCACGGGGACCCCCGGTGAAAGCTGGTCCTTACCTGAATACATTTGCAAAGCATTGCTGCGTCTCGTATTTCCAGCAGCATCAAAGGCTTCAATCTCAAAGGAATATGGAGTATAGCTTATCAGACCATCCACCGAATACGTGCATTGTTCTGTACACATGACTGCTTGAATCGTATCGATCATTGTCCCATTGCGGTAAATACGATAACCTTGGACACCTACATTATCGTTCGCTGTCTGCCAGCGGAGGCTTGCAGAATGGTAGGTGATGTCGGTAACTGTAAGACCAGCCCCCGAACTCCAGCTTGGCGGTATGGTATCTGGAGCCTTCACCCGGAATGACCATTCCGCAGCGGGGATTGCATAAGTCCCAGCCTTATCCGCCGCTTCGATCTTAATATGGTGCTCTCCTTCAGATAAATCCCCTCCCAGTGTTACCTGAATCAAATCATTTGCAGCATCATACATCGTAGAGACCGCAGTTCCATCGATAGTTGCGATAATGGAAGAAGGGTCAACTCCCGTCCCTGAATCCGTGACTTTTACACGAATAACAGGCCGTAATCCTGTTACCTCTGTGCCTGGTGCCGGTGTCTGAACACCAAATTCAGGTCCTACTACATCCTCACCTAAATCCATGTATTCAGCTCTAAGTTCATCCAGATAGACTGCGCCTTTGTTCTTATTAGCTGCATCCGATTCGCTAACTACGATGTAACGTACTTTTAGCGGATAGATGGTATTCTCGGGAACTGATGCCGTCACATATTTCCAGCCGGTCCAATTCAATGCTCCAGGCTCCGTTAGGTCAAAAATACGATTCGTTGCATTCCCGTCGGTAACTCCTAATCTTAAATAGTGCTGATTGGAATCTCCGTATACCCACAAGCCGATCCGATATGGCTTTCCTTCCACTTCTCTGCCGATATCACCGTTATCGTCCAACAAATTCACATAAGCATTAGAAGTTCCGCCTTTTCCAGTGAAGTCGTAAGTCAGCTTCAATGACTTAGTCCCAACGCGAACTGGATTTGGTCGAGCAACGGCTGTTATCGTGACAGAACCTGTTACGGCGTTAGCCTCTTTGGTCTGCATCTTGTCTGTATTCTCGAATGGCTCCAGCAGTTGGGGCGGCTTACCAACCTGAACAACTGCCTCCGCTATCACATTGCCGAACGCAGCACGGATTTTTCCGTCTGCAGTGCCATCTACTGCATGCAGTTTGCCATCAGGAGTCGCTGTACCGATATTGCCCTCCACGGACCAGATTAGGCGATCCGGTGATATCCAGATCCGCTGTCCTTGCGCATTCTTTGCCACAGGCTCGAAGGAAACTACGGCTCCCGGCTCCACCACTGCCGTGTTCGGTTCAAGTGTAAGCTGATTAATGTTGTCTGTGACCGTTACATCCAATTGTTGAACTACCGTTCCGCTTTGAACCGTTATTTGGCCTGTTCCGGTGGTCATCGAAGCCGTGAAGGTTCCGTTCGCAGTTATCGTCCCTATGGAGCTTTGGGCTGTCCATTGAAGATCTGCTCGTGACACAGGAACTCCGTTTCCGTATGCATCCTGACCTTTAACCTGGAACTCTACCCTGCTCCCTGCAACGACTTGTAGAGGGGTATCTGGGTTAACGACTAATCGATCCAAAGGAGCCATAGGTGCTGTTGATACAATAGCTATAGCATTGCCTACGGCCCGATCGTGACCATCAGATGGACGGTTCATTAGACTTGGATGTTCATCTCCAGGCTGCCTGACATAATAGGTCGTCGAGCCGCCTCCGTCCAGATTGATGGCGTTCTCCATCCCGAGGCTCTGCAAGTAATATGCGCCTTCCGCCATCGTTATTCCATCGGAATGTCCTGGTTGTCTTCCATCAACGGCAAGGAGATACAACTTCCCTTGCTTTGTAGCTACCATCGTTCTTGGATGTCTATCGCTTGTGTTAGTATCTGAGGGATCCAGCACCGTAGGTGATACGACACCGTTTTTGAGCAGTACGTAGCCTAGTGTTGAGTTGCCTGAGATCACTTGCTCTGCTGCCCCAAAGCCTTTGCTTAGTGCTATGTCCAGACGAAGTCTCGTGCCTACTGCCAGCTTTTGGCGAATCCAATCCGCTTTAGAACCGGTAGCCGATAGTACAAAGGTTCCCGACTCAATTGGTGTATCTGCGGTTTCCATAATCGATTCGACGACACCGCTCACCGGCTGACCAGGTATTAATTTATTAGCTGGATCATCGGCTCGAATAACTACTTCCACCCCACCTTCCGGTGTCCGTGTCGAAGTACCGAATCTCCAATTATAAAGAAATGCATGATTGGTATGCGTTGCGACACGAGTCCGGTTAATCATCGTCAATGTCAGTGACTCCCCATTGTCCTTCGTCAGCTTGGATGTCATCGTCACATTCTCTTCCAGTTTAACCGTATGATCCTGCATTATGGCCATAGCAATCTTGCTGGTCGATGGAGAGCTCACCAATTCTCTGTTAGAGATCATTAACCCTGAAGGCACACCTACCGTACTAAAAAAGTCACCATTCGTACCGCCAACTGGCCGCTCCCCTTGCGCCTCCAGCTCCTTCAACATGTTACTTACCGTTTCGGCACCTGAGACCTCTCCATGCGAGGAAACCGCTTCCACCTTAACATAAGGATTGGCAGGGTCTATTTCCAGCAGATGAATCGATTCCCTCAGTCCATTTCCTACTAATGTGCGACTTGTATGTACGACGCCTGGTGATACTGCAAATTGCTTCTCGTCTACAGTTTGCCATTGAACCGACTCGGCATGTACACTAGCTTGGTCCAACCATCCATAGGATGGAGTCGTTAATACAGCAGTTGTAATAAGACTGATTAAGATATTTTTCCATTTGATCGGGTTTCGTTTCATAAGAAAAGAATCTCCCTTCGATTTCCTCAGAATATGGGTTTATTCTCTACATGAAGCCGACCCTTATGGATCGGCTCCTTCGTTATCTTTGGGTATGCCTATGCTGCTATTTTTTTCGTGCTTGTTCGTCTTGAATGTACTTGGTCGCTTTCTCGTTGGCTTCCCTAAGAACCGTATTGATGTCTTTTTTATCAAAGATCATGCCGGTTAATGCTTCGCGCAAATACTTGTAGTTCTCGTTGTCATATTCGGTGTTGATCGGAGCGGTCGCCGGTTTGACTTTAAAGATCCCTTCCAGATTCTTGCCTTTGTAAATGTCGGTATTGGATGCAAATTGCTTTTTCAATTCAGGATTATTTAATATCGTTAAATTATTTCCTTTGTTCATTTCTTTCTGCGATTCTTCACTAATCATCGTCAAAATAACGCGGTAAGCGGCCTCTTTATTTTTACTGGTTGGAGGCACCATAAGAGACTGGAACTCGATTTCTCTTCCTTCTCCTGGCCTATCATCGAAGACCGGATGACCGACAACATCCCAATTAAATCCACTTCCTCCTTCGTTTAGTTGTGGTAAACGACTTGTGATGGCTGCAAGCCAAGATGGGAACATAGCGAGCTTTTGATCTTTTATGAAATAGTCAACACCGTATTGGAATTTCTTCTTCGGATCAATGTAACCTGGAATTTCATACATCCGTTTTAGCAGATCGAACGTCTTCTTATAGCCTTCCGAATCGAAGATGGGTGCACCCTTCTCATTTACGGTTCCTAAGCCATAGCCTCTGGAGAACGTACGTTCCGACCCCGGATCGAAGCCCAAATATTGAATTCCGTTTTCTTCACGGGTCAGCTTTTTGGATAACTCAATGATCTGATCCCATTTCATGCCGTCCGTCGGATACGGAACTCCGAAACGATCGAAAATATCTTTATTATAAATTAGAACACCATAATTCAGCGTATACGGGATTCCATAGAGCTCTCCTTTTTTCCCGTAGGACTTGATAGCGTTAATGGCCTGCGGCTCAAATTTGCTTAGATCAACCTGGTATTTTTTAACAAAGTCCGTCATGTCACTGGCTACACCTAGTGGAAGTAAATCATTCATATAAAAATGGGTCGTGGCAATCAAATCGGGAACTTCACCGGCTGCGATCATGTCAACCAGCTTCGTGCCCTTGATTAGCTCAATATTGATATTGGGATGCTTCTTCTTGACGGTTCCGAACAGAGCTTCGACATCGTTGGGGGTATTGATTGCTGCAAAGTGAGAATACAATTTGATCGTTACAGGCTCGGTAACTGTAAGCTCTTCTGCCTTAACGGACTCCGGTTTTGCCGGATCTTTTCCTTGTTGGGGCTGTGCTGTTTTGTTAGAGCATCCGGTTGCAGCAATAGCAGCGGAAAGCGTCAACAGGAGGGCCATGGATAAACGTTTTTTTATTTTCATCGTCGATCTCACCTTTTTTTATAATTTCGAAATCATTAACCCAGTTAATATTCAATGATATTACACAGTAATTTCAAAACTCCAAGTCGCCGCTGGCAAAGCTGCATTACGAGCCTTATCGGCTGCCTCTACAACGATACGATAGGTGCCCGCTTCTAATTCATTGGATGGCTTGCATTCCAGCAGTCCTGTGTCCGCGTGATACGTATGGGAAATGACGGAATGATTCAACCATACACGGATGGATGAAGGGTCTACACCACTCTTAGCATCAGTTACCGTTACACGAATGTCTGGGTGCTTCTGTGATATGATGGCTTGATCTGTTGGACTCATGTCTGTGAATTCCGGCCCTTCAACATCTTCATGAAAATCTACGTACTCAGCTCTAAAATCGTCCAGATAGAGGACCCCTTTGGTTTTATTCGCGTCGTTCGTTTCCACAAGGGTTAACGTATGTACGCGAAGTGGGTATCTTGTCATTATTGGAACATCGACGTAGACATATTTCCACCCTCTCCAATTCAATCCTCCAGGGTCCGTAAAATTCAATGTGCGTTTAATTCCATCTGCATCTTCAAAGCCCATCCGCAGCCAATGACAGCCGCCATCTCCATTGACCCACAACCCAAATCGATATGGCTTCCCTCCAATTTCTAGTCCTGCAGCTCCTAGATCATCCTTAAAAGTAATGTGAGCTCGAGAGCTTCCCGACATGCCAGTAAAATCATAGGACCATTTGCCGGAAAAAGTTCCAAACTTGACAGGTGAGGGTCTTGCAGCCTTAGTAAGCGTTACGGACTCCTGCACGGTATTCACCTCAGCTACACCTAGTCCATCCAGCTTCTCGAAATCTGCAATGATGAAATGCGGTTTGCCGACGTGTACACTGGCAAAAGCTTTAATATGTCCCCATGACGCCCTCACTCTACCTTCTATTCCCTCATTGGCGGCAAACAACTGACCCGATGGATCGATTCGTCCTATTTCGTTTTCAGTAGACCATGTAAGAAGCTCACTAGATACGAAGATATCCTGACCTTGCCCATCGTAAGCTTTTACTTTGAATTGAAGAATACCACCTGGCTCCACTTCTGCAGCTGAAGGAATCAATTCTAAACGTTCCAGCTCATTTGTAATGCATACCTGTGCGGATTGAACGATCGCTCCATAATGAGCTATAATTTGACCTGCTGCGGTTTGTGAGCCTGCTGTCCATTCACCCCTTTCATTGATCGATCCGATATCCCCTTGTACGGACCACTGAACTTCTTCCGGCTTCACAGTTAATGCATTCCAATATCGATCGTGACCTTTTACCTCAAATGATACTTTGCTTCCAGCCAATGCTCTTACAATAGCAGGTGAAATAATAAGTGAATCCAGTTCACAGCGAGGAGCCTTGGAGATAATAGCTAGCCCATTGCCTACTTCTCGCTCAAATCCGTCAGATGGTTGATTAACCAGCGTTGCAAACTCGTCACCTGGGTGACAAATATAGCAGGTTGTAGAACCCCCTCCATCCAGATTGATGGCATCCTCCATCCCGAGACTTTGTAAATAGCTGGCTTCCTCCGCTAATGTCATTCCTTCGGAAAAACCAGGCTGTCGGCCATCGATAGCAGCTATGTACAGCTTGCCTTGTTTGGTTGCTACGATAGTTCTCGGATGCCGATCACTATTCAGTCTAATACTTGTATCGTACAAGTGATTCGGGATGATCCCATTCTTTAAAAGCATGTATGCCAAGGTTGAGTTACCGGAGATGACCTGCCGGGCATTTTGAATTCCTCTATCGTACTCCACTTGCAATGTAACAATGGCTCCCAGCGCTATGTTCTTTTGAAATTGCTCGGCTTTGTTGCCTGTGAGTGATAGAACCCAAGTCCCTTGATCAATTGGTGAATCCGATGTCTCCTGAATGGATTTAACCGTCCCCTGAATTGGATGTCCCAGATATAGACTTGCAACAGATTTGTGGGTAGTCAGGGTAACCTCGATGCCCCCATTCGGAGTACGTGTTGATCGACCGTATCTCCAGTTATAGACGCAAGCATGGTCCATATACTTCAATGTCCTTGCACGATTGATAATATCAACTTCCATTATGTATCCGTTTTCACATTGTAAAATACCCTTCATGCTCACTGAATGTTCGAGCCTGACCGTACCATCTTGCATTACAGCCAACATAACCTTGGTCGTCTGAGGGGATGTAATGATTTCACCTTCCACAAGCTGCAAACCCGATGGAACGCCAACATAACTGAAGAAGTCACCGTTAAAACCAGCTACACATTTTTTCCCTTGCAATTCGAGTTCATGAAGCAAATTCCCGACCGTCTCCAAGCGAATTACTTTCCCCTGGGAAGATACTGGCTCCAGATGAACTAGCTCATGAGTCGGATCCACTTCCACCATATGAATCCTATTCGTCAAGTCACCCTTGTTCATTTGATGGTGAAGATACTTGACGCCTACCGCTATCCTCTCCTCTTCCGATTTAAATAGCTGCCAAGCCAGTTGTTCGTCCTGCTCCATCCTCGTACTTTGAGACATAACAAGCCTCCTATCCGAATGGTGGTTCGTTTTGAATTAATTATCAATCAATTTGATTAATTATTATATTACGACAACTGGCGGTATTGTTCAATCTAATTTTCAGAATTATTTGCCTTTAAAACCAATTATTTTTTGAAGCATTGGCACTATTCGGTTGGCCATCATCGTAAAACCAAGATCATTCGGATGAACGCCGTCTACTGTGCACTCATCATAACGTTTGCCAAGCAAACCTGAACCGTCACCAAAAAAGATGAGAGAGTCCCCCTCTCGGTTCATTTTTTCCACCAAATGTTTAGCAAAATCGCGTCTAAAGATACGCTCCCGAGTAATGGACGGGTCAAATTGCTCCTTAGCATAAGGAATCCTGGAAAGTACAAGTATCGGAACTTCCGCCTGTTTCTCACGGTATAGACGAATAAAGGGTTCTAAGGTCTCACAATATCGATCCGTAGTGCAATTAGCCTCATAGTCCATGATGAAGACGTCGACATTGCTGATTTCACGAATAACTTTTGCGAGCTGAGGCTCTCCCTTGCCATTGCCTGAAAAACCCAAGTTGATCACTTCACGCCTCAAGCGGCGGCCTGCCTGTTGAGTGTAAGCTAACCCCGGGCGTCCCGCGCAACCTCCCTGAGTAATCGAGGTTCCATAAAAAACAAGCCGACCATGAACATCATACGATGAATCGTATTCGACACGTGCTTCTGGAGGCAATCCTACAGCAACTTCCACGACACTTTGATATAAAGGAAAGTTCAGCGTTACGGTACGTACCTTTTCTCCATCAGGACCTTCAAATAACACACATTCATAGGAAGTGCTCTGCAGCTTCATCCGACTGGTCCCTGCATAACGTTCTCGTCCGGGCTCACCAATATATGCATCGAATCCGTTCTGCCCAGTGGCAGGCATATGATCCATGGATGAGGTACCTCCGAGCTGTACTCGGACTGCTATTCTCTTGGCATTCGTTCGAAATCGAATTTGTCCTCCAGCTGTACAGTTGGCAAGCTTGTCCACTGCTGAGGGAAGCCCCTCTCTCGGTTGCAGTGGCAAGCGACGGTAGACTCCCTCCTCTTGAAGCCATGGGAACCCGACCACTCGGAAGGGGGAAGCAAGCGGCGAGAACCATTGCCATTCACCCTGCAGCTCCTTGATCACCATATTGGAATCCAGCTTTTGTGGCTGTGTGTTATGATTCGAGGACATTTTTGTACACTCTCCTTTTCATAGTTCGGATAATGCCAGTATCATGGAAACGCTAATAATTTCCTATCATACTACATCCTTCCTGCGTTGACATCAGCTCCTTTTATATTTAATCAAATTGATTTATTATTAGTCTAATTTATAAATGTTTATTTCATGTTTTCGCAGTTTAAAGGTTTTGTAAACTTACCCAACTAAAAATGATATCTTCCGACGCACTCCTGACCTTCAGGTCATTTAATAAGAAAAACCGTCAGGCCCACTCAGCCTGACGGTCGTATTGATTTATATCATAAAATTATTACTCTAAAGATTAACCCGATAAATGCAGGGCTTGCCTTCCCTATCGGATGTGAAGATAACAAACGAGCCATCTGGTGAAAAAGCGGGATGCGGATGGGCATCCTGGGTATTCCCGTAGCTTGCCCAGCTCGTGCCATGCGAACACAACCGTTGCTCCGTCCTCTCCTTTACATCAACGAGATAAATGAAGTGTTCTTCTTTCAACTGCCCGTCACCGACTATTCGGGTGTTATCTCGATTGGATATGAAATGGCAATACTTCGAGCATTCCATCCATTCGTCCTCTTGCAGGGTTATCGGATCCATGAACCTTATACTTTCCCGCAGTCCGTTATCGTGATGACGGTATACAAAAGCGAATCGGGAACCGTCAGCAAGCCAGTACTCGTGTGTAATCAGCTCTTCGTGTGACTGTGGCTTCGCACAGCGCATATTAGAGCCATCGGATTGAATCAGCCACAATCTTGCATCGATCCGGTTCCACGGGCCTTCATGACAGAACAAGATCGTCGACGGGTCACCAGGCCGAAGCTGCGGATGTCCCAGCCAGCAATGGGGCTCCTCGTGGACAACATGACTGGCTTGCCTCTCGATATCAACATAGACAATTCGACAATGCGGCTTATTAGCCCATTGCGGTTCGAAGGTCGACCAGTCGCCTCGACTCGGCACAACGTCCTCTTCCTTCAGCTCGACCAACACTAAATAGCGGTCGTCAGAGCTCAGTCCTGGATTCGCATTCGGTATCCAGCCGTCAGGTGTTTCATAGAAGGGCTCCTCAGCCCCAGTCATCATATCCATTCGAACGATCTGCTTATTCCGGCAGAAGATCAAGTAGCGGTCGTCACTGGTCAGCGAGCAGCTGAAATCATGGACTCCTGTCCCTTCAGTCAATTGAACTGCAATTCCGCTTTCGAGATCCATCTTGTACAAGTTCCGGTGACCTTCCCTATCACTGGCATAGATCAAATAGCGATTGTCATTCGTGATCATTTTATAATAAAAGTAGGGATGATGGTGGATATACTCTGGAGCTGTAAGTCGAGTTACCGTCCTGCCCGTGTAACAATCCTCAAAGGTGTGAAACGTATGGTTCACTACTGTGCCCTTGCTCATAGACATCAACTCTCCAATCCCTTATGTAGCCATTTATTGTAGCATTTGCTGCTTCTCTGCCGGCTTCAAAGGCAAAGTCAGATGCAGCAAGCTTCCCCCAATAGTTTCATAGGTGGCATAGACTTGTGGATCGCCACTGCCAGCAAATACATCACGTGCTTCCCCTTCAACGCCCATTTCAGGGCCTAAGCGCACAGCTGAAGCTTTAAGCGGCGCAGTTTCCTCGCTGCTGAGCCGGAAGGCCAACACAAGTAGAGCTTCCTGCATACTGCGAAAATCAAACCGCTTCTTCTTGCCTGCGTAGACGATATAGTCAACGTACCATTTCTCCCCGTCCCTTACGGTTTCCCAATGCGGCTTCTCGCCGTCAAATGAAGCGAACAAGACAGCTGCATGCATAGCTTGCGCTGCCCCGTCTAACTTGACGTTCACCGCTTCCTTATCCTCCGTAAGGCGAGCTTCTACTCCGTCCAGGCTGCCTCCGATTTCGAAACGCAATCTTAGATCGGCTGCTTCCAAGGTACCGTCTATTAAGTCGAGTCCGATATGAGTATCGCCTCCATTCGTGCAGAAGCCGATTCCGAACAGGATGTCCGCACCATCCTGCCGCGAGGTGAATACAGCTGAAGAATAATCATACCCATCGTGCAAAAAACGCAGGTGAACATAGGTGAAGCTATCGCCGTTCTGTGCATAGGCCAGCAGGTTGCGTCGCTGATTCCACATAACATCCTTGCTGAACGTACCGAGACTAATCCGCTCGTCTTTGTAGGTAGTAGCAATATTGATCGCCTTACCTTGCGGGTCTTTATGAATAACCTGAGAGTATTCGCCTCCGTTTGTATCCACGAATGCGGACCTGTACGCCGGCGGGCATTCGATATGATTGCCGTACCAATCCAGGCTGTAAACGAAAGGGTCCTCAGCCTGAAGTGAGAACGTATCATCGCCGCACGCCATCTGCAGGAAGGATCTCACGGAATCCGTCATTACCGTGCTATAGCTGCGGCTGTGCGGTCCAGACCACTGGGCGGTCGGCACATGGTAATGCTCTGCAATCATACGCCAAGCTACATCCAGCATATCGGCACTAAGACGTTTGGCTTCCGGCAGCTTCGTCGACGTATGGATGCTGGACAGCTCCTGAATGGCAACGACCGTATAGGTAGGGCTGTTGAACTCTTGGAACGTACCTAGCTCATGAGTATACTCGCTAAATTTGCGAAGCCGCTCCAGTCCATAGTCGACATATCGATCAACTCCATACACTTCCCCTGCAATTAGCGTGACGAATGCCCCCATGATTGCAATATTAGTGTAGCTAGGTCCGACGTTACGCTTCATAATTGCGTCACATGCGCAAAAGACTGCGAGCCGTATCTGCTCACGCAAATCCTCCGAGAGCCGATTACCGTGTCGTTGCTCAGCTAATACAAGCCGTTTGCCGCAAAAATCGGCCCAGTTCCAGTCAGGAGGCGCCATCATCGTCAATGGCTCCTCTAGGAACCAAGACCAGATCCCAAAAGTCGAATTCTCACGGTTCTGGTCCTGAAGACTGATCCCTTTACGCAAAATGTCCGAAGCCCGCTCCTTATAGGCACCCTCTTCACTGTCGAGCAAACCTAAAGCGTAAATAAATGCGGCCAGTGTCGGGTGTGTGAACGTCACCTCTTTGAGTGTGGTATGGTAACCCGGAGTACTAAACGGCCTTCTCACCATGTGCAGCTCAGGATTATAATCTTTGTGCCATTTCTTGAGCTCATTCATCAGCAATTGTCGATGATCCATAGTCACTTACTCCACTCCTTTTACCTTTGCATAGTAAATGCACAAGAGCGTCCTTTCCCTCCATCTAGACTAGAACTAATAGGATTAGGACGCTCCTGCTCTTAATCAGTTTGCTTTCACATTTTTCTGATACCATTCCTGTGCTAGCTTATCCACGTTATCTCCGCCAAGTCGCTTCCATTCTTTGCGAAGCTGCTCCATTCCCCATTGTGGAGTGTACTGGGAACCGCCTGTAATGACTTTGGTTTCGATTTCCTCGGACAACGGAGAGAATGAAGTCTGAATCTCCGTTAATTCAGGAAAAGTCGGGTTGAACGGAATATCTCTGCGGAATTTATTCTTCATCGCCGTGTTGAGCGATTCGCCTTGGAGCTTGGCGTATTCTTGGGAAATGGCATCCTGCGCGGCCATAACGGCAAAGTCCTCAGGCTTTGGACTGTATTGATCCACTACGGCATATTCAGGAGCATAGGCGATTTCCTTTTTATTCTTGTCTGCATCGATAGCTTGCGGCACCCCGTTAACCAGCTTATAATGAACTCCTTCTTGCCCGAAGCGCACGTCAAACCAGTTTTTATCTATCATCCAATCCAGCAGCTTCACCGCTGCTCTCGGATCCTTCAAATCTTTGTTGAACACAATCAGCTTGTTGGCAGGCGGCTCTTGGAACAGACCGAATTTGCCGTACTTAGTACTCACGGGCTCGAAAGGCACCAGCTTAGCTTCAGGAACATTCTGTTTCAGCTCGCGATACTCCGACGGGATATTCCAGCTTGAGAAATAGATGCCCGCTTTCCCTGTCACGAACAACTGCCGCTCCTTCTGAAAATTTTTATCCGTAATGTACTCTTTATCTACAAGTCCCTCGTCAAAGAACAGCTTCAAAGTCGTTAATACATCTGCATATCGAGCGGTAAAGTTGCCTTTAACGATGCTCCCATTCTCCAAGTACCACATGCCGCCTTGAGCAGCAAACAATGCTTGAATGATGCCTGTATAGTTATAGTTGAATGCGCCGCCCAAAGTGTCCTGCTTTCCGTTACCGTCGGGATCCTTCTCCTTGAATGCTCTCATGACGGTTATCATCTCATCCATCGTTGTGGGCATCTTTAGGCCCAGCTTATCCAGCCAGTCCTGTCTGATCCACATGGCGTGGTTAGCGATGGCGTCGATTCCGCGTGCACTGGTCACCATGTAGGTTTTACCATCGAACATCGTATATGGCTTCAATTCCGGATGCGCTTTCAAATAACTTTTATACGAAGTGCTGTATTTCTCAATAAAATCATCAATCGGCTGGATGGCTCCCTGATCCTTTAAAGTGGACATATAGTTCCTATCGAACTCCCACATCAGATCCGGCGCTTCACCGGCAGCAATTAGTGTATTCAGCTTTTGCGTTGATTGCGTTCGCAAAATGGGTACCCATTTGACGTTAATCCCTGACTTCTCGTTAATGTATTTCGTCACCCTATTGCTCTCATAGGTTCCTTCATCGCTGGCTACCTGCCCCCGATCGAGAATTGAGATGCTAACCTCCAATTTACCGGAATCGCTATTCTTCGCATCGCCGTTCTGACTCTTCTCACCATCGGAACAAGCTGCAATCATGCATGTGGTTAAAGTAACTCCTAGAACTACGGCTATTGGCTTGCGTTTTATCATCGACTTCTCCGCCTCCTCATATGGGATCAACCTTTCAGAGAACCAATCAAAACACCCTTGACGAAATATTTTTGCAAGAACGGATATACACATAAGATAGGGGTTACCGAGATGATTATCGCTGCTGCCCGAACTCCTTCAGGTGATAGCAAGGTCTGCATCGTTGCTCCCTCTCCGCCGTTCGTTGCATTCGCATTCAGCAAGCTCTGGCTTGTCGTATCGATCATTTGCAGCAGCTTAACCATAAGTGACTGCTTGCCCGAGCTTGTGATGTACATCAGCACACTCATATAAGAATTCCACCAACCCACCGCATAAAACAACGTCAGTGCGGCGATAATCGGAAGCGACAGAGGAAGAATGATTCTCCATATAATAAGTAAATCATTGGCTCCGTCAATAGCTGCCGATTCTTCCAGCTCAGTTGGCAAATTTTCGAAAAATGTTTTCATAACAAAAAAGTTGTACGTGCTTAGCAGTCCCGGCAGCCATAACGCCCAGTAAGAATTCATGATGCCTAGGGACTTGATCAAAATATAGTTCGGAATCAAGCCTCCCCCGAACAGCATGGTAAACGTGATGACCATCAAAATGAAATTTCGCCCCTTCAACCTTCTGCGACTGAGCGGATAGGCTGCCATTATCGTCGCAATAAGGTTAAGCGCCGTTCCTACTACCGTGATGAGCACCGTATTTTTCATGGCTACGAGCAGTTGTCCGTCCTCAATGAGATTTTGGAAGGAGGTGAATGTCACATCCTTAGGCCACAGAAATACTTCCCCGGAGCTGATCGCCCTCGAGCCGCTCATGGACGTAGCCAGCACATTGACGAAAGGAAATAAAGTCAATATGGCGAGAAACGCCAGAAATATATACACCAAACCATATATCCATCTTGATGTTAACGCGGAACCTCTGGTCATTCGCTCCCCCCTTACCATAGTCCGTTTTCGCCCAGAGCTTTGATGATTTTGTTAACACTAACGACCAGAATAAGGCCGATCACTGATTGGAACAGCCCCAGTGCCGTCGTATAGCTGTATTGGGAGCCAACGAGCCCCACATTGTACACGTACGTACTAATAACGTTTGATACCTCATAAACAGCTTTGTTTTGTAAAATAAATATGTGCTCAAAGCCAACATCCATCATCTGACCGACTCTTAAAATAAGCAAGATCGCAATCGTGCTGCGAATACCCGGTAAAGTTACATGCCAAATTCGTCTTATCTTGCTCGCACCATCGATTTTTGCCGCCTCGTATAATTGCGGATCGATACCTGCCATCGCAGCCAAGTATAGAATCGTCCCCCAGCCAGCACTCTGCCAAATCCCAGATAAAATGAACACGATCGGCCACCAGAAATTGCTTGCCATGAAGTAAACGGGCTCGATGCCGAGCAGCTTGATTACGGTGTTCACGATTCCTGTTGAAGGCGACAATAGAGCGATGACGATACCACCCAATACGACCCAGGAAATAAAATGAGGAATGTAGAGCAAATTTTGTATGGTTCGTTTATACCACTCAATCCGCACCTCATTCAGTAGTATGGCAAGAACAATGGGAACCGGAAAAGCAAATACAATGCTGTACACGTTGAGCAGCAGCGTGTTTTTCAATACGTTGAAAAAATCCGGACTTGTGAACAATCTCTCAAAGTGCTTGAGCCCAACCCACTTGCTCCCCCAGATGCCGTCGGCAAAACGATAATTTTTGAATGCGATGATTTCTCCGAACATCGGCGCATATTTGAACAGAAGATAATATGCCAAGATGGGCAGCAGCAGCAAATACAAGTACTTATCCCGTTTGATATATTTCCACATCGCCTTCATCCTTCTTGCCAATACGGACTGCGTGACTCCTGTTTGACTTGTGACGTCACCGATTTGCGAATTCATAGTTCCACCTCCCCTCTTTTTTTTGCTTCTGCCGATTCACCGTTATCGTATACGCTGCACGTGTTGTTTGAATATATTCCGTTTTTAGGTTCTGCACTTTTTTTAAGCTGGGGTTTGATTTTGTTCGATACACCGGTTTTAATCCATTCACCTTTTTTAAGCTGAAGGATGTTCCCTGTATTCACCTGGGGTTTGCCCTGTATACTTCTTGAATATTCGAATAAAACTTTGAGCATTGTTATAGCCAACTTGTTCCGCAACCACCTGAATTTTCAGCTTCGGATCCTTCAGCAGCTGTTTCGATTTTTCCATCCGAACTTGTATCAGGTAATCCATGAAATTCATCTCCATCGTTTCTTTGAACATCTTGCTTAGATAAGGAACGCTTAATTTGAAATCGGAAGCGATCAGGTTGAGTGACAAATTGCTATCCATGTAATTTTGCTCCAAATAAGCAATGATCTGATGAACCGTATCGCTTGGACTCCTGTTCTCCCTTTTCTCCTCTGTTCGTACGATCAGCTCATGAAGAAACAGAGAAATATAGCTTCGGATTTCGTCTACATTGGCACATGAATCTATGCGATGATAAATATTCTCCTTCGGATCGAGAAATTGCTTGATGTCGAGCCCTTTGTCCGAAATCGCTTTGATGGACTTCATAATCAATTGGATGCACATTTGCTTGATCATTTCCGGCGGCGCATTGCTCTTGATGGTCTCAACAAACAGCTTTTCGAGCTGGCTTTCCAGCTTCACTTTATCCGTATCACGGATCAAACCGACAACCGTATCGCTCATCGCCCAAACCCTGTAAAATTTATCGTTGTGGTTACCTGCAATATCATCAATGGAAATAACCGTGTTATCACCCATAATCAGCTTGTATTTCACCGCATTCTGCGCTTCCCGATACGACTCATGAATCCCTTCAAGATCGAGATAGGAACCCCCGACGCCGATGGTTACGGTTTGTTTAAAATGCGCGGCAACATAGTTTCTCACTAGATCAGCTATTTGAAGCGCCTGAATCTGATTATGCTTCGGATCGTCTTCCTCGAAGCTCATGATGACGGCGACAATTCCGTCGCTTACCTCCACTGACACCCCTTTACAGACGCCGGCTACCAGTTCATCCGCCACGTTACTGATTGCATAGGTGAACAAGTATACATCGCGTGGAGAAGCAACATGCTGCTTGCGGTCCAGCTCTATCACTAGTACGACGAAGCGGGCTTCGAAGAAATCAATGCCCAAAATGTCAAAATAATTTTTCATCCTGTTATAGCTAGTTTTGTCCGCCATGAGCAAGCTCATAATTAAGCGCCATTTCAAGGCAGGCAAGCTTTCATGCATTTGTTTTTGCAAAGACTCATTGTCAGACATCATTTGCTTGAAAAATTTCTCCAAATACGTCAAATCGTCGGGACGATCCAGCTTCCTTTCTGTAAATGACCGAAAAAACCTCTCCAAAGGACGGAACGTGTAGCTGCTTACCGCATAAACAAGCGCGAGGGCTACTAGAAACATCCCGGAAGCGATGAACAAAAGCACATTGCGAACGAATTCCAGCGGTCGATTCATGACCAGGTTCGGAACTACGCTTATGTATTTCCAGCCATTATAGCTTGACGTTACAAAGAAGGTTGTAAAGCTCCCGTTATGGGTTTCCATCATCGTATAGCCGCTTCCTTGCAGTTTGTCCAGATCGGGAGCGCCCTCGATGCTGCTCAAAGGCTTGTAGAGCTGACTCTTATTCTTAGAGGAAATAATCATGCCCTGGTCATTGATGACCATGGTTTGCCCAAGCCGCTGGTTGTCGACATCTTCCATCAAGTTTGCTATTGTACGCTCGTCGATGTTCACAATGATGGCACCTTTGCGGAATTGCGGATTACTGATCAACGGGAATTGACGAACGAGAGTGATTACGTTTTTATCCAGCTGCAATCCGGAGCTGACCGTTGTTATTTTGCGAGCATCCAGCCACTGGTGGTAGCGCTGCATCTTGTTAAAAGCAGTCAACCAATTCATATCGTAGAAATCCACTTCGTCGGAAAACGTACTGTCCGTCAACAAGCTCTTGTTCTGAAGCGAGTAAAGGTAGAAGGATGAAATATTGCTGTTAGCGTTCATTAACACCTTGAACTTCGTATTGAGTACATTAAAGTGGTTAAACCGCAGATCGTCGTTCGTATACCTTCCGTTTAAGAAGAAGGCCACCTCAGGCTCCTGAATGAAGTTAATCGTATTGGTATCGATTTCCCGCAAAATCATTTCGATTTTCTGTTGAACCAGGTTCAGTAAAGCAATATTCGAATTCTTAAGCTGCTCTTCCAGACTACCTTTGGAGCTAAGATACGATAACCAGGCAGTAGTAGAAATAATCATTAAAAACACAAGGCCATAAATGACCTTAAATCTTGCAGATAAGGTTCCTTTCAACAGCTCCATCTCCCCTGTTACTGTCGGATTAGCGGTACACCCCAATCATATTGAAAGCGGATTCAATCTTAGTTGCAATAATTCGGCATTTCGTACCTGCTTTTACAAAGCATACCATATGCACACTACAACCGACGACATGACTTAAAGAAAAAACTATAACTTAGTAAAACCTTTACCATCCAAACACCTGATAGAGGTTCAGATGCTAAAAAAACCAACCAGAAACATTCTGATTGGTTTTTTTTATAAAATAATTTACTTCTTCATTAATTGTTCGATGTTTTTATTGACCGCCTCTTCCGCTTGACGAAGCGCTGTATTGATATCTACATTATTTTGCGTAACAGCCGTCACTGCATCACCCATCGGCTTGCCCACTGCACTGCTGTCGAGTACATGGAATTTCGGCAGCGGAGCCATTTTATTTTTGAATATAGCATCCAGGTTTTTGCCTTTCAAGCTTTGATAATTCTCACCCAAATGCTTGCGAATCTCCTTATTTGTTTGAACAGGGATTCTTCCTGTCTTGGCAACTTCCGTTTGAACCTCTGGAGATGTAGTCAGGAATTTAATAATTTCGAAAGCTTCGTCCTTATATTTTGTTTGGGAAGAAACCATAAGAATATGAGCGTCCACTTTGGCCCCTACACCCGGCTTATCCTGGAAGGTTGGTGTGGAAACGATATCCCAATTCCCGGGACTACCAGCTTTTGCGGCCTCTTCCATTTTTGTAACGACATCCGTCCACCAGAAAGAATACATGGCCAAATTCCGGTCTTTAGTAAAGGCATCCATCGCCTTCATTTTTGGATCTATATTAGGAATAGAGTTAATATCCTGCAGCAAGGTCAGAACCTTACGATAACCGTCACTGTTCACCATGGCTTTGTTAGTAGCCGGATCAATCTTCTGCAAGCTCAATTGGCTTCCGAGTGTGTCCCAGCTTCCCGGGTTCAAGCCTTGGTAATTAACTCCTCCATCACTGCGGGTAAGCTTGCGAGCTAGCTCGGTAGCTTCGTTCCAGGTCATACCATCCTTGGGATAAGGAACACCAAATCGATCAAAAATATCTTTGTTATAAAATAACGCCGTTGTTCCCATGTAAAATGGAAGTGCTACCAACTTACCATCACGGAACCCTTTCAAAGCGTCGATTACGACAGGTTCGAAGGCAGACAAGTCAACATTGTTCTGTTTAATCCGATCGTCTATTTCCAAGAGCATTCCGGTATCCGTAAGATTCGGTATGAAGTAAAAGCCAGACAATAAAATATCTGGTATCGTGCCTGCGGCAATCCGATCCGTAATTTCATTTCCTTTAGCCTTCTCGCTTCGTTCCAACGTTACACTAGGATACTTGGCTTTGACCGGTCCGGCAATAAGCTTTTCAAAATCATCCGGGGACATAGGCACTTCCGTAAATACACTGAGTGTAATTGGATTGGTCCCGATTTTACTTTTTGCTTGCTCAGGCTGTACAGGTGCTGCCTCTTCTTGTTTGGCACATCCCGCTCCAATCCCCATTGTTAGCATTAATGCCAACGTACTTGCAACCCATTTCTTGTTCATGTGAATCACTGTCCCCTCATTTTTATAAAACTCTTTATTCGCAACTCACTTTTTGCCTACAACAAATTAAGCGTTTACATTTTGAATGAAAACACTTTGATTTTTGACAAGCAATATCCTGAAAAATAAACCCACATCTTACTTGACTTAACCATCTCCTCATATTTGCAACCCTGTATGTTGGCGCTTTCATTATTCTACATTATTTTTCTTATAATCTAGATGTCTATAGTTAACTAAAATTTGTATTAAACTAACCTTTAGAGCCTAAGTGTAAAAAGAAAACCCCGGAACAAGAAACTTCCGAGGCTTGTGACTATTATAAATTCAAAAGAAAGCTACTAAGAAATTGGTTCACCCAACCCGTTATACCACTGAACATGATTCAATCGAATCGCATTGTTATGCGAATTGTTGTGACCGATAATCCGCACGTAGCGGGCAGATGTCCTCGAGAATTGCAGCTTCTCCTGTTCTCCGTCGCTTACACCGGTTAATAGCTCGATCCAGTCCACTCCATCCATTGAGGATTCAATAGAGAACGAGTACTTCACTTCATTTCCCATGGGTAACAAAACCACGGCTCCCCCTACCTCTTGGATCTGTCCCAGATCGTATCGAATCCATTCTCCATCACCATAGGAAATCCATTGCAGCGAAGAATCCTCGTTTAATGTATTTCCTGGAATTTTACCGTGTGAATGCCCTTGAGGTGGCATCGTCATATTTTTCTCAAAACGGCTTGCCGCAACTTTGAACAGCTGAGCTATTTGATGGAGTACATGTTCATTGTTAAAAGAAGCCGTATCCTCTTTGTAATCAGACAATGCAATAACCCCTTGTTCATTCTGATACAAGCTTTTCCTGAAAAGCTCAGCCGCCTCGTCAGCACGAAGATACAGATTATTTTGCCGCTCAATAGGAATAAATGGAACGATGCTCTCTATCCCTTCTTGCATGACCATACAGCTCCCAGCACGAAGGGTCAGTATTCGATTATCGTCTCGGATTTGAATTTCATTCTCTTTAGTCTGGGTTGATGCAAGCCCTAATCTCTCAGCTAAACTCCGAATAGGAACATAATATACGCCATCGCGTTCAAAAGGGCAAACCTCACGCTGATTGACATCCAGCTTCATGCGCCAATTGCCCACGAAGATATCACTGCTTCCCGCTCGCAGTATCCACAAGTGCTTCTCAGCGTCCCAAGGAACCGTCTCCAGCGTGGCAAACTGATCGCGAGCCTGAAATAGAGGAATACCCTCGTTTCTTTTATGAATCACCCATTGCGGCCCTACATCAAATTCGTTCAAAAGACCTTGAAAGGATAATGGGACTGCTTCAGCACAATACTTGAAATCTCCATCCTTCAAAGTCTCTAAAGATAGCTCGGAATGAACGAATCCTTCGGGCAGTATTTCTTCATTATTATGTAGGCTCACTTTATTGTCAGCATACCGGTTCGATGCAAATTCAATATTCATCACACTCGGATCTTGCTGAGCAAAAGTAAGGGACTCTCCACGATCCTTGACGATTACATTGTCGGTGATAACGTTACGCTCCGGAAGCAAAATACGCTGCTTGGAAGGCCAGGCTGATTTATATCCGATGCCCATATCCAGATCAAGACCGTGGTTATAGATCAGTTGATTGTGTGTAATGACATTATGCTTGGACCAGTTGTACACAGGGACACGTCCTAAAGGGGTTCCTTGACGAAGCACCGGCTTCCATTCATCTGTTAAAGGCTCGTCGATATACTCCCCTGACATCACACTAAGCGCGAAGCCTTGAAGATTGGATAAATAATTGCCCCGCACCACATTATCTTCTCCTGTTACGCGGATTCCTTTCGTTCCTCCTACCGAGCCGCCCAGAAAGAAGTTCCCTTCCACGACCGTATTATGCCCGCTTCGGATAACGAGTCCTCCGATAGAGTCCTTAAATGTATTGTTCCGGATGACATCATGATTGGATTTGATCGAGATAACCTCTTCACACTCGCCATCGGCTCGCTCGAATAAATTATTCTCAATAATGACATGTTCTCCACCTGCGCTTCCCGGCTCTCCGTCGCTTCCGATTCCCATCACCTGAATGATTTCCAAACCATTTATGCCATAAGCCGGGATATCTACAAAATAGTTCGTATGAATCCTATTATGGTTTGAATATTTCATGCTTCTCATCAACTGTCCCGCATACAGCTTTCCTTTGAAGTAACAATGATCCACTTCATGATGGGAACCATCAATAGTGACCCAAAATGTTTTAATGTCTGCTGTGACCGGGTGGCAATCAATAATGGCTGAGTTCGTCAAGCGGCAATGCTTGGAATCAGGAAGAAACCGAATGATCGTAATGCTGCCGTTGATTCCTGGCTGTATCCCCTCCTTGAAGAACAATCCATCAACAACCAGATGTTCTCCGAAAAAAGTAAGCGTTGATGCTCCTGTAAGAACTACTTCTCCAGGGGTTTCTGCTTTTAGTGTGATAGGATCGGTTAAGGTTCCTGAGATGTCGAGATCCAGTTGAAGATCGGTCCAAACCCCATTATTTAAAATTAGAGTGTCACCAGGTAGTGCTTCTTTAATCGCCGAATAAAGGCTTTCCTTGGTATTTATTATGAGTTGACGACTCACAAACAGGCCTCCCTTGAAAGATAATGGTCATAAAAAAGTCCTGGCTGGCATACCAGGACCGAGTACAGCCTAATTTTTCGTTAAACGGATTACAGCGCCTCCATTAACTCTTAATGCCAAATGCAGTGAATCCGCTTTTGTTAATGTTTCCGTTCGAACCGTAATGTCCGTAGAATGCTTGAAACGGTAATGATCTAGAGGACCGAATACTTCTTCATAAATTTCTGCATGGTAGGAGACATCCTCTTCAAGGAATCGAAGATCTACATGGCTGGTTCTTCCTCCAGCAGCACAAATAGCTCCAATGTACCAATCGTCGCCGTTTCGTCTTGCCATCGTGACATAACGCCCCGGATACCCTTCCAGCAGAAGTGTTTGATCCCAAGCAGCGGGTACCTGTGACAAGAACGGCTTGCCAGCACTCTCGCGATAAGCTTCTATCGAATCAGCAAAGTTTTGCACGGCGGATTCAAAAATGACCGATAAGGCGATTTGATGGCAATGCCCTGTACGAGTTACCCTTGATAGCGTGACTGGCGTATAATCCATCGCACCAATGACATTGCGAGTAAATGGAACCGTGCAGTTATGAACCGCGTTCGGACCCTCGTTCAAATCGTTCTTCCAATACTCGGCACCGAGAATACCTTCCCTCGTCATAACATGAGGCCAATGTCTTTGTTCTCCCGAAGGCTTGGTTGAGCCGTGATAGTTAATCATCAGCTTATTGTCCATTGCAACCTTTGCAATCATATCATATACCTGAATTCGCTCTTGTGAATCGCTGTCGAAGAAATCGACTTTGATCCCCTTAACTCCCCAGTCCGCCCATAATGCAAGCTTGCTTCGGCATTCCTCTTCATCCTTAATACGCTTATAGTGCGTCCACAGCCAGATGCCTACTCCTTTGGATTCGGCATAGCGGACTAACTCAGGCACATTCGTCGTGCTTTCCTCCCTGTCCCAACCGCCATCCACGAGTGAGTATTCCCACCCCATCTCTGCTGCAAAATCAACGAATTGAACCTGCTTCGCATGGTCCTTACATGATTGACTGTCGGAGTGCCACGACCAAGCGGAGCGGCCAGGGCGAACCCATGACGTATCTTCCAACTCTGATGCTGGATTGAGATTGAAGACAAGCGTAGATTCAACTATTGAAGCAAGCGTTGATCCTATAATCGCCGTTCTCCAAGGGGTCGCAAAAGGCGCATTTGTCAGATTAGGCCCCGTCTGATCTGGTGCGAAAGCAAGCTCGAGCGTACGCGATTTTGTACTGCTTACCTTCAAGTGAGATGCACAGTAAGTACCGTACACAGACGCTTCTGTCAACAATACCCATCCGTCATTTCCTAATTGAAACAGCATCGGGAAAGCATAATCGACCTCATCCATTGTCTCTAACATACCAAGGTCATATGTACGCTCGTAACATTCCATCCATTTTTGCGACCAGACATTGACTAATGGCTCTTGCGGGAAAACGAATTCGGTTGGTTCTGCTGCGATTTCCAACACACCGTCCCCGGGGAGCTGGTAACGAAAAGCTATTCCATCATTGTAAGCACGGCAAATGAGTTGAAGCACATGCCCGTTTTTTATAAAGAAAAGCGTCAATTCGTTAGCATGATTCACATAATCTCTAGTCTTGCCATGCGGAAGGGTATAAGACTCGTTAATGACAGCTGATAGTTTCCGACTAAATGTCAGTCCTTCCGTAAAGTCCTCCTGCTGTGTAACTATCCCTAATGAAGAACGATCCAGAATGACTTGTCCCTGTCTAAGTACACGATACTGCACCGTTCCCAACTCAGTCATCTCCACATGGAACTGGATGCTTGAATCCGGTGAACTTAGTGCCCAGTTTAGTTTGGAATTCGTTTCAATCGATTGTTTCATGATGAGCTAACTCTCCCCTTTTCAATTAGATCAATCCAATAACCATAAGCAAAGGAATGCAGCCTATCTCATTAGTTCTCATCCTATGCCAAATCACAAACCATCTCAATGCTACAAACTCACTTGTTTTTGTACCAAACTAACCTCATCTTCCTGCATTTTAAGACGCCCTCTTTTCTTCCAGCGAATAGCTACCAGAATGCCTCGAATACTTTCATCCATAATCATAGCCATATAGATGCCGACGATTCCCCATCCCAAAGCAATTCCAAAATAATATGAGCATGCTGCAGCAACCAGCCACATGGAGCTCATATTGGTTACCGCGGTGAAACGGGTATCGCCGACTGCGTTTAGTGAGAATGCAAATGCTTGATTAATCATTTTCAAGGGCTGAAGAATGACGTTCACCGCAAGCAAGGGTACTGCAATCTTTAGCACTTCGGCATCCGACGTAAACCAACCAAGCGCAGTCCGGCCGACAAGCCACAATAACAGTGAGGTAACAAGTACATAAGCCAATCCGGACCATAGTGCAGCGAAAGCGCTGCGGTAGCACGCTTCAAAGTTTCCCGCACCATATAAATGCCCGACACGAATTTGCGATGCCATGGCAACGGACATGCCTACAAGCCAAGGCAGCGATTGAATGGTGTTCATATAAGTAAAAGAAGCTAACGAAGCTGCTCCCATGGACGCCACCATCGCGAATATTATGGCTTGTGAATAGTTCCACGATGCGGCATTAATGGACATAGGCCATCCAATACGCCACACTTCCTTCACAAGCTTCATGTCGAATCCCTGCCAATCTCTTTTAACAAATCCCGGATTGAACGCTCTGTACAGAACTATAAGACTGAAAACAAGCGCTATCGTGCGGCTGATGACCGTGGAAATGGACACCCCGAAGATACCCCACTCCGGAAATCCGAAAGCCCCGTAAATGAAGACATAATTCAACAGTAGATGGATTATATTCATTCCCATAACGATAAGCATAGGCGCTCGTGTATTCCCCGTATTACGAATAATGGCTGATGTCGCCGTATACAAAGAAATCACAATCGTATTCGATCCTACAATGCTCAAGTAAGTCGCCGCCAAAGGAAGCACTTGCTCTGGCGCTTGCATGAAGCCTAGCATCCACTCGGCGTAAACAAATAAAAACAGACTTAATATGGCTCCTACTACCAAATTAGCTTTCACCGTTATAGCTGCTGTGCGACGCGCTTGTTCTACCAGCCCTGCCCCCAGCTTTTGGGCGATAACGATACCTGCTCCAGAGTTAATCAGGGTAAACATTACACTGGTCGCATTCAATATTTGATTAGACAACCCGACTGCTGAAGATGCGTAATCTGAAATATGGCTAACCATCAGTGTATCAACACTACCCATTAGAAACTGCAGCAGCATCTCGACAGCTATTGGCCATGCCAAATACCATAAAGACAATTGTTTCTTTTCTGCCATTTCTCCGCGCTCCTTTTGTCTTTAACAAACCTCTCCAGTATAAAGAGGTCCAGATTGATTATACATAGCGATTATTCACCTTTTTTTGTCGTATACTCGGCTTGATATTGCCGCTTTAATGCAGTAATGTGAGATTGATGTATAATAAAGATGTCTGTGAAGCAAAACTACAGCTGCAAAATTGGAATCCTAAAGGAGTGGTGATCGATGATTTATCGCAGTTTTGGTCGTACAGGATGGCAAATATCCGCAGTAGGGCTTGGCACTTGGAATATTGGCAACCAATGGGGTGACGTTGACGATGCAACCGCCTTCGCTACAGTACGTGCGTCGATAGATCAAGGAGTTAATCTGTTTGATACCGCAGAATCCTACGGAATACCTAATGGATTGTCTGAACAGCGTCTTGGTAAAGCGTTAAGCGGAGAAAGGCATCAATCCTATATTGTTTCTAAAATAGGCAACTTCGGTAAAAGAACCGGACAAGGGGTACCATTAACAACCCCTGATATGATCCGTCTGTGCGCCCATGCATCACTTCATCGGCTGAGAACGGATTGGATCGATGTCATGCTCTGCCATATCGGGGACATTCAGGACCCATCTGTCTTCTTGGAAGGCTTCGAAATCTTAAAGCAAAGCGGAGAAATCCGGGAGTACGGAATATCGACTAACAATCTGGAGGTTCTCAAGCGCTTCAATGTCAATGGAACTTGCCGGGTTGTTGAAGCAGACTATTCATTAATTAACCGTGAACCGGAAAAAGAGTTTCTCCCTTACTGCGAGGAGAACGGTATCGCTGTACTTGTACGCGGGCCTTTGGCTATGGGACTCTTGTCGGGCAATTATACTGAGGAATCTGTATTTACAGATAGCGTTCGCAGCGCATGGAATGTTGATGGAGCCGGTCGTAAGCAGTTCGAGGAACGGATTCGTAAAGTCAGCGGGATCAGGAGTGTATTAGAACATGGTGAAGACATGGCGGAAGCTGCACTGCGCTTCGTCATTTCACGTCCTTCGGTTGTCGCGATTCCAGGTGCTAAATCTCCGGAGCAAGCCGTTCAAAATGCGCAAGTCGGGAATCAATTGTTTACTAGAGAACAGATGATGAGATTTGCTTAAATAAACACTTATTAATGACAAGTATAATTAACTATATTAACTATTTTCTTAACCGACCAGGTTACCTGCCTTTGCATATTCCTTCGCTCTAATGGTATAATTGGAAAAAAATGATAGATCAAGAGCGGAGCTAAGCAAGGAAGTTAGTTATTTCAAAAAAATATCCAACCCTTGCCCGGAAACGGTCAAGGGTTTTTGTTTCCTTCGGGAAAAAGTTCTGGTGGGGGTCATAAATGATGAGTAAAGGTAACCGTTCTTCAATCGTTGCTGCATGGATTAGCTTGGTTAGTAACGTCGCCTTGACGATGATCAAAATCATAGTCGGTCTATTGACCAACAGTCAAGTGCTCTTGGCTGACGGAATCCACAATGCGGGAGATGTTATAGCAACCGCCGCATCGCT
The DNA here is from genome assembly GCF_000686845.1 of Paenibacillus sp. UNC451MF. Lineage (GTDB taxonomy): Bacteria > Bacillota > Bacilli > Paenibacillales > NBRC-103111 > Paenibacillus_S. Next base: position 283,797 of record NZ_JMLS01000003.1, on the reverse strand, counting down.
GACCTCGATGAATATATCGAAGCGTCCTGCAGATGAGGATCACCCTTACGGTCACGGCAAGGCGGAAGTATTAAGCTCTGCTTTTGTCTCCATCATTCTGGCTATCGCCGCTCTGTACATTGCCTATGAGGCGGTAATGGCTTTCTTCGAGGAGCCGAGGAAAGCGAGCTATATCGCCTTAATTGCAGCACTGGTCTCCTTGATATGGAAGCAGGTACTTTATGCTTATACCATTCGAATCGGCAAAAGAGTGAACAGCAAAGGCTTGATGGCAACGGCTTACGATCACCTTGCCGACGTCTATGCTTCTATAGCTGCAGTGGCCGGGATCGGGCTCGCATTGATCGGAGAAAGGTTCGGACTTCATTATTTAGCTTACGGCGATCCCCTCGCGGGTATCATCGTCTCTATCCTCGTGATGAAGCTGGCCTATCACATGGGACAGGAATCGTTCGACGTACTGATGGAAAAAGCAGTAGATCACGCACAACTGGATGAATACGCATCTTTGATTCGCTCGGTCCCTGAGGTCAAGAGAATTGACCGTATTAGAGCCAGAGAGCACGGACATTATGTCCTAGTCGACGTTCGGCTCAGTATTCCCGGGCAAATGACCATTCAAGAAGGACATGATATTTCCCGCAAAATCAAACAAACGATTATGGATAAGCACCCTAACGTTGATGAAGTGCTTATTCATATCAATCCTTGGTACGAAGCCTAAATCAAAGGAAAAAGCCATCCTCAGGATAACTTCCCATGGATGGCTCTATTTTTTTCAGAAGCTAGACTGTTCTTACCAGAACTGCTTGGTATGCCCCTTTAATCTGCTTAACCCCTCGACGTAAAAATAATCGCCGTAGATCAGCGGCACATCCATATTTTTTTGCTCCGGATAATGGCTTGTTCCGTGCAAAATCAAGCCCTCTTCGTTCTCATTATCCCAAGCTCCATAATTGGTGTATAAGGAATTTAGAATCGCTTCGCCCGCTTTAAAGTAAGAAGCTCCCTCCAACGGAGAAACCAGATCGGCAAGCAATAGAAGTCCGCAAGCCGCGCAAGCTCCTGCTGAGGAGTCACGGTACTTGGCAATGCCTTCAGGAAGTCTGAAATCCCACAACGGTACATGATCTTCAGGAAGCTGGGAGATAAAATAATGAGCAACCTGCTTCGCCGCATTCAAGTATTTCTCTTCCCCTGTATGCTGGTAGCTCAATGCCATTCCATACAGTGCCCAGGACGTTCCACGGGACCACCCTGACTCCGGCGCAAAGCCTTGTCCTCCCAAGGCTTCTACTCGTTCGCCAGTGTGTTCATCGAATCTGACAATATGATAGACGGATCCGTCAGGGCGAATGAAATGCTTCAACACGGTGTCGGCATGCTCTTGAGCCAAATGCTTGTATCTTGGGTCACCTGTGACTTCAGATGCCCAATATAGAAGCGGCAAGTTCATCATGCAGTCGATAATGACCCAGCCCGCATTGTTCTCCCCTTCTTTCCAAGGATTCCATGCGCGAATAAAATTCCCTTTCACATTAAACCTCGCAGCTAGCAGATTCGCAGCAAGAAGTCCGCGACGTTTGGAATCATCCGCTTGCAGCAGCTTATAGCGAGCTACACTGGTTAATGTCCACATAAAACCGATGTCATGATCTAGCTTGTAGTAGTCTGTTATAACGGAATCCAGTTGATCTTCACATTGCTCTGCCAATGCTTTAAAGTTATCATTCTTCGTATCGCGGTATAGCAACCACAACAAGCCTGGCCAAAATCCTGCGGTCCACCAAGAAGCAGGTTCAAGAACATACGTTCCATTTACACTAGCGTGCGGAAACTGTGCTCCAATACGTTGGCTCGTTTTGCTCACTTTATCAACAGTATCCTGCCATGCTTGATCTACCCAAGGACCTTTTACAATTACACTCATTATTGAGTCCTCCTACACTGTTTTAAATTCAAAAATAAATTGTGCCGAGCATTGCTGTTCCAGCTGCAGCAGCTTGAAGTCAATAGCATATACGACCTTTACAGCACCGAAGTGATCGGTGTATTCCAGCTTCTCAATGTGCGGCTGTAGAAGAGCCGAGTCAAAGCGAATATGCAAACGCTGCTCCGCACCCGCTATATACAGATCATCTCCAGAGAAGGTAGGCTCGATCATTGTTATAAATCTCTCCACAATCTCTGTTGGGGCTTCCGTAAAATCAAATGTATCTAACAGCAGTAATTGCGGCAGTTCCTTCTTAGTCCATGTGAAGCTGCGAACCAAATGTCGAAGCTGAGGTTCATCATAAGCGCCTGATAAATCCAACTGCATTTTCTCCATGTTCGCTTCCGTTGTAACCTGCAAATCCGTAGCCCGGTGATCTGATCCTGGCTGCTGCAGCCTTCCGTTCAAGATAGGCACTGAGTGCCCGCGGGAGCTGTTGCACAAATACGTATAACGCTCAGGTCCGAAGTACTCCTTCGTATACATCCCGCAGCCAAGATCGGCGAGAAACGTTTGGCCTTGTGAGTGAACTATAAATTGACCAACATCATTATGATTATGCGGCTCGTTATTATGCCCACCCTTGGCCGCGAAGCAGTAAGTGCCATTCTCGTTAACATATCTTGAAACGAGCCATTGTGCATCCTTTAGATAATAAGAGGCAGTGTCCCACGGCCCTCCGGTAATTGCTTTTTCCTCACGAAACCATAGAATATTGCGTAGTGCAGTGGCCCAGCGGTTACAATGATCTTCCGTGTAGCTCGTCCGCAACGAGAAATCAGGAATAACTACATCCGGATAAATCCGGTTCAAATAATGGGTCAATCCCATGTGAATGCGCGCTTCCGGAGTAGAATCAGAGAAGTTGACGACGGCTGTTCCACTCATGAAGCATTTTTGTTGGAACAAGGCAATGCGATGGATCTTCTCATCCGAGAATAAATTGATGGACCCCGCCGTTCTTTTCTTTAGCAAATCAGCGAAGAAGACGAAAAATCCAAAACCGTAGTACCAATAGCCATAGCCTTCCGTCGTCGCCCCGTCTTCTTCAAAGCCCTTCAGGTAGCAGTTCATCGTCCCGAGAACCTTTTCCAGAATGGCAGCCAAATCTTCTTCGTTTTTCATAAGGTGAAGAGCAGCGGCCCCGATCGAGCCTGCACAGACTGCAGCCCAGTTGTGAGTCGCCTTTTCCCAATGGAAAGGTCCTTGATGAATATAAGGCCAAAAAATTCGTCTATACAGTTCATGAATGATTCGATTACGCAGCAGACGCGGCAGCTTATGCTCCGTCAAACGCAGCACTTCGCTTAGAGCAAATCCGGTCTCAGCCGAAAACAAATCAATAATATGTGCGTTCCCCTGTAGATCGGCGGACGGAACTTGCAGTGAATACGAGCTTTCCCCGGTAGTTTCGGGTGTGTTCCCTACATGAGCAGGCAGACACCACGTATATTCATTACAAATAGACCAGATTGTTTCCTCGAGCGCTTGCAGATAATCGGAACGTTCAGGTTCCAATAGCGTCATAATAGCAAACGTGTTCAGTCTTTTTCTCATTTCAAAGTACACACGTTCATACTCGAGTCTCGTACCGCTTTCCGCGAATATGCGGAATAATGTGAACGATCGCTCTGGATCTTGCTGTCGAAGCAGCTTTTCCGCTTCTTCACGAACTTCGTCTACCATCGGTCGGTAGGACTCCGACTGCCTCACCATGCTCCACCATGCCTGTTGATCTTCTTCATGCAGCAATAACAAGGATGCGTCTAATGATGGATTGTCCAACAATAGCTTTATTTCATTACGGTTCATAATGCGCCTCCGTAGTGTATAGATTACTTTCTCTATCATACTACTGAATGGCCGTGGGAAATGATACTATTTTGACTTATTCAAGAGGTTTTTTGACCTCTGTACTCCATGGGTGTGACACCTGCTAAATTTTTAAATATTTTTATAAAATAGCTTTGATTGTCATAACCGAGCATCTCGCATATTTTGCCTACCGGATGGTTGGTTTGATCTAACAGCTCCTTGGCTCGATTCATTTTCATACGGGTTACGTATTCTATAAAGGTTTCCCCAGTTTCTTTCTTAAATAGACGGCTGAAATAGCTGCTGTTCAAAAATAAGTGGTCTGCAACCTCCTCCAGACTGATCCGCTTGTCCAAATGAAGTGATACGTAATGGCAGGCCTGGACCACTTCCGAACGTTTTCCCTGTTCTCCTATTTCACCGGCAAGAGCGATCACGGATTGAAAATGCTCGACCAGCCAGTTCTCCAGCTCGAATAAGGAATCGATCTCCAATATTTCTTTATGTAAAATATCGACTTCATACGTGGAGCGAAAATATTGGAGTGATTGCAGCTTAAGCTTCAGATCAAGCAGCAACTTCAAAACCCAGTCCTTGACCTTCTCAGGTTCAAATGCATGCTCCTTCAAAAATTCCATCCAATGTTTAACCGTTGGCACAATGATCCCTGTGTTTTTCTCCAGAATCATTTCCTTCAGCTCGGTACTTGCTTGATCGTACCATGAGAATAAATCCATATTTCCTTGAGGCAGAGGGCGTTTCTTAGCAATACTGCTTTCCTCCATATAGAACCTTTGAACGGAGCTAGCCCTCAAGCTAATCAGTGCCGCTTTGATATCTTCCGGATGATGGCAGACCTCTCCTATAATGAAAGACATCGATATTTTCAAAAATTTGCGGAGCGCATTTTGAATCTGCTTCATTCTTGCCGCGACTTCGTCGAACGGATTCATTTTCAATGTCGAATGAAAAGGGAACAGAAAGAACGATTCCTTACTCCCATAGGCAAAATGGACAGCACGCAGCGGCTCGCGCGCACTCACTTCCCCAATCACATTATCGACAGCAAACCGGAGGATATCGTCGGACATGAAACGCTGCTTCGCTGATCGGTATCCATCGATAATCCCGAGTATCGGCAAGCAGGCCATTCCCTCTAATGAAAGATCGAAGGATCTCGCTTCCTCCAGCCAATCTTTTGGATCCAGAATGGGCTGCTGCAGCGTTCTGCGGATGAATTTTTCCTTGAGCAGCTCCTTATTGCGGTCTACCATATGCTGAAGCTGATGCTGATGCGTCTGTACACGTTCCTCCTGATCAAGACTAGCTTTGAATTGCAGCAGAAGCTTTTCTAAATCCTCGGGATCAAGCGTGTCCTTCAGGACATAATCCTGCACGTTCAGCTTGACGGCTTGTTGCGCGTAATAGAATTCGTCATGACACGATAAAATAGCAACGCGGAGATTCGGCTTGCGTTCTCTCAGCATACTGATCAGATCAAGTCCGTTCATTTTGGGCATACCTATATCTGTAATTAATATATCCGGCATTTCCTGCTCCGCATGCTCTAGGGCTACTGCTCCATTCTCGTAGCACCCTTGAAGCTCTAGATCGAAATCATTCCAATGAATAGCCTCTGATAAAAATTCAAGGACTGGGTAATCATCGTCCACTAGCATAACTTTATACATCAATCCTTCACCTCCAGTCTTGGAATGATCATTGTAATTCTCGTCCCTCTATCCAATTCGCTCTCCATCTGCATGACAAAATCATCTCCATACGTCATACGCATCCGTTCATTCACATTTGACAATCCGATACTGGAAAAACCGCGATGCTTCGCCATTTCGGGATGCTCATGGTCTATATTTTTTCTTAATCTATCTCGGATCTTGTTCAGGGTTTCCAATTCCATTCCCGCTCCATTATCCTCTACATAAACGATAAGCTTGTCTTCCTCCACCCATGCCTTCACTCTAATCATGCCTCCGGATTGACTTAATCCATGTATCAGAGCATTCTCAATTATGGGCTGAAGAAAAAACCGCGGCACCTTCTCCAAGAGGGCATTAGCTGAAATGTCCGTTTGCAGCAGCACTTTTTCTTTTTGACGCATATTCATCAACTGAGTGTAGTCCATCACGATTTCAATCTCTTCATGCAGTGTGATGAGACCTTTGTCTTGATTAATCGTCATTCGCAGCAGCTTAGAGAGTGAGCCGATCATTTCAGCGCTTTCCTTATCCCCCCGGAACATGACCTTCATTCGGATAGAATTCAATACGTTGAACAGAAAATGAGGATTGATCTGTGCTTGCAGCATATCCAGCTCCGCTTTACGCTTACGTGTCTGGGTGAGGGAAACCTCCTCGATCATTTCATTAATCCGATCAAGCATCTGGTCGAACAAATAACCTAGCCGTCCGATTTCGTCTCCTCCGCGGATTCGCGAACGGATATCGAGATTGCCTTTCTGCACGGTCATCGCTACTTTTCCTAATCCTACAAGAGGCTTGGTGAACGTTCGCAGCAAGTAAAGCAGCAGCAGTAAGAACACTATAAAAGATATGAGCTGGAACACAATTACATTGGTAAAGATGGATTTAATCTTATCGATGGCTGTCTGGTAAGGAGTTAATGAGACCAGCTTCCATCCTGTAAATAATGATTCCTGAGTCAGTAAATAATCCTCTTTCTCTCCATGTACGATTTGAGATGATATCTGCTTGCTCGTTGAGCTGCCGGTTGGAAAACGAAAGGTTTGTCCAATTTGGTTAACATCGTTATGCGACATGATCACATTATTAGAATCGAGAATCATAAATTCCTGGCTGTCTGACAGCTTTTCGAAATTTTGGTTCATCTGATTCTCCATAATGGTGACAATCACGTAACCATAGATTTGAAACCCTTCCTTCTCTCTCAAGGTTCTTACTACGGAGAGCTGGTAAGCATTTTTTTCTTTTTCGGACAAAAATACTGTTGGAGACGCCCCTACCCAATAAGAATTGAAGCCATACAATTGATTTAACTGAGCAAACCAAGGTTCTCTCGTCATATCGATCGGGTTATAATCATAAACGGAATAACTGGAATAATACGCCCCATTGGATAAAATTATGGTGACATAGCACTGTTCCCCGCCAATAGTAATATTTTCAATAGTATTCCTAATTTTACTTTGGTCGTTGAACTCTTCATACTCCGCATTAGGACCAGTGTAGGTCTGACCCGTTGCTTTACGTTTCATAATGGAGCTCAGCTCTGAGTCCATCTGAATTAAGTTGGCTACATTGAGCATATATTTGAGCGAGTTGGTAACATAGTTGTTCACCAATAGCATGGATTCCTGAGAGTTGGAAATAGCCTGCTGCTTAACCGCATCCTGGGTTAAGTAATTATACATAATGAGTGTAAAGCAACCGGGTATAAGAATACAGATAATAGACGTAATCATGAGCTTAAAACGGAACGAGCGGGACGATAACCATTGACGAATCTTTTTGTTCATAAAAGCGGCCTCCCGCCCTTTCTTCTATGTATTGAATCTGATTTATGTACAACGAACAAAAGAAGAGGTAGGCTTGGAGCCACCCCTCCTTTTATTAATATGACCGGATTGCTTACTTTTTATTGGACGCGATAATGCTATTTACCCGTTCTTGAGAAGCTTTAACTGTAGTATCGATATCTTGTTTACCCAAGATCAGCTTCTCGAATTCTTCGTTAACTGCTTTGTACACCTCAGCTTGGTAAGATACCGGTGGTACGATTGCCGAGGACTTGGCATTGGAAAGCACGCTAACCAAAGATGCTTTGTCGACTTTCTCAGGGTTTTTCGTTGCACTCAAAATGGTTTCAATAATTTTACCAAGGTCTTCTTGTTTCACTTTGCTCCAAGATGGAACGTTCTTTCCTTGAACCAATTGACCGTCTGTAGTCATCCAACGAATGAATTTGTAAGCTTCATCTTTATGTTGGGAAGCAGCCGCTACGGACATATAGTCAGTAGTAACGGTAGCGTAACCGCTTGGATCGCTTGCGTTATTTTTAGGGAATGGAGCAACAGCCACATTAAAGTTCAATGGAACTTGATCGGTACCACCCAATTCAGTATTCATCCAGCTGCCTGTTACGATCATAGCCGCTTTTTGATTAAAGAATTGAGTACGGTAGTTTAATTTCTGAGAAAGCATATCTGCGTAAGGAGTAGCCGATTTATCTTCCTTCTCCATTTTCACACGAATCTCAAGCGATTTTTTGAACAACGGGCTATCCATGTTGGAAGATCCGTCCGCTTTAATAAACTCTGGATTTTCCGGTTGGTTTTCCATAGCTAACTTAGCGTAGTCGAGCCAGCCACCATTTTGCGGTCCGTGGAAGTACGTTCCGTAAACTTTGTTAGCTCCTTCGCCTTGCGTCATTTTCTTAGCATAATCCATGAAGTCATCCCATGTCCAATCCGTAGGGACTTTCAAGCCTGCTGCATCCAGCATGTTTTTATTAAGCAGTACGTACCAAGGGTTGAATTTACCTGGCAATGCATAATACTTGCCGTTCAGCTTCGTATCTACTTTATATTCATCATTGACCTTATAGCCGTCTTTATTGATATAATCATCGATCGGAGCAACCATTCCAAGAGCTACACGCTGTGCATAGCTGGCAGCGTCACTGAACATAAGAACGTCCATGGCTTCGCCGGATGCTGCTGCCAAGTCAAGCTTTTTCAAAGCCTCTTGCGTATCGCCTTTTTCGCTCAAACCGATCAGGTTGATTTTAATTCCTGGATTTTTCTCTTCATAAGCTGCGATAGTTTTTTTCCAGTTGTAGTTGCCTTCCGTACCGAATGTATAAAATCTTAGCTCGGTTGTTTTACCCGCACCGCCTTGGGCATCTTTTTGGTCTCCGGTACTACCGCCGCCGCAGCCTGCCAGTACGCCTAGAGCCATTACACTGGTCAATACGCCAGCGCCTATTTTCTTGTTCATCTTTAAGTACCCTCCTTGTTTTGAAACTCGCTATGTTGGTTTCATCAAGCTTACTCTGAGATTGTACCAATTACTGCATGTCGATCCATACGCGGATTTTGACTTTTTTACAATTTTTTTGACTTTCCAAGTCGAATTATCCTTTAACTCCGCCCATTGCAATGCCTTCAATAACACTTTTTTGACCAATGATGAAAATAATAAGCAATGGAAGAATCGCCGATACCGCAGCAGCCATGATTAGGGAGTAGAACTCACCGCTCAAGGATGTAAACTTCTGCATAGCTAATTGGATCGTGAACAGCTTGTCCGTACGCAAGAAAATCAAAGCGTTCTGATAATCGTTCCAAGTCCAGATAAAACGAAGGATAGCATATGTTGCTACTGCAGGACGAACCAATGGTAATGCAATGTTCCAGAAAATTTTCCAGTGGCCCGCACCATCAATCTTTGCAGACTCAATAAAATCATTATGAAGACCCATAAAAAATTGTCGGAGCATAAAGGTTCCTAGAACGCTAAAGCTTCCAATAAGGATAAGCCCGATATGATTGTCAAACAATCCGATGAAGCGGTACAAAATAAACTGTGGAACCAGTACAGCTTGAGACGGGACCATATAGGTTGTAAGAACGATAAGGAACAGCCATTTGCTTGCTGCAAACTGCACTTTGGAGAATCCATAGGCAGCCAATGCTGATACAGTAACCGAAATAATCGTTGTCACGACAGTAATCTTAATAGAGTTCCAGTAATACAGATAAAACGGATATTGTCCGAACCAAACTTCCTTATAGTTATTGATTGCGTTCCAATGCTTAGGGATCCAATCGATAGGAAAGTTAAATACGTCGGATTCCATTTTGAAGGATGCAGAAAGCATCCAGAAGAACGGCATTAGAAACAATAAACTGACTGCAAACATGATGATCGTAACGATCAATTTTTTGAGGCTCAGCGGCTCCCTCATATTATTCCCACCTTCTCTTCGTTCAGTAGCTTATGTCGATTAATAATTTACCCATTTTTTCTGACCGATCCATTGAAGGAACGTGATAATTAATACGCAGAAGAACAGTACGGTCGCCATAGACGATGCATATCCAATTTTCAAATTCGTAAATGCCGTATCATACAAGTACCATACAATCATGCTTGTGGATTGAATAGGTCCACCTTGCGTCAATACTGCGATCAAGTCAAACACTTTAAATGTAGAGATGATTCCTGTAATAAGCAGGAAGAATGTAGTTGGCGATAGCATAGGCAGTGTAATGCTTTTGAATTTAACCCACCCGGATGCGCCATCAATATCAGCAGCTTCATACAAATCCTTAGGAATCGATTGCAAACCTGCAATATATACAATCAAATTAAATCCGATGGAAATCCAAACCGATATCATCATCACGGAAATAAGCGCATAGTTAGGATCTGCAATCCATTTCGGAGGATTCGAAATCCCGATCGACATTAAAAATTGATTCACAGGACCAGCCGAAGGATGGAACAACACTTGCCACACGATGGCTACAGCAACAACACTGGAAATATAAGGCATGAAGTAAGCGACTTTGAAAAAGCCTTTCCAGTACACTTTTTTATCAATCAGTATGGCTAGCACCAAGGAAACAATTAAATAAATGGGGACCGTCAGCAAAAATATTGCGTTATTTCGGAAAGACTTTAAAAAAGTCATATCTGTAACTAATTTCTGGTAATTATCCATACCAGCCCATTTGAAGCCTTTAAAGCCCATAATAAAATTCCAATCCGAAAAGCTAAGTACGAATGTTGCAAGAATCGGAAGCAGTACCAAGATCGTTACCCCGATCAACATTGGACTTACGAATAAAAATCCCGCTAGCGTTTCCCGATTCTGAAGCCCTCTCTTGCGTCGTTTATTCTTCTCCACCGCAGCAGAAGCCGAATTAGTATTCATGATGCAATCACCTCAACTTCAATAATGTTGAGTTTATTATAATCAAAGCGACTGGGATATATTTAACGGTATTTTGATTACCTTGTCGACAATTTTGACTTTTTGCACAAATAAACGTTATTTTCAGCAAAAAAAACCGCGAGGCTCCCCTCACGGTATTCTTGCTTCATATTAATCCTCCACAGGCTTTCTTGCATGGAAAATGGCAAAATCATTGTATTTATAAACACAGTCAACGTCTAAGAACCCCGTTTCTCCTAGCCAAAGGATTTGATCCTCAACTGTAGCATTAATATCCAGCTTCCTTCTTTCAATGGACGCCTCTACCGCTTCTACTGAGAGACCATTGGAACGAATCCACGCTTCCCACTGCTTTTTGTATGAGAGATCGATGAATGGAGTAAGTCCCATCGCTTGATCCGCATTGATAAAAACTCCACCCTCTTCCAGTAGAGTGTAAAGTTTATGGAAAAGTGCTTTCTTATCCTGATGCCTTAAGTGATGAATGGATAAGGATGACACGATAATGTCATATCGTCCATCAAATTCGTACTGTGAATAGTCAGCAACAATGTACTCTATTCTGCGGTTATCAGCAAAACGCTGTCGTGCGGTTTCAAGCATTTTGTCACTCAAGTCAACCAGCGTTAATTGCGCATGAGGAAATTTGTGAAGGATACCTGCTGATAATAGTCCTGTACCCGCCCCTAAATCCAATATCCGCGGTGATTCTTTGGTCGAGTAAGTCCATCTTATAGCCGTTTCGTAAAAATCATCAAAGCATGGAATTAATTGCTTTCGCTGCTGATCGTACTGCTGGGCCACTTCGTTAAATAAGATTCTCACATTCTCATTCATCGTATCCCCCTCAATTCCTCATGGTTATTTTCTTCATTATAGAGCAGGACTTTTAATTACAATAATATATAAATTCTATGGTCTTTATAATGCTTACCTATAAGATCTAATAAAAAAGAACCAAGCCATTTATCGGACTTGATTCCAAAACTTTATGATTGCTCAACCATTAAAGAAAAAAGGTTTGAATTAGTAAATAAGCATTCAGTATGGCAATAATTCCAGCTACGAACCAGGATAACCATTTCAGCCATTTCGGATTTACGAATTCTCCCATTTTCTTTTTATCATTCGTAAATTTCACCAAAGGAATGACTGCAAAAGATAATTGAAGCGATAAAATGACTTGGCTTAAAATCAGCAGTTGAGCTGTACCTTTCTCTCCTGCAATTGCGGTTACGATCACCGCTGGGATGATGGCAATAAGACGGGTAATGAGACGACGTAACCAACCAGGCAGCCTGATGTTAAGGAACCCTTCCATTACGATCTGTCCTGCTAAGGTACCGGTCAATGTAGAGTTTTGCCCGGAAGCAAGCAGCGCCACCCCAAACAAGATACTTCCAATCGTTGTTCCAAGCAGAGGTGTAAGCAATTGGTACGCATCCTCAATATCCGCTACTTCTGTCATTCCAGCTCTGTGAAACGTTGCGGCAGACAAGATCAGAATCGCTGCGTTGATGAATAATGCGAAAAATAGGGCAATGGATGAATCCCATGTCGCGAATTTAATCGCTTGACGTTTGCCTTCCCTTGTTTGTTCAAACTGCCGCGTTTGTACAATAGATGAATGCAAATATAAATTATGCGGCATGACGGTTGCACCTAAAATACTTATGGCGATATATAGCATCATCGGATTGCTTATAATTTCGGCTGATGGGATGAACCCTTTAGCAATCCCGCCGATTTCCGGCTTGGATAAGAACATTTCTGTTAAGAAACAGCCGCCGATGGTTACTATAAGAACAATGACTAAGGATTCAATGAAACGAAAGCCTTTATTCTGAAGCAGCAGCACTACAAGAACGTCCACTGCCGTGATCATAACACCGTATAAAAGCGGAATACCGAACAATAGCTTTAACGCTATAGCTGACCCGATGACTTCAGCCAGATCACAGGCTGCAATTGCCAGCTCACACAAGATCCATAATGTAAAAGCGATCGGTTTATTATAATGATCTCCACAGGCTTGAGCCAAATCTCTGCCGGTCACTATGCCCAGCTTGCCAGCCAGAGCTTGCAGCAAAATAGCCATTAGATTGGAAATTAGAATGACGGATAGCAAGGAATAACCGAACATCGATCCGCCCGCAATATCCGTAGCCCAGTTCCCCGGGTCCATATAACCAACGGCAACCAAGTAGCCAGGTCCTGCAAAAGCCAAAAACTTCTTTAGCCAGCTTCCAGTCTTCGGTATTTTCAATGAACGGTACGCTTCTGGAAGTGAAGGTCGTCCTCCGGTTAATCTCCAGCCACTTTCAGCAACATTTTTTATTTGCGCTTTTTCACTCATACAGTATCACCTCATCTATTATAACGGCATAATGCGCCAAGCTAACTTTTTTGTCCCAGGGCAACATTTATCGTGCAATACCCCACATCTCTTTCTCAAGTATATGATGCCACAAAATAAATGTTCCTATGTTAGTGATTGTACTCGGCAAAATATTTTTGTCAAGGGAAACATTTTGAGCCTCCGGAAAGAACAAAAAAACTGCCGCCTTATTAAGGACAGCAGTTTCAAAAACTTCCAATGATAAATACTCATTTACTTTTGCAGCTTGCTCTTGGCCGCTTCTACAAGAAAGTCGTACCATTCATCATTTTCTTCGAGCAAATCCTCTACGGCTAATATCTCATCCTCGCTTCCGGATTCATTCAGAAAAAATAATCCGTAGCTCCATTCTTTCCCGTTCTTACTGTAAAGTGTTATCTCATAAGGCAGCTTATGATCCTGGACCTCAAATTCCACCTTGCCGACATACCCGTCTTCCTTGCTGTATGTCATTGATGCTGCTAGTACATTAATCAGCGGACTCACCCTTCCATCTATCGATCGTGCTCCAGAAATTATAATGGATAAGTCCCATATTTATCAACATTCCATTTCATTAATGAAAGAGTGCTTTATTTCTTCTTGTCGAGATTTAGTTTCTCACTCTGTATTTCGTGATCCTCAATGTCTTTGTCACCGTATCGAACTCGATCATATAAGGTTACCAATGAATCCAAAGAAAAATTAGATTTCTTCTCCCATTGTTCGATTTCCGAACCTGTTTCTTTCGGAGTTAGGAAGCTTTTAAACGTGTATCCCCGCTGCATGGATTGGTGGAGCCAGCTTCGATAGAGGAATCGAATCCGCTGTTTATTGTCGTGAAGCTCTTCCCATTTCTCCCGAGGACCGTTCTTTGAGAATAATCGCTTCCACTTGGAAAAGAGCTTATCATTCAGAGTATCCCAGTCCATTAAGCTTTCGACGTCGTCCTCGTAGCCGATTTTGCCTATTCGTTTATCCTCGGAGTACAGCTTGCTAGCCAGCCAAGCGAACAATCGTTTAGCCAAACGCGGCACCCTTCTCGCGATGAGATAAATCGCCAGCAAGAAGGCTGCAACTATTAAGGCCCCAACGAAGTAATATAACAATTTCTCCAACCAGACTAGCCACCATGCAGGCTCTTCATTACCTGAAAGATTCATAGGCATTGGCGGCGGCGACTTCGCTGGCTCCTTAGCAGGGGGAGGAGACGATCCGCTAAACAAGGCCTGCAGTAAGTAGATCAGCAGGTTTTTCAACCAAATCAGTGCCTCCCCCAGCTTGCGGACAGATACGACAAGAACGATGACTAACAGCAGCAGGATGACTAGCAGCCGATTTTTCCACATCATCTCAGATGCGATGACCGGTTCCTTCTCTCCCGATAATGACTCCTGCTTCATATTGGATTCATTAGACATAAGGAGAGTGATGACCAGAGCGACAAGTCCTCCCCACGTCAACAGTGTCATATATGGCTGAAACGATTCCACAAAGTGAAGCACAACAGATGCTACAAAATACAGTATCATTCCGAATACATAAAAATTAACCGGGAAAAAGACATCCCAAGGGATCCATACGAGACGTATCCCGCGGTATACTACGATGAAGCTGATGATAGCCGGAACCATTGCAGCGTATGTGCTGCCGAACATCCAATAGGAATACAATACACTGATGCACAACGAGACCAGCAACTGCTGATACGATTGTCTTAGGGGCATTAGGCTATTAAGTATGAATCCGATTGCATAGCCTAACGGGAGAAAGACAATCCATAGCATCCTATGGGATTCAGGCAAGATATACACTGCGGCTGCCAACAGGAGTGGAAATGCCAGCAGCAGCTCGATACAGCCCTTCAGTATAACGATCCCTGTCCGAAAGCTTAAATGTGGGGCTCTCATGCCGGCTCACCTGCCTGTTCTTCCGGTTGATCGAGCGCCTTTTCAAGAAGAAAAGTATCCACCGCGTTACCCTGATAACGAAGCTGCTCCATAGGTGCTCTCATTTTATCGCTTACATATGCAGAAATAATAAGAATATCCTGGTTCGTGAAGCCGTTAACCGCTTCTTCATCAAGAAGCGTATCGAATGGAATGCTTCTTGCCACAACGACCTTGGCCATCGTTTCCAGCAGGTAGGTCATGTGCCCTGCCCCATTCCTTGGCTCGACTCTGACAGGCTCCTTGGAGTCTACAGAGTATGCGTTGGTGCTGAAGCCAACTTCCATCCCCAGTTCAATCGCACGCTGAGCTATGGCCGCCGCAATGGACAACCCTTTTTCGAATAATGCTTCGTCATTAACCTGGTTCCACATCTTCTCATGATCCTCGACATTCAAATAAATCATAAGTCGATGGTCCGCAGTATAATCTCTCTGATGTACCTGCAGACGTCCGCTTCTTGCTGTTGCTTTCCAGTTGACCCCGTTAAGCGGATCGCCGTAGCGGTACTCTCTTGCCCCTGAGATCATGAATGGATCCTCAACGATCCACCGGCGCACACTCCAATCCCCTTGCCAGCTGTGGGACGGCAGCGTCATTTCATCAAGTGACGCAAGCTTGGGATAGACCAGGAGTTCCGTATCCAGTGAGAGCCTTAATGTATTGCGGTACAGACCGACCAAATCCCCATACGTGAGTGACGCGGTATTCAGCCGGTAACAGCCGCGTTTACTGCAATAAATTCGATGCCGCCTTGTTATTTGCGTGTAAGGCATAAGACTGAACAGGCTTTTATGGTTTTGAAATAATTGACCATTGTTAATATCTAGATTAGCTTGACTATAAAAACGCAATCCGGCATGAATTAACGACTCTAGCCTAAGCCAAGGAACCGGAATGAGATTACGGTTCGCAATTCGTTCAACCATCTCGGCTTCTTCACCTTCGAAGCAGCCCTTGGCACTAAAGTATCTTTCATAAGTCAAGCCTTTATGACCAAGGGCCTTAAACACAATTACCTGAATAACCAGAACGAGAAGTGTAATAAAGAGCAGCCCATGCACGCTCATTCGTAGTTCACCAGCTCCGGTTCGGTTGGTACAGTAACCTCCTGTAAAATCGAGTCAATAATCGATTCCGCCGCTTCATACCGTGCACGATAGGAGCCTTTAACCATAATCCGATGGGCTAAAACCGGCTTGGCCATTCGTTTCACATCATCCGGCGTTACAAAATCGCGCCCTCTCAAAATCGCATGAACTTGTGACGCCTTCAGGAGCGCTTGACTGCCACGAGGACTGACTCCTGTAGCTACCTCGCTATGCGTTCTTGTTCTCTCAACGATCTTAAGCAAGTAAAACAATACCTCATCACTAATTGCTACTTTGGAATAATGCTGCTGAGCAGCGATGATTGTGTCCGCCTCGGCAACGCTTGTAATTTGGTCGAGCGGGTTGCCATCTTTGAAACGCTTCAGAATATGCAACCCCTCTTCAGTCGTTGGGTACCCCATCTTCACCTTGAACAGAAACCGATCCAGCTGGGCCTCAGGGAGCGGGAACGTTCCTTGATTTTCAACCGGATTTTGCGTGGCGATCACAAGAAACGGACCCTCCAGAACTCTCGTCTCCCCGTCGATACTAACCTGTCTTTCCTCCATACACTCCAATAAGCTCGATTGCGTTCTTGGCGTAGCTCGGTTTATTTCGTCAGCAAGTAAAATATTAGTAAACAACGGTCCCGGACGAAACTCGAATTCAGATTGCTTCTGATTATAATAATTGATACCGCTTAGATCTGAAGGAAGCAGATCAGGGGTGAATTGTATGCGCTTAAAGCTGCAATGTAACGATTTGGCCATCGCTTTAGCCAGAAGTGTTTTACCCGTTCCTGGAACATCCTCGAGCAGAATATGACCGGATGCAATGATTGCGATAAGCAGCTTCTCGATGACGTCTTCTTTACCTACAATAACATTGCTGACATTGGCGCTTAAGGTCTGTGCCAACGTTTGAATTTGTGTTAACTGCATAGTGTCATCCTCCTACTACTCTAACTTGATGGTGAGTGGAATCATTTTCAAGTTTACTCTACCATATTAGGAGCAGGTTGGATATTCGCTTTTATAAAAATAATACCTACGGAAGCGGCAAAACTCTATTCAATTCGTGATATGGACTGCAGAAAGCTCTTGACCCCTTGCAAACCTTCCGATTCAAGCACCTTAAGGAGTTGGCTTCCTACTATAGCAATATCGGTTTTGCCGACTAAATAACGTATATCATCTGGATGTTGAATACCGAAGCCCACGCCTATCGGGGTCTGTGCATATTGTCTGCATCGAGCTAAGAATACAGAGGTAGCGTCATCAAATTCCGTCTTGGAGCCTGTCAAACCTTTTCTGGCGACACAATACAAAAATCCATCTGTCTCGTTAGCTACGTAAGATAGTCGTTCATTGGAGGTATATGGAGTTGCAAGCAAAATAGGTGCTATCCCATGATCACGACATGACCTTAAATAATCTTCACTTTCCTCCGGATAAGCGTCCGGAACGATTAAGCCTGATATGCCAATAGAAGCGCAATCTTCTGTAAATCGCTCAATGCCATATTGATATACAATATTAAAGTAGGTCATAAATAAAAACGGCATGTCAAAATCTGCTGCAACCCTACGTGCAAACTCCATGCATTGTTCCACCGTAGTGCCTCGCTCCAACGACTGCTGATTCGCTTTCAGAAATACGGGACCATCTGCAATTGGCTCAGTAAATGGAATTTGTAGCTCCACCAGATCAACTCCGCATTCATGAAACAATCGGATCATCTCGTAGTTCGTTTCGAAGTCCGGATAACCTAATATTTGATGAGCCATTAGCAGGATGGGTTTGTTCTGTCGTTTACGCTGAATATGTTCAGCGAGCACGTTCATATTGCGCTTGCTTCCGTCCGATAAAAGCGGTCCATTCGTCATCCTTCAATCCCTCCGCAATGTTAAATATATCTTTGTCTCCGCGTCCCGACATATTGATGATAATACTGTCTTTAGCAGCATTGCTGCTCATCTCGCGAAACGCTCCGGCAAAAGCATGCGTCGATTCAAGTGCCGGTACCAAGCCTTCCTTCGTCATAACAAGCTTCAGCGCCTCAATCACTTCCTCGTCCGTTACTGCTTCGATTCTAACCTTCCTTGTCTCCGACAAGTTGGCGAGAATCGGTGAGATCCCCGTATAGTCCAACCCCGCGGCAATACTGAAAGTATCTAACATTTGACCTTCATCATTTTGCAAAAACAGTGTTTTATAGCCTTGCGCGATGCCTATCTTTCCCTGCCCATAAGCTATTCTGGAGGCATGAGCGCCCTGTTCGGGGCCTCGTCCCCCCGCTTCCACCCCAACAAGCTCCACTTCCGTATGGTTCATGAACTCTTGAAACATGCCAAGCGCATTGGAGCCTCCACCTACACAAGCATAGACTCGACTTGGCAGACTGCCTTCAAGCTCCAAAATTTGTTCCTTTGCCTCTTTGCCGATGATGGATTGAAAGTAGGCTACAAGTGCAGGAAACGGATGCGGTCCCGAAGCCGTCCCCATTAAGTAATGGGTCGTCTCAAAGCTGGATACCCAATCGCGAAGCGCTTCATTAATCGCGTCTTTCAAGGTTCGGGAACCGAAATCGACCGGCACCACCTGAGCACCGTATCGCTTCATCCAGAACACGTTAGCATACTGTCGCTCCATATCCTCGCGACCCATGTAAATGGTGGCATCTAACCCAAGCTTGGCAGCTACGATAGCGGTCGCGACTCCGTGCTGGCCCGCGCCAGTCTCGGCTATGACACGGGTCTTCTTCATTTGCTTCGCCAAGAGCGCCTGCCCTAGCGCATTATTTATTTTGTGAGCGCCGGAATGATTTAAATCCTCACGCTTAATATAGATTTTGCCGTGTCCAAAATACTCTGTGAGCCCTGCTGCAAAAGTAAGCGGTGTAGGCCGACCTGAGAAATTACCAAGAATTTCATTATATCGATTCCAAAACCCAGGATCAGATTGAATTTGCTCAAAGTGCTTTTTCAGCTCGCTTATGGCTGGATACAGTATTTCCGGAATAAATGTACCCCCGAACGTTCCGTAATACCCTTCGGTGTTCATCATGCATCCCTCTCATTTCTACTTAGTTATTCTTATGAAACTCAATTACTGCTTGAGCGGTAGCTAAATCCGTAACAAGCATATCCACCCATTTGCCGCGAAGCGTAGCTGTAATGGCCTGCACCTTCTCTAGACCTCCAGCAATTGCAATAACATTCGGAATTCCTCGAAGCTCGGGAGCTGTAGTGCCGATCATTCTGTTCTTGGCGGGAAAATCAATCACATTCCCCTGAATGTCTAGAAAAGAAGCGCATAGATTCGCCGCAGCATGACCGTTCTGCACACTGGTCAGATCTTCTTCTGAGAAATATCCCGACTCCATGATGGTCGCTTTGTCGGATACTTGGCCAATGCCCACAATCGCAATGCTGCTTCGCTGAGCCAATTGCAGCACACGCGATATTTCAGGCTCATTGACAAGCAGTTCCTTGGTTTCTGGTGAAGCTACTACTGCTGGGGCATGAAGAAGCCAATATTTGGCCTTCAGCTTCTCAGCGAGCTTACTCACATTCGAATTCGCATGCCAATCTGCTCCTTCAGAGCCCCAACCGCCTACAAGCGGGACAAGCTGGAGGCCGGTTCTCGGAAAGTAATTCAGCTCTTCGCCAAGCGAAGCAATTGCACGACCTGCCATTACTCCGACGATGTCTTGATCCTTCAATACCGACTCCAGAAGAGCGGCACAAGTGCGACCCAGCTGAAGGTAGCTGCTCCGCTCATCCGCTTCACTTGTATTAACCACCAAAGCATCATGGATGCCGAATAACTTGATCAGCTGCCGCTCCACCTCCTGCTCCGCGGAGAATGGATTTTTAATGGAAATGTGCACAATACCTTCACTTCTTGCTGAGGTCAGCATTCGGCTGACATGAGGACGCGAAATACCGAATCTCTGCGCGATATCCTGCTGATTCAATCCATCCTCGTAGTATAATTGACTAATCTTAACAAGCAGCCTCATTCTTTCCAGATTTATATCTGACATTAAGATCCCTCCATTCGTGTACATATGTACTTATATAGCACTTTTGTACATAGATTATATAACCCTTCAATGCTTTTTACAATCATCGTTTTTACAACAACCAAAAAAAGCCCGAATGACAAGGGAATTGCACCTTGCCGTTCGGGCTTAACAATGCTTAAGGACTCATTAGTGAGCGTTAGGAAAAATTCGTTTGATCATTTCGCCAAACTCCTGTACAAAGCCAGTAACCGGTCTACCTTGACTAACGTCCATAACATAGTTGTTAGCACGTTGAACAAAGTCAGGGTTGGTCGATACATAAACATTATGAATATTATTATCGGTGGATTTTACCTGCTGCGCTATTTGTGATTCCATGTCCTGTGACAAATGACCGCTGCGGTCCTTCAAAATAGCCGCTACGTACGCATTGTGACGAGATACAAGCACCGTTGCGCTGCTTACACCTGGCAGTTGTGTTATCTTTTGCGCCGACTGATTAGCAACCTCGATACGATCTCCTGGAATAGCAGACGGCGTTGGATTGACTGCTTGCTGCCGCACCATGTTATTCGTGTGAGGCGCCGGCTGAGCGGCTTGATTATTTTTGCTGCAGCCTGCTGCCGCCCCTACAAGCAAACAAGCAGACAAAGCATAAATCATTTTTTTACTGTGATTATGTGTCATAAGTCTGTCCCCCTTTTTTATTATCAAAGGTTAGTATGGATTACAGACTCTTTATTCATTCAATGTTGCTAGTGTAGGACTACACTTCATTCTGGATCTGTTCTATACTAAGGTTCTAGGATGAAATGGTTTCTTTTTCTAATTACATAATCATGATTACGTGATGGAGGTACGCTAACGTGAACATATTGAAGGTAAAAGACCGCCAAGAGCTGGATAAACGAGTACCTTCCATGCCTTGGTATGTGGAAAAATTTATTAATTATAAGCTTCCGGACTTATCACCGTCCTCCCTGCTAGAGTATGTAAGGGATTACGAAACGTTTCTTTCATGGCTTCTGGCTGAAGGCCTGGCTCAAGGAAATTCGATCAGAGAAGTACCTATAGAAGCTTTGGAAAAACTTCATATGGAAAGCATCGACAATTTTCGTATGTTTCTTTCCACGAGGACTGAGAATACTAACAGCAAAACCACCATTTCACGCAAACTCTCTTCTCTGCGATCGTTGTTCCACTATTTGAGCCAAATTGCTGAGGACGAAGAATTTTACCCCCTCTTGAAGCGGAATGTCATGGCGAAAGTCGAAATTAAACGGACGCATAAACCAAAGGATACAGCTGCCAAGCTGGAAGGTAAATTGCTTCAGGAGGAAGAAATCCACGAATTTATTGCGTATGTTCACCGCGGTTATGAACAGGATGTATGCAACAATAAACAGGCACTCTATTCTTACCATCAAAATAAAGTTAGGGATGCCTGCATCGTAACATTAATACTGAATTCCGGCCTGCGTGTGTCTGAAGTCGTGAATTTGAATGTAGAAGATATAGACCTTAAGAAAAAGCTAACTCACGTGTATCGAAAAGGTAAGAACGATGATACCTTCAAAACACCTGTCTATTTCCGACAAGAAGCGATTGATGATCTTACCTCTTATTTGGAGCTGCGCCAAACTCAATATAAAGCTCCTAAGAAAGAAAAAGCCCTCTTTCTGGCTGTAGCCAACGGAAAAAAAGAAGGCGAGCGCATGACGAAGCGCGCGATCCAGGCGATGATTATCAAGTATGCCAAATATTTTGGAAAGCCGTACTTATCTGTGCACAAGCTTCGCCATTCCTTCGCGACGGACTATTATTTACGGAATGACTTGTACAAAACCCAGGAGCAATTAGGCCATGCTTCTCCTGAGACAACACAAATTTATGCTCACCTTACGGATAAGACGATGGCTGAAGCGATCGATTTCCGTAAAGCACAGGATTAACCCTATATAGGATCCTTAAATTAATAAAGAGCAGTATCCTTATAAGGATGACTGCTCTTGTATATTTATTCGGCTGCCTGTTGATTCACAGCTTCCTGATCTTGATAGTTCACGTTCGAAGCAGCTTTCCAACTGCTGGAGTTACGGTTGCTCCGCGGAGTTCTTACATCGAATTCAAGCATTTTCCCTGCTCCCAATGCAGTGCATTCCTGGGGGCGATCGGCAAGATGAATCGGGATGCTCGTTTCCTTTTGTAATCGTGGAGCAAGTCCACTCAGCAAGGAACCTCCCCCACACAATATGATTCCCTGCTCTATAACATCACCTGCAAGCTCTGGAGGGCAATCCTCAAGCGTGGATCGAATCGTTTCCACCATCGTGACGATGAAGCTATCGAGCAATGTGTATATTTCAGTCGCGGTAACGGTTACCGTTTTGGGTAAGCCTTCAATCAGATCCCTGCCGCGAATATCCATCCGGAGTTCCGGGTCTGGCTTCTCAACGCTGCCAAGACGTATTTTAACATCCTCTGCAGTTCGCTCCCCGATCTCAAGATTATAGGCCTTCTTCACATATTCGATAATATCCCGATCAATGGACAGCCCACCTCTGCGAGTTGTTCTGCTCGATACGATACCGCCGAGAGACAGGATTGCAACCTGTGCCGTGCCGCCCCCGATATTGAGAATCATATTCCCCATCGGCTCGTCTACCGGAAGACCGGCGCCTAGCGCAGCTGCGAGAGGTTCTTCTATGGTAATGGCTCTATTGGAGCCTTTATGCAATACCGTTTCTTCCACTGCTCTTTTCTGCACACTAGTAATACCGCATGGAATAGAGATAAACACCTTCGATTTGCGCATCCAAGAACGGGCTTGAATTTTTTTCATAAAATGCTGAAGCATGGCCGTAGACCAATTGTAGTTGGAAATAACTCCTTCCTGCAAAGGGTAAATGATTTCGAGACTTCCTGGCGCACGACCTATCATCGCTTGCGCTTCAGCCCCGATAGCTTGAATTTCCCCCGTTTCATGTCTTACGGCAATAACAGAAGGCTCCTGAAGCACGATGCCTTTTCCATGCTGATAAATAATTGTATTCGATGTCCCCAAATCGATCCCGAATTGAAGCTCAAGTCCATTAAACATTATGTATCCTCCGTTTCAAACAGGTTATCGAAGCGTAGGATTAGGAATCCCAACTATACTTTCTGCGGATGGTGCTGCTGTGGTCACTTAGCATGATTTGTTAATCTATGGTCATGACCTGACGCCGCTAGCTCCGAGTGTTATACTCTTCGTCCTTGTATCCGATCTTTCGGGGGTTTTTTAGTGGTATATATTTACAACTAGAATCCATCTGTAGAAAATTGGCGAATCTTGCCTTCAGCCCCATTAAAATGTCGGTTCCTCTCGAATACTATAAGATGGCGACGAAAAATACATAAGCCGTAACCAATTACAACGGAGGTGCAAGTCCATGGGCAATTCCAAAAGACTGCTGCAGCGCCGGCTGGAACAATGGAAAAGTGCGGCGACACAGTTTATTGCCGGGCCGGAAGAGACTGAAGATGAACTATCCCTAGAGCTAGACCCGGTCTTATTAGAAAAATGTCAGCAAATGGCTGATACGCAGCAAGTTTCTGTCAACGAAATCGTCAATCAAATTGTGGAGCAGTACTGGACTCTTAAAAGCAGCGAGCTTCTCGTTCCTATATCTAGAGAGCAATTAGATCGTAATCCACTTCTCTATTTGGATGCCTTGTCGGAGCGAAACATTAACCTTTATGGAGATACGAAATATGAACAACCATGAACAAACCAACCTCACACAAGCGGTATTTTTAGATCAAACAGCATTCATGTCTTTTATGAATCCACAAGACCCTTATTACACCAAAGCACGCACTTTATTTCTTGATCTTGATGATATGGACAGAACCCTCATAACAACGAACTATGTATTGTTTGACACGCATCAATGGTTAAGAAACAAATACGGATTTCAGCAGGCTCAGTTTTTCCTCGAAACCGTGGAGCAGGCTGTGCAAAAAGGAACCTTAACCATCATTTCAGGCTGTTCCGAGTTCGAGCAAGAGTCTAAACGACTGCTTGTTGATTGTCCTGATTTACAGCTCTCATTGAATGAAGCTATAACTGCCGTCGTCATGATTACTTATCAAATCAAGCGGATTTTCACTTTTAATCCGAGCCACACCTTTCTTCCCAAGCTGGATTCATCGATTAAAGTGATGCCTAGCGTGTGGTAAATCCTCACTATAACGCAAGAAAAAACCTGCATCCCTCTTCATTTTGAAGTCGGATGCAGGTTTTATTTATATTATGAATGCGATTTAAGTGCACCAGCAACGAGTGATGCATAGTACTCGGAGCCTTCCGCTTCAAGATGGACACCATCGGGTGCAAAGAAGCTGCTTTTCCCTTCGCTTGCCGTATACCAATCAACTAAGGTGACCTTGGAATTAGAGCGGGCAACCTCGGCCAGAACCGAGTTCACCTCGTCCTCCCATTTACGTGGAACTCGAGTGTTCACCAAAATAATTTGTTTCGCTCCATCGAGAGAATCAAGCAAAGCTTCCAGCTGTTTTTGGTTAAAGGGGCCGTTGGTGCCAAGCTCTATAATGACTCTGCTTCCCAGAGTCCCCTCTTTTCTATGCTGGTCTAAAATATCTGCGGCTTCGTTGAATTGTCGTCCGATTTTACCATCCACTACAATGCCGGGGAGAAGCTTCTCCAAATACGGCGCAATATCCAGCATAACCGAATCGCCAATAGCTGTGATACCTTTGCCGGTTTTCACTGTCGGAACTATAGGGATAACAGGCTCTTCTTTCTGTTTCGTATCATCTGTGAGACTATCTGTCTTAGTCGTCTCGGTTGTACCGTTATCATCCTTATGATTCACAGTTTCATCTTGTTCCTCGGACTGGCTTCTATGTTCGTTTGACGAAGGATCACTATCTGTAAGTACGCCTCGTTCATTCCCGGCGGTGGAACTTAGTGGGGGCACCACAGCGTCCGGTTGTTTATTAGAGACCGTTGGTGACGGTGTATAAGTTAAATCGGGCACAACATTACCGATAACGACTGCACTGTAAACCGCACTGACTGCCGTCTCTGACGGTAATATCGGATCGGTTGGTCCTGCCACCTCAGACCCTGGTGTTGCATCCGTTACACGTTGTAACAAACCAACGAATAGAAATCCAATTAATAACACTGCACAAGCAAATGGAGTCCAGCGCACCATAGACAATCGTTGCCGCATGCGTCTGCTGACACTCGCTTGAGACACCAGGCGATTCCACGAGCCTCGACGGATCGGTTCTTCCACATACCGCCATGACAAGGCGGAAATTAAGATCGTTGCAACTACTTGTATGGCGGCGCGAACCAGATCCACCTTACCACTGCTTGCAATAGGAGTGCTCATGACTATAATCGGATAATGCCATAAATAGATTCCATATGATCTAACACCAAACCAACGAAGCGGCTTGCTTCCTAACACCTTACCCAATAGACTGACCGGGTGAGCGAGCACCGCTACAACCACTGCCGCCGCAAAAGACAGCAGAACGAAGCCGCCAGGGTACAGAAACTCATCATATTCATTCGTATTCCAAATCATAAAGCCTATGAGCAGCAAGGCAGCAAATCCCATTGAATCAAGTACAATTTGCGCACGGAGCGTCACACGAGATGTTAACTTGCGGCTTTGCCAAACCATTGCAAGGGCTGCGCCGATAAGCAAAGCAAATACCCTCGTATCCGTTCCATAGTACACTCTACTCGGATCCGTACCTGGATCATACAGCCATACCATTACTAGCACGGAAACTAAGGCTCCGAACAGCGTGACTCCAACCAATGGTCCTCTTCTCGGCAAGCAACGAATGGCAAACAGCAGCACCACCGGCCATAACAAGTAGAATTGCTCCTCTACAGCTAACGACCATAGATGGCCTAAGGGAGATGGCAGGCCAAAGCTTTCAAAATACGAAACCTCATGAAATATCAGCCACCAGTTGCTCACATACAATAAACCTGCCCCTACCTCTTCTCGCAATGTTAGAAGACGCGACTTGTCAAAAATCGCTAGCCAGGCAACGATTGCTACTAACATGAGCAGCAGTGCAGGGAGAAGCCTCCGTGCACGCCTCAACCAAAAGTCCTTCAAGTCCACAGTACCCTTATTTCTCCACTGGGCAATAAGTTGATCTGTAATCAAATAACCGGAAAGAACGAAAAAAACACCTACGCCCAAGAGACCACCCTGAGCCCATTTCATATTCAGATGGTAAGCTATGACGGCGAATACGGATATTGCACGGAGACCATCCAGCCCTGCCATATATCTTCCTTGACCAATAACCGGTTTAGGCATTTCGAGCGCCCCCTTTAGTTAATGGGGCTAAATGTTCAAATTCAAAGCATTTAATGTCATCAATCCTGCTACTCCGCATCTTCAACATAACGATTCGGCTCATCTGTCTTCTGTCCTTTCGATCGCACAAGGGGCGCAATTCATCTCAGCTGTACCTTTACTATACACAGTCGCGAAATGGAAAACGTTACGAAAGGATTACATCTTTTCTTTCACATTCTACAGACTCCGAATTCAGGCTCATTTATCTTATTACGCTGTTGGAAAGGAATCAATTGGAACTTTTGTTCGCAATTTTTGCTAAAAAAACTCGCCCGCCAAACACCGAAATTCAGTGCTTGTGGGCGAGCTTAATCCATTATTTTTTCTTCTTAAAGTTTGCGTCATATGCAGTTTGGTAAATTTCCAGGTATCTCTTCAGATTCATATTATCCAAGTTCTTCACATAGGCGTCCCAGTTCTTATCAATATCCGAATCACCTGTAATGAAGCGTGCCATCATCTCCTTCGCATGATCGAGAATTGTCTTTTCGAGATCCGCTAGTTCCGAGGCTTGATCTGCAGTGAAGAATACTGGAGGCATGACTTTATCGATTGGCATTTGCTTCGGTTCCATCTTCGTTTTGGTTTCGTTATACAAGATGACCTCAAGTGGCTGTTCTGGGTTAGCAACCTCTCCCAAGCGGAAATCGTTAGAACGATAGTTCGGGCCGGTTTGGCTCCAGTTCACATTTTGCACTCCGCCCCATGGGGTCAGCTGTTTCCAAATGGCTGGCTTGCCGTTAATGCCGATTTCCCCTTTTTCCGCATAACGCCATTCGACACCTTCTCGACCTGCATACCATCTTAGCGTAGTATCCGGAGTGTTATATAAGAAGTCAGCTAAGCGGAAGGCCGCTTCAGGATTCTTAGCATTTTTAGTAATGACATATTGACCATTACCTACAACATAAGGATGGTAGGCTGCGTTCTGGAAGCCATTCGGCCCTTTCAACGGTGGCACCGCGACATAAGTTAGCCATCTGCCGCTGCTTCCTCCTAATGTCGTGAGGGAGCCCATGTTATGTCCAGAGGAAGCACCTAAGATAACGGTATCAGGATTCTCACCCAATTTTTTCAATTGGTTGTTATCTTGTGTTAAAGCTTGTGGATCGATTAATCCTTCGGCATATAGCTTACGAATATATTTCAAGCCTTCCTTCCACTCCGGCTTGTTATACGGTACAGTAACTTTTCCATTCTCGAGATAGAGCTTTTTATCACCGTGATCGTAAATAAATGCGTTCATGATGAACGAATCCAGCATTTGCGTCGAGAACAAGTTGCTGCTGGATGCTTGGATCGATCCGGAGAGTGGAATTTCGTCTGCTTTCCCGTTGCCGTTCGGATCTTTTGTTTTGAATGCTTTCAATACTTCATAGAACTCATCCGTTGTGGTCGGCATTTGGAGGCCCAACTTATCGAGCCACGGCTTTTCAATCCACATTCTTTGCTGGTACATACAGTGATAGCACTCGTTAACCTGCGGAAGCGCGTAGATTTTGCCGTCCGGCGCCGTGATCAAATCCTTATAAAAAGCGTTCTCCTGAAACATCTCTTTCATCTCGACGCCATACTTATCGATCAAATCATTAAGGGGAAGAAACACACCTTGAGTGCCGTAAATCATCATTTGTGTCGGAGAAACACCAAAGCCCATGATAACGTCCGGATAGTCGCCGCTGGAGAGAACCAAATTGAGCTTCTCCGTCGCCGATTTCTCTGGAGCTACTTCCCACTCGATGTGAATATTTGTTTTTTGCTCGAGCCATTTCGTAAATTCATTGGTTGCAAAATCTTCAACCGACGAACTGCCTTTAACCAATACCTTTAGGGTCGTTTTTTCGTTAGTGATAGGAAATTGTCCTGCTGGAGTAACAGCGACTTGAGATGGTTTGGAGGTATCCGGCGGTGAGGCATCGTCCTTACCGGAACAAGCGCTTAATACAATCCCCATACTTAAAATCAGCGAGAGCGTGATGAGTGTTATTTTTCTCAAATTAACCCCTCCTAAGAGTTTTGCCTTTTGGCAAAACTGGTGTCGTAAGTATCTATCCCTTCAACGATCCAATCATAATCCCCTTTACGAAATACTTTTGCACAAATGGATAAACAACCAATAGAGGCACCGTTGCAACAACAATCAACGAATATTTCAGCAGCTCCCGCAAACCTTCCCGCTTCGCTTGTTCGGCAACGTCGACAAGCATATTCATATCCACATCATTTTGGACAAGAATGTCCCTCAGAACAAGCTGTAGCGGGTACAAGCTTTGCTTTTTCAAATAAATTAATGCGTTAAAATATGAATTCCAGTGCCCTACCGCATAGAACAGAGCGATAACCGCTATGATAGGACCTGAGAGCGGCAGCACGATTTTCCAAATAAATTGAAAGTCCGTACACCCGTCAAGCTGCGAAGCCTCCAACAACTCGTCAGGAATCGTCGTTTGAAAATATGTCCTAGTAATAATCATGTTCCACACACCCAAGGCTCCAGGTAAAAGCATCGACCAAGTCGTATTAAGCAAGCCCAAATCCTTGACCAGCATGTAGGTTGGAATTAAGCCTCCGGAAAACATCATGGTGAAGACGAACAGAAACATAAACACATTTTTGCCGTAGAAATCTTTTCTCGATAAAGGATACGCTGCCAAAATCGTCATAACCACGTTAATAAGTGTCCCTGCTACAGTATAGTAGATCGAGTTCATAAACCCGCTCCAGATCAGCTTGTGCTTGAACACAGCGCTATAGCCATCCAATGACGGATTAACAGGCCAGAGCCACACTTTACCGGATATGACGGCTTCCGAGCTGCTTATTGAAGCGCTTACAACATAAATTAACGGATAAAGGATCGTAATCAAAAACAACGATAGTATCGTGTAGTTAATAAAAGTGAACAACTGATCGCTTTTCGTCTCTTTAATCGTCGTATGTTCCAATGCATGCTCCTTTCCCCGCTTACCATAAGCTGGCCTGTTTTGTTTTTTGGGCAATTTTATTAACCATAATAAGTAAAATCAGATTGATGACCGATTTAAACAATCCTATAGCCGTTGGATAAGAGTAATTCAGCGCCTGGGACGTCAACCCCACCTTATACACATAGGTATCAATCACTTCAGATGTTCGAAGGTTAAGCGGGTTTTGCATTAAGAGCACTTTCTCAAAGCCTACATCTAGCATATGCCCGGTATTCATTATCAGCATTATGATCGCTATGGGCATAATCCCTGGGATATCGATATGCCACATCCTCTGCATCTTGGTAGCGCCGTCCACAACTGCCGCCTCATGTAGGGATGTGTCGATGCTTGAGAGAGCGGCCAAATAAATAATGCAGCCAAAGCCTACACTTTGCCATATACCTGACCACACATAAATCGATTTGAAATACTCAGGAACTCCCATAAAATTAATTGGGTCCAGCCCTATTAACTTTATAACATTGTTGACAATCCCATTCCTCGGTTCCAGAAGCTCCAAGATGATACCAACCATAACGACCACAGAAATAAAATGCGGAGCGTAGGTGATCATTTGGACGGATTTTTTAAAAAACTGATTTTTTACGTAATTCAAACTTAACGCAAGGATAATAGGAAATGGAAACCCAGCAATCAAGCTATATAAGCTCAATACAATGGTGTTGCTCATCAGCCTCCAAAACTCATAAGAGTTAAAAAAACGGATGAAATGCTTGAACCCGACCCATTCGCTTGCCCAGATCCCCTTCGTTACGATAAAGTTTTTAAAAGCAATTTGAGCGCCGTACATCGGAACATACTTAAAAATAATAATGTAAATCAGCGGGATTGCTATTAATGCATACAGCCTCCATACTTTTCGAACTTTGGTCAAAGGTGTTCGAGTTTTTGTCCTCACGCTAACGCCGGATTGTGCTCCTGATGTTTGCTTAAGCGCTTCCAATTGCTCACCTCCCTCATTGGTTGCTTCTTTCACTTACTGGCATCTTTATTCGAGCTCGGCCCTAACAACTGCCTTGGTTTCACAATAAAGAGTGCAGCTCAAGAAGTAAATGGGATTGTGTGCTGCTCGATGTGCAGCTCTTAAGAATCGCTCATGTGCATTTCTCTTTATGATTTGCATTTTTGCAGAATGCGCTTTCAAATGGCTTTGGAGCCGCGAAATGCTGATGTACTGACACCATTGATACGTTTGAACGCACGGCAAAAGGTGTTCGAAGAGCTATATCCGACCCTCACAGCAATTTCAAATACGGGTAAGTCTGTCTCAGCTAGCAGCTCCTTGGCCAATGTCATCCGAAGATCCTCTAAATAATCAGAGAAGTTGATTCCCATCTGCTCTTTGAAGAATTGGGATAAATACCCCTTGGAAATCCCCATCTGCTCCGCTACTGAATCTAGACAAATATCCGGATCAGCAAATGCCTCTTGAAGCAAGGAAACGATATTCTCCAGCAGCTGTACATTTTGACTTTTTTTATGATCGTTCACGAAGCTGCACACTTGGTGATATATCTGTCCCAGCGACTTATAATTTTTCTCCAATCCTTCATAAGAGGTCATTTCCGTTGATAATTGCTTCAATCGTTCGACCAGTCTCGCGTCGTTAAGTGATACCTGCGGCAGAAGCTTGACCACAGTCCCTACCATCTCGTTCATAAACAATTGCAGCATCGGAACGGATAAACGTCTCTCTTCAAAATTGATTTGATGCAATTCGTGCAGCACGGTTTCTATAGCCTCGAGTTCCCCGGCCATAGCCAGATTACTCAATCGCATCTCCAGGTCTGATGGATAGAAATAGCCGTTGTTTTCCCTAGGCAGCTCTTCATAATGCGCAATTCCATTCTGATTTCTCCACGTTAAATACTGGAGTGTCAGCCGCGATTCTTCATAAGAACGGGAGATATGTAGCAGTTCCTCATAAATGCCTCCAACGGCAAATCGCGTCAAAACATTTATCTGCGTATGAATGAATTCGCTTATACTTGGCAGCGCTTCTCTCAAATAGGAGAGGCCCGACTCAGAACTAATCGATTCAAATGCAAATAGAAGCGCAATCTGATCTTCAGCAACATCATGCCAGTAAAGGTTGACCTGCAGCTCTTTTCTCAATATTTCCTTTATCATGACCCGTTTCATATCGAGCTCCTCCAGAGAAGAAGGGTCAAATCCTCCCTCGTATCCCCGAAGTTGGACAATCGCTACTGCATAAAAACTCCCCTGAGCCTTAATACCGACATGCTGCAGCAGCACGGACGTATCTTTAGCGGACAAGAAATCCCCCTTCAGTAATCTCTCGAACAAGGCCGCCTGCAAATAAGGTGCGTGCTTCTTCATCTTATCCTGCAGCTCATGATTATTATCTATAAGTCTTGAAACCGATTCTTTTATAAACCGATAGGCGTCGGGCCCGGTGTCCGGTTTGCCATCCATCCGTTCCATAATGGTTTCCATGATCGTTCTTAGCGGACGGCTGTTCCGATAAGCAATGAGATAAGCTATCAATAGACCGAGCGCCAGAAAAATAAGGGCTAATGTAAAAATGATGTTTTTGATATAGAGCACTTTTTTCAGTACAATATGCTCCGGTTGTGCAACCAAATAGGTCCAACCGTTGTATGAGGATGTTGTATAGGTGACCCTCATTTGCTGCTGATCCATCTGCTGTAGCATGCTTCCTTGTTTGCCTTTAAGGTTGGCGTTCTGAATCCAGCTTATTGGGGCGTCCGATGCCGTAGAGCTAATGATTTTGCCATTCTCATCGATAATGTAGGCCCAGCCCCCACCAGACAAGTCCAAGCCTCCCATTAGCTTTTGTACCTCTCTGTTGTCTACAGTAATGACTACCGCTCCTTGCGGATAGCCTGGGTAGCCCAAAGAATGAATGTAAGTGAGAAGCGAATATACATTGGCGTTGACAAGCACCTGCTGTGAAGGCAGCATTTTACGCTGCTGGTATGCACCCAGGATCATATGCTTCCAACTATCAGTATCTAGACCTATGTATCGGAATGTATTATAAAATTCAAGCAGCTCATATGTGGTGTTCTCCGTAAATACGAGCTCGCTATTCTTGAAAATGACAAAATAATTAAAAATAAAATTATTAGTCAGACTATAGTTTTGAATACTCTTGCGAGTATCCCAAATACGGTTAATATTTGAGCCTTGAAACGGTTCCCTTATATGCTGAAATTGCATAATTCTCGTATCGTTCACAAGCTGGATAGCGATGGATGAAATTTCAGACAATCGGCGGTCCAATATATCTCTGCTTTGCTGGAGCACATTCATATTGCTTGCGGTAACTTCCTTCTCCATCTCATGAAGCGTCTTATAGTAAATAACCCCTCCAACAAGAAGCGGCAGTAGAAGGAATAACAGGTTTGGTATTAATAGACGCACAAATACGCGGTGACTTCCGCCTCTGCAGCGTTTCAACCTCCACATTTCGAATCTCCTCCATGCCCGAGACTTGACTCCATTGTAAAGTACTTTACACGGGCCGACAACGAAAGATAACGTCGAATGCTGGTTGGAGTTTTGTCGAATAACTATAAAAAGGCTGCTCGAAAGTAGTTAAAAACTACGGACGAACAGCCTTTGTGATGTTTTGTACTAAATTATTTAAGAACCTTTTTTCACGACATCATGATCGACATAACGCTCACCGTTCAACTCGCTGATGACATTAATCGCTACTTTAGCTCCATCGCCCGCTGTAACGATCGTATGCACACTGACACCTGCAGCAGTACCTGCAGCCCAAATGCCTGGAATGGAAGTTTTCCCTTCAGGAGACGCATCAATCAC
The DNA here is from genome assembly GCF_000686845.1 of Paenibacillus sp. UNC451MF. GTDB lineage: Bacteria > Bacillota > Bacilli > Paenibacillales > NBRC-103111 > Paenibacillus_S. The sequence goes on along the minus strand of NZ_JMLS01000003.1, from coordinate 250,379 downwards.
TGTTTTGATTCGCGGTTCGGTGCCGTCTTTCGTTTGCAGCCCGATTTGCTGAGCTAAATCTACTAACACACCCGTAGCCAGGATCACATGCTTGCCTTCATAACGATCGTTTTCCGTCTCAATTTGAAAGCCTTCCCCTGACTTCGTCACATTAGATACCTTGGCCTGAACCAATTCAGCTCCGAATTTGACCGCTTGTTTCTGACCGATATCAACAAGCTCAGCACCTGTCAGTTCCATAACACCATAATGGTTCTCCAACCAAGCGCGTTTGGTCATGCTCTGATCGCTGTCAATTAAAAGCGTTTTCTTACCTGACTTTGCTGCGAACAATGCAGCGCTGCCACCTGCCGGTCCTGCTCCGATTATAACGATATCATACATATTCGATACTCTCCCTTCGTTTTATCAATTGAATGGTAAGGTACTTGTCCATCATTTATAATGCTACACAAGTTGGAATGGATTGTCAAAACGAATGGCTTCATCTCTTTAAATCCCAGCAATAATATGCTAAATTAGTGACAATCTACCCTATTCTATTAAGAGGAGATCGAATTCGATGAACCGGAATCATTGGCAGCATTTAGAGAACGGGATATCTGAAGAAGAACTTGTTTTATTTAAACAATCGATAGACGAAGGCGGTTACTCTGCCTTTCACATGCTGTTGGAAGGTTTTAAGCACAAGCTCAAGCAGTTTCAAGAAAGAGATGAAAAGTCCACATTCTCATGGATTGCCAAAGCGCGCCAGTTGTTTCCTAACCCAGAACATTTCAGTCCCTCTTGGTCTAATGTTTGGGATGAAATGCAGGAAATAGCCTCGATCAAAACAAAGCTTCTTCGTACCATTTCACCCGAAGAGCGTGACGGGGAATGGCAGCTGATTCTGGATAATCCCCACACGATTCAAGAGGTTGTATGCCACCCCGGATTAACGTTTGACGAAGCTTCTTACTTATATAGCTATTTCCGACCGGGTCTGCAGAAAAATGAATACATACGGCTGCAGAAAATTAAAAGCATGGTCATGGAGGTTGGCTCTTAGCTGCCCAATACTGAACGTTGAAGTTATAAAAAAGCGCATTTCTCTCGACAGCATCCGTGAAGTCCTTATTGGAATTCAACACGAAATGTCGAAGGAAATGCGCTTTTTATCGAGTCCTGCGCTTACCCGGGAAATGAAGAATCATTGGGGAAATAATTCTGAAAAGTCAGTGAAGTCTTACCCGATTTCCCATTTGCCGTTGCGGCAATTACAGCCTCACGAATATTGCTTAATTCAAATCTTAACCTAGGTGGATCCAGCTGTAATTGGCTATTTTGGATAAGCTCTACGATGTGTCTGAACGGTTCATGCCATTCCTGGGCTGACACACGTGCTACCCAATGGCGCAGCCAGTATAGGGCAGGCTTAACTCCGGTTTGTCTAGCAATACGTGTCCAATCGACCGGTTTTCCCGATAACAAACCGATGCTCAGTACAGTGCCTCCGATCTGTACACACTGCGCCAGCTCTTCAGCCGCTGAACCTCCGATCGAGTCAATGCCAACCTTAACCCCTCTTCCCTGCGTTATTTCCATTACAGCCTCTTGCAAAGAAGTTGTTGATGTATTAATAACATGTGACGCTCCTAATAGAAGCAAATCTTCTGTTTGCAGCTGGTTACGAGTAACCGCAATGACTTGGAAACCAATCACTTTGGATAATTGAGTAAAGATTCGACCAATTGATGACCCACAGGCATTGATCAAGACGATATCATCGGAAGCTAGATATTGCTTACTTATGAGCCAAGCGGTAACCGGGTTGATGTATAGCTGGGATGCCGTGTCGTTATGAATCGTTTCAGGCACAGGAATAGCCAGCTCCGCAGGCACACGAACAAATTCCTGCCAGGTTCCTTCTCCTCTCAGAGCGAGCACACGCTGTCCCAGCCAAGTTGATGAAACGTTCTTACCGACTTCAGTAACGATGCCGACACCCTCATACCCCGGGATCATCGGCAATGCAATCCGATGCGCATAGGCACCGCTTACTGGAATCAAATCGGAAGGATTAATTGGACTAGTCAACATTTGAACCAGGAGCTCGCCGGGCTCGGGCCGCACTACTTCTTTGTACTGAACCTGAAGAACATCCTTTGGATTTCCGAAGCGAGTGCAGGTTATATATCGAGCGATCATGCTGTTCATTCTCCTCATAGGTAGATCGATATAACATAAGCCGACTTCTCTGCGCACAGAAAAATCGGCCATAAGGAATTTCTCAAAAGTTTTAGTCGGCAAGCACCATGTCCCACTCATGAATTTCATAGCCTCTGGCTTTATTCACAACATAGGGATCCTTTAAAGCAAAAGCTTCTACTGCCTCAAACGACTCCGCTCTGTAAATGACCATTCCTCCGGCTCCGTCAACAAAACGGCCATTGGCAAAGATATGGCCTTGATTCCGCATGTCCGCCAAATAATCGAGATGCTGCGCTCGATACGTTTGGCTTTTCTCTTCATCAAGCATTGGCAAGAATACAACAAAGTGCTTCATCATTCCAGCTTCCCCTCACAACTCTTATAATAAATGCTTATCATACCATTATAAGACAATCCTTGGTGAATTTCTAATGTCTGCTCATCACTGTCCCGCCGCAGCATGATCAGCCTCCAGCCAAACGTCCGATCTTAATGAATACACCGCCTTTTTGCGGAACTGGGACGGAGAAATGCCTTTCTTTTGATGGAACAAACGAGAGAAATAGGACGTAGTCCAGCCCAGCTTTTCGCTGATTTCTGTTACGGTCCAATCCGTATCCTCCAAGTATTCCATAGCTTTTTCCAGTCGCTTTTCTTGTAAATACTGCATGGGGCTCATGCCGATATGGTCATTGCATATTTTGATAATATAATGAGGGTGAAAACCGAAATGATTGGCTATATCAATCAATGACAGCTTATCCGATAAATGCTCGCCAATATAAGCGGCAATAGGGAAATCCGAATAGGTGCCCAGCTTGGACCTTGTGGTGCCTCTGCTTTGAACAGTTCGCAACCGGCTTTTTTGCAATAGCGAAAGCAGCGTCCCTTTGAAGCCAGAATCGATTCGGTACAACGTTAAGGGCTCGGGCATCTTTCTATATTCCATTGAGAGCTGAAACCAATGCTTCAAATCAGCTAAATCATCACTACTGCAGGGTCCATAAGTCGGATAACCCGCAATGGCGTGATTCAGACCTTCATCATAGAGCTTGAATTTATAATCAACTGCGGTAGATTCTTCGTTGAAATAAAACGCATGCCTGGATTGCGGTGGAATCAAGTAAAAGTAACGGCCTTCTACCGGATACAGATGATCATTCAACTGCATCTCGCCGCTTCCTTTATGTACGATGACCAACTGGTGGTAATGTTCATGCACATGAGGTGAAATTCTTTGCTGTTCCGAATAATCATTTCGAGCAATCTGCAGCACCGTTAACTGAGCATCTCTCAATAATTGTTTCGCTTCAATGGTCATCTTCATGTCTCCTTCTACCCGTGTGGTCTGAATTGTTCGATGACTTAGTGCATTATGAATTTTGAAAAGGGTTTCAAAAATTATCAATTTGGGAGTTGTTCTTAAACTAATGATAGGACGACTGGACACATTTGGAAATTGGGAAACTTATTGTAATGTTATGCTTTCTTATGGTCATGAACTTAAAAAAAGACATCTACCCCGAAGAGCAAATGTCCCACTTGAGTCTATTCAGTTACATTTGAGCGGATGCATCTCTTCCTTTTGAATTCCTATTAGATACGGATGATTTCACCTCTGCACGGCTCCAAATCAAGGTTAATACAGCGGCGACTAGTCCTATTAGTCCAGCGAAATAAAATCCGCTTTTCAGACCACCCCATTCATTAATCCATCCTGCAAGGAAAGGCCCTGCGAACATCCCTACGGCATATACAGCCTGATAAAACCCCATCGCCGTCGCCCGTTTCTCCGGATGGATCTTTTGAATTGCCAAAGTCAGCAGCAACGGGAAATAGATTCCTTGAAAAAAGCCGTTAAGCATTTGGGTGTACACAAGCCCTGAAAAGCTGCTCACCATTGATATCGCCGTAGTACAGGCTGCGCTGCATAGAAAAGCTATAAGCACAAGATTCCATGAACCGAACTTAGGCACCAGCCATCTCCCGGAAATATAATTACTGAAAGCATGCGGCACCATGAATGCAAATACCAGAAGTGTCAAATCCATCTGACTGGCTCCTAATGCAAGTGCATGTGATGGAGTAAAGCCAAACATCGTAATGAACAGGATACTATGAGCTAATATGGATAATGTCGACACTTTTAAAAGGAGCGGCTCTCTCATGACCTGAACCAGATCCTTCAGTTCAATTGGTTTTCGCGATATGCCCTGTTTGGGCTCATAAATGAAGAAGCTTACAATAAGGCCAAGCATACCAATGATGCTGCCAAGCCAGAAGGTAGAGCTCCAACCCCACTCCTTAACCAAGTATCCGCTAACGCTCATCCCGATTAACTGCCCGCTTGCCGTCAAAAGGCTGATTAAGCTCATGGCCCGAGTCGCCTGCTCTTGACTGAAGTAGCTGGCATACAATACCGTGAACGCTGCCCAAGTAGATGCCCCGATTCCGGAAATAATGCGTCCGGTTAACATCCAACCGAGATGTCCCCCAAGTGCGAAGCATAAGCAGCTTAATGTAGTCCCAATCATACCTATCATAATATAAGGCTTTCGTACTTTCATCCTGTCTGAAGCAATGCCAAGAGGCAGTCTCAGCACAATTTGAACGAAACCATAGCTTCCGAGCACTAATCCAGCAAAGCTATATGTCGCGCCTAAATGATCCAGATAGGGAGATAAAATCGGAATATACGTATACAACGAAGCCCAGTAAAATAAAGTCACCAAAATAAAAATAAAATGATGCCAGCGAGTTGGCATAGCTTGGTTTGCGTTCATGCCGAATTCTCCTCTATGTTTTGCTATCCAAACTATAGTACGGTTCCCTTTGATTGTAAACCGTGTTTATTGCAATCTCGAATAGGTTGAAAAAGCCGGCATCCCTAAGGATCACCGGCTATCTCTATTAATCCTATAAGCTCATTTCCAGAATACTGCGGACATCGGATTCATGCAAAGGCTTGAACGAGCCGACAGGTCCGAATCGCACCGTTTCTTTGGCCATCCGTTCCACTTCTGCTGCGTCAATGTTAAGATCGCTCAAGCGGCTGGGCGATCCGATTCTTGTAAAGTAATCACGAGTAGCCTGGATACCTTCTAGAGCTATCTCATCATCGGACTTGCCTGACGGATCAACCTGCCATACCCGAACGGCATACTGGACGAACCGATCAATTCTTTCTTTATACACATACTTCATCCAATTCGGAAACAGGATGGATAGCCCTTCCGCATGCGCGATGTCGTACACAGCGCTGACCTCATGTTCAATCATATGAGTTGCCCAATCGTTCTGCATCCCGACACTTATCATGCCGCCGTTTAGCGCGTAGGTTCCGCAAAGCATAAGATTAGCTCTTGCTTCATAATGGTTAGGATTATGTATCGCGTTCTCTCCGTTTTCAATAACGGTTTGCAAAATGGATTCGCAGAAGCGTTCCTGAAGAGGTGTCTCCGTTGTTTGGCTGAAATACTGTTCGAAGACATGCGACATCATATCGACAATTCCGTTGACGGTCTGATTTTTAGGAACCGTATAGGTCAGGGTAGGATCCAATATGCTGAACTTCGGATAAATGTGAATGCTTCCAATTGCTTTCTTCAGCTGATCCTCCCAGTGGGTAATAACTGAGCTCCCGTTCATCTCCGAACCCGTTGCCGATAAAGTTAGGACGGTTCCTAACGGGATAGCCGATTGAATAGCCGCTTTCCTCATGAAAAAGTCCCACACATCGCCATCGTACGGTACTCCGACAGCAATCGCTTTTGCTGCATCAATGACACTGCCTCCGCCGACAGCAAGAATAAACGGGATGTCGTATTCCCGACAAAGTGAGATCCCTTTTCTAACTGTACTTACACGAGGATTAGGCTCTACTCCCGGCAGCTCATGCACCTCAATATTTACTTGCTGTAACTGCTTCACAATTCGCTCGTAGAGGCCGGTCGATTTGATGCTTCCCCCACCGTATACTAGCAACACTTTGGTTCCGTATGAAGATATGGCACTGCCTAGCTGCTCCAGCATACCATTGCCAAACATGATTTTAGTCGGATTCAGGAATTGAAAATTATTCATTGTTGTCCTCCTTCATTTGGTACCAACCCATTTGATCTTGAGTGATCATGACTGGCTTCAGACCTATTATATCTCCATGTTAGATTGTTGAAAATAACTGACGACAAGCCCCCTTACTAACCCACTCGTAACTTACTAACGAAAACGTTTGTATCGTTATCCATATAAAAAACCACCGAACCCATAGAAAAGTCCGGTGTTTTGTCGTCGTATTATGGAGTCGTTATATTGACATCATCAATGTACATCGTACCTGTTCCTGTAGAATGTGTGATCAGCTCAACACTGTCGATCGCAGTTACGCTGTTTCGGAAGGTTCCGCCGGTAACAACGGAAGTTCCATTTACATACACATTAGACTTGTTCGTTGCCACATCCGCTTCGATTTTAATGGTCAACCATGTATTCGGAGAATAGTTAGCTATGGTAGACATAGTCCCGTCCCCGTTCCGATAACGAAGAGTTCCATCCGAGTTAGACTGAATCGTTGATGCGATGGTAGAGCCCTGCTTTAAATGAACATACAGGTTATTCACTGCTGAAGGCAGCATGACCTTGTATTCCATTGTCACTTTACCGGTTTGAGTGGCAAAGCTTTTGTTCGCTTTCACAGAATTGGTCGTATCTGTATCATTAAGCTTAATGCTTTTGTTGGAAGAGCTAGGCAAGTCCTCAATCGTTACATTGCCGCTGGTCGTGTAACCGGTTGGCGCTGCTCCTGTAGTCATGCTGTTGAAATTATCATTAACGAGGGTTGTAGAAGTCGATGGAGGAGTCGATGTGGAATCAGGTGCCCACCAGTTACCGGAAACCGTAATCATGACAAGAAGACGGATGCTGTTCTCAAAATATCCGATGCTCGATGTAGACGTATTGGCCATTTTTGTCCATAAGCTGTTGAGCCAAGTTTGATTGCTGGAATTGATCATGGCACTTACCGCAAATGGAGCAACGAAAGCCATTGAATTTTCTGTTTCACCCGAGATGACCGTACCGTTCAGATTGTAACCCGAAATAATATTGTTTGGATTAGAAGAGGTCTTCGTTTTCACCCAGTTATTTAACGTTGTTAATTGCCCTATTGCCCGGGTATCGCCTGTCAGCAAATAGTCTACAGGGATGCGCCAAGGAGTACGCGAAGAGTTGTAGTAGTATTTACCATCATTCACATCCTCCAAATACTGGGAAGGTGCCGGTACGTAGCTGCCAGAGCTGTATACGGCAAAATCGGGCATTAGTCCCGTACTAAGACTGTTATTGTTATACAAGGTGTTAATGATGGAATATGACTTGGTCGTGACATTCGCCCAATTCGCGTCCGTAGTAGCTGTTTGGAAAGCCTTGAGATGGCTTAACATGTAGTCGGATAAACGCGTTCCTTTTCCGTATTGGGTATCGCTATTACTCGCCCAGTCCCCCATTTTCAATAGCCACTCGCTGGAATTAACATCTTTAGCCATAATAGCATTAATGAGCGATTTGGCTTGGTTCAAGTAATTGATAGTGCCGCTGCTTCCCCATTGTTTATCAGCCAATAACAAGGAGTACGCAATATCCATGTCTCCATCTGTCGCAGAGTCATTCCCACCGTCCGGATTGTCGATAATATTGCCGCTGCTATCTTTTATTTGCTGCCAAGCCATTAAATTGCTGTTATTGACGCTTGGATGAGCTTTATAGAATTTATATAGTCCGTCAAAATAGGTTTTGGCATTCGTATCATAGCCGGCCATAAGGACAGCTGCCAGCATTCCATAACCATGGCCTTCCGAAGATGAAACTGCATTTGCTGGATCTGCTTCGCCTTCAAGGTTATAGAAGACGTAATATTGGTCGGACGCTTTCGGATTTTGCTTCAAGTATCTGGCTTTCCACTCATCGTATATCCTTTTAACATCGTTATCCAGTTGGGTTTGGGTTACATGATTGGGTTTGATGGTGCCCGAATAATACGTCGTGTGCTGTGGGAACGGTTTCAATTCTCCTGCAGCAGAAGCGGTGAATGCTTGAAACGGTAGTATAGTAGATATCAAAAGTATTGCGCCAAGAACTCGGCCTTTTCTCATTAAATCATCTCCTTTATTGTGGATATGCTTGGATAGCTGTGATCCAAAGCAGGAACGCTCGATTCGATTTACTACCACATCTCCTTTTAATGTGAATTGTCTTGGCCTCGACAATCACAGTATAAGGAATCGAACGACTGTCCACAATGAAGGAAACTCAACAGTTTTTGCTTAAAATTCATTTTTCTACCATTTTTTATATCCTTAAATTTTGTTTATATCATTAATAAATATGGTTGTTGTTACTATGTGGTCATCCCTTGTCATTCCCATTCTGCCAACGCTCTGCGAGCAGCATTTTTCAAAACAACGTCATCCATAGGGGGATTATGCAGACCAGCTCGAACATCCCGGTACATGCGCTCCAAAGGAAGTGTTCGAGACAAGCTGGCTCCTCCAACAATTCTCATAGCTCTATCGACAATTTGCTGGGCACTATTGGTTGCTAGGTATTTCACGATGCCAAAATCAGGCTTCAACGCGCTTCTTTTATCCGGCTGCTCATCCCACCGTGCTGCAACGGAATACATTAGGGTTCTGGCCGCAGTCAAATCCACCTCCATTAATCCAATGAGCTGCTGAATATGAGGAAGCTCTGCTATAGGCCCTGGCAAGCTGTTCGGGCGGTAGCGGCTAGCGTACTCTACTGCATAGTCACGAGCTGCATAAGCAATGCCCAAGTAACACGCTGGAATATGGAGCATCCATCCGCCTCCGTCATCTTGTTTGGGATATTTGCGATCTACATCCATTCGGGAGATAAAGTCATCATCCGGTACAAAAGCGCGGTTCAGAACGAGATCGTGGCTCCCTGTCGCACGCATCCCAAGCGTATCCCAGGTCTCATTAATGGTGATTTGCTCCGAACGCGTAACTAAGAATTCCCCGTTACGTTCTTCATTTGCAATAGCAGCAGATACGATGAAGTGATTCAAAATCGGGCTCAGCGTACTGTATGTTTTTGTACCCGTAAGCAGCCAACCCCCGTCGACTTTCTCTGCTACGGTCTGTGGCTTGCCTCCTCGGCTCGGACTGCCCGTTGCCTTCTCACTTGCAAAGCTGTTGATCATGGAGCCTCTTTCCACTACTTCTATGCAGAACCTTTCAAATAAAGCTTCCGGCCACGGCCTAGCAGCACGATAATGAAGCATATGCCCCATATGCCAACCTACAGCCAGCGCTGTCGAGCCATCTCCCCTTGCCAATCGCTCCTGCAGCAGCACCAGCTCATACAGACCGATTTCCTCGCCGCCATATTCTTTAGGAACAGGGAGCTTCAAATATCCAGCTTGTTTCATATCTTCAAAGTTATCGAAAGGAAAATCCCCTTCTTTATCATGCTTCGCTGCCCTCAAAGCAAATTGTGCAGCAAGTCGATCGGCTAAAGCGGCTAACTCGGCTTCTCTTTCGTTGCGAATGAAGGGGTCCAACGTCGGCATTATAGTCATGATCTCACTCTCTCTTTGGAAAATATTAGATAGCTCGTTGTTTTCATTATACAGAAATTGCTCCGTACAACCAGCTTCTACTGAAGAGATTTTATTTTGAAATGCCTCACTCCTCTCTTCATTGAGGCTGCAAAAAAACAGATCGCTCATTTACCGCTAAGTGAATCAGTAAATGTCGATCTGTTTCATTAATAATTCCGTGTATTCAGCAGATTATCCTATAATTGCAGTCTTGACTTGTTCCCATAACCCGAAGCCGGCATATCCCATGGGCACTATGAATGCATTCCATATAAGAACGAAAGTAATCGTGATGCAAATGCTCTCTATTATAAACCCGCTGAATTTGCCTGTACTCATAAGAGGGATGACCAGCTTCCACTTCGAGGGAGGAATCGGATGAATACCTTGCTTTGTAAGAACATCACAGGCTAAATGCAGCGAGTATGAAATGGCACCTGCCATCCACAAGTTCATGCTGAGCATAACAGAAGCATAATACAGCAACCCTCCCCAGATGAGAATCCCGTAGATGGAATGAGTTAACCCCCTATGCGGAAGTACCGCACATACCATCAGTAGAGCCCCGATAGTCCCCCACCAAGGTCCAGCCGATGCTCCCAGATAAAGCATTAGCCCACCTAATACAATCATGAGCAATTGGCGGAACGCCCTCTGATTGACTAAGCACATCAGAATTAATAATGCTCCGGCAGCATAGCTAAAGGGCGTATAAAACGATCGCAGGTATGCATAAACGATAAACCCAATGCCCATGATCGCAAACAACCATCTCAGCTTCGTAAGCAGAGATTTCGGCAATGTTTTTTGCAGCAGCATACTGTTAGGCTCGTCGATATCAGGCAGCAGCGAACTAACGAGGGCAACTGCACAAACGGGCAAGGAAATACCTTGACCGGTTATTTGCAATATAGACAATGTCACCCCTGTGCTGACAACTAAATGGGTTCTTCCCGTCATAACCTAATTGAACTCCTTTTCATTTCCGTGAAGTATTCAGCAAAGATGCCTTTCTATATTGTACCATAAATAACATTCTCATGCGAACAAATGTACGGTGTCCATGAAATAAAAAGAAGCCCTTACTTAGAAGGACTTCTCTTGGATCATATACACAACAATGATGGCATGAAGTTTTAGCGAGCTGCTTGAGTCTGTTTTCCAGTTAGCATTTTGGCTTGCTTCCAATTTCCCCACACGTAATAGCAAATGGATAGTACAATACCGATAATAAATCCTACAGGAAAGCTCCACCAAACAGCATCCAGACCGTATTTGGCGCTTAAGTAGTAAGACAGCGGAATTCGGATACACCACAATGCCAAGAAGGTTGTTAACATTGGCACCATAACCGCCCCGGTTGCCCGAACCACTCCGGATACGACGAAGGTAATTCCAAACAATATAAATGCCCACAGAGTAATCAAGTTAATCCGCATTCCGATCGTAATTGCTTCAGGATCTTTGAGAAATAGCCCCAATGCTTGTTTATTGAATAAATAAATGATACCTACCAATACGCCTGTCATAATAAAGTTGATCATAATACCCATCAATGTCGTCTTGTGTACGCGATCCCACTTACCCGCTCCCACATTCTGGGCAGCCAATGTCGAAACCGCACCGCCTATTGCCATGGCAGGCATCTGAACGTAGCTTGACAGCTGCATCGCTGCACCAAAGGCTGCCGTTGCAACAGATCCGTAGCCGTTAACAAGATTGATGACTGCGATAGCACTGGTCGAAACGATTAACATTTGCAAGCCCATCGGCACGCCTTTTTTGATAAGCGATCCGATGATTTGACTGTCGAATCTCAGATAAGGCAGATCCTCGCGAGTAATTCTGAGGTAATGCTTCTTACGGTATAAAAACACAATAAGACAGGCCAAGCTTACAAATTGTGCGATAACCGTAGCCACTGCCGAACCGGAAATTCCAAGTGCTGGTACTGGACCCCACCCGAAGATGAACAAAGGATTAAGCACAATATCCAGAAATGTGGATATTAACAAGAAATAAAACGGAGTCTTGGCGTCCCCGGCACCGCGCATGATCATCATAATAAAGTTGTATCCATACATAAAAGGCAACCCGATAAATATAATGCGCAAATACGATGTGGCAAAATCCATTGCGTCATGAGGCGTATTCATACCTCGTAGTATCATCGGTGAGAATACCAAACCTATGATTGTAATCACTAGAGCCAGCACCAAGAAGAACAACGCGCTAGTTCCAACTACTTTTTTCGCTTGTGTCTCGTCCTGTGCCCCGACGCTCTGTCCGATCAAGATCGTTGAAGCCATGCCGATACCAAAAACAAGACTTAGCAAAAAAAACATTATATTGTTGGCGTTGGATGTAGCCGCGAAGGCGCTTTCTCCTAAGTAATTACCAACCCAAATGGCATTGATCGTTCCGTTAAGCGACTGCAGCACATTCCCCATCAATAGGGGCATTGCAAACAAAATAAGCTTTTTACCAATATGTCCTTCCGTTAGTGATGCATCCATTTGATAGGCCATCTTCTCACTCTCCCAGCGCAAAGGGCAGCCGCGGCTGCCCTCAACTTCTTTTACACGCAAATAATTTACCAATAAAAATAATTATATCCAAACGGACACCTCACGTAAAGTCCATGTACTTTGGAGTGATATAACATGAAATGTGACAAATATTTTAAAAAAGCGATTCCAAACGACACTTTCTTCTGATACTATAATGAAAGTGTTTTTTTTGAGATTTTATTAAAATGAGGAGTGTAACCATGCTGCAACGCGAAATTCAAGTCAACGAACGTCCGCCGCTGCTTCAAAGCATCCCGCTAAGCTTACAGCATCTGTTTGCGATGTTCGGATCTACGGTGCTTGTGCCGGTACTGTTCAAGGTGGATCCAGCCACCATCCTGCTAATGAACGGGATAGGAACCCTGCTCTATTTGTTTCTTTGTAGAGGACGTATTCCCGCTTTTCTCGGGTCAAGCTTCGCCTTTTTATCACCTGTCTTCGTCGTACTGGCAACCCAATCGTACGGAGCGGCGCTCGGAGGCTTTATCGTTTCCGGTTTTATTTTCATCCTGGTGTCATTGTTAATCAAATTCATCGGTACACGTTGGCTCGACGTCGTCTTTCCTCCTGCAGCTATGGGAGCCATAGTCGCGGTTATCGGTCTTGAGCTGGTTCCGACTGCTGCTGAAATGGCTGGCTACATTAAGCCTGCAAATGCGGCGGCAAATTGGAGCTTCGATCCCAATGCGATTCTTATTGCTACGATCACACTTCTTGTTACGATAATAGGTAATGTGATGTTTCGTGGCTTTCTCAAAATCATCCCTATCCTTGTCGGTATCGTATGCGGTTATATAGTCGCTTATTTCCTTGGATATGTAAATTTCGATGCAGTAGTCAAGGCACCTATGTTCTCTCTGCCTACCTATTACAAACCAGAGTTCAGCAGCAGCGCTATTGCGATTATTGTTCCTGCCGCTCTTGTAGTCATCGCTGAACATATTGGACATCTCATTGTAACAAGCAATATTGTCGGTAAAGACTTATCCAAAGATCCAGGGTTATTCCGTTCCTTGCTTGGTAACGGGATCTCAACGGTCATTTCCGGTTTTGCCGGCTCCACTCCTAATACGACTTACGGCGAGAATATCGGTGTCATGGCGTTAACTCGGGTATATTCCACTTGGGTTATCGGAGGAGCTGCGATCTTTGCCATTGTTCTCTCGTTCTTTGGCAAATTGGCAGCGTTGATTACGACGATTCCAACTCCTGTTATGGGGGGCGTCTCCCTGCTCTTGTTCGGTGTTATTGCTGCTTCTGGTATCCGAATGCTCGTTGAAACCAAAGTTGATTATTCCAAAGCAACTAACTTGATTCTTACCACCGTCGTATTGGTTATCGGAATCAGTGGAACTACGGTTACACTCGGGGGCTTCTCACTCAAAGGGATGGCACTTGCTACCATCATTGCGATCGTTCTCAGCTTGTTCTTCAAATTGATCGAGACTTTAAAGATATCCAACGAGTAACCAAAAATAAAAGACATGCCTCCCACACTTCGAGTGAGAGCGCATGTCTTTTTTATATCTTAGGTGTGCTTTGCCTTAATCATGAATGAGGAAGCGAGCGCAAACAAGCTAACAATGAAGCCATATAAAAACATATTGGATATACCCAAGTAAAAATCGGTTGTTTTGACCAAAAAGGCTCCCATAATCGTAACCCCGATGGCTGTTCCAATGTTCCGCGAAAATAGCTGCAGCGAAGTCGAGATCCCTTTCTCATGTGGCTTAACGAGCTGTTGAGAACCGATAACAGATACGGTTGCTATCATTCCGAAAGCCAAGCCCTGAACGAACATAGCGAATGAGGCATACCAGAAGCCGGTTCCTTCACTTAAAAATAGCAGCATAACGCCCGACAGCACCAAGAATATATTTCCGATGATTAACAGACGACCGTATCCCCATTTGACAATCCACTTCCCTGCTGGTACCGCCATGGCCATCCAGCCGAACGACATCCCAAGGAGTGCAACACCGCTAATGAATAAAGAGTAGCTTTCCTTTTGCAAAAACAACGGTATGTAGTTAGACGCACCGAACAATGAAGCGCAAGCCAAGAAGGAATTGACAATCATCCATGCAATCGGTGGATTTTTCAACAAGGATAGCGGAACAATAGGTGATTCGTGACGTTTCTCGTAAGCTACGAAGAGACCCATTAACACAACCCCAAGCAGTGCATACACATAGACGTTGCTTTCCACAATGGTTGTTAATAGCAGCAAGCTTACACCAACAGCAAAAATGAAGGCTCCAAGTAAATCCACCTTTGATTTTTTCGGCTGATACACTTCTTTATAAAAGTACAATAGTGCAACTGATACAATACAAATCGGGATATTAATAAAAAATATCCAGCGCCAGTTGGCGTATTCAACAAACATGGCTCCAAGCATAGGGGCAAGGATAGCGGATAATCCCCACATCGCCGTAAAGAAAGCCTGAATCTTCCCCCGCTTCTCCACCGGGAACAAATCTCCCGCAATTATTGCAGGAAACGGCATCATAACCCCGGCACCAATCCCTTGAACTGCACGGTAAATAACGAGCTGCAGCATCGAATTGGAGAAGCCGCACAGCATAGAGCCTAACAAGAACAAAATGATACCTACTGCAAAAATCTTCTTTCTGCCGAATAAATCGGATATCCGACCAGCGACCGGCGATACGACGGTAGACATAATCATATACGAGGCGAAGCTCCAAGCGTAGAGCTCGAATCCTCCTAATTCCTCTGTTATGACCGGCATCGTCGTATTGGCTATGGTCGTATCCATGGAAGCAACAAGATTAGCCAGTACGATACTAACCATGACTGGCATTCTGCTGGATGCAGTTGTCTTCACCGCGGCGGGCGCACCAGTAGTCATAATAACTCCTCCTTAGAGTTTTCCGAAGGAAAACTAGCTTCGTAAGCAATCACTTTGAGTTTTCCGATGAAAAACTAACAATAATACCAAAAACATACATCAAACAGATTAACACAAGCTGCTCTAATTCGGCAAAACAAAAAAAGTTCAAAAAACGCTTGTTCCATCAACAGGAACAAGCGCTCACTACTCATTTATTCGTTTTTCTCCAAAATGGAAAAAACAATCGTTTGCCCATCGCTTTCGACGTGAATCTCAACCGCATAGGCTCCGATCTTCACCGTGTGTGTCTCCACCGCTTTTCCCATTACAACTTGATTATACACTTGCAAGAACAAATCATCGAAGGCCAAAGCATCGACAGAGAACAAGTAATTGGTGAATGTTTTGATCGCCTCTTGATTTCTTGCCAGCATCCCTTCTTGGACATGTACTGTAACTCCATACGTCTTGTATTCAGGCTCCAGCCATAAGGAAGCTTCTTCTCCCGATTGAGCAATTGCGCTAGATTTGTTCAAATCTTTAGCTTTTGTTTCCGCATCCTTATACAGCTTAAGCGTCGTTTCCTCCAAATCGTAATTGGTTCCCCGTCGCTTAGCCGCCTCCTGCAGCACATCGTAAGCTTTCAACATCTTCTGGTTAGGGAAGATCAGCTTTTTGTAACTGCCATCCTTAGTAGGCACTATCTTCTCCAGTCCACTATCCGCTGTCTTCACACTGATTCGTTTGTCCTTATGTACAATGCGTTCCAGAATAGTTAGCGCTTCCGCGCGAGTGACTTCTCTGCCAATACCGAAGTACCCGTTGGGATATCCCTCCATTATTCCCTTCGCGAACGCTTCTGCGACAAATTTCTGCTCACGCGGCTTCGCACTCTGAAGATCACCCATCACAGCGGCGGCTGCCAAGCTGTATTGCTCATTTTCCAAATATTCGGTTTCTTTAGCTGTGTAATATATAACCTCAGCCACTTGCTCGCGCTTCAGCTTCGCTTTGAAATCCGGAAATTGGCTTTTGCTAATAAATTGCAAATCACTTGCCAAATCGATATATGGCTTAGCCCAATAGCCGACCGTACTTGGCTTGAAATCAAAGGTACGATAATCCTGCTGCAAGATGTTGCGGTTCATCGCACTCAACGATTGTGTGAAATCATTCGTCCATTTGCGCTCGCCATTCGGATACAACTGCGTATAGGACAAGAGCAGCATTTTGATGAACTGGTCTGCCGTTACCGAGTCGTTAGGACGGAAGGTCCCATCCGGAAAACCGTCCAAAATTCCTTCATCCACTAATCGTGTAATCGTTTTCTCCGCCCAATGACCTTTTACGTCCTGAAAAAGCGGTTTTTCAACCGGCTGACCCCATGCAGTACCTGACAAACCAGTGAGTAACGCAATTGACACTGCTATCCAACTTAACTTCTTCATCCAGCCATACCCTCTTTTCTTCTCTGTGTCGAAAAATGTTGCTTTATGTACTTAGACCATTATTAAGAATAAAGGCAAATCGCTGAAAATGGTATTCAACTTCAATCCTAAATCAAACGACAGAAGAAGTGGCGAACGTTAGTTCGAAAGTCTTTAAGTCCGTGATTAAAGTCTCAAAAAAAGTACTTTTTTCCTTATTTCTATCACCCAATAATCCAGGAAACACTATCCATGAGTCAAAATAACCATATAATTGAACCTTTTTTCCTCTTTATTCTGATTCATAGAAACTCCATGTGCAGATAACCTTCCGTAAACATTCGAACGGTAGGCTAAGAGAGAAAACGTTTCTTTCGGCAAATACTACGGTTAATAAAGGGGCATAAGGAGGCGGACCAATGAAAAAATGGACTTTAACTATGCTACTGACCGTCGGAGCATTATTTTATGGTCTCCCACAAGCGATCTCACAAGCGGAAGAAAAACCGGATTTGACTTTTTCCGTACTTAGCGACTTGCACATTCAAGCCTGGGACACGCATTCGCAAGATAAATTTATAAACGCACTGAACGACCTGAATCAAATAAATTCGACATCAGACGCTCTCATTCTTAACGGTGATTTAACAGATGGCAGACAGGAGGATTACGATAAGCTTAAGAAGCTGCTGGATCGCTCCTCTCATCCTCAGGCTGTTTATTCCAATATCGGGAATCATGAATTTTATCAAGCGTGGCACGGGTCAACACGTCAATGGAGCGAAGCGAGCTTCCCTAACGGAGAAACGGAAAAGGATTCTATAGAGAGGTTTTTAAAATTTAATGGGGAGTCCGAAGTTTATTACGAGAAGCAATTACAAGGCTATTCGTTTATTTTTCTTGGATCTGAGCAGTACCGTCAGTCCAATGCGGACAATCTTGAGGATGCCTACTTATCCCAAATACAACTGGAATGGCTGAAAACTGTATTAAAAAAAGCGGCGGCAAGTGAAAAACCGATTTTTGTCTTTTTGCATCAGCCTCTTCCCAATACAGTGTCAGGAACAACCGCTTGCTGCGTCAATAATCGAGGCGTTATCCAGCATGAGGAGTTAAACAAAATATTATCAGCTTACCCCCAAGTGATTCTGTTCACAGGGCATACACATTGGGAGCTTAAACTGCCTAAAGCATTTGTATACAATAAGTACTTGATGGTTAACACCTCTTCCGTAGAACAGCCATGGACAGGAGATGCCAGCGGAGCTGAGAAGCCTCTGGAGCCTGAAGCAAGCGAAGGCTTGTACGTAGAAGCTCGCAACAACTCGGTCACAATCAGAGGGCGAGACTTCAACAAGCAGAATTGGATTCCAGAGGCTCATTATGTCATAACTTATAAGAAATAATGGCTGAATGCAGTAAAAGTTAAATAACGGCGCTGAGTCCGCTGTACTTGGATATGGCAAAAAGAAGATCTTGGTGAATTGGTAATATAAATTGGGCCGAGCCCAGGGAGAATATGCCGCTGAGATTATGCAGAATTGCTTTTTGAACATGGATTCTGTAATGGGGCATACCAGATGACATATTCATCAGCTCACTCCCCGAATTACGTCGGTTATTGAACGTAATTGCCTTCAATTCGGCTGTATCAAAAGGAATGATACTTACTATATCCTCAAGCTTGAGGTGGTAATTGACATGGGGCTTCTGGAACACTAATTCCTTCGTGGATATGGTGATGCCGAAGTCTCTTTTCTTATGAACCAGCTTTAAATCTCCGTCAATGGACTTGATATGAATAAAATTATCATTCATTCGTAATCCCTCCTTAGGCTAATGGGCATCGGATCGAATATCTTCTTCCTGATGGCTCAAGGTCGAGAGCGTATTATTAAGCTTTCAAGAAGCATACCACAATCACGGCTTGTTCGCCACGCTTGACGAACAGAGAACATCCGTTCTTTTCATTCTCAAGATTTCTGATATGATAGGATATAACGATTCTGGAACCGAAGAAAGGATTTAACAATGAGCTTACAGTTGACAGTTAAGGTCATTAAACAGTTGTGCGGCCAGCTCTCTTACGATAAAGGAGAGGCTTTTTACCGGGCCGGAAGAGTATCCTTAATCCATTATGACCCTATAACTGCGCATTACGAAGCCGTAGTTATTGAGGATAAGAAAAATAGGGAAGAAATAACCCTCACCTTTGACCGACACGGAGATGTGAATGCTAGATGCACTTGCCCTACTCTGCAGTCGTACGATAAATATTGTAAGCATATTGCCGCGGTATTACTGTATATACAAGCTGCTCATCGTGATGGAACGGTTGCACTCGAGCCCCAAGAGGTTATTTTACAGGAGGACGCTCCAGCCGCTCTATCTTTATCAACTGGTTCGTCCGCGGCAGACGTTCAGCTAGTCGGCAGCCTGCTGGGACTTTTTACAGCCAAGCCTCTTCGCACCGTTCGTACTCGCACTCTAGTGGATAATAGAGATCTTCTGCTAATGGAAATCACCTGTAAGCCTTATTCTTATGGTTATAGGAAAGCTATGATGGGCATTGAACTCAAGCTTGGTCCCAAGCGATTATACATCGTTCAGCATATCAGAGAATTTCTTGATCGCGTCGATCGAAGAGAAGCATTTGAATTCTCAAGACAGTTCACCTACGATCCGAAGCTTCACAGCTTCCTCCCAGAACATGATGCCCTATTGCGCCAGTTAATCCAGATCTATCAGCATGAAAAGATGTACCGTCAAACGACCCATTGGAATGTCAGCGCTGCACCAAACAAAAATGACGATCGGCTGATTCCTATTCCGCCCTTTTTCTGGGAATCAATCCTTCCACTTCTTATATCCGCTCCCTCCGTCCAGCTCGAACTAGGTGAGGGAACATTCGAAGGAATTCGTCTTGCTGATGTGCCTCTTCCGCTGAAATTTGAATTTGACCAGGCAGCTACGGAAGAATTTCAGTTGGTCATTCAAGGATTGGAGCAAATTACGATAATGGAAGCCTACGATCTCGTCATATTTGATGGGAAGCTATCGAAGCTGGACACGGAACAATGCAGAAGACTATCGGAGCTCAAGCAAATGCTCGAGGCCTCCCGCAAGCAGAAAATCCAAATACATCGTCAGCAAATGGAGCCCTTTATGGAACAAGTCATTCCGGGATTAATGAAGCTCGGCAATGTCCATATTGCAAAAGCTGTAACGGAACAAATTATGCAGACACCTTTAATAGCCAAGCTGTATCTGGATCGGGTTAGAGATCGCCTTCTTGCCGGTTTGGAGTTTCACTACGGCGAAATTGTCATTAATCCGTTAGAGGACCCTAACGCCAGACGTGCTTCCGACCCTATCCTTCTGCGTGACGGTGAACAGGAGCGTCGAATTCTAGAGCTGATGGAACAAAGTTCCTTCTCCAAAACAGAGAGCGGTTATTTCATGGACGATGAAGAAGGCGAGTATGACTTTCTATATCACATCGTTCCTCAGCTAGAGCCATTGGTTCAGGTTTATGCTACTTCAGCCGTCAAAGTAAGGCTACTCCTCACGAATCCTCCTCCTAAAATCATGGTCGATATCGATGAGAAAACTAATTGGCTGGAGTTCAAATTCGATATGCAAGGAATTCCTGACTCGGAAATTCGTCAACTGCTACAGTCTCTAGAGGAGAAGCGCAGATATCATAGACTTCCTAACGGTGCATTATTACCATTGGAATCCGAGGAATTTCAAGAAATCGTTAATTTGCTTAATGAAGTTGGCATTCGGCAAGGTGATGTTCATGGCTCTATCTTCAAGCTGCCAGTTACTCGCGGACTCCATATGATCGATTCCCAAAGACAAGGAAATGCGGTTAAATTGGGGAAGTCGTTCCGAAGATTGCTGGAAAATATGCGTAACCCGGATAACCTAGAATTTCACGTGCCTGATAATTTGAATCTTATTCTTCGGGATTATCAAAAGTACGGGTATCAATGGATGAAGACGCTAGCTCATTACCATTTCGGCGGTATATTGGCAGATGACATGGGGCTAGGCAAAACACTGCAAAGTATCGCCTTCGTGGTTTCTGTTCTTCCTGATATCCGCAGTCTGAAGCAGCCTGCCATCATCGTTTCACCGGCGTCACTTACTTACAATTGGCTCAATGAGTTAAGCAAGTTCGCTCCTGACATTCGAGCTATCATTGCGGACGGGAGCAAAACGGAACGCAGCCGTATACTAAAAGGAGCTTCAAAATACGATGTAATCATTACTTCCTATCCGCTGCTGCGTAGAGATATTTCCATGTATGTGGAACAATCGTTTCATACGATGATTCTGGATGAAGCTCAGGTCTTCAAGAATCATACGACCCAAACGGCTCAAGCGGTCAAAGAGCTTCAAGCTAGTTACCGGTTTGCGCTTACAGGTACGCCTGTAGAAAACCGCTTGGAAGAGCTCTGGTCTATTTTCGATGCTGTATTTCCTGAGCTGTTCACGAACAGACGAGCATTTAATGAGTTGTCTCGTGAAAAAGTAGCTAAGCGCGTTCGACCATTTCTATTGCGCAGGTTGAAGACAGAAGTATTGAATGAGCTTCCTGAAAAGATCGAATCCTTGCAAGCCTCTGAGCTGTTACCTGAACAGAAGAAGCTGTATGCGGCCTATCTCGCTAAGCTGCGTCAAGAAACCTTGAAGCACCTGGATGAGGATGGCTTTCAAAAAAGCCGAATCAAAATACTCGCTGGCTTGACTCGACTTCGCCAGCTTTGCTGCCACCCTGGTCTCTTCGTCGAAGACTATCATGGAAGCTCAGCTAAGCTGGAACAGCTGCTGGATATCATAGAAGAATGCCGAGGTGCGGGAAAGCGCCTGCTCATTTTTTCCCAATTCACTCAAATGTTAGGCTTAATAGGCAAAGAATTAGGTTATCAGGGAGTGCGCTATTTTTATTTGGATGGAGACACCCCTACTCGCGAGCGTGTAGAGCTATGCAATCGTTTTAATGAGGGAGAACGCGATATGTTTCTCATCTCTTTAAAAGCAGGGGGTACAGGCTTAAACTTAACCGGTGCGGACACGGTTATTCTTTATGACCTATGGTGGAATCCCGCAGTCGAGCAGCAGGCTGCTGACCGTGCACACCGAATCGGCCAAAAGAATGTAGTACAAGTTATTCGTCTGGTAAGCCGAGGGACTGTAGAGGATAAAATGTACGAGCTCCAGCAAAGAAAGAAGAATCTGATCGATGAAGTCATTCAGCCTGGTCAGGAGTCTTTATCTACCTTAACTGAACAAGAAATTAAAGAAATATTGATGATAGGATGACAAAAAAATGCCTTGCCTGAAAGTTTCAGGTCAAGGCATTTTGGTTATTTTCTTAAATTAACGACTCCGCCCCGTCGATAAACAGCTCAGTACCCGTTATGTGGCTCGAGGCATCTGATGCCAGGAACGCAATAAGATCCCCTACCTGCTCGGGTTGACCGGCAGCATGTTCTAAAGGCTGATTCCCTTCCGGGTACTTGACGGGAATCTTGATTTTATCCAAATCCGGCGTAGGGTGTGTGCTTTCACTAATATGTGTTTGTATGGAACCTGGGCAAATGACATTTACACGTATTTTGTATCGTGCCAACTCCAATGCGGCCATTTTGGCAAAAGCCATTTGACCTGCTTTGGATGTGCTGTATGCGGACATACCAAAGTTAGAAAACACTCGATTACCATTAATCGAACTAGTGACAACAATGCTGCCTCCCTGCTCTTTCATATGAGGGATCGCGTATTTTACTGTTAGAAAAGTTCCTTTCAAGTTGGTCGAAAGCGTATGATCCCATTCTTCCGGTTTCATGCTCTCGATTGGTGCCAACACCCCGTTAATCCCTGCATTGGCAAACACAATATCAATTTTTCCCCATTGTTTAGCGACTGCTTCAATAGCTTCCTGAACCCTATCAGGATCGGAAACGTCGACATCTGCGGTTATAGCCTGAGCATTTAACGATTCAATCTCCTGCTTCACCTGCTCCGTTCGGCTATCCTTTAAATCCAACAATCCCACCTTCACCCCTTGCGAGGCTAAAGCAATAGCTGCCGCTCGTCCAATACCTGAGCCTGCACCGGTAACAATCGCCACTTTATCCTTCAGTTCAGGATACGTCGCTTTGGGTTTTTGCATTGTTTGCATATTCATCTCTAACACCTCGATTCTTCGTAGTAAACTGACTTTAAATCCATGCTTATTTTGCCATGTTCTACAACAATTATGAGGTTCTCGTAACAAACGCTTGTTTATGCTACAATACTTGAGTTGCACTAACTCGTTCGTTTATTTTTACCCAATCTGGAAGCGCTAGAAACTAGGAAAATGGCAACATTGTTCTGCGGATTCAACGTACGGAAAAAGCCAAACTCTGTTTCCAAAAGTTCAGCTTCTAGACCATCTTTTTTTGCTTCGCAAACTCAGTTTTAGCAGCCGCGTACACTCTAAGGAGGATCAACCAAACATGCTTATCATCGGTATTGCAGGAGGCACAGGATCCGGGAAAACAACTGTTGCCCGATCTGTCATTGACAAGCTTGGCAATCAAGTGACTTTTATATCTCAAGACAACTATTATTGTGATCACAGTCATCTCAGCTTTTCCGAACGGGAAACGATCAATTATGATCATCCCCTAGCTTTTGATAATGCTCTATTATTAGAGCATTTGAAGCTGCTCAAGCTCGAGCAAAAAGTAGCGTCACCGAACTATGATTTTTCAACTCATTCCCGATCCGTTGTAACAAGAGAGCTTCTTCCCAATCCGATTGTCATAATAGAAGGACTACACGTATTGTCGGATGAACAGCTAAGAGGTATCTTAGATATAAAAGTGTTCGTTGATACGGATCCTGATGTACGAATCCTGCGTAGAGTTCTAAGAGACATACAAGAGCGCGGTCGTACAATTGAATCTGTCTATGACCAATACTTGACCACAGTTAAGCCGATGCATGAAGCTTTTATTGAACCTTCAAAAAAATATGCCGACATCATTATTCCCGAAGGCGGTCATAATGAAGTCGGCATCCAATTGCTTACGATATTGACGGAGAAGTACTTACACTCATCTTCTGTGTTTCCTCATCCCATAAGAGGCTAAGGCGCGGATCGTTTTTCAGTTTCACATTGCAAAGCTTCAGCTCATTATCCGAGAGCTCGAATAACTGCCATCTCTCGATATCATTAACAGCTTGAGAACGTAAGAAATCGGAGTAAGCCGACCGAGCTTCATCCTCATCTTCCCAAAACTTAGTTCCATAATAAGCAAGCTGGTAATTATTTATAAGCATACAGGTAAAGATTTGGGAAGTCTTATCGTGTTTTAATACGAATGGCAATCGGTTAGCCTCCTTTCATTTTACACTGCTGTTCCTCTGAATAGAAAAGGCACCATCTCCATCGGAGATGGTGCCTTTTCTTCTTATGAGTATATTTTATAGATAAGGGCTCTCGTGCTTCGCTTTCAACATGTTCCAGCGACGTTCCACTTCATGCTCGAACATTTTATAAGATTCTTCATATTCCGGTTTCGTCATATGCTTCGTCTTACCCATCGTCTTGAGCCAATCCGACAAGGGAACCTTCTTGCTCTTATCTTCCGGATTGTACGTAATATTAGTGACTCCATGCTCGACCTCATATAGCGGGAAGAAGCAGGAATCTACCGCGGCGCCGACAATGTTAGAGCCTTGTTCGTCCTCAGACAGCCAATTCAGTGGACAAGCGATAAGAATTTTACCGTAAACCAAGCCTTCATTCTGTGCGTACCATTGCGCTTTGGCCGCTTTGCGAACAAGGTCTTGCGGGAAAGCTTCTGAGCCTGTAAATACATACGGAATATGAGTCGCTGCCATAATTTGCGCCGTATCTTTATGATGGAATACTTTACCGCCCTGTTTGGAGCCAACGTTAGAGGTAGAGGTTCTATGCCCCATCGGAGTCGAGTAGGACAGTTGAGCACCTGTGTTCATGTAGCCTTCGTTATCGTACTCCAAAATAATCATTTTGTGGTTACGAAGCGCAGCACCGATAGCAGGCCCCATGCCGATATCCATCCCGCCATCACCTGTAATCATAACGAATGTGAAGTCATCTTTAAGATTGAACTCATCCAATTCGCCTCTGCGTTTGCGCTCCCAGAACATTTCCACTACACCGGATAAAGTGGCAGCACCGTTCTGGAACAGGTTATGAATATATGTCGCTTTATGAGCTGAGTAAGGATAGCCCGTAGTTACAACCATCGCGCACCCTGTATGGAACAAAGCCACGATATCGCCTTCGATACCTTTGAAGAACAACTCCAAACCGGAGAAGATACCACAGCCCGGACATGCCCCATGTCCCGGAGCAATCCGCTTCGGTTTCTTGGTCAAAGAGCGCAGAGGCGGAATCCTTACGTTCAGCTTACCTGTGGCATCATCAGGTGTAACCGTGATTAGACCTGTTTTCAAATCTTCATATTTCATCGGGTTCAGAACGCGTTTCGGCGCTTTGGCAGGATCGCCTGGCGTATGACCGTAGTAATCGAACGGTACCTCCACGGTGCCTTTTTCCAGAGCTTCGATGGCGAAACGGAACATGTTATGCCCGTCTTCTGCATAGAAGTCCTTGCCCCCTAAGCCGTAAATACGGCTGATAACCATCGTATCGCGGTTGCCATGGGTGAACAGCGCCGCTTTGATCTCATTGACCATGTTTCCGCCATGACCGCCGTAAGAATCCGCTCTGTCGCCAACAGTGACTGCCTTGACGTTCTTCAGTGCTTCAGCGATCGCTTTTTGCGGGAACGGACGAATCATGTTAGGTGCGATGGACCCTGCTTTGATCCCTTGCTCACGCAGTTGGTCGACAACATCCTTGATAATTTCAGACGCCGAGTTCATTAGGAACACGGCAACCTCTGCATCCTCCATTCGATACAAATCGAGGATTGGATAGTCACGCCCAGTCAACACCTCATATTCTTGGCGAATCCGATCGTAAACATGCTCCGCATTGTACATGGCCATGGACTGCTGGTAGCAGTTGTTGATGTAATCCGGCTCGTTCATGTATGGACCGACGGTGATCGGATGATCACGATCCAACGTATCCGCGAAGCCGGTCGGTGGTCTTTCTCCAACAAATGCGTGTACGTCCTCACGCTTTGCGAAGGTTTGGACACGACGTTTTTGGTGAGAAGTGAAATATCCGTCCGAAGCAACCAATACCGGTAGCCGCACTTCCGGATCTTCCGCCAGCTTCAACGCGATGATGTTCATATCGTACACGGCCTGAGGATCACGACACATTAGAATCGGCCAGCCTGTATTTAATGCATAGTACAAGTCGGAATGATCTCCGTGAATATCGAGCGGACCCGATACGGAGCGACATACCAAGTTCATGACCATTGGAAAACGTGTTCCGGATTGCACAGGCATTTGCTCCAGCATATATAAATAACCGTTGGCGCTCGTCGCATTGAATACGCGTCCACCTGCAGTTGAAGCTCCGTAGCATACGCCAGCCGAACCATGCTCGCCGTCAGCCGGAATCAGCTTAATATCGTGCTGTCCGTTCGCTTTCATCAGATCCAGGAATTGCGCTACTTCTGTGGATGGTGAAATTGGAAAGTAACCCATGATGTGGTAATTGATTTGATGCGCTGCATAGGCTGCCATTTCATTGCCTGACTCATACACAATACGCTGTTCCACTGTACCTTGAGAAACCTCTTTTTTTATCTCAATTGCCAACTGGAATTCCACCTTTCAGGTAAGCTTTTACTTGATTGACAAGTGCTTCATCCATTCACAGCCAGATCAAAACGATGCGGTACACGATGCTGCTCAGCGTAACCTTCAGCTTCCCTCGCACTCGACAGAGCTTCTGTTGGGCATGCCTGTACACACTTCAAGCAGCCTTTGCAGTACTGATAATCAATGCCTTGCAAAAACATTTGCGGGCGCCCCTTCTTGTCGGCCTGTTCGTCCCATACAAAGCAAAAGTCCGGACAGACCGTATCACAGGCAGCACAGTGAATACATTTGTCATCCTCGAAATGAGGCATCATTCCTGCACGAGAAATACTTAAATCTTTTAAAATGCTGTTTCCCGGATTCGTAATGACTCCTCCCATAGGCTGGGTCTCAAATCCAAGAACAGGAGTATCCTGACGTACAAAAGAAGGCATTTGCTGTCCTTCCGGAAGGGCGAAGGTTTGGAACTGAACCTCATTGTAACCCCTTTCAAACGTGTTTAATGCCG
The DNA here is from genome assembly GCF_000686845.1 of Paenibacillus sp. UNC451MF. Classification (GTDB taxonomy): domain Bacteria; phylum Bacillota; class Bacilli; order Paenibacillales; family NBRC-103111; genus Paenibacillus_S. The sequence continues at coordinate 223,414 of NZ_JMLS01000003.1, read as the reverse complement.
GTTGAACTGCTTGCGGGTATTTTTTCTCCAGAGACTTGCGGATTACGTTCTTCATTGTGTCCGGGTTCAAAAACGGGCATAGCCGGAACAATGCACCTAACATCGCCATATTAACACGGTTCTTCTCTTCGATCGAAATGCCGATGGCGTCGATAACCGCAATGGTACCGCCCATCATTTTCAGCTTTTCCTTGAGCTCCTCGGGAGCTTTGGTGGAATTGACCAGTACAAGACTGTCTTCATATATTCCACTAACGACATTTACCGTTTTAGACAAAGATTCATGAAAAATCCCTACCACATGAGGTCGTTCCACTGGCGAAGTATCGCGTATATTCGTGTCGATATCACAGAAGCGAATATGCGCTTTCACGGCAGAGCCTTTTTTCTCGGAACCGTAGGAGGAGAAGCTGACACCGTTTAATCCGGCCCCTACAACTCCTGCTTCAGCGAGCATCTTTCCTGCCAGGTTGGCACCAAGTCCCCCAATAGATTCCAGACGAATTTCAAAAAAGCCAAGCTCGTTCTTTTTAGGTAACGTAACCATTGCATGACTCCTTTCGAGAATAGACTGCAGCAAGTAGTTTTCTAAATACTATTTATATTCTAAATAGATCGACAAATTCCTCTCTTGCCAAAAACTTTTTTCCAGTTATACCCGAAATAATCCATATCCGTTCAATGGAATGTCCGTTTCCTTATCCGGAAGCAGTCCGTTGCTCTTTCCATTCACCGCTACGTCGACAAGCCACTTGGTAAAATTGGCGACCTGCATCGTCTCCATTTCCTCCAACGAGAAAAATCCAGCTCCATCGACCTCTATTCCGTCGGCCTTGGGCTCTCCATCCACATAGTCCATTTCAAAGGCGATGTACACATTATGAATATTGCGGGGCTGATCACGCAAAGCAACAATCCCTTTAACCTTGGTATGGACTCCGGTCTCTTCCAAGACCTCACGCACAACGGTTTCCTCTATCGGCTCCAGCTGTTCGATATAACCGCCGGGGTTCGTCCAATTTCCTTTGCCCGGCTCCTGTGCTCTGCGCACCAGCAGCACTTTGTCATCTTTAACGACAAGCGCTCCGACACCGATGCTGTAATTCCCCCAATGAACTGCTTCGCAATTCGTGCAAACCCGCCGATCGACTCCGTCCATTTGACGTGTCTCCATCGGATGACCACAGGACGAGCAGTAATTTACCGACATGTTCACACACCTCCTTCGTTATGTATCGATACCTGTCTATTAGCAGGTTAGTAAACAGTATTACTATAGCTCGTTTAAGACGAAAAATAAACCCGGATACCGTACAAAATCGTACGATATCCGGGTTGTTTCCGAAGTTTATTTCGACTCGTTGGGCTGATCTTGGACCGCTGTAGCCGCCGTCTGCTCAACGGATTTGAATGAAGAATTATCGGTTCCACGCTGTGTCAATCCTTTAACCAGCTTCTCGAGATCGATGCCGCTGACGCTTTTCAGCATTTCTGGGGCTGTTGCCATAAGAGAAGTCACATAGTTGCTGACTCTCGCAGCGCCTTCTCCGTGCCCCGTGTCTACGACGGTCAGCTTGTCGATGCCCTTGATTGGCTCTGCCACCTTGCCTGCCAGCTCCGGCAGCATCTTCACGATGATATCGAGAACCGCGGCTTCGCCGAACTTCTCGAATGCTTCGGCAAGCTTCTGCTTTGCTTCCGCTTCTGCCAAACCGCGCAGACGGATAACATCTGCTTCCGCGGTACCTTTGGCGCGTTCCGCGTCTGCCACAGCCAAGCCTTCAAGCCGTTTTTGCTCGGCATTCGCCTTCGCTTCGGCTTCAATTCGGTACTTCATGGCATCAGCCTCATAAATTCTTTTAGCTTTATCCGCCTCAGCTGCTTGCTCAACAGCGTAACGGTCAGCGTCCGCCTTCTTTTTCACTTCGGAGTCATATTGCTTTTCACGACGAAGAATTTCTTTTGTTTCCAGGTCGATCTCACGCTCTTTACGAACAAGCTCAACCTTCATTTGTTCTTCCACCACGCTTTGCTTCGCACGCGCTTCATGAATATGGTACGCTTGGTCCGCTTCCGCACGGGCTGTATCCTGCTCCCTCTTAAACGAGGCGATCTTCAGTTCCTTTTCCTTAGAGGCTTCCGCAATGTTGGTATCTCTCACCAATTCTGCCTTCTGCCCATCTTCCTCTGCTCTCGCTTTCTGAACACGAGCGTCTCTCAAGGCTTCCGCTTCTGCGATTTCAGCGTCCCTTTTGACCGCTGCAATACGTGGTTTACCCAGAGCATCCAGGTAGCCATGCTTATCACGCAAATCTTTGATTGTGAATGAGACAATTTGAAGACCCATTTTTTTTAAATCCTTGGCTGCAACGCCCTGCACTTCTTGAGCGAATTTATCGCGATTTCGGTAGACCTCTTCCACCGTCATCGATCCTAGAATAGCACGCAAATGTCCTTCAAGAACCTCCTGCGCTTCTCCCTTCAACGCTTCTGTCGGCTTGCCCATAAATTGCTCGGCCGCCGTAGCTACATCTTCTACAGAACCGCCAATTTTAATGATAGCGACACCGTCCGCCATGACAGGTACGCCTTGTTCTGTGTATACTTCAGGTGTGGAAACATCCAGCTTATGAGACAGCAAAGATAAAAATTGCGATTGCTGGAATATCGGTAAAATAAATGCGCCGCCTCCCCGGACAATTTTGATTTTGCGACCTGAGTCATCCGTCATTACGTTTTTAATCCCTAAAAAGGAACCTGTCACGATCATAGCTTCATCAGGGCTTACCGTTTTATAGCGGGCCCAGAAAGCAAGACCGAGCACAATAATGACACCTACTACAATAGCAGGTACTACTAATGGTTCTGGCATTCGACATATCTCCTTTATTCCAATTTATCTAAACGGGCGACGAGCAGCGTACCGTCCTTGACTTCGACAGTAACGACTTTCGTGCCGGTTTGGATTTCTTCCCCTTCATAACTGGCTGCAATCTGATTCGTATTCCCTGCTCCCATCCGCAGCAGCACTTCGCCATAACCTACAGAAGGTATGGTGACGGACACCTCTGCAATTTTACCTACTGTATCCTGCATAGAGTAGGCAACTGAATTCTCACTATTTTTCATCGGCTTAACATATAGGAAATAAATGAGTACAGACATGATGACAGCACACAAAATGGAGCCCGCAAGTACCGCAGTTGTCCCCCATAGGGTGTACTTGGTCATTAATATGCCTACGCCCCCCCATACCGTCAGTCCGCTGAAAATAACCATCGGTTGAAACGCATGCATATGATGTCCGGACATAAAATCGAACACGCCATCCAAGGCGCTGCCGAGCAGGTCTCCCAGGACTACCGTCACTAACGCGAACAGCACTCCAGTGATGAGAAAGCCCCAATATAATGAAAGCATAAGCATTCCCCTCTTCAGATCATTTAGGTTAGCTCCATAAATTAATACGCTTTGAGGACAGTAAAAGTTTCAAATCATTTCCTTTTTTTCTTTATCTTCTCTCCAAAGCTCGATAAAATGCTTTGCTCCCTGGGAAAGATAATGATCCTTCAGCCAAATAAAACCTGAGGAGGTTGTCCATGCGGAATCGGCAATCGGATAAATATGAATATCATTTCTTTGATGTAGACGTAAAACAACCTCAGGAAGAATTGCACTTCCAAAGCCGGTTGCTACAAGCTCCATCAGCATCGCTATATCAGAGCATTCGCAGAGTATATTGGCTTCCAGCCCGCTTCGTGACAATTGATCTACGATCATCTGATGCAAGCCCAATCCATCCGTACTTGGAATAATAAGAGGAAGGCGACCAATTTGCTGGTACGTTATTTTATCCGAAAGACCTGTCAATGCTTGAGATGTTACAAAATAAAACGGCTCCGTTTTCATATGCAGGTAACTGAAATCACTCAGATCGATTGGGAATCGAATAATCGCCAATTCAATTGTTCTTTCTTTAACGAGCTTGCACAGCTGAGCGGATTCATTTTGTTGAATTTTGTAAGTGATATCCGGATAACGGGCTTTGAATTGCAGGAGCAGCTTCGGAAGCTCTTCCGACGACAGCGTGTTTACACCTACGGTAAGTCTCCCTCTCAAGCCTTTTCCCGTTTCCTTCACCTCACGTCGAGTATGATCCATGCATTTTTCCATGTTCAAAGCATGCTTGTACAAGACCTGCCCTGCTTCCGTCAGTTCCAGTCCGCGAGCGTGACGAATTACTAGAGGCACCCCCAACTCCTCCTCCAAATGCTTCAGCTGCTGGCTGAGCGGAGGTTGAGCCATATGCAGCCTTTTGGCTGCTCCTGAGATTTGTTTTTCCTCTGCAATGGCAATAAAGTATCGCAGCTGCTTCATATCCATCTGACATTACACCTCACAATATATACGTAGAAAGTTATATTAGCTAATTTTATTAATATTTTTCATATAGATGACCTCATGGTACCATAAGAAAAGTAAAGAGCAAAGCGAGGTTGACGATAGATGAACCGGTTAATGATTGTCTTCATGACGATGTTGTTTACATTAACAGGCTGCGAAGAGCCTTCAATGTCGGAATCTCTTAACAATGGAAAGGAGAATGTTCAGCCTATGGTACAGAATCAAGCTATTGAGCAATTAACAAGCTTCGCTGAGCAAAGCAATCAAGCAGGAGTTGAGGAGCTACTTAAACAGGGTACGGACATTAACGGACAAGATAGTGCAGGGAGAACAGCAGTCCTGGCCGCAACACACGGACGTAAGGCGGGTATGGTGAAGTATCTCATTGAGCACGGAGCCGACATCAATATTCGGGATAACCGAAAGGATAATGTACTGCTTTATTCTGGGGCGGAAGGCTTGCTTGATATTGTAAAATTAGCCATTGAAGCCAAGGCCGACACCCGACTTACTAATCGTTATGGGGGTACGGCTCTCATTCCCGCTTCAGAAAGAGGTCATTTTGAAGTAGTCAGCGAGCTTCTTGAGCATTCCGACATTCAAGTTAATCACATTAATAATTTGGGATGGACTGCGCTAATGGAGGCTGTTGTGCTAAGTGACGGAGGCCCCAAGCATCAGCAAATTATTCGTAAGCTGCTCGAACACGGAGCCGATCCTGCCATTCCCGATCGTGACGGAATTAGCGCATTACAGCATGCAAAGTCGCGAGGATATAAAGAAATTGAACGTATACTACTCGAGGCTGAAGCGAAATAATGTATACGGACAATAGCCTAATAAAGGAGTATTAACATCAATGAAATCGACTGAATTTATGCAAAAAGCGATTGATCTTGCCTACGAAAACACATTACACAACGGCGGAAAACCATTCGGAGCAGTTATCGTCAAAAACGGCAGCATCATCGCCACCGGGGTCAACGAGGTTCTCTCCACGTATGATCCGACTACTCATGCAGAAATGCAAGCGATTCGCGAGGCATGCCGTACCCTGAATAGTGCCGAACTTACAGATTGCGAAATCTATGCAAGCGGCCAACCATGCCCCATGTGTCTAGCTGCGATCTATTGGTCAGGAGCCAAAGCCGTATATTACGCATACACCGAAGAAGATGCGGCACAAATCGGTCTTAGCACCAAGCATGTATACCATCAGTTGTCCCTCCCACTAGATGAGCAAACGCTTCCGATTACAAGAATAGTGCCTGCAGCGTCTAACAATCCTCTGGAACTATATAAGCTGAAAAACAACTTGTAATGTGAGTCCATGCCTAAATGATTTAAGACAGCTCGACATGGAGGTATTGCTGAAAGAACATTTGAGCGGCCGCGGATAGACGGCGATTCTTTAATAAAGCTATTCCGATCTTACGTTCGGGAATTTGTTCTTTCAGCTTTATCTCTGCCAGCTTGCCGGATTCCAGCTCCGATTGAACGAACTGCTTGGTTACAAAAGAGATCCCTAGTCCAGCCTTCGCAAACTCGATTAGCAGGTCGACACTGGCCAGCTCGATTTCCGGTTCCATAGTGATTCCATGAGCTTGAGCAAAATCTTGAATAAACCGGCGGGAACTGCTGTTCTTAGAGAACAGGATGAGCGGATTGGCTGTGAGCTCAATTAAAGACATTTCCTGTCTAGCTAAATGAAAATATCTTGGACCCGCTACAAAGCAGTCCTGAACCGTTATTGTCTCCATAATTTTCAGAGTGCTATCTTCAATCGGTAAACGGACAATACCAAAATCGATCCTTCCCTCCTTTACATTTTGAATGATTTCCGGTGTTGTGCCATGAACCAGATCAAGACGAATTTGAGGATAATCATTGCAAAAAAGGCCCAGGGACGGCAGCAGAAAGTATTTGCACAGCGAATCACTGCTCCCCAGCCGCAATTCCCCTCTCATCAGGTTATTGAACTCCGCAATTTGCCTCTCCCCCGTTTCTATGAATTGAAACGCCTTCTCTATTTGTGAAAATAATAGCTGTCCCTCCTCTGAAAGCCGAACTCCCTTTGCTCCGCGATGAAATAGAATGACGGCAAGCTCTGTCTCCAGCTGCTTGATGGCATGGCTAACACTAGGCTGTGTTATATACAACCGCTCTGCCGCACGTGATAAATTTTGCTCCTTAGCCGTCCAATAGAAGGCACGGTACAGCTCCAAATTCGCAATCATGTCATTACTCCCATCTATAGGTCGTATGTATAATATCGATTTCATATATATCTTTGTTTCCCATTATAATCATAGTTGAGCACAACTTCTACTTACTTAAGGAGGATGTTTAACAAATGACTTTGATTCATACTACGATTCAGCAAAAAGCAGTAAACACGATTCGGACACTTGCTATCGACGCTATTGACAAAGCTAACTCAGGCCATCCCGGCATGCCGATGGGCTCCGCTCCAATGGCCTATGAGCTTTGGACGAAATTTATGAAGCATAACCCTGGTAATCCCAATTGGATTAACAGAGATCGGTTTGTTTTGTCCGCAGGACATGGTTCCATGCTGCTGTACAGCTTACTTCATCTCTTTGGCTATGATCTTCCACTGGAAGAGTTGAAAAAATTCCGTCAATGGGGCAGCTTGACTCCGGGTCATCCGGAGTATGGGCATACGGCCGGTGTCGACGCAACAACCGGTCCCCTAGGTCAAGGTGTTGGGATGGGAGTCGGAATGGCTCTGGCTGAAGCGCACATGGCTGCAACCTACAATCGTGAAGGCTTCGATATTGTCAATCACTATACTTACGCGATTTGTGGCGACGGCGACATGATGGAAGGGATCACTGGGGAAGCAGCCTCTCTTGCTGGCCATTTGCAATTAGGCAAATTAATCGTACTATACGATTCCAATGACATTTCATTGGACGGCGACTTGAGCCTTTCCTTCTCTGAGGATGTACAGCAGCGATTCAGCAGCTACCGTTGGCATGTCCAACGGGTTGAGGATGGCAACGATCTTACTGCCATTCACCAAGCTATCGCAGCAGCTCAAGCAGACCCTCGCCCATCCCTGATCGAGGTTAAAACGGTGATCGGTTACGGAAGCCCGAACAAAAGCGGCAAAGCGGGAGAACACGGTTCTCACGGCGCACCCTTAGGTAAAGCTGAAACGGCATTGACCAAGGATTTTTATGGTTGGCCGAATGAACCCGATTTCCATGTTCCACTGGATGTCCAAGAGCATTTCGCCCAATTCCAGCAGGAAGGCGCTGCACATGAAGCAGACTGGAATGCTAAATACGAGCAGTATCGTCAAGCACATCCAGAATTGGCGCAGCAGTTCGATACCGCAATCAGCGGACAGCTACCTGAAGGCTGGGATGCTGATCTACCTTTCTATACAAGCAGCGACAAGGCTATCGCTACACGTTCCGCTTCCGAGAATGCATTGAACGGCCTTGCGAAAAATGTTCCTCACCTGCTAGGAGGTTCTGCAGATCTGGAAACCTCCACAAAGACGAACATCAAAAGTTCAGGTCGGTTAACTCGGAATGATTACAGCCAGCGCAATATTTTCTTCGGCGTTCGGGAATTCGCAATGGGTGCAGCTTTGAACGGAATGCAGCTTCACCAAGGCGTTCGCGGCTTTGTAGCTACCTTCTTCGTCTTCTCCGACTATCTGCGTCCGGCGATTCGGCTGGCATCGATTATGAAGCTTCCTGCTATCTACGTGTTCACACATGATAGTATTGCGGTCGGTGAGGACGGTCCAACCCATGAGCCTATCGAGCAATTGACAGCTCTGCGCTGCATCCCTGGCATCACCGTGATTCGTCCGGCAGATGCTAACGAAACCAGCATAGCTTGGAAATATGCCGTGCAGAATCAATCTGGTCCAGTTGCCTTGATCTTGACTCGTCAAGCACTGCCGATCCTTGAAAGCTCAGCTTCCTTGGGAGCGGAAGGCTTAGGAAAAGGTGCTTACGTAATCTCTGATGCCGTGAACGGCAAGCCGCAGGCACAGATTATCGCGACGGGCTCAGAGGTGCAGCTTGCTATTGGAGCGCAACAGAAGCTGGCTGAGGAAGGCATCGATGTCCGTGTCATCAGCATGCCAAGCTGGGAGCTCTTCAATCAACAAACACAAGAGTACAAAGATTCCGTCATTCTTCCAGATGTCGAAGCAAGACTATCTGTAGAGATGGCTTCTCCACAAGGCTGGCATCAGTATGTCGGTACTAAGGGAGACATCATGGGCATTGACCGCTTCGGTGCTTCCGCACCAGCTTCCCTCGTTATGAAAGAATACGGGTTTACTGTAGAGCATGTCGTCGCTCGTGTTAAAGCTCTTCTAGGTTAAGTAAAATGAAAAGACCGATAGTTCCTAATGTGGAACTATCGGTCTTTTCACGCAGCATTTGACGGTTCTCTTCCCTGCTTATTTTCTTTTCAAGGCTAGCATTTGGTATACTTCCCGCGAGTCGCCCTTTAATACTTTTTGTGAGGTATTCATTTGACTGGAGCCATCTCCGTCAAGGAATATGCCGTCTACCAGTCGACCTTTCCCGATCTTCTCCACGACAGCGGCACGGAATTGCTCAACTGTACAAGGCTTATCCGTCACAACGAGCCATACATTTTGCCGGTCGTCGTAGACTGCACCCGATCTCAGTCTTGCTTCATCGAAAGCAGGCATATCCTCCGATAGGGCCTGATCAACCCAATGAGCGTCGCGACCGAGAGACATACTAACTCCACCCTGCGCCCAGTAATGCTGCTTATCTGTTACCTTGATTTGATGGGCGTCCTGCACTACTTGAACGGAAAAATGTCTCGTTATCTCATCCCATACAAGCGTACCTTTAGGATAATCAATATTGTACCAGCCTGAACCATAATCGTCCTGCTCGCCTTTCAAGGGCTGATCGTTCATGACGGCAATGCTAAGCAAATCTCCGTTCCAAAAAAAACCACCGTTAATCCCGTAATCCGCTGTAAGTGAAACATTTGATGTGATCGGCTTCAATACGATATTTTGCGGGACAGTCTGAATAGAATACAACCTGACTCCGTTGGATGCCATCGTTTCCTGATATGTATAGTGCTGAAGCAGTTGAAAAGTAGAGGATGGCTGGACAACCGAGAATAATATGGCAAGCAAGTTTCCTAGTAGAAAAGCGGCCAGTAACATGGGAAGATGCGACCTGACCGGCCAACCGATGACACTTCTTAGCATTCGCGCAACCATACCGATGGCTCCTCCGTCATTCTTAGCATTTCATAGAATCAATCAATCTATTGTTCTATTCTATGAACCTTTGAATGCATTCATGCTAGGATTCAACGACAACGCCTTTTTTCAAAATGATATTGGCGTATAACGCCTTTTCTCCTGTCGCGATCACAGCATAAGCCTGCTTGGCACGATCGTAAAAAGCAAAGCGCTCTACCTGCCTTAGCTCTCCTGCTTGGGGATCGTGTTTGTCGATCAATTCCCTGTATTCATCCCAAATGACCGGAACAGCAGGATCTCCAGGAACAACCTCCATCAAGGCTACGGAATGATCCGCATAGGTATCGAGTGGAAAAAACGTCAAGATCGCATCCAGTAACTCGGGAATCGCGTGTCCGTCGCAACGAATTAATCGCTGTGCATGACTTGCTCCCGGAAAATTGCCGTCTGCTAACACAATCTCGTCACCATGACCCATTTCCATAAGTATTTTCAACAAATCCGGGGAAAGAATTGAAGGAATTCCTTTTAACATATCGTTTTTCTTCCTTTCTATTAGCAACTAATTCTCATTTATCCTAAACGGGAAAATAAGAGCTTGTCAATACATACCAAAAAGACGTCCCGGAAGCATTGCTTCACCCCAGAACGTCTCATTTTCAAGCAAGCATTACATCATATAAGGCTGCTGCTGTGTATTCCCGTATCCTGCGCTCCCGGAGGAGTAACTGGAGTATGGAGAAGGACCATGTAGTGCATTGTTAATGAATTGGTTCGTTTGCTGCTCATCCTGCTGGTGTTTGCGGATCTGTTTCTCAATATCTTGACGCATTGCTGAGGATGAAGTGTTATACATATACTGCTGAGACATCAATTGATAAACACTGCCCTGCATTTGCAAAGTGCTGTGCAGTAAGGAAGTAAACATTTGACGCACTCCCATACAATTAGCTTCCGTTGCTGCGGTCGTATATTCGCGACTTGTTCTTTTCAAGTCACACAATATTGTGTAGAGCAGATCTTTTTCAGGTAAAGATGCATGCTGCTGCGACTGACCGGAATATGGGGTAAAAGACATGGATTGTTGCAACATAATCACCTCATTTAATTGGTTTGCGGCTGCATTGGCGCTAGCTGCATATGCTGATGCAAGGATTGCATTAGCGACTGATAGTGCTGCTTATGTAAGGATACCATCTCCATACATAACGAATGCGTTGCTGGATTATGCGTTGTTGAAGTAAGCACTGCGCATTGTTTAATCAATAAGTCTTCATTAGACATGGAATCCACAATGTAATCCAATTCCTTAGAAGTTAACGGCTGCTTCATGGGTCATTCCCTCCTTGATCATCAATTAATCAACCCGATTTATAATGCCCACTCATCAAGAAAATCTATTCACCTTAACGTTGAATAATAAAAGAAGCAGGTGAAAGCATATTAGAAACAACCTAATTTAGAAGAAGGAGCCTTATTATGGATTTATTTACTGGAAAGCTTTTATGGCCGGATACGCTGCCTAATCCTCCCGCATACCCAGCTTTAGATGACGATATTGAATGTGATGTTCTGATCATAGGGGGCGGAGTAGCCGGTGCGCTTTGCAGTTACTACTTAACGAAGCAAGGAGTAAAAACAGTCCTTGTAGAGAAGAGATCCATAGGGGCGGGAACTACAGCAGCCAATTCCGGCATACTTCAATGCAGCAATGATAAAACGCTGACTTCATGCATTAACTCCTTCGGTGAACGAAACGGGGTAAGATTTTACCAGCTGTGCAAACAAGCCGTTAGCGAGCTGGGAAGAATATGCTCAGAATTGAATTTGGATGCCGATTATCGAAATAGAAACTGTCTTTATGTCGCATCCAAAGAAAAAGATATCGGATCGTTGCAAAAGGAATTTGAGCTGCTGCAAAAGCACGGCTTTTCAGTAGGTTATTGGGGACCAGAGCAAATATCCCGTCACTTCTCCTTCAGTAAACCCGGCGCAATATTCAGCGAGGGCGATGCGGACTTTAATCCCTACAAGCTATCCAATAGACTGATTGAAGCGCTTTGCAGTCAATTCGGACTCCGTGCCTATACTAACACGGAGATCATAAGTCATATTGCCCATGAGAACCATCTTGTGTTTCACACCAAGAATCGAAGCACCATCACGGCAAGCAAAGCCATTATTGCAACTGGATATGAAGCACAGCAATTGAAGCACAATTCCAATGCATTTTTAGAGAGTACATACGCAATGGCTACCCAGCAACTGGAAAGCTTTCCAGGTTGGTTTGATCAATGTCTGTTATGGGAAACGGCAAGACCCTATCTATACTTACGTACAACAGTCGATAACCGCATAGTCGTCGGGGGGATGGATGAGGGTACGAACAATCCTAAAGAGCGAGACTCCATGCTGCTCAGAAAGAAAGATCTGCTGTTAGAAGAGGCTAAGAAGCTTTTCCCAGAACTCGGAGAGCTTAAGGCTGAATATTATTGGTCAGCTACTTTTGGCTCCACACATGATGGCTTTCCACTCATTGGACCGCAGGAAGCGTTCCCCCACTGCTATTTTGCTTTGGGCTACGGTGGCAATGGAACGGTCTATAGTACGATTGCCGGACAAATCCTAAGCTCTCTCATCACTAACGGGTTTCATCCGGATGCTTATTTGTTCCGTTTTGACCGCCCTTCCAGACAACTTTCGCATTCTTAAGAATTTTTTCAGCTAAGTTTCATGTTATGCCTCCTAGTTTAAGATATAATTGGTATATCTGAAAAAGGAGGACAAGGAATGAATGCCAATCTGCCGTCTGCGGCTATGGAAAAAGTAAAATTCTTTTATCAATTTATTCGTACTCCCAGATCTATCGGCAGTGTAACTCCAAGCTCCCGATTTTTAACTAACAAAATGATAGACAATGTCCCTTGGAGTGAAATCGGCAGTGTAGCTGAACTGGGCTGTGGAACCGGGGTCATCACCCGAGCAATCCATGAAGCGATGAAACCGGGAACAACAGCGTTCCTATTCGAAAGGGATCCTTATTTGCGCAAGCAGCTCACGTTTCAGTATCCTGACTCAAACACCTACTCCGATGCGTTAAGCTTGTCTGCATCCATTCGAAGTGAAGGCATGGAGCAGGTCGATTGCATCATTAGCGGTTTACCGTTTGCCAACTTTCAACCGTCGCTTCGTGAATCACTTGTAGAACAAATTTACCAGTCCTTAAAACCAAACGGTTATTTCATTGCTTTTCAATACTCACTACAGATGAAAAAACAGCTTCAATCGCATTTTGACATATTATCCATCCAATTCGTCATGCTGAATATTCCTCCTGCCTTCGTCTATGTATGTCAAAAAAGGGGTTATTGACTTGGCATCCTTACTCTTGATCGGTTACTATAAAAGTGTAATGTGCATACGCATTAACGTAATCGACAAGCGAGGTGTTTCCCTATGGAGGAAGTTATTATCGTCGGGGCCGGCCCTTGCGGTTTATCCGCGGCTATCGAGCTGCAGAAGATCGGCATCAACCCGCTCATCATTGAAAAAAATTGCATAGCGCATTCCATAAGCCTATACCCGACTTATATGCATTTCTTCAGTACGCCGGAGCTGCTGGAAATAGGCGGAATTCCTTTTACGACACCCAACGAAAAGCCTTCTCGCCTGGAAGCGTTGAATTATTACCGAAGCACGGCTCTGCGCAGCCAAGTAAGAGTGCAATCCTATCACAGTGTGGACGCTATACGTAAAACAGAGGATGGATATTTCGAGCTTACTGTAAGTGACCGATTCGGAAGCACATATGCGGCTCAAGCACGATATGTTATCGTGGCTACGGGATATTTTGACCATCCGAACATGCTTGGCATCCCTGGAGAAGACAAAGCCAAAGTAACTCATTATTACCGCGAGGCACATCCTTACAGCTGCACGAAGGTCGTTATTATCGGAGGCAACAACTCTGCCATTGACGCAGCAATGGACCTCTTACGAGTAGGAGCAGAAGTCACCGTTGTATATCGAGGGGAAGCGTACTCGCCTAATATCAAGCCTTGGGTACGGCCGATTTTTGAAAGCATGGTGAGCAAAGGGAAAATTACGATGATGTTCAATTCTCGAGTTGTCTCTATTGATGACCGATTTGTTACCATTCTGGAAAATGGTACAGAGAAGCAGCACGACAATGACTTTGTACTCGCACTTACCGGCTTTCGACCAGATCGCTCCATGCTAACCGATGCCGGAGTACAATTAGACGAAGCCCAAACGGCGCCGCTCTATGATTCTGACACGATGGAAACGACTGTAAAAAGCTTATACATAGCTGGTGTTGCCGCTTCAGGCAGCGACGCTAACGAAGTGTTTATTGAGAGCGGTCGGCTGCATGGCGTAATGATTGCCCAGCATATTGCATCACAAGCTCATTCGACTACATAAGCTAACCATTTCACGAATAAAGTATAAGAAACGGCCTACTCGGAGCAAACCGACGGCCGTTTCTTTTTTGATTATGATTCAATCTGCAGCAGACAACCTATCTACTATATCCAATTGGGGGACAATTCCGCTTTATTTACTTCTTCAATTCCTCTATCTTTTTATCGAAAGCTTCTGAAGCTTCTCTTAATACCGTATTGGAGTCCTTGCCATTCTTGATAGCACTCGTTAATGCGCTCCTTAATGCGTTGATTCCCTCTTTATCATATTCAGTCTGAGGATAAGGATTTGCCGGTGTCATATTAACCGCACGAATGTTTTTCCCCGCCATCCACGTCAAATCTTTACCAAACGCTTCTTTAATTTTAGCATCTTTTAACACGCTGTATCTTCCCTGCTTGGACATGTCCAACTGCACTTCATCAGATAATACAGCGGACATTACGCGAAATGCATCATCCTTCTTCGTGCTTGTTTTGGTCAACACCATTAAGTGCGCATCAATTCCAGGACTGACACCCGGAAGATGATTCCATGTAGGAAAAGAAGCCATATCCCAATTTAAATCCTTAAATTGACTTAGATCACCGAATAAATTAATGTCAGGCAGCATAGCTAAGGTGCGTTTATTATAAAACAAGTCAGCGGCCTCTTTATTATACAAAATCTGCTCGTTTCCAGAGATCGAATGAATCGTAATCATCCTATCCATGACTTGCTTCCACTCTGTTGAATTTAGTGTCGATTTTTTTGTTTTTGGATCAACGAACGGTAATGAGAGCTGTGAAGCCAGTCGTTCCGGTACATTGGGTTCAAGTCCACGAAACTGGGTTCCATTGTCATGCCGCGTCAACAGCTTGGCAAGATCCGTGACCTGCTCCCAAGTCATCCCGTCCTTTGGATACGGTACTGCAAACTTATCGAATATATCTTTGTTAAAATACAATGTCTGAAAATTTCTTGAGTAAGGAAGAGCGGCAAGATCCTTCATTAGCGTTGCAGCTTTTACAGCTTCGATAGCCTGAGGTTCGATTTTAGTTACATCAAATTTGTGATTTTGGATCAACTCCGTAAGTGGAGCGGCAAGATCCAATTCAAGAAATTCTGGCATTCCATTAACATTATTAGTAATTACAATATCAGGCACATTTCCCGCAGCGACAAGCTCCGATAGTTTGGTACCTTTAGCGTTGTAGATGACTTTCTCCACCGTTATCCAGGGATATTGTTTTTTCACAGGTTCGACAATGTAACGATTAAACTCCTCATCCGTTAAATATCCTTGAGTTTTGATCCCGACAGAAATGGTAACAGGCTGATGATCCGCCGATTTTCCGACTGCCGAAGCAGTTGAATCCTGAGTATTTGATGAACAGCCGTTCAGAAGAGTTATAAGTACAAGGGGACCTAACAGGATTGATCCTAGTCGATTAAAGCCCGCTTTAAGCATTTAAGATTTCCACTCCTTCAATTCGTATTAACATTAATGCTTGTTTGTTCCAAGTATTGCTTCAATTCTAGCGGCCAATCCGTTTGAATCATATTAAATCCATAACGGACCATCCAATCCCATCCTGAAGGAGTGTCTTCGTATCCTCCGCAAAGCTTTTTCTGAATGGCATTAACCCATATTCGATGCTTTCCGTTTAGTTGTTTGAAATTTGCCACAGAGATCACAGGACTAGCTTCAGTGGGATAAACAAGCTCCAACGCTTTTGGTTTAACTACGCTCAACACTTTACCTAATTGATCCACATTAAATTCTTCGATTACGTGCATGTACTCAGGTCGAACCAGCTTATTATTCAAAAAGTCCTCTACTTCCTCATAGTCTGAACTGCTCTTGAATAAACCTTGTGACAGTGTATCCGTTTTTACCAAAACATCATAGACCTCTTCTCTGACATCCCAACATTTATCAAGGTTAATCATCATTTTTCCTTTAACAAGCAGCATGATCTCCTCAAGTGTAGCAATTTTCCTACTTGTTAACTGTGCTTCCCCACCTCCCTTACCGTCATAAAGAAACAACTTTTGTATTTGTTCAAGTGTTAAATCCGATACCTTTCCCGAACCATTGGTCATCCGGTCCACTGTTTTGTCGTGCATAAGCACCAAGTGACCGTCCCTAGTTCTACGGACATCAATTTCTACCATGTCTATCCCCATATTTATACAAGACTGTACAGCTGCTAACGAATTTTCAGGATAATGCCGCCAATCTCCTCGATGTGATACCGTCAAGGTACGCGCACTGGGGTCATTAAACAATGAGTACACTTCAGCAAATTTATCTTGTGTCATAGTCGCCATTCTTCCTTCCTCTATTGTTCATAATAAAGTAATCGATTACTTTTTGACTTAAAAAAAAGCTGGTACTTCTTTAGGCTTATTATTCAATGAGCTAATATTTTATCACAAAAGATTAATCGATTACTTTAATGAAAACTAAGATACTTTTATAAGATATACTCAAAATGTTATGGGAGTGTCATCGCATTATGAATTATTCGTAAATCCGCATGATCTATTGGTTTTCTTTCTTATAAATGTTGCCATGTCCGTCATCCCATATAAACTAATGCCTGAGAAGATTATCCGCTGATCTTTCAGTTCCTGTTCAAGCACTGCATTTAATTCTTCTATTGCTTCTTGTGATTGGGCCCCTTGTTCCTTGTTAGCGAAGTAGCCGACCGAAACATGTGGCTTATACACAGCAGTCGCTGTAGCAAAACCGAAACGTTTCTGAACATATTGATTCAATGTGTCCCTATTCTTTTCCATAGTCTTTAGTTTTGCAGCCGATTCAGAATCGGCAGGCTGAACCCTCGCAACGACCCCGCTATTGTTCCAGTTTTCAAGCATCTCGAACTTAAATGTTATGCTTTCAGAATTCATCAAGCTAGTCATAGCATCAGAGTCTAGTAATGAGCTTTCCATCAAGCTTGAGTATGGAAGAGATCGTAATAATTCATCTGCTTCTTCTTGATCTTGTCCCGACAGGTTGTGAACATTATAATCATTGATCCCATCCCAAACGGTTACATGATAAGAATGCAGCGGCAAATGACATAACAGGAACTTGTGGGACAAATGCTTAGCATTTCCCACTACATTCCAAAGCGAACTATATAAAGCGGTCTCGCTTTCTCCATATTGACAATTAACTCTCTCGAAATTCGAGCCATCGTTCAGTGTAACATAACTATGCCCAGGATTATCAAATAAAAGCGAAAATCCATTGAAAGGCGCCCACACAGGTTGGAACCCTTGTACTTTCCGATTGGTGATGTTAAACATATGAATCCTAACCTCCGTATCATTTTCATAAGTTGGATGATTTAATCAACCATTTGGGATCAAGTTGCTCTCTAAACAAAATTTCAAAAAAAGTCTGCCCCTTTGTCATCCACCCCCTCAAAAAAGTAATCGATTACTTTTCAGTATAAAAAAAAGAAAGCCTATGTTTCCCTTATTGTTAATTGATGGTCCAGGATAAGCCTTCCACTTTTATTTATCTCTTTGTTTTGTATCTTTTGAATTAACAAATTTACAGCAGAGAATCCCAAATCAAACGCCGGCTGAACAATAGTAGTTAAGCCTGGATTTGATATTTCCGCAAGAAAAGTGCCATCAAAGCTAATTAAGCTTATATTCTTGGCGAGATGAATAGCATCCTCTCTAATTCCTTTTAAGATATAGGCTGCCATCAAATCGGAATGAGTGAGTAAGCTGTCCACTTCTATTCCCTCATTCACGAGCTCATTTAGCATAGCAATCATCTGACCATCTTCTCCATGTCCTTGGGTCAGCTTAATGATTAATTGCGGATTGTACTCGATGCCAGCTTCGTTCAGAGCCTCTTTGTATCCCTTTAATCTATCATTGACGGAGCTAGACTTCTTGGAGCCTGCAATGTATACAATGTTTCGGTGGCCTCTTCTAATCAATTCACATGTAGCGTCATAGCCTGCCTTTTTATTATCGATAGAAACGTACGTGATGTTGATATCATCATAATACTCATTACACATTACAACAGGGAACTGTTCATTTAAGCTTTGAATCGTCTTCTTATTCGCCCATGATGACAAAATAATAATTCCGTCCACTTGACTTGTGCTGAGCATATTCTCGTAAGTGGTGGCTTGCCATTCTGTTGTCCCAATGATCATATTATAACCGCTATTGCGAATAGCCTCTTGAGCGCCTCTAACGATGCCTGCATAAAAAGGGTTTGCTATTGTCGTCATGACCATTGCGATCGTATTACTGGATTGCTTTCTTAAATTTTTAGCAAGTATGTTTGGTTTATAATTAAGCTCCTCTATGGCCTTCATAACTTTTTGTCTGTAGTCTTTTTTTACTGAGGGATGATTATTTAATACCCTGGACACCGTTGCTACTGATACTTTTGCTCGCTCTGCTACCTCTTTAACTGAACTCATTATATTCCTCGCTATCAAGTAATCGATTACAAAGTTAGATTAGCACATCATTTTTTTCCAGTCAAGATCACTCTAACGATTTTGCTTATAGAAAAGGGACCGCCACTCAGTCATCATCGATGTCTTGAGGACAGCCCCTTACTAGGGTCCTGCTAAAATATAAGTTCCTTTTCCCTTTGGGTCAATCTTCTGCCTGCGATGTCCACTACAAGCCTGCCTCCGGATAAGCCCCAGATGCGTGAACCGAATTTCTCAGCCAGCTCCAATTGATGCAAACTGCAGAATACCAGGACTTTGTCTTTCCGGCAAATATCCTTCAAGTCTTCCAGCACCTTGATAGCAGCTTCCGGGTCCAGGCCGGAAACGGGCTCATCCGCATAAATAACCCTGGCACCCCGAATTAACGCTTTAGCAATGGCGACACGCTGCTTCTCCCCACCACTCAGCTTCTCTACTGGTTCATGAGCCTTGTCCAACAAACCGACTTTATCCAAATAATCCATCGCTGTCATATGATCATCGTTAGACGTGGTTCCAGAGAGGATACGCCACCAAGCCTTGTGAAGAAATAAGCCGCTTAATACATTTTTCAAAGCGGATTTCCGCAGGTTCAAGCTTGGCTTCTCCTCCAGATAAGCCCAATCCTTACGAAGCTTTAACTGCTCCAAGCCGCGCACACCGGAGATATCCTTCCCCTCATAGATGTACTGGCCCTCGTCCCACTTCATTTTCAAGGACAAACAGCGAAAAAGGGTTGACTTACCGCTTCCGCTAGCCCCTACCAAAGCAATAAGCTCTCCTTCGTCTGCTTGGAAACTAATCTTTGACAATATTTGATGATCTGGCGGAAATGATTTCGATAAATTGCGTACAATAATCATCCGTTCGCTTCTCCTTCTCCCACCTTAATCCAATCGCTGCCTATAGTATAACCTATATTTGCCATACAAAAAACGTGTTTATTTATCATCCAAAGGATAAAAAATGACATCCACAGGAAATGCCGAGCCAGCGGCAGGAGTAAATTCAATATCCAAGGATGGTTCCGTACCATCGGTTCTGGCCAAAATGGTATATCCTTGGTAATCCATCATAACTCCTGACGGAGGTGTTTGAACAATGCGGCCATTTACTTCAAACGGACCTTTGAACACACCGCCTCGCGGCAGCAGCAGAACTGACATTTTGCGCGGGTTATCGATATGAATCTTATAAACGACGCCATAGTTGCCCAGATTCAACGAGTCATGCTTTCTGAAAAAGTCGTCGCCAGTAACAAATGGATCTGACGTTCCATCGCCAATGGCCAAGCTGGACGGCTTGGTGAAAGATTTGGCATCCACGTTCCAAGATACATCAGATCCGTCAAACGTACCTCTTACATTGCCTGTGTAGTCCAGACGGTCGTACATTCCGATAGAACTCAAGTCGGCTCCCGCATCCATCGCTACGAAGGAGAAATATACTTCTCCATCTGTCTCCACATCATACATCACATTCATCCCTTGACCCGGGAAAAATTCAGGCATTTTCTTATAATAAACGGTTTGATATGGACCTACTGTGATTGTTTCCGGTTTATTGCCTTCATCTTGCAAGAATTCAATGGAGGCTTCGTTCCCTATCAAGTTTGCATAGATAGAAGGGTATACTTCCCCCGCTCGCGTTGTTGTGACCTTGACCGTTTTATCTGGATTCGGATTACGAACCACGATAGCGAACTGGACCTTCTCATTCATCCCATTAACATGGTCTGCATACAATCTAGCTTTCCCGTTTACCTTCTCTTGATATAAAAATCCCTTCTCCGTAAAAGTCTCCGGGCTATCGCTCACAATGAGTGGACGATCCTTGGACAGCTTGGCCACGTTAGGCAGCGACGGGATGTCTCGTAAATATTTACGAAGCGTCGCCTCTTCATCCTTCACAAAGGTTCCTACTGGCTCATGGTACACTTTGTACTCAAACGGATCGAGATAAGGCTCATTTACGATCTCAACATTACGGGAAAACGTTTCACTCTCCGTACCTTTGCTATCCGTCACTTGAAGCGAAACTTTAAATAAACCCGGTTCGAAAATAGCCTCTGCCTTCCCTGTCCAATTGACGCTAGTAATCGCATCCCCATCCGGATCAAAGCTGGTATCGGAATAAATAATAGGCTCACCGAGTCGATATTTCTCCTTATTTACGGAAAACTGTGCAATGGGCTTTGTATTCGGCATGGTGTCATTATGAAAGGCTCCATCAGCCGGCATTTGAATGTACAGCAGATCGATTCTTTTGAGCTCCTCGTTAACGGACGCTTTAAAATTGATATAACGCTCCAGCCATGCCATTGAAATGTATAAGCGATCATTTATCAGAGTAGCCGCTTTTTCAAAGCTGGCTGTGCTTCCATTGACTTTCAATTGCTTACTTGGAAGCTGAAACTCGGCAAATGCGGAGGGTGTTATCAGATGAACGCTTTGGGTAGACTCCTCCCATTGCACTGAAGCCCCAAGCAACGAAGGTAGGCTCACTGCAGGAAGATAAGCTTGTCCTTTCACTTCCAACACCGGCGCTTCAAGCTTCAAAGGCTTTCCATTCAAAAAAGCCTCATCTTTACCAATATATAACAATGATGATACACTGCTTGGCACAGCCTTTATTACAGCCGTTTCCGATGCGGCCCACGCGGACGAGGAAGCAACTGGCAGTGATGCTGTCGATAACATTAGCGCAGTACATAAAACATACCATTTTTTTGCAAACAACATGCTGATTAAGAACTCCTTCGATATAAAGTTTGAATAAAGTATGAAACAATTATTTCGTGTTCAATGGATACAGCACCAAATCAAGCGGGAGCTGAGTATTTCCAGCAGACATCCATTCGATTTCAACTTGTTTCTCCGTACCTGTTGTCCGATACAGCAGCAAGCCGTCATTTGTGGTCAATCCGCCTGCTGGAAAGGGCACAACGTTCCCATTCACACGAACAGCTCCTTGGACGAATCCATTTCTTGGATGTATGGCAATCGCAGTCTTCTCTGAGTTATCCAAATAAATTCGGTAGCGGACTCCTGAATTGCCCTCATTTACACGGGATTCCTTGGATAGTGAATCAACACCTGTTAACAAAGGTTCGAATGAAGAGTCTCCGATTCCGAGCTTCGTCATTTCCTTTAAGGTGCTTTCATCGATCTGCCATGAAACCTCAGATACCGGGTATGTACCACTTACAGATTCCTGTTGTGATATGACTGGATAGCTGCCTAAATCATAAGTAGTGTCGCCAGGCTTGATCATCAGATAGGATACACTGACTTCCCCATCGGTCGTTACATCGTACAGGCCTTGGTAGACTTGACCAGGATCAATGTCCTTGCTTAACGTGTAAAAAGCAGTAGAACCGGCTTCAACTACCATTTCTTCATCCAGCGGTTTGGAGCTCAAAAAGTCCTCCGCCGTTTTATTCGATCTCACAGCACCATAAATGGATGGATTCGGTTCCGATTTACGGGTTGTTGTTATATGTACAGCTTTCTCGTTATTGTTGCGGATCGCGATTGCAAAACGAGTAGTCTTGTCCGTTCCGTTCGTAAACTGCGGATTCAACCGTGCCGATCCTTTGACTTTGTCCTGATACAAATAGCCTAACTGACTAACAGGATGGACGCTTCTCCCCATGATTAGCGGACGGTCTTCGGGTTGACGAACCAGTGCCGGCAGCTTTCTCTCGGAATTGGCAACTGGGCTGAGCAGAGCTTTGCCCGCTTGAAAGACAGTTCCTCCGTTACTGTAATAGTAAGGAAACGCTTCACGTTCAAGATAAGGTACATCCAATACGGTTACCGAGCGTGTGAAGGGCTCACTGACATTTCCTTTACCATCCTTAACACGGAGCGTAACAGGATAAGTGCCAGGCTTATAGAAGGCCTCTTTATTCCCTTCCCATTCATAGTCGGGTAACCCCTCTGCATCCGGGTCATAGCTTAAATCAACATAATCGATCTTCTCACCCAGCCGATAAGCCGATTTACCAAAAGCGAACAGTGCAATCGGTTTCGAATTAGGCTGAGCATCGTCTTTTATCAAATCCGATTCCTTATACGCCGTCGATGGTGTACCGATGAAGCTTAACTCCGCGCTTTGCATATCCGATGCCAGCTTGTAGATTAATCCGGTATAATCCGCAATCCAGGATAACTGAACGAGCAAGCGATCATTACGAATTTGTGCTGCAGAAGCAAAATCTTCCGCCTTGCCGTTCACTTGAATCAAGCCGTTAGAGGCGTCAAACTCGATAAATGCCTTCGGAGTAAGCAGTCCGACCTTATTCGTGTCAGCATTCCAATCAAGCTTTAATTGAAGCGTTTCCGCGAGCCATCTTACCGGGACATAGAAACGATCGTCAATGAGGGCCGCTGGCTCTTCAAGAACCTGCGGTTGTCCGTTGACGACAATACCGGTTTTCTCTGTGAACAATTGAATGTGCTGCTGAGAAACTGAAACGGCTCCTGCCGATGTGGGAAGCATTAATCCTACTGCAGCTACTGTGCTAAGTAAAGCTCCTGCTTTGAACGATGAAGTAATATGACGAAGCATGAATAAATAACTCCTTTTTATACCGTGATAATAATTAACACTATAAATAATTAATATACCTTATTTTCTTCCTCCGATAAATAGCCTGACCACTCTCTCCGCTGCATCGGCAGCCAATCGTGAGGCTTCTTGCATGGATTGCTCAAGCGCCATTGGCTTATCTACCATGGAAAATACGCTGATAACACCGCTGTCGTACAAACACTCGATTCCTTTACCTATGGAACCCGCAATCAAAACACAAGGTACTCCGTTACGTTGAGCTGCTTTTGCCACCCCATAAGGGGTTTTTCCGCGTTCCGTTTGAAAATCGCATTGTCCTTCACCAGAGAGCACCAAGTCAGCACCTTTTAAATGCTTCTCAAGCTGAGCTGCCTCGATTACAATTTCCACTCCTGGCTTAAGCTCTGCGTTCAAAAAAGCGATTGCCCCGCCCCCCATTCCTCCAGCTGCGCCTGCACCAGGAACGTTAAGGATCTCTGTACCGACATCTCTCCGTACGATTTCTGCAAACTTCATCAAACAGGAGTCCAGGCGGGTCACCATCTCAGGAGTAGCTCCTTTTTGCGGGCCGAATACGGCACTTGCTCCATTGGAGCCACAAAGAGGGTTATCGACATCGCATGCTACAATAAAGCGGCTATCTTGAACTCTAGGGTCCATCTGACCTATGTCAATCGCATCTAATTCTCCCAAAGCATCGCCGCCAAATCCAATAGGCTGACCAGCCTTGTTCAACAGCTTCACTCCTAACGCTTGAGCCATTCCGGCCCCACCGTCGTTAGTTGCACTGCCTCCAAGACCAATAATGAAAGATCTGCAGCCCTGATCGAGGGCATGCCGAATGAGCTCACCCATACCATACGTGGTAGTGAGCAGCGGGTTTCTATATTCTTTATCAATCAAGTATAAACCTGAGGCTTCGGCTACTTCTATAACGGCTGTGCTTCCATCCCCCAGTATACCGTAAACAGCTGAAACAGGCTCCCCTAATGGACCTTGAACGGAAACCGTATGCAGAGAACCCTCAGTAGCGTCGACCAAGCTTCTCACAGTTCCTTCGCCGCCGTCCGCCATCGGTACCTTCACAATATCGCAATCGGGTATTGCTCGGCGAATCCCTAGCTCCATCGCATCACAAGCGTCTTTAGCGGACAGGCTTCCTTTGTAAGAATCTGGAGCCAAAACAATTCTCATTGCTGCGTCCCCTTTCTTTCTCCTTTTTTCCATAGCCTTATTATGCCATGTATTAAAACAGCGCGTCCATACCAACCGCCAAATCTATCCTGCAAAAATGAGTTATTACCAATATTGTCATAAATCAAGCTGTCATCAGAAGGATAATCAGGATGGATAGCCGTTAAAAGCTACTAAATGGCATGATCCTCCCATAGATTGGCCTACCGCCCTTTATTATGATAAAAGACAGGGATACTCAATAGGAAACAAAGGTGTGGTGATAACAATGATCTTGTCTGAACTGCAAAAAAAGTTCGCCCAAGCCGATCCCCGATTCGGACCTGTTCCCTTCTGGTGGTGGAGCGCCGAGGAAGTAACGGAGGAACGGGTTCGCTGGCAAATGCGCAAGTTCTGGGAAGGCGGGCTGCGGAACATCGGCATCATTAATCTGGCGCCTACTGGTCCGCAATATGGTTCTGTTAGCGATCGTCCTTCGTTTGCAAGTGAGGATTGGTGGCGCATGTTCGAGGTTGCGCTTCGAGAAGCGGAACGCCTCGGCATGTACCTTTGGTTTTACGACCAAATTGGATTTTCGGGCTCGAACATGCCTGCTCGAATCGTTACCGAGCGACCAGAAACAGCCGGATATCAGCTTCGCAGATTTTTGCACGATGAAGAAATTCCCGCGTGTTCGGAAGTGTTGCACGAAGCTGGGGATTACGTGTACGCGGCGGTTAGGCAAGGCTTCAACTGGCTGGACCCTGCCGCAACGAAAGAATTAATCAATCGTGTTCATGGGGAGATGGATCGCCGTTTTCCCCATGATCTCGGCAAAACAATAGCAGGCAGCTTCCAGGATGAGCTCCCCCCACTTCCCTTATGGACACCAGAGCTTTCTTTCCTCTATAAGGAACGATTTGGTGAGGAACTGGGACCGCTTCTTCCAGCGTTATATGAACCTCTGGACGGATACGCCCATCTGCGCCGTCGAGTGTACCGTCTGGCTGCAGAGCTTGCGGAGCAATCGTTCTTTATTCCACTTGGAGCATGGCACCGTGAGCGGGATATGCTACTGTGCTGTGATCAAGCGGGTCCAGCGAGAAGAGCAGACCCTCACGGGGCTCAGCGGCTTTATTTGGATTATTTTCGGACTCATCGCTGGTATAATGCACCAGGAAGTGACATGGACGGCGAGATTAAGCCGCATTCGTCGATGGTTCATTTGCATGGCGGCAACAGGGTATTCCTGGAAGCATTCCATTCAAGCGGCTGGGGCGGCACGCTGGAGGAAACGATGCACTGGCTAATCCCGTGGCTTCAAGCCGGAGCTACGGTATATAGCCCTCATTCGATTTACTACAGCACGAGGGGCGGCTGGTGGGAGTGGGCTCCCCCTGACACAGGATGGCGTCAGCCCTATTTCGAGCACTATCCAGTCTTCGCGGATACGATCAGCCGCCTTTGCTTCATGCTGAGCGAGGGAACGCACGTCTGTGATATTGCAGTCCATTACCCTTCCTATGCGGTTTGTGGACATTTATCTTTGGCCGACGGGAAAAAGAACGAGCACCCGATGGGAATCTCTAACCGGGACCCAAATGAGGAAGTAACCCGGATTCAAAATATCTACAAACAAATAACTGGAAGCTGGAGCCGTCGGGATCATAATCAACCTGGAGCACTGCGAAAAGCACAGCTTGATTTCGATATCGCAGACGACAGCGCGTTGCAAAAAGCGATCCCTGAGGGCGATAAGCTGAAAATAGCTGAGGAGCGGTTTGCTGCCTTGCTATTATGCGGAACGACCCTTATGGATGATGATGCTCGATCCCGTATAGAAGCCTGGTTGCAGGGAAACGGCTTCGTCATCGCGGTAGGAGTGCCGGAAGCGGAGCAGGATTTGGCGGGAGCGATCTATGTCGATTCGGCGGAGGAGGCAGTCGCGCTGATCGAAGCGCGTGTGCCTAGGCGAGTGGAGGGTCAGGGAGAATCTCTGCACCGCAAAACGACCGACTCTGAAGTATACCTGCTGCTTCCGGAGAACGGATCATTGTTAAGAATGCATCAACCGGCAAGCCCGGATACGATATTCCCCGAATCAACCGTATATCGTTTAAGAACTGACAAAGTGCCACAGCAGTGGAACCCTGTCAACGGCGATATGGAACCCCTCGATTATAAAAGAGAGGGTGAATGGATTGAATTACAGGTGTCCTTCCGTTCATGGCCAGCGGCATTGATAGTCTGCGTGGAACCGAGTACCGTAGGTGAGGCTATGGATCCAGGCATAGCAAATGATATAGTCTTCCCCTCCCCGTTTCCTGCCATAGTCGGCAGGACTGGAAATGTGAGCGAAAGCATGGAGCTGCCTCATGAGGATTGGCGCATCCGCGTAGAACCCACGTTGGATAACCGATACGGAGATTTTGACTTGCATGGAAGCGGAAATGGATATGTACCCATCGAACGCCGCAGCATGAGTGTAAGATTGGAGAAGGAATCTATCGAAGGGGAAAGCTCCGGATGGCATCTGCCTGGTTTGGATGAATCCGATTGGCTTACTAGACTTTGGAGTGAAGCCGCTTATTGGCAGGTGTGCCGAGGCGAGGAATTCAATGAAGCACATTCCGTACTCAAAGTATACAGCAGTGTGTTCGGTGATCTATCCATGCGCTCCTGGGCTGGTCGGATGGGACGTGTTCCGCGGCGTTTTCTTAATTTGGGCGAATTTGTTAAGGGGGAGTACGTTTGTGCCAGAACATTTGTTATTGCACCAGCGTCTGGCCGTTACTGGATACGTACAGAAAGTAATTCGAATATGACAGGGACTGTCAATGGCAAGGAAATCGACTGGAGCGGAGGACCTGAGGAGCAGACTGCGTGGATTGATTTGCAAGAAGGGCACAATGAACTGTTGTTAAAAGCACAGGCGATCGGCAAAGGCTTGTTAAGGGCTGCGGTTGAAGTGAACGAGTCAGCACATCCCCCGTTACCCAAATGGCTGTTCACTCGAAATCCAAATTTTCAATCCAGTTTAACAAAGCATATCGAGTGCAGTATTGACTGTCCAATCCAACGTGTGCGTATCGTATTCGCAGCACGCGGCAGAGCAGTGATGTACGTAAATGGAGTCAAAGTAACCGAGCACGGTGATTTCAACCCTTATATCCGGCAAGGTCAAGAAGAGGTTGATGTAACCGAATGGTGGAAAAACGGAGTAAATGAAGTTCGATTTGCATTGCCCGAAGGCAAAGGTGAAGTATTTGCAGACGGTGTAATTGAGCTTCTCAATGGCGATACGGTAAGTTTCTTTACTGGAGAGGATTGGACGGATGAACAGGGCCATGCTCCAGGTGTTCATCATTTCTCCGTCCTTCAGTTTGCAGAGACAGAGTCCCTGTGGATCACACCGAGGCCTCATCCGCTTCCGCGAGTTGGCTGGCTTATGCCCGAATCCGTTCCCGATACACAGCCGCTCCCCTTTGTCGCTGACCAGGATAGTATCAGCCGCCCGGTCTGGCTTCGCTTCCCTCTTCCCACAGGTGCGAGGAAAATGCGGATAGAGTGTACCGGAGACCTGTGTGTATGGATCAATGGTGTTGAGACTTCCGTGCGCGATGGACTCATCGAGTTCGCTGTACAACCAGCTGGGGCTGCAGCTGCCATCCGAATCAATCCTGTTGGCTCGAACACAGAAGCGGCTGTTCTGCTCGCACCGATACGCTTCGAGACGGCCCCTGCGCAAGGAACGCTGGGGGATTGGCGAACGGCGCTCCATCTTCCTCATCACAGTGGAGCGGTAGAATACGAAACCGTAATTAACAGTACGGCGCTCCATGGTGCTGAACTGGACCTGGGACATGTAAGAGGTACCGCTGAAGTATGGGTGGACGGCCAACCACTAGGTGTACGCCTCTGGAGACCCTACCGGTTTACATTGCCCTCTTTGCATGAAGGTGAGCATCGAATTCGGCTTCGGGTGACAAATACATTAGGCACTCACTATGAAATCGGCAGGCCGACCAGCTTGGTGGGCGGAAATCCTGATGTTATGTATTGGAACCGGGAGCGGACCGAAGAAGAGCTTGGCTGGCAGGAATGGTTCCCGAGCGGCGGTCTCTACGGCCCCGTCAAGATTGTGAAGCATACGTAAAAGATATATAGTTAATAGCGCCCTAATAGAATTATCCATTTATTTCCATATTGAATCAGTATAAAACAAAAGACGACCAATCTAATTTAGATAAAGGTCGTCTTTTGGCCCGTCTATATTAACATCCAGTAAAACTAAATTATTGATGTTTGTCCCATCCTTCAAACGATTGAGCACACCGAATCCTTGCATGCTGGGATTATTTCTTTTAACAGTTAATAATATGGTTCCTTCCAAGTTCATTCTAAGATTTCCTGCAAATAGACCGGCCTGTTTTCGGCCATGGAGCGGTACGCGGCAAAAACCGTTTGTAGGGTAATCAAATTATCTTTGATACTATTTTCCGGCTCTCGGTCTTCTTCAATGGCCCTCATCAATTCTCCCATTGTTCCCATAAATGCATGAGGAAACCATCTGCCTTCCAGCTGTGGCGTGTACATACAGCCCCGTTGCAATCGGTTGCTGTACAAGGATACCGTGTCTTCACGACCTGAAGGATAATTGTATAAAGCGCCATTCGTCCCTTTGACCGTCCCCTCCGTCCCTTCAAATCGAAATGTCGCGTACCAATCGTCTTGGGGCATTCCGTTATTGTGATTATCATGGATCAGCGCACGCGCATCTCCTGGAAATTTAAGATGGATCATGGTACGGGTTTCCCCCCGATACGGTTGATTAGGGAATCGGGCTCCGTCCGCATATACATATTCCGGCTGCAGACCGAGCACATAACGGACGGAATCCAAATAATGAATGCTGTGGTACATGATCTCCAAAGTAGCTATTTGAGTTAGCCATGGCCAGTTCTCCCATGGCGTACGGACATTTACTTGAATAGAAGCTTGAAGAGGCTCTCCGAGCCATCCCCGCTTCACGATAGAATGGCTTGCCTGAATACCTGGAGACCACCGCATCTGCTGATTGACGGCTGCTTTGATGCCTGAAGAGGAGCATACATCAACTAAAGTCCGGGCTTCTGCATAGCTTTCCGCTAAGGGCTTTTGACAAAGAACATGCTTGCCGAGACGAGCCGCTTTTTTGGCAATGTCCGGTTGAAATTGGGCAGGCACTGCAATGTCCACGATCTGCACCTCAGGATGATGGAGGAGCTCTTCCAACGTCGTAAACACGATCATTCCCGGTACATTGCGGACTGCGGTCTCCGACTTGCGCCGATCCGTATCGTATATACCTACTACACGAAATCCGGCCATCTGATAAGCAGGTAAATGGGCTTGAACGACAATTTCTCCAGCACCTACAATGCCAATCCCTCTAGTCAAGTCTGTCGGCAGTTTTGGCTTATACTCTATGTCTAAATGACCTTCTGTCCCGTCATTCAACTTCATCTCATCCGCCTCCATTTCTTGTCATCCGCAATAACCTGCTCGAGCCAAAATGTTATCCACCTGTTCTGCCGCATGAGTTAAAGCCTCCTGTACCGGAGCCCGAAGTCGCATTGCGTCGTCAACCATTTGAGACAATACCTCATTAATGGCCGGATACTCCGGAATCGGGAGCGGACTTTTGACATTCCGATGCACGGTCTCCAGATGCTCGTAATACGGAAACTGCTTTCTTACCTCCTGATCGCGCCAGGTAGACAGACGCGTCCCATTCCCGCCGCACAAGGATGTAGCTTTATCCATCTTCGCTGATGCGGTTTCCTTTATAAACTGATATGCCATATGCCTGTTTTTACTGCCTGCAGCTATTGCCAACACCCAATAGATGTTCAACGACATATGAATGCCTTGCGGTCCATCTCCTCGAGGAATAAGCCCTGTACGGACTTTTCCCGCGATCTTAGACATGCCCGGCATTTCTGCAACGGCGGCGAACCCGGCCCAGTTCCACATCATCGCTATCCCGCCCTGCGCAAAGTAGTGCCCGCTCCTTACGCTGTCCATATCCAAAGCTTCAATAGGGACAACTTGATGCTTGTGGATCAAATCAACCATAAATTGCAGGGCTTCTTGACCGGCGGTTTGGTGAAAAGCCGCTTTCCAATCCTTGGTCAGCAGATCCCCGCCTCGACTCCATAGGTGGATCAAAAAATCATATACGTTATTATGACCATCAGGAAATGAAGCCGTTAACGCCCCGTACATCCCAGCATCCGGGCGTGTAAAAAAATGTGCGATATCGATAAATTGGCTCCATGTTGCAGGTACTTGAAGAGGATAACCAAATCGCTTCGCAAAATCCTCCTGTTCCAACGGATCATCGAACAGATCGCCGCGATAGATAAACATTTCCGGACCGTCGTGGTAGGCTAAACCGTAAATGCTGCCGTCCTTGCCTGTTTGTAGCCCCTGCATGCTGGAAGCCCATGCTTCCGGCCAACCTTCAGGCGGATCTTCGCTTAGCAACTCGTCAAGAGGAAGCAGAAGACCTTTTTGAATGGCTTCAGGCAGCCAGTCCGTGACACACAGAAACAGGTCATGTGTTCCTGAAGCGGCTTCCTCTCCGGTAACCATACGATCATAGAGCCGATGAATTTCTTCAAACTCTCGATCTACCTGCCAACCGGTCAGCTTTTCAAAATGTTCGGCCTGAACGGCAAATGAGGCTTCAAAGCCTTCAAATTGACGCGAGATGAGCCTCAACCGATTCGAATTCATGCTTCGGTGCCTCCCCGCTTCTTAACCATCAGCAGATGATCGCATACCAATACCATATCCCCATGCTGGTTAAACGCCTCACACCGCTCGCTGACGATCCCAAATTCGCTGCGTCTCGGATGATCTTTCTTCTCATGTACGGTCACTCGCACGCATATCGTATCTCCTATAAAGACCGGCTTAATAAATCGGAGACGATCATACCCGTACGAAAATGCTTCGGGATTCACTTCTGAGGCCGTCATACCTACCGCTACACTAAAAATAAGTGTCCCATGGGCAATTCTTTGACCAAAATCCTGCTGCTTGCACCATTCGGCATCCATATGATGAGGATAAAAATCACCTGTTTGTCCTGCGTGCATGACAATGTCCGTTTCGGTTATCGTTCTTCCGAACGACTCCCTTG
This sequence comes from Paenibacillus sp. UNC451MF, assembly GCF_000686845.1. Lineage (GTDB taxonomy): Bacteria > Bacillota > Bacilli > Paenibacillales > NBRC-103111 > Paenibacillus_S. The sequence continues at coordinate 191,919 of NZ_JMLS01000003.1, read as the reverse complement.
CCGTGCCGGTCTCATACTCTTCATAGAACAGGGATCGAATCATTCGCTTATAACACCTCCGCTTTGATTCTGCTGTTATGCTCTCCGATTTTGGGGGCACCTACTGAAGAGAGCAGAAGATTGCCGTCAATACGAATCGGGCAGCGCGTGGTCGTAAGCTGTGCCCCGCTGCCGTTCACTGTCTGTTGGGTCATATTCAGCTGCCGGAACGCTTCGTGCTCCAGCAGCTGTTTCCAGTTCAGCACATCAGCGCACCAATAATCCGCCGGTTCCAGTCGGGAAATCCAGAACGCTGTCGGACGGTGTATCAAATGGTTTTTCAATATGTCTTTGATGTTGTCCCGATAAGCAAACCAGCTTGATGGATCCTTGAATGGTTCAAGCTGCTCACATTCCAGCAATTGACCCAGCTGTACTACCGAACCCATTGCCAAAGCCATGTAGCCGTCTTCCGTTTCGTATATTCCATAGGGAGCACCTAAATACGCATTCGCATTGTTCACCGCACTCCGCTCGGGAAGCTTACCCCCATCGTTCATATGGGTCGTTAACACCTCGAACTGAACATCGAGAATAGATTCCAGCAAGCTGACCTCGACAAGTCCGCCTTTCCCCGTAACGGATCGCCGAACTAAACAAGCTAGAATGCCTTGGACCAGATGAGCCCCTGCGAACATGTCGGCTACGGACAGCCCGAACGGAACAGGCGGCTGATTCGCGTCGCCGTTCAACCATGCCAGACCAGAAAGCGATTGAACAAGCAAATCCTGCCCCGGCTTGCTGCTCCAAGGTCCCGTTTTGCCATATCCAGTAATCTCGCCATATATAAGACGCGGATTCCACTCTCTTACCACTTCATAGTGTAAACCGATCCTTTCCATGACCCCAGGGCGGAAATTTTGTATCATGACATCCGCTTTCTCGATTAATGTACGTATCAGCTTTAAATCGTCGGGATTTTTCAAATTAGCGGAGATACTTTCTTTGTTGCGGTTAATAGAATGAAATAAAGTGCTGTCTCCATCCAGCTCCAGGTTAGAGACATAGAGCCGCCGGCAAAGATCGCCTCCATCCGGCCGTTCCACTTTGATTACTCTTGCACCGAGATCGGCTAAACGCAAAGCAGCGGAAGGTCCTGACAAAAACTGGGCAAAATCAAGCACAAGCAGCCCTTCCAATGGTTTGAACGAGGAAGTCGTTGTCATCCTAACCGCCTCTCTTTCGAAATGGTCAACGATTCACGATACAACCGGTTCATAAGCTCCCATATTCGTCTGGTATCTCCGCCCTGCATCATATATTCCTGGACATGATTCCCAGCTTGATCCTGAAAATGCAAATAACCGTTATAACGCGGTCTTACGTAGGCTCTGTCAAGGGCAGGAAGCGTTTGGCTAAAGTAAGACTGTGTCCAAAGGTTCGCCTCTTCATCGATCCATGCTTTTCGGTGGCCTGGCTGACCTCCGACCATCATATACATCGTACGCTGTATTTCCTCACTCGCTACGTATTGCGCATATCGCACCGCTAGCTCCTTATGCTTGCAGGCTGCCGAGACCGCGAGCCCCGTTCCTCCAAGTGTTGAACACAGAGGACCGTAATCCCCGTAAGTTACCAAATCTCCGAAGGTCAACGGCATTCTGCTGTAACCTGATCTGGCATAGTTAGAATAGCCGTAGGCGAACGGGCAATAGCCTACATCATTCCACTTAGTCATATGCTCATATACGGCAATTGGATTCATACGGAAAATTTCGGAACGACAGTTAGAAGCAAGCCCTCTTAAAGATTCCAATGCCGCTTGCCCGCTATCATACGAAACCACCGTTTCGACACTGCCAAACGGCTCTTCCCCATGGGCCAAGCACAGCATATAAAAATTCATAAGGCTGTCGATCGGAATAGCCGGAAAAATGACTAGGTTTTTTCGGGCAAGGTTTAGTAGTTCCTCCCAGGTAACGGGCACTTGCTCCTCTTCCCGTTCCAACACGTCGAATCGCCAGGAAGCAACAGGGGTGGCCGCATCTATCGCTAAAGCAGTCTGACTGCCGTTGAAATTATAACTGAGATGAGAGTGGCCTACGGAATTCGTCGCTTGGTTCTGCATATAATCATCCGGCAAATATTTATTCAATGACAGCAGCACACCGGACTCGGATGCGTAGCCTGCCCAAGGGTGATCTATAACTAATAAATCGTATTTATCCGTCAAAGCTTGTATTGGCGCGTCGGCAAATTGCTGCAAAGATCGTTTTTCCCAAAGAATGGTCACTTCCGGGACCAGCTCCGCAAACCTCTGCGAAGTAGCTACCATCGGGAGATAACCGCGCGTATGATCCCAAGTAATGCCTCGTAATACGATGCTCATAGTGTCCTCCTGGTATCAGTAATGTGAAAACAAACTAAGACTATCAACTAAACCTGAAAGCGATTTCCTTTTGTTCCATGCAACAACCTTTTCTCTGGCTGCCCATTTAAGCATATCCTCTTCGCACCTTCTCAAAAAAGTCAGCGGGACCCACTTGCCCGCCTTTAAGCACAAGCTCCAGCCCGTCAATTCGCTTATCTTCCGAGAAGGCTCTACATAGTGGTCCGCCTGGAACTGTGGATGCGATCATTTCCAAAGCATAAATATTCAATTGCTTTACAGCGAAGCCTGAGGTGTCTCCCCCTGCAAAAACAACCCGCTTTAAGCCAGTTAAAGCTATAAGCTCTCTCGATAAGTCACCTAAACATCCACCTATTACTTGCCCGCTTATTGCTTTGTCGTGACCTTGTTCCTTTAATATACTTTGCACTAAATCAATGGATTCATCGTTCGGTCCCATTGCCGTATAGAGGATGACGCTTTTTCCTGCTTTTAGCATTAGCTCAGCCTGCTCTAATAGCAGAGTGATCTTGTCTGACGAACGATCCAGCATATAAGCAGCAGGAATGCGAATCCCCTCATAGCCGTGTCGCAGCGCCCATTCGATTTGCTCGTGTGTCACCGGTGAGCAGCTGCCTGACACAACTAGAAGTTGCTCTACAGTTTCTGCTTGTTTGGATAATGGGTCGGGGTTCATGCTGCCTTTTCTATTCCAATGCTCAACAAGCGCGTATTCAATTCCTGAAGAACCGACCACAAATAATGGAGCCGCTTCGCTTTCGCGTGATATAATACCACCGATTTTACCAAGATGCTCTTCTGTTAGCACATCAAACAGCAAAATATCCGAGTTTTGGCTCAGTACCTGAGCATACCGCTCCTCCAGTAGAGAACCGTGCTGCTCCAAATCCATTACATTCATAAGTCCGATAGACTGATTAGTTTGCTTGCTTAGATGAAACCGTAGATCCGCTTCATTCATCGGAGTGATCGGATGTTTGCATAGGTTCGGATGGCGATCCAGCCTGACGATCCCATCTCCCGCAGCTGCAAAGTGATTTCCAAATACCGTATAGCGCCCTAACACAGGTGAGCCCGCCAAAACAGGAGTATAACGCTGCTCTGTAAACACTTCCCTTGCGATGTCGATAACTTTTCCAATACTTCCAGACGTAGGAGAAGAATCAAAGGTCGAGCATACTTTATAGTGCGTGATTGACGCGCCGAAGGCACGGAGCTCGGCCAATGCCGGCTTCAAAGTCATCTCCAATTGCTCGGTCGACAAGGTACGGGTCACACCGGCTACCCCGAAGCCGTCATACTCGGCGAACTTCTCATTCCATAACGTTAGCTCTGGTATATTCATGAATAAAATCACTCGCAGACCACCAGTCGTCAGTGCTTCCAAGACATCCGTGGAACCTGTAAAATCGTCTCCATAATAACAGATTCGCAATTTTGCTACCCTCCTCCATCCCTGACCTGTGCTGCTTAAGACTAGCTAAGATTAGCCTAATGTATCCAATGCCTGCTTCAATTCCGAATGGGTCCGTCCATATTCTTCCAATGGAATACCGGCAAGTGTTGCTTCCCAGCCCTGAACAAAGCTGCGGAAGCCGGCACCAAATCCGCCTGGGTGTCCATGAATCCCTCCGCCGGCTATATTTATCAAATCAACAGTCTTCATTTCTCGATATGTTTCAGGAGCGGAGCCAGCCCATTGTTTTGATGATAATACTGGGAGTGCTGTATCGTTCGCCTCAAACATGGGTGTTAAGCACTGCTGCACACCCTGGATGACAGAAGCATTATCTTCATAAAACTTATTGTTAAGTCCATTCACATGAAGATGATCCACCCCGCTCAACCGGCACAGCTTTTGATATGCCGAAAATGACATGCCCAGATACGGGTAGCGCGACATCATCCCCCATTGGTTACGATGTCCGTGGATGCACACTGGAGCATGCTTCCGTAAGTGAGCTACCCCTGCAAAACCAACACTGTTAATGCTCACCATGACGCAGTTACCCCCATACTGTACAACGGTTTCCAGATGGCGAAGCATCTGATCGATATCATCCGTAATGTTAAAGGCATACATGGTTTTTTTGCCGGTCCGATCCGCAGCGCGTTCAATTTCCTCCATGGCAGCTTTGACCCTCTCGGATAACGGCGCATAAGTCGGATTGCCATGGACTTCATCATCTTTTATAAAATCGATTCCTGACAAAGCTAACTCTCGAACGATTTCTCTTAGTTGCTCTGTCGGTAATCCGATATTCGGTTTAATAATAGTGCCGATAACAGGTCTCCCATATACGCCTGTAAGCTCTCTAGTACCCGCAATACCGAATCTTGGCCCTTCATACCTGTCTCGAAATGATGAAGGAAGTTCTAGATCAATCAGTCGTATCCCCGACAATTCTTCCAACTCATACAAGTTGCCTGCCACAGTAGCTAACAAATTCGGGATGGAAGGACCGATATTGTCATATGGAAAAGCAATCTTAACTATACCGCGATGATACAAGCCTTTGCTGCCAACTGGAACTTTAGCCCCAGGTAGTGCTGGGAAAGGCGAGCTCTCCAACGGTTGTATAGACAAAATCCGAGCGCGATGCCTCTCTTTCAGACTCTCCGTTTCATTGGCCAAAGGCATAAAGGTACCGGTGGATTGCTCGCTTACAATGATTTCACTGGCTTTGTCCAAGGTAAAGGCCGTCTCTATCCAATAGGTAGCGATGACTTGATCGTTCACGGTATGGCCACCTTCCCCAATCGTTCCAGCTCGGTTCTAACTGCCATTACGCCTAAACGTGGACTCGAATAAACAGGAAGACCTGTAACCTGCTTCAGCGCTTCTTCCATCCTGACCATCGAGCCTTGTGCCAACACAAGGACATCCACATGCTGTGCTACCGATTTGGCAGCTTCAAGAATTAAGCGATCGTGCTCCTCCGGCTGTCCAGCTACCAGTGCTTGGTACGCCCCCTCGGCTAGTGCATCTACTACATTAACGACACGATTCTGCCTTTGGGCCTCTTTATGCAGCAACCGTTTAGTCGGGTCCAAAGTCGTAGGCAGAGTGGCTAATACCCCTATGTTATGAAACTGCCAAGTCGCCTGCGAAGCCATAGCTTCATCAATTTTTATAATGGGAATATCGATCATAGGTCTTGCCCAATCCGCTACTTCTCCTACCGATGAACAAGTATTAAGAATGACATCTGCCCCAATCTCTTCAGCATGGCGATAATATTGCACAAGCCTACGCCTTACCGAAGGGACAACCTTACCATTCTGAATCACATCAGCAATAATACTGTCATCGATAATACTAACTAATCGGCTGCCCGGCATTTCTTCCCGAAATATCGGTTGAATACGTTCCGCCAATCCTTGTCCTGTATATATTGCAACTACAGTAGCCATATAGACTTCCTCCCTTTCGCTTAGCTTGCCGAATGGCTTATTAAAAGCTCAACATCGGACAGCCGTCTATCATCCTTAAGCCATTTATATACATCTGGAAGATCCAAATGACGAAGCATTCCAGGAATAATAAAGCTTAACGAATCCGTTTCATCGTAAAAAGGTTCTTTTATCCAGTCAGCGATGCTGCTCATGCAGTTCTCCAATCGGATACTGCCTACTCTCGAGTCCAATAAAGCCGCTAAACCGGCATACATCGCATACCGCCCGCTTCCATAAAGACGGATGTCACTGGAATCGATATTTTTCATTACAAACATTAATTGGATAGCCCGCAATACATCGTAAGTTCGTATGGCAGCCATACTATCTCCAAGCCACATCATTTCGTCCGTATGTCTATCCATAATGCCAAATCGTTTAAACGGCTTATCCGTTGACGAATTCAGATGAGGCAGAAGAGGCCCTATCCCTGTTGGATTTAACACCATGGCTATTCGACCAGAAGCACATGTTTCCTCAATCCATTGCGCATGTGTTTCAAGCTGGCTTGTCCCCCCATCCCAAACTCCAATAGTGACAGGAAGCCTTTGTCCATGCAGCTTTGAATCATAAAATTGCAGAGCATGATTCAACAATCCCGGCTGACTCCACCAAATCTGACGAAGTACCCATAGATGCTCTACTTCTCCACCTCCGGACGGGCGGGGATTGAGGTCGCAATTCTGTCTGTTATAAAATACGGTTTTCTTGAGCCATGCCATGGCTCGGTTTTTTCGTTCGATATCGGAAACCGACTGGCGAATATTCTCGAACTCTGCGAGTCTTTGCACATTTTCTGCAAATACGCTCTTGGCATGCGGCATTTCGCCGATGACTTGACCGCTGCGCGTACACCAAAGCTGATCGTTAGGAATCAATTGGATTTGATCATCCGATGGCGTTACAGCGCAGCTCAATAAATGTTTGGAAAAAAAAGCTGCAGCAGCCCGAGCCAGCGGTAGTGTAAATCGGTGAACATTTTCATCTTCAAAAATGCTCAGGTCGTTGCTGCGGCCATGCATTTCCCAAAATCGGCGGTTAATAGCTATGTTATGTCGTGGCCCTTCAATAGGAACCGAATCGTAGGTTGTAGCAAGTACAAGGACGGGACGTGGTGCCATTGCCAGCACGATGTCCTCATGATCGAAACCGTATGCAGAGAAGCCAGGCCATTTTTGCTCTGCATCCTGTGCCTTGCCGGTAAGTAAAAAGTATGGACGGTTCATGATGAACCCACCAGGTGCGGCTGCAGCGATTCGCGTGTCATACATCATCATAAGAGAGGTTTGCGTACCTCCACCTGAATGCCCGGTTACCCCAATGCGATTCGGATCCACATCCGGCCTTGTACATAAATAATCAATAGCCCGCACAGCATCATGGAGCATATATCGTGCAAGGCTATCTCCCAACGGCATGCATTGGCGACCGACGTTCTCATGCTCAGTTACGCTAGTCATCGGGGCTTGTTTCGTCTCGGGATCGTAGTAGCCGAATCGTTCCCCCTGTCCTACTGGGTCCAAGGCCATGACGATCAATCCGGCATGTACCAGGTAATGGCATACCGTTTGATATTCGTCACAGTGCTTGGCCTGTTCGCGATGTCCGCATAAGAGCAGTACTGCCCCCCTTGGTGCCGTTACGTCATCAGGAATGTACACATTAGCTGTGGCATAGGCTTGAGGTCTCGGTTCAAAGATGATTTTCTCTATGCGCAATCCGTTCCCTATAACCGTACCCATGAGTTGCGAATTCAACGGAGTATTACATGGAGGCATACCGCCTATGCATCGCTCCAATCCTTCACGAATTTCTTGCTGTCGCTGCGCTAGTGCTTGCTTGTCTTTAATAGCCGAGCGTGCTTCCTCTCCCTTTTTTGCTGCACGCATGGCCGATTCATAAACCCATCTTGGCAGCTGACTTTTTACGTCGAAGTGGGCGATGCCCACATTTTCCAATTTATCATACACTTCCCTTTTTCCCCTTTCGATCATTTAGAATATTCTGCTTGTTCCGGCTCTTGTGAGACCAGCAGGTCTGTTATGCGTATCGGAACGCCCGATTGGGCCGACTTCCAGATAGCCTCACCGGTCAGTACTGAATAAGCTCCTGCTTCAGCACCAGCCATAATATCATAAGCACGAAGCGGATCGGCACCCAGGAATAAATCTTCCAAGAGCAGCGGGTCACCCCCACCATGACCTCCTGCACGAGGAACTACATGGATTGTTTCTTTTCCCCCGAATAAAGGGAAGTAATCAATCGTTTGCTCAGGTACGTGATAAGAAGCCCTCTTGGACATGACTTCCTGAGTTTCAATTCTCCCTTTGGTCCCGTTAATAGCTAATCGGTATCCTTCATACGGCAGCGAAAAATTGACCGAGTAGCTGAGTATTGCGCCCTTATCATACTTGATGACAGCTGCATATGTATCCTCAATATCAATCTCCGAATCAAAAATACAGCCGTCTGCCCGATATCCGTTATAAGCACTCGGCTTCTTATCGATTTGAGTCAAATGATCGTCTTCGGGTACAATCTCTTTACTTCGTGTGGACCATCGCATGAAATAAGTACAATTATGTTTCAGACGACAGGTTCCACAAAAGCGTCCGTCTTCTTTGGCGGGGTTGAGCTCACCTTCGGGACCAAAATAGTTAAGGGCCCCATAGGCGAAGGCCTCGATAGGCTTCTGATCAATCCACCAATTGATCAGATCGATATGATGCGTACTTTTATGAACGGACAAGCCGCCGGAGTGCAATCTTTTGCGGTTCCAGCGTTTAAAGTAGCTTGCACCGTGATACGTATCGAGGTACCAGTTCAAATCAATTGAAGTGATTTTACCGATTTTACCTTCTAGGATGATTTCTTTGATTTTAGTATGAATGGGGGAGTAGCGATAATTAAAAGCAACGTACAGCCTTCCCCTGCTGTTATTCTGCGCATCCAAAACGCGCTTGCAATCCTTTCCAGTCGTTACCATGGGCTTCTCCGAAATAACATCCAGATGATGTTCCAGGCCTTGCACAATATAATCGGCGTGGCTGTGATCAGCACCCGCTACAATCACAACATCCGGTTTCGTTTCCTCTATCATCCGTTCGAATTGCTCGGGAGCATACACAGGCAGCCCGCTTAGTGAAGGAAACTTGCGGAAGCAGTTGGCGAACCTGGCCGGATCCGAGTCGAGCAGCCCAACAATTTCACAATAAGGCTGGAATGTATCCAGCATGGAGCTGATAAACATTCCGTTCGCTCTGGTGCTGACACCGCAGATAACATATCTTTTTCTTGCCAAGTTGTTCTACCTCCCATCTTCTCTAAAGTATACAAAATGGGCGAATGCAATAAATTAGTAAATCCGATCTTGATTATAGGCTGATTTAGCCGAAACCTTGTAGTATTAAAAAGGCCTCTGCCGAAGTCTCGGCAAAGGCTTAGCAAACTATTTCACACTAAAGATGAAATTTTTAGGCTTATTATTTGGACCGTCGCCAACAATTGTAAAGCTTTGCAAATTCACTTTACTAGCGTCATAAACTCCGCTCTTCGGTTTAAATACGACCTTATAATCATCCGTCATGTAGAAAGTGTCCTTATCCTCCTCTTTTGTTCCTGGTTTATAGGTAATATCCTTAATAGTAAGAGATACTCCGAATATTCCTATGAATGGTGTAAGTGAGGTACTTTGAGTGCCTTTATCAAAATCCGCTTTGTTCGTAAAGCTATTGTTAGTCGTATCGGTTACTGTAACCTGTTTAACCAGCTTATCATCCCAAATATAGCGGCCATCAATGGCTTTGGGGTCAACGTTCGTCACCGAATTCTCCTTAAGCGTCCCCCCCATCTTTAATTCCCTGAATTCCAATTCGGAAGCAAATGAACTAAAATTGGCTTTTACGATTTTTGTACCGACCGGTGTATTCACGATAAGTATGGCATCCGTGCTTCCCGGATTCAGTCCGACGATCTTGGTTGGATTATCAGGTTTGTCGAGCGCAAACAGATTCGTATTGGTGAAACTCACTCTTGTAATCACTGGGGCAGAGCCTTTGGGGAAAGTGATTTCATTTCCTAGTTTATCTTTGGCAGCAACTTCAATTCCTTTGTTTGCCATTTCAGGCTTGTTTTTAAATATATACTCCCCATCCTCCTGGGTAGCTTTTTTATCTTTTCTAGAATTATTATTTTTGTTATCTAGCAAACCATGGTCTACAAGATATTTTCCAACGGCAAACAAGCTCGTATCCGATTTTACAAAGTAGGTCAAATCCTCATCAATTTCCTTTAACGTGTAGCTTTGTGCCTGTGCCGATATGGTTTGGAGCTCCGTTTGAATAGGCCATTTAGTTGGATCGGCCTCCTTAGGATCTCTCTTTGCTTTTAACAATGTCGTGACCACTTTATAAACACCCAGTTTTTTGGCATCCGCCATCAAAAAAATACTATTATTGCTAACTTGGCTTGCTTTTACTCTTATGGTAGGATTCGCGTCATTCAGCTGAAGCTTCGTGTTTCCATTAAAGTTTCCCGTAAATGCACCTGCTTCTCCACTTACTTTTTGGAGCCTGAATTCTACTTGATATTCATCGGGGGCGGTCTTAAATTCTGAATCATATTGGTCTTTGATAGCGTATTTTATAGTTTTAATAGGATCTGTTACTCCTTGTATTACCGTGATTGTTTCTGCCGGTTCGAACCCTGACTTCTCTAAGCTTTCGGCCACTCGCGCAGACTGAATTGTATACTCAGCTGTTGCCCTTTGATTGGAATCCTTCAACAATACGTCGATTGACGCTGATCCAGTTTTTGTGGCTTGAACGACCACCTTGCCCTTGTTGGATCCGCTTAGGCCAATCGTTTCGCCGTCAGCAATAGACCCCAATTTAAAGACTCCAGTACTCCGCACTTGAATCTGTCCCGCATTATATAATGCTGCGATTTCATCTGCTGTAAAACTATACCCTTCGGCATCTCTTATTTCCAAAGTGATCCCTACGTCCGCATCCCCCTCTGCCAATTGGGAGGTTAAATCCGCGATTTTAAGACTAGCTGCTTGTTTGGGGGCGAACACGGCAATCTCTTGCTTAACAGTCTCACCGGAGCCTAATGCCATTAAATTCAGGGTAGTGCCCTTGTCTTTGTCGAAATCGTCCCTGGCAACGAGCTCCAGCTCAGGGTAATTGTCATTATCGTAGTCGACGAATACCTTGTTCTTAACATTTTCAAAGAGCGATTCGCCTTCAAATCTTGTAATAATCCCTCGGTCCAATTCCTCGACATCATCAACGAGACATCCATATTGATCATACGCCTTAAAGGGTAAGTACACTTTCCCCCCCGGCTGCAGCTGCTTATTGTCTTTATAAATCAGTTTGCCCAATTCGATCTTTGAGACAAAAACCCGGTCTCCGACCGTGAAATTCTTGCTTACCGTCAAATTATGCTGTCTATCATATATGGAGATAAAAACGGCAGAACCACGTCTTTCTTGGCTTAGATCAAGCCTAAAGGATTGTTGGCCCGGTACATATTGCATGCCGATTCCTGAGTTGACTCTAATATCAAAAGCTGCAGCAGGGAGATTAGTTTGTTCTCCGTATTGGTTTATCTGCTTAAAATCAACGATCACCTTCGAGCGGGCCAATTGGTCCGATGAATTCGTAAATTTGAGTTCTTTGATTGTTTCATCCTCCACTGAAAAATCCGCTGTCTTTTTTAATACGGCTGCTTCATCCACCCCCGACAATTCAACGCTATAGCTTCCTTTCGTCAATTTTGTCTCCAATATTATAGTCGCACTTTTTTTATCTGCAGACCATTCCGTTGTTCCTAAGATAGCGCTGCCATCTTTCTTGACGGATAAAATGGCTTTAGCTGCATTTACCGCATCTACCGCAGTTTCAAAGGTCACCGATACTTTGCGTGCCCCGGTTGCTTTTGCCTCTGTGATAGTCACTTTGCTCGTTTCGCTTTGCCCCCCCAGAACCTTTCGTGTTTCAAAAGCGGACTCTACCAGTGTTCTGCGGGTAACAACCCGGTCCGTACCGTGAAAACGACTATCATCGAGATTCTGCATAATCTTCAACTGCAAAGCAAGTGTGACAAATCGGCTTGCCGCTTTATCCACCTTATCCTCATCTCGGACACTATCATCCGTGATCGGTGTAACATTTCTTGCTTCATCTACCTTGCCGAGCCCGTAAATCAAGAATTTGGCAAGATCCTGCCGGCTTACGAATGTTGTCGGATCAACCGCCATTCCATCTTCATTGATAAGCCCCAGTGCTCTAAAAGATTCCACATATTCATCTGTAAGCGCTTTATTTTCATCTCCGGAGAAAATGATTCTTGACGCCTGAACGAAATCATCTCGGGTAACCGGCAGGTTAAATCCGTAAGTGTTCTCCGATTCCGGTTTCAGGACACCGCCTTTAATAAAGAGATCAAACTTGTCCTTCAAATCCTGGGGCATCATTTTTAGATCTTCGTAATCATCGGACGTTTTTATTGCTTTAGCTTCATCTGCCGTTACTTTTGCAGCTTCATTCTCTGCGTAAGCAAGCGGTAAAACCGATGTCGACAAAAGGAACAAAGATACTGCACATGCGATGTATTTGTTGTTCATACAACACACCTTCCTTCTTTGATTTAGAAACCATTTTTATAAATCCCTCTGGACTACATGAATCATGACTTCAATCTGATCACCCCCAATGACTCCATATCGCTTCATAGCATCGTTTTAATAACGAGTGCCTTCTGTTATTAATAAAATAGTATGAAAACGAATTTGCGTTATAGGGGATTAACAGCTAATTTATAGGCATATGTTTTCCTGAATGAACCGTTGAATCTTATAGTAAGAAGACAGCCGCCCTTTCGCAGCAGACGGCTGTCCACATCTTGCTTATTACCAATAGAACTCCTTCTCCAGCCTGCGATATTGTCCTGATTTCATAGGCGCTTGATTCCCTATTTGACGATGATTGTAAAAAGGATGATGTGTCCCTCCAGGACTCAGATGAATCACATCGTCTCCACGCCACTGAGTAATGAACTCCTCACCTACCGCTTTTTCAACCGTCTGACGTTGGCTTACTGGGAATGTCACAGTAATTTTCTCGCCTTCTTGCGCTCCCCCCAAGTTAAGAAATCTTTGATTTACCCATATGCTTGGATCGCTCCCAGCTTGAGTCCGCACAGTGCCTCCTTGCTCGCGTCGAATCAATACTTTCGCATAACCAGCCCATTCAGGGATACGAATCAACAACCTCGACACATTCTGATGAATTTCCAAATCTACTCGGCCCTCATGCGGAAGATGGCTGCTTACATCCAGCCAGCGAGAGCCACGATTGAGTAAAAAGTTCACGCTTACCGTGCCATTATGTTCCGTAATGGTATTGCTCCAGCCCATAAACAGTCCTCGCGTTCCCGAACCGATGCAGCATGTTTGCAAGTCGCTTGTATGCCCCCTGCCCCCACTCACATCGCAGCAAAAATCATTCGGAGCGGAATACCCAGCAAACGCACCTCGCGTCCTATTAGCCACTTTAAAGTAAGATTTTAAACCAACATCATCATTTGCCTTGTTATCAGAATCAACGACCCAGTCCAGGTTAAGCAGCTGCGATTCGGTCAAGTGGTTGCGTAAGAACCGTTCAACGACGCCCCAATACTCGGTATAGCCACTTAGAGCTAGAGTAATCCCAGTTGAAATTAGATCGACTAAAGAGCATGTTTCATGCTCAAAAGCCTGATCGTGTATGTCTCCGGGAGTCCATCCAAAAGCAGTGGACCAAGTAAGAGCCCAATCATAGCTCTTCTTGACAAAATGGGTGATGGAGGCATCACGGGTGTGCCAAGCATAACGAGCTAATGCATCCAGTGTTCCGATTCGGGTATGAAAATGTCCGCTACGATAAGCGAGAGAGTCATTGAAGCTGCCATCTGGGTTAAATACTCCGCTGCGACGAATGATTAATGCCGTAAAATATTGACATAGCTCATATGCATCGGAGTTCCCCGTCAATTCGTAGTATTTCAAAAGCGGCATGATCAGTCTTCCGCTGAATGCAGCAGGATCTGGTGCTAGCCTAAGTTGAACCGCATTGGCGGAAGGCCAACCGTTTACGGTGTATTCAGATGCCGGGTAATACCAGACATCTCTTTCTTTGATTGCAATTCTTTTGAGTGCGGCTACATGTTTGTCTGCAACCTGCTTGATTTGGCGATCCCCGGTCGACATATACCATGAAGTTAAGGCGAGAATAACCGCGCGTTGATCAATTAAATTCGCAGTTGGCTCCCAAGGTGCTTTCGGATTTTTCAACCGGTAGCTTAGGCCGTCTTCTTTAAAGAAGCCCAAGAAGTTTTCCCGATATTTGGCCTCAATGTCCCTCCCTCTTTCATCCCCGGTCATATGTCTGGCCAAGATGAGCGCATCGATTAATCGTCCATGACTTGAACCGTAATCCCAGTCTCCATGCGTTAAATAAGCCGGTTGCTCCATTAAATTCGCTGCGAAAAATGGAATATACCCATGATCCTCATCCGCCATACCTATGATGGCTCCAAGAACGTGTCCCGCTCGCTCCTCTAACATAAGGGTATCAGGAATTTGTTTTAGCTCATTCGTGTTCATTCTTTGCACTCTCCTTTTCTGTAATAAAATTTCCAAATTGATGCTGGTGGTTAATCCTCACCTAGCTTGACAGCCTGATGTATCCGGATTCGCGAGACGATGTGTGAGAGGATGATCAAGCCGGTCGTTATCATTACGGCAACAACCCAATAGAGCCGAACCTGATCATGAGGATCAAACGTCACTTTAAAAGGCGGTACCTGAGTTTTCGGGTCAAAAGACATTTCGAATAATGGCACGAACAATTGACTCGCAATACCCCCTGTAGAGATTCCGATAACGATGGCTGCTCCAGAAATTAATACTTGTTCCCCTATCAGTATCACGAGCAGTTGGAAGAAGGATATGCCCATTGCTCGTAAAATACCGAACTGAAGCGTTCTTGCGTGAAGTGACAACACCCAATATAAGAGGAAACCGAAAAAGCATATGCTTATCGATATTAAAAAACCTAAGGTCATGACGCCGTTTATAGCCATCTGGAATGGATCCTTAATCGCTTTAATCTGCTCTTGCTTCGCATCCCTTAGGGCTTCGATCTGATATCCGTGGTCCATAACCGCTTTATATACCGCTTGACTGCTTGCATCCGGCTTCAGCTTCAGCCATACCTCGTATGGCTCCAAAGCCAAATTATTCTGGATATATGGCAAATGCCCGATTACGAGCATTGGTTTTTTTACTTTTGTCGCTGTCCCTGTTTTGGAGGACACGGTTATCGTGTCGTTAGTTCCAGGGTTAGGATTCCATGACGGCCAGTAATCAACCATGCCGTACACAGTGAACTGCGCTCCTTCTATACCCGACCAACCAAGTGTTATAGTATCTCCAGACTTTAGATTGTACTCCTCTGCCATCGATTTCGATATTAATACCGCCGAAGGTTTGGCTGCTATTAAGTTTAAATAATTATTCATGTGATGATCGAGCAGCCCTGCGCGCATCCAGCTTGTTTGACCGAATTCCTTCGTATCGATCCCCATAAGCTGGACCGTATCTTGTGATTTACTTCGAGTAAAGGTCGCATCTTTTTTAATGAATACTTTGGCGGCATGCTCTACACCTGGAAGCTGGGTGAAAGGGAGAAAGGACGGCTCCGTATACTGTGTCTTGTGTGGAGCGGGAGTCCCGAAATCCGTGTTTTCCTCTTCTTCCTCACCTCCTTCCTCCACTGACAATCCTGTCAATATAGCTGGAGGCGCATCATTTTCCCATCGTATTTGCATCGTAATATCCGCACCGGCTGAATACCGGATTTTATCCGTTGTGTTTTTGTTAATAGTCCTGGTAGCGCTGGCACTAAACAATCCGGTGGCTATGGTAATGATCAAAAATACCATAATAAATTGATACTGCAGGGTTGATCGACTGACTTGGATTAACGTGAAATACAGTGCTGGAGACCACCATCGCCTACCCATTCTGTAGATTAGTTTCATGAACCATGGATAGAGTCGAAGCACAAGTAGTCCCATCCCCAATATGAAAATGGCAGGAATAAAAAACAATAGTGGATCCACCTTCAAATCACCTGATTTTAAGCCGAGTGACAGTAGATCTTTTATTCGTGTTTTGTAGGTATATAAACCATACAAGGAAATGCCGATCAAGATGATGTCGATAAAATAAATGTGCCAAAAGGAACTCTTCTCCTGGCGTGCCGACTGCTGTTTATGCCCTACAATCGTAACCTTTGTAGCTAGAAAGACAGGGATAAGTGTCATCACTAATGAGCTTCCGACAGCAATCAGAGCATACAAGAATGCATCCTGATTTAGAGATACATCCAGCTTTGCCCTCTGTACAAATTCTAGGAACCCGCTGGAGGCACCCAATACTTTGGTTAAATACATACCTACATACGGACCAATACAAAAGGCAACGGAGCCCAACACCAAGCTCTCCATAACATAACCAAAAATGATCTGCAAACGGCTCGCACCGCGACTTCTCAAAACGGCAATTTCTGTTTTCTGGCGCTCTGTAATCAGATTGGCTACCATGTACAAATAAAATCCAAGCATTAGTACCACGGGCACGTTCAGCGACCAGAGCATCATCTTCAGATTCGCTTCTTTAACGTAATAGTTGCCAAGGGTTTTTAACGCCGG
Organism: Paenibacillus sp. UNC451MF; assembly: GCF_000686845.1. GTDB lineage: Bacteria > Bacillota > Bacilli > Paenibacillales > NBRC-103111 > Paenibacillus_S. The sequence goes on along the minus strand of NZ_JMLS01000003.1, from coordinate 175,313 downwards.
CGCGTTATAATTATGCGTTTCGTAACGCTCATCCATATGCTTGTCGATCATAAAGTGCGTTGAAATGAACGAGTTGACGGTTACTAGTTTCATTTTTTTATAATCCAGTGCCCAGTACCAATAGCTTGACTGCACATGGAGCTTGCCACCGTTAGTGAAATTTTTTTCAAACAATGTAAAATCAATTAAAAAGCTGTTCTTGTAGCTGCTTGGAATGTTATACCAGAACACATCCGTGTAATCCTTACGATCCAATACGCCTACGGGCTTAATTCGTATCGCCTCATTCGTATCTTCGTCTTGGATTACAAAGACTGTGTTAAGCACCATTCCCAATTCTGTCAAAGCCTCGGGCACGACAAGTGCTTCGTAGACCCCGTCAACAGGTTCCTTAACCGGCATATGTCCGTCTACAAGTTTTATATGGCCTTCAATACCGTCAATTGCAGTAATATCTGCAGAACGTTGCCTGCTCATATCCACTTTATCAGGTTCGGCTGGCGTAACATTGTATCTTTGTGAGGATCTTTCGCGAACATAGTATTGCTCGGGAATACCGAATCGGTTTCCTATTCTTTTCAAAAAATCATCGGTTTCCGAGAGCTTGACTTTCTTATCCTTGTCCTGCTCAGCAGGCAAATTCACCGACAGCCAATAAATCCCTGGATATTGACTGCTGCTCGTCTGCATCTGCTGCAGCTCTTGAACAAGCAATCTTTGCAGTATCGCATTAGTATAAATAGGCATACTGCTTGTAAGTGCCACAGACAATATCAATCCAAACAGCAGACTAAGCTCTAGCCATTTATTATTGATCATCTTGCGCAGGATCATGATAAATATTGCCACGCTCTTAGCCTCCTAGTTTGCAAGAATAATTTTCTGCCCCTCACTTATTCCTTTGCGTATTTCCACTTCCGTTGCAGCTACAATCCCTTTCTCTACATCAATCTCTTTGCGGCTTTCCCCATCCAGAACCTGTACATAATCACGCCCCATGTAGCTGCGCAGTCCGGCTCTCGGTATGACAACGACTTGTTCTCTTTTTTCCGTAACGACCGTAATGTCCGCTTGAGAACCTATAGTTATTTCTTCAGGCAATTCTCCTTCAACATTGATAACCAATGATTTATTGTTTTTATCTTGTAGGGTTTTATTATCGCTCGGTGTGGCGGTCATAGGGGTTTGAACGACCCTCCCTGTATACGTCTTGTCTTTGATCTTCACCGAAGCATCCATATTGATTTCTACTCCTGCCAGATCATTCTGACTTGCGGCCGTATAGATAAGCTTCATCTGCGTAGGATCGGAAAGCGTCACCATTTGTTTGTATGCAGCAACCTCTTCTCCGGGTTTAATAGAATCAACGAAGGTTACGATACCATCGGACTTAGCTATAAGTTTGGAATTTTCAAGCTGAGTTTGCAGTGATTTCAACTGGATTTGTGCACTTTCCATATCTAGCATTTTGAGCTGTACGGATGGGTTGTCCGATCCTTTGTCGGCTACTTCCTGCACCAGCGATATCTTTGCCTTTTCAATCGCAATTTCCTGTACGCGTATCTTCGTTTCCAGCTCGCCGGTTTCCGTGGATGCGATGAGATCGCCAGCATTCACTCTATCTCCGAGCTTTACGTTTATCGATATCAGCTTCCCTGCGGAGGTTTTGTAATACAGGTAATCCGTCTTATCCGAGGCAAAAGTGGCAACCCCGGTAATTTGCTTCACAATGTCCGCACGTTTGGCCTCAAAGATACTTAGCGTTTCCTTGACAGGCTCAACAAGTGGAGGGGCTAGTTCTTCTTCTTCAACCGGCAATAATGAGCATGCGGTAAGGGACATCAGCATACCCGAGGTACACATCACAATGATAAATTTAGCAATCCGCTTTGACATCTTAACCATCCCCCAGTGACACACGTGGCTGCAAATGACACGGAATCGTTTGAAATTTTGTTATCCCCACCTTACTATGAAACCGTTATCTGAATTTAGGGGATTTATTTCATTTTTATAGGTTATTTGTTTCATCTACCGATGGATGTAAAAAACTCCAGCCCGTAAGCTGGAGTTTCGTCCTTCAGTAATATCTTATGGATTTTGGATGGCCCACAATGCTTGTGCGTCGAACAGCTTCCACAATTCGTTAGTAGCATTTTCCTTCATGGAGGATGAATTTGAACCGAAAGTTACGGTACGGGCAGCTACAGGTTCTCCCAGGATATTTTTCGAACCTTTCTCATAAGCGGCAATAACTGGTTTGGAAGAATCGCCTGCGGCTGTTGCGATAATGATAGCATCGGCGCTCGGCTTAGAATATCCGATAGTATCCGGTTCATAATAAATTTGCACATCTCCCTTTAAACCAGCCGCAAGAGGGTGATCGGAATTTGTAATCGTAATTTTCAATTGTTTATCGATATTTGTTTTTTCTGAAACGGAGGAGAAGTCAGCATCCCCAAAAGAAATCAGTTTGTTGTAAATAATCGGTATAGGAAGATCTTTCAGCTTTTTCTTGACATACTTGGAGTTTGTTGACGAACCGATAACGATAAGGTCGTAGCCTTCAAAAGCTTCAGGCGCTATTTTTGAGCTTGCCAAACGGCTTACTTCAAAGCCTAGCGATTGTAAACGGCTAATAAGAGGCTTCTCATCATCCGCCAACGTAGTTTGGCCGGATCTAATGTCACTTGTAACGATCGCTTTCTTACCCTTAGCAGACACTTTCGAAGTCGTTGATGATGAAGTATCCGGATTCGTTGCCGGTGTTGCCGGATTCTCCTTCTTTGGCTCAGGCGTTGTCGTTGGTGCAGGTGTTGGTGTAGAACTACCCTTTCCTTCAAACAGCTTTTTCGACTCATAGCTCGCAAGTACAAGCATCTTACGTGTAGCAGATGCTTTGCCCCCGAACGTCCCATCATCCTGCTTCGTCAGGATGTTCTTCTCCAGGGCAAGAGCGACATAGCCTTTCGCCCAATCATCCACTGTGCTATCTGTCACTGGGTTGGCTTTCTTAGCAGCATCATCTAACCCGAGTCCACGAATTAGAAACGTAGCAAGCTCCTGCCGGGATACTTCACCGGACGGATTATAGGTTGTACCTGTCGAATCATAACCGTTCGTAAGACCTGCTTTTTTCAGTGCCTCCACATAGGAGAACGACCAATGATCCATACTCACATCGGTAAAGGATGGAGTTGTAAGCGTTTTATCCATGGGCAATGAAAAAATAATTGCAGCTACCTTAGCGAATTGTGCGCGATCCATCTTCGATTCCAAGCCGAATGTATCATCAGTTACTCCGCTAAACACACCTCCACGGATCAACTCATCGAACTTGGTTTTCAAATCTTGCGGAAGGTCCTTCAAGTCTTTGAAATCATCTACACTTTTGACAGCTGAAGGAGTGTCAGCAGTTGCTGCAAAAGCAAACGGTAGTACAGTTAACGACAAAAGGAGGAGACATAATAAAGAAGAGAATAATTTTTTCATTCAACGCACCTTCCCAATTTTAATGATGGCAATTGACAACATTCTTAACTTGATCCTGATGTTTGTCCGGACGACACCTCCACAACAGCGTATTGTTCAATAATGAATTGTGTACTCTTTAAAAATAATACGAAACGACGAATACATTATAGGCGCTTAATCGCATGATTATAGGTTTATTGTTCCTTGATAGATACAAATGCTTACTTGTTGGCTGCTTTATTAAGCTCATCCTTAGCTGCTTTCTCAGCTAATATCGCTTTGGTCTCCCTCTCCTCCGTCATTCTCAGCGCTGTAACCGTGTCCTTGGATTCCAGGAAGATCAATGGTGCGAACACACCTTGTGTATTAACAAGATGATAAGTTAACCCCGGTGCACGAGCGGGTGTGGCGTCAGCATACTTACCGTAAAAAATGGACTCGGTATGCTTCCCCTTCATTTGTGGTAAATTTTTACCGAATGCTTCTTTTACTGCCTGAGTTTGCAGAGACCCAACAATCCCTTCTTTAGACAGCTCGATTTGGGCTTCTTCACTAAGCAAATAAGAAATTACCTGGAAAGCTTGATCTTTCTTAGTAGATTGTTTCGTAATATAAATCGAATTTACATTTGGCTGGTAACGCGTGTCTGGTAACTCGTTGAAAAAAGGAACCGAAGCTATATCGAAATTCAAATTCTTGTTGTCTTCATAGAACTTCACAATTCGATCTGAAGAAGCTATAGCCATGGCGATGTTGCCCTTAGAGAAATTTTCTACCGTATCAAATTGGTTGGCTGGAATTTCATAAAAGCGCCTCATATTGTCAACTAGCTTCTTCCACCCGTCCGTACTCAAGTTCGCCTTGTTCTCCGTCGAGTGCAAAGGATTCAAAGATAGCTGGTTATAGTTCATATAGTGGCCTGGATTTTGAGAATATCCTTTATACGTTATTTCTCCATCCACGCGAGTCAGCTTCTTGGCTAATTCATAAGCCTCGTCGTAAGTCATCCCATCTTTCGGATAGTCCACGCCGAATTTATCGAATATATCTTTATTATAAAAGAGGATATAATCCCCAATCTGAAATGGAAGACCATAAATAGCCCCTTCCTTGGTAATATTCTTCATTCTATCCATCGATGGCTTATTCAGCTTATCGGTATCGAAATTATACTTTTTGATCAGCTCTCTCATGTCGTATTGAAGGTCGTTGTCGATGATGTACCGATTTAAATTCAAGTGGGAATCATCCATAATGATATCGGGAATGGTACCTGCCGCAATCAAATCCTTATACTGCCGGCCCGGATTATCCCAGTGTATATGCTTAATTTTCAGATCTGGAAACTTCTTTTGAAGCGGTTGGCCAATCTGCCTTTGGAATATTTCTTCCTTGACATAAGAAGCAGGCCATACCGTGTAAATCAACAGTTCATTATCCGAAGAAGAAGGGGTCACCGTTTCAATGGTTCCAACAGCAGTTGACTTGCAGCCTGCAATCAAAAAGAATGCAGACACAACTAGCACCGATTTCGTTAAAGCTTTCTTCATAGTTAAAAAGCCTCCTTTTTAAAAAGAAAAGGCAGTCCTCAATGTAATGTTCTACTAAATGAGGATGCCTTTTAGGGTAGTGATGGATTATTTTTTCGCTGCCTTCTCGAGCTCTGTCTTGGCAGCCTTATTGGTTTCGATCGCTTTAGTAGATTGCTCTTCAATCATCCGCAATGCCGTTACAGAGTCTTTGGATTCTTTGAAAATTAGAGGAGCGAAAACATTTTGCATTGGGACATCATACCAGAGAAGACCTGCACCACGTGCTGCCGGAGGCATGGCTGTTTTGCCATTAAAGATCGCTTTCGTGTTCTTCCCACGCATTTGCGGCAGGTTTTGTCCAAATGCCTCTTGCACCGCTTTGGACTCCATAGGAACGATAACACCTTCCTTAGCCAAATCAACTTGATGCTCCTCAGAAAGAATGGCGGCCATTGCCTGGAAGGCAAGATCCTTCTTCGTGGATTGTTTAGTGAGATACATCGAATACAAGTTAGGTTGATATCTCGTATTCGGTGATTCGCTGAAAGACGGAACGGAAACGACATCGAAGTTCAAGTTTTTATTTTGCTCATGGAATGAAACAAGATGATCTACGGTTGCGACAGCCATGGCGATATTTCCTTTCGATGCGAACACTTCGACCGTATCGAATTGATTAGCAGGAATATCGTAGAAGCGTCTCATATTGTCTACGATTTTTTTCCATTCCGGAGTATTCAAGCTTGCTTTATCTTCCTTCAAGCTAAGCGGCGACAGAGAAAGCTGATTGTAGTTCATATAGTGTCCAGGGTTTTGTGAGAAACCTTTATAGGTCGTCTCTCCTTCAACACGGGTCAATTTCTTTGCGAGCTCATAAATCTCATCATACGTCATGCCATCCTTCGGATAATCCACACCAAATTTATCGAAGATATCCTTGTTGTAGAACAGAAGGAAATCATTATTATTGAACGGCAGCCCATATAAAGTACCTTCTGGCGAAAGATTCTTCATCTGAGCCACATGGGCCGGGTTCAATTTGCTCGTATCGAAGTTATATTTTTTAATTAAATCTCCGATGTCATATTGCAGATCGTTGTCAAAAATATATCTCTGCACATTCATACGAGTGTTATCGATAATGATGTCTGGAACCGTACCTGCGGCAATCAAATCTTTATACTCACGGCCTTTATCCCAGTGTACGTGCTTGATGGTCACATCCGGAAACTTCTTTTTCAAAAATTGTCCAATTTGCTTATCGAAGTTTTCTTCCTTTGCATAAAATGCAGGATATACCGTGTAAATGAATAACTCGTTGGGTGAAGATTTAGGTGTAGTCGGTTGTTCTTCACCTACAGGTAATGACGTACATCCTGCCAACATGGCTATCGAAGTAGTAAATAATGCAGTTCTCAATCCTATTTTGTTCATGATCTTTTAAAATCCTCCCTATTGCCGTTTCCAGTTTATTCGTTGTGCAGTGTCCATAAAGTAATATTATCCAAAAGCTTCCAACCGTTATCTGTTGTGTTTTCTTGCATACCGTTATTTAAATAAAAGAACGATACACGAGCTTTAACTTCATAACCGTTATCCGCTTTAGTACCTTTATCATAGTAATAAATCGCTGCTTTTGTTTTATCTCCCGGCGCTGTAGCAATTACTTTGGCTTCCTTGCCCGGTTGGCCAAAGCTTATTCCAATCTTAGAGCCTGTTTCTTTATATATATCCACTGTACCCGATAGGCCGCCCGCTACTTTATGCTTACTGTCCACTATATCGATAGATTTGACATTGAACACATTGGCGTTTTCTTCTATTGATGATAACCCTAGATAAAACATGGCTTGACTTTTTACATACACGGTTGGTATAGCAACTTCTTTCATAACACCTTCCTTAAGTATCTTGGAGTTCGTTGTTTGGCTGAAATAGATTAAATCAAAACCTTTCGTTTCATCAACGGTGAAGTCCCTGTCCGCCAGAACAGTAACCTTAAATCCAAGTGCTTTCAATCTATTGGCGACAAATGTATCCTCCTGGGCGTTTTCCCTTCCTACCATCAATAGTTTTTTTCCATTAGCAGATACTTCAGCCTTTTCCGGAGCCGAAGTTGGTGCAGGAGCTGCTGGTTCGGCTGCCTTAGCCGTTTCTTCTGGCGCTTTGGTTGCTGCCGGCTTTGGCGTCTCTGCTGCCGGTGCCTTCGTTTCCGCTGGCTTTGCTGTTTCTACAGGCCCTTTCGACTCCTCCGGCTTCGGTGTTTCCTCAGGTGCTTTCACATCATCTGGCTTAGGAGATGCTTCCGGAGCCTTGGTTTCCACTGGCTTCGGCGATGCCGTAGGTGATGGTGTCGGTGAATTCTGAGGTGAAGGTGTCGACAGCGTCCCGGAGTCCGCACTATTTTGCGAAGACCCACACGCCATCATGGAAATAGCCATCAAGGCGACGATGAATAAAATGAGAAAACGCTTCATAGCTTCCTATTCCCCCTATGTTTTTTGTTCATTCTGAACAAACAAAAGCCTCCAGCCTCACTTTCATAGTTCTTCTGGAGGTTTGATTATTCGGGTTTTACACTATTTAATACATTCCTCTATTTGTTCGCTGCTTTCTCCGTCTGAATCCCCTTCGTTGTAGATTCTTCGACCATCCGAAGCGCCGTAACGGAATCTTTAGATTCACCGAAAATTAAAGGCTGGAAGACGATGTGAGCTGGTACGTCCACATAAGTCAGACCGTTAGCACGCGCCGCAGGGGGCATAGCGTTTTTGCTCGCGAAAATGGCTTGCGTATGTTTGCCCTGCATCTGCGGTAAGTTTTTCCCAAACGCTTCTTGTACCGTTTTACTTTCCAGTGGACCGATAATGCCTTCTTTAGATAACTCGGTTTGCATTTCTTCGGACAATAGATACGAAATCGCTTGGAATGCCATATCTTTCTTGGTGGATTGCTTCGTGATATACGCAGAATACATGTTAGGCTGTGCTTTTGTATTCGGTAAATCGCTAAAAGAAGGCATAGAAGCGATATCGAAATTCAAGTTTTTGTTTTGCTCATACCATTGGATTATTTTCTCTGATACATGGACGCTCATCGCCATTTTCCCTTTAGGGAAATCGTCAACGGAAGTAAATTGGTTGGCTGGAATTTCGTAGAACCTTCTCAAGTTGTCAACCAGCTTCTTCCACTCCGGTGTATTCAACTCAGCCTTATCTTCCGTCAAGCTAAGAGGAGAGGCAGACCGCTGATTATACGTCATGTACAATCCTGGATGCTGCTGGTAGCCCTTGTATGTATTTTCTCCTTCAACACGAGTCAGCTTCTTGGCAATTTCATAGATTTCATCGTAGGTCATCCCATCCTTAGGATAATCGACGCCGAATTTATCAAAAATATCTTTGTTGTAGAAGAGAACCAAATCGCTTAACTGGAACGGTAGACCGTAAATCTTCCCTTCGGGAGTCACATTCTTCATCTGTGCCATCGCAGCCGGATTCAGCTTGCTCGTATCGAAATTGTACTTTTTGATAAGGTCAGTCATATCGTACTGAAGGTCATTTTTGAGAATATATCTTTGGAGATTCATACGTGCGTTATCGATAATGATATCAGGAATGGTCCCAGCAGCGATTAAATCCTTATACTCTCTTCCCTTATCCCAATGAACGTGTTTAATGGTCATATCCGGAAACTTTTTCTTCAAATATTGACCAATTTGCTTGTCAAACACTTCTTCTTTTGCATAAAAAGCAGGATAAACAGTGTAGATGAACAATTCATTGGGTGAGGATTGAGGCGTTTTATTCGCCTGTGGTTCATCCACAGGATTGGCAGGCGAACTCGTACAGCCTGCTAACAAAGATACGGTTGAAAGTATCGCTAATGAAGATTTCATTATCTTTTTCATACTTTGGTTGAGCCTCCTTTTCATTTAGGCATTATATGAACTTAGGAATAACCCTTTTGGATTTCTTAATATTAAAATAATAGGATCGACCTCCCCTTGTTGAAGTCTTTGGCCGTTATAAAGAACTCTCCTCCTCACAAAGATTGATTCACCTTGAAAACGCTTTGAAAATGAATCATAGTTGGCCAACGTCAATCGACTGATAGGATGTACTCTTACTTTATTACGAAATGTAAATGCATTCATTGGGGGAGATTTCATTTTTATAGGTTATTTGTTTCATCTTTTTCACCCTAATGTTAACTCAAGTGTTGATGCTTCCTAAAATAATAAAGGCCTCTTCTGAGCGAAGAAGCCTTAGCGTAGCACGTCATTTATATACCTTACTTATTCCCTGTTGCCCATTGGACGGCTGCATCGAACAGCTTCCACCCGTCATCGGTTTGATTAATTTCTTCCCCGCCAACCAAATAAAAGTACACTTGCCTTGCTGGAACAAGTTCGTTGCTTAACGTCTTTGACCCTTTATCGAAAGCGCAAATGACCGCCCTTCTCTCATCGTCGGGCGCAGAGGCAATAACAATACCATCTTTCGCTGGAACAATGAAACCGATCTTGCCCTCCGACTGATAGACATTTACATTACCGTTTAATCCTGCAGCCATCGGATGGTCGGCCTTTTTGATCACGATGGTCTTGCCGGTAAAATCCCCTTGATCCACATCCGACTCCTTACCTGACAGATCCACATCGCCCATATTCTGAGCTTCAGCATAAATGACAGGCACTGGAGAATTTTTGAGTTTGTTACCTACCTTGCCTGAGTTAACCGTGGAACTGACGAATACCAAAGAATACTGCAATGCTTGATCTGAGGTAAGGTCTTTGTCTGCCGTTACGTAAACCTCGTATCCAAGTCCCTTCAAATGCTTAACGGCCAGCGCATCCCCTCCGCCTTCTCTACCGACGAACAACGCTTTCTTATTAACGGGTTCTTGTGAAACCACAGAAGAAGAACAAGCCGTTATCATCATTACGACCACGATAATCGATAATATGCTTATAATTCGTTTCATCCGGCCATTTCCTCCTTCTTAGGAGTTACTGTTTCCCTAATGCCCATTTTACTGATGCATCGAACAACTTCCATCCAGCCTCGGTCTGATTTATCTCTTCCCCGTTAAACATGTAAAAGTAGACCTCGCGTGCTGCTACGGTATTCCCCTTCACATTTTTGGCGCCTTTGTCATAAGCAAAAATGGTCGATTTCTGCTCCTCATTAGGCACCGTAGCTATAACGATAGCTTCTTTACCCGGAATCGCGTAACCCATCTTCCCATTGTCCTTGTATACATCCACCATATCCTGTAACCCAGCCGCCAACTGATGCTTACTGTCCTTTATTTGAATCGTTTTGGCTGCATTCGCTCCCACCAGTGCCCCATATGCCTCGGTATCCGTCATCCCCGTATCGCTTGTCGACTGGGGCTCGGCATAAATGACGGGCACAGGAACATTCACGAATTTATCCTGTATTTTACCGGAATTAACGGATTCACTAACATATATTAACAATTGCCCTTTAGCATGATCTGTCGTAAGCTCTTTGTCGATTACAACCGTAACATCCATGCCATGCACTTCTTTCAACCGTTTAATTGTAATAGCGTCTCCACCGCTGTCTTTTCCAACGAATAGAACTTTGTTACCGGCATTCTTCCCCGCATCAGGTGATCCGGATGGAGAAGCATTGCAAGCCATTAGAGTGATGACCATGGTCATCGCCGCAATCATTCCAAATAATCGTTTCACACATTTACCTCCTATAATTGTGTTGGATGGCAACTTTTACTTCCCACCGTTGGCAGCAGCCCATTCCATTGCCGCGTCAAAGAGCTTCCAACCGTTGTCAGTCAACTTATTTTCTTCTCCTGTAGGCATCGAGAAATAAACTTGCCTCGCAGGAACAACCTCATTATTAATGTTTTTGGATCCTTTTTCGTAACCAAAAATCGTTACCTTTTTATTATCGCCACTGACAGGATATTCTGCGATCGTTACTGCTTCCTTACCAGGATGGAGACCGTATGAGATTTTACCGTCCTCCTTGTATATCGCAACAGTATCCTTCAACCCAGCTGCAAGCGGGTGCTTACTGTCGAGAATGTTGATCGTTTTAACTCCTTCTACTTGACCGAATTGCTGCATCCCGACCAAACCAGCCTCACTTGCAATTTGATTTTTGGCTACAACAAAAGGAACAGAAGAGCTTTTGAGCTTCGTATCGATTTTAGAGGAGTTAACGGATTCGCTGACGTAAATCACTCCATAGCCCTTAGCCTTCTCTACAGTGAAATCAACGTCCACTATGTCCATAACCTGATAACCCTGTTTTTTCAAGTGGCTGATAATGAAGGGATCTCCCCCACCTTCTTTTTTCCGGATCAAAAGCACCTTCTTAGCATTCGCCCCTGCATTAGCACTAACTTGTGCACTCCCCGTACCGCTCTGTGTGGAGCAGGCTATTAAAGAGCCCGCCATAACCACCGCAATAAGCAAAGCAAACAAACGCTTCATCTGCTTAATCCCCATTTCATTTTAAATTAATGCCTATTCTACCAAGCCGGTTCTTTCCACGCCTTCAATAAACCATCGCTGAGTGAACGTATACAGGATCATCGGAGGGATGATCATCAGGAATGTTGTCGCCATGCGAATGGACTCATCAGTTACCGAAGGTCCATATACCTCCGCCTGCTGCTTAAGCGCTGATGCGATTCGAGAAATACCCATGGATAAAGGCGCGGTTTCGATGTCTGCCAAGTACATGCTCGGCAAGTAAAAGTCGTTCCATGTCCAGATGAAGGAAAACAGAAATACGACCAATATCGCCGGTTTTGCGAGTGGCATCATCACTTTATAAAAAATTTTGTACACACTAGCCCCATCAATTCGCGCTGCTTCCTCCAGCTCCTTCGGTTGGGTGGAGAAAAACTGGCGATAGATGATGACGAACAGCGCCCCCTTCAAACCAAGACCAAAAAAAGCTGGAACGATGATCGGATAAATCGTATTTAGCAGTCCTAGCTCTCTGGCATAAATAATATTCGGCAAGATCGTGACCTGCATCGGCACAATAAAGGTCAGCAGCAGGAAGAAAAACATCAAGTTTTTGAATGGCACTCTCAATCTGGCAAAAGCATAGCCAGTAACAGCACATGACAGCGTCTGAAATATGGCAACGGAAAGCGCAAGCATCAAGCTGATACTGAGGGCCTTCGGATATTTGAGCCACTCCCAGGCATCCTGTAGGTTTCCAAGGTACACGATCCTTGGAAACCAGTTCACTGCAGGATCTAGCAGATCATCGGCATTTTTGACCATGGTGGTCACCATATGGAGTACAGGCTTCAAATAAATATAAGCCGTATCCAGCAAAATCAAATAAATGAACAGTCGGAACAGCAATCCCTTATCCGCTTCTCTGCCGATGATCCTATATCTGACATCGGATAACCAAGACAGCAGTGCGGGCTCTTGGCCTTTCTTCGTTCTTAAGCCGATCACAAGCTTCACCCCTTAAACAGTTGTTTTATCTAGGCACTAAGCAGAATCCCTTTGCGACTTGGTCGCTTTACTAAAAATATAGAAAATGATGGCCAAGAAAAAGCTGATGATGATGAAGTAGATCCAAATTAGAGCACTGTACTCACCGTACTCACTGTCTCTAACCTTCTGCAAAATCGGATTGGTTGGAAATGTGAAAAGATCGACAACCGTATAGATCATATTCAGGAATATAAACGGAGTCATGGCCGGAAGCGTAATTTTCCAGAATGTTTCCCATGGTCCCGCTCCGTCAATTCTCGCCGCCTCGTAAGCCGAGTTAGAAATCGTTTGTCTTCCTCCGAGGAAGATCAATATTTGTACCCCGGAGTACCACAAAATCAGCACGAACGAGTCAAGAACACCAATGAGCGGTGCGGACCATGTCTCTGATAAATTAGCTTTAATAAGACCAGAGACATTGTACTTTGACATGAACCCAACATCGCCTTCGCCCTGTGTCAGAAACTCCTTAACCACCTCGCCTGTCGACAGGATGACGGGAAGAAAGAAAATGGCGCGAAAAAACGTTCTTCCAGTAAACTTTTGATTCAAGATGATAGCGATTAGCAAAGCGAAGATGACGATAATCGGAATCATAAACAGCGCCTGTCTTAGAAACGGTAAAAGTTGGTTATAAAGTTTGTCTCCGTTTTCGAACAATATATACCGGTAATGAGTTAGACCAACGAACTGTGTTGTGGTATTCGAAGCGGTTATCGTTACCTTCTGAAAGCTCATAAACAGGGAATAACCTATTGGAAAAGCCATAAATACCAGAAAACCTATAAACCATGGAGCTATGAAAATCGTACCCTCCACATATTCGATAAGGGATGCGCGCATTCGCATTTTGGTTTTCATCGGTTTGCCCCTCCTCGAATCACTGCAAAATTTTGTGCTGGAACTACAGTATTTCCATCTTGATATGGGTTCAGGCTATAATTGACGATAATCCGTTTCCCGTTGGCATATGAGGTTTCCTTAACATTAGGAGCCAATGTTTTATGGTCCATAATGAACTGATTTTGCACGTCCCCTAGTGCTTCGTTGTACCGCTTATACTGCTCGACAGCAAAGGACTCCCAATTCGTAAAATGGGTATTGTAATATCTGATGCCATAAGCATTCACGAACTCTTTGGTCTCGGCCCGGCTAAATATGAAGGAAGGTATTGCACCGTATTCGATGTCTCGCAAGAAATCGTTGATATCCTCCTGCCTGTTGTTCGCATATTCCGACGAATAGGTTATTAGGCCATGAGCGGCAATCTGTGCAAACGGAACCGCTTCATCTGTAAATAAATCATAGGAATGGTCATATACCAAATTTTGGATATGATTGACATTAGGCAATGCGAAAAAGCTGGATTTATTCCCCTGCACCCCGCCCAATACTTCCTTGATGTTCTTTAATACACGTTCCTGAACATCTCTGGCTTCGTCCCGATGGGAGCCATAAGACGTATTATAGTCACTGAACAGCCTTTGCCCGATCCGGTTAACGGCAAGTCCATCAACGCCCAGCTCCTTATATTTGTTCAAATCCTTCTTGACCGCTTCTTCAACAAATTTATCGCTAACCACTGGTACACGTGAGTTGTTATACAATGAATTCAGCGTAAGCTTGCGGCCGGCAAGATTAACTACGGCATTGAACTTTTCATCGAATCCTCCCGCACCCGTGTTGTTAAGACCATATTCGGTGTCCAAATAAATCGGAAACCCTTTACTATGCGCATTATCTATAAGTGATTTCATTCCTTTATCACCGCCAATACGCTTATCCACCGGCAACGATTGACCAAAAGCACTATAACCGTTCTGCTGCCAACCCATATATGTAATCGACATGTTGCCTACTCCCTTATCAGACAACGAATTCATCATTTGGGTTACGTCATTTGTGTTAGTCAAGTTAATATAACGATCCGTGACGAGACCTTTTTCGCTGTCGCCTCCAATGACATCAACGTGCATAGGTATATTCGTATTTTTTGCCTCGACAGGTTTTACTCCTTTATCTTTCATCAAATATTCACGATATTTTTGGGCCATACCTACATAATCCGTCTGTTGACGGTCCAGAATGTAATAGCGCACGACTCGGTCGCTGCCGAACAATTCATTCTTGTTATAATCGATAAAGCCCCATTCGTCAGGTGAGTTTCTGCTTGTAAACTGGAGGAAGCTGGAACGGAAGTTCATGGTCGTCGTGACCCAATTGTAATTACTTAATACTCCTGATGGAGCGGCCACGATATTGGCATATTCTTCACCATCCTGAAGTACGGCAAGGAATCCTTTGGAGCCCGTTTTCATCCCGAATACAGGCATGATGATTTTGTTCCGATTATTGCTTAATCCGGCGAATGTATTATCAGGACCGTATACGCTTTCATCATACAGCTTATTGACATTCAGCTGGTTATCCTTAAAGTGGATTAAAGCTCCTGCGCCATCCGGTATGAACATGTATCCGTCTTGTCCCGCGGAATATTCGGCACCGAAGAATGGAAACAACCTTACCCAGACAAGACCCATTTTCGTTTCCTTGATGCCTTCTCTCACAATTTTAGTCTCAATATAGTCTTGTTCAATTTTGACTTCAATAGGGATGGTGAAGCCGGATTCAGGCAACTCATAGGTCAAAGAAAAGCCTCCAGGAATCGCTTGGACTTCCTTCACCTTTCCTCCTTCAGCCCCAATATTCGTTTCCTTAGGCTGCAATATGCTTTTCGAAAAATCGACGTATTGAACCATAAGCGGCGAAGCCAGATGCTTTTTCCAGTTCTCTGAAATCTTCTCCTGCGCCCAAAACTCCGGATTCGGATATGAACGGTATACATTATTATTCCGTTTGTCTTCCACCATGAAGTGACCTGTCTTATCATCCACCTTTAAACGCAAAATACCGGTTTCCGCCATGCTTTTGAAATCACTGTCTTTGGGAAGCTGGGCAACTGCCCCTTTTTGAGAAGGCGCCGATTCTTCCTGCTGTGGCAAAGCAGAAAGTCCCTTCTTCTCTGCGCGCAATTCAAATTTCACATTTGTAGCAAAAATCAGGACGGCGGCCAAGATCAGAACGGTCACGATGACAGTAGATTTATTTATTTTGCTGAGCCCAATCATCTCAATAGCACCTCCTGAACCATTTCATAAATTAATGAAGCCAAATCATTCGTCAAACCAGTTGTAATAAAAATTAATACTCCTATAACGATCATTGTACAGAAGGTTAGAAAAATATTGAGAACACACTCGCCGACACTATAGTTGTGTACCCACTGAATTTTCCAAAACATCAACAGGCCGATCCATACTACGATTCCATCAGCTATAAAATTATAAATGGACGATTCGGATAACGTCATCACATTCGAGAGGATAGCTAACGGAATTCCCACAATAATGTATGGGAACAGCGCGTAAGCACTGCCGATAAAGATATCCCTGAAGCGTCCCTCACCCCTGTAGATGGAACTGACGAGATAATTCGCAATAATCCATGTAATCCATACAATAAAAAACTGAGTGAATATCGAGTAGACATCAACCCGTGTTGCCATATTAAATGAGAAACTCGTAAAGTATTCCTTGAATACCAAGGCTAAATATACGCCCAGCATGATGAGAATGGCAGTTACATAGCTGCCTTTGCCCTCATAGCGAACAGCCGTAAATCCATCGACAGGATGCTTCAGAATATATATCGCATGCTTCAGATTCTGAATGAAGTGGTTTTGCGATCTGCGTCTGCCGCGCAGCTTATTGCGAAGCTTGCTTTTGGCCGTCCATTTATCGATAATGACAAACAAAATAGCTCCGAAGAAAACGATACTGGCTATCCAGGAAAAATACTTTTGGAAAAATTTCATTCGGATTTGCCAAAATGCTTCCGAGTAACCTTCGTGATCTCCTGCTTCCTTGAACAAGTTTTTTGCCTCTTCGAACCGTTCCTTTTTATAAGCGGCTTTAGCCAGTCCTAATATGGCCGGAGTAAACTGGGCATTCATGCGAAGCACATCCTGCCAAGGTTTTTCACTGGCTTCATAATAGCCTGCAAGCGTTTGCTGATTGGCTTGGTTGACCTTTTGTCCAAATTCGGATAAACGAAACACTTGAACGATATTTTCTTGATCATCGAGAACGAACAGTTCATTTCTTGAATTCACGTCTAATGCCACTGGACTTTTCAAAAGACCTACTTGAGAGGAACCGACCGCTGAAGGGCCTCCCCAGAAGTAGAGCAGATTACCGGAAGCATCATAGTGGCTTATATATTTAAACTGCTGATCGACTACGATCATGTTGCCAACCTGGTCTACGGCCACATCGTTCAGCTGCGGCGTATTGACAAAGCCTTTGGCAGAAGGGGACGCTGCTGCATCGATGGACCGGTATTCTCCAAATGCTTTCTGGGAGCTGCGCAGCAAATTCTCCCCTTTAATGTTTAATTTCTTTAATTGGTCGCTCTTTGCCGTCCCGCCGGTCACCGTATAAATATAGCCGTTTTTATCTGTTGCGACGCTGTTGATCGTCTCCGGCTTTTTGGCTACTTCGTTGGCATACATTTCCTTTGTGTACAACCAACGCTTCATAGCGTCCAATGCCGAGAGGGC
Source organism: Paenibacillus sp. UNC451MF (assembly GCF_000686845.1). GTDB lineage: Bacteria > Bacillota > Bacilli > Paenibacillales > NBRC-103111 > Paenibacillus_S. Next base: position 158,170 of record NZ_JMLS01000003.1, on the reverse strand, counting down.
TGTTTTATTCGCACCGAAAAATCCCTGAAACTTACCCATAGGATCGAGCAGCACCAATCCTTCATAACCACCATGTACCGCTATGTAGAGAAACCCCCGTTCGTCAACCATCACTTTAGAGGGATCAAATACGAATGTATCCGGAATGAAGCGCGAATCCGGTCGTTTAAATTCTTTTTTCAGTTTTCCATTAGAGTCCAGCTCAACCACTCTTTTATTTCCCGTATCCGCAATGTAGATATCTCCGTCCATAGTTACAAATACGCCTTCAGGCTTCACAAGTGGGCTTTCCGGTACTGTAAGATAACGAATCAGTTGTCCCTTCTCATTCATATGAACGATCCGGTTGTTGCCTGTATCCGCGATGTAAATCTCATTCTTGTTATCGATAAAAATATCCTTAGGTGTTTGCATTGACGATTTGGTCTTCACTTCTGCATTATTAGGATCGGTTACATACAGATCCTGTCCGATCACCCCGATAGGATAGTATGCCGGTTGAAGCCATATGAGATTTTGATTATTATCCTTGGTAAAGGTGGAATATTTCACTGCCGCTTCCGCTGTCGCAGGCAGCAGCGCAGTACATAAGATGATCAAGGACAGAAGCAGCCTCCACCTATTGCATCCCACTTTCATGCTCAAACCTCCAATTCCGTCTCTTCATTCTTAGGATAAACGTTTTCAATTTGCATTCACCTTTCGATGCAGTTTGATTTGTCCGAACAAACCATACGGCCGAACTTTATAATCTGAAGTATAATCGCTGCCTTCCCTGCGGAATGAGGCCCAACTGGTAGTGGAAGGTTCCCCTGAAGCTAGATGGAATGGACCTAGCATATTGCGTGGGCTGCTCATCACCTCAATATCTAGCTGGTTCATCCCCGCGTGAAGCAGCTGCGTCAGGTCAACAAGATTAGCGGCTTTCCATGGCACATGACCTGCAGTTTGACCATTGACCCGTACTTCCACTGTAATTGCGGAATACTCACCTAGCTCCAGGAACGTCTGCCAAGTCAGCTTATCCTTCTCTATGGACACATCAAAATGATAGATCATGCTGCCGCAGTAATGATAGTAGCCTTGACTGCACCAGTCTCCAAATCCCAGCATTTCCGGCTCGGTTGTAATTTTGCGCTCCATGTCGACGGCGAAATCGCCGATCAAATAGATATCCTCGACCTCCATTCGCTGATGATACTTACAGGTCAAAATGATCTCATTACTCCCTTTCCTTATGCCTTGAAGAAGAACCTTGTCAAAAGAGCGGTCGAGAAACCATCCATTAGGAGGCTCATGCACCGGTATTCCGTTAAGCTGAATTTCGTAATACTCGGCAGATTCCACAACTAGAAAAACTTCTTTCACAGGCAGCTCGGAGACATAGAACGAGAATTTGAAATCAGTCAGCACTCCGTTCCCAGGATGGGAATTGTGGATCCATTTGTATCTTTGTTCAATGCCATTCCCGTATACCTGCTTCATCCCCAACGCTTCCCGAATGGCTCTTTGAGCTTTCCATACATCCTTTACTTCCGACCATCCACTATCTCCATATCGATAAGAACACATATCCAGAGTCAATACGTTTGGCATGGAGCGTGTAAACCTGCTTGAAGGTCCAAGCTCCACTATCGTCTCCACACTTTGCTCCACTTGATCTTGGATAGCTTCGTTAATCTCTTCATCAGAAGAGGTCTCGTTCCAGGTGCATACATACAGCTTTGAATCTGCCGGTCCGAACTCCGCTTCGAACCTCACATTGCCTTCGATAAAACTAGTTATTTCAATAGCCTTCTTTTGACCTGTAAGTGCACACCACTCTTCTATAGAGACATTCCCCTCTAATGTGATGTTCACTCGCTGCGGTTCCTCACGATCATTATTCACGATAAACAAGATGCGGCAGTCCCCGGAGAACGTTTCACGTAGCATATAGAGCATCTGGTGCGCTTCTTCCGATCGGTCGTTGGTTATGCTTACCCGTCTAGGAATCATGCTTTCCAGCGTTTTCACCGTTTCTTGGATATCCTGAACGACGCTCATGTTTTCGTGACAGTAGAGCTGAGACAGCTTGCTTTCCGCCTTACGGCCTTCGATCATTGTAGGACAAGCTCCTGCAGCAACGATCTTTCCTCCATTATTTAGGAAATCCAGTAACAATTTTAGCGTACTCTCCAGCATAGTCAGGATAGGCGGAATAACCACAATACGGTATTTTGCTAAATAAACCGCAAGTTGGTTCCCCCGAACCTCTCCGGTTTCCGCCATAATCGTTTCATCGCCGAGATCGAAATCGTAGTGCGCCTTTAGCAGTCCACCCAGGAAATCGTTGAACTCGTGTCCGAAATGGTTTGTCGCGGAAACGTCCTTGTCCTTGCCCCTTGCAGGAAACCCGTAAGGCCCCGTTCCAACCATACTCCATGCGGTCGATGAAGGATGAAGCACCAAAACGTCTCTTAAAGGTCTGCCTTCTGTCAAAACCGCTGACAATCGGGCAAAATAATCTTCCACCACATGATTATATTTCCACCAGCTTGTATTGTAATTAAATACCGGTGGGTAATCACGTTTCCTGCACCCCTTAATCGAATAGAGTGCCAAATGCTGTGACCGAACGTTAACCCCAAGCACGTATTGAAAATCACCAATCCATTTTTGTCCTTCAAAAGTGAAGCCCCAGCCCGTACAACCGTAAGTTTCCGTGAGGACGTGCTTGCGTCCGTATTGATTGGCTACACTAGTACATTGTTTAACGGTGATATACTCGTTTATTTGCTCGTTGAGCATATCAATTCCCGGTACCTGCTGAAAACGGTAATTCGGCATGACCGCTCCGCAAACCCTAGTGGCGGTACCCATATTATTTTCCCATAAATAATGACCCGTAAAGGCAATGCCGTTGTTCTCACACCACTCCCCAAGCTGCTTGGAGTACGATTCGCTGAACCTCTCGGTAAGCGTTCTCCAATAATCATGACGTGCTTGAGAGGAATATTCCCCATTGAAGTACATGTACGGAATGAGAGGCATCAGGTCATATCCACGTCTTTCTTGAAAAAACTCCGGGAACGACCAGCTCCACGGCAGCCAACCCCGTCCTTCCGTAAATCTGCAATGGCGGTCATGCACGCTCGGCTCGTCAGTGAATACTCCACGGATCGTTCTTCCAAACTGATCCCCAACCTCCCGCTTGTAAGCTTCGTAGGTTATATCGAGGAAAGTACGAACCGTTTCTGGGTTCAGGTTATCTGGCGGAGCTTCGTTGTTGAACCACTCACTACGCTCAGAAATTTCTACTCGAAACACAAGCAGCACTTCATCTTCTTTCAGCTCATACCGCTCATCCAACTGCAGTTTCTTGCAACGGAGCAAATTTCTTTCGTCGATGACCGCCGTGAAAAGAGCTACTGCATCGGCATACTTTTCAGCCGGGATGACGCCCCGCACTACTTCCATCGTAAGGCCTTTTGCTCGAGAGGCGTCACCGCCGCTCGCCTGGACCAACCCTCCGGCGAAACCGGATGGCCAACGGTCTTCATCATAAAGCCAAACCTGCATGCCCAGTTCGGCAGCCGTATCTACGGTTCGGCGTACGCAATCCAACCATTCACGACCCATGTACTCCGTTTCCAAACCGTCGCGAGAATGGATGAAAAAACCACCCATTCCTTGTTCCTTCATTTGGTTCACTTGACGAGCAAGTTCTTCCGAATCCAACTCATCGTTCCATGCCCAGAAAGGAATCGATCTATGCTCGACGGACGGTTGATCGAATTGTTTGAGCAGCTGTTCTCGTGCGTTCATCGGATTTATCCTCCTTTTGCAAGAACTGCACATCAGACGGCAGCAGCCATCTTACTTAACGTGCGTCTGAAGAATCATGATTTGCTTCGGTTCGAGCTGAACGTCCCCTTTTACATTTGTGCCGCTCAGAAGCTCCTTCTGTTCATGTTCTCCTGTGTTTACTTTTACCTGATGTTCACTATGATTCATGATAAAAGTGAACTGTTTGTCGTCTTTTTCACGACGCGTGACCTCAACTTCCGGCGATGCGTCGGATATTGGTATAATTCCCTTGCTCTCGCACAGCTGCTTCAGCCATTGCTGCATGAATTCACTGCTAGGATCAGTCGCAGCATACCATGCCTCACCTTTGCCATAACGGTGACGTGTCAAAGCTGCCGATCCTTGGTAAAAATCATTTTCGAAGACGGCTATCGTATCCGCCCCTTCCGGATGAACGACTTCACAAACTAGACCGCACTCATACGTGCCTTCCAGTTGTCCGTCCTTCTGCTGCATGACGATAGCATTTCGTTGGTCAGGAAATAGAGCGTCGATCTCTTCCACCCAAATGCCCAGCAGCTTACGAAGTTCGCCTGGATACCCGCCCGGAGTAACCAGGTCGCTTTCGTTAACAATGCCACTGTAAAACGTCGTTACCCAGGTTCCACCATTTTCCACGAACGACTCCAGTTTTTGAGCTAGTCCTGGCTTTACCATATAAAGTAAGGGAGAAAGCACTAGATCGTAGGCATTAAAATCAGAATTCACATGAATTAAATCGATTTGGTAGTGATTCAAGTACAATGCATCATAATATTTTTGAATCTGATCCAAATATTTAATATAAGCAGAAGGCCCTCCACCTAGCTCGACAGCCCACCAATTATCCCAGTCGAATAATATACCGATCCGGCTCTTGGTCCGTAAGTCCGTCAACACATCTCCCAGCTGCTTCAGCTCGTTCCCCAGCTGTGCACATTCCTTAAACACCCTTGTATTCTCATGGCCAGCATGATCGATAACTGCACCATGAAATTTCTCATAGGCGCCTAGGGATCGGCGAAGCTGGAAGAACATAATCGATTCTGCCCCGCGGGCGATGGCCTGATAGCTTCTGATCCGCATAACGCCAGGTCGTTTCATTGGATTGACTGACTTCCAATTGATCACCCCAGGGCTTTGTTCCATCAGCATGAACGGAGCACCGTCCTTTATGCCCCGCATTAGATCGTATCGTAAAGCCATGTAGCTTTCTGGCGTATGATTCTCCGGATAAATATCCAGTGCAGCCACATCCAAATACGGTGCCCATTTAAAATAATCCAGTGGTTTATAGGTTCCGTTTCCTTGAAAGTTGGTCGTTACGATCGCATCAGGAATGATTTCTTTTATGGCGTTGTATTCAATGAGATAACATTCAAGCCAGCTATCCGAATTAAATCGGAAGAAATCGAGTGTGATACCTTGAAACGCCGTTTGATCCGAATTCCCCCCAGATAAACCCTCGCTAAGTCCACTAGGGATTACAATTTCTTCCCAATCATAGAAGGTATGACCCCAGAATCGGGTATACCATGCGCGGTTTAACTGCTCTAACGTGCCATAGCGCTGCTTCAGCCATTCCCTGAACGCCTTCTCACAATTATCACAATAACAGCGAATTCCAATCTCATTGTTCACATGCCATAGGAGCAGCGCCGGGTGATTCTTATACCTTTCAGCGAGCTTACGTGCCATAACTCCGGCATAATGACGGAAAGTCGGACTATTCGGACAGGAATTATGCCTTCGTCCGTATTTTCTTTTCTTCCCATCCGCCGTTACAGTCAAGATGTCCGGGTATTTCCTCGCCATCCAAGCCGGATGCGCTGCCGTACTGGTACCCATGCAGACCTGCACACCATTGGAGTGCAGCTTGTTCATCATCTCATCTAGCCATTCGAAGCGGAATGTATCCTCGTCCGGTTGGTTCAATGACCAAGAAAAAACATTCAATGTCGCTATATCAATACCGGCTAGTTGAAACAGCCGCATATCCTCATCCCAAATATCTTTTGGAAATTGCTCCGGGTTATAATCCCCGCCATATACAATTTTGGGAAATCTGGACTTGCTCATGGGTTCACCTCCTGTTTTGTTACCGGTACATTCAAATCCCCGCTCTTGCTGTGAAAAGGCTCAGGCTGCTGTTTACTTAGCTTCATTGGGGTTCGGTCTCTGGTGGAAAACGGCTTCAATCTTACTGTAAACGTCGTGTCCTCCGGCTTGAGTAAATACTTTTCTAAAGGAGGCGCTTCTCCGCAGCTGTGATTGCCAATCGGCGCTTGCCGGTAATCCATATGGACAATCGTTTCATTTAACCGGACCAAATCGTATGTATGCTTGGCTTGGCTTAAATTTTCTGTAGCATAATGGGTTGCGCTTACATCCAGCATTGGCATTCCACCTATGAATAACCCCATACCCCGAAGATTCGTGAGTGCGGCCCACCTAGCATCTGCCTTATTGCCGTTTTCTTGTGGCTTAATATAAGGCACGAATTGATCCTCGACCTTGCCGCTGTATACTCCAAGCCGACCACTTTCCTTGCGATCTATGTAGCATTCGTGGGGACCAAGCCCAAACCACGAAAATTGGTTGAACCCTGAAGACATAACCATCTCCAAACCAAGTCTCGGCAGAGGCGGAAGCCCATCCCGAGGTACAATATGAGTAGAAATGATAGCATCCCCAGAACCATAAACTGTGTAGGTCATATTCACTGTAAAACAGATCGGCAAGCCTGCCGCTCCAAGAGTGCTTTTCACCTCAAATTGCATCACTTGAGCATTAAGGGGACGGATCGTAACATCCTGTATCCGATGCTGCAAAGCGTCGAGCCCTGCTTTCTTCCATTCCTTCGATTGTCGGGAGTCGTTGTCAATTGTTGCCCGCCATATTTGAACCTTCGGACCCACAGTCAACAGTGAGACATCATTGTATGAGAACGCGGATATCAGCCCGCGGGATTTATCGAAATCCAATGAAAAATCTGTACCTTTTATATGAAGAAACGTGTCTGTTTCAGTTGTTCTCAATGATGGCATTGATGCCGTAGGCTGGTAGGAAATCGACTGCACTGTAGAGGGAATCGACAGGTCCTCCCACGCAATTTCATGTCCCTTAGGAGCCCAAGCTGCTTCTTCCCGCAAAGTAAACCGGATGTGTAGCCAATGCTCGCCCCTTTGATGATCCAAGGTTGTTTTCCAGGGTATGAATACGATGGCCTCTTCTCCAGGAGGAATATCCAGTTCAGGAAGCTCTCCTTGCTCAACTATTTCTCCATCACAGAGTAGTGTCCAAGAACCCGCAAGATGTTCTAATGACATAAAGTCATAACGATTTTGTACCTTAATCATCCCTGATAGCACATCAACCGGCTCAACCTTAACCGGCTCAATGACTTTTTTTACTTCGAGAATCGATGACTTTGTCTTCCTGTCTGGAAATAAAAGTCCGTCTATGCAAAAATGTCCGCTGTGCGGGTGATCGTTAAAATCACCTCCGTAAGCGTACCAAGCTTCTTCGGAGTCAGGCTTTTGCAGAAGCCCGTGATCTGCCCACTCCCAGATTAGTCCGCCGGCTAAACGCCGGTATTTATAAATCGCTTCCCAGTATTCCTTTAAATTACCGACAGAATTGCCCATCGCGTGAGCGAATTCGCACATAAGGAACGGTCTTGGATCGGATTTCTCCCCCTCTTCGATCAAGGCATCCAGTGAAGGATACATGCAGCTGACAATATCGACGACGGGTGCATCTTTGGCACGTTCGTAATGAATGGGTCTAGACGAATCCGCCTCCCTAACCCACTTGGCCATAGCATCGTGATTTCGCCCGTAACCGGATTCATTACCGAGCGACCAAATGATGACAGAAGGATGATTCTTATCCCTTTCCACCATCCTTCTAGCACGATCTAGGAATGACTTTTCCCATAATGGATCTTCCGCTAAATAGCTTTCATTGTCGATAAAATGGCAGCCATGCGTTTCCAAATCGGCTTCGTCGATAACATACAGCCCATAACGGTCGCACAAGTCAAGCCACCGCGAATCGTTCGGATAATGGGACAATCGAACCGTGTTCATATTATGCTGCTTCATCAAACGGATATCTTCGATCATCGACTCCATAGGAGTAGTAAACCCGAGCTCTGGATGAAATTCGTTGCGGTTAACCCCTTTCAAAATGACCGGCTTCCCATTAACAAGGATCTGGCCGTCCTGTATAGCTACATCACGAAAGCCGACGGACACGCTTCCTGCCTCTATAACCTGTCCTCGCTCATCTTCGAGCTCTAAGGTGAGTGCATATAAATAAGGAGTTTCTGCCGACCATTTTTGCGGTGCCGAAACCGGTACTGTCAAATCTAACCTTTGTTCCTCGTTACCTCTCAGTGCTTGCAGCGGACCAACTATATGATCATAGACAGAGTTCCTGCCACCGTCCGTTAAGGATATTTTTACTCGATGCAATCCGGATGATAAGGATTCTGCGAAATTTTTAACTTTGAGGCAAACATCCAGCTCTGCGTCTTCATTATTAGGTTTAATAAACCTTGTTTGTACCGCAATATCCCGGATATGGATCGACGGCGTAGCTTTTAAATAAACATCGCGAAAAATACCACTTAAACGCCATTTATCCTGATCTTCCAAATAACTGCCGTCACACCATTGATATACCTGAACAGCTACTGTATTTTCTCCAGGCTGAAGCAATGAGGTAATACGGAATTCCGACTGCAGGTGAGAACCTTGCCCGTAACCTGCCAAATGGCCATTTACCCAGACATGAAAAGCGGAATCAACGCCTTCGAAGACCAGAAACAATTGACGCTGTTCCCATGAATCAGGAATAAAAAAGCTCCTCCGATAGCAGCCGACCGGATTGTCGTGCGGCACATAGGGGGGGTCGATCGGAAACGGGTAATAACTGCTGGAATAATGTGGACGGCCGTATCCTTGGAGCTGCCAGTTACTCGGAACAGGTATCGTGTCCCATTCGTCCGTTATGAAGCTAGGATCGAAAAATCCTTCAGGAGCTTGAGAATACGATTCCGTATAATGAAAGTCCCAGTTGCCGTTCAGCGACTGATAATAGGGAGAAGCCGCCCGTTCGTTATCAAGCGCTGTCTCTGCATCAGCATACGGAATGAAGCCTGCATGAGGAGGTTCTATGTTTCTTGCGAGAACCTCGATATTTTGCCAATCAGGGATTGCTTTTGTATTCACGTTCACGTCGTCTTCCCCCGTTCTTTCTCTATCATTCGCCGGCATCCCGGAAACGCAGCGCATTTTGCAAAACCAAAGCGATAACCCAAGATGGGTTCCATTTGTTGCTGTGTCCTCGATGGTTCCAGTGCGTCTGAAAAAAGCCTTCTCCCTGCTCACCAACGACCGTAAAGTTCCAATCGCCAGGCTTCGTGCAAATACCCTGCCCCATGGCACCGAATGTCATTCGACCCATACGTTCGTACATCGATTTGCCAGATAATTGTCCGAACCGATAAAACTCATAAGTTGGAAAAAATACGTCAAGATGATGATTTTGCACACTGACTCCCGGCCATCCAATAGCGTTAAAGCCTGCTTCCCTAAACTTCGATCCCTTATCATACGCCGGGTTCCACAAGTACACATAAGTTAGAAGCCAATCTGCCGATACTTCAGCCCAATCTTCATAGTGCTGCTTTCTCGTTACAACCCATAATTCATAAACGGCCAGAAAAAAATACATTCCGGCTTCTTTATCCTCGCACTTAGCATCTAAGGTCGAACGGGCAAACGGTCGCTCGAATGTTTCAACATGCATCTCGTAGTACCGCTGCATCATCATCTCAGCAGCAGCCAATAACCGATAATCTCCGGTGAGACGATACATTTTTGTAATGGAGATCAAGCAAGGCAAGCCCGCCGCTGTTACCATTTCATCGACCGGACTTCCGTCCATCTGCCATGCTGCGGGTACAATGCCTGATGGCAAAGTCCCGCTTACGATAAAATCCGCCATTTCTTGCAATGTGTTCAACCAGTCTGCTGGAACCTCTCTGCCTTTCTCCTTGAACAAAAGTACGATTTCTGCTAGATCAGCAGCCGTTTCCCCATAAGCTCTGCTGGAAATGACAGGTTGTTTATTCCAACTGAAGTCATCCCATTCTCCTTCTAAGAGACGATAAGAGCTGTGCCTCACCCCTGGGACATTCGTACGGCTCGCTTGCACATAAAAATCAACGGCCTGCACGCAGCGATTGACTCGCTCTTCCTCCCCAAGATCAAAACCCAGGTGGGCATCGCACCATGCTAGCTTCAAACATTGTCCTGTCCAGCCGTACATATAATGAAGTGGATGCTTGGAGACGTTACCGAATGAGTTGGAGTCAGTGAACTTAATATAGCCAGCGGCTCCTTGTTCGTTCGTTCTCCATCTGTCATCCAGTGCGTGGGTCTTCAGTTCAATAATCTGCTCAGCCGTAAGCGGCATGGTTCCCATCGGTTCAAACAGCTTCAGACCTGTATGAACGATTTCACGAAATGCTTGACCGGGATGGATTACATCCCCCCAGTCCAGCACATACTCTTTTTTTAGTACGAAGCCCGGAGTAAAGTCCAAGTAGCCCCCGTCATACGGCTGCGTTTTGCTTTTGGCAACATACACAATATCCTTGTCTCCATTAAACATCAGCACGCCTGACATGGCTGCTATCACTAGCCGATTGTCCTCTTGAATCACTCCTAGCGAACCGTAATGGACCGTACCGTCGAAGGCTTCCACATAGGCTGGCATGGAGTACAAAGATAAAAATTGCCGATTCCCGGATTCCATGCTCCACTCCACGTTCACACAAGGGATTGGCAGACGATGCTCTTCACAAATAAATCCTTTGCCTGGGCCCACCCCAAGTTTAGGAACCACACGCTCCGGATCGGATGATGGATTGTTATTGTAGATCATGTGTGGGATGGTAATCATTTCCGTGTTTCTTCTTGGCAAGGAGAGCAGCAGTCCTACAGCTGTCTCATGCAGTATCTGTTCCGAAGGATTGGCCCATAGAACCTTGATCTTCAGCGCATCGTGCTTGTCGAAATCAAGCTCCAGAGTAACGTTTAGCGCTTCCAGCCTTCCTTGAATTCGGATCGAAGCGCTATCTGCAGTAATTTGTGGTTCCATTAACTTGGAGCAATTCGTGCGCCATGGTCTTCCAAACGAGCAGCTGAGCATCTCATCCAGACATCCGGTAAAATGCGGAACTGACTCCCCGGTCGTTCTTAATGTGAGTATGATGACGTCTTGGTCCATGTCAATTTCCGCTTGTTTTTGATTATCCGAGCTGAATATGGCATACCGATTCATACGCCCACTCCTTCTCTTTCTGCCCCTGTCAAAATCGAGATTAAGAAACGATCCAGTGTCGGATTGAATCCTACTCTCCCAGATAAAGGGAGGCAGACGAAGTAGATTTGACCTTTGCCTAACGTCTTCACTCCTACAACCGGCAGCTTTCCTTTCCCCGTCGGGTCACCCTGCGGGTGATAAGCGAACACCAGAGGTTCCAACCCTTCACCAATTAGATGACAATTCGCAATAAAGTCAATTCTGTCATTTTTCAAATGATAGAAATACGAGAAATCGTCCGGTTTCGTTAATTGCAAGCAAGGCTCTTCAGCTTGTGTCGCCAGAGTGTACGTCTCCTTTAATTTCGCAGTCTTAACCTCCGTACCATCAAAATCCCATACAGGACTATCGGAACCGGATACCGGCCGTCCAAGAATGAACATCGCTGTGGCCCCGTGTTTCACATTATCCAAAATGGAGGTTCGGTTGCGTACAAACGCTTCCCTGTTTGCAACGACTATGGAATCCGCATTTTCCTCGAATCTATCATAAGACTTCGCATCGATCTCCAAAAGCGAACATAAAAGCTCGGATTCAGCATCCATAAATGCAGTCTTAAAGCTCTTAACCTGCTTAGGGAAACGCTTCCTCTTAGCAAATGCCTCAAAAGCAAATCTTTCCGAGTTAAGGACGCTTCCTTGATCATCCAAGAGGCAGGCATCCAAATACAAGATTTGCCGATCTTCTACTGAAGGTACGGAGAATCGGACAGTACCCGCATACCGGGATGAAGTCTGTTGCACGCGGCCACTCATTTCGTAGCTTCCGTAATCCTTCTTATCATCCCTCAACGTTGCTATGATACGACAGTTTTCGTATGACTTTGCTGTATCATTCAACAGCCACGCCTCAATTTCCATCGTTTCCCCTTCGTATACCTTCCATCTATCGCACCGCAAATGGATTCGTATCGGTTCAAGACACTGCTTATAGGTAAAGTAAGCTGGCTTCGGAATCCGATCGGCACCAACCAGTGCTTTCATCCACCCAGCAGGCCAAGCATCGATCAGCAAATGGATGGCCGTAGATACGACCAGGTCTGTCCTTCTACGCCAAGCATCCGTCATCAGCTTCGTTGCTAAGCTTTGATGCGCCTGACTTGCCTTTATCCAATCCTGCATGGTTTGCTGCTCCGCATACCAATCACCGTGCATATTGAAGGTTTGTGCCCCTTTGATTTTACTGGGCATCCATCGATCATCAGCATTCTGGGGTACCCATTCTTTCGGATAACGGCTCATCATCAGTTGGGCATTGTCCAACCCTTCTGTGCCGTACTCACCACAGCCTGCTTTCCACCCCTCCCGAATCGGAGGCAGGAATCCTTTATGCAGCTTTCCAAGTGCAATGCCATTGTTCGTATACCACATCGTATAGCAATGAAAATCAGGCAAACCTTCACGGGTAGGAGGGTTATAATCCCCATCGGCATTTTTAACTACACGATCCGGATTTTCCACATATATCGCCTGCCTAGCAGCAACGAAAAAGGCTTCCAATTCGTTCCTGTGCAAATGACGATGTCCTTTTCGCCTTTTTTCCGTCCGCGAAGGCTCGTTTATCAAGGAGACCATAACCGATGACGGATGACTGCGAATCAGTCGCTCCATTTCGGCAGCCTGCCGTACTCCCTCAACAAATTGATTGCGGCGGATAAAGCCGAATGTAGGCAAATCACATTGATGCATCATTCCAAGCATATCGAAATAATCGTATATTTCTTCCTGAACCGGCCGCTGCGTAATGCGGTAAAAGTTCATATGAGCGGCTTTGGCAATCAGAATATCATCAACCAGCTGCTCATAATTATTTTGCATTACGCATTGCTGCAAGTGTCCCATTTCATTGGCACCACGCAGTACAATCGGTTGATTATTCAGATACAGCGTTCCTTTGGGCGCTTCCTGCTCATCCATATGAAACTTCCGCATCCCAAATGCGCGGTCCCTGCTATCCACACACTCGGAACCATTTTTCACTTCAACACGCGCTATGTAAATAAAGGGAGTATCCGGTTCCCATAATCGGAATGAAGGAAAATCCACCTTATACCGGAAATAATTCACTCCAGGACCCGCATACGCCACTTGAAAAGAGATTGGTCCGACCCCTTGCCCGGCAAAATTTTTCGGAATCAGTTCAAGCTGGAGTTCGAAATTTTCCATAAGCTGATTCGTCGTGTTAATGGCATCGATCCATACTTCGACGTACGCTTCATCAATGTTCGGCCTCACAAAAATATCTTGAATAAATAACTCATTGCGCTGCTCCAAGTACACCGCATTATAAATGCCTGCGCCTGGAGGGCAATGATTCCAACCGCCGTATGGATCATCCCAGCCTGGGCCTGTTGCTGCATACATTTTGTCACCGTCGAGCTTCGTGCCGCCTACCCCCATCATGGGATAGTCATTATGTACCTCAACCACAAGAATGTTATTTTCCTGCAAAGCATCGGTTACATCAAACTCAAACGGAGCGAAGAATCCCTCATGACTGCCGATGCATTTGCGATTGAGATATACTGTCGCCTTGTAATCTACCCCTTTGAACACGAGATAAACTCTTTTCCCGTTAGGGACCGGAGAATAAGTAAATTCATTACGGTAAAAACCCGTCCATTTGCCATTCTCCCCTGTTGGTCCGCGAAAATCAGGTACAGTAACCGTCTCCCATTCCCCGAGACCTTCCAGCACTTGAGAGAAGTCCGCATCTTCCGCCGTTTGATATCGAAACTGAAATTCACTGCATGGCTTCAGGTTCCGATTCACTCTAGCCGGCGGGGCCAAATTTCGCATATAAGGCCGATATTTCATTCGAAGCAGCTGCAGCTCATGTTGAAATACAGAAACGAGGGTTTCATAAGACAAAACGGATATTTCCTTAGCTGTATCCGAGCCCTGAACAAAATAGGTTTTCTCATATGCAATAGGAGGAATTTCTCGCAATTCGTCTTTATTACCGGGATGTTCGCGAAAAGCGATTTCCGCAAACGGATCCAGATGTTTTGTCTGCTCCAAATGACTTTCCTCCTTAGAGTTTTGCTTTAGCAAAACTAACTTCGTAAGCATTCTCTTAGAGTTTTGCTTTAGCAAAACTAACTTCGTAAGCATTCTCTTAGAGTTTTGCTTTAGCAAAACTAACTTCGTAAGCATTCTCTCAGAGTTTTGCTTTAGCAAAACTGACTTCGTAAGCATCTTTTTATCGAACTCGTATATCGAAATCTAGTGTAGTCCCATCGCTATTCCCAGGATACATTCTTACTTCAGACGATCCGAAACGCTGCATCCAACAGTGAGCTTCTCCCAAGAAAGGTTCTACAATCTCTCGTACCTTGCCTTCCAAAAAATCGTTCGTAACAATCCACTGCCCGAAGCCCATTGCGCCGCTCTTTCTGAATGCTGCCGGACTATTCTCAGGAATAAGCCACTCGGCAATAACGACTACACCACCGTCCTCGGCTCTCTTGGCAACCGCCTTTAGCGTTTCATCGGATAAGCTAGACCCCCCGACCAACGTCAGCTTAGGCCCGCCTAATTGCTCTTGCGTGACTCGGTCGTCATAAACAAGAACATTAGAAGTGGGGTAAAACAAGGGATGCACTGGTTGACGCCCGCTGCCGGTATAGCCTTTTTCCAAAGGAAACTGTTCCAGTGGCACAGCTTTCTTCAATTCATGCCGCGGAAAATCATAGCCCGGTATGTGCATGCAGCTTCCATGTGCAGGCATCGTGCCCCTACTGAGCAAATGCCAAATATGGAACACACTTTCACTACGAGAGACGCTATGCCTGTCGAGTGTTCGATTGCCGAACAACCGATCGTTTTGCCCATAATTGCTGTCATCCGAATGAATTACAGCAATATCCGCATCCACTTGCGAATGATGCCACATCAAAGGATGCTCCGGGATATATTGGTTAACGAATTGCTTCCACACTTCGCCGAATTCCGTTGCTCTAAATCCGTTGGACGTATGCCGCAGCAGTACATCGATATTTTCAACAAACAGATGAGAGGGTCCCATCCAGTAGCTCATTTTTAAAGCAGACTCAAACTCTTCCGGAGAATGACCTGGAAAGCCTGGAAAACGTGTGAACCACGTTCCTGTATCCGGTCCCCACAGATCAGCACAAATCCACATCGACTTACCATATTGTTTGGCTGCTCCTAAAGCAGTTGAAAGCTGAAGCGATTGGAATGACTCTTTCATGACCTTCGGGCAAATATCCATCCCCGCTCTGGCGTATGTATGAAAACTTGTCGGAAATACATGCTCAGAAATAAGCGGCATCGATGTACCGGATAATCCGGAGCACTCCATCAGGTTCATTACATGCTTGACTCTGTCTTTAACCGAATGCTCTACCTTAAGGCGCGACTCTTGTAAGCTTAAACCGTCAGTGCTGCCCCAATGCGGAAACCATCCGTCCTTTCGATATTGTGCGGCATTTATCTGTAAATGCTCCGGTTCATCATAGAGCAATCCGATGCAGCGGCCCGAGCGGCCTGCCTCCAGAATGGCTTCGTCCAGGATGTCATAGCGGTTCGTGCCTTCGACCCAAGGACCATTAATGTTGCCGTATTCATTGCCTATACAAATATCCATTCCCGCTTTGGTCATGTCTTGCAAAAGCTCGGAATAGCCTTCGCCTTGCGGAATCGCATGGTGGACATAAAAATCCGCTTCTAGCTCACGCAGCATGTTTATAAACGCTTCTGGCTCAGGTCTAGGGTCCTGTGACGGACATATACTCCCCGTTCCCGTACGCATGATGCGGTCCGAAGCATCTCCTGCCCATGAATCCTGCCATGCAACGACAGGACCTTGGATCCCTAATTTCGGTTTATGCGCCATGGGACTTACTCGACTTTCCGACAGCACTGGCATTACTGAATGCTTGATGAATCAATCTTAAACAATCCGCGACTTCTTCAGGTTTAGCATGCTCCAGTATTAAGGGAGCTTCCGGCATACGGGTAGCAAGCAGCTCCGCGTATACATTCCAATCGGATTGCCCTGCTCCTACCCTAGGCGTTGTAAACCCTTCCTCATCGTATAAGCTATCCTTTGCATGTGTGATAGGTGAAAATTCAGCCATCTTATCGAAAATATTGGACATCGCATCTTTTTGCCGTTTCAGATCTTCTTGAGTTAAATAATTAAAAGGATCCATTATCATCCCGAGCCCGTCTGTTCCAAGCCGCTCCATCAAGCAGGCAGCTTGCTCAGCTGTTGCCAACACATTGAGTGTAAATCCTTCTAGTAAGAGTACGGCCCCCCTCGTCACTGCCCGGTTCCGCAATCGGTCAACGATGGACACAAGCTGCTCCCAGGCTTCCTCTGACCGGTTTCCTTCATAATCTCGCCATGCATTAGTTGGGTGGAGGCTTCCCGTTTCTGTTGCAATATAGCGTGTACCGTAAGCAGAACAAAGGTCTATCATTTGTTCGAGCTGATTAATTTTGTTTTCTCTCTTTTGAAGATTTGGGTTGAGTAAGTTGGTGTATCCAGACAAACCAACTACGGATATGCCATGATTTTCAAAAATCTTCCGAATTTTTTCTGCCCGAACCAATGAGAATGGCTCATCGTCCATCACCTGCAGTTTCTGCTTCGGATCTAACTGCACATATTCCAAGCCATGATTGCGGGCATCTTCAGCCATCGCTTCTGCCGACCAATCCATATAGATATAACTCATGAAGCCGAGTTTATTCACAAGTGATCGCTCCCCTTCAGCAAGTCGGTTCTTTCTACTACGCAGCCTTCCTGACTGGAAATCACCATTCCCGTCGTCATGGCAATAGTTTGCAAGTTATCTTCCGCTGTAACCGGCGGACGCTCCCCTTGCTCCAGGGCTGTTAAGAAAGCCAGCATGGAGCCGGCGAATGCATCCGGGAACCAGGTTCCTTTCAGCTTAATTTCGTGAACTACGTTTTTATGTTTGTTTATCGCCATATAAAGTGTATCCTGTGTGCACCAGAGACTTCCCTCCGTACCATCCACCCACCATGTATTACTGTGAGAACGGCCCGCTTTGGCTATATTATTAAAATGGAGCGAGGCCATAAACGGGTTTCTTCCACCTTTGCTTCCGAACTCTACATTAGCGGAGTAAATAAGCGGATCAATTGCATTTTGCTGATTCAGCTGCGCTGTTGTACAGTGTACACGTGACCACTCTTGCGGATAGGGGTTGAAATAACGACACAAGTCCACATAATGAACACCGTGGTCGACAATATTGAAATTCTTCATATTCGTCCACCACCAACCGGCTTGGTCTTGGAAGGAACGCATATTATGATGAATGCTGTATATTTCTCCAATGAGATCTTGATCGATGACCATTTTCAACGCTTTATGTGCGGGAGCCCAACGAGCCTGCTGATTGACTCCGAGCGGGATACCGAGGTTATTCGCTTCAATGCAAAGCAACTGGGCATGCTCCAGATCAAGGGCCAATGGCTTCTGGCATAATACAGGACGTGGAGCCTTGCTGATATGCTTCAACACGTCCAGTCTCGGTTTAGGATGTATCGCCAAATCAATGACAGCTACTTCATCCATTTCTAGGAGCTCACTAATATTGGTAGTCCAACGGGGGATGTCGAATTTCTCCGCTGTTGCACGAGCTGCTTCCTCGTTAACATCGCAGCAAGCGGCAATATGTAATCCATATTTGCGGTAGGCAGGCAGATGTGCCGTGTTGGCAATGCTTCCGCATCCGATCAATCCGATTCCGTATTTCTTCAAATCCGATATATGCGATTTTCTTGGCAAGTAATCTTCTGGTCTAATAAATTCCATGGTTTTCACCTCTCGAGTTTTACTTTACACCAGTTCAAAAAAACATATATAGGTTGTTTCTGCCTACTTTTGGGGCGGATTGCAGCAAACAGGCCATCAATAATGATGGCCTCAGGTAGACGGGGAAAACCACAAAATTCAGAAAGGGGTTGGAGTGCTCCGGTGGGGTATCCCCTTCCGGCCGCTGTTGTTATCAGGAAATTTTTAATTTAATCGCTTTACAGCGGTTATTTCCTGATAACAAAGGCGGGCACTAACGTTCCTGCAGGGGATACCCCACCTACCGACTTAAAGTTTTTCTGAATAACTGGTTTCTCATCAACAAGAGACCATCTATAAAGATGGCCTGTTTGCTGCAGCTTATAGATTATAAAGGGCAAGTTAATTAGATGAAACTTGCTTAGCCTCAGTTAACTCCGCCTGCTTTTGAGCTTTAACCACATACGTTGTACCTTCCGTTACATCGAATTCGGTCACATACTCAGAGATACGGGTAGCGACAGTCTTCCCGTTCGACTCCACCATGAAAGGAGCATTCGGGATCTTGCTAACTATTCGACATACGTTATTTTTTGTTGCTTTAATGATACAATAGGTCAATTCGCCATCTTCCCATTCCATACCGACTTCAAATCCGCCCCGGGCACGAAATCCGGATACTTTACCGTTCTTCCAGGCTTCTGGCAAAGCCGGCAGCAATACAATTTCCCCGCGATGCGATTGAAGCAGCATTTCGGCGATTCCTGCAGTTCCGCCAAAGTTACCATCAATTTGAAATGGCGGATGGTTATCAAACAAGTTCGGCAATGTCGATTGCGAAAGCAGCATACGAAGATGCTCGTAGCACTGCTCCGCATCCTCCAATCTGGCATAAAAATTAAGTATCCATGCTCGGCTCCATCCCGTATGGCCCCCGCCGTTCTCCAGCCTGCGCTCCAGCGTCCGTCTTGCTGCCTGCGCCCATTCCGGAGTATGGCGAACATGAATAATTTCTCCTGGATGCAGTGCAAATAAATGCGAGATATGGCGGTGTCCAGGATGAACCTCTTCCCAGTCTTCCACCCACTCCTGTAACTGCCCATATTTGCCAATTTGCGGCTTAGGTAGCTTGCTCAGAGCCGTTTCCCATTGTGAGCGTATCGTTTCATCCATATGGAGAGTTCGTGAAGCCTCTATGCATGCTTGGAACAACGTGTACACAATTTGGGTATCCATGGATGGACCTATACTTAAGCAGCCGACACTGCCATCGGAGCCGATATATTTATTTTCAGGCGAAGTGGAAGGACCTGTAACGAGGCGTCCCTGTTTGTCCTCAAACATGTAGTCAAGGAAAAATTCAGCCGCTTCCCTCATCACTGGATAAGCGCGTTCACGCAGAAATGTTTCATTCATTCCAAATCGGAAATGCTCCCATAAATGCAACGACAGCCAAGCAGCACCCATCGGCCAAATCGATCCCGGCATAAAGTTGCCCTCGATTTGGGTTGCTCCCCACATGTCGGTATTATGGTGCGCTACGATGCCTTTGCATCCGTATACCTTCTGTGCGGTAATACGGCCGTTAGGGCGCATACGGTCAATCAGATCGAACAGTGGCTCGTGGCATTCGGCCAAATTACATATTTCAGCAGGCCAATAATTCATTTCAGTGTTAATATTGATTGTGTATTTACTTTCCCAAGGTGGCGTGAAGCTCTCATTCCATATGCCCTGCAAATTCGCAGGGTTCGAGCCAGGACGGGAGCTTGCCATAAGCAAGTATCGGCCAAACTGAAAATACAAGGAGATGAGTGCCGGATCATTCCCGCCTTCTTTAAATCGCTGGAGCCGAGCATCCGTGGGAAGGGAAGCGGTTTCATGAAAATCTCCCGGACAGCCCAATTCGAGACTAACCCTCTTCATTTTGGCAATATGGTCCGCCAGATGATCCTGCTTCACCCGTTCATAGCCTTTGCCGGCTGCTTTCTCCAGCTGCTGAATGCATTCCCCAAGCGGATCTTCGCAGCGGAATGTCGTAGCGGCAGCTAAGTAAATGGTTACGGCATTGGCCTTACTTACAGAAAGGAAGTCACCTATGATGCTGACCGTCCCGCCTTCGGCAACAGCTTTTACCGCAGTGCACAGCGTTACGCCATCCCGTCCGCATTCTCCCCGCATAACCAACGTATCCTTGCCAAATCGATGTGATCCCTCATCGAAAGGTCTACGGCTCAAATTCATCCGCAAATTCAATGTGGCTGGACGATCGCAAGATACCCGAATCACGATGACTTGATCGATTGCGCTGCTGAACAATTCCCTTACATGTCGGACATCGTTCAAACTATAGCATACATGGGCAATTCCTTCTTCGATATCCAGATCTCTATAGTAGTTGGAGATCATCTTCTTTTCACCGTCATGATACAACTGAAGCTCTCCCAAAGGTTGATAAGGATGCAGAGATTTAGGGATGGACATCATCCCCATTTGTGCTAATTCTTCTGCTTCAACATGCTTACCCTGCATTAAAAGACGACGAACCTCCGCCAAGTATTTTCGTCCATCCGGATTGTTGCCGTTAACCGGTCCGCCATACCAGACAGAATCTTCGTTTAACTGGAGCCTTTCCTGATTAACTTTGCCGAATATCATCGCACCGAGCCTGCCATTGCCGATAGGCAGCGCATCAGTCCATGCTCTTGCCGGCTTCTCGTACCATAATTTTGCGTTCAAATTCGTTTTGCTCATGGGTACCATGTAATCTCTCCTTTTTATTTGAAGCTTATATAGCACAATCAAGCTCTTTCACCCTTAGTTAACCGTTCTTCGTATCCTCAATGCATAGTAAAGCTTTGAGGGCAGATCGATTCTAAACCTGCCTTGGAACGTTCCTTCCAGCGTAGTGATCGTCATGTTCCATGTATCGATAATATCTACCTCATATTCACCTTCAGGCAGTGCGAACTCACGGTAAGAGAATCGATGGGGTCCAAAGTACTGCAAATAATATTCCCCACTCACCTCCAACGTAGCGGCATCCATCCTGTCACTGCTGTATGTCATATGTGCAGGTGCTTCTTCAAGTACTCTACGCAAAAACGCAATTCTCGCGACACTCTCTCCCCGAAGTTGCCCGCCATGAGACCACCAAATTGGTTCTTCTTCATCTAAATAGGTTTCGCCATGAGTCACATAGCCTCCGCGGAAGTTGCCTTCCCAAATCCGCAGCACCATTTCTTCGGCAGTCAAACTGCCCCACCGGGAGTCCAAGTTCCCCTCATAGCCGCATTCATCGATAATGACTGGCTTGCCGTACTGTTTGGTACAGTCCGAAGCAACCCGTACATCGGCATGTTGAATGCTCGCATGAGTAATCCAAGGAACACCAAAATCATACCATGTATCACAATTATGAATGGAGCGTAAATGTCCGCCATAATCATTTTCTTGAATGATTCCGAATAACCGGTTCCAATCCTCCGGCTGTTTGTGCTTCATCAAATCATATTCATTGGCAAGGGACCACCACACGTTGCGGTATGCACCAAGTCGTGCGATAACATAGCGCAAATAACGCTCGTCCTGTTCAGGGCTCATCCGGTCGAAGCCCCATCGTCCTTCATCATATGGATGAAACAAGATAAGATCCGCTTCGATTCCAAGCTCCGCCAAATCCGATATCCTATTCTCCAGATGTGCAAAATAATCAGGACAAAATCTGGTAAAATCGAACCCCTTTTCTTTGGAGCCTTCAAAAGGATACCTTTGCGGTTCAGCATTGTTAAACACATAGCTTTTGGGGAACACACACATACGTACTTTGTTAAAAGGAGATCGCTTAAGCGTACTCAGCGTCTCTTCTTGCAGCTCCACGGACTGTAAATGCCATACATAGCACGTTGTACCCATTGGGATGTATCGCGTTCCATCCGCATACTGAAAATGTACATTATCTTTAACCCGGACCGGTCCGTGATTACTTGACTCCGAGCCGCTGCAAATAAACCGCCCCGTCAATCCATCCATGTCCGGGCAATTGCTGGATACCGTATAGGTCCATTCACCCTCTTCCTGTGGCATAAAGCGGATGCGATACTTTCCTCCTCCGTCGTAAAAGCCTTCCGATACCGCTTCATCCGCCCCTTTCTTGAAACAGGCGCTTATAGCAATGTCAGTAAATGGATTGCCTTCAGAAGGACCGTCCAGTTTCAGCTCGAAGATTCCCCATTGTGCCACCTTATCCATGATCAGTGTCCTCCTCCTCTTCTTTTCAAATTGTTCTCATGCTTTGATTATGCGAAGAGCGGTATAAGGCTTGCCAGGAAGCTTCACCTTGGTTCGCCCGCGATAACTACCTTCTACCGGCGTAATCGTCATATTCCATGTATCAATGATCTCCATGCGGTAATCCGAGTCTTCACCAAGCTCTACAAACTTATAGGCATGCTGATGCCGACCGAAGTATAACAGTTTATAAGTACCGTTCTCAGCGGACTTTATCCAATCCTCGGGCCCATCCTCTATTACTCGACGCAAAAATGCGATTCGTTCTGTACTCTCACCGTACAGCTTGCCGCCGAATGATATCCAGGCACGTGTCTCCCGATCGATAAATGATTCACCATGCGCGACAAAGCCTCCCCGTGAGAAGCCCTCCCAAAATCGGTGAGTCATTTCCTCTCCAGAAATGTTACCCCAGCGTCGAGAGCTGTTCCCTTCATACGATATTTCATCAATGACTATGGGCTTGGGCGCCGCTTCACGCCAAGCTGTAGTCAGCTCTGCATCCCAATGCTGAATGCTTTGATGCGTGATCCATGGTTTCGTATAATCGTACAGCGTTGATGATTTGTACATTTTAGTGCCGTTATGAATGGAACGAAGATGCTGGTACGGATCGTATCGCTGCACATACTGGATAAGGAGGTCCCAGTCGGCAATCGTTTTAAATTTATTGAAATCGTACTCGTTAGACAAAGACCACCATACATTTCTGTAGGCGGCAAGCCGGGCAATAACATAACGCAGATAAAAGCGATCTGTATCCGCGTCCATATTATCAAAGCCCCAAAAGTCCTTATCGTAAGGATGAAACAAAATCAAATCCGCTTCGACGCCAAGTCGCTGCAGGTCCTCGATTCTTCGCTCCAAATGAGTGAAAAAAGCAGGGTTAAATCTCGTTTTGTCCGTATCCTCAGGGCAAGTCCCGGCAAAGGCAATAGCCGGAGGCCTCATATCCCGTGTCGGCAGTAGACACATTCTTAATTTATTGAACGGGGAATGAGCCAACGTTTGCAGCGTAGATTCCTCTAGCGCTTCATTACCCAAATGTGTCCAATGATAGCAGGTAGTGCCAAAAGGCAAATACCGTGTTCCATCTTCGTAAGCAAAATAGTACTTATTTTTGACCCGCACTGGCCCGTGGTTTCCAACGGATGGCTCCACGCAATCGAACTCGCCGGTTAAACCGTCGAGCTCACTTCGATTACTTCGGGTTGTATATCGCCATACTCCCGTTTGATCTGGCATGAAGCGAATCCGATACCTTCCATCACCATCATAAAATCCATCCGGCTCTATGACCTTATTTTTATATTGAAATCTGGCGCTTAATTGTACCTCTTGATAGGGATTCCCAGCAGACGGTCCATTTAATACAAGCTCAAACCGTCCCCAACGCTCCACCTTTTGCTGCTGTTTAACCATGACTGAGTGATCCGCTCCTTCCCAAATGTATCCTCACTATTTAATCCCGGAATGTGCCATTGTCGCAATGACCTTGCTTTGAAACAGAAGAAAAATGATCAAATTCGGCAAAAACATAAGCAGCGCCGCCGCTGCCGCAGCCCCTTGCCGCGCTACATTGTTGGCCATTCCGCTCGTAAGCGTCGAGATATAAAACGGAAATGTTTTCATCTCCTCCTGCTGCATGAACAGCGTCGACGTCTCCGTATTTCCCCAAGCCGCATTAAATGCAATGATTCCGATTGTCGCAACCGCCGGCATAATGACCGGAAGGACGATCTTCATGAATATCGTATACTCTCTTGCACCATCTATCTTAGCCGAATCCAGAAGCTCGTTAGGAAGCTGATCGATGAATTGCTTCATCAAAAACACCCCCGTAGGTACGGCCACCATCGGCATAATATGGGCGAAGTAGGTATTCATGATACCCAGCTTACTGACAACCAGGTATCTGGGTATGGCCACTGTCTCAGGAGCAAAGAGCAACGTCAACAAGATCATGCCAAAAACAACCTTGTGCCCTGGGAATTTATGCTTGGAAATTGGGTACGCACACATTGCGCTTACTACAGTTACAATGATAACGCACAATACAGCTACAATGACACTATTAAAAATGTACCTTGTAATCGGTATCGCGGTGCCTTTCGTAATCCCCAGCAGTTCCACAAAGTTCTGAAAGGAAGGATGCCGAGCAAAAATGTTAGGCGGATAAATGAACAATTCCTGATACGGCTTCAGCGCATGATTCAGTATATAGACTAGTGGCATTAGCATAAAGATACTGAGGACAACCAACAGAAACACAGCAAATTTTTCCGTGGGGCCCAAACGATGCAGCCTTGACTGTTTCCGCCACGGAATGAGCTTTCCGAGCGTTTCTGCACCCATGACTTTCATCTATTCGTCCTCCTTCGTGCCGAACAATCTCCAACAAAGTTTGTTGGCAACGTAAATAAGAATAAGCAGAAACACAGATAGTGCGCTCGCATATCCCAGCTCGAACCGGGTAAACCCGTAATCGTCAATCTGACTAATAATCAAATGGCCTGAATACTGAGGTGTCGGATTCATACCGGCGAGTTGGGTACCAATCCCTCCAGCTTTAAATGCTCCTACGATTGCCATTACCGCACCAAACAGCATTTGCGGTTTCGTTGATGGTATAGTAATGTACCATATTTCTTCCAGCTTGCTCTTAATTCCATCCAGCCTGCCCGCTTCATACAGCTCTGAATTGACGTTCAATATGCCCGCCAGCATCGCCAGAAAACCAATTCCCATACTGGACCATAACGTAACGACAATCATGGATGTCATCAAATGCTCTTTGCTCGTCACCCATAAGATCGGTTGGTTGACAAGCCCCAGCTTAATAAGAAAGCTGTTCAAATAACCGATTCGGTCCCCGGATAAGAGCGGCAGCCATATAATACTCATTGCAACCCCGCCAGCCAAGGACGGGGTATACAATGCAAGAGTAAACCATTTGCGGTAAACTCCCGGCAATATAGAGATAAGCCACGCAAGCAGGAAGGATGCGATATATCCGCCAGGCCCTACGATACTTGCGAACTTAAAGGTGTTGGGTATTGCATATTTAATGAGAATTAAATCCTGGGATAACATGTACCGGAAATTCTCCCACCCGACAAACCTTGGCGGCTCCAAAGAATTATAATACGTGAAGCTAAGCCCAAAGGCGGCGAGAACCGGAATCATGATAAATATAATGAAACAAACCATGAACGGTGCGATAAAAACATAAGAGGCACGGTACTCCCAGACCATTTGAACCGGCGAAACCCATTTTTGCTTCAAACGACTGGTGGAAGTATGCGCTGCCGGTAGCGTCCGGGATTCACTTTTTAACATACTTATCCACTCCTTCCCATGGCTCGGTTATTTTCGGTAAATTTAATGATTTTATAACTTCACCGTTCTCATTAATAAAATGGAACTCCTGCATTTTCCTCTGAATTTCCCTGTCAATATCAACAATGGCGGTTTCAAGAGAGGTTCTATAGTTAATTCCGTCTACGACAGTCCGGTTCCATGCATTCTGCAGCTCACGCTCCATAAAATAGCTGCCTGGAACATTCGGAATTTCTCTAAACCATCTCCATTGCTCCATAATTCCTTTGAGGTCGTCTTCTTTCCATGGAAGCTTGGCAAAAGCATCGATATTGGAGGTATTCCATCGGAAGCTGACACCATTCAAAGTCTCCAGATCAGTTCCATACTTTTCTTGTACTTCTGCGGAAGTCCACCATTTCAAGAATTCCCAACTCTCGTTAGGTTTCTTGGTTTGCTTGAATATTGCAGATGACTGCATGCCTCCGCCCATCCATCGGGCCACCGTTCCGTTGTCCTGCTTTACGCCTGGAATTGGAGCAACGCCCCACCAACCGTTCAGCTCGGGAGCTGCTACGGTTAATTCGATGTACATACTCAGATCTGCTATCCCAAGCGGAATTGTCCCATCGCGAAAATGTTGATAGAAGCTTGATAAGGAACGATCAACGGCATATTTATTGTACAGGTCAGTCCATTTCTTAAATGAATCAAATCCTTTTTCCGAACCGATAGTCGTTTTAGAACCATCTTCAGCGAAGTAATCTGCTCCGTTTTGCAGGAAGAATGGATTGTGACCAACTGGTGTTATGTTCATTCCGTTTTGCTGTATGATGGGGAGCATTTTATACAGTTCATCCCAAGTGTCCGGAACCTTTAAACCCAAATTTTGCAATATATCTTTCCGGTAATACATCATTTGGAACGTTTGTGTCTCCGGTACGCCAAAATATCCTCCGTTATAATAGAAAGGCGTCCATGAGCCCGGAGCAAACCGTTTAAAGACCGTATCGAAATCAGGGAACTGTTTCAAATCGTAGATCCCGTTACGCAGCGCGTATTCGAAAGGAAGGTCTTGGGACAAGCCTAACGCTACATCTGGCGCAATACCTGCAGCATTCATCAATACAAGAAGCCCGGCATCTGGAAGCAAATTAACTTTAACCTTAATGCCCGTCTGGGGGGTAAACGATTCGTTTGCCATATCCTGCAGGAGGTTCACATAATCCCTGCCTCGCAAGACCCAAACATTGAGAACATCATCTTGAACCTTATTCAAATTTTCTTTAGGCATAAAGGAATAAAAAAAGTTGATGAATGCCCCTTGAATTTTTTGAGTAAACGTAGCTTCCATCCTTAGGAAATCTTGTTGCACCGGAGCTACCATGATCCTATCCAATTGAAGCGGCTGCGAGTTAAGCTGTTGAATGAGATCGCCGATCTTCCCCTGCATCGTCACGAGCCTGCTTGCTTCGTATGGAATTTCATTCACATCTTTCAAGAGTGAGCGGATATCCTGAATAACCGTAACAATCCCTTGTGAAACTGCATCCGGGCGGCCATTGATCGTTTCCAATCTAGTACGGGCACTATCGAGATTGTCGCCCAAGCCTTTCAATTCATCAACAAAACCCGGAAGATCCTTTTGAATATCCCAAGTCCGGTTTTTGTCGTCCACTCCGCCCGTCAACGCTTTTAAGTCGGCGGCCAGCTTCTTCAGCTGAGCAATGCTTTTTTCCAATTCTACAATGGTAGACTTGAGCGGTGCTTGTGTGACGCGCATGGACATCGTATTGGTTCCTTTTTTCAAATAAAACTCATACGGCTTGCCCTGCACATCTTCCAGCGTGATGCCTTTCCAGCCGGAAGCGTACAAAAACCGGTACGCTTTCAACTCGATGAAAGGTGTTTTTCCGTTAATGGTGATGGAGCGAAACGATGAACGGTTCGATAAAAAAGACTGCTGCGCGCGCATCCCTATTTTATAATAACCGTCCTCAGGAACGTCAAAGCTCCAGCTGACCTCCTGATTCCCCGTCGACCATCGCTGCCCGTCGATCGTGTTGTATGTAATTTTCCCCCGGACGTAAGGTACCGAAGCAATGTCATTGTCATAAGTTAGCGGTATGGATGAGTCGTTCTTCCACTGCACCTGCTCCGCTTCAATTACGATAGGGTTCGCGTTAACTGCAGGCACTCCCGATGGCTGAGCGCTTCTATAGGTCTTATAATCCTCAGCCTTGGCTGGCGCTTTGAGAGAGATTGTTTCAATCGCTACAGGATCGCTGCCCGAAAACCGAAGCTTATGCTTGCCTGGAGTCAAGTTCCATTGCAAAGGGTCTTCGTAGGCACCACCTGAATCACGGAATGAATCGTTCATCCATCCGGATACATCAACGGCCATCGGACGAATTTCATCACCGTTATCATCTTTGCGGGCTGGCAGCTGATCTTTCCATTGCCTGTAGAGCTGAACCGATTTGGATTCAAGAAATGGGTTCTTGTCGTCTAGCGTAACATTCCAAGCAATCGGCTTGCGATGCGATGCATCGACGAATGGATGATACGACAACGTTATGTTGTATAAACCGCCCTGGTCCACATTGAATTCGTACTCGATCCATTCGTCTCCTTGAGCATTCCATATCATGACGCCGTCTTTCCCATCATAGGGACCTACAACAGCATTGGCTCTTTCGGACTTACCACTAATCTTCGAACCAGGAATGGTGATGCTCCCGTTATGATTCGTTATAGCCCCGTTCTTATTCCAACCGTCAAGCACCTCAAAATAGTATGGGTCCAGAGGCTTGGTTTCGCCCGCTTCACTGCTTACATTCTTTGTCTTTGTACCGTTATCGCTTGTTCCCTTTGTACTTGTTTGATCTGCCATACCGGAAAGCGTAGGACTCAGTACAAGGACGAGCGCCAGCATGGTCGTAATCCACGCTCGAGTTCGTAACAACGCTTTCAACTCCATTCCTCTGCTGTATCTTTAGCTTTAATACGCCAAATTGTCCATAGTATCCTTATCGAAAAATAACGCTTTTCGCATATTGAGAGTCAATGTAATTTTTTCATTTTCAGTAAATAAATGCTCCGGACGAGTTCGTGCGATAAGAAAATTCGAAACTCCGATATCCAGGTACAAGTACATATCTGCGCCCATTAACTCATTAATTTTTTGAATTCCTACAATTTGCGATCCGGGATTCGCGTCACGATAATCTGCCTCAAGATGAATGTTTTCACAGCGGATGCCTAGAATGACATTGCGATTAACTTTGTTCTTGCTTCTGAGCACATTCGATTGCTCTTCCGGAATTTGTAAGCAGTATCGATTCGTATGAAATTCCAGCAAGCCGTCGGCATTCTCGAGAATCTGGCCTTCAACGAGATTGATCGGCGGCGTTCCGATGAATCCTGCGACAAACATGTTACGCGGATGGTTGTATATCCTTTGTGGTGTGTCCACCTGCTGGATGACGCCATTATTCATAACCACTATTCGATGTCCCATCGTCATAGCTTCTACCTGATCGTGCGTCACATATACCATCGTAACTCCAAGCTGTTTATGAAGCCGAATAATTTCAGTTCTCATCTGCACTCTTAATTTAGCGTCCAGGTTAGATAGAGGCTCATCCATCAAAAACACTTGTGGATTACGGACAATAGCCCTTCCCAGTGCAACCCGTTGACGCTGACCGCCGGACAATTGCCTTGGCTTCCTGTTCAAGAAGGGTTCAATTTCCAATATTCTGGATGTTTTTTTGACCGCCAGATCAATTTCATGCTTAGGCATTTTTCTCAAACGCAAGCCGAATGCGATATTCTCGAAAACGCTCATATTCGGGTATAAGGCATAGTTCTGAAATACCATTGCAATGTCCCTATCTTTTGGCGGCAAATGGTTGACCAACTGCTCACCGATATACAGCTCTCCCGATGATATGTCCTCTAAACCTGCAATCATTCGAAGCGTCGTTGATTTCCCACAGCCGGACGGACCGACCATAACCAGAAATTCGCCATCAGCAATTTCCAAATGAAAATCTCTTACCGCGTACCCCTTATCTTTGCCGTATTTCTTTTCAATGTGGTTTAAAAGAATGCGCCCCATTGCAGCACCTCCGATACACTTATTTAATCCATTATTTGAGAACGGTTTCAATTGTTTCCCGCCACTGACTCTTAGGTACATCTTACTACCTGAATCGTAACGATATCCTCATCATCTCAACAGCCTGAAGGCAAAGCTTCTTTGTTTCCCTTCATTTTTTTCCATTATACATCTGCTGATTTACAGGATTATAGGTGATGATAACTTACTCTATAGGGTAATCATGCTCTCAGCCTTTGAGCGAGCCAATCATAAGATTTTCTGCCCGAAACCTCATGTTTACCTGGAAATAGATCGGCTTGCAGCCGCTCCAAAGCATCCTCTTCCTGATATATTCGTTCTAATACGGTCAAAGCTTCCCTAACTGAAGATTCAGGAAATAGCGTGTCCTCCATTCCCGATTCAATAAATAACGACCGGGGCCAGATCAGCCCTATCAGCTCCGGTAGATCTGCATACTCAAGAACAGAAGGCAAATAATTGTCTATGCAATGATTCATCGCAAGAAGGCTTCCTCTGAACGTGCTTGTAAATGCACTTAATACGACAGCCTGGATACGATCATCCAATGCGGCAGATAAAGCAGCGATCATCCCTCCGCCGGAGAATCCCATGCTCCCGATCCGCCCCGGGTCCACTTCATCTCTGCTAAGCAAGTAGTCCAAAGCACGCATAGCTTCGTACACACGCAGCCCGGCTAAGGTTTGCCCGTACAGCAACAGACGTGAGGAAAGCGCAAAACAGGAGCTTGCTTTCTTAGGGTCCTTCACTCGATCCGCTGCCAGCCTACGATCACCAAAGCCTATTATCTCAGGTGCTATGACAATCATTCCTCTACGTACAAGCTGAACGGCAAAATGCTGATGGATGCCAGGCTCACCCTCATCCACCGTTCCATCCGGCTGCAAGCCAACAATTTCTCTGCTGCCATATCCATGACCATGCCAAGCCAGCACAGCCGGAGCTCTTGCTTCAAGCTGCTTTGGAATCAGTACATAGGCTGGAATCCGCAAATGCTCTGCCGTTGCAAAAGCGACTCGTTCTACAATACAATCTTCTCTTTCGGTTCTTTCTAGCAATACCGGGTTCAAGCTCACACTGCCGTTAGGTAAGCTCCCCAACGCTTTCATGAGCTTCGTTCTCACTTCCCCTTTCCTCTCTCTCCAATGCTGCGGACCTAATACGTGCTCCCTCATCTGATCCTTGCTGTCATACAGCTGCTTTAAATATTCGTCTGGTGACCACACTGGTCATTCCTCCAATCGTAGGTAGTAGCATGCAACAAAAAGAGCTGTTCCATAATTATGGCCAGCCCCAGCAGGTTAAAATGATATAGCTTTATCCTCAAATTCTTGAAAGTTTTGCCTATACTGTCGAGGAGTCACTCCGGTTTTTTTACGAAACAAGGCGTGGAAAAACTTCATATCCAAATAACCGACTTGATTAGCGATTTGGTAAATTGGAATATCAGTTGACTTTAATAGCTCGCAGCACTTTTGGATGCGAACATTTTGCAAATACTGAGTGAAAGTAAGCCCTGTCGTCTTTTTAAATAAGCGCTGAAAATGACTTGCACTTAAATAGAAATAATCAGCAACATCTTGAACAGTAATGTTTTGCGTGTAATTATTTTTAATGAAATGGACCACTTCTTCCAGCTTGCTAAACGAGGCAGGTTCCTCTTCATTTTTTAATTCAAAGCGCTTCAGCATCACCAGCATCTGAATCAGCATTGCGGTCAATACGGTCTCGTAACCTGTGCTTCGCTTCAAATATTCCGAGTACATGGTTTGAACGATATTAAAAAACGTATCATGCTTATCCTGAAAGTGCAGCCACCGTTCAGTACATTCGTGAGGATAATAAAAAATATTGTAGGTGTAGGAATCTCTCTGAATAAGATGCTTCCAGCCATCCAGCAGCTCGGTTCGAAAGATGCAATTATAAATGACGAGCGTTTTATCCTGTTTAGGTGAGGAAGGACGAAACACATGCGACGTTCCTATCGGTATTACAAACAGATCCCCCTGCTTTATTGGAATCACTTGATCTTCTATGTAGTGATATCCGCTACCTTCTCCCACATAGCTGATTTCCGTAAAATCGTGTGTATGCTGCACAGTTGAAAACGATTCCAACTCACGATTTATGAAAATATCCATATTCTCATCGAAAAAGAGATCGCCAGTAAAATGATCGATTCTCCCGTTCATGACCATCACCTCAGGTACATGATTTTTATTGCAAGCCCTTACATAGAGTATGTTCAAAAAGCCCCCCTTTGGATCATGCAGCTTTTTGAACACACACTATTGACGTTTGCTATCCATCGCTCGTTATGAATTATGCACCCAATCCTCATCCACACAAACATACTTAATCCCCTTGCGCAAAAAGGAAAAAGCAATATGAATTTTGCCGTCTCTCGTTGTCATAATAGTCGGATAGGAATAACCGATCTCGGATTCTTTATATTCCAAATCCGCCATTTGCACGTTACGGTAATAAGGCCATGTCTTTCCATCGTCCGTCGATATCGCCAAGGTCAGCGGAGTACGAAGCGGTTTTCTTCGAAAGGTTCCCTTGCTGGAAACCCACCTGAACTGATCGCGCTCCATCGTGGAATCATTGAAGATAAGAGCCAAATGGCCGTTCTGCAGCTTGGTCAATTGAATCGATGAATTGTTGTTAGCCAGAGTGCTCTTGACCGGTGATGTCCAAGTCTTTCCATTATCTTGCGATAGACTAGTATAGACTCGGTCTGCCTGGCGGCTGCGGAATACCGCATAAAGACTGCCTCCGCTTAACTCGACAATACTCATTTGAACCCGATGGACACTATCCTGCACCGGATATTCCTTCCACGTTTTCCCTTGGTCCGAGCTTATTTGTACCACACTGTAATGTCCATCCAGCTTGCAGTAATAGGCAGGCAGGAGCCAATCGCCGTTAGCCAGTACAATCAGTTGTTGTCTCAGGAAAATACCCAGGCCATCAAATAAAACTTCGACAGGTCCCCATGTGTAGCCTCTGTCCTCCGAAACCCGGCAGACGACTCTTGACGTTTTTTGGTTATGCGGCTCATTGGAGGTATGGAACAGCCATACTTTGCCGTCTGGCGCTTGAAACACAACCGGATTTTGCTCCGAACGTTCCGGATCATCAGATAGCTGTATCGGTGTACTCCAAACATTAGATCCCGCAGCCAGTCTCGACATAACAATGTTCGTATCGGGGTTGCCCTCCCCGCTGCCCGTAAACCAGACGCACAGCAGATCACCGTTATCCAGCTCCACTAAATTGGCCGCATGGCTGTCATTCGGATGCACTATGGGAAGAAAAGCCTCCATAAGTGCGGGGTCTGTCTCCGAGCGGGAGACCATTCCATTAAATCGAGTCATGATCAAACACTCCTTGTTCCTTTTTACTTTTTTAAGCAAACAAGCTTAATGAAGTTCGTGAACTGCCAATTCAGCTCGACTTAGCCTGGGACTGCTGAACGTGAGCTTACCATTTACGAATAAACGATAGCCTTCATCCATTTCAGTAAGCCCTGTTTGCAAAACACCCGGTTTTCTATACGTGATTCGTATATCCATTCCAGCCGCCTTAATGCGATCCAGACAAAAATAGTCCAAGCCTACATCTAACGGGTCGAGTACAACCCGGTCATGCTCTACAGTCAAACCCGCTACGTGTGAAATAAGTAAATCAATATAATAAGAATGGTTATATTCCTGTTCGTCACTTAATGGCTCACCTGTCTCGCTATTGTAATGCTCGACCAGACCTGGCTGGTTCAAATCTCTTTGCATAAAGTGAAGGAATGAATATTCACGGAAGTAAGAAGCGAACTCGCTGTCAAATTGGTGGTCTCTTCTTTTGCTTTCCTTCGCAAGTGCATCTAGGGCAATCGAGTTCGTATACGGCCATGTGGGACCATCCCAGACGCAGCCGTTGCGGCCTTTAACGAAATGCCCCATCCAACCTCCTTCTTTCGAATAGGCAGGACAGTCGGCGGAAACAGACGGAAACGGGCATCGGGTATGAAACTCCCGTTCATCAAACAGGTGCTCAATCATGCCATTGAAGCTATCATCGATTATTTCTGCCCAGCCGGGATAAATGCCCACAATATTTTTCACCAATGCTTTTTCATCGGTAAGGTAGTGTAGATCATAGAAGTACTGTGAAGCGTCATCCCACATCTTTTCGATAATATCGTGCTTGATTTCATCAGCCAGCTTGTAGTATGTATGCGCTTCCTCATCACTGGTCAGCTCACATAGTTTGGCTACTCCTAGCGTATTCAAATAATGGTAGACCGCACGATCCACTCTTTTCAAATGAGTGTAGGTGGCTTTATCTTTCGGATTTTTCGGATATTGGTGGAAGTACCAATAGCTTGGCTGGTATTCCTTGCCCGTCCGGGTATGCTTATGCTCAATCAGCAGCTGATCTTTATCGCTGCCATGAATTCGTTTCCACGAGTTGATTTGCATTTTCAATGCCGGCAGTAATTGTGTCATTAGCTCTGGGTTCGGATGTACTAGATACAGCTTGTAGGCTGCCCAGCAAGAAAAGTTGGCGAACGAGTGCATAATAGTATCCACTGTCATGCAGCAGAACATACCGTCCTCGTTGGCACCCGCCTTCATATTCTGCAATACACCTTCGCAATAAAC
This sequence comes from Paenibacillus sp. UNC451MF, assembly GCF_000686845.1. Lineage (GTDB taxonomy): Bacteria > Bacillota > Bacilli > Paenibacillales > NBRC-103111 > Paenibacillus_S. The sequence continues at coordinate 123,736 of NZ_JMLS01000003.1, read as the reverse complement.
GGGATCATGATACCATCTGGCATCCATGATGTGCAGCGGCACTGACAAGTTGATCAGCTTGCTGAACTCCCATCCCCCTTTTCCGAACGGTTTCTTGCTTTTCTTATGCGACCTGCCCTCGTAAAACAAAGGTTGAGACAAATGTCCATACTGGGGATCCGATAAATTGTGCCGCAGCAAAAACCAGCGGTACTTCCAGGTTTTGTCCAGCAGCGGATCACTGCTTTGAAAGGTCGGCGCTTTATCGAACCAAGCCTGGTATTCGTTTCTTTGACTTTCTACTACTTGATCGATCGTTAATCCTAACTCTGCATAACGCGCAGAACGCTCCTTCAGCATTTCCGGCTCATCTTGTCCTTTAATTCCAAATGCTGCGGAGATGATGATCTGTTTTGACTCCCCTGGTTTCAAACGCACTTCTTCCAGCAATGCAGGATCGCTCACTGTGATCGCACCTGTGATATCGAAGCTGTAATGTTCAATTTGAAACTCACCAAATAAATTATTGCCGCTTCGCTCCGAAAACGAATTTTCATAAGTCTGAAGAGCTAAGACGAGATCTTCCCCGCTCAGGTTGGTCCAAGTTTGACAGGAAACTGCGCAATCGTTCCAAGAAATAAATTTCCTTTCGGATAAAGCGATTTTGCTGCCTGTATATTCCATTAGCAAATGACTTGGAAACCATTCGGTGCGGCAGGGCTCAAAGTTGTCTACCAGGTTGTTGGTTAATGTAAATAACAAAGGAATGTTGACCTTATGGATAAAGTCGAACCTGCCTGAAAAACCGGGCTTGGGTTCCAAGTAATCTGCCCACAATCTTGCTCCGGTGGAACCTAGCAATAGTGCACCCGGGAGCGTGCGAAGCGCCTTTTTCCCTGCCCGCAATTCCTCATCCCATAGGCTGCCTGTTGGCATGGACTCTCCTCCGTCCTAACGAGTAATGATAAACAAATGGAGCTCAATTCCATAATTTAGTATATTAAATTTCCTTGATAGATGAGTGGTGCTTATCTGCTCAATCTATAGGGCGATTAAACTTAATACGTCATCGTTAATTGATAGAAAGCTATCCGTTCCCGCCTCCATGTATAAGTAACGAATAGGTCATTCCCGCTCGCAATAATAGCGGGATACGAGTATTGTCCTTCACCCTCGTCAAGCAAAAGCTCATTGTCCCATGTCAGACCGTTATCAACGGAAAAGCGGATCACCAATGGCGTTCTCGGTCCTTTCTTCTTTCCTACTTCCGTACGAACCGGATTATATACAAGGGCAAGAATGCCATTATCCATCTTTACCAAATCAAGACCACTATTGTTGTTAGGCAATTCGGTTGGATAAGCCATGCACCACGTTTTCCCGCCATCCTGCGAGTCACTTCGATAAATTGCCCCTTCCGTGCTGCGTGTGTACATATGGACACTTCCCGGTGAAGATTCCCATAAGGTGGGCTGAATGATGCCTTTCCCCCTTAAGCTGATGTGGTCCAACGGAACCGTTTCGCTTCTTCTCCACGTTTCACCGCCATCAACCGAGAGGTCTACGAAGCAGTCCCAATCAGGCTCTAAGGATGCAGGTGCTGCAATCCCCCCATCATGTAATACTATCGGCTTGTTTTTAACAGGGCCTCTTCCCCCTTTATCCCCTTCTACCAAAGGTACGGAAATGCTCCAAGTGATGCCGTTATCCAGTGAGCGAATTACCCTCGTTTCCCATTCTGCAATACTGGTTCCAACTTTATAGAACAGGAATAGTACACCATCCTCCCTCCGATAAAGCACCGGATTCCAATGAGGAACGTCCTCTTGATCCGCTACCTTCACCGGAGGCATCCATACTCCATCTCTTCGATGTGAGATCCAGATCGCTACATCTCCTGCCTTCTCTTTCGTTCCCCCAAACCAAGCGGCAATGACTTCCCCACCGGGGAGCAGCTCCAATGTGGATGCGTGACAGCTGAGGAATGGCCTATCATCTTCAAATATGAATTGTTTTGTTATATTCACAAAATACATGCTAATTGCCCTCCTGGCATTAAGTTAATCTCGCACTTTCCGTTCCCCACCTGGAAACGGCACAACTTCATAACAGCTTCCTGCCGTAGTTTCAAATGTAATATGCAACGAGTCTTCCGAATCTGGATGGATGATTTTACCTTCATATAGAACTTGAACCGGATGCGACGCCACTAAATGGCATTTCTTGCCCGCCGTAGATCGGATCAAGGCTCTTATAAGCTGACCCTCTACCCATTCCAAATCAATTTCGAAGCCTCCTCGCGCACGTATCCCTTTTACACTGCCCTGTCTCCACTTCGGAGGCAATGCTGGAAGCAGGCGGACCTTGCCGCCATGGCTTTGCAGCAGCATCTCAGTGATGCCGGACATGCCGGCAAAATTGCCGTCGATTTGGAAAATATTCATTTTCACCTTAGGATGCCGGTGAGCATTCATCATATTGGGGTGTAAACCTGATAGCAAATCATTTAGGAAGCGGTAAGCCTTCCCAGCTTCGCCAAGCCTTGCCCAGAAGCTGACCGTCCAAGCGCAGCTCCATCCTGTATGCGCGCCGCCGTGGTCAAGCCGACGTTCAAGCGTAGCCCGGCACGCCTCGGCAAGCTCGGGATGCTCGTCAAGCGTAATAAGATCCAGTGGGTGAAAAGCAACCAGATGGGCAATATGTCGATGCCCTGGCTCTAGCTCTTCGTAATCTTCGTTCCACTCTTGAAGCTGTCCGTATTTTCCAATACGAAATGGCGGCAGCCGCTTCAGAATCTCTTCCAATTGATCGTGAAATGCCCGATCCCGCTGCAATAAGCGGCTCGCTTCCATACAGTGACCGAACAAGTTACGAATAAGAGCCATATCCATCGTTGCTGCATACGTGACGCTGCTCTGCTGTCCATCCTCCGTCACAAACACGTTCTCCGGAGAGGTAGACGGACAAGTGACCAATAAGCCATCCGGAGCTTCAACTAGCCAATCCAGACAAAAAAGCGCCGCTTCTTTCATCGCAGGGTACGCCTGCCGGAGGAATTCTGTGTCTTGACTGTAAGCGTAATGCTCCCACAAATGCTGGCATAACCAAGCTCCTGCCATTGGCCAAAATGCCCAACTGGGAGAGCCGTCGACCGGTGTTGCCGTACGCCACACATCAATGTTATGATGAGCAGTCCACCCCCTGCATCCGTAATGGATGCTAGCCACCTTGCGGCCTGTAATCCTCAGTCCTTCGATCAAATCGAATAGAGGTTGATGGCATTCCGCCAAATTGCTCACTTCTGCGGGCCAATAATTCATCTGCACGTTGATGTTCGCCGTCCAGCTGCTGCACCAAGGCGGCTGCGTCTTATCGTTCCAGATGCCCTGCAAATTCGCAGGCTGAGTGCCGGGTCGTGAGCTGGACATAAGCAAATATTTACCGAACTGGAATAAGAGTGCCGCAAGACCTGGATCATCCTCTCCGTCCTTTACTCTCAGGATACGTTCGTCCGTTGGGATCCGATTCTTATCCTCGCTACCTCCTAGCTCTAGTAACGTTCTCCCGAAGAGTGCCCTGTAATCATGCAAATGCCGCTCCTTTAAGCGGTCATACCCTAGCCTTTCAGCCTGGGCAAGCCATGCTTCGCATAAGCGTGACGGATCGTTCCCCCTTACTGCTGGGTCGTGATCGTAGCCCTTGTAGCTTGTCGCTGCTGACAGCAGCAGCACAATCGTTCCCGAGCCGCTAACGCGAATCCGACCTCCACTCACTTCAACCCTGCCCTTCTCTATGGCAGCTTGAAGCTGCAGCTCAAAGCTGATCCCTCTGCCTTCAACATATGTTACCGGGTCGGTTGACTTGACCGTATTCGGCAGTACATGGTATGGGCAGCGCCCTGACAGCTTGATCCTGTTGGAATCCGTTTTACTAACGGAATATTGCAGCGGACTGTTCAAAACCGCAGTAAAGGAGGTTTTATTATCGCTATGCAGGCGAATCGCCATAACTTGATCGACCGCCGATATGAAAATTTCTCTTGTACAGCGTGCTCCCTTGCTCAGATACTGCACTCGTACAACTCCATTATCCAGATCCAATTCACGCCGATATTCTGATATATCACTCTGATCATCAAATATCAGCTCCAATTCGGCTAGCGGTAAATACGATGCAATCTCCTGCCCCTCCATGTGCTGCTCAATGGTCTCTTCCGCCTCTTCATACCGCTTGGCAAAAATCATTTCCCTCACAGAGCTTAAATAACGCTGAGCATCATAACGATTCGTATCCTTCGGTTCTCCCGACCAGAGTGTATCCTCGTTCAATGCAATTCGTTCACGCCCCGCCCCACCGTACACCATGCCGCCGAACCGGCCGTTCCCGATTGGGAGTGCCTCGAACCAATTGGCCGCTTCCTGCTTATACCAAAGTATGGAACTAGCTTCGTTCATGATTTCCCTCCTAAGAGCTTTGCGGAGCAAAGCTCACTTCGTAAGCATTAGCTGAGCTTTGCGGAGCTAAGCTCTTTTTCGTAAGCATTAACTAAGCTTAGCAGAGCATAGTTCTTAGACTGTCGAGAAACCTGTTTCTACGTGAAATTTGCTATATGGGTAGGTGGGGTATGCCTCGGAGGAGCGAAAGCGTCCGCCTTTGTTCTTGGGAAATCCCCGCAGTAAAGCGAATAAATTAAAAATTTCCCAAGAACAACAGCGGCTGGAGAGGCATACCCCACTGGACTATACTAGCAATATTTCAAGTTTTATGGGTTTCTCGTCAATCTTGAGCTATGCTTTTCAAAGCACTTCTTCCCAATGAAAAAGAGAGCCGGAAAGCCATCCCGGTACGAATACCACCGGACGACTCGCCCGCTCCCTTACATTCCTTATTCGTACAACCAATCCAAAGTATCCACACCATCATTCTTATGTTCAACATCCCGCTGCTGGATTTCTTGATCAGCCGGAACAACAGCTAGAATCAAGTAAGCTCCTTTTCCGAAATCAAGTGTATGCCTGCCCGCTTTGAATTGAAAAGCGTGGACATTTACGGAAGGGTAAGCATACAGTCGTAGCCCTTTTCTTAATAACGGCGCATAGCCTCCCATATCGTCCGCGTGCGTATTCTCTTCAAGACTTGGCGCTTGCAGCCATTGTTGATCCTTCGAGTTGAAATATCCAATCAGCACTTTAGATGGCTGATGCAGCTCGATATCTACCGTCACTCCTCGCAAGCCCGCTTCCATTTGACTGAACCGGACTCCCGTCAAACCGTTCAGCTCCTCCGCGCAGCCAACGATATGAATATCTCCGTCGGTGAACACCTCCGCACCCTTCTCCACCCGAAACATTTCTACATTCTCGGAGTGAAGCGTGAATGGAGCTTCCTTGCAAGGGGCTATAGGCTGTTTCATATTCCTCACTGCTTCCGGTGTCGTGCCCGATTTTAATTCCTCCAAATGAAACTTGAAACGCTCTAGCTCCTGTTCATAAATTGGCAAACAATCTTTCCAATGCTTGAACTCGAGTCCGTTACGGATCGGAACTTTTCTCTGTGGAGTTTGCATGCTGTTTGCGAACAAGTAAGTCTTCTCGGTCAAATTCGTTAGCTTCCGATAACTTTCCAAGCTTTTCTCAAGTAAAGAGGCCGCTTCGTCCAATAAATCCAGCCGTTGAAAATAATCCCCTTTAACGAGATGTTTATAGGTTAAAATTCTCATAGCAGCACGCACTTTATTAGCATAAACGCCCACCATATGATGAATTGCTTCCATATCACACCGCAGTCGTTCAAACTCGCTTTCGTTACGTGTAACCAAATCTCGAGCCCGCTCTATTGCCTGCAGAGCATCTTCCGCATGACGTTCTGCATCTGCAATAATATCTGGCGGTGTCTCTCCAACATGCGGTACACCCTGAAGCTCCTTACCGATGTAATCCTCCAGCCTTTCGCCTTGCGGCGACTGGGACTCCCACAAATCCGGCCATGGCATATGCCTTTCCGGATTCGTAAGCTGGCTCATCGTCATCCCAAGGCTCATCGTTTGGCGGTTGCCCTCGGTGATACCGAACCGCCGCAGCAGCTTCGGCGCACATTCGCCCGATGACTCGTACGCATCCAGGACCGCTTCGCCCGCTTCCCTGCTGCCGTACCGCTCCCCTAGCAGCTCAGCCCAGTAATGCCTTTCAGCTTCAGGATCGCGATCCGGGTTCCATGCATAGCGGAACCACGCTGCGAACCAAATCCAATCGCGGTCGATTTGCCTCAGACGCGGCTGTCCTTTCTCTGGAGCATCCGGCGAATAAGGCCAATCCCAGAAAAATAACGGATACAAATGAAGTCCGTTCGACTTCAACCTATACTTTGCCGCTTGCATACACTTTTGAATGAAGGAAGGCGCTGCATAACGGAAAGGCTCGAGATTCGCTAATATGTGCACGTTCACAATATGAATCGTTTGAAGAGAGCCAAGTCGATTATGAATCTCTTGCCACTTCCCTCTCGGAGTATACGTGGTCAAGGATTCCCCATTGTACTTGGCCTCCGTATATAAATTCGGATACAATGGCAGTGCCGCTTCAATAACCTTTTGCGGTTCGATCGCATGGGATCGTAAAATGATCGGCGGCTTTTCCTTTACGTTGGAGTCTTTTAATCCCTCTAGCAGACCCGCCAGGATCGTCTCTGTAAACCATTCCACACCATATATTTGTCCTTGTAGAGCTTCCCCTAGGCACACCATCATCCCTACATTTGGAAACGACTTAACAAAAGCGGCAATTGATTTCTTATAATAATCACTCGTTATAGGCAGCGGCTTAGGCTGATGAAGCTTTAACCCGTGCTTTTCCGCAAAAGGCAGCGGAATATGGATATTATAAAATTTCAGAACAAGCCAAATGCCTCTGCGATCTGCTTCCTCCGCCAACCAAAGAAAGGTATCTACATTTCGCGCGAACTCTTCCTCTGTTACCTCTAACGCTTCTGGATAATCATCCAGTTTGACCAGCGACGAGAATGGGTGGCCGCTCCACAAATAAACAATATTACATCGCTGCTCCAGTAGCATATTCAGAAAATCGAGCCATAAAGCCCGGTCGTAGAACCAGGGAAATCTATCTGGAGTTATCGGGTATTCATAGGTTTGCCGTGGCGGCTCGACCGTCGTTTTCTGCAATCCGATAGCCGGTCCCCGGAGAGAGAAGCTTGGAGAATCGCCATAAGCGATATCTTGCGGTACTTTACCTGCTTGCCGAATACGTCGTGCAAGCTCCAAGCAGCCATACAGCACCCCAGAATCATTACCACCAGCAACCGTCACAAGACTTCCAGGGCAGGATGACAAGTAGAAGCCTTCTCTTTCAGGAGCTTGCGTGTGATACAGCAGCACATCCCGTTCTTCCAGCTGTTGAAGAAAACCCGACTCAGAGCGGTTCCCTACGTAAATCTTTGTCCCCTCAATCAAACGATACTGGTCCCAATTCCAGTTCATTTCTTCTTGCCGTACTTCATATCCGTTTTGCTGCAATGCTTCTTTCAACAGCCGTATCCCATATTCTACACGCGGTGCGGAATTACGTTCGTATCCTAGAATGACAGTTTTCATCATAGTGTTTACCTCCAATCCCTCCAATACGGCCAATTAGCCTTATTTCAAGAACAATTCAATCACTGGCACAGCTTCGTTAGGCTGTTTAACGGGAAGCGATAAAGTGAGCGTGCTTTCATCTCTTCCTTCTCGGAAAGCCCCTTCTTCAATGCCGCTTTGAACGAAGCCTTCTTTAAATCGGATTTCCGAAGCGTCATTCAGCAGCTGAGCATATTCAACTCGACCCGCGAAGCCGCGTAGATGTATATTTTTAAATGGCCAGCTGTACACATGCAGGTACATCCGGTTCGTTTGCGGGTTGTAGGTCAAACGACAATCCTGGGGACATTCGAATGTATCCGGAGCTTGCGTGCAGCCATAGATCGATTTGCTGTGCCGCTTCATCCATTCCCCGATTCCCTTCAATCGGTCTATGGCGCGTTCATCAAACTCACCTCGTCCGGTTGGGCCTACGTTAAGCAGCAGGTTCCCCCCTTTGCTCACTACATCAATCAACATTTTGACCAAGACATCAACGCTCTTCCACGTTTCCTCTTCACGGTGATATCCCCACGAACCGCTGAACGTATGGCACGTCTCCCAAACAACCCGTTTGCCTCCGACTTGAACCCACTTTGTCGGTATGTATTGCTCCGGTGTCGTAATGTCGCCTCCAATTTGAAGACGATCGTTCAGCATAATCTGCGGCTGCAGTTCTCGAATCATCCGAACCAGCTCTTCACTGCCCCAGTCAGCTTTGCCTTTGCCAGCCAATCCGTTTTCTTCCGGGAAAGAAAAGTCATAGAACATCAAATCCACTTTGCCGAATTCTGTTAGTAGTTCCTTCGTTTGTCCAAACAAGTAATCCCGGTAAATGGAGAAATCACGTCCTGTGCTCTCTGCAATAAATTTCGGATCAAAACGGAGCGGATGCTTAGGATCAACGGTATAGTGTGAATGATGCCAGTCTATCAAAGAATGATAGAAGCCGACCTTCATATCGCGCTGGCGGAATGCATCGACCATTGGCCTAAGCACATCGCGTCCCGCCGGAGTGTTCGTCGCTTTATAATCCGTAAGCTTGCTATCCCATAAGCAGAATCCTTCATGATGCTTGGTCGTTACAACGAAATATTTCATCCCAGCATCAGATGCTAGCTTGGCCCACAGGTCAGGATCGTACAAATCCGGATCAAACCGTTTAAAGTATTTACTGTATTTTTCCGAACTCATTCTTTCCCTTGATTGCAGCCATTCATGTCTCGCCCCCAATGAATATAAACCCCAATGGATAAATAAGCCGAAACGGTCATGAGTGAACCATTCGCTATTGCCTGTAGTTTGTTCAACTTCAAAAGCCACGTGTTTTTCCTCCTTGCATTTAATTAAGAACTCTTTTCATACGACAAGCTCAAGCCAGGTTCCATTCCTGAGCCTGTGCTGCTTTTCGCCAATTTGGATATGAAAGTGTAGCTCCCAGAGCCTGCTTCGTATACCGTCTGATTTTGTTCTGAGCTCATAAGACGAAGAGCCGGTTGGCTATCTTGTTGATCGTCATTCACAACCCTACCTGGAACATGGATAGTAGCTGTTGTGTTCACAGGAATGCGAACCTTCATAATGAAATAGGACTTCTCGTGCTTCCATTCCACGTTGATAGTACCGTACACGGACTTGAATTCTCCTTTTGCAAAATGCAGCCCGCCTCCCGGACGGGGATGTATCACTATGTGCTTATATCCCGGCTGATCTTCCACGGTATTGATACCAAGGATTGTCTGGTACATCCACTCTCCGACAGAACCTAATGAATAATGATTGAAGGAGTTCATGCCTGGATTTTGGAAGCCATCCGTTTCCGTCCAGGCATCCCACCGTTCCCAAATCGTTGTCGCTCCGTGCTTGACTGAATACAACCAAGAAGGGAACGTATCCTGAATTAACAAGGAATAGGCAACATCTTCTCTCCCCATCTCGGTTAGCGCAGGAAGCAAATATCCTACTCCAAGAAACCCGGTCGTCAAGTGATTGCCATGCTCCTGAATGTTATCCACCAAATATTTTATGGCAAGTGTACGCTGGGTCTCTGTCAGCAAGTTCATTTTCAACGCAAGCACGTAAACCGTCTGCGTATCCCCTTTGATGCGACCATCAACATCCACGAACGCAGTACCGAAAGCTTGTTTAATCGCCTCGAACAGCTCTGTATATTTACGCGCGTCCTCATCCTTTCCAAGTGCTTTGGCTGCTTTGGAAAGCAATACGGTACTGTAAGCAAAATAAGCGGTATCCAGAACATCCTTCGGTGTTTCAGCATTGATGGAGAGCCAGTCTCCATAGTTCGAGTAGCCAGGTCGGATTAGACCGCTGCTGTTTTCTTTTAAATATTCCACCCATTTGACCATAGCCGGATAGCTATTCTCCAATATTCTCAGATCGCCATACACTTGGTAGACGGTCCAAGGAATAATAACGCCAGCATCTCCCCAGCCGCCGTTATCCGGCGCATGCCAGTTAAGCTCTTTATGGTTGTGCTTAAAATGCTCCCAGCCTGAGTCCGGCGCTACATCTGGAAAAGCTCCTGAAGGCTGCTGCGCATCGATAACATCCGTCATATATTTATTGAAAAATCGTGCTACATCCATGTTATAACTAGCCGTCCGGGCAAAAATCTGCGCATCCCCCGTCCATCCCAGCCTCTCATCACGCTGCGGGCAATCGGTCGGAACGCTAATAAAGTTACCGCGTTGCCCCCACTCGATATTACTCAGCAGCTTATTGAGCATCACATTCGAGGTTTCTATCCAGCCTGTTTGCGGCGTTGCCGAATGAATGACCCTTCCGATAACCGAATTCAATGTTGGTGCATGAATTAGCCCCGTCACTTCAACATAACGGAACCCATGAAAAGTAAAGTGCGGCTCCAGCATTACTTCCTTTTGCCCATCTAGGATATATTTCTCCTGCTGTACCGCTTCCCGAAGATTTATACTGTACAAAGTATTATCGCTATTTAGCATTTCTGCACAAGCAACGGTTATCTCTTGACCAGATTGACTACTTTCGATCTGAAGTCGAACCCAACCGACCATATTCTGCCCCATGTCAAACATGTAGGTGCCTCGGTCCGTTTTTTTCATGCTAACCGGAAGCAATTCCTTCATTACTTGTACGGGCGGGTCCACCTGTGCGGTCATCACTCCGTCATAAGAGCTAAGTACAACCGGAGCATCCCAAGATGAATCGTCGAATCCGGGAAGCTTCCATCCTGTAGGCTCCAAACGGGCATCATACGTTTCACCTTTGAGCAAATCTGAATAGAGAATGGGCCCTGACAACGTCTTCCAAGATTCATCCGTTACCACCACCTGAGTAGTCCCATCCTCATATTCAATTTGCAGCTCGATGAGTACATGAGGGTTATCTCCGTAACGGTTCGGGCCGAACATTCCTACATAACCACAATACCAACCCGTTCCTACAATGGCTCCCAATGTAGCCTCCCCTGTGAGAAGATGAGCAGTCACATCGTAGGTTTGATACTGTACTCTAATGTTATAATCAGTCCACCCCGGTGCAAAATAATCATCACTGACTCTTTCGCCATTCACATATAGTTCATACAATCCTAAGGCGCTTGCGTATAACAGGGCTTGCTTGACTGGCTTTTCCACGCGCAATGTTTTCCTGAAATACGGAGACGGCAGAAGATCAGCCGTTTCAGGCTTAGTTCGTCCAATCCAGCTAGCCTGCCATTCATTGCCGTTAAGCATACCCATAGACCATCGTGCAATGCTGCTCCATGGAGAAGAGTTATCGTGTTTATCCCAAACTCTGACTTTCCAGTAATAAACCTGTCTTGATTCGAGCAATTTCCCTTTGTAAACCACGTTCAAAGATTGGTCGGATAGCACCTTACCGCTGTCCCAAACATCGCTTTTATTGTCATGCAACAATTGTGGACAACTAGCAACTATCACTTGATAGGCCGTCTGGAACTGACCGTATATTTCAGATTCAATAATCCAGCTTAATCTCGGCTCGGACGTATCGAGACCTAACGGATTTTCGATGTATTCCGTCTTTAAATCGCTAACTCTCATCCTCTTACCCCCCATGGTCAGATTCTCGGCAATTCACTCAGAAGCTCCGAGGACTCTTTTGATAAAGTAACTTGATTTAAAGTTTACAGGAATGACAATGACCCATTATAGGGCGAATTCATCCTATTTATAGGCGACGGCTTGCACCATTCATGTATTTTCTGACCCTTTATTAATGACCAGACTCTTTTTTAGCATTGGATAAATGGAATTCGTGATCTTTTCGAAGGTAAGCATTAGAAAACCGGGAACTAACATTAGCTCCCGGTTTGTAGGTGTATATCAACAATTTACTTTTACATGGCCTATTTCTTAGAACTTCGCACCGCTTCAAGCCACGTTGACGCCATTAGCGTATCCCCGAGACTGTTCATATGAACTCCGTCTGTTGTTAAATCCAGTCCGGTATTACATTGTAAAAAATGAAGGAACGCTTGATGCGTCGGTACGAGGACGGCTTGAAATTCTTCAGCTAACCGATCGACGATTTCCACATATGGCTTTAACAGCAAATTTCCTGTCGTATCCGGATATTCCTTTATTATGGTTGGCTGCATAAGAACAAGACGGCAATTAGGAAGCGATTGGGTCTGATCTAACAAACCTCGGTATACCGATTCGAATCGATCAGGGTAAACCTGTTCACCATCCGGCGAATCCAACTGTCTCCACACATCGTTGATTCCAATCGAAATCGAAATCCATTGCGGCCGGTGATCCATGACATCTAGCGTCCACCGTCTGGCCAAATCGATCACACGATTTCCAGATACGCCTTCATTGATTACCTTCAAGGAAAGCTCAGGGTATAGAGCCAATAGGGAATCATGCAGCATCCGCACGTAGCCTGACCCCAGCTTTAAGGGGTCTTTTTTCCTTCCCTTGTCCGTAATACTGTCACCTATAAATACAATTCTATCATTTGCTTGAAACGGCATTAAGAAACCCTCCCTTTACTAATTTATATAATGAATCCAGTTGTTCCACTTCTCGTCGGTGATTTTCTCTAAACGCACTGGCGTCTTTGGAACGACAATGTAATGTGATCGGGAGTCCTCTTTGCTGTAAGTGATACTTCGCATTAATTGGATACATCTGCAGCTCCACTAAGGAGGCAGCTCCTGCAAATGACTGAATCGTCTCCGCAGCATCCGGTTCAACACTCCATAGCTCCGTTAGTCGCACATATAAATCAGGGTGGAAATTAGCCATTACACCGCTAAACCCAGCCGCTCCCAGCTTCAAGGATTCCAGCAGAGTAGCTGAGTTGGCGTTAAATATTTGCAACTGACTCCCCCTTACTGCATCCAATTTGTCAGCAATACTGTTTATATCGCAGGAGGTATCCTTAAGAAACAAGAAACGCCCCGAATCTGCGCACCATTCGAGCATGGTCGGGGTCAGCAATCTTTTGTAAGGGTAAGGACATTCATATATGCCGAACGACACATCCGGTATCCGATCAAGCAGCTGCTGGGTGCGATGACTCCAGACTTCGTCCGATTCCTCTGAAGACGCCAGCCTGTTGCTAACCAGCACGACCGCATCGACTCCCGTGTCCGCCATCCGCTGCAGTTCATCCACCTGATCATCAAATCCATCCGATATATGCCCCGAAGCAATAACCGGCACTCGACCATCAGACTTTTCCTTAACGAACCGTGCGATTCGCACCCTTTCCTCAAGGGAAAGGTAAAACATTTCGCTTGATTGACATACCGCGAATAAACCATGAACGCCTTGGTTAATGTACCACTCAATCAGCTGTTCCAATGCTATATAATCCACCTCATTGGAATTCGTGAACGGAGTAATCATCGTCGGCCAGACTCCGGTTGGAATATTATTTTTCAACGGCTTCAGCTCCTTGTCGGGGTTATAGAAATACTTGCTATAAATCCTTTTCTCCTACTATAAGCTCAATTGAACGTTCCGCAAATGGGGGATTCAAACCATTAACTTGGAGATGATTAACCGAAAAGTCCAATCAACCTATAGATCAGATACTATAACCCTCTTGGCGAGCTAATCACCTGTAGTACTCTTCAGATAGAGGTCACGTACAAATAGGATCAGCAGTTAAAAAACTAAAAAAGGTGTGTTCTTATGGATATTCAAGCCTATTTAACTCCTTACAAATACGGCAAACCGGTCCTGGTAGGATCAGGTATTCCTGGCCATTTTGACGAAAATGCCGTCGATTGTCCCTTTGTATTTCAGCATAATGAGAAGTTTTACATGATGTATGTCGGTTTCGACGGAACCGGCTATCAAACGGCTTTGGCGACAAGTGAAGATCTGCTGAATTGGGAGCATCTTAGCGTCATTTTACGTAGAAATGAAGGTTCCGGATGGGACTCAGTCAATATTGCCGGCACTTGGATAATGAAGGAGAACCGAATCGAAGCCCCGCCTGTGCTCAAAAAATGGAACGATAAATATTGGCTAGTCTATCACGCCTATCCTGAGACAGGCTATGAGGAAGGCTCCGCCAAAATCGGCATTGCCTGGACTGATGATGAGGACCTGTTGACCTGGCATAGATGTCCGGACCCGATCCTCACTCCTGAGGAAGGCGCAGATTGGGAGAAAGGTGGCCTGTATAAAGAATGCCTTGTTGAGCACGAAAACAAATTCTATTTATTTTATAATGCTAAAAACAAAAACAAAGGCAGATGGATCGAGCAAACAGGAGTAGCCTTCTCCTCCGACCTAAAGCAGTGGAACAGATATGAGCATAATCCTGTCCTGCACGTCTCTGCGGACCGTTGGGACTCCGGTTTTGTCAGTGATCCATGCGTTCTGCTTCACGGTAATCAGTGGGCGATGTATTACTTTGGCTACAATTACAAGCAAGCTCAAGAAGGCATTGCCTTATCCCAGGATCTCATCCATTGGGACAAATATCCAGAGCCGATCATCACCGTAGGTGAGCAAGGAAGCATTGACTCTATCTTCGCCCACAAGCCATCCGTTATAACGTATAACGGGGTATTGTATCACTTCTACTGCTCTTGCAGGCTGTTTAAAGAAGGAGATCCAACCCGTAATTATGGCAAGGAGTTCCGCTCGATTACGGTCGCTGCATCGCATCCTATTTTTAACGAATGACAACTTTTTCCATTAAGGAGACTTGATAACGATGCAGTTTGGTGAGATGTTGGTAGAAAGCAAAATTTGCCCGATCGGAATCGATGCAGTTACTCCCTCCTTCAGCTGGAGCTATAAGAATGAGCCAATTCGTGCTCAGCTTCAAACCGCATACCGTATCCTTGTGTCCACTTCTGTGGAGGGCATACATGGTGAATCTAGCGACATATGGGATAGCGGAAAAATAGAGAGCCGAAAAAACATTCATATTGAGTACAAAGGTACACAGCTGTTATCTCGCCAGCGTTATTATTGGAAAGTGCAGGTGTGGGATCAGAACAATAAAATGATCGAAAGTCCGGTGTCTTGGTGGGAAATGGGTCTTATGGAAACGCATGATTGGTCTGCAAGCTGGATCGGTGAGTCTGATCAGGAGCATGACGCTCCTGCTTCACTCCCCTTGTTCAGACATGAATTTACCCTCGATAGGCCTGTTGCAAGAGCACGTGCTTATGTGTGCGGCCTAGGACATTTCGAACTCCGTTTGAACGGAAGCAAGATTAGCGACAACGTATTGGAGCCTGGCTGGACAAATTATCATAAGACCTGCCTATATTGCGTATATGATGTGACTGACGATGTTCACGAGGGCTCCAATGCAGTAGGAGTTATGCTTGGCAATGGCTTTTACAATGTGACGGGAGGCAGATATCGCAAATACAAAGGCTCGTTTGGCGATCCCAAATGCTTGGTTCAGCTTGAAATCACCTATGCGGACGGCACTACCTTAACGGTTCCTAGCCACCCGGGATGGCGGACCTCCTCTGGGCCTATCACCTTTTCATGTATATATGGTGGCGAGGACTTCGATGCCCGCCTGATGCAGAGGGGTTGGGATCAGTCTGGGTTTCAGGGACATGCTACATGGAAGAATGCAGCACTTGTAGAGGCTCCTGCGGGAAAGCTGAAATCGCAAGGGACATCTCCATTGAAGGTGATGAAGAACTTCCAGCCAGTAAGCTTCAGTCAGCCTTCTCCAGGCTTGTACGTTGCCGATCTCGGACAAAACTTCTCCGGCTGGGTCGAACTGTCCGTGCAAGGTCCTGCAGGAACCAGAGTTACTTTGACCCCTGCAGAATTGTTGAAAGAAGATGGAACCGTCAATCAGAAGTGGACCGGTTCCCCTACCAAGCTGCACTATACCCTCGAAGGTTCTGGTGAGGAAGTGTGGAAGCCCCGCTTCACCTATACCGGTTTCCGTTATGTACAGATCGAAGGTGCAATCCCGTCCGCTCTAGCGGGAGAACGAAAACCAACCGATAGCGCAAGGTTGCTCCGATTCGAAGGCCAAATGATTTATCCAGATACGCCGGTTACCGGAAGCTTCGAATGCTCGGACATGCTGCTTAACCGAACTCATGAATTGATTAATTGGTCCATTTTAAGCAATATGAAAAGTATTTTCACCGATTGCCCTCACCGTGAAAAGCTTGGTTGGCTCGAGCAAATTCATCTGATGGGTCCATCCGTAGCGTATAATTATCAGATTGAATCCTTGTTGGTCAAATCAATGGAAGACATCCGTGACGCTCAGCTCTCTAACGGCATGGTACCGACAACAGCACCGGAATATGTCGTATTTTCCGAGCAATGGCACTGCTTTCGCGATTCCGTATCCTGGGGAGCTGCCTATGTACTTACAGCTTGGAATCTTTACCGCCTATATGGGAACACTCGAACCATGAAGGAGCATTATCCTGGAATGAAAGCCTATATCGATTACGTGACTCAAGGCTCGGATTCTTTTATCGTTCAAGGTGGCCTTGGAGATTGGTACGATGTTGGCGTGGGTGATCCCGGTTTTGCTAAGAACACGCCTGTCTCTCATACGGAAACAGCGATTTATTATCACATGGTTGATATTTTTGCACAAATGGCGGGCTTATTAAATTATCATACAGATTCCGAACAATACGCGGCGTTACGGGAGAAAATTAAAACAGCGTTCAATGATGCCTTCTTCCACCCTGAAACATCCAACTACGCAACAGGGAGTCAAGCGTCCAACGCATTGCCGCTAGTATTGGGGCTCGTCGATGACCATCACAAAGAAAATGTTCTTTCTCATTTAATTGAGGACATCCGTCTACACGGTTATCATACGACTGCAGGTGATGTAGGCCACCGGTATGTTCTGCACGCATTAGCTATGAATGGTCGGTCAGACGTGATATACGAAATGACGCGAACAACCGATCACCCAAGCTATGGTTATCAGATAGCACATGGGGCAACGTCCTTAACAGAAGCGTGGGACGGCCCAACGGTTGGCAAATCACAAAACCATTTTATGCTGGGACATTTGGAAGAGTGGCTCTATCAAGGGTTATCAGGAATTCATTACCAGTATGAAGCCTCGACCGATTCCTATCAAATATCGATTAAACCGTTTTTGCCTTTTAACTTGGATAGAGCTAAAGCAGAACATCTACTCCCAGTTGGAAAAATTCGTGTCGAATGGGCGCGGGAACTAGTTATGAATGAATGGACTCAACTCACTTTAAAAATAACCATTCCCGTAAATTGCGACGCGGATGTGTATATCCCCTCTGTAAAGGGGGCCTCTATTAAGGAAAGTGGTATTCTTATAGAAGACTGTAAGGATATCGAGTTCCTGTTTCATGAAGCAGGTTATTCTGTCGTTCGTCTTTTATCGGGACAGTATGAATTTATTAGTGCAATCTAATTCCAAATATCCCTGCTATACTCTTGATTATGCCAACTCTCATCCTCACAAACCAAAACCGCCGTAACCTCATTGAGGCTGCGGCGGTTTTTCTTTGCATTTTTTTACTGCGGGTTCGTTTGCTTAGGTATTTCATTTAAGCTCGGAGGAACATCAGCAGCATTCTCTGCGTGGACGACAGCTTCATCCTCTGTAAATTTATTTTCTTTAAAGTTTGGGTTATTTTTAGTATTTGCTTTAGCATTATCCATCGATCATTCACCCCCTCTGCATGTAGAATTTAGTATTTCCATTTCCGTATTTTGTATGTTTTTTGTAATCAAACTTTAACATAACGCTCGACAGCGTTTTACATATTTTACATGCAGTTCATATTATAATAGCTCGATGTGAGGAAAAAAATGTTATCGAATGGGGATATAGGAAAAAATGGACGATGTATTGCTGAAGCGAAATATGGAGCAAATGCAAAGCCGATTATATCAGTTGGTGGAAAAAACCGGAAGCTTGGTAGATCCCCGGGTGGTCGAATTAAGTCAGCAAATTGATTATTTAGTTGTCACTTTACAGCAAAGAAGGATGAAATATCACAGGACAAGCACTCGTAAAAACAGTGCCTCTTTTTAGAAGTCGCCCTTGATAAACATTACATGATGTGTTATATTGAAATCAAGCAAAATCAAGGTTTTTTTGCTGACATGGCACTCTCATTGCAGCTGGAATCCCCTATCTTGATACAGCATAACGATCATGTAAAGGAGCGATACAATATGGCTTATGAAGCTCAAAACCAGCAGGGAAAACAAACCATTTCAGTTGAATTAACGTTAAATGAGGCTTTAGCTTTAACCGGTGTACGTTTTCCTCAGAACCATCAATTGGAAGTAGATGCCATGAGTAAAATCAAACGGTCATTGGAAGATCAAATTTTACTTGACCCCAAACGGAGAACAGTTCAATAAAATTTATTTAGCATAATAATGAAGATCTCCTCCCCTATCCTTATTGGGCAGAGGAGGTCTTTTTGTATATAATGATAATATTCTGATGGCACACCAAAGGAGTATGAGAAATCATGAAAACAACAATCGCAGCAACCATCGATCAACATGCAGATAGCTTCATCCAAATCTCCCGGTTTATCGGTGAAAACCCTGAGCTAGGGCACGAAGAATGGCTGGCCTCTCGCCGACTGATGGATGAGCTAAGGGTTCACGGGTTTGAGATTCAAAATCCAGTTTTGGATTTGCCGACTGCATTTATGGGTACATACTCGAGCGGAAAGCCGGGCCCTATCGTCGCTTTTCTATGCGAATATGATGCACTAGCCGACCTTGGACATGCCTGTGGTCATCATATCATAGGAACCATGGGTATCGCTGCGGCAATTGGGTTAAAATCAGTAATCGACGAGCTGGGCGGTACGATTCGCGTTTACGGTACGCCGGCTGAAGAAACTAAAGGAGCCAAGGTACCCATGTCGGCAGAAGGCTTATTCGATGACGTCGATTTTGCGCTGATGGCACATCCTTATTATACATATGAAAAGTCCGGAGAATCGCTGGCCATGGATGCCATTCAGTTCGAATATTTCGGCAAAGCAGCTCATGCCGCGGCAAGTCCTTATGAAGGTGTCAATGCTTTGGATGCCGTCCTGCTTCTTTTTCAATCCATCAATGCATTAAGACAGCAGCTGCAGAGCCATGTTCGCATCCATGGAATTATTCCTGAGGGCGGGAAAGCAGCTAATATTATCCCGGACTATGCATCGGCACAATTTTATGTACGGTCGTCCAACCGTCCTTACACCGATGAAGTGGTGCAAAAAGTGCTGCGTTGTGCCGAAGGGGCAGCTATCCAAACGGGATGCGCACTTAAAACCTCGAATTACGAGTTCTCCTATGACGAGCTGATTACCAATCAGACGTTATCCGACCTGTTTACCAACAACTTAATAGCAATGGGCGTTAAAGAGGAAGAAATCCAGTACGGTAAGGATCACGGCTCTGTCGATCTCGGAAACGTATCGAGACATTGTCCTACTATCCATCCTTATATCAAGGTTGTTGATGAGGTCCACCTGCTTCATACCAAAGAATTCCGCGACCTGGCGATGAAGGACCGAGCTTTTGATGGAATGCTGCTTGGCGCTAAGGTATTGGCCCATACAGCTTATGATGCGATTGCCAACCCAGACGTATTGAAAGCGATCCGTGATGAGTTCAAAAAAAGCATACATTCTGACTTAAAATAATAATTGAAAAGCTGTTCCTCATCTGCTATGCTACTCTAAATGGTTAATTTAGGAAGGAGCCGATGTCATGAATCCAATTCTTGAGTCGTTCAGGTCGTCTAAGCTGCTCTTTCCTATTTCATATGATTTCGTTTATAAGAACTAAGGCCCTGTGCTTTAGTTCTTTTTTTTGCCCAAGGTTTAAAGTCCAAGTGATCTCATTCATTGTGGAGGTGCTATCCATGTCCAAGTACAAACGCATTTTGATCAAGCTTAGCGGTGGAGCTGTTGCCGGAGGTAACGAGTTTGGATTCGATCCAGATCGGTTGGAGCATATTGCGAAGGAAATTTTGGCTGTAGTTGAAATGGGAATAGAGGTTTCTATCGTTATCGGCGGCGGGAATATTTTCAGAGGCAATATGGCTGAACATTGGGGCATTGAGCGTGTTGAAGCGGATAATATCGGGACATTGGCCACGGTCATTAACAGCTTAATGCTAAGAGGTGTTCTGAAGCATAAAACCGGCAAAGAAGTCCGAGTAATGTCATCTTTCCCTGTGAACTCCGTTGCGGAGCCCTACATTCGATTACGAGCTATCCACCACTTAGAGAAAGGGTATATCGTTATTTTTGCTGGAGGTAATGGTCAACCCTATGTCACTACGGATTATCCATCGGTGCAGCGCGCTTTGGAGGTGAGTTGTGACGCTATTCTGGTAGCTAAGCAAGGGGTTAATGGGGTATTGGATAGTGACCCGCGGACAAATCCGTCTGCAAGGGCTTACGCCACCTTGCCATACGATGAAGTATTAAATCAAAATCTGACCGTTATGGATCAATCCGCCTTTATATTGGCGAGAGATTATAAGCTGCCAGTATTCGTCTTCAACTTCGATCAGGCGGGTTCCATGAAAGCAATATGCGAAGGAGAGCCGGTTGGAACCGCGATTTATCACGGCGCTCCTGTCGCTTATAGAAAATAAGGATTTTCAGGCGGTCAGGCTAAAGAACCTTGCCCAGAAACTCTTTCGTTCTAGCTTGCTGGGGATTCGAGAATACTTCTGTCGGATTCCCCTGCTCGATAATTTTGCCACCATCCATGAAGACGAGACGGCTGCCCACTTCACGTGCGAACCCCATCTCATGCGTAACAACTATCATCGTCATTCCATCCTTAGCGAGCTGCTTCATGACATCAAGCACTTCTCCGACCATTTCCGGATCGAGTGCACTAGTAGGCTCATCGAACAGCAGCATGTCAGGGGACATTGCTAATGCACGGGCGATGGCGATTCTTTGTTTCTGACCGCCGGACAGCTGCCCGGGATACCGGTCTGCTTTGTCCGTCAATCCGATTTTGCGGAGAAGGTCATGAGCAATTTTGTTCGCCTCGTCTACGCTCATTTTCTTAAGCTTACGAGGAGCCAATGTAATATTTTCCAGAACAGTCATGTGAGGAAATAGATTGAACTGTTGAAATACCATCCCCATCTTTTGACGAAGCTGATTAATATTCGCTTTTCCTTTAAGCAATGAGGTTCCTTCAAATATGACGTCGCCTCCTGTCGGCTGCTCCAACAGGTTCAAGCAGCGCAGAAACGTACTTTTACCTGAGCCGCTAGGACCAATGACAACAACGACTTCCCCTTTTGCAATGTCAATATCGATCCCGTTTAGAACGACATTGTCCCCAAATGATTTGCGCAAATCCGTAACTTTAATCAGAAGTCCTCATCCTCCTTTCGGCAATTCCGAGAATTTTGGATAACGTGAAGGTGATGACAAAGTAAATGATCGCAACGATGATAAGCGGCTCAAACGGACGGAATGAGTTCCCGCGAACCGTATCTGCATTGTACATCAGTTCACTAATTCCGATAACGGAAACGATGGACGATTCCTTAATAATGACGATAAACTCATTACCCAGCGCAGGAAGCACGTTGCGAATCGCTTGAGGCAAAATAATAAACCGCATGGCCATGCTGTGAGGCATCCCTAGAGATCTAGCAGCTTCCATCTGACCTTTATCGATAGCTTGAATACCTGCACGGAACGTTTCCGCAACATATGCGGCGCTGTTTACTGAAAGTGCCACGACTCCCGCCATAAACTCGGGAAATGCCGTTCCGAGTGCAGGGACATCCGGAAATTCGATCCCCAGCTTCGGTAACCCGTAGTAAAACAAAAACAACTGGACCAACAACGGAGTCCCTCTAATGAACTCGATGTATGCGGTAGCGATCATTTTCAAGGGAGCTATTCGGGATTGGCGCATCAAAGCCAAAATAACTCCGAGAATAACGCCGAGGATGACGGTAAACAAAGACAACAGCAAGGTTACCTTGGCCCCGTTCAAGAAGAACATATAATACTTAGGCAAAAAAGAAAAATCCACCGGATCGGCTCCTTCTTCATATTGTGATAAACCAAACAAAAACCCGTCGGGTATCCGCACAGGTTTTTGTTTGCGTGCTTGATCTTATTATTCCACCAAATCGTTGGCTTCCATTACAAATTTATCCACGGTCTTATCATTCATCAGCTTGTCCAACGAAGTGTTCATAGCGTCCACTAAATCGGAGCTACCTTTCTTCACTGCAATCGCAGAACCACTGTCTTCTGTCGACAATTTGATATCTGAGACGACCAAGTCTGGGTTTTTAGACAAATAAGCCGTTGCTACTGGCAGTTCTACTACAAGTGCGTCCGTTTTCTTATTTTTCAAATCCAGCATCAAATCGGATATTTTACCTAAAGACTTCATTTCCGAACCTGGCATTTGCTTGGTTACGATTTGTTCTTGAGTTGCGCCTTTTTGTGCTCCAACTCTCTTGCCTTTCAAATCGTCAACCGATTTGAATTTATCTTTGTCTTCGGCACGAACTACAGTCGTTTGAACAGCAGTGTAGTAAATTTTGGTAAAGTCTACACTTTGCTGACGCTCCGGAGTCGGTGTCATCCCGGAGATGATGAAATCGATATTGCCGGCTTCCAGTGCAGCAAGCAAGCCTTCATACTTCAAGTCCTTGATTTCAAGTGTCACACCCAGATCCTTAGCAACGGCTTTTGCGATTTCGATATCGAAGCCAACGATCGTATCCTTACCGTTCACTTCTTTATGAAACTCGTAAGGAGGATAATCGGCGCTAGTACCTACAACAATTTTGCCCGCCTTTTTAATTTGCTCAAGCTTCGTTGCTTTCGCCGCTTCCGGCTGTGCACCGTTCGAATTAGCGGAATCAGCAGCAGGCTTTTGTCCGCACGCCGAAAGAACCAAAACTAGACTTAACAACATAAGAATAAGAGCTTTAGATTTAAACATTGGTCAATTCTCCTTTCTAAATAACTTCAACATTATATCCCACATACCCCTATTTGACAATAACGTTATATTGACTATAAATATGAGATCTAATCTAGCATTTTACCCTTATAGTCTAGTATAATAAAAAGGTTTTGAAGCAGCTACTATCGGGGGAATAGCAATGAATACCAGCAAAAGAAGTCCTGTCCCTTTATGGATAATATTTACGGCAGGGATTATAGCCATCTCGTTCTCGTCCATCTTCGTCAAGCTTTCTGCTGCACCCATATCCGTATCTGGGATGTACAGGCTCTTTTTCACGAATCTTCTAATGTTACCTATTATGTGGAAGTATATTCCAGAAATAAAAAAGTTATCTGGAAAGGATTGGTTATTTCTAATTGGTTCCGGCATTGCCCTGGGTTTGCATTTCTTACTGTGGATGGCGTCACTAAGATATACTTCCGTGGCAAGCTCAACTGTATTGTTAACCTTGGAGCCTATTTTCGTTCTTGCGGGGGCATTTTTGGTTTATCGTGAAAGAACAACCGCAGCGGCTGTTGCCGGCATCTGTCTGGCTGTGTTCGCCGCGATGATGATTGGGGCGAAAGATTTTTCAATTTCGGGGACTGCCTTACAAGGAGACCTCCTCTCGCTCTTGGGTACCGCGGCCGTAGCCGTTCATATGTTATTAGGTCAAAAGCTTAGCAAGCATATTTCTTCGTTGTTATATAGCTTTGTCGTTTTCTTCGTGGCAGGTATTTGTTTTGCCATTTACAACGGATTTAATAGCTATTCTTTTGTTCATTATTCGTTCAATGAGTGGGGTTTATTTTTGCTGTTAGCTTTGGTGCCTACAGTATTCGGGCACATCCTATTCAACTGGCTGTTGAAATATGTTAATGCCGCATCTGTATCCAGTGCTGTATTGGGTGAGCCTATAGGGGCGACACTTCTAGCGTGGATGATGCTTGGGGAGTCCATCAATTGGGTTCAGATTCTAGCCGGATTCCTTCTCATTCTTGGAGTGTGGGTCTTTTTGAGAAACAATCACGTTCGTTACGAGCCGCAAAAAGCGCATTAAACTTTTGAAATATGGAATTACAAAAAGACAAAGCGCCCAGGCTTTGTCTTTTACATTCCTTTCCCTGTATCATCAGGTATAGGTACATAGTTCGATATATTATTCCGTTAGTAAGCTCTGATTAAGAAACACCGGAACAGGAAGATGGATAAAGTCATATAGCTGCTTCGTTACGCCGCCTTTGCCAAAGCGAAGGATGCTCCCGGACGTTCGTTCCTTCTCGCTTTTTTCTCGAATCAGATTCAAGAACGAAACTGTTGCACTCCGTCGCTGGAGTACATCCCGGTAACCGAAATTATAGAGCCACTGATCGATTGTGTTATAAATCCCTCGATTTAAACCAAACGTTTGAAAGCAATACGTGACAAACTGAATATCCGGCAGGTTCAATACTTCCGACTCGCTCAATTCCGCCCACGGCTCCACATTGGCTATCATCGAATCCAACTCCTCTTTATTAGAATCCCATTGCGAATCTATCTAACAAAGAGACTGCTCGATTCTAGTTAGCGAATCCGCCAAAGCACTGCGAATCAACTACTATTCTCGAACAGTCTCCGGTGTACCGGTAGACAACCGTCTGTTTTACCCTTTGCGCCGGTTTCCTTGATGTCTTGCATCTACCACCTGCTGTTCTCTCAGCGCCACTTCGGATTCAAATCTTTTGCGCTCTGTTCGTTCGATTTGAACGATTCTACCATCATGTACAACAATTTGTACGGTTCCATATTCTAAGCCATTTACAGAGTTCACAATTCTGCTGCTCCAAACTTCATCGATTTCCAACGGTTTTGCCATTTTCAATCCCTCCAATTTATTATTCCTATGTCTTTTATCGGATTAAAATCTAAAAAAATAAGGTTAAATCGTCCAGTCATACCAATCGTTTCTGCGTTTATCTAAGGACAAGAGCCAATTTTTCGTTGCTGAAATCAATTGAATATAGGCTTGACCCGATGAATACGTATGATCCGCTTGAAAAATAACCTCTTTATCACACTGACCTTGAGATCTAAGCCAAAAGAGCTTCTGATACAAGAAGCAATAATCAACTGGAATCACTTCATCGCTTGTTCCGTGAACCACTAATACATCTCCAGAGAACTTCCTGGTTTGTTCCAACGGCTGATGCCCTGCTAACGACTCAAAGTAGTCTGGTTTAAATGAATAACCCAAATAATCAGTAGAGCCTAATTGTACCGCTTCTTCATATGATTTTTTACCGATAATTTTCAAAATATCATTAAAGGGATGAGCAACGGCTGACCATAACACTAACGATTTAATTCTCTTATCTCTCGCTGCTGTAAGTACGGATACGGCGCCTCCCAAGCTATGTCCTAACAAAATGAGACGGGTTGGGTCTACGCAGTCAATCTGTAAAGCATAATCAATGACCGTGCGTGTCTGGTCGATCATAGCATCGATCCCACCGGAGCCATATTCACCCGTGCTCTCGCCGCATCCAGCATAATCAAAGCGTAATACCATATAGCCTTGGTCGCTGAATTCTCGTGCCGCTTTGACAAACAGCCGATCCACACCAACCCGATTGCCTATAAATCCATGCGCAATAATAATGATTGGATTCTTGGATCCGGTTGATGCCGGATAATGAAGAGTTGCCGCCAGCTCCGCATATTCGCTTTGTATTGTGATGTGATGTTCCATTGACAACTCTTCCTCTCGATTAAATGTGTACCGGTAGCGGATCGATTTTCAAACCGTTCTCAACCGTTAGATTTTCCTGATCATTAAACAAATAAACCCTATGAATAAGAACATGCACGGGATCACCCGGCTTGATCGTCTCCTGCTCCAAGGACCTGTAGGCATACACGATCTGGTTGCGCACCTCAACTTCTACCTGCCAATTGGTACCACGGAAATATATATTTTTCACAGTGCCAATTTCCGATGCGGATGGAAACGATATTTCATTAGGAAACCCAATTTCAACAAACTCGGGCCGAATAATGGCTTTAGCGTTCTGTAAATCGGCTTTTTCAAAGCCTTTGAATGTGCTTATGTGGGACAGACTGTTCGACTCTCCGATAAAGCCGGCAACGAATGGCGTCTCAGGATTTTGATAAATCTCAATCGGTGAGCCCTTTTGCTCCAACGTGCCCTGATTAATAATCATGATTTGGTCGGCTACCTCGACGGCTTCCTCCTGGTCATGTGTAACGAAGATAGTCGTAATACCGACCCGATTGATCATATCTTTCAGCCATGTACGAAGCTCTTTGCGGACCTTAGCATCAATAGCGGCGAAAGGCTCATCCAGCAGCAGCAGCTGAGGTTCTGGAGCGATGGCCCTAGCGAAAGCCACCCTTTGACGCTGACCGCCTGATAGCTGGTGTGGCAGCCTTTTCTCCAGTCCCTTAAGCCCAGTAAGCTCAATGAGCTCACTGACTCGGGCTTTGATCTCCTGCTTGGAACGCTTTTGTACCGATAAGCCGAAGGCTATGTTATCAAACACGCTCATATGACGAAACAACGCATAGTTCTGGAACACAAAACCGATGCCGCGCTCTTGCGGAGGGAGATGGTTTACTTTTTTACCATGAAACAAAATCTCTCCGGAGTCTGGTTCCTCTAACCCTGCCAGCATACGCAAGATCGTTGTTTTACCGCCACCGCTTGGCCCGAGCAGCCCAATCAGCTTCCCCTTTTCAATCTCGAAACTGACATCTCTGGTAGCTTGAAAGCGGCCAAAGCTTTTCATCAAGTGTTTGGCTACAATATGCATGCTCCCTTACTCCCCTTCCTGCTGCTTCGCACCGTTAAATTTCCATTCGATGACCGACTTCACCACAAGCGTGATAACCGCCAGCAGAACCAATAATGATGCCATAGCGAAAGCACCGGCAAAATTATATTCGTTGTACAAAATTTGAATATGAAGCGGCACTGTGTTCGTTGAGCCTCGAATATGCCCGGATACTACAGATACTGCACCAAACTCGCCCATCGCTCTCGCATTACATAAGATAATGCCGTATAATAGCCCCCATTTGATGTTCGGCAGCGTAATTTTCCAGAAGATGCGCCAGCCCTTCGCTCCAAGTGTAACCGCCGCTTCCTCTTCTTGAACCCCTTGCGCCTGCATCAACGGAATCAGCTCACGTGCTACGAAGGGAAACGTAACGAACACCGTTGCCAGAACAATGCCTGGCAGTGCAAAGATGATTTTGATATCATGTTCTCCGAGCCATGGACCGAACCAACCCTTAGCTCCGAACAATAAAACATAGATTAGACCGGAAATAACGGGTGAGACAGCAAAAGGTAGATCTATCAGCGTGATAAGCAGATTCTTGCCTCTGAATTTGAATTTGGTGATAGCCCATGCCGCCGCTAATCCGAATACCAAATTGAGCGGAACGGCTATTGCTGCCGTCATTAAAGTTAGTTTTATAGCTGCTGCAGCATCAGGATCGGAAAAAGCTTTAAAGTACACCTCGCTGCCCTTTCTGAATGCCTCTACAAACACGGATACGAGAGGAAGCACCAGCAGTAAGCCTAGAAATAATATTGCAATGGTAATTAAAATCCATTTAACGACCGCCGGTTCGGTTATATGCCTTGGTCTATCCGTTGCACCCGAACCTAATTTCACGGTTGCCACATATCCGGCCATGGGGGACCCTCCTAAAAGTTTTTGCGTAGCAAAAACTGACTTCGTAAGCGATGCTGGTAAGCGTTACTGAGTTTTTGGTGTACAAAACGTTAACTCGTAACATTCAGGCGGTTCGCCCGCCATTGAATAAAGTTGATGATAAGAAGCATAAGGAATGAAATCACCAGCATAACCAGTGCAATAGCCGTCGCACCCGCATAATCGTACTGCTCTAACTTGGTCATGATGAGCAGAGGAGCAATCTCGGTCTTCATTGGCATATTGCCAGAGATGAAGACAACGGAACCATACTCACCAACCGCTCTGGCAAAGGCTAGCGTAAAGCCGGTCAATAATGCAGGGAGCAGTTCGGGGAAAATAACCTTGGTGAACGTCTTCCACCTGCGAGCCCCCAGACTGACCGCCGCTTCCTCGATTTCCTTCTCCAACTCTTCAATGACCGGTTGGAGTGTACGAACAACAAATGGTATGCCGATAAAGGTAAGTGCCAAAGCTATTCCGATGGGTGTGAAGGCCACCTTAATTCCTAAAGGCTCAAGAATACTGCCAATCCATCCATTCTGTGAATAAATCGTTGTCA
Organism: Paenibacillus sp. UNC451MF; assembly: GCF_000686845.1. Taxonomy (GTDB): domain Bacteria; phylum Bacillota; class Bacilli; order Paenibacillales; family NBRC-103111; genus Paenibacillus_S. The sequence goes on along the minus strand of NZ_JMLS01000003.1, from coordinate 95,383 downwards.
GCGCTATCCCTGCCACTGCTGTAGGCAGTGCGAAAGGCAAATCAACCAGGGCATCAATAAATCGTTTGCCGGGAAAAGAGTAGCGGACTAACACCCAAGCCACGATAAAGCCGAAGATTGTGTTGACCAACGCGGCGCCGATCGCCGTACCGAAGCTGATTTTGTAGGATGCAATGACACGTGGATCCGTAACCACGTGCCAGAACTGCACCCAAGTCAATCCGGAAGTTTTAATGAAGATGGCTGATAACGGAAAGAGGACGATTAGACTTAGATACAACACCGTAAAGCCCATTGACAATCCGAAACCGGGTAAAATACTTCGCTCTTTCCAACCTTTTGCCATGGATTTCTCTCCTCTGACTCTCAGACTCTTTCATCTATTCTCTATCTCTCATTAAGGTTTATAGATTTGGTCAAACACGCCGCCATCACTAAAATGCGTTTTCTGTGTTTTCGTCCATCCGCCAAACGGCTCATCGTCAATCGTAAACAAGTTGACTTTGCTAAACTGGGATTCATATTTTTTGGCTACCGATTCCAAACGCGGACGGTAATAGTTTCTTGCGGCAATGTTCTGGCCTTCTTCGGAGTACAAATATTCCAGATAAGCTTGCGCCACTTCACGTGTTCCTTTTTTATCGGCGACTTTATCGACAACAGCAACCGGAGGCTCAGCCAATACGCTAATGGATGGAGTAACAATCTCGTATTTGTCTTTACCGAATTCGTTAATAGACAAGTATGCTTCATTCTCCCAAGCAATCAATACGTCACCAATGCCGCGTTGTACAAACGTGGTTGTTGAATCACGAGCTCCGGAGTCCAATACGGGCACATTCTTGAACAGCTTTTGCACGAAGTCCTTAGCTTTAGCTTCATCCTTGCCATACTTTTGGTAAGCATAGCCCCAAGCGGCTACATAGTTCCAACGAGCTCCGCCAGATGTTTTCGGATTCGGTGTGATAACCTGCAGACCCGGCTTGATCAAATCATCCCAGTCCTTAATCCCTTTCGGATTTCCCTTCTTCACCAAGAACACGATAGTTGAAGTGTAAGGAGAGCTGTTGCTGGCTAGCTTCTTCTGCCAATCCTTCTGAATTAAACCTGCTTCTTGTATGGCATCAATATCATAGGCGAGAGCCAGTGTAACTACATCAGCATCCAGTCCATCAATAACCGAACGCCCTTGTTTACCTGAACCGCCATGCGATTGCTTGAACGTAACGGTTTGGCCCGTTTTATTTTTCCAATAGGTAGCAAATGACTTGTTATAATCCTGATACAGCTCGCGTGTTGGATCATAGGATACATTGAGAAGCTCTACAGGCTTAGCTGCTGCTGTTTTATTATCTGAGCTTCCTGATGGAGCCGTGCCTGCTGCAGGCGTTCCTGCACCTCCTCCGCACGCGGTAAGACCTAGTAACGATAAACTAACTAAACTAACAACGGACCACTTTTTCCAATTCAACAGGCTTATATTCGACATATTTTATTTCTCCCCTCATCTATTAGGACACAGTCGAACCATATGTAATCTGTTGTCGGTTAAGGACTTATGCCCTTACCTCGGTTTGAAATCTCCGGTGGTCCGGTTGATTAACTTTTATTCCGATCTGATTACTATGATTTATAGTCAGTATATTAGCACCGCTGGTGAAATGTGTCAATTGTTTTTTTTCTTACTTATGAAACCAACAAAAAAACCTTCAGACCCGTGGGCCTAAAGGTTTTTAGGATTGCATCATTGGTTTGTTGCTTTAGCTGAACATTCGTTACAGTAACCGAAAATTTCAAAACGATGGTTCATAATTTGAAAACCCTCAGGAAGACTAGGAACATCCTTCATAGGACAAAACTCGAAGGTAATGGTCTTCTCACATTGAAGGCATATCATATGATGATGATGGTGTGATTGGCAGCGTGCACGAAATTTAACGCCTTCATTCAAATAAAATTGCTCCAGAACGCCCATCTCGCTCAACAGTCGAAGGTTCCGGTATACCGTATCAAAGCTGACGCCAGGATATTTTTGCCTCATGGACTCATATACATCCTTCGGTGACAAGTATCCTTCGGCCTCTGCAAACAAGGCAGCTAAGCTTTTACGTTGATCCGTAATTCTCCAGCCTTTATTGGCCATGGCACGGACCATTTCCTGAATGGTTTCTTGCGTATGTTGTTCATGCTCATGATTTGACATATTTATCCCTCAATTTACGCATACTTAGGTTAATAATGCCCGATTTTGCCAATAGAGTCAATCCTTTTGCTCCAACGACGCCAATTCTGCTGCTAGTCGCTCTTTGGAGAAATGCTCTCCGATAAACACAGCGACATTAGGCAAATCTTCTTTAGGGGTAATTTTCACAAAATCCATCTCACGATAAGCATACTGGAATAAAAATAAGCTGGCTGTATCCGAAAAACGAAGAATGCCTTTAGCCCGATACACTTCTTGCGGCAATCTGCCGACCAACTCCTCAAACTGCTCACTATCAATAGGACGGCTGAAATAATGGGTGTAAACCATCACATGATCGTGTGAATGATGTGCATGTCCATGGTGGAGTTCATCATGCTCGTGATGATGCGTCGGATCGGTGCAAATACCGCTCTCCCCATGTGCATCGCATTCTGAGTGACCTGCTTCTCGATGTGCATGCTCAGTTGCGCTTACGGTTCCAGCGGCTTCCGTTAGCCTGTCGAATAAAGTCATATCAACTTGGCAGCGTACTGTTGCTGTCATAGGAGCAACGGGATTAAGCTCGCGGATCCCCTGCTCAAGTGAGGCTATAGCTTCCGGTTGTATCAAATCGATTTTATTTAATATAAGCTGTGTTGCACAACGGATCTGATCCTGCATGAGACGAAAGGTTTTGCTCTGTCCACCTTCATGCTGTTTCTGGAATTGTGCTGCATCGATAACGGTAATCACCGACTTCAGCTCAAGCTCTGTTAATAACGAAGCATCCGTTACTCCGTCCAAAATTTCAATCGGGTTCGCAGCCCCCGTACATTCAACGAATATGACATCAGGATCGTTATCCCTTATCAAATCACGCAGCTCAAGCCCAAGATCACCCCGGATCGTACAGCAAATACAGCCGCTAAGCATCTCTGTCATCGGAACGTCGTCCTCCACCAGCATACCGTCCAAATTGACATCACCAAGTTCATTCATGAGCACTGCAGGCTTCTTACCGCTTTGCTTATAATAATCGATGGCCTGCGATAGCAGGGTCGTTTTACCGCTGCCCAAAAATCCGGACAAAATGTGTACGGGTACAGCTTTTTTCATGACGCTATCTCTCCTCATCCATCAGCAAAAAAATTGTGTATAAGAAAATTGTAGCTCGTACCGGAACCAATGTCAATTATAAGTAATTATTTCTATTAACAATTTTCATTAGTCAATAAAAAAGCACTCGATCTATTTTAGATCAAGCACTTTGCTTAGACATGAAACTAGATTATCTTCGTTCTCTTTCATGTTCCCGGTTATATCCGCGCTCACCAAAGGGTTGAAGCTCCTTCAGCCACTTTTCCTCCAGCTTGCCTAACGCTTCTTTAGCATTAAAGTAAGGATCATCCTCTTCTATTTTTAACGGCTCCAATAGCTCGATTACAAAAGCAGCTTCACCGTATTGTTTCCATTCCTTTTGAAGCTGCTTGTTATCATGTGAACCCATTTGAAGCGAAAATCGTTTGCCGTTCAACGAATTCATGTTAGGAGTGCTAGCGATAAGCATCTTTCCATTCTGCGTATTTTTTATTTGGTATACACCGGCAACGGTCTTTATTTCTTTATACTGCATCTGAAGTTCTTTTCTCCGATTCACGACAACCTCTCCTTTCAACTATATAATAACAAACATTTTTATATTTTGTCTATATTTTAAATAACCATTTACCTTTAACGTCTAATATACAAAAAAAACACCCTGCCTAGAGTTCAAAAGCGGTTCCGCTTCTAATCCTCAGATCAAAGGTGTGATTCAGCATTTCATATTCTGTTAGATTACAAGCTAATAGTCGCTTGATTTAAAGTTTCTGCAGACTCCGCCACCTTGCTTGTGGCTGCCCCGATCCCTTCAATAACCGTCACAAGCAGCTCCAGCTCCTGCTCTACCTTGGCAACCTCATGAATGCTCCGCTGCATTGTTTCGGTTATATGATTAAATACGTTACGCGCATCCGATGACTCCTCCTGCCCTTTCTCGACAAGCTGCTGTACCTCAGTGATAGATTGGACAACATGGTTAGAGTATTCTCCGGTTTGTGCGATGAATTGCGATATTTCGTTTACCGCTTGCTTGGTATCCTCCGATAGCTTTTGGACTTCACTTGCAACGATCGCAAAGCCTCTGCCGTACTCTCCCGCCCTGGCAGCTTCTATGGATGCATTCAAAGAAAGCAGCTTCGTCTGATCCGCGATATCCTGTACGATGCGTATAATATGTATAATATTGCCTGAAGATTGATTAAGCTTGGTGACCATTTGCTCCATATTTAAGGTACTGTCATGGATATGATGAATACGCTGCTCCAGCTGCTCAATTCTTTCCAGTCCCTGCTTAGAGAAATTCTGAGATTCCTTGGACTTGGCGACACTTTCGAGGAACGTGGAATTCAGCTGGGTACTGCCTGTAACCAGCTCTTGTACGGAGTTACTCGTCTGTTCAGTCATTTGTGCCAGCTCCTGGCTGAATGCGGTGATCTTGCTCTTCAATTCCTCTTTAACTTCCTGATATTGAAGCTCTTTGAGCTTCGTGTTTTCTTTTTCATAGGCCTCCAACACGATTTGCTGCTCGAAACTGAGGAGCTTGGCGATAACACTGCCGATTTCAACCGTCTCTTGGTTATTCGAGGTATGGTTATTTATCATTGATAGCAATGTATTTTGCAGGTTCTGAAAAGCACCCATATACCATTTCGGTTCCAACCCGATACGCTGATGGACACTTGCGATTTTGAGCCGCTTCTGGATAAATTCCTCGTCAATAGTTCCGCTGAACATTTCAATAAGGTGCATTTTTAGCGTTTGCTTCAGACGTTCCACTGTGCTATGTTCAACAATAATGCTTCTCAGCTTTTCCACATCAATAACCGACTGATAAAATTGATCGGTTATTTCATCAATATGCTGCTCTATCAATGGTTGTAATGCCTTAAGCACAGATAAATCTTTTTCACTTAGCCCGATCATTCTCATCTGTGCAAATATTTCCGTCTGAGTATCGATCTGAATGGATACAGACTCCATGTCTCTTTTGGTTAGCCATCCGTCCTGCTGATTTGGTCCGTCCTGTGAAGGCTTTCCGAACAAACGAGAAAACATTTGCTGTTTATATGGCTTCATAGCTCAAGCCACCCCCAATTAAACAAGTATATTTTCTTTTTACATTTCGACAATTTTCTACACTTTCCTTCCGCTTTGCAAGAAATATTTTCTAGCGATTTTTATTTTGTTTTTAAGAGATGATCTGCTTATAATCGACTATTTCGGTTCCTATGAACATATGTAGCTGTATAAACTTTTTAATCCTTCGTACCTGATCGGCAGCTGCAACGAAAGAGGTGACACAGATGAAAAACCTGTTGGGCCCATCCATACAAATCGATCCGACCTTTCCATACTACTTAAATCGTTCTCCACAAAGTATTGCCGATGAGCTAAGGATTGCCGACTACAGGGTTGTCCATTATTTTGTAACTGACGAAACGAAAGTGAACGGCTCCTTACTGGAGGAGCTCCAAAAACAGGGCTTCGCCGTGTGGGCAACTGTCCTTGGCAATGGCACTTATACGACAGCACATCTGCCCGAAGATTGGTCGGATTGGCAAATGACTCTATTGAAGCCGGTCAACGACGGATACTACCGTCTATCTCCATTCAGTTACCGTTACGTGACTTGGAAAAAGCATGCGCTAGCCGAGTTGGTTAAGACATATCCTTTTGACGGCTTAGAGGTAGCAGAGCCTTATTTCCCGGAGTGGAATGGCTTGTCCAGCGGAGTATACGGAGATGTTGGCCCTTACGCCAGAGCAGCCTTCAAACAGCAGTATGGCTCGGACATCCCGGATTTCAAATATGCCTCATCTCCTTTGTTTTATAAAAATAATCCGATCCTTTACCGACAATGGGTCGAGTTTCGGGTATCAGCTGTAAACCGTTTTTTGTTCGAATTAATCAATGGAAAAGATGGAGTAAGAGAGGTCAGACCCGACCTTCGCATTGCCACATGGTCTTTGGGGGTCGATGCTGGGCCTGATTCGGTGCAAAAGCTGCGGGAATATCAGGGAATCGATGCCGCGGCTATGATTTCCTATGTAAGACCGGATGTACATTTCATTCAAACACATTGGCCGGACTGGATGCGTTGGAGGCTCCCTGCTGACTATATTACGCGTTATGAGCCTTTTGCCGCTCGTATACGCTCACTTCATCCGAACCTCCCGTTAGGAATTCAAACCGACATCGGTTCATTAAAAAATATGAGACGCAGTCGCCAGTGGCTATTGAAGTTCGTCGAAACCTCAGATAAATTGGGGTACGCTTCATGGACAGCTTATGAATATCATCTAGGCAAGTATATGTATGATGAAGAACCAAGAGCTGTTAGTGCAGAAAGAATAGGCCACGACAAGCTGCAGGTACGATTTCAAAAAAGAATCGATTCTGAATCCGTACAATCGGCCGTGTTTACTGTCATCATCAACGGTAAACAAGCACATGATACTCACATTTTATTGAAAGAGGTCGATGGGAATCGTATTTTGTTATACAGTACGAACTTCCCGAGAGAACGGTTTCAGCTTTCAATGATAAACATCAAGGATACACCACAGCTCTGGTTATTCCCCTCAAAAAAAGCCAATCAAACACCCATTCCATGTCTGGTTACTGTAGAAGCAGCCAACGAGTCGTAACGATTTCCATGAAGCTATTCTCTGCTCAGCGTAAAATAACTCTTTCCTGGGAACGATAGAATAGGTTGGCAACAGCTTATTCATACAGCGTAAACAGGAGTGGACTATATATGAATGCAACCTCGTGGAAGGAAGAGAGGGCTAATGCCCTAAGTCATGGATTCGCAGCCGTGTTAAGCACCGCTGCGCTTGTCGTGCTGCTGCAGCAATCGCTTAAAAACGGAAGTATGATGCACTTATTAGGGAGTACTGCTTTCGGCTTCTCGCTCGTAATTTTATACGTCTGTTCTACTTTATTGCACAGCGCAACTCAGGAGCGAGCCGTTGCACGCTATGAAATGCTCGATCATGCGGCAATATATTTACTTATAGCAGGAACGTATACCCCTTTTCTTCTCGTTATACGTCACGATTCTGTAGGTATAGGGATGCTGATTGGAGTTTGGTTGCTTGCCTGTATCGGTGTGACATTAAAGCTCCTGTACCCGGGGCGTTACATGACCTTCTCCATTGGTCTATATCTTCTCATGGCCTGGCTTATCGTACTCATTATTCGGCCTTTGCAGCAGGCTCTGTCTCTGGAAGGCATGGTATGGCTGCTCGCCGGGGTGTTCTTATACAGCTTCGGCAGTATTTTTTATTTTTGGCGTAGGATCCGTTACCATCACGTTATATGGCATTTGTTTGTCACAGCGGGCAGCTTGTGTCATTTTATCGCAGTGTACGTGTATGTGCTGCCTTTACTGGCATCCTAATCAAAACAATGAAAAGGACGTTCTCTAAGGATGAATTATACTTAGGGAACGTCCTTTTATCTTATATGGGTCAATTAATTGGGCATAGGCTCGATAGCTAGCTTGCCCGTATTTCTGTCCACTAGTACTATCCGCCCTTCTGTAGCTCTTCCATTCTCGTCGGTTAAGGTCAATCTGGCGGTAGCGCCCTTTTCTATTAAAAAACGTACGGCCGTATCTGTTAATACGGCTCCGAAGCTGTTCTTCCAAATCACAAATCCACAGCCGGATTTGTATTCGGTGCAGCCATAGCCTCGCTTGCCCATTATGATGCGCCCGTTACATCCGGGCCTTGGGCATGCCGCTATGCCCGGCTTAGTCACCGTAGCGGTCACCGTTGGCGCTCCGCCGCCTGCTCTAACCGCGGGCTCGGCCGCGGCGGCGCTTGCCTCAGGCGCCGCGCTGCGTCGCGTTCGCGAGCCGCCGGCTGGCGCCTTAGCCGCGGCATCACCGCTGCGCGCAGCACGGGTGCGCTTCGCCGCCGGCGCTGCTGTGTTGCTGCCGACGGCAGCTTCAGCCTCGGCGCCGCGCTTACGCGTCCGCTTGGCTGCGCCTGCGGACGGTGCATCTCCTTCGAAGGCTTGCTTCGCAGCCTTCGATTGTACTCGAACCTTATCGACGATCAGGTTCGTGAATTTCTTTACATTGGCCATGAACGTCTCATCCGAGGCCACTCCGCGAGCGATCTCATTGAGCCGCCGCTCCCACTGTCCCGTCATCTCAGGCGAGGTAAGAAGATCAACTCCCGCTCCACGGACGAGCTCAATTGCCGTACGTCCCTTTTGCGTGATCACTATACGCTTGCCCTGCATGACGATATAGCCTACCTGCTTCAGCCTCTCAATCACAGAAGCACGAGTGGCGGGGGTACCCAGTCCCGAATCCTTCATTGCATCTCTAAGTTCTTCATCCTCAACCTGCTTGCCGGCCCCTTCCATCGCTTTAAGCAGAGTTCCTTCGGTATAAGCCTTAGGCGGCTGAGTCTCTTTCTCTTTGGCAGTGATTTTGGAACATTTTACCGGAACTTCGGGCTGTAATGTGAATGCAGTGCTTACCTCTTCCTCAGGCTCTTCCTCTTCAGACTTATCTGCTTTCCCTTTGGATTTGGGCTTATCCTTCTTCTGATCAGCATAGATAACCTTCCAGCCTTCAGATAGGAGCTGCTTAATTGTGCTTTTGAACATCTCCTGCTCTACTTCGGTCAGAACGGTATGAATTTTGTATTCTGCCGGAGCATAAAAGTGCGATAGAAACCGCCGTACAATTAAATCATACACATTCTGTTCATCGCTTGATAAACCGCTCGCCTTTTTGTGCGTAGGCAGTATTGCGTGGTGATCCTCTACCTTGGTGGGATTGCATACCGCCTTATTATTTTTATGCACCCTGCTTTTTTCAGCGTTCTCTACCAAATGACTGTAGGCAGTGCCTCTTAGTTGATCCAGCGAGCGATGCATTTCAGGTATGTTCTGCTCGGTTACATAGTTAGAATTAGTCCTGGGATAGCTGATAACCTTATGCTTCTCATAAAGCGCTTGAGCCAGATCCAACGTCTTTTTGGCTGAGTAGCCATATTTGGCATTTGCTTCCCGCTGCAGCAGCGTCAAGTCATACAGCTTAAAAGGATACTCCTTCGTATCCTTCACCTCGTAGCTAGCAACCTTCCCCTGCTTGCCCTTTAGCTTCAGCACCAGCGCATTGGCCTTCTCAGGATCCGTTATTCGCTCTCCTTGCCATAATCCCTTATACTCCGTATCCGCTTGCTTGAACTGAGCTTCCACATCATAAAACTTATTGGATTGGAACGCCTCGATTTCTTTTTGACGATCATATAAAATGGCCAAGACCGGTGTCTGTACACGGCCTACTGACAGCAGCTCATTATGCTTTGTCGTAAAAGCCCGAGAACCGTTCATCCCAATCAACCAATCGGCCTCACTTCTTGCTTTCGCCGCCTTCGTCAAGTTCTCATATTCCGAGCCTTCTTTAAGCTCAGCAAATCCCTTACGGATTGTTTCCGGCGTTAAATCTGAAATCCAGAGCCGCTTGACCGGATGCATAAGCTTCAGATGCCTTTGGATTAAGGAAAAAATATGCTGCCCCTCGCGCCCGGCGTCGCAAGCATTTACTAATTGCCCGCTCCGCTTCGCCAGCTCTGCGATAACCTTTAATTGATCTTTGGTTTTGAAATTGGGCACAAGCTTAAACCGATCGGGAATGATCGGCAAATCGTTAAAGTTCCATTTTTTATACTTATCGTCATAGGCGTCCGGTTCAGCTAACCCAATCAAATGACCTATCGCCCAAGTAATGATGTACTGCTCACCCTCTATATAAGTACGGTGATTTTTAGCTTTTGAATCTATTGCGGCAGCAATGTTCCGACCCATGTCCGGTTTCTCCGCAATGATAAGAGTCTTCAAAACTAGTATCGCTCCTTAAAAGTAAAGAAGTTATTTCACTCATCGTAACGAAAAAACAGTTCTTTGTAAACCGTCTCAAGACTTAGATAAAGAAAGCACCCGCACCGGCTTGAGAAATATCGCCAGCTTGAACGAGTGCTTAATCTGTTATTTTGGATTCGAAATTGGCATCCGCATAATGATTTTGGTGCCTTCATTTTCTTTACTTACTATACGAAGGCCGTACTCTTCTCCGAACACCATTTGAATACGCCTGTGCACATTCATCATTCCAATTCCGTTGGTAACCTTCTCACTACTGCCTACCGTATCCGTTAAACGATAAGTCTCCAGCTTATTGTTAAGCTCTTCAAGCTTTCCCTCTGGAATTCCAGCCCCGTTGTCTTCAACGCTAACCCAGAATATATCTTCATCAATGCCAGCATCGATACGAATAAAATGATGAGGCTCCACACCATCAGGAAATGCGTGCTGGAATATATTTTCCACAAGAGGCTGCAGTGTTAACCGTACCATCTTGTGCAGCAGAAGATTAGGCGGTACCGCCGCGTCTATCTCAAATTCGTAGTCAATCCTGTGTTTAAGAATGGTCATATAAGTCAATATATGCTTAAGCTCATTGGCAACCGTTATTTCTTCTAGGTTCGTCTGTACCGAATATCTAAGCATATAAGCCATAGCCTTGACAATCTCTGATATTTCATCAGAATCCTTCAACGCAGCATAACAAGCGATGGTTTCCAATGTGTTATACAGAAAATGAGGATTAATCTGCATCTGAAGCGACTGAAACTCAGCCTTTTGGCGCTCCAGCTGTGTTTCACGATTTTGCAGCTCCGCTTCGTATACTTGTTTTACCAAGTCGGAAAGACGCTTGACCATCAGATTATAGCTTAACGTCAACTCATCCAATTCATCCTTTGGTTCATTTGAACTTACCGGAATCGTTATCCAGTTCCCTTTTTCCGTCTGTCTCATTCCATTCTTCAACACGCGAATAGGACGTGTTATTGAGCGGCCAAAACGATTCGATAGCCAAATAGCAACAACTAGCGTAATCAATCCAACCAAAATGGTAGTCGTACGAATGCTTGCGATCGGTTTTTTCAACTCGTCAAGAGGCATCGAGACAACCAATGTCCATCCAGAATATTCGGAATCACGACTCACGTACATGCGCTTTTTATTGCCTTCCTTGCTTTCGAACATTTGCGCGTCCGATTGGTCGAGCTGCTCTTTTAATTTGGCGGAGACCTGGGTTCCGATCATCTCTTTTTGTGGATGGTACACAATCTCTCCGGATTCATCCAGTATGAAGAAGAAACCATCCTCTCCAAGGTCAATCCCTCCCCAGAGGGTCGCCAAATCTCTGATTTGCACCTCAAATGCCAATATACCGCTATATTCCGGCGAGCTCAGCCCTCTTATTTTTCGAGCAAGCGTAATGACGCTATTTTTGCGTTCTGGCTGGATGGTTGTGTTCAGCGCGCTTAATTGACCGTTGTCTTTGGTTTTTTCCTTTAACATAGCCAGACGCTTAGCGGCCTCCGTTGAAGTAAGCGGCTGATCTGAACCTCCCCCGTTAAAGCTGAAGATAGAATTGCCGTTATAACTAATTATATACATGTTCACGATCTCAGGGCTTCTAATAAAGATCGGCTTTATTCCATATTCTTTGATGGATGAATAAAAACTGTAATAATCGTATCCGTTAAGCGGCGGCATGTCCAAAAACTGCTTAACATCTTGATTTGAGAGAAGCGATGACATGGAACGATCGTAATTTTGCAAATATAAATCGGTCTGATACATCGCATTGTTTACAATTTGTGACATGTGCCTGCTGCTAAGCTGATCCAATTCGTTCGACGATCGCGTATAGGTGAATACGCCTACCGACGTTAAGGAGACAACAATAACAACTAGAAAATAAGTTAACAGCTTACGGGACAAATTCCATTTCATCATTTAATCCCCAAAATGCTGCGATATTCGGAAGGCGAATAACCTGTCATTTTTTTAAACATTTTTGTAAAATGAGGGTAATCCTCATATCCCACCTCTGCTGCTATATCGCTCATTTTCATATGAGGAACTGCCATTAGCTTCTGAGCAAGCTCAATACGCCTCTTAATCCGATATTGTACGAACGTTTCATTCGTCATTTTCTTGAATAAGGAACTAAAATAAGTTGGCGTCAGTCCAACCATCTCGGCGACTTCCTCGAGTGTTATTTCCTGTGATAAGTGACTATCGATATAACCCTTGGCTTCCTTCATCGGGTCTTTAAAATTACCGCTTCTTTTAATCATCAAGTCAGAAGTCAGTTGTTTTAGCTGAGTTTCAAAAAGCTCCAATGCGTCCTCCCTCGTCAGGGGACGTGTCTCGTTCTTCTCAACGGTCAATATCATAGATTTCTTAGCCATTCGCTTCACAAGCATATTGATGCATTCTTCTAACAATTCCTTTAACTGAACAACATTCAATTCCGATTGAAGACAGTACTGCTTCCACTGCTCGGTCAATTGGTTGATTTCGTTCAGGTTCAGCATCCAAATCGCTTGTTCTACCTCTTCAATCCACTCTTCATATTTGGTTAAAGATACGAAGCTCCTGGCTTTGGACCTCATCAGGGCATCCAGCACTTCAATCACATCGGATTTGGTAACGGGCTTCAGCAAATAATGCTTCACCCCATAGGACATGCATTTTTGCGCATATTCAAAGTCCGAGTATCCTGATATGACAACGATAGGGATATGGCTGAATTGCTCGTGAAGCTGCTTGCATAGCTCCAAACCATCCATCTTGGGCATTCGGATATCCGTAAAAATGACATCTGGGACTTGAGAACGGATAATTTCCATAGCTTGAACACCATTTGCCGCTGTATGAATATGGGATTCAGGCAAAGGATACTGTTCGGCCATACGCGCTAATCCTTTGCGATTGATGGGTTCATCATCCACAATTAGTAACTGCATCCTGTTAATCCCCCTTCTTATAAAAACGGGAAAAGCATCCACCCTATTGCTAGGGCAGATGCTTAGCACTATTTTTGATTGCTGAATACGGAAACGCCGTCTTTCTTATTGTATCTCTCTGTAGCTTCTTTAATAATTTCGTTTCCGCCTTTTGATTTGTACTCTTCAATAACTTTCGGCCAATCGGAGATCGGTTCTTTACCATATACCATTTTAACCATGTGGTCAACGATTAATTTAGGACCCGTATCACCAAGTGGAGTCAAGTCTGGATATTTGGAGAACGATTTCAAGTCCGGGTAGAAGCCGATACCGCCAAGACCTTCTTTGGACAAGATGGTGTCAAACGCTTTCAAAGTATCTTGACCGTCTTTGCTTTGCTCCAATTGCAACTTGTTGTAAGTCGAATCTTGTCCAACCCACAACGTTGAACGCCATCCTTCTTCATCTTTTTCATCTTTGTTTGTTGGAGCTTTGTAAGCAATTTTACCATTGCTTACCGTGTAATTCTCGCCTTCAACTCCAAGGCTGAAGAATTTAGCAGCTTCTTCGGTTTGCATCCATTCGAAGTATTTCATGATGCCGATCGCTTTATCTTTATCTACGCTCTTATTAATGTAGAACGTACGAACCATTGGAGAGTACAAGAAGTAGCCGGCTTTGCCTTCAGGACCTGTCGGTGAAGCGATTACATCAATCTTTGCATTAGGATCAACTGCTGTAATATTAGTTCTGAAACCGGATAATCCACCGCTTACGTTAGCAGACCACATTCCCGCTTTACCAGCGTTGATGTTTTTGCTATAGTCCGTGGAAGAAATTGTTGCAAAGTCTTTCGGAATCAAGCCTTCATCGTACATCGTTTTCAAGGTTTGAAGAGCTTTTTGCATGTTCTCTACATCGAAGAACTTCGGTACAATTTGATCGCCTTGTTTTTCAAATTGATCTTTGTAAGGAAGTACATCGAAGGCTCCGAATACTGTATCCGCATACTTGAAGTTCTCACGCATTTGGTAAGGGTTTTCAACTCCGAGCTTCTTAAAGGCACGCATGACGTTCACGAAATCGTCGATCGTCTTAGGTACTGGAAGTCCTGTCTTCTGCAGCAAGTCTGTACGGATATAAGTTCCGCGACGGGATGGATTGGTCAAGTAGTCTGGAATGCCATAAATTTTACCATTATAGGTTACCGAATCCCATGCCGCTTTAGGTACATTCTTGTAAAGTGTAGGAGCATATTGTTTCAGCAAGTCGTCTAATGGTTGAAACACGCCTGCTTCAACTGAACCAGCCATATCTTTTCCTGTTGGCAAGTCCAAGCTACCCAATACATCAGGAATATCGTTCCCTGCAAACAATACACTCATTTTTTCCCTTTGAATCAACCTTACATCGATTTCGGTATTGGTCAACTTGTTCAAGCGCTGAACCCATTTCTCTTTGCTCAAATCAGGTTGCTTTTGGCCGTATCCGTCACCAGTTGTAGTAGGATATGAAATCGAGAATTTCAACGGACCTTTAGAAGCTGCGGGAGCGCTTCCTTTGTCTGCATCTTTCGTGCCAGCACCGCTGGAGCAGCCGGCGATGGAGCCAACTGCTAGTACGGATGCCATAACTAGACCTACTGCTTTTTTCATGTTACCCCTTCTCCCTTTTGAATTCTAACAATCGAATTGATTTTGTGATTACGTTTACATTGCTATTATAACTTGCTTAAGCAATAATCAATATTGTTAAAATTACGGGAGCTTGTGTTTTTTTATGATTTGATAGAGCCTACGAGCATCCCTTTAATAAAATGCTTTTGCAGGAACGGATAAATTAGCATGATAGGAATAGTTGCGATAACGATTACGGCCATCTTCAAACCTTCAGGAGATAAGTTAACTGCGGAATCCAAAGCTGACGAATCGGATGCTCCGAACTGGTCCGTAATAATCATTTCGCGAAGTCTTACTTGAAGCGGTATTAAGGCACGACTATTGATATAGTAGATAGCCGCTGAATAAGTATTCCAGTTGGATACGGCGTACATAATCCCCATGGTTGCCATTGCAGGCTTGGACAATGGAAGTACGATTCTCCACAACATCCCCATTTCGCCACAGCCGTCAATACGAGCGGAATCGAACAACTCATTAGGCAAGTTCATGAAGAACGATCTCATTACGAACAAGTTGTAAGCACTGATTGCAGTTGGGATCATAAGAACCCACAAAGTGTTCAACAGCTTGATGTTTTTAAGTAGCAAATAGTTTGGAATCAATGGAGCATGGAATATTAAAGTGATAAGAACCATGATCAAAATGATTTTACGACCCAAATATTCTTGTCTGGATAATGGATAAGCTAGAGACGCCGTTGCAATCAAGTTAATTAGCGTACCTCCAACTGTAATGATAACACTGTTTCTGAAAGCGAGCCAAATCGTTTGGTCTTTCAAAATACTGGTATAGTTGGCTCCTGTAAAGTTAACCGGCCAGAAATATACGAGACCTTTATTAATCGCTACGCTATTACTAAATGATTGAGCGATTACGTGCAACAAAGGCAGCACCATGGTTAAACCAAGTAATGTCAGAAATATGATATTGATAACGTTAAACGTTTTTACACCTTTACTAATTACCATTTCGTTTCACCTCCGTAGTACTTTACCTTATTAGTACAGACCGTCACCGGTAGCCTTTTTACTAAATGTATTACCGATCATGATAAGCAATAGACCAACCAATGATTTGAACAATCCGATAGCCGTTGTATAACTGTACTGACGGTCTACCAAGCCGGCCCTGTACACATAAGTATCAAGTATTTCCCCGTTTTCGCTATTGAGCGGGTTCAAGAAGATGTACACACGTTCGAAACCGAAGTCAAGGAAGTTCCCCATGTGAAGAAGGAGCAAAATTGTAATTGTTGGCAAAATGGTAGGAATCGTGATTGAGAAAGTTTGACGCCATTTGCTGGCTCCGTCAATTTGCGCAGCTTCATACAAGTCAGGGTTAATACCAGCGATAGCAGCCAAATAGATAATTGTTCCCCATCCACTGTCTTTCCAGATACCCGATCCAATCAAGATCGTACGAATGTAGGAGTTGTCCCCTAAGAAGTAGATTGGCTCAATTCCAAAGGTAGAAAGAATTTGATTCACAAATCCTGTTGTAGGAGAAAGCAATCCAACAACAATACCGCCTACGATAACCCAAGATAAAAAGTGCGGCATGTAGATAACCGTTTGTACAATTCGTTTATACGTGTGAATGCGCAGCTCATTAAGCAGCAATGCAAGAATGATAGGCACCGGAAACGCAAATACCAGATCGTATAAACCAATTAACAAAGTATTTTTAAGAATGATAATAAATTCGGTATATTCGAACATCCTTTTAAAATGGGCAAATCCTACCCATTCACTGCCGCTAATTCCTTTAAAAATGTTGTAGTCTTGAAAGGCAATGACCGAACCGAGTAGTGGCACATACTTAAATACTAAAAAGAACAAAATACCAGGAACTGAAATGAGATAAAGAGCGAAATATTTTCTAATAAATGCCATTTTGTGGTTTTTAGATTCAAATTTAACCTGTGCACGGTCAGATGCTTGAATTTTACTTGCCATTCGACACCCCTCCTCTAGTTATTGATTGATTTTGTACTTTGATTGTACTTGTGGACCGCTTGTCCTACAATGGACTCCTTTGTAGTGAGTTGTGTTTTTTTACGTTTTTACGCATTTCATATGGTTGCAATTCCCAATCGGACTGTGCTATAGTATATTCCCTGTTTAAAAAATCCATGGTTGGGACCGAATGGAGGTTTATTGTTTTGGAATCCAGTGTGCAGAGTGCATATCAAGAAGAATTAAATAAATTGGAAGAAACTTTTGCGGAAATTGATCGGCAACTAACGGAGCTGCAAAAGTATCCCCCCTATAATGGGGACGACCACACGGAGCAAGTGTTGGAATCGATTCGTGAATCCAGACGGCGCAACCTCTCAGTGGCACAAACGGAACCTTACTTCGGCAGACTGGATTTTCAAGAAAAAGGCCACAGTGAACCTTCTCCATTATATATAGGTAAAGTCGGCGTCGAGAAAGACCCTTCTTTGGAGTTAATGGTTATTGACTGGCGTGCCCCGGTGGCCAGTTTGTTTTATTCCTTCACCGGAGGTACGGATGCAGTTAACTACGATTCACCGGATGGCCTTGTAGAAGGTCTCGTTTATTTGAAACGAAATTTGGTTATTCGTAAACAAATTCTACAGCGGGTTGTCGATACATATGACCGTGCTGGCGATACCATGGCAGTAACCGATGAATTTTTGCTCTATCGTCTGGGTGAAAATAAAGATAACAAGCTTCGAGATATTGTCTCTACAATCCAAGCGGAGCAGGATGCGATTATTCGTGCGGTTAAGAACAGCGCGTTGATCATTCAGGGTGTGGCGGGAAGCGGTAAAACAACCGTCGCCCTTCATCGACTAGCATTTCTATTATATCAATATCGGGATCAGGTTCGTGCAGAGCGAATGATTATATTGGCTCCGAACCGCATGTTTCTCGATTATATTTCGGGAGTGCTCCCTGAGCTGGGTGTTGGACACATCCAACAGACCACTTTTTCCGACTGGGCGCTCGAGCTGCTCGATCATGAAGTTCAACTCGCTGACCAAGCTGAACAGCTCAGATACTGGTTTCAAGTCGGACCTAAACGTCCAGCCATGGATGAAACTGCACCCGGCAGAGTGAAAGGCTCGTTAAAATTCATGAACTGGCTGGATAGAGCCTTACAGCAGTACGAAGCAGCTGCAGTTCCTAAAGCGGACTTTACCCCTTGGGATGGAGCTAAGTTGTCGAAGACGACCATTCGTCAATGGTATGACGTCGAGAATAAACATGAGCCTCTGATGAAACGCCGCGAGCGAGTGCTGGCAAGAATGAAGCGCTGGCTTGAAATGGAGCTTGAGAAGGTGTGGGAAGTGCATCTTAAAAAGGATTATAAGAAGAAAAGCACACAAAAGCTTCGTGAATATACGAAGAACTGGACTTCATATACACCCTTTTCCTTCTATAAAGAGCTGTTTCAGTCTTCCACTGCTCCTGCTTTCTTGTCAAAAGAGCTTCAGGCGGAACTGCCTCAAGCTTTAATAACCTACACGGAAGCCTATGTCAAAAAGAAACGCGTGCAGCCTGAAGATCTGGCGCCACTCCTGTTCATTCGTTCTAAATTTCACGGCATTCACGGAGAACTCACCTTTGACCATACAGTCGTTGATGAAGCTCAAGATTTTTCTCCGTTCCAGATAGCTCTGCTTCAAATGCATACCCGAAATGATTCGTTTACCATCCTAGGGGACTTATCACAGGGCATTCATGCCTATCAAGGAATCAATGATTGGAATGAGTTCAGCTCCCTGTTTGAAGCGGGGAAGACCTCCTATTTTCAATTAAACCGAAGCTATCGTTCTACGATGGAAATCATCTATTTTGCTAATGAGGTGCTAACCCGTGGTTGGGACAAGACACCAGCACTCGCTGTACCTGTATTCCGCAGCGGTGATGCAGTTCGTGTCGTGCAGCTCACCGATGCCGAGTTGGTTCCCAAGCTAATTAGTGAAATTAATCGGATCCAGTCCGGTGAGGTCTCTACAGTAGCCATTTTGGGAAGGACAGAAGCTCGATGCAATGCATTGCATCAGCAGCTAAACGCAGCTGGTGTGCCCGCGAATTTAATATCTGCAGGTCAGCAGCGGTATGAGGGCGGCATCTCCGTAGTCCCTTCGTTTATGGCGAAAGGTTTGGAATTTGATGCTGTCATTATCCTGGATACGGGTTCCGAGCATTACCAAGCCACACCTCAAGACGCTAAGCTGCTGTATGTCGGGTGTACTCGCGCACTGCACGCATTGCAGCTTTGGCATAGCGGCGAACCATCGCCTCTTATCGCTGACATTCAAGGCGATTTCATCGCTCGGGATAATTAAGTATTATGATTTAGACATAAAAAGAGCAGGAACCTTTCACACAAGGTATCCTGCTCTTTACGCTATTTAAGTAAGTATTGTAGCTCAGGCACAACGTAAGCTTGTCCTCCGGTTAAAGCGCCGACCAAATTTCTCGAAGCTACCATAGCCATATCGTTTCGAGTCTTGACTGTAGCGGACCCAATGTGTGGTACTGTAACAGCATTATCCAGCTGCAGCAAAGGGTTGTCCGGTGAAATCGGCTCTTTCTCGAACACATCCAAGCCGGCGCCACGAATCGTTCCATTACTCAATGCATCGATTAATGCTTGTTCATCAACGGTTTGTCCACGGGAAGCATTGATAAAGAATGCACTCGGCTTCATCATCTCAAAATGCTCTTTACGGATAAATTGCACCGTCTCTGGCGTTAACGGAGTCATCAGTACTACGAAATCAGACTCTTGCAGCAGCTTCTCTAACGTACAATATTGAGCTCCGAACCGCTCCTCTATTTCCGGTTTACGACTGCGGTTATAATACAACAGATTCATATCAAATCCGTGCACTGCTCTCTTCGCAATAGCCTCTCCGATTCTTCCCATGCCTATAATCCCTAACGTAGCATGATGAACGTCCATCCCGAATAAGTGCTCTTCGCGAACCGCTCCTCTTTTCCATTTCCCCTGCTTGACGAAAGAGTCCAGCTCCGCCACTCTTCTAGCAGAAGCTAGCATTAAAGCAAGTACCAGATCTGCAACCGTATCATCAAGCACATACGGTGTATGAGTACCGATAACTTCTCTTGCTTTCATATCCTCAATATTAAAATGATTGTACCCAACGCTGATCGAGCTTACAGCTTTAAGCCGCGGCGCTCGCTCCAATAGCTCAGAGTCAACGGATGTACCGCTTAAGAGAAGCCCATCGTAATCTTTAATCTGCTCGAGTAGCTGTTCTCTTGGAAGCGATCCCTCTCCCTCCCATTGAGTACAGTCACAATGCTCTTCCAAATAGGACAAGCATTCTGCGGGGATCTTACGAGTAATAAGTATTTTCGGTTTATGGGTCATTGATCAATCGCTTCCTTCCTGAACCTGGTGAAGTTATGATGCCGATTCCGCATGAACCGCCTGTTGTTCCGGACTCAACACCTCGTTTAAGCTGCCGGAGCGGTATCCTTTTAAGTCCAATGTGATGTAAGCATAACCGATTTCCTTCAACTTGGCATGAACCGTATCAGCTACAGCTAACACTTCAGCCAGATCGGATGCAGGAACTTCGATTCTTGCAAGATTGTCATGTTGGCGGACACGCACTTGACGAAATCCTAGTTGAATTAAGAAATCCTCTGCTTGATCGATCATGGACAGCTTCAATGCCGTAATCGCCTCTCCATAAGGAATTCTTGAGGATAGACATGCAAATGAAGGCTTATCCCATGTACGCAATCCAAATTGTCGAGACATATGACGAATCTCGGCTTTTTTAATTCCGGCTTCCAACAGCGGCGCAATTACACCCTTCTCATGTGCGGCTTGCAAACCTGGGCGATGCTCACCCAAATCATCTGCAATAGCGCCAAAAATTACATGCTCATATCCCCGTTCTTTCGCGATAGGAATCAAATGTTCGAAAAGTGAATTTTTGCAAAAATAACAACGGTTCGTCGGATTTTCCGCATAACCCGGTATATCCAACTCGCTTGTATGAATAACTTCATGTGCTGCTCCGAGCTCTTTAGCCAAAGCAATTGCTTCCTCTTTCTCCCTAACCGGATATGTCTCGGAATCAGCCGTAATCGCTAGAACTTTGTCATGACCTAGAAACTCAAGTGCCGCTTTCAGCAAAAAGGCGCTGTCCACTCCACCTGAAAAAGCGACTACGACTTTGTCCATGGATCGCAATATTTGACCAAGTTTCTCGTATTTTTGTTCCATGCTCTCCATCTTTATTCCTCCTGAAGGCTTCCGTCCGGAAACCGTATCTTTGTCGTCCTGGTAATGTCCCACTCGTTTTGCAATCGTGTGCATAAGAATTAATAGTAGTACCTGGATTTATCCATTATAGTCTTTTTTCACGTTTAGAAAAAGAGGTTTTGTGCGGTGGAAGCATGGAAAATTAGCTGTTAGGCAGTACATTTTCATGAAGTAGCTGCTCGAACTCCGTATGTGTCAACGGTTTGCTGAAATAATAGCCCTGCGCGTGCCCGCAGTTTTGCTCCAATAAAAATTGCAAATCCTCTCGTGTTTCCACACCTTCCGCAACCACATCCAGCTTTAAATGATTCGCCATAGCTATAATGGTCGATACAATAGCAGCATTATCCGGGTCCATGGTAATATCGCGTATAAATGATTGGTCGATTTTTAATTTATGAATTGGAATCTTTTTTAAGTAATGCAGCGAGCTGTAGCCCGTTCCGAAGTCATCCATTGAAATGCGAATGCCTTCTTTTTTCAGCTCGTTCAGCTTCTTAATAACCCGTTCTACATTGTCCATTGCCATACTCTCTGTAATTTCCAGCTCCAAGTATTGAGGATTAAGACCGCTTTCCCTAATAGCCTGCAAAATATCTCCGACGAGATCGCTTTTTTGAAATTGACGAGTTGAAAGATTTACAGAGACCGTAACCATCGGCAAGCCGACATCCTGCCATCTTTTATTTTGAATACATGCCGTTCTAATGACCCAATCGCCGATAGGAACTATGAGACCTGTTTCTTCTGCTAGAGGAATGAATTGAGCGGGTGAAATCATGCCATGCTTAGGGTGACGCCAACGGATTAGTGCTTCCATCCCAATCAGCCTATTGTCGCGAATATCATACTGCGGCTGGTAATAAAGCTCGAATTCGTTATGTTCCAATGCCTTGCGGAGGTCATACTCCAGCTCAAGTCTCTGCAGTGGATTAGAGGTAAGCTCATCATAATGAGATCGACTCCATCCGTGAGACTTCTCTTTTTCCTCCGTCAAGACTTTGGATGCATGGCGCAGCAAACTATTCATGTCCGTTCCATCCTGTGGATACCGCGCAACCCCAATACTGCCGGGAATAACAAATTCACGATCGTATACGACAAACGGTGCAATGAGCTGCTGCTGAATAATTCTGGATTGCTCAGTTAAGTCTATGGATACATCTACATGTTTATACAGGATTACGAATTCATAATTCCCAAGCCGACTGATTAAATCCGCATTCTTAATACAGCGCTGCAGCCGTTCGCTCACTTGCTTCAGCAGCATATCGCCCCAATTCAAGCCTAGCGATTCATTAATGATTTGAAACCGGTCCAAATTGATCAGCATAATCGCAAAAGGAGCATAAGGAAGCTCACTTCCTGCCGCGGCAATGGTTTGTGTCAGCTGGATTTGAAACAAGGTGCGATTCGGAAGTCCCGTCAGCGTGTCGTGATATGCCATGTGTTCGATCAACTGAACGGTAATTTTTTCCTCTGTAATATCTCTCATCACAAGGAATATAAACGTTTGTTGATGATAACGGATGGGAATAAATCTCAAATTCAAGGTGAGTAAATGGCCAGATCGATGCCGTAAGTCACATTCCATATCACACGGTTCTCCCTCCACAGAACGATGAAATTGGGTATAAAATAATGTGGAGATATCCGGTTCTAGGAAAATAGCGAATAATTGCTTGCCAGCGGTTAGCCAATCATATCCAGTGAGCTTGCAATATTCCGAGTTGACTTGTTGAATGTAACCGTGCTTGTCCAGTAGCAGCATGGGGTCGCCACTAAATACAAATAATGGATGCGATGTGATGGCGTTTACCGATTCCGAATCAATCATGCTGTAATCACTCCCACCCAACCGTTCAATATTTTGGTTTATTATACCATATTGTCACGGATATGTTTGGAGAATTTGATGAATTTTGTTGAAAATTGTTGATAAAAAAAAGAATCGCAGCTGATTCCCGCGATCCTTCATCCTTTTTTATAATAACTTCTCAATAGCTTCTTGAAGCTCCTGATCTTCCGGCGCTACTCGACTGGAAAACCGCCCTTGAATCTGACCTTCTCTATCAATCAGAAACTTTTCAAAATTCCATTTGACGTCACCATCCGGTTCCGCTTGCTCAGTCAGCAGCTGGTACAAAGGATGCTTGTCCTCACCAAGAATGTTGACCTTGCCTAATACTTCAAAGCTGACGCCATAGTTCGTACTGCAGAACTGCTGAATTTCTTCCATTGTTCCCGGCTCTTGTCCACCGAAATCGTTACAAGGGAAACCAAGAATAACGAGTCCCTTATCCTTCCACTGCTGATTCAGCTTTTCAAGTCCAGCATATTGGGGTGTAAAGCCACATTTGGATGCTACGTTAACGATCAGTAATACTTTTCCTTCATATTCACTTAATGATTTCGTACTGCCGTCTGCTGCTTGAACCTGGATGGTATAGATGGATGCGGATGCCATTATTCATTCCTCCTCACTTAGCTTTATTCATCATATCATGAAAGAGTCTGGAATAAAAATCCTGCAACTATTCGTATAAGGCGAATGATTTTGATACAATAAAAAGGTTATAGCTGCCATATATTGCTCTAAGGAGGCCCCCCTAATGAATGAGATTCTGAATATACAAAATAAGCTGGAGCAAGCTATTCAACTGCTGGAAAGCAGGTTCCTAGAACGGGAGGAATTAATCCGTCTTCTCCTTCTCGGTTTGATGAGCAATGAAAACGTACTCCTTATAGGTCCACCAGGAACTGCAAAGTCTCAACTTGCGAGGGGGATATCACAGCTATTCGGCGGAGGCCGCTGGTTCGATTACTTGCTAACCCGCTTTACAACTCCTGATGAAATGTTCGGCCCTGTGTCGCTGCAGCAATTGAAGCAGGATTTATATGTACGTCAAACAGAAGGCTACTTGCCATCTTCACATTTTGCTTTTCTTGATGAAATCTTCAAAGCCAATAGTGCGATTCTTAACGCTCTGCTGTCTATCTTAAATGAACGAATTTTTTTCAATGGCCGTGAAAAAGAAAATGTTCCACTCTTCTTCTTAATGGCAGCTTCAAACGAACTTCCTGAGGACAACGATCAGCTAACCGCGCTCTATGACCGATTTCTCATTCGTTATGAAGTTGGTTTCATCAAGCAAATGTCTAGCTACGAGCGTATGTTCCAGCTCCCAACGGAGCCCCTCCCTTCCCTACTTTCACTTCGAGATGTGGAGGCTGTCCGTTCGAAAGCGGAACAGGTAACCATTCCGGAGCCATATATTTATATGCTGTACCGATTGAAAACTGAAATGGAAGCCAAGGAGTATTCTTTATCTGATCGCAGGTGGAGAAAGATTGGCCAAGTGTGGAAAACTTCTGCGGCACTAAATGACCGCAGCTCTGTTAATGTCTGGGATACCGTCTATACACCGCACATGCTATGGGACTACCCGGAAGATCAGACAGTTCTTCAGGAGCTGTTCCAGAAGGAGTTTCAGGAAGCATTAAAGCAGGAATCCGAGCGTGAGCTTCCACTTAGCACCTATGACCGGACAGCTAAGCATTGGTTGAGCCTTGAAGACGAGCTCCACGCTTTTCAATTTAAGAAAGAGGTCGGAGCCAGACTGGACAAGGACGCACAGGAGCAGATGGGGCAAAAACTCGAAAGTTGCAGGATCGAGCTGGAAGAAACGGCAAGGATGCTTCGCGGTAAGCTGGTTCAGTGGCAGCAGCGGGAAAAAGATTTGCCGGGCTATATCCGCAATCAAAACTTTTTACTAACTCAAACCGATCGCTTCGCGGTGAAGTATACCCATCTGCGTATTCAAGGAGAACGTATATTACAGACTTTGCAAGGGCTGTACCGGACCTTATTTGACCGTGAAATCCCGGGTGTCCAGTACGATTATACCTTGTAGACCGAACACTACAGTTGCCGGCGGTGAACGATTATGATTATTCAATGTGCACGTATCGACCGGTTCGTATTTGACGGTTATGTCCACTCCTCGCGAACAGCCCAGGAATGGATACGTGAAGCACGCATAACAACAGCATGGTTTTCCGTAGAATTGTTTGCCGACTTTTTCATGTGCTTTTATTTACCCGAACCTCGTTATAATGCAGCACAAGACGAGCCCCCGTTTCATCGTTGGCTGGTACAACAGCTGCGGGGGCAGTTTTTTTATCGGACAATCCATCCAAGAACGATCGGTGAGGTTAACGCATCCTTTAAAACAGCTTTAAAAAGCTTAATGTGGTTAACTACTAGCTATGAAGAAGAGGTCAATCGTCGAAAGAAGGACGAGCAGAAGCTCTCGATAGGCTTTAACGAGCGTATGCAGCAGCAAGGACAGGATGAATCCCTCCTTCATGAACGATTGTCCGATAAACAGCTCGAACAGCTAAAGCTGATCGGATACACATTGCAGCAAGGCAAAAAAAATGTTGAGGATAAGCAGGCAGCTCTCGATACACGACCTTTGGTAGAAGCGGAAATCATTCAATTGAAGCTACGTATTGAGGAGCTTCAAGATCAAATGCGGACGGACTTCACCAAACGCGACAAAGCAAGACAAAAGCTGAAAAAAACAGAGGCAGAGCTGGAGCAGCGGGAGAAACAGCTAGAAAGATTCACGAAACGGGATAAAGAGCTGTTCCAGCAATTGGAAGAGCAGCTAGGCCAATGGCTGAATCAGTCGTTGAAGGAATCACTATCGCTTGAGGAGCAAGAAAGCTTAAATGTACACGAATTATTGCAAGCCAGCCAACGCATCGCCAACCGCCGATGGGGGAGCGATCTAGGACGGCTTCACCGACAGGAATTCGCCAATTATATGAGTTGGATTGACAAGCTGAAGCGACATCCCGAATTAATTGCTTTCCTTCGAGAAGTCGGGCGCAATCTTCAACACTTCAAGGTGCTGCGTAAAAAAATGCGCACGCCTCATATCCCGGAAGCTTATGATGACCTGCGCCAATCCGGCAATATCGCGCACATGCTTCCTAGCGAAGCCAGCTTACTTGCAGATGAGGATTATGAAATGTATTTTACCGTTAAGTGGCTGGACCGTAAGCTGCTTACTTATAATATAACTGGTATGACTGATGAGCCTCAGAAAGGTCCTGTTATCTGCATGCTAGACACTTCGCACTCCATGCGCGGGAGTAAGCTGCGTCTAGCGCAAATATTTACAGCAACCTTCGCTGCTTTCAGTCTGCTGGAACGCCGCGATTTCATCTTATTGCTTTTCGGCTCAAGAGGCGAACTTGTAGAACAGCCTTTATATTGGCGCAAGCCTGATTGGCCCGCTTTCTATGCCATGACGCAGCTCGCCTTTGGAGGTGGTACGCATTTTGATGCGCCGATCAAACGCGGCATCGAAATTATCGAAAGCCATCCGAGGTTCCCTGATGCCGATTTTGTCATGGTTACTGATGGAATCGGAACCATTGGAGCGCAAGTGAGACAGCAGCTTAGCGAACTTGGTAAGAAGAAGCAAGTGCGTTTACATACGCTAATCATCGGTAATGCCCGACAACACTTAGCCAACTCCTATGATATTTTAGGTGTATCTCATCAAGTCCGCTTTGCGGCTACGTGGGAAACACAGGATCCCGTCAAGGACGAGCTGCTTCTCGATGTGTTCCGAAAGCACTGAGTTGAACGTTAAAAACCCGCAAATCCCAAAGATTTGCGGGTTTTTGATTCTTTTAATACATCCTCAGCCTGTAGCTTTCCTCCAACGACTTTGCAATCTGTTCCTCGGTTGATCCAGTATGCTTCGCAAGGATACGTGCAGGGACCGGCAGCTGATCTTTTTCGAGCCATGTGCCAGGATTCCATAGCATCGAGCGTTTGAATGCTTTAGCACAGTGCATATAGCATTCTTCTACTTCAACACCAATTCCCAGAAGTGGGCTTTTGCCGTTCACTTGCATCCGTTCGAGCAGCTCACCATCTCTGGTCACATAAGCTCTGCCGTTCACACGAAGCGTCTCCTCCAAGCCTGGAATCAAAAAAATTAAACCAATATTAGGGTTGGAAACGATATTTCGCAAGGAGTCCATTCTGCGGTTTCCCGGTCTTTCTGGAATCACCAGGCGTTGACCATCAAGGACCAGAACAAACCCCGGAGCATCTCCTCTTGGAGACACATCACAATGACCATCCTGATCTGCAGTTGCTACGAGAACAAAAGGGGATCGTGAAATATATTCCTGACAATGACTGTCTATTGTAGAAATTACTTTACGAGCCACAACCTCACCAGGGTAACCAAGCAGGTCTCTTAACTCTTGCTCTGAGGTAATTACTTCCTGAAACGCAGAATTGCCTTGCGCCATACCTTTTCCACCTTTCTCTTATAAAGTACTATAATCGCTTTTTCCCTCTATGCTCATCAATTATCTGATTCTTCCTCTGCTTTTTGCTGAATTCGATCAACAATCTGCTCCAATGACTCGGGGTGCAGCAGCTCAACTGGTGAAATGCCTTTGTCGAACTCCAAGCCATCCCCCTCCATCACAACGACATAACGATTTCCCAGCTTAGCGATATGCAGCCGATCTCCAAAATCAGCCAGAAGCGCCCGGACGGTCATGTTACCTACCTTCATCTTCATTTCAATGTCCGGCTTCTGTTCGATGAGAAAAGAGGAAGCCTCCACTACCTGCTCCTGCGTCCATTTCTCCTGAAGCTCGCGCTTCTCGCTGCAAGCCCATAGCTCCATCTCTTGGGTTTCCTTCTCGCGAGCTTCTTCATTATCCTCATAAACCTGCTCGATATATTGGTGGACAAAGCCCATAACCTGCTCATTCATCATCTCTGGCATCGATTTTTCATATTCGACATATTTGAGAAAGTCTTCAAAGTAACGGGCATGAGACGATTGATGTATTTTCAACTCCCAGGGCTCTAGCATTCCTTCTTCAGGCATGTGCGGGTACATGATCGATTTCATGTTTTTCGCATTAATCGCCATTTCCACTTTGTTCAAAAGACTCCGCTCGTCCGTGATGCGGGCAATTTTTTGTTCAAAATCGCATTTAAGTACAAAAATAAACGGCTCATCAAATAATTGATTGTGCTTGGCTCGTACGATAAATACGGCCCCTCCCCTAATTGCGCTCGTATCCATGTATGCCTGCACTATGGCTTCAGCGTGCTCCACATAGGCATCCTTCGTTTCTGCCATTCGTAATCGCGCGAACAAGTTATAATTCGGGTTACTCTCCAGATCATATCCGGGCTCAACAGCAAACCGACCTATCTTGGTCGGAACCTGCTCTGCCTTCGGATTGCGTTCAGCATGACGTTTAGCAATCTTGGTGAATTCAGTTCCAAGAAATGAGCTTAGCTCACTCTCAACATAATCTTCGCCGTCCAGTGTCTGGTAATGCTTGCAGTGCTTTCCTGATTGATTTTCCTCCCCGTCGACCTGTATGACAAAGAAAGAGATATATTCTACTTCAAATTTCATCGTGTGAAAACTCCCCCATAACAAGTAAAAACCCACCCCATAGACTGACCCTCGTCAGCCCTTAAGGTGGGTGTTTAAATATCGTATCACAGGTTCAAGGAAGCAGCAATGCTTTACCGCCTATAAAATGTCATTACATGATGACGCCGCACGCAACCCGATCACCGGAGTTGCCGGATGGGTCCGTTTTATAGTCAT
The DNA here is from genome assembly GCF_000686845.1 of Paenibacillus sp. UNC451MF. Classification (GTDB taxonomy): domain Bacteria; phylum Bacillota; class Bacilli; order Paenibacillales; family NBRC-103111; genus Paenibacillus_S. Next base: position 66,630 of record NZ_JMLS01000003.1, on the reverse strand, counting down.
CTTCTTTTTCGTGAATAACCAGCGCAGTACCTCCAGTTTTTACAACGGAGTTCGCTTTGTCTTTGGCAAGCGTTAATTTCGGAGCTACTACCTCAGCTCTTCCTCTGCCATCGGAGCCAATCTCCAGGTTTGGTAAGTCGCCTGCATGATAACCCTGCGGATTATCAAAGCCATGCTTTTTGCTCTCAGGATTGAAATGCTCCCCTGCTGTTTTGAAATCAGGCGGAGTGCATACACCTGTTTGGTGAATATGCATACCATGCTTTCCTGGAGTCAATCCGGAAACATCAACCTGAAACTTTACTCCCTCAGGAACCTGAGTAAGCGTAGCTGTTCCAATTTTTGTTCCCTTGCTGTTAATAATATCGATCGTCTTCGGAGCAGGCGCCGGCTCATTTGCCTGGGCCGCTATAGAATTGGTTCCAGTACTTCCTTCCTCTGTAGAGCCTTCATGATGTCCAGGATGCTCTTGTTCTGTCGCAGCCGTAGTAGCAGCGGACTTCCATTCACATCCAGACGTAAGCACCAGCGCGAAGCTTAACATTAAGGCCCCGCGATTAACCCATTTTCTCATGCTCTTATCCTCCATTGGTGATAAAATGTACCTCTATCATTGTTAACCTAATGGAGAATAAATAAACATGAAATTCAATTTAGGCCATGAGACTTACATTGACAAAAAAGGGTTTTTCCATTCCATTAACATCGCGTAATGGTGTGAATCTTGATCGTCCAGATAGCCGCTGATCAGCTTAACTGGCGTTCTTCCACAGCGCAAAAGAAAGGTTAGGACGGGATCCTTCAATTTCCCCTGAATGACGGCTTCAACGTACTCTTCTGCCGGCATTGAAGCAGCATGAAGATGATACCCCGGAATACGCCCGCCACCGAGAAGTCTTTTTAGCTTCATATCTATGACCACTTCATACATAGATTGCATCAACAGCTTACCGAGTCCAAGCTTGCGAAAATCAGGCAGCGCGCAAATATCTACTACATATAGTGTATTTCCGCTCGCGTTATGATTACGGATATAACCGCTATCTGTGATCTCTTCCCAAGTATGATCTGCATGATTAGGATCAAAGTCAATAAGTAATCCCGTGATGGAGGCCGCTACTACACCATCGACCTCAACGCAAAGCGCCCCTTGAGGGAACAGCGTAATATGCTGGTTCAATTGTTCCTCATTCCACCACAACTCCGAGGGAAAGGGCGGTGGAAAGCTCTGCTGCTGAATACGGATCAAGTCAGCGAAATCAGCCCGGGTATAGGAACGGACACAAGCCTTAATAGGCCGATCCTTATCAAACACGTACAGTTCTTTACGATACAAGAAACCCTCCCCTCCCTAGCTCCAATCGGTGTACAGATCCGTTCTCCGGTCACGCCACGTAGTTACCGAACCTTTCTCACGCACTTGCTGAAGCAGGCTCAAGTCTAGATCGGCAGTAATAACCATATCATGGTTAATTTCCCCGACAGCAAGCAACCCCCCCGGAGGAAAAGGAACGTCATTTGGTGTTATGACTGCCGCTTGTCCGTAGTTCCCTCTCATAAAGTCAACAGTGGGCAGTGAACCGATAGTACCCGTAGTTACGACATAGATTTGATTTTCTATCGTCCTTGCATGACAGGTATAACGCACTCGGTGAAATCCATGGCGATCATCCGTGCAGGATGGACAGAACACGACATCCGCACCGCGAGCCCGAGCCATTCTCACAATTTCAGGAAATTCGATATCGTAGCATATTAGTATAGCAATTTTGCCTTTATCCGTATCGAAAATATGCAGCGCATCACCTGCCTGCATATTCCATTCCTTTACTTCCGGTGGTGTGATATGCAGCTTACGCTGTTCACCTATTCGCCCATCTGGATAAAAAAGGAACGCTGTATTATACAAATGGCCCTTTTCTTCAATAATGTGCGTTCCTCCTATAATATGCATTCCGGTTTGCTGAGCAAGAGATACAAAAAGCTCTTTATATGAGTCCGTAAATGCAGGTAATTCATCGATAGTCAGGGATTCCGGGTGTCTCTTACCTCCCCCAATGGACATAAGCTGAGTGGTGAACAACTCTGGGAAAAGTACGAAGTCCGCCTCGAACTCCTCCGCTGTTTTCACATAATGGGTTACCTGAGCGGCAAACTCTTCAAAGCTTCCAATCGTATGTAAATGATACTGAACGGCGGATACCCTTAGTTTCATAGTTTCTATGATCGCTCCTTACTCCACTGAGTGTTCTTTTTCTAGTACTCCACTTTCTTCAATCGGATCAAAAAATAAAATATGCGGCTTCTTCAAGCACCAGGTCGTCATACACCGTTGATTTGCCACATTAACGGTTTTGATTGGCTCTAGCAAAATACCTTGAAGCTTCTCGGTCATTTTCATTAATCGCTGCTCATCTACAAGAAAGCGCGTACTTCCATCCGGAAGTTTATATTGATCGTTCTCTAAACGTATAACTCGATCTTCAATACCAATTGTCGAAGCTAGTCTGGCAAAGAGCAAGCCTCCGGGACGGAGCACTCGCCACAGCTCTTGAACCATCTGTTGAAAGTGCGCATCATTCACTGCAAAGTGAAGAACAGCACAGCTAATTACGACATCAAAGCTGTCGTTAGCAAAGCTCATTTTTTCCACGGGCTCAACACGGGCTTGTTCATCCGTCCATTCGGGAGCCAGTGTTTGTCCCAGCTTCATAACACACTGAACAGCGTCTTCCGACCTATCGACCGCGAACACATTGTAGCCGCTGCGCAAAAAATAGGTGAGGTTTCTCCCCGTGCCGCAGCCTGCATCGAGAATCCTCATCTTTTCCGTAATTCGGCCTTTTAATAATTGATCAAATAAATAAATATCCATTTCGCCGAAAAGTTCGCGAGGGTTCATGCACTGTATCAGCTCGCTTCCAAATCATAACTATTTTGTTCAGACATTATATCATCATTAATACAAGAAAACCACGGCAGATCTACCGTGGCAAGCGTTTAGATCGAGGATTGCGTCACTTGTTCTCTAAAGTTGAACTTTGATATGTACCCTGGAGGTTGTCTTCCCGGGAATACATTTTAGCGAGCTCCATAGTTTTACGCTGCATCATTTCAACCATTTCCTTGGGATTAACAACTCGCCCTTCGGTACCGAATCCGATAAAAAAAGAAGAAAAGTAATCGAGTTCGTCGGACGAAATGTACATGTTGATTTTACCGGTACCATCCTCGAATAGCTCCAGCTCATTTCTAAACAAAGCCTCCCACTGACATTTACGAACACCCGCCTTAGTTAACAGAACCTCCACTTGAAGTTTTTTTTCATTTTTGTTAACAGGTTGTTCCATTCTATTGATCCAATCCATTATGGTTATTTGGCTTTGATCTACGGACACTTGTTCATTTTCCATGAACATGGCGTCTATGACTCTGTCCACTCGAAACAACAACGTTGTAGCTTTGGTAAAGCAGTAAGCCGGGCTATACCAGTATCCGTTGTAGGAATAAAGACCAATTGGCTGTATAACACGGAGCTTTGCTCCATCTTTGGAATCATAGTTGATTTGCAGCGGCTGCTGTTGAATAGAAGCTTCCATAATGAGCTCTAGATGAGGACTGTGAATGCTTCGAGTAGGAGTCCAGAACACAATTCGCTGTTTCATCTTGTCTATCTTGTCTTTCGTATCCTCCGGTAAATAATGATAAAATTTGTTCAACGCAGAAGCAGATTCTTTACCAAAAGGAAGTGCTCCATATTGCTGCAGGGATTGATAAGCAAAAAACATGGCGACCGCTTCATTCTCGGAAAAAGTAATTGGTGGAAGCCATCTTTCATTCAAGACCCTATACCCGCCGTGCGGACCAAACTCAGAGTACAAGGGCACTCCCAGCTCACTAAGCTCCTGCAGATCCCTCATAATAGTTCTGGAAGAAACATTAAATTCCTTAGCTAACTCGCGGACTGTAAACTTCTTCCGTTTATTCACAGCTATCATAAGCTCAATGAGCCTTTTCGATTTTGGCATTGGTCCACTGTGCCTCCAATTTGAATATTATCCCCATTATACCTTATAACTAAGACCTTTTTTGTCATAGTTATCGAAAGGATATGAATCTACACCTAGATACTACGCTTCGTACTGAACCCCTTCTATATATTCCATCACACAAGGGCATACTACGAAACGATGAAAGGAGGGATAAACTCAATGAAAGATAATTTAAGCGGTGATACCGAGAGCTGGGTTGAGAAGGTTCATGATACTCAGACTAAGGATGAGAAGAACCGGAAACATCAAGGAGACGGACATCCCGATAAATCATTGCCAGGAAAGCAGCATCGAAACGGCAACTGATAATGGAAAAAGCACCCGGGTGGGTGCTTTTTTTGCAGCTTTTTATGCTTCAACTGTATCTACATGCTCTAACCAGTTCATCTCTTCTTCAGTCAATCGAATTCTGGCACCATCGCGGCACGAGGCCAGCTCAGTCATATCCCTAGCTCCGATTAATGCTGCTGTAGGAAATGGCTGGTTCATTACATAAGCCAATGCAATCTGGATCATGCTGACACCTTTTTGGGCGGCAAGCTCTTGTGCTCTGCGCAACCGCTCCCAATTCGCATCGCTATAGTAAATACGGACGATTTCCTTATTATCAAGCTTATCTGGAGCGAATCGCCCTGTAAAGAACCCTCGTGCCTGTGAAGACCATGACAGAAGCGGCAGCTGCGTTTTTTCATGCCATTTGCACGTTTCCGAATCTGCAGATACACAGCCCTTCCAATGAGGTTCGTTTGGCTTTGCCAAGCTCAGATTAGGACTGCTGAAGGTGAATCCCGCCAAGCCGTTAGCCCCAGCATAATTATTAGCTTCCTGCAGTCTTTGATATGACCAGTTGGAAGCCCCGATCGCATGGATTCGTCCGGCTTGAATATGTTCGTTTAATGCATCAATAATCACACTAACGGGAATGTTCTCATCGTCTCGATGAAGCCCATACAGATCGATGTAATCGGTTCCTAGCCGCTCTAAGCTTTTGGCCAAATCACTCTGAATGGCTTCCGGAGTCACTCGCGGACCCTCCGCATTGTGATGTGCTCCTTTTGTCAGGATCACTACATCTTGCCGATTGCCGCGCTCTTTCATCCATCTGCCTATCGTTTCTTCACTTTGACCGCCGCAGTAAATGTGAGCTGTATCGATCGTATTTCCGCCAATAGAAAAGTAATTGTCTAGTACGTTACATACTTGATCGTAAACGTCATGCGTAAAAAAATCTGAACCCTGAATTAAATTGGATATCGGCTTCTGCAATCCTTCGATACGGATCGTCTCCATGAAACTCATCTCCTTATTTTACAAGACTACGCGAACGCGTTCTTGTGCAGATTTCATACAAGCATCGATCACACGCATGTTAAGCACGGCATCAGACGGCTCAAATCTCTGTGGCTTTCCTTCAAGAATGCTTCGTCCAATATCATCAGCTTGCAGAGCATATTGGTTTACATACGGAACCGTAACCTCTCTGCGTTCGCCTTTGACTGTTACAAAGAAATGATCATCCGCATTTTGACGGACCACATATGCACTAGGCAACTCAATACGGCCTTCAGTCCCGAGAACCTCCAGCACGTTACGCCCTGCAGCCCACATGCCGCAATCAAAAGTTAAAGCGACACCTTCGGCAAATTCAAGTAATCCAGAGGCCATCATATCGACATGATCATGTTCCGGTGAGAAAAACGCATGTACGGTAGCCGCTTGAGGCTCTTGCTCCAACAAGAAGCGCGCCGCGCTGATAGGATATACGCCTACATCATATAATGACCCTCCGCCCATAAATTGTTTGTAGCGGACATTGTTAGCATCCTTGGCATTGTTGAATGTAAACGCACCTCGGATACCGCGGATCGTTCCGATCTCACCCGACTGCATGATATCTTTGATCATGGCATAACGGGGATGGTGACGATACATGAATGCTTCTGCCAGCTTCACTCCAGCCTTGGAACAAGCTGCTCTCATTTCCTCCGCTTCCTCTGCGTTAAGAGCGACCGGTTTCTCGCACAGCACATGCTTGCCTGCTTCGGCGGCGCGAATCGTCCATTCTTTATGTAAGTGATTAGGGAGCGGAATGTAAACGGCATCAATCTGATCATCTTCAAGGAGTGCTTCATAGCTTCCATAATAGGTTGGTATATTCAGTTGGGCAGCCGTTTCCTTGGCTTTCTCTTCTCCCCGGCTGGCAATGGCAGCTACCACTCCCGTTTCCGATTGTTGAATTCCCGGTATAACCGCGCGTTTGGCAATTCCGGCACAGCCGAGAACTCCCCAACGAAGCTTTCTATGACTCATTGTACTTCCCATCCCCTTCTCATGAATGAAAGAATAATGTAATACTATATTGCCATTATATTGAACTATAACTAAAATGAAAATAACATCTTATTGCACTTCGATACAACAATATTGTCCTCATAGGAGATGTTTTCATGCGACGCCAACGGTCTCTTCCTACCTTAACGGAACATGCCTATTTTTGTTTGCCTGAATCGGTCGGATGGTATCAGAACGATGCTGCCCATACGGTGGATCGGCAAGAAGGTGCTTTAAACAATTTCAGCATTCATTTCATTGTTAGCGGTAAAGGCTATCTAGTGTCCGAGCACGAGCAGCATACGCTGCAGTCTGGCGATGCTTTCTTGTATTTCCCCCTCCAGCGGCAGCGCTACTACTCCAGCACCGATGAACCTTGGGATGTGCGTTGGGTGCATTTTTACGGCTCCAAAGTAAAAGATTATTTATTGGAAAGAGGGCTGCACCGCTCTCATCTTTGGTCCATCCGTCAGCCCAAGCCGCTCGAGCAGGCTCTGCATGATTTATTGGTTGAAGCGGAGGAGAATACCTTTTTTCAGCTTACCAAGTTATCTACTTTGACGTATGCGGTCATCGCTGAATTCGTGAATCAAGCTGTACCTCTAAGCACTAATAAAAATCAGGAAACAACCGATCGCATCGTTCAACTGCTCCCACAGCTCCAACAAGAGGCCTGTAAGCCGTTCGAGCTTGATTATTGGGCGCGTCAAGCTGGTGTAAGCACCTACTATTTCTGCAAGCTGTTTAAGAAAGTGACCCAGATGACTCCAATGACCTTTATTACTTTAAGCCGTTTGCAAATGAGCAAGCAGTGGCTCCTCGAAAAGAGCGATCTGACCGTCAGACAAATAGCTTTGGACGCCGGATACCCTAGCACCAGCTACTTCAATAAGAAATTTCTAGAACAGGAAGGCATGACTCCTATGGAATATCGGGAGCTATATTGGAATAAATAATGACTTCGGTCTTCTGGTGTAAATGGACATCCGACTTTTTTTACAGTAATGTTGTTAATAGAATAATAATATTTAGAACAATTGAATGCTGCATAAGGAGAGATTATGAAATCATTAGTTTTAGCTGAAAAACCGAGTGTGGCTAAAGAAATTGCACGCGTACTCGGCTGCAATCAAAAGCATAAACATTATATGGAGGGTCCAAAACACGTAGTCACATGGGCGCTAGGCCATCTGGTCACGCTAGCGGAGCCAGAGGATTACGACGCCAAATATAAAGCCTGGAATCTCGAAGATTTGCCGCTGCTACCTGAGAGAATGAAACTGAAGCTGATCAAAGAAACTACACCGCAGTTTCGGGCTATCTCTCAACTGGCTCAGCGTGGAGATTTGGAGCAGCTCATTATTGCCACGGATGCGGGACGCGAAGGAGAGCTCGTAGCTCGTTGGATAATGGAATTGATCCGTTGGCGGAAGCCGTTTCACCGTCTTTGGATATCTTCCCAAACCGATAAGGCCATTAAAGATGGATTTGCCAAGCTAAGGCCCGGCCGCGACTATGATCCGCTCTTTCAATCAGCCGTTTGTCGAGCTGAGGCGGATTGGTTAATTGGGCTTAATGTTACCCGTGCACTCACTTGCAAATTCAATGCACAGCTCGCCGCAGGTCGCGTACAAACCCCTACCCTATCCATGATGATGGAAAGAGAACGTGAAATCCGCAGCTTTCAATCCAAGGATTATTGGATGATTAAAGCCAATTTTGGCGGTTTCCATGGAATCTGGCGCAGTAAAAGCCAGCCGGACGGCCGACTGTTTGATAAACCCGCAGCCGATGCGCTGTTGGGTCGATTGCAAGGAGGCAAAGCCAAGGTAACTCAATTGAAGGTCATTGAGAAAAATGAGCCTCAACCTCTAGCCTACGACTTGACCGAGCTTCAAAGGGATGCAAATCGAAAGTACGGATTTTCAGCCAAACAAACTTCTAATGTATTGCAAAAGCTGTACGAGCAGCATAAGCTGGTCACCTATCCAAGAACAGACTCCCGGCATTTAACATCGGATATGGTTTCCACACTCCAAGGTCGTCTCGACAGCCTAAGTGTCCAGCCGTATGCTCCGCTTGTGAAGCCGCTGCTTCGTAAGCCGCTACCTATAACGAAACGCATTGTAGATGATAGTAAGGTCTCAGATCACCATGCCATTATCCCCACGGAGCAAGCACCGCTTCTGCATACGCTGTCTGCTGATGAGCGCAGGCTGTACGATTTAATTGTGCGTCGTTTTATTGCCTTGTTCTATCCAATATTCCGTTATGACGAAACCGCTGTAACGATAGAGCTTGCAGGCGAAAGCTTCCATGCGAAGGGACGAGTTACCAAAGATGCCGGTTGGAAGACGGTATATGGACAAGAAAGTGCAGCCGCTTCATCGGGAGATGGGGATGAAAGTGATGAGGGTGAGCATGACACTCAACAGCAGGCTCTGCCTCAGATGCAAGTCGGGGATGTACTGAAGGAAGCTCGCTGCAGCCAGGAGAAACACTCTACCAAACCGCCAGCGCGTTACACAGAAGCTTCCCTCTTATCGGTTATGGAAAAGCATAATCTCGGAACACCTGCAACTCGGGCGGACATTATCGAGAAGCTGCTCCAAACGGACACAATCGAACGTAAAATGAACACTTTGCAGCCCACTGGCAAAGGGGCTCAGTTAATCGAGCTTGTAGCTCCGGCGCTTCGTTCTCCTGAATTAACGGCTCGGTGGGAGCAAGACCTTGAACAGATCGCAAAAGGAAAAGGCAATATGAAAGCATTCCTGCAAGGTATCCGTGAGCAAACGGTTTCGATGGTTCGAGAAGTGAAGAATAGCACCACCGAATACAAACCGCATAATCTAACAAGCTCCAAATGTCCCGAGTGCGGTAAGTCGCTTCAGGAGGTTAAAGGAAAACGCGGTAAAATGCTCGTTTGTATTGATCGTGAGTGCGGCTACAAAAGAGCCTCAGAGCCTATGCTCTCCAATAAGCGTTGTCCGCAGTGCCATAAAAAAATGGAGATTCATACCGGTAAAGCGGGTAAATATGCCCAATGCCGACAATGTAACGTCATTGAAATGCTGAATGACGATAATCGAATGACCGGTAAAGCGGCAAAACGCAACACATCAAAATTGATCAATCAATTCAGCGATAACGCGAGTCTTGGAGCAAGCCTGGGGGATGCCTTAAAGGCTGCCCTGCAAAAACAAAAAGAAGATTGAGGCATGCTGCCCAATCTTCTTTTCTTTGTCCTATTGTACTCCTGCTTTAGCAAGCAGCATCGGTCTAACTTCATTCTCATAATAGTCTTTTAGCTGTGCTTTTTCTAATTCTGTAAACTGATATTCGCAATCCCGTCCCTCATCCTGAGGAATGATCTGGGCAATTCCTCCTGAGTAAGAACAAATTAATAGAGCACTTAGGTCAGTTAGATCGTGAGGGAGCTCACTGCCCTCCCCTAAGTCAAAGCGTACCTCGACATCGATCCATTGTTCATCCCGCAAATCCACTGTAGATTTCATACGATGAAATTTCAATTCTTTTACATCTACCGATCCGTATTGTATCATACTTTAACCTCTTTCCGTGTTTCCCACATACCCTTACTTTAAACGACGTTTGGCCCCAACTAAATTTTGTAAAGCCAGTTCCAGAGTTGAGTATTTAAAGTCAAACTCGTATTCGACAGCAAGATAAGGAAATACTCGTTGCCCCTCTAACAGTAAGGTCGATAGTTCCCCAAACATCAGCTTCATGACAAAAGCCGGAACTGGAAAACGGTGCGAAGTCCGCATAACCTTAGCTAGCGTACGTCCGAACTCATCATTAGTAACAGGCTGAGGAGCTGTAGCATTCAGCTGTTCGATTATATCTTCGTTCTCAATACAAAACTCGATGAGTCTGCACAAATCCTCAATATGAATCCAAGACAGTACTTGCTTGCCACTGCCGATTCTTCCCCCGACACCAAGCTTATACGGAAGCATCATCTTCGGAAAAGCACCGCCATCATTCCCAAGCACGATGCCCAGGCGCAGCTTGACAAGACGGGTATCCTGAATTTGATCCATGGCTTGCTCCCACTGCTCGACCACTCCTGAGAGGAAGTCCTTCACATTTGGCTCACTGTGCTCAACAAACGATTCGGTCTCTGAAGTTCCATATATCGAAATGCCTGAAGCGTTTACCACAACAGCCGGCTTAATCTCCATACGGGAAACAACACTGGCTATCTGGTTAACTGTATCCAGACGTGACTGCAGAATCCTCTCCTTGGCCGATTTCGTCCAACGTTGATTTATGGACTCTCCCGCCAAGTTAACGATAGCATCGACGCCCTCCAATACTTTGACATCGTTGTTCAATTCTGCCCAGGTCACATTCCGAATTAACACGTGCTTGGATGTTTGACGCTGGCGCGAAATAAGGATAATCGAATATTTTTTTTTGAGGAAATACTCTGTCAAATGTCGGCCTACAAAGCCGGAAGCACCTGCAATAGCTATTTTCATTAATGACTTCTCACTTTCAATAAATAAATAATTTATTTTAAAACAATTATATAACATAAATTCTAATAAATAAAAAGCACAAACCGTAAATGTTCGGTTTGTGCCTTTCCTCTGACATTCGATAGATGTGAGATAATTATGGCTTGTCGTTAGGATCAGTAGGCGAGCTTTTCACGTTTTTAAACATTTTCACCGTCTTGCCTACCAGTTCACTACCAGAAGGTACCATATCAGCTGTAATGACTACATCCTCAGGCTGACCCATTTCTTCACCGTCTGTAAACCCGTCATTATCTGTATCTTTACCGGTTAAAGGATCGATGCTTGTTTTCACCAGCATGCCATTTTCCAACAGCATTCCGGTTACTTCATAATAATCGTCCAATCCGTCTTGATCCGCATCAACGAATTCGTTGTGGCGAGTCGTTTCGACTACGGTTTTGAAGGAAGCTTCCAGTTCTTCTGCTGTGAGTACCTGGAAGTATTGTCCTCCTCCAAGAAGCGCCATTTTTTCTAGGTAGAGCTTATCAACTTCCTGGCTTAAGCCCATCGTTACCAGCATTACGCCTTTACCATAAGCCGTTTGAATCATATTCCAATCTTTAATTCCTGGGGAATCTTGGCCGTCTGTCAACAGAACAGCTACAAATCGATGATTCGGGTCCCCATTTTTATCGAATTGCTCGTATGCTAACTGCAAACCGGAAAAAATGTTCGTTCCGCCGGAGCTGTCGATTTGATATACCGCACTAGCAACGGTTGCCCCATCAGCAGAGAATGTCGAGTACAATTGCGCCCAATTATCAAAATCGATGATAGCCGCACGATCGGACTCGGAGTGTACGGAATTCGTGTAAACATTGCCGAGAACGGTTACGGTTTCATTAACCATAGACGAACTTGAATTATAATTGAGATTGTATACTAGATCCGTCACCGCTTTTTTACGGAGATCACTTGGATCGTTCCAGCTCATGCTGCCGGAGCTATCGATAATGAACGCATAGTCCACATAAGGCTTATACACGCCGGATGTAACGGACAAATTGTTCTTCCACGCCTGCTCCCATGCCAGCTTATCAATCAGAACGTATTTACTGTTATGATTCGTCACGAAGCTTAGTGTGCCATCGCCTGGAATAGTCGTATTCAAAAACTCAAATTTGTTGGACGTTTCATTAAAATATGCAGCAACCAGATTTTTACTGCTGGCAATAGAGCCAACATTAAAGGTCAACGTAGCGCTGTTGAACGGAATTCCGTTCGTACTAAATTCAATGACTGGTCCAACAATACCCGGTACAACTGTATTGGAAGCTTTGAATACATTTTCTTGTGCCAAAGTCTCCACATTGATGCTGTTAGCGCCGCCTCTAAACCCAATCAAATTCAATCCAGTCAGCTCAACGGTATTGCCTTGTCCGTCAGTGCCGGCAATCGGCTTTCCTTTACCGACGGAAGCTATCAAGTCCGCCCCGCTTAATGCGATGGTAACGCCACCGTTATTCGAGCTCGAGCCTGAGCTTGATCCTCCTCCGCTTGAGCCGGAGCCTGAGTTACCAGTAGTTCCAGGGGTAGTTGTTTCTGCTGGAGTTGAAGAATCTTTCTTCTCGTCCGTTCCATTTGTGTTGCTTGAAGACGCATCTAGCTGCTTCATATATCTTGCGATGACAGTCATGGACTCTGCACGTGTCGCAGCCGCGGCAGGCTTAAACCATGTTTTACCGTTTTCTGCCGTACCTTCGACCAACTGGTTCGATGCTGCCGTTTTAATGGCATTGTAAGCCCAGTTACTTGAAGATACATCCTCGAATACGATTTGATGATCCGGCTTCTCTTTTAATTTATAAGCACGAACCAACAGAGTAGCCAGCTCGGCACGGGTGATTTCGGCATCCGGCTTAAATGCGCCATCCTCGTAACCATCAACCAGCCCTTCTTTTTTGGCCGTTTCCACATACTTGAACGCCCAATGGCTTGCATTTACATCCCGGAAGGAAGCTGCTTGTGTTTCTTCGCTCTTTTTGTTCAGAGCGCCAACCAAAATTTTGATGTACTCAGCACGGGTAATCGTTTTATCCGGTAATATCCAGAGCTTCCCGTCCTTTTCCACCCCATCGATAATACCTTTTTGAGACAAATACTCAACCTCTGCCTTTGACCAATGGCCTGTCAAGTCGGCAAATGAACGCCCTGTCCCTTCTGCGCCCGCAGCTGCTGTCATACCGGAACCTACAGTAAGACAACAAATAAGTGCGGATGCCAACATCCTCTTCAACTGCATGTTCACCCATCCCTTAACAAATTATGTATTTTGTTACGCATCGACATTATATTACAGTGTTTTCAGAAGCTACAATCTCTTTCTATCAATATGTGTTAAAGTTAACATTTTCATATACAGCATCCCTCGAAAAATCTCAAAAAAAGTCGATTTACAAAGTTTTCTTTCCTGATTATAATCTGTATTTGTAGCTACTAACTCAGGAGAACTGTCATATGAAAATGCTATTGGTTAAAATTATTATTCTATTATTCATCGGCGTTTCTATTCTTCCATTTATCAGCTCCAGCTCGCCAAATGATATGTACGAGGATGAAGTCGCCGTCATTATGTATCACCATTTGAGCGATACAGCCAAAAGCAATGTCACAATAACGCCAGATCTGTTCAAGAAGCAGCTTGAATATTTGGCCAGCAAACATTACAATTTCATCACTTTGGATCAGTTTAAGCATTACATGGCAGGCGGCGAAGTGCCTGATAATGCCGTGCTTGTAACATTCGATGACGGTTATCAGAGCTTTTATGACAGGGCATATCCCATATTGAAGGAAATGCATATACCTGCTGTAAACTTCATCATTACACGGTACTTAGCCAATCCTAACGGCGGTAACATTCCCTTCATGTCGAGGGAGCAGCTTAAGGAAGTCCTGAGTCATCCCGAGGATCAAATCGAATTCGAGTGCCACTCAGATAGCCTGCATGAACAAATCAACGGTCAGCCCATGCTGACGAGCAAGCAAACGATCGATGGGGCCGTAGAAAATAATGTCGAGTACGCTAACCGTGTTGTTTCCGATACGGAAACCTGCAGAAGTAAACTATCGCAGATTAACGGCGGACCTACTAGCACTTACGCTTATCCGTTCGGCGGTGTAGATCCTATCGCAGCAGATCTCGTACATAAGGCCGGTATTGAGTATGGATTTACGACTGTGAGCGAAATGGCTACCCGTGATGACGACCCTTTGCAAATTCCTCGGATCACCGGTGGAAATCCAAGTATTACACCAGAAGAGCTTCATCGGACGATCATCCGTAAAGTAGTTAATCTGAATCAGCAATTCGGATATATTCCTTTTCGTGAGAGCGTGGGTCAAGTGGGAGGCACTATGATTCAGGACAAGGACGGCACCATTAACTTCTACTATAACGGCAATCACTGGATGACACGTAAAGGCAGCAGTACCGTTATGCTGGGAGATAAGGAATATGACCTTGAGTCACCTATCACCTTGAAACGTCGCCATGCACAGATCCAGTACGATGACTTGCAGCGAGTCATGGGTATTAAAATGGCCTTTAATCCTATCGCCAAAACATTTTCCGAACGGCTGACCCCGTTAAAAAAAGAAGAATAATCGTCGTTACACGAGAGGCAATCCAAAATTGCCTCTTTTTGCTGTTGTCAGCCTATTTAGTAACGCTATATAATACTACTAAATGGAGGCTATTCTATGAAAAACAATGAAGCACTAGAGCAATTTATTACTCATATGCAAACCATAAATCGCCATCTCCGCTCCAAGGTTTTTGATCAACAGCCAGACTCCTTGACACGAGTTCAATGGCTTCTGCTTAGGCATTTGAATCGCAACGGGACCCGGACTATTGGGCAGCTGGCAGTCCATCTTGACGTTCGACCTAGCACGATGTCCCAAATGATCGACCGTTTGGAAAAATCGAAGCTCGTGTACCGGGAAAGCAGCCAACCTGACGCACGTGTAAAAAATGTGGCGCTAACCGAAGAAGGCAAAGACTTAATTAAACGTACCGAAGCACTATGGATGGAAGCGCTGAACGACTCCTTCGATCAATTCACCAAGCAGGAACAGTCGGAATTGATTAGCTACATGGAGCGGCTCACGGTTCAATTAAATAAAAACATGCGAAATTAGGCGAGCTTGGATCCCGCTGTTCCACGGCGATTCACGCCCCCTTTCCATATAAACAGCTAATGTTTACATATTTTCAAAAATACTGTCGTTTTTTGATTAAATTTGTCTATTTTGGCATTTTCCTGTTGCTTCCTATTGGGGGAAAAAGTAAAATAAAAATAATTGGAAGTAATCGGAGGTTACCCGCTTGTCATTGACCATAAACGATATTCAAATGGAAAAATGGTACGATCACGAGCCGTTCACCCTTTACCGCGGCTTCAATCCTTCCACACAAGAAAAATTTTGGATGAAGATGCTTACAGCGGAGTATCCGACTAAGCAAGAAATCCAGTGGATAACAAGAGAATATGAAAACGGACAAGATATCCTTCTGGATGAGCTTATTAAGCCGATCCGTTTGGAATCCTATCATAATACTACTATCCTATTAATGGAGCATTCGGATGGTCTTCCGCTTTTCCAGCTTGCAGCTTCAGGTCCTATGGAATTGAAGCTCTTTTTGCGTTTGTCAGCAGATATTACCGATACGATTCGCAAATTGCACCAAGCAAAATATGCTCATTTCAATATATCAACCCACGCTTTTATTATGGAACCGGATAATCGGGGTATTCGACTGACTGATCTTAATTCAGCTGCCTCTTTTTCATCGATTATACATACCAGCGAGCCGACAGAGGGATTTCTGAACCATCGTCTTCTTTATATGGCTCCTGAACAGTTCGGGCGAATGGAACGCAGTGCAGACTATCGGAGTGATATTTATTCTTTGGGGGTTGTATTCTATGAGTTGCTTACCGGGAATCTCCCCTTTATTGGAAGCGATCCAAGCGAGCTGATTCATCAACATGTAGCATTGCAGCCACCCGCTCCTTTTGAAGTAACACCTACTATTCCAAAGCCAGTTTCAGATATCATAATGAAATGCTTGGCTAAGCACCCTGAACAGCGTTATCAGAGCGCTTTTGCATTAAAACGCGATTTAGAGTCATGTCTTGATCTGCTTCTTCATGAAGGCGCTATCGATAATGTAACGATAAATAATGGGCTGCCTGCGGATATATTCAAAATCCCTGATGCCATATACGGCAGAGACCAAGAGCTTCAGGATATTCGCAATGCTTTTCATAGAGTAATGCTCGGTAGTAAAGAGATAGTATTCGTCTCAGGCTTATCCGGCGTGGGCAAATCTTTTCTTATTCAGGAATTTCAGAAATCGATTCAGAAGGAAGATGGACTCTTCGTCTTTGGTAAGTTCGAGCAATTTAAAAGAGACATGCCTTTTCAAGCAATACAGCAAGCAGGTCTGCAAATTATTCAATTCCTATTGACCCTAAGCGATTCGTCGTTTCAAATTTGGAAAAGGAACATCCTTGATGCGGTCGGCCCCAATGGGCAAGTATTGATTGACATGCTCCCGGAAATGGAAAAGGTATTAGGCAGTCAACCGCCTCTATCTAAGCTTCCTCCTGCTGAAACTCACAATCGTTTTTTATTAACAGTTCATCAGTTTCTAGCCGTTTTTGCTACAAAGGAGCATCCACTAGTTGTATTTATTGATGATATGCAGTGGGCGGACCCTGCTTCTTTGCAGTTGATTCAGGAGCTGGCGGCACAGCCTTCTAGTAATTACTGTCTACTCATAGGAACATATCGAAGCAACGAAGTAATGGAATCCCACCCTCTTCAATACATGCTGGATAAATTAGAACGGATGGAGCCTATTCGCGTTTCCTATATTGAGCTAGAAGCACTGACCCATAAGGTTGTGCAAAGCTTGCTCGTGGACACATTGCAAGTCATTGCCGGAGAAGAGCTGGACGGGTTAGCCCGCATGGTCGTTAACAAAACGAAGGGAAATCCTTTTTTCACCAAACAATTTTTAAGATCTCTTTACGATCTTCAGCTGCTCCACTTTAATTACGACATGAGCCGATGGCAATGGGATCTTGAGCAGATTAATGAGCTGCACATTACGGACAATGTCGTTGATTTTATGATCGGTAAAATTCGCAGGCTGCCAGATTCCGTCCAGCAATTATTAATGCAAGCTGCTTGTATCGGTCATGTATTTCATCCTGAATTGTTAGCTTTGGCCTCTTCTCAAGAAGTAGCCTCTATTCATAATGAGCTTCGTTATGCTATAGATGAGGGATTAATCGTTGCAATAAAACGAGAATCTTATTCCCATAGTTCATCTCAATATTCGTTTTTGCATGACCGTGTCCACCAAGCCGTCTACTCTTTATTGCCAAAGGAACAAAAGAAAGAGCTTCATTATCATATAGGTCAAAAGATGCTGCAAGCATTGACCGCTGAAGAATTAGACGAGCAGTTATTCGAGGTCGCCAATCAGTTGAACCTTGGTAAACAGTACTTGCCTTCGATCAAGGATAAAGAGCAGCTAGCACAATTCAACATCATGGCAAGCCGAAAGGCTAAATCCAACACAGCGTATGAAACCGCTCTTAAGTTTGTTACACACGCGGTTCAGCTTCTGGAGTCGACCCATTGGACCAATCAATATGAATTGTCTTTTATGATTTATTTAGAGCTTGCTGAGCTGGAGTATTTATGCGGCCATTTTGAAGAGGCTAAACGATCATTTCAGCTGCTTCTAAGCCATGCACGTACGAAATTAGAAAAAGCCGACGCTTATAATCTGATGATGGTGCTCTACACCAATCTGGGGCTGCATGAGGAAGCTATGGCCATGGGGCTCGAGGGATTGCGTCTGTTCAATATCCCTTTGCAGTCAACCATCCGTCGAACCTCTATTCTAATGGAACTTGGAAAAACAAAGTGGCATATGACGGCGAAGCATCCGGGTGATTTATTCGATCTGCCGCTTATGGTTGATTCAGATCATAAAGCTGTGATGAAGCTGATGGTAAATCTAATCGCCCCTACGTATTATTTGAATTCCGATTTATATATTTATCTCATGCTTAGAATGTTTAATTACTCCTTACGCAACGGGAATTCAGAAGGCTCTGCCTTAGCTTATTCCACTTATGGAGTTATCATCAGTTCTATTTTCGGTGATTTGAAAAACGGAGCCAAATTCGGCAAAGTCGGCTTGATGCTGTGTGATGCTTTCGATCATTTGCCAATTAAATGTAAAGTGTATTTTGGGTTTGGGGCATTTACAAACAATATGACCCAGCACATTGAGACGAACATTTACTATCTGAAAAAAGCATACCAGTTCGGTGTTGAATCGGGAGACCTGGTTTATGCCGGCTATTCCATTGCCTTCAGCTTTTTCCTTCGTTTATTTAAGGGAGATCACCTGAACGATGTTTACAATGAAACTGAGCTTTATTCTCCCTTCATTCAAAGGGCACAGGATCAGGATACGATTCATATATTCATGGTTCTTCAGCGTTTCATGCTGTTTATGATGGAAGAACCGATACCGCAATCGAATCTTCATGCAGCGGTTAAGATGGAACCATTCATGAGCCCTGAGGAATGTCGTCAGCTACAGGGCTTTACGAATAAAGCAACCGTGCACACCTTTTATGCCCTGCAGCTTCAAGCGTACTATATACTCGACAAGCTAGACGAAGCGAAGCATACCATGCAGCTGATGGAAGAAAGCATCCAGTCGGTCTTCGGTTTAATCCATGTGCAAATGTATCATTTTACAAGCTCACTGGTGCTATGTGCGTTGTATCCGGAAGCGTCCGTATCTGAACAGAAACGATATTGGAACAAGCTTAAGAAGCACTTATCCATTATAAAAAAATGGAGCGCCCACTCTCCTGATAATTTTGCGCATCAAAAGCTGCTGATTGAAGCGGAACTGAATCGTATTTCCGGTAATCCAATAGCTGCAGCCGAACTGTATGAACAAGCGATATTTCATGCCAACAAGCAGAAGTTTCTCCAGCTCGAGGCTATTGCCTATGAATGTGCAGCCAAGTTTTATACCCATACCGGCAAGCTAAAAATCGCCCGCGCTTATTGGACAGAGGCCAAAGCTTTATACAGCAAATGGGGAGCGCTGCGTAAAGTTGCTCAGTTGGAGGACCAGCATCCTTATCTGGTAAGCCGCATTTCTCCTCCCCAGTCCGCAATTGATGTCTCAACTGTGGCGAAAGCTTCTCATGTGCTCTCCAACGAAGCAGTGTTCCATAAGCTATTGGAAAGCTTTATGCACATCGTCATGGAGAATGCAGGTGCAGAAAAAGGGCTGCTTATTCTTGAACGGGATCATCAGCTTTATGTTGAAGTTGAAAAAATGCCCAATAGACCGTTCATGGCGTTACATTCCGTACCGATTGAAGACTATGAATTTGCTGCCATTTCAGCCATTCAGTTTGCCATACGCAAAGAAGAACCACTATTGCTTCACGATGCAGCGAGCTCTGACATGTTTCCTAAGGATGTATACATCCAAACACACTTGCCGAAGTCAATTCTCATAATGCCTATTATAAAACTAGGTAAAATGATCGGTGTGCTGTATTTGGAGAACAACCTGGCGAGCCATGTTTTCCAGGAACAGCGCTTGGATACGCTAAAGCTTTTAACATCTGAAATTGCCGGAACCATCGAAAATGCGAAGCTATATACCAATCTGGAGCATAAAGATTACAAGCTCCAGCTCTTGGAGGAGCAGGAAAAGAACGTTCGGCTTCAGTTGGATGAGAAGGAACGATGGGTTCAATCCTCCGAAGCGACCATGTTAAACATTCGCAAAGCGCAGCACGAGCTTATCAATAATGTGCAAACGGTTCATGCTCTGCTGATGATGAACAAATACGATATGGCCAAAGACTACATTTCCGTATGGTGCAAAGAGATCGTTCAACAGTCCGTTGTCAATTCGGTTAAATTCCCGGTCCTGGGAGTAGTGCTGAACAACATCAGTCTTCCATGTATTTCCAACAAAGTGGACCTACAGGTGAGCGGCGAGCTCGACTGTACCTTTGACGGAATAACGCTGCCGATCAGTTATTTCTCCAGCATCGTTCACAATCTACTCAAAAATGCAATAGAGGCCATCCCGGAGGATGACCCGTTACGGACGCTTCGTCTTACTATCGAGGAGCAGGATGAACGCTATAAGCTGCTAATTTTCAACAGCGGGTCCTATGTCTCAGAGCCAAACCGGACTAAAATATTCGAAAAAGGCTTTTCGACAAAATCGGAATCGACAAATTCAGGATTGGGACTTCATATTGTTCAAAACTATCTGCAGCATTATGAGGGTTCCATCGAATGCTTTTCCGAAGAAGGCATTGGAACAACATTTACTGTGTATATGAAGAAAAAGACTCCTGTCGCCATGGCAGCGAAAACCCCTTAAGACCTTGCGTCCTAAGGGGTTTTGATTTCAATAATATATCCTTCTAATCACCTAACAGTTGTTTAAAAGAAGCTTCCAGGAAGCCAAGAGCATCAGGAAGATGCTGAGTCCAATAATCCCAAGTGTGTTCTCCTGAAAATTCTTCATATTCGTGCTGATAGCCAATCCGATCCAAATGCTCGTGATAAGCAGCATTCATTGAATATAAATAATCCTCCGTGCCGCAATTAAAGTATAATGCCGGCCGTTGATCATTCGTTAATTGAGTATCAGCAAGCTTTTGAAGGTCATACTGTTGAGCATAAGGACCGTGCAGCGGTCCGATCATACGGCTGATATCGCTTCGCGCATATTGAACGGAGATAAGTCCAGTAGATGTCATGGCACCCGACAAGCTTGCCGCGGCACCAAATAGCTCCGGATGACGCAGTGACAAAGAAAAGGCTCCAAAGCCCCCCATTGACAAACCACTTATGACTCTATGAGCCCTATCAGGTATCGTCCTATAATGCTTATCTATTTCAGGCAGCAAATCATAAATCAAGTAGTCCTCGAATTGACCTGTACCATCATACCAATTCATATAAAAGGTACCTAACCCATATCCCCCGTCACTGGGGAAGACAACTATGCTTTTACGCAGCGAGCCCTCCTGCATCATTCGATTCAGGGTAAGTTCAGCGCCACCCTTGAGGAGCCAGTGGGCCTCACTTCCATGCATGCCATGAAGTAAATAAATAACAGGATAACACTGCTCACTTTCCTCATAGCCTTCCGGTAAATAGACAAAGCACGATTTACGCGCAAACAGGGCGCCGGAGAAAAACGGATGCGGTCTTATGCTCATAATCGTGCATCCTAATCAAGTACAGCCGTGATGTGCTCTTCTGTTATTGCCCAATGAGAAGTATTCCAAATCGTTTCTTTATTCTTAATATATAGAATTTGTGGAGAAGCATGTTTAACGCCAGTATCTTCTGCAATCTGATTGGATACAGGGCGGGATTCAATCACTTTAACCAGTACGTAGTCAACGTCGCTATTCGGTTTATTTTGCAGGTAGGCTTCGTATTCTTTCAATGCGTTGAAGCTTACAGGGCAAGCCGTGCTGTGCTTTAATAATACGATGGGTTTATTGGAAGTTCCTTCAAATTGCTCATTCCATTGATCCTCTGTTGTAATCTCTTTCCATTGTGTCATGTGGGTTCCCTCCAAATATATAATATAGCTGCAAATCAATTAATCGTAATAATACAAAGCTGCTTCTAGCGTTGAGCCCAACTCCATGATGCCGTAAGAATACTGCGGCTGACGTCTTTTATCCGTAGGAGAGCCGGGATTAAACAATAGCGTTCCGTTGTGCATCCCTCTATAAGGAACATGTGAGTGTCCGAATACTATGACATCTACACTCATATCTCGAAAAGCATCCACAGAGCGATCTAGTGTCGATTTGCGGCCACCATCTCCATGAACTAATCCGATCCTATAACCGGATAGGTTCAATACCTTTTGACGACCGAATCGTTCAATGATATCCAAGCCATCGTTATTCCCTGCAACTCCATCGGTAGGAGCAATTTGCTCGAATAATTCCACCACTCTTGGATCCACCCAATCCCCGGCATGCAGAATGAGATCGACTCCCTTCAAGCCCTCCAATAAGGTTGGCGGCAGCTGCTTCGCTCGACCGAACATGTGCGTATCGGAAACAACGCCAATGCGCATCCCGTCCCCCCCTTTCATGTGTCGCTCATTTCTCCATTCTACCATAACTTGCATAAAAGAAAAAAGCACCGCATCGGGTGCCTTATTTCAACTTCTTGTATCTTGTTAATCCGTGATTGCGAACCAATCCATTGTCTGTGATGCGAGGAGCTTCCGCATACCCTGGAACTCATGGTAGATTGAGAGCTTGTACTGTTTTAAAGATTGGATTTTGCCTAGTAGGTCACTATCTTTGATCGTCATCTTATAATTATGCTCTCCAAGCTCCAATCGAACATCGTCCTTGTCAGGCGCTGATTCCAAGTAGTACTTTTGCTCATAGGTCATATTACCATTCATATCTGCAAACTGGATGATCAGCTTACTTCCGTCGTTATTTGTTTCAAAGAAGCTGTCTTTTTTCAAATCGTAGATGAAATTGACACGTAATTGCGTGCTATCCAACCAAGTGCTCATCTTACTCAAAGAAATCGAGTACTGGTCAAAAGCGACATCCTTCAACCCAGTACTAACCACAGGCTTTTCTACAGGGAGCTCCATCTCAACGGCATTGATATAGGCATCGGCCTTATCCTCCGTAAGACTAAGTCTTTGCTCAGTTACGGATTCGCCTACAACTAGGCGCAACCCTTTCGTATCAAACCCTTTCGGTAATTTCGCAGCAAAAGAGACCAGCGCTTTACCTTGAGGATTCAATTTTTGCTTTACTTCGCGAATTTTGGTGGGGTACAACGCATCATCCGGTGTTTTCAGAAAGGCTGTCAGCTTCGGTACCGTATTAGAACGCTTTTCTAGGTTAGATACTTCAAGCTGAACCTCCAGCATATCGCTTTTTCCATCCGTATACGTATTAATCTCACGGGGCGCATATTGGGTACTGCGACCTGTTCCTGTAATCGACTGCTGCTGTCCGAATGCAACAACTGGAAGCTTAATCTCAGCAGGTGGAAGATTGAATTGCGCCATATCCTCCGTAGCGCTTTCGCTTACTTTTTCCTGCAGAACTAGCTTCGTTGCAGCAAATGGATATGTATAAGGGATTTTTCCTACGAGCTGGAAATGAACGGTTTGACCTGGAGGAACACCAACAGCTCTATCCGTTTTAACGGCCTTTACCTCCACTTTAACACCGCCGTCCAATTCATAATACGCCTTAATATCAGGAAATGGCAGTGCATCCGCTTGGTTATGAGAGATCGACAGGTCTGCGCTTAAAACGTCTTGATCGTCCCAAGGCAAACGGTCCAGCTTCTCTACCTTCAACTCGTAGATGCCTTCCTTATTGGCATATTCTACACTAGAACCGAGCATTGGTGCCGCTTGTTGCTCCGTCGATACTTTGAGAGTTGTTACAGGTACGCTCAACTTCAAATCAGTAGTCACTGTAACGGATTGTGTTACCACTACGTCCCAACGATCTCCTATCGCAGAAGCTGGAAGCTGCGCTGCCTTCAATTGAATATCCAAAGGCACATCTGGCTGCAGCTGCTGCTTATCCCCATTTACGGTAATGTCGAGTGGGTACATGGCCCCATTCGACGCTCTAAGCGCATATTGATAGCCGGTAAGCTTTGTACTGGCTTGCCCCTTGTTTGTTGCTCTGAGGGTCAGTTTTGGCGTTATGTAACTATCGTTTTGTACAGCACTCCATTTGGTTACCTCCAAAGCAACCGGCACATTGCCCATTTGTACCGTCTTGCTTCCTGCCTCAGGTGCAAATACATCCGATACTTGCTCAGGGAATCGAATATCTCCGATAGCTTTCTCCAATTCAACCGTGTTATAGTCCCAACGTGTCATCCGGAACCACAGGTCCTGAAGTGAAGTAGCATCATTCACAGGTGCGTAAAAGGTAAAATCCACCTGTTGACCTGCTGGGATATCTTTCTTCAGCTTATCCTGCGGAAGAAGATCTGGAGTAAATTCTGCACCCGATTTATTGTACACCTTAACCCAATAATCCAGGAAAGAAATCGAGCTGTTCTCACCATTGGTAACGGTCAAAGTGAAAAATAGCATATTTCCGTTATCGCTTGGCATTACCGTAGCATTCTTTAACTCGATCTTGCTATGAGGTGCTATAGAAACGGAGGTTAGCCGCAGCGATTCATCTATCTCGTCCTTCTGATAGCTCTCCCCTTGCGCTAATGTTATCTGATTAGGAACAACTCCAAGCGAAGCTGTCATGGTTGCTATCAGAAGTAACAGGATTTTACTTTTTGCCGACAATTTCATGTTCCTTTTCCCCTTTCTCCTGTTCAGGAGGCAGTAAAACAATACGGCCATCCTCCACTTGGACCCTAACCTTATTCGATGATTGAACGCCGATGGACTGCAGCATATCGCCAGGAATTTGTAAACGTCCAGATTTGTCCAGGACTGCATATTCCACATGCGTTTCTTCTTCCTCCGCTTGCATTCCTTGCTCCAGTTCAGCCAATTCGTCCGCATAGGATTTGCGCCGAATAATTTCTGAAGAGGTTTTCCCATCCCGAATCGCAACTACGCGATCGACCTTCTTAGCTAACAATGGGTCATGGGTAACTATAACGACCGTCAGCCCCATTCTTCGATTCAGGTCACGGAACAAATCAAGTATTTGATTGGCCATCTTCGTATCTACTGAGCCTGTAGGCTCATCTGCCAGTAGCATCTTGGGATTGTTCGCTAACGCTATCGCTATCGCAACCCGCTGCTGCTCCCCTCCGGAGAGCTGATTCAATCTGTTTTTGATTCGATGACTCAAGCCTACCGCTTCAAGAAGCTCAAGGGCTCTCTCCCGTTTGCGCTTGCCTTGAAGCAAAATCGGCAGCTCCACATTTTCCAGCGCAGTTAAGTAAGGAATCAGGTTACGTGCGTTATTTTGCCAAACGAAGCCTACGGTTTCCCGCTTATATTTGACGAGATCCCTCTCCGTAAACTTCAATAAATCTTTACCATCTACCAATAGCTGCCCGGCGGAGGGACGATCAAGTCCCCCCAGCATGTTAAGCAATGTCGATTTGCCACTTCCGCTGTTGCCGATGATAGCCATCAGCTCACCGGGTTCCACATGAAGATCAAGCCCCTGAAGAGCTACGACTTCCAAATCAGCTACTTTGTATATTTTTACGAGGTTATCACAGTGAATCATGGTTAGTCCTCCCCGAGCTTCACAGCTTGATGAATTTTTATTCTCGATAACATGGTACCTAGAATGAACAGACCAATGACCAGCATTATGCTCACAATAATATACAATTGGAGCTGATCCCGTGAATCAAAAGTAACCTGGAACGGCGGCACTTGACTTGTTGATTGCAGTGAAAGCTGGAACATCGGAACAAAAAATCTGCTTGCAAGACTTCCTGTTAGCAATCCTATGCCTATTGCCGCACCAGAGGTCAGCAACTGCTCCCCAATCAGCATAAAGATTAATTGACGGAACGATATTCCCATGGCCCTTAGGATCCCAAGCTGGAGTACTCTGCTGGACAAGGATAATATCCAATACAGTAAGAAGCCACAGAAGCTAATGACGATAGAAATGATAAACCCTAACGTCATCACACCGTTGATAGCCAGCTGGAACGGATCGTTTTTCGAACGAATCAGCTCCTGCTTCGCATCGCTCATTTTCGTAACCGGAATGTTCTTTTCTTCCACCGCATCGTACAGCTCTTGGCTTGAAGCTGTCGGCTTGAGCTTCAACCACACATCGTAAGGCTCAAGAGCCATATTGTTCTGAATGTACGACAAATGACCTACAATCAACATAGGAGCTAATACTTTCTTTGCTTTGGCATTGGCTCCAGTACCCGTACTTGTTGAGGTATTCTTATCTGCATATTTGGGATTCGGATTCCAGGATGGCCAGTAATCTACAATACCAAAAACGTTAAACATGGTATTTTCTACACCATTCCAGCCTACATAAATATGGTCCCCGACTTTCAGATTAAACTGGTCCGCCAGCGTCCGTGATATAAGCACCGCTGAGGGACTGGAGGCCAACAGGTTCAAATATTCGTTGAAGGAATGGTCGAGCAAGCCATTGCGAAGCCATGCCGTACGGCCGAAATCGTCCGTATCGATGCCCATCAAAGTCGCGTTCCCTTTTTCCTTGCCTATCGTAAAGTTGGCGTCCTTCTTCGTGAATACTTTAGCGGCCTGTTCTACTCCTGGCAGCTGTGTCATAGGTTGAAACGGCGGCTCGGAGTACTGCACTTTTTTCTTGACAACCGGAACAACCGGTGCAGTCACTGCGGGAGCACTTTCACCGTCGTCTGAGCTTTCAGCCCCTTCATCCATTTCCATTCCTGGAGGAGGTGCGTCGTCTTCCCACTTAATCTGCATCGAGATGTCGGCCCCATTGCCGTACATAATTTTTTCGCCGGTGTTCTTATTGATGGTACGAGCCGCACTCGCACTAAATAGCCCTGTGGCCAGCGTTACACTTAAGAACACCATAATAGCTTGATACTGTGTGATGGATCTACCCACCTGCAGCAGAGTTGAATACAAGGATGGAGACCACCAACGGCGCCCAGCTTGATAAATGAACCGAATGATCCAAGGATATATGCGAAGCAGTACAAAGCTTACACCCAAGATAAATAGTGCAGGCACCAAGAACAGCAGCGGGTCCATTTGTAGGTCACTTGCTTCAAGACCCAAAGCCTGCATATCCGACATCCGTCTCTTGAACGTTTGTAAGCCATATAGGGATACGCCTAGCAGCACAACATCCACAAAGTATTTATGCCAAAAGGAAAGCTTCGTTTGACGAGCCATTTGCTGCTTATGACCTACAATGCTCGTTCTAGTCGCGAATAACACGGGTAGAATCGTCATGACTAAAGAACATAACACAGCAATCAAGCCGTATTGATAAGCTTCGTTATTCAAGCCAACATCCAGAGCAGCACGCTGTACAAATTCTAAAAATCCGTTCGATGCTCCAAGCATTTTGGTCAGCATCAACCCGCAAACCGGACCAACAATAATGGCAATACCGCCTAATAGCAAACCTTCAACCACATAGCTCATTATGATCTGCAAGCGGCTGGCTCCCCGGCTTCTCAGCACGGCAATTTCCGTCTTCTGGCGATCCGTAATCAGATTGGAAACCATGAATAAATAATAAGCAAGCATGATCATTACAGGAACGTTTAGAGACCACAGCATCGTGCGCAGCTTTTCTTCTTTGACAAAATAAGTGCTCATCGTTTGCAAGGCCGGAGCTTTCATAGAGTAATTCGGGAACCGCTCACTCAGAAAATCTTCCGTATGTGAATACGTCGTAATGAATCGGTTAATGGAATCAAGCTTCATCTGGTTATAATCAACCGCAGTGTACCAGATGCTCGAACGAAGCGTCAGCTGTCTTTCCTGAGTTACATTCTTTTCGAACCAAGGATAAGCGGCCAGCAGACTTGAATTGTAGCTGGATAATGCATTATACCAATACACATCGTCATAGGACTTGCGATCAATAACCCCAACGATTTTAAAAGTGAATTTTCCAGTTACTGACTCATCTTCAATCGTATATTCCTGACCGACGACCATTTTCAAATTCGTTAAGGTCTGATCTACAACCGCAACTTCAATGACACCGTTCACTGGCTCTGATGAAGGAAATTTACCGTCTATTAGCCTAACGTGATCTTCAAGGCTGCTAAGCGATGTAATGTCCGCCATCCGTTTAACCGAGTTGTCTACCTTATCCGCGTCGTTCGGCACCATATTGTATTTGTCGGTAGCTCTTTCCGTTACATAAGACTTGATCGGAAGCTTAAATCGAGGTTGAGCGGTCTTTACCATGTAATCGTCCGCCTCTTGGATTGCCTGTTTGGATTGCTCAGGCGTCATTTCCCCCGTCAAGAACACCGATGTCCAGAATATTCCCGGATATTGCTGACTGCTATCCTGCAAAAGCTCCATATCTTTGATTAATAGACGCTGCAAAATCGCGTTCGTATAAATAGGCATACTGCTTACAAGCCCGACCGAGATGATCAAGCCCAGCAGCAGGCTGAGTTCTAGCCATTTGTTTTTGATCATCTTTCGCATGATCATCACAATGATTGCCACCAAGCGTCACCTCAATTGTTTAAAATCACCTTTTGTCCTTCTTTTAGTCCTTTGCGAATTTCGACTTCCGTAGCGGACACAATCCCTTTCTCCACATCAACTTCCTTACGGCTTTCGCCTTCGAGCACTTGAACGTAGTCCCGGCCCATGTATGAGCGTAATCCTACTTTAGGAATAATCAGCACATTGTCTCTGTTTTCCGTTACAATCGTTATATCTGCGTTCGTTCCTATTGTAACTTCCGGAGGAAGCTCATCAGGTACGATGATTATAGATTTGGCATTTTTATCTGCAATCGCTTTCACATCGGATTGCGGTGCAGTTGCGGGGATTTGGACGACTTTGCCTTTTAGCGGCTTACTTTTGATTTTTAGATCAGCCACCATGCCTACCTGGATCCCCGTCAAATCGGCTGAATTAGAGGACTCGTAAGCCAGCTTCATGGATTTAGGATCTGATACTGTCAAAAGGGTTTTGTAAGCCGTAACGGCATCCCCCTGCTTGATCGTATCGATAAAGGTCACAATGCCATCCACATCAGACACAAGCTTAGTCCGATTCAGCTGCTGCCTAAGCATGTCCAGCTGGATTTGTTCTTTTTGCACGTCAAGCACCTTGGAGCGTATAGTCAGAGCGTCTCCACGCTTCTCTTCCTTCGCCTGCTCGAGAGCAATTTGAGCCTTCTCTACCACCAGTTCCTGCTGGCGAATTTTCCCCTCCACTTCACCTTTCTCCAGCTGTGCTACAACATCCCCCTTTGAGACCTTGGCGCCAAGAGAGACATTCATAGCATTGAGCCTTCCGCCGGATTCAGGATAATACAAGTACTGCAATTTATCCGAAGCGAATGTTCCTACACCGCTAACCTGCTTCGTAATATTTCCCCGTTTGACCTCATACAGCTCAAAATTTTCCTTAACTGGCTTCACCAGCGGCGGTTGAAGCGCTTGCTCTTCCTTTGGAAGCAAACTGCATCCCGGTAATGCTGCCAGTACGGATGCCGCCAAAACTGCTACGATAACAGAGTTAGGGCGGTTGTTAGCCTTCTTCCACAATATGTCCATCCTCCAATGCATACACTTGATCGACGATTTCCATAATCGCCGGGTCGTGCGTCGTCAAAATAATGGTCATTCCTTCAAGTTGAACCAGATCTTTAAACACCTTCATTACTTGGAGCCCCATCCGACTGTCTAATTCTGCCGTCGGTTCATCAGCTAACAGCAGCTTGGGTCTATGTGCAATAGCTCTTGCAATCGCCACGCGCTGCTGCTCTCCCCCTGACATTTCATAAGGACGATGCTTCATCCTTGCCTTCAAGCCGACAAAATCAAGCGCTTGCTCAGAATATTCCCGATGCTTGGAGGAAGGAATGCCCGCAATGCGCAGGCCAAATTCAACATTTTCATATGCCGACATATACGGGACGAGCGCAAACGATTGAAAAATGAGTCCCAGCTGAGTTCGTCGCAGCTCGTTGCGCTTTTTGTCGGACATGACGGTGACATCCTGCCCCATAAAATAAATGGCGCCTTCTGTCGGACGATCCAACGCTCCAAGCATGTTCAAAAGCGTCGTTTTGCCCGATCCGGAACGACCTCTTAATGCAACAAGGCGGCCCGATGGGATGCTCAGATTGGCTCCGCGAAGAGCGTGAACGGCTCCTGACCCTTTACCGAACGATCTTGTGACGCTAACTGCCTGAATGATCGGCTCACCCGGCTCATGCTTGATCAATGGATAATTCATGGAAATTTCGTCACCCCTCTAATGAAAGCGTTCTCTATAATAAATGTAAACTTTTCCAACACATAAAAATAGACACCAATTTGTTAGGAATTGGTGTCTATTTGTTCTGTTCTTCATACTCTTTCGGCGAACATCCGACAATTTTCTTGAACGTTTTGGTAAACGTTTTCGGATCGACAAATCCGACGGCTTCAGCAACTTCATACACCTTCTGTTCACGATGGCGCAGCAGACGCTTCGCTTCCTGAATGCGAATGCTCGTTAAGGTTTCAATTAACGACTCCCCAGTTTCTTTGCTGTACAAATCACTCAGGTAGCTCCGGCTTAGTTTGACATGATCAGCTATATCCGAAGTACTGATTTGCAGATGATACTGCTGACGCATAAAGCTCATCGCTTTACGGACGAACGGATTACGGGAAGTCAGCTGAGCATTGGACTGAAATATTCCGGCAAGCTCTGACACGGCTTCCAGAAACCATTCCGCTAAAGAAGCTATACTTAGATGTGCTTGCACAGCGGCTGATGACACGAATTGTCGTTCATAGTGCTCCAGTTCCACATCCACCTGCTGTCGGGCAAACGCTGCCGCAAGGCCGAGCAGCTCGTATATAAAATTGTACGTAATGTCTACAGAAGGCTGATTTTGTTCCAGTTGCACAGTAACTTGCTTTGCCCAGTAATTCATCGCTTCTTCGTTTTGACCGGATATGGCTTTTAGAAGATTTTGCCTCTCTTCTAATGGAAGGATGCCGTTCCGTTCCTTAAGATCTTTAGTATCGATAGAACCATAATAAGCCAAGTCAGAGGCTTTTCTATCATAAAACAGGCGGTGCCTGACCAGCTCGTGCTCTTGTACAAGATTGTACAATTGATCGGCTCTATGAATCCCCCTCACTTCGGTTAGACAAAAGCTTTCTTGACCCAGACCAAATTGGACTGTCAACGTTTGCTCTACTTCGACAGATCTGCTTGTTCCGATATCCTCATAGACCAATAACGTCCGCTGCTCCGACAATGACACATAGGCGAAAGCGCCGGGCCACTGCCAGCCGAGTAAAGACAGATGCGAATCCATTGTAAATTGGATCATACAGCTTGATAATATTCGTCCCTCTTGGAACCAATCCTGCTCCAAATCTTCATCTCGGTATCCGCTAATCCAACATTTTTGCAGTCTCATGCCCCACTGCGCCTGATTGGATAACTGCAGCTGACGATGCAACTGCTCCCGCTGTTCCTTCTCCATTCGCTGCTTCAGTAAAGCTTCCTTCGCTTCTACGAGAATATCCGCAAGCTGTTCCGGTTCCATTGTGGGCTTCAAAATGTAGTCATGCGCACCTTGCTTCATGGCTTCCTTCACGTAGGAGAAATCATCCAAACAGCTTAACACTACTACGGCAGCATCCGTTTTGGCCTGCCTGAGTCGTTTGACCAGCTCCAGACCATCCAGTCTTGGCATCAATATATCGGTAACCACCAGATCCATGGATTCCTGCTGCAACAGCTCCCAAGCTTCCAACCCGTCACATGCTTCTCCGCCCCATTGAAGCCCGTATTCCTCCCAACGAATCATGGTTTTGAGGACTTTCCGAACTATGGGCTCATCATCAACAATGAGTACCTTCATCACTTTTATCCTACCTCGCTTTGATGCACTGGCATTGTCAACCGAATCGTTGTACCTTGTCTCGGTTTGCTGTTAATGTGCATGCTGTAGCCTTCTCCGTAATACAGCTTTATTTTCTCGCGTATATGCCGAAGTCCTATTCCACTCATCCGTTCACGCATGGTGGATGCTGAAGGATCGCCGTCCAGGCTTCCATTGGCCATCCCCACCCCGTTATCTTCTACCTGACAATAGAGGATATCGCGAGGTACGTCAAGCCATATTCGAATCATAATAAGACCTTCCTGTTTCCCTGGCTCTATTCCATGGATGATAGCATTTTCAATTAACGGCTGCAGGATCATTCTAGGTACAAGACAGTTGTTAGCCAACGGATCTACTTCACATTCCAGGCGCACCAGTTCACCATAGCGGAAAGATTGAATTTCCATATAATCACGAATTAATCCGATTTCCTCGCGTATCGTAATGAAGTCGCCTTTTTTGCCTAAACTGGCTTGCAACAAACGTACCAATGAAGTGACGACTTCTGCAATTTGAGGAGTCCGATGCATTTTGGCAACCCATTTAATGGTATTTAAAGTATTATACAAAAAATGTGGATTTAATTGGTATTGCAGCGCTTCCATTTCCGCTTCTTTTTTCAGAGATTCTTCTCTCTTCACCTGCTTAATAAGCTCTTCCAGACGATTCAGCATCTGATTGTAGCTCTCTCCAAGCTCGCTCCATTCCCTGCTGCTCTTTCTAACCCAATAAGCTTTAAAATCCCCTAATTCTGCTCGGTTCATTAAGGCTCGTAACTGCTGCATAGGGCGCGCAAAATAATACCTAAACAAGTAAGCGCTAAGAACGGCTACAACGACTAATAGCAGGACAACAAAGAACAACGTTTGCCGTACAGCTTGTCCCTGCGCTCTATCCACACTCTGCCGCACCTCGATCCTCGAAACCCACACCGTTCCAGGCAAATCCACTTTAAGCTGCGACCAAATCGAATCGTCCTTCCATTGAACCTGTGCCGGATCTGCCGCCTTCCACTCCGGCTCTTTCCCATCAGCTCCTTGGCTAGGAGCAATCCGGCTGTACATGACTGTTCCATCGGAATCCATAAGTTCATTGCGCAGTAATGGCCACTTTCCATAAATATCCTTCATCGCAACATCCAGAGCAACCATCATCTGAATGGATCCTTTGATCACATTTGACTTGCGATCCACCAGTGGCGCCATAAAAATGACCTGCGACGAATTTGCCGTTTCTTCTTCAGGGTCTCTCTTTACAATCATCCGATCCTGCTTTTGCAGAGGTAGCTTCTGAATGTCCAGCATGGGTGAAGCAGCATCCGAGTTCGTGCACAGAATAAAACGATTGTCACTTAATGTGATGCACATATCCGTTATATAGGGAAGCTGAGAGGTTTGCTGTTTGATCAATAAGTCCGCATATTCCTTAAGCGCGCGCTCTTCCGCTGAATCACGAACCACAGAACCCTCGGCTAGCCGCTGAAGTATACTATCGTTCCCCACATTACGGGCCATCGAATCGATTTGGCTGAATGTTTGCTTAAGTCTCTGCAGTGTCTGTTCGTGCAGCAAACCTACCTGATTTGACATCTCCGCCCTTTGGTTAGCGGAAAAGTTATGCGAGTAAAGCATCACTGTCCCTGTTACAAACAAGCAGCAGGTGACCATGATATAGACTAAAATACGAAGCATGTTCGACCCTCACCCGGTAATGCTTAAATTTTGAAAAAAACCCATGAGCCTGTAGCCCACGGGTTTAGTCGAACTTACGGAGTACCTGCCAGCTGCAGCGCCTGCGCGGAAAGTGTATCCTTATAACTCATCATGCAATTGCACAAAAAGTCTTTGCGGCAAATCGGGCAAGGCTCTTTCAACAAACGATTTACGTGTGTTGCAAAAGCTTCGCCTGTAACTGCATCCTTTTCGAAAATAAGACGGCAGGATGTACGATCCTTCAAATTGACCACAATTTCAAACAATCCGTTTTTCGGGTTGTTGCTGACAATTTTGGCATCGACGACTTGTGGTTGATATGCCATTCTTTCAGCACCTCTCTTATGTAATGTATATTGAATAATAGCTTGTTTTACTTATCCCCGTCAAGTAGGTTGCCAAGACCGCCGAGAATACTACCTTCTTCTTTGCGGCCTCCCGCACGAGAAGCAGATACGATTCTGTCTGCCAAGCGGCTGAATGGAAGGGATTGGATCCATACACGGCCTGGTCCTTTTAAGGTAGCAAAGAATAATCCTTCGCCGCCGAAAACCGCAGTTTTGATCCCTTTGACAAATTCAATGTCGTAATCGACGTCCTGAGTCATAGCAACCAAACAGCCAGTATCTACGCGGATCAACTCTCCGGGAGCTAACTCTTTCTCACAGATAGCGCCTCCGGCATGGACGAATGCCATTCCGTCTCCTTCGACCTTTTGCATTATGAAGCCTTCTCCACCGAAGAAGCCGGCGCCCAGCTTACGCTGAAGCTCTATCCCGATAGAGACGCCTTTGGCCGCACACAGAAAAGAATCTTTCTGGCATATGAGCTTGCCGCCAAGCTGTGATAAATCCATCGGCAATATATGACCCGGATAAGGGGAAGCAAAGGATACTTTTTCCTTCTGATAGCCATGGTTGGTGAACACGGTCATAAACAGGCTTTCCCCGGTCAACAACCGTTTCCCGGCTCCAAAAAGCTTGCCTACAAAGCCTTTGTTCTCATCACTGCCATCTCCGAATATGGTTTGCATCCGTATGTTGCCATCCATCATCATTAAGCTGCCCGCTTCAGCAACTACGCTTTCACTAGGGTCCAATTCTATCTCGACATATTGCATTTCCGAACCCATAATTTGGTAATCAATTTCATGAGCATTCATCGTGGCAATCCCTCCCATAACACTATAACATACCTTAGCGGGTAGTGCATCGGGATCGTTTATCAGGAATTGGATTCGCGCTCTTCCTTACGTTTTCTTCGCGCTTGGTAGCGTCCCTCCGCACTTTCGAATAAGCGGCGTTCCTCTTCTGTTTCAGGAATAACCGCTGGAACGGGTGTCGGCTTCCCTTGATCATCGAGAGCGATAAACGTTAAAAAGGACGTTGCCGTCGTCTTACGTTCTCCGGTAAACAAATTCTCCGATTCTACCCTTACATAAACCTCCATCGAGCTTCGATGAGTCCAGGAAACGAATGCTTCCAGCAGAATGGCCTCCCCGACTTTTACAGGAGCCAAGAAGTCCAAGCTGTCACTCGAAGCTGTGACTACTCCACGCCTTGAATGGCGCATACTGGCTATAGTTGCAATTTTATCAATATAGCGCATTACCACTCCGCCGAACATAGTGCCGTGATAATTTGTATCCGACGGAAATATTATGTCCGTCATCGTTGTGCGTGACATACTTGCCGGTTTTGCTTCACTCATAGCTGTTCCCCCAGACGATGGCAAGTGGATTTCGTTCAATTTAGTTGTAAATAAGCTTCAGCTTGCCCGCCGCTTCGGCTGCCACTTGACGTGCTTCCTCTACATCATCAGCAGAACTTAGCGCAACAGCCATACGTCGACCTACCTTGGTCTCAGGCTTGCCAAAGACACGAACCTGAGTATTAGGCAGCCTCAACGCTTCTTCAATGCCTTCGATTCTGAAGGCTTGCATCTCCTCAGAAGCTTTTAGCGTGTGGGATGCCCCTGGCGTCAACAAGCGGATCGTAGAGATCGGAAAGCCTAGAATAGCCCTCACATGCAGTGCAAATTCGGACAAGTCTTGAGTAACCATGGTAACCATTCCTGTATCATGAGGTCTCGGCGACACTTCACTGAAATAGACCTGATCTTTGCCTAAAAATAGCTCCACCCCATATATCCCGCTCCCGCCCAAGGCTTCGGTTATTGTCTTAGCAATATGCTGGGCTTGAGCGATCTGTTCTTCAGACATTTGATGCGGCTGCCACGATTCAATGTAGTCGCCATCTTTTTGTACATGACCAATTGGAGCGCAAAAGGATGTGCCCGAAACGGAACGTACGGTCAACAGTGTAATTTCAGATTCAAAATGAATGAACTGCTCCACGATAACTCTCGTCTTTTTAGCACGTCCGCCTTCCATTGCATAGTTCCAAGAGGTCTCGACATCGTCTAAGGACTTACAAACGCTTTGTCCTTTTCCGGAAGAACTCATAATCGGTTTGATGACACAAGGTGTACCGATCTTGGCGACGGCTTCCTTCAGTTCTTCTAAGCTATCGGCAAATTCAAATTTCGCCGTTGGCAGGTTTAGCGTTTCCGCTGCCAGCCTCCGAATGCCTTCACGATCCATCGTTAACCTTGCGGCAGTTGCTGTAGGTACGACCCGGAAACCTTCCTGCTCGAGCTCTACAAGCACATCCGTTGCAATAGCTTCAATCTCGGGAACAATCAAATCCGGTCGTTCCTTCAAAATCAAGTCGCGCAGCTGTGCTCCATCTAGCATGTTAATGACGTAGGAACGGTGCGCAACCTGCATAGCAGGTGCATTGGCATATCGGTCGACAGCAATCGTCTCCACGCCAAGCCTTTGTGCCTCGATAACAACCTCTTTTCCAAGCTCGCCAGAGCCAAGCAGCATCATTTTTCTTGCTTGTCCTGATAATGGTGATCCGTACATCGTTATCCTTCCTCTCATCGCCGGAATACTTGCATTGTCATCTAATTTTTTTACATAATTACAATTGATTTAATAGCAATTTGCGAAGCAGTGGACCCAGTTGGCCAGTAATCTCAGATACGTCCGGCACCAGCACACTGAATCTTCCGTAAATGTTCCTCATCGTTTCGCGTTCGGTATCTTTGATTATCCCACTGCCAAGAAATACACTAACAACTTCAACGCCCATTCTCCGCGCTTGCAAAACAGCTTCACAAGTATCGACGATACCGTCTTCATGATAGTCGGAAGCCGAAGGCTCACCGTCCGAAAACACAAGCAATACCTTCTGCTTCTCCGAACGTAACATCAATCGTTCAGCGGCTATCCTAATTGAGTAGCCATCCCTATTGTCCTGCTCAGCCTGAAGCTGAAGCAGCTTGGGTCCCACGGAATTATCCGTCAGACTATGTACATAATCCGTCACCATATGAAATATATTCGGGCTTTCCTTCTCTGTCACCTCATCGGCATCTTCCCAGAAGCCTATGATTTCATGAGGGACCCGAAGTGAACGAAGTGATTCATGGAATAATGCGATGCCTCGATGCGTCTGTTCCATTTTATCATACATAGAGGCGGAGCAGTCGACGAGAAGGCAAAAAACGGCATCCACCTCGACCGAAGGACTATTTTTCTTATAAAACAACCTCGGAAGAGGCTCCCATGCAGCGCGGACCAGCTTCTTGCCTAGTCTGCCGGATAAAAGCTCATTCCTTGGTGCTACGCGCTTTTGTTCCATCGTCATTCGAATCGTTTTCTTCAGCTTGTTCACCATCGGTGTGATCTCTCGAAGAACCTCTTCGTATTGCATGCGGGATTCCACATCTGGAGATTCGGCATCCCTATAGATCGGTACGGCCTTACGATTTAATCTCCCGTAAGCGTCCCCTTTCCCATTCAACCCAGTATCAAGCCGTTCCAATGGCTGCGGTTTTGGAGGTTCCGGCTCGTTGCGGCTGGCAGCTTGAGATGAGCCTTGAACAATTCCCAATGCTTGATCTCCACTATCCCCTTCACGAACGTGATCGCTTATTAGACCCGTCTTTGAGCCCTGCTCTATATCAAAACGGAGCATACTTTCATCCTGCTTTTCCGTTTCACGGTGCCAGTTGGGCAATCTTTCCCCCTGCTCCGGTTTTTCTTCCTTCTCGTTTAACGGAAGCATTAAATCACTGTGAAGCTTCTTCTTGCGCTTCAGTTCACCTATGTATTCCCAAGATAAAGGCTGTTCTGTGCCGCTATGCAGTAGCAGGGAGAAGTATTGGGCTCGGCAATCCCCTTCTAAAGCCACATAGCCCTCCAACTGTTCGAGTACCCTACAAGCTCGCTTCGCGGCTTCTGCAGTGCCGTGCAGCTTGCTTAAATCGTCCAAGAGCTCCCTTATCGTCATTGCATGTTCAGGCTTTAACCATTCAGGAAGCCATAATTCCTGTTGGTCATTGTGATTGAACGCAGCGGCAAAACCGCAGAACAATGCATCGGCATATTCTTTGCGGTTCAAATGTGCATCCCGCTTCGAAGAATAGTGCTTTGCTACAATTTCTTTGCGTAAATCAAAGCTCGTCGCAGTTCCCGGTCTATGCTTTATACAAATGGCCATCAATCTCGCTTCTTCGCACATCGCAAGCCATTGCTTGGCTAACTTGGGACGCTTCAGCGACTTGGTCCAGTCCAAGTAAGTAGCAATAACTGTGGAGTCCGTGAACCAGGCACTTCCTATGGATCCCAAGTAAACATCGGTTTTCATTCCAATAAGCTTCGTCGGTTCAGGATAATAGCTCCAAAATTGACTAACTGCTATGATTTTGTCTTTGTCGTTGTATGAAGAAAGATAAGATAACTCCAGCTGCAGCTCGTCCCAGCCAGATAGTGCTCGCGCCAAATCCAACAGCTGCATGCGAAGAAAAGCATCCACTTCATTTTCCAGAAAACGCATAGGGATTCTCCTCTTCTCCGCTTAATGTCTGGGTGTTCTCAACAATCGCTTCATCCAAAATAAGTCTCTGCCAAATTCATCACAAGTACTTGCTCCCGTTCATCATCCAGCTTATCTGCAATAGCTCTTCTTATCGCACGTAAAGGAGGAATGTAAGCTGCCATATCGCATGCATCCAACAATGCACGCACGGATGCCGCTTCGTCCGATAGCTGCCCCGATCGGATCTGCTCCTGCAATTCAGCTGAGAGCTTGACAAACCTACGCAAAGCATCGTCTTCGGTTAAAAGAGAACGTTCCTTAAGGAGCTCGAACAGTTGATCTCCCTGTAGATACGGAACATCGATAACGACAAAACGATTCTTCAAAGCCTCATTCATCGGAACGGTTCCAACATACCCTATATTTACTGCGGCGATAACACCGAAGCCCTCTTTGGCACGGATCACTTCTCCAGTAAACGGATTGGTAATGGTTCTTCGATGATCCAGCACTCCGTTAATTAATGGTAATGTTTCCGGCTTTGCCATATTCACTTCATCAATATAGAGCCATTGGCCCTGGGTCATTGCTTTGATGATGGGACCTTGAATGAATTTTACAACGGATTGTCCCTGCTCCACTTCCAGTGTCTTGAATCCGATTAAACCCTCCGCATCCAAATCAACCGAGCAATTTACGGCGTGTACAGGCTGACCGAATAAGTAAGATAAAGTTTCAGCCAAACGCGTTTTACCCGACCCTGTCGGACCTTTTAACAATACATTTTTACCTAAGGCCATAGAGACGATCGCATCTTCGAGCACTTGCTCGTTAGGTGCCTTATATCCGTCTTCTCCTACAAGCTTTTGCGACTCCGCATCCAAAGAATGGCGCAAAAACTCTCGCCTCTCCAATATCTTTTTCAGCAGAGGGGCAGGAAGCTTAGATGTTGACCATGGTTCTGTTACAATCATGATATCTATCCTCTCATGAAGATTTATTGCCTATCGTTGTTATACTTCACCCCATGAAAATTTTCAACACTTCTTACAGAAAAACCTTTTGCAACCGCTATCAGTCCTTCAATAATCATGGAATGATCCCTATTTTTTCATTAAAGAAGACATGTTAAATCTTTATCAAAATTGTATAATAATATCATACGATCAAAATAATCGTCACAAACAAGCCCAATGTTAGTTTTTTATCGCCACATTTGGTTAAAAAGGCTTACTTTTATCAAGTAACTTATGATAAACTATATATATGAAGGAGATGATACAAATGGCCGACCATGATCATCAGCTTTGTCCCAAGTTTGAAGCCGCATTTGAGTTATTAGGAAAACGCTGGACAGGCTTAATTATTCAGTCGCTGTTGAACGGCCCTCGACGTTTTAAAGACATATCGGAAATGATTCCAGGGATGAGCGACAGGATGCTGGCCGAACGTTTCAAAGAGCTGGAGGCATCCGGCATTATTTACCGCCACGTATATCCGGAGACACCAGTTCGTATCGAATACGAACTGACGGAAAAAGGAAAAGCATTGAAACCCGTAATGGCCGCTGTCCACCTTTGGGGTGAAAGCTGGTTAAATATATAAATGCTCTAAGGCATTCACTCAAGGGCATTCCACGGATATGGATGGTATACTTCTAAAGACAAGTATAAAGCAGCTGCTCATCAGGTCTTTTGCTGGCATGATAAAGGAGTCGATTACTTCTTTATTATGAAGCCATGACACCTTGATTAGCAGCTGATTTATTTCCGTTCAATAATTTGACACGAATGTTAGGAAATATGAAGCTTGTTCTGTCAAGGATTTTCAGTTAAAGTAAGTAACGATCGCTGGAATCCGTGAATGATTTTATTTACATATTTTCATTTATTTATTAGCTAAATATATTTGCATTATAGGAGGATTTCATGGCAACCGTATTGCTGATTGAAGATGATCATAGTATTGCGGATATGATTTCCATTTATTTATCGGAAGAAGACTATGTTGTACACATTGCGCGAGACGGTCAACAAGGTTCCGAGCTTTTCCGTACGATCCATCCAGATGTTGTTATACTAGACGTAATGCTGCCCGATACGAACGGAATGGAGCTGTGCCGGGAATTTCGAACGCACTCCTCTGTTCCTATTATGATGGTATCTGCAAAAAGCGAAGTTTCTGAACGGGTTAAGGCGCTCATTATCGGTGCTGATGATTATTTATGCAAGCCTTTTAGCATGAGAGAATTGGCTGCCAGAACCGGAGCCTTATTGCGAAGATCTTCTATGAACAAAGCGAGCCTGGAGCCAAAAACCGTTGAAACCCAAGCAATCCGAGTCGATATGGACAAGCGATGCGTTTATTTGCACAGCACGGTTGTGGAAACCACTTATTCAGAATTTGAAATGATGAAGCATTTTTGGCTGCATCCCGGCAAAGTGTTCTCAAGAGAAGAGCTTCTGAATAAAATTCGCGGTATGGATGCGTTTGTAACCGAGAGGTCTGTAGACGTTCATATCACCAACCTCCGCAAAAAAATGGAGCAAGACCCCAAAGAGCCCAAGCACATTAAAACCGTCTGGGGTGTGGGATATAAGTTTGAACCCTAAGAAAAACTCCTGATACGACGCGCTGAGCACGCTGAGTCCAGGAGTTTATTTTCTTATCTTCTCGTATTGCTGTCATTCGGAAATACGCGCTGAGTCAATGTATTGAATTCATTCATGTAGGTCGATAAATCCACTCCGTTTTGAAATTCCTTCGCATAGAAGCGAATTCTTTGTACATAATTAGGATTTGCCGACACGAACACCCGTTGCAATCTCGGTTCCATGGCTAATAGTTGGCCTTTAATTCGTGAAGCCATCGAATGGCTCAAACCACCCGGATCGCCCCAATTAATACTTCCAATCCCTTTATTCGTACCGAACAACCCCACTCCACCCTTAGGTGTAACCGGATTAGCCATCATCTCAGGATGCGCTTCGGCATCCACATTATGACCGTCCAATACGACCGCGACATATGCGTTCGCCTCTGTAATCAAGATCGTCGCTTTGTCGATGCCAGGCAACTGCTCAATATTGTTTGATAATTCCGGAGCAAAACGGAACGTTTTGGTCAGATGATAGTTCGTCATGTCCAACTGTTGAAAGGCTCCCGGGTTATCCGCTTTCGGTCCGGGCTGCGAATTTTCCCACTTCGGCTTTACGCCTAAAGTACTATTCTCGTTATTTAAACTACTTCTGTCGTAGAGCGCATGATGATCCTTTGATTCCAGACCGGCCCCTAGCTCTTTATTCCGATTCTGATTACAGCCGGCAGCAAGCAGCAGAATACTTCCCACCAGTCCGACACGCCATGCCACTGTCCGTATTTTCATGTGACGCATGATTTCCCTCCTCATTCACTACATTATCTACATGGTTAGGATGAGTTATGTGCAGGAAAATATGCGTTTGACCTATGAGAAAACCTCCTGAGAAATCAAAAAGGAGTGCCTAGCGTAAAGCTAGAGGCACTCCTATATCATACTTATTTAGTTATCGTCCTTACCAAGAGTACGATCCAATTCCTCCAAAAGCTTGCGAACCGCTTCTTCCGATCTTTCAGGTGACTGCTTAAAGCGGAGAAGTTGATCCTGAAGACTTGCTCCAATCTCTTCACTTTCACCCTCTTGGTCTGTATAAGAAGGGTCGAACCAAACATAATCACCATCTGGACCGTTTCGTAAAAATGTTTTGTTCCAATGATCCGGGTATGTGAAGGATTGTTCGCCAAATACGAGTCCCAGCACATCATCGCTGTCAATAGGCATTAAATGATGAAAGGTTTCTTCTCCAGTGCTTTCAGGACCTATTGCAGCAACCTGTTTATGAAGATAAGCATAATGTAAATAATGCTCTCCTGTCAGTTTATCTTTGGCAACCTCGTACATTTCGATTTTGTCGTCGTTTAATGATTTGACTGTCTCCAGACGTTCTTGCAACCAATCTGAAGGGACTCGTCTCATGTCGGTGAATGACATTACCATCGTCTTCTCACTCCCTATTGAATACCGTCGGCCGCTATACTAAAACCTATTATAGATTACATGGTAGGAGCGCCGCGGAAAACGTCTTTTGAATGATGTGATTTAATTCCAATCCAACGTAACAACTTGGCCTGTTCGAGAAGATTCATAAATGGCTTCCAGTACCAAATTGTTGGTAAGGCCTGTCAATCCAGAAGTTATTGGTTCCTTCCCATCGCGAATGCACTCTAGGAAATGACGGCTTAACCGTATACGTGATCCTTCATCTTGGGTAGGAGCTACAATATCGACATCCGCCGTACGATCATATAACTCAGCGAACAGCTTTCCTTTCCCACCGCGAAGCGATGCTCCACCTTCTGTACCCATGACATACAAGTACGGTTGGTTGTCCAGCATATCCGTGTGTGCTGCCCAACTGACATCTAGAGTCAATGTGCTTCCATTATCCATTTTGATCAAAGCGGTTGCCA
Organism: Paenibacillus sp. UNC451MF; assembly: GCF_000686845.1. GTDB lineage: Bacteria > Bacillota > Bacilli > Paenibacillales > NBRC-103111 > Paenibacillus_S. Next base: position 23,918 of record NZ_JMLS01000003.1, on the reverse strand, counting down.
AGTCCTCCACATCGTACGAACCGTTCCAATCCGGCTTGCCCCATGTACCTATCCCGCGGCGTTTGGGACCAAATTCGGCATAGGTCGTTCCAAATACGGATACTGGCTTCACATTCCCCATGAAGTGGAGGGATAAATCCAGCATATGCACACCAATGTCGATCAAAGGTCCACCACCGGATTTAGACATTTGAGTAAACCAGGTTCCCCAGCCTGGAATCCCCTTACGCCTCATCCAGCCTGTTTTTATATTATATATATGGCCCAAAGCCCCTTTATCAATCTGCTCCTTCAGCTGCATATTGACCGTTTCCCATCTCATTTGATGAGCGACCATCAGCGTCTTGTTGGACTCACGGTGTGCTTTGATAATTTCTTTTGCAGAAGCTGCATTGATGGCCATCGGCTTCTCCAAAAGCACGTGCTTGCCTGCTTGCAGAGCTTGAATGGTTATAGTAGCGTGCATTTCGTTGGGAACGGCAACAATGACTGCATCGACATTCGGATCTTGAAGCATTTGTTCGTAGTTGCTATATACATTAGGTATCTCGTGCTCCTTAGCCCTTGCTTCTGCCAATGGCAAGTAAACATCCGTTACAGCGGTAATAGCCGCCTCCGGCATTTGTTTAATTCCGTTCATATGGACGTTGCCGATATTTCCAGCCCCGATTATACCGATTTGAATTTTGCCGTTCAAACTCATTGCAGTTGTTCCTCCCATCATCTATATCAAACTGAACTTAAATATAACACATGCTGATCGATTTGCGCTATTGAAAATGCACCCCGAAAAAGAACGTTTTCTTTACATGAAATGGCAAAAAAACGGCTTATACTGCCAAAATCAGCAGCTAAAAGCCGTTACAATATTCCCATATCTTTGGCTTTTTGAGCTGCTTCCTTGCTGCTCTTTCCGCCTAGCTTTCGCAAAATATTGCCTACATGAACTTTAATAGTACGAATCGAAACAACGAATTTATCCGCTATTTGTGTCTGAGTATGTCCTTTTTCAATCATGTCCAGAACTTGAATTTCAGTTGGCGTCAACAGATCGCGCAGTTCCTTCACTCTAACCTCATGCTCCAGTTTTTTGAGGCGTTTGAATTCCTCTCGCATCTGAGCCGCAGCAGTTGGATGAATCGAGCTACGGTTGGCAAACGCATTCCTTATGGATTGCGGAATTTCCGTGAAGTTGGACTTCACCATATAATCGACGGCCCCTGCTTTGAACGCTTCAAAGATCAGTTCCTTCTCCTCCATCGAAGTCAGCATAATGACTCTGGAGCCGGTACACTGTACAATCTCCGCAGCAGCCCAAATCCCGTCAGGACTATCCGACATCATAATATCCATAAGCACAACATCCGCTTCGATTTGCTCCAGCAGTTCAACGGCCTCTTGCCCTGATGAAGCTGTTCCGATGATTTCGATATCCTGTTCCTTCTTCAAATAGCTGGTCAAGCCGCGCAGCCAATCTTGATCATCCTCCACTATAACAACGCGTATCTGACTCATGTAGGTCCGACTCCTTTCTTTTTAGGAAAATGAATGAATGCCGACGTCCCTACTCCCTGCTTACTGTGCATATCCATCGTTCCCTTATGCTTTTGAATGACATGATAGCAGTAGGACAATCCGAGTCCAAAATTAAGCTTCTTCCCTGATTTCGTTGTGAAAAACGGATCAAACACCTGCTTGAGCTGTTTTTTATCCATACCAACACCGTTATCTTTAATTTCCACTGAAATAGTACGCTTGGTTTCAATCAGCTTCAGAGTAAGTACACCGCCTTGCGGCATGGCATCGATAGCATTGGAAATAACGTTGGTGAACACTTCGGTCAGCTGTGCCCTGTCTCCCCAGACCTTGCCTGAAAACCGTAAATCTTTCACTATTTGTATCTGGTTCATAGCAGGCTCCAGCATCGCCACACACTGCTCAAGCATTTGATCCAGTTGAAGCTCTTCAGGCTGTAGAATCACTTCCTGCGTCTGACCCTGAATACGATATATCATATCATAAATGTGCTGAGAAGCGTTCATAATGACCTCTATGTCGCTTACAAGCTGCGATGGATCGGACTCATGAGCCTCGGATTTAATCTTTTCACTGAACAAGCGAATTTTCCCAACATCGTTCTTAATCGCATGATTTAAAATGGTTGTTCCCGAAGTAATGGCTCTTAAGGTGTAGTCGAGCTTTTGATTTTGTATCGATATTTGCAAACCCATGAAGCCGTAACGAAAGCTTGATATCAAAATAACTGCAAGTGTAAAGCCTATCACCCATGCATTGTAACGCCACCATTCATATAAACCGAAATAAGTAGGAAGGACGTACAAAGTGAACAATGCAAAAAATAATGTAGGCGCGGCAGCCAGGGTCGTAAGCATCCTGTGCTTGCGCAAAAACGTATTTCTTTCCTTTACCGTCGCATGAATTAACATGACAATACCTGACAAAATATAGGGTGCCGTCCATAACGTCACAAACTGATATGGAATCGGGTCCAGTGCACTTGCAGGTTCAAAGATAAAAGATATCAGAACAGGAATAATCAATAGCCACGGAATCCACTTCTTACGGTGCGGCCAAATGGAATAATTAGGATGATAAACCATCGTAAACATGAGAAAGGTGTAAGGCAGCCCATAATAGCAAATGAGAGAACTAATACTCTCTGCATGAAGCATCCAAATGGAAACAGACTCGGTCAGCCAGCCTTTATCGTAAAAGCTTGGAATGAAGTAATCATGTATTACAGCCGATAAACCGCCTGATCCCCCGGTAAAAGCTATACTGGCTATCCATCGGGTCGTTAACCGCCTAGGATCTGTGACAAGCAGCAGCAGCCCGATGGTCCATAAGCCTATAAGCACAAACAACATCGAATCCGACACTCCAATTTTCCATATTGGTAAAGACTACAACGAATAGTCTTTTTTCAATTGCTCGAGCTCTTCTATGCAGCGCTGTGCCCATTGAACGGTTTGCTGAAGGGTTTGAAGCTCGGATTGCAGTGCTCTTTGCAATGAAACCGAATACTCAGGAATCGTGCCGCGATAAGGCTTTACCGTGTATAGGGGCATTAAAGCAATCTCCTGATGAGCCAATGCCCGGCGTTGATGAAAGAAAGCGACATCCGGGTTCATTGGATTGTGCAGATCTCCTTGGGTCGGATGCTTGACTACGGCCAAGACTTTAACAGTCGCTTTGGAGGCCGATGACATTTCAACAATTTCACCGATATACTCCCCGGTCTTATATTCAGCAGATACGATACTTCCTATTTCCAGTGCTTCACTCACAGTATATTCCTCCTTAGTGTCTTTTGCGTTCCAATAATTAGATTCTTTGCACAGTAGTCATCCGGTCTGTTGAAACCACCGCAGCAGATCGTCTACAGCCTGCATACGGTACCGCTTTCGCATTAGATGGTGATCCTCAATACTAACGATACACGGCACGCTTTCCAGCTGCCAGCTTTGCGCCAGTTCCGGACAAAAGTTAATGTTGCATTTGACCAACGGTAAATCTTTTTCCAATTCAACAATGACCTGCAGCATTCTTTCCGTCACTTTACAAGTACCGCACATCGGGGTGTAAAAATAAATAAACAAACGTTCATCTGATTCTGAAATCCATTGTTGAACCTGTCGTTCTGTCCATTCCTCCAACTGTTTCCAACCCCTTTCCAGAACAAAGTACGACCCACCTCGCAGCAGTGACATAATTCAAGGCAGAATTACGATTTGTGAAAATGCTGCTGATCGAGCTGCTCCATACTTAATACCAGATGATCCATAAGGCTGGGAATATCATCAATTTGCCTTTCATCCAGCTTGCGGATGAATTGCAGGGTAAGCTCGTTTCTTAGTACAGCTTGGTCTTCGCCATATACCTGATGTACTTTTTGGCTTATTGTAGGGCCCTCTCCCCAGATGGATCGCATCAGCGTCTCGGCAACTGCACAGTCCTGCTGCATATCCTTGATTGTAAACTCGAATCGAAGCTCTAAGCCACAGCCTGGCTGCTTCCCTTGCTCAGATAACAGTTCGGCTGACAAATCTGCGAGAGATGCTTTCAATACGAAGCAGCCCTTCACAATGCCATGCGGACGCCTAATTGCCTCCATGCCAAAGCTCCGGGACATTGTCGACAGTTCTACACGATCCGTCCGATTCAGGATCTGGATATCTCCTGCCAGGTCCATGTCGTACATGGCTCCTTCAAAAACAACTTTCAAATTATCAAATATTGTTGGGTCGAACATATTACTCCTCTAATCTTCTAAGTTGAGTATAAATATATTTTTCACTTGCTTCCTTTGGGACAAATCAGTACAATGATATCATCCAATTCAAGGAAGGTGTGCACCATGTCTGACGAGAATCAAACAAACGAATCCGGACAAGAACCGAAGAAAGTCAGCCTAGCGGACGCTATTAAAAACAAGCTTGCCCAGAAAAAGCAGGCTCAAAACGATGCTAAATCGGGAACGCAGCTCCGAGGCGGTAACAGTGCCGTGATGAGAAGTCAAAACAACAAGAAGCCTAACAACCAACGTCGTCGTACCGGCGGAAGCTAATATCATAATCCACACATACTACGATGTTATCAATGCGTTAAAAAGAAGGATGAGCTTGTTAATCAGGCTCATCCTTTTTTCATTCCCGCTCTTAAGCGTATAGCTGCTCGCGCTGCTTCTTGATTTCTTCATTTTCAAGATACTCGTCGTAAGTAATCATTTTATCGATCATACCGTTCGGTGTGATTTCAATAATGCGGTTGGCTACCGTTTGAATGAACTGATGGTCATGCGATACGAATAGCATCGTTCCATCAAAATCTACCATTCCATTATTCAGAGCAGTGATGGATTCCAAGTCCAAATGGTTCGTTGGCTCATCCAAGAGCAATACATTGGCGCCGCTCATCATCATTTTGGATAGCATGCAGCGAACTTTCTCGCCCCCTGAAAGAACACTCGCTTTCTTCAGAGCTTCTTCTCCAGAGAACAGCATCCGTCCTAAGAAGCCGCGGAGATAAGACTCGTCTTGATCCTTAGAGTATTGACGCAGCCAATCAACCAAGTTCATATCGGAGTTGAAATAAGCCGAGTTTTCTTTGGGGAAGTAAGCTTGTGTAGTTGTTACACCCCAAGTATATTCACCTGAATCAGCAGGGATCTCGCCCATCAAAATCTGGAACAAGGTAGTCTTGGCATGACCGTTAGGACCAACCAACGCTACTTTATCCCCTTTATTCAAAGTGAAGCTGATGTTATTGAATACCGTTTCGCCATCTATTGTTTTGGACAATTTATCGACGGTTAACAGCTGTTTGCCTGCTTCGCGCTCCGGTTGGAATTTAATGAACGGATATTTCCTTGTCGAAGGCTTGATATCTTCCAAAGTCAGCTTCTCCAGCTGTTTTTTACGCGATGTAGCTTGCTTAGATTTGGAAGCATTCGCGCTAAAGCGTTGAATAAACGCTTCCAGCTCTTTACGCTTCTCATCAACTTTCTTGTTAGACTCACGAGTCAGCTTCAAAGCCAATTGACTGGATTCGTACCAGAAATCATAGTTACCTACATACAGCTGGATTTTGCTGAAATCGATGTCCGCAATGTGCGTACACACCTGGTTCAAGAAGTGACGGTCATGGGATACGACAATGACAGTACCTTCATATTTGGCAAGGAAGTTTTCCAGCCAGTTGATGGATTCGATGTCCAAATGGTTCGTCGGCTCATCGAGAAGCAGAATATTCGGATTTCCGAACAACGCTTGGGCAAGGAGAACGCGTACCTTCTCGTTACCGCCCAAATCCTTCATTTTCTGTTCATGCAAATCTTTTGGGATGCCCAAACCGATCAACAGCTCAGCAGCATCAGACTCTGCCTGCCATCCGTCCAGCTCTTGAAATTCGCCTTCTAGCTCGGCTGCACGCATTCCATCTTCTTCAGAAAAATCGGCCTTAGCATACAGCGCGTTCTTCTCTTCCATAATTTCGAACAAACGAGCATGCCCCATCATAACAGTCTTCAATACTTCCACTTCGTCGTATTCGAAATGGTTCTGTTTCAGCACAGCCATCCGCTCGCCTGGAGTGATGCTCACTTCACCCTTATTTGCTTCCAGCTCACCGGATAAAATTTTTAGAAATGTCGATTTGCCTGCACCGTTAGCGCCGATCAAACCATAGCAGTTGCCTGGGGTAAACTTGATGTTAACATCCTCAAACAACGCTCTTTTACCGTATCGTAATGTAACATTATTAACTGTAATCATCCATAGTACCTACTCTCTTTAATTAGTGCTCTAAAGCCCGTAAAGCTTCCAATCACAAATTATACCACAAAATGACCGTTCATTCCCAATAATATTGCGAATTAATCATTTTATCGCACGTACGATATCGCCTGCTGACCCATCTGTTCCCAGGCTGCGATAAAATCATCCTTATTCACTTGCTCCGCTTCACCTAATGGATCATTAATGTAGATCGTGTCTTCATCAAAACCAGTAATAAGAACGGAATGCTCTTTATAAGTAATGTCGATCCCGCCTTCCTCTGTTTCCCACGTTTCAAAGGCGTCGTCGTCCAGTGCCTGATACTCCATATTTGTGATGACCCAGACCGGTGATCCCATTTCCACAAACTTCAAGATATCATTGAAATTACCACCTGTTGCATCAATTAAACGTCCTGGCAAATAATGAGCAGCAAGGTTCATAACGGGACCATGGTACACTCCGTATCCGGGATGATCGAACGAGACAATATCCCCCACGAAGCCGTCATTCGGGTTGCCGAAATGAATCTCATGATTGATGATCTCAAAAGAACTTGGATCCTTAATAATCTCATCAGCCAAGGTCATTTTATCCACATCGACACCCGCTGACTGTAAAAGCATGGCTAAGCTCGTGACCTCGCACCCACGCTGCAGCTCAGGCATTTGATAAATCAACGGGGCATCGACATGCGCTTCCGCTGCGAGGGACTTGTCTGCTGACCATACAAGCTTGTCCTTCGCTTTGAAGTATAGAGAGGTATCCGACAAGCCTTTAGCTTCCTTAACCGCTTCCGGATAACTTGCAAACGCATGGAGAAACCGGTCTTGCTGATAAAGTCGGAAAGGAAATTGCTCTACATCCGGCTCAGGAATGTGCACCGCTAGGTCTTCGTTATAGTTGAATATACCTGTGTTGTTGAGTTGAAGCTGTGTTGTATGAAGAGTGGCCAGCGGATCTGCCGAAGCAGTAGGATGTCTGACTGCCGAGACTTCCTTTATCACCATATAGCCTAAGGATAACGACGCTATACATGCCAAAGTCACCCGCATCCCTACTGCCCGTGTCCTACCTTTCCTCATTGCTTGCATCCCCTTGCATTATTTGTTTGCGGCAATTTGTTCAACCAGCTCAGATAGCTCAGTCCACCGATCCATCGCCTGCTCAAGCTGTTCATTAAGCTGCTGCTCCTCAGAATACAGATCCTGAACCTTTCCATAGTCACTACCTGCTTGTACAATAGCCTTCTTAACAGAGTCCAATTTTTCTTCAAGAGTGGCAATTTTACCTTCGATTTCATCCCATTCTTTTTGTTCTTTGAAGGACAGCTTACGAGCTCGTTGAGTCTCTCTTTTCTCACCTGCGTTTGTTTCAGCTGAAGGTTGGGGAGAAGCCTTAACATTTTTGCGATCATTGGCTTCCTCTTGTTCTTCTTGCCGCACCGCTTCCATGTATTCCGTATAATTGCCAAAAAAGTGGCGAATCTGTCCATCCCCTTCAAAGGAGAACAAATGATCCGATGTCCGATCCAAGAAATATCTATCATGAGAAACGGTGATGACAGCACCCGGGAAATCTTCCAAATACTCTTCTAAAATTGTTAACGTTTGAATGTCCAAATCATTAGTCGGCTCATCCAACAATAGAACGTTAGGCTCGCCCATTAACGTGCGGAGTAAATATAGTCTGCGTTTCTCACCCCCGGACAGCTTACCGATAGGCGTCCATTGCAGTGAGGGTGAAAATAAAAATCGTTCCAGCATTTGAGCTGCTGTAATAGATTCGCCATTAGCTAGACGAATGACTTCCGCTACTTCTTTGATATACTCAATAACCCGTTGTTTTGGGTCCATCTCGACATTTTCTTGTGTATAATAAGCCAGTTTCACGGTCGTTCCGACTTCGATTGTCCCTTCATCGGGTTGTAGCCTGCCCGCCAACATATTAAGTAGTGTCGACTTCCCGCTGCCGTTTGGACCAATAATACCAATTCTATCATCCGGCAAAACTATATAGCTGAACCCGTCAATCATTTTGCGTCCGTCAAATGACTTCCTGACCTCTTCAAGCTCGATTACCTTTTTACCCAGTCGGCTTGCACCGAGTGCCATATCCAGCTTCTCGCCAGGGCCATCAACCTTTCGATCCCGTAGCTCAACTACACGGTCGATCCTGGCTTTTTGCTTCGTTGTCCGTGCCTTTGCTCCGCGGTGAAGCCAGGCCAATTCTCGGCGCAGCATATTTTGACGCTTATCCTCTTCTGCAGCTTCACGCTCGAGCCGTTCTGCCTTTTTCTCCAAAAAGGCAGCGTAGTTGCCTTCGTAGCTGTAAAGCTTGCCTCTGTCCAACTCCATAATTCGGTTAGTTACACGATCAAGGAAGTAACGATCATGAGTGACGAGCAGAAGCGCACCCTTCCATTTTGCAAGGAATTCCTCTAACCATTCTACCGTATCATGGTCAATATGGTTCGTAGGCTCATCCAATATAAGAAGATCGGCAGGCTGAATAAGCACACGTGCCATAGCAACACGTTTGCGCTGCCCCCCCGACAAAACGCCTACTTTCTGAGAAAAATCAAGAATACCAAGCTTGGTTAACACCGTTTTGGCTGTAGTGCTCGCCTCCCACGCATTCAAAGCATCCATTCGCTGCTGAACGGCGAACAGTCGGGATTGTCTTTTTTCGTCCTCTGGAGCTTCCTGCAAAGAGGAAAGAGCCTCCTCGTAGTCCCGAAGTACTTGCATTAATGGCGTTTCTCCATAAAAAACCTGATCCAGCACGGTCGATTCTGCATCGAACTCTGGATTTTGCGGCAAATATTCTACCCGAAAATGATTAGAGTGGATAAGCTTGCCAGAATCAACTGGCTCCAAACCCGCCATAGCCTTTAATAAGGAAGACTTACCGGTACCGTTCACACCGACAAGACCAATTCGTTGCTTCTCATTTATCTGAAACGAAATATCGTCGAACAATATTTTTTCGCCATAGCTTTTGTTCAATTGCTCTACTGTTAAAATGTTCAATATAAACAGCCCCTTCTATCTTCCGTTAGTTACTCAGAAACTAAAGAGATTCCATTTTCATGTCCAATGGATTCTGTCAAGTTAGTTCCTAGGTCTCTGTTACATACGCCGTTAAAAGCGCAATCGTGTTCCATATGGCCGCGCTATGAGTCCGTTCCATACTGTGTGACGCATGTACTCCTGGACCAATCAAAGCAGCTCGAATGTTGTTTCCGCCGCGCAAAGCTGCAGAAGCATCTGATCCGTATTGCGGATATATATCCACCGCGAATTGCAGTCCTTCGCGTTTTGCTAGCTCTATTAGCTTTGACGTCATATTATAGTCATAGGGTCCCGAGGAATCCTTGGCACAGATCGAAACGTCATGTTCTGTACAAGATAAATCATCTCCCATAGCTCCCATATCGACTGCCAAAAGTTCATCGATTTCCTGAGGTAGGAAAGCCGCGCCATGACCTACTTCTTCATATGTGCTAATAACGAGTTGTAAATTATGTGCCGGAACGATATGTTCCCGCTTCATCAGCTCCAACATGCCAAATAAGGCGGCAACACCGGCTTTATCATCCAAATGCCGCGATTTAATAAAGCCATTATCCATGAAGCGAGCCCTCGGGTCAAAAGACACGAAATCCCCTACACTAATTCCTAGCTTCTTAACATCCTCTTCTGAGCGAACCTCTTCATCAATCCTGATTTCCATCGACGCTTCTTCACGTTTGAAGTCTCTTGCATCCGGGTACACATGAACGGATGGCTTTGTCGTCAAAATAGTCCCTTCATACACGCTACCATCACGGGTATGCACACGGCAATACTCATTTTCCACGGCTCCCATCATAAATCCACCTACTGAAGTAAATCTTAATGATCCGTCTTTTTTTATTGAACGTACCATAGCCCCAAGGGTGTCTACATGAGCCGACAATCCGACTACTTTTCCGCTATGCTGTCCTGGAACAGTAATGATGCCTCCGCCTTTTTTCGTATAGGAGATGGAATAGCCAAGCTTTTCTGTTTCTTCTGCAATAAGCTTCATAATTCCTTGACAGTACCCGCTAGGACTCGGTGTAAGGAGCAGCCGCTCCAAAAGGTCGAGTACATACGAACGATTGATTTTGGATTTCATCTTATCCAGCTCCTTAATTAATATTAAAATCCGGCAATCATTTGCTATCGGCAAAATTTTCATGTAAGCTAACAAATGAATAAAATCAGGGAGGAATTTACACAATGTCCGAGACACTGCCACCAAAAACCTGTTCTATCGAACGCCTAGTTACTGTTGCTGAGGATGTAGAAAAAGTCATCCGCGGCGAAAAAACAGCTACTCGTCGTAACGGTCGCTATGCTGACCCAGGTGAAATTATGGAGTTAAATGGCCATAAATTCGAGGTTCATAAAGTTTATCAGCAATCCCTTGGAGAGCTTACCGATGAAGCGGTACAATCCGAAGGATACAAAAACGTTGAAGAATACAAGAACTATATTCTATCCATGCATGCAGGAATGCCTTGGCTCCCGCAAATGAAAGTTTGGGTTCACGAATTCCGTGCTGTTCAATAGAATGATGCAATCTTAATGCAAAAACAGTGTAGACATCAATAAATGAATGCTACACTGTTTTATTCACCTTTTCAAGTTTGGAGGCTCTTCCTTTGTATCTTTGGCTTGTCTTTATTCATGCCGTAAGCGCAATGATTTCCATAGGACCTTTTTTTGTCCTCTTCCCCATGCTGGGTAAACTTCGCAAAGCCGAAGAACCATTATTGTCCTCATATCTCGACTCATTTTTGTTTGTCGTCCGACTATCTAAGCACTCAGGACATGTTCTGGTGATTTCAGGTCTTTTATTGTTGTGGCTCGGTGGTTGGCCTTGGACTACACCTTTCATAGCCGCTACTTTCATCGTATTATTTGCTTCGCTGCTATTTATGGCTCGTGCCTTTTCTCCGACCATTCGCCGACTGCGTCAACCGGATCACGACAGAGTCAAGCTGGTCAACAAGCTGGCCCGTTCCTTGTATATTTATATGTTTGTTTTGTTCGTTATGCTTTGGCTTATGATGATGAAACCGGCTCTGTGGTGATACAGACATCACCCGAACCGGTTTTTTCGTTTCATCTATAGAATTAGGATGCGAAATCAACGCAAACGCTCGTACCATCCAACACTTGTTTCATATGTGCTTTTACTTCCACATGAATAGGGTGATTGTCATAGACGCTCAAGTCTTCCAAGGAATCAAACTTCGTGATTAGTGCAATATCGTAAGATCTATCCGAATGCAGTACATCCGTACCTACTTCAATGTATTTTAATACAGGAATTTTACCCTCCATGTTTTTCAATACATTCACGGTAACTTGAACCGATTCCGGACTGCGGTCCTTTAATTTGAAAAATACGACGTGTGTAAGCATAAGAACGATCTCCCTTTCTTGGTTAAGAAATATTATTTATGATTGTGGAGTCAGCTGTTGATTAGACCAGTGTTCGACATCCCATACTTTTGTAACCCAATCCTCGTAAAAATCAGGCTCGTGACATACTAGCAGGATAGTACCTTTGAACTCCTTGAGTGCGCGCTTGAGCTCTTCCTTCGCTACTACATCCAGATGATTCGTCGGTTCGTCGAACAAGATCCAATTGCTCTCTCTCATCAATAACTTGCATAAACGTACTTTGGCCTGTTCACCGCCGCTTAACATACTAATAGGTCTTGTAATATGTTCATTGGTAAGTCCGCAGCGTGCCAGCGCAGCCCTCACCTCATGCTGGTTCATACCTGAAAACTCATTCCATACATCATCAATGGGTGTCAAGTTAGGGGCCTTTACTTCTTGTTCGAAATAAGCTGGAAACAAAAAGTCACCCAAATAGGTCGATCCACTAAGAACCGGAACCTTACCCATAATGGATTTCAGGAGCGTTGACTTCCCTACCCCATTGCAGCCGACAATTGCAATTTTATCTCCACGTTCAATGCTCATATTCAGAGTCGGCAGCAAAGGTCTGTCATAACCAATGACCATATCCTTACCTTCAAATACAGTTTTACCGCTCGTGCGGGCATCTTTAAAATTAAAGGTGGGCTTGGCAGCCGTCTCCGGTCTATCAATTCTCTCTACCCTCTCGAGCTGCTTCTCGCGGCTCTTGGCCCTGCTTGAAGTCGAATAGCGTGCTTTATTTCGTTGAATGAAGTCCTCTTGCTTCTTAATGTACTCCTGCTGCTTCTCATACGCATCCATGTGCTGCTGTTTATTGATATCTGCCATTAGCAGAAATTTTTCATAGTTAGCGCTGTATCGCGTCAGCTTAGAAAATTCCAAATGATAAATGACATTAACAACCCTATTCATAAATTCCGTATCATGAGAAATTAATATGAAAGCATAAGGATAGCTTTGCAAATAGTTCGTTAGCCATTCGATATGCTCCACGTCCAAATAGTTCGTAGGCTCGTCCAGCAATAACACCGTAGGCTGTTCCAGCAGCAGCTTCCCCAATAACACTTTGGTGCGCTGACCGCCACTCAACTGTGATACATCCCGGTCCAATCCGATAGCATTCAAACCAAGGCCATTAGCCATCTCTTCGACTTTAACATCCAGCAAATAAAAGCCGCTATTTTCTAAACGATCCTGTATTTCACCCATTTGCTCTAACAAAACTTCCAGCTTATCCGGGTCCGCATCCGCCATTTGGTCGGTAATTTGAATCATTTCCTTCTCTTGCTCATAAAGAGGGAGAAAGGCATCCTGCAATACATCACGTATCGTTTTTCCCGGTGTCAGCTTCGTGTGCTGATCCAAGTAACTATAATGAACGCGAGGCGTCCATTCTACTCGTCCATCATCCTTTAACAGCTGACCTGTTAATATATTCATCAATGTTGATTTTCCAACACCATTAGCACCCACTAGCCCTACGTGCTCACCGGCTAGCAGTCGAAATGAAACCTCTTTAAACAACACTCTTCCACCAAAGCCGTGGCTTAAACCTTCAACCGTCAACAAACTCATTGCTGTTCGATCTTCTCCTGTCTCATGTAAATAATGTCAGTTGATGATCAGAACTACAATGCATCATGACGGTTTATTATATCATTTACTCCAATCGACAGGGAATAGGTAATGAATATTTTTCAGTCTGCTTATTAACCTCTGCAGCATGGAATACGACTTATTTAGCGGACGAAGAAGCAGAACACTGATATTATCGTTTGAGCGTTGATCCAAAGCTTTATCCAGCAGAAGATCACTTATCTGTTGAAGAGTTATTTGCGAGGGCTCTTGTTCTTTCAAAAAATGTTCTATCCCCTTGTTAGGTAAACGATCATAAAATCCGTCGCTACATAGCAAAAAGAGGCTGTTTGGATGATAAAAACCGCTTGAAAATTCGATCTTGAGCTCCTTTTGAGTACCGAGGCAGTGAAGCAGTACATGACGATTAGGATGTTTTCTCGCCTGCTGAAGAGACATTTTCCGTTTGCGCACCTGTTCCGCTGCCCAAGAATGATCTTTGGTCAACTGCTTCAATCGACAGCGATGAAAATAATAGATTCGGCAATCTCCAATGTGACATAGTAAGTAGGTTTCATTCAGCAGAAAAAGCAGGGTCAGTGTCGTGCTCATCTGACATCCTGCATCTTTCCCAATCCTTATCAATGCCTCATTGATCTCTTGAAATAGCTGACGAATGGAATGACTCAGATCAGTCCGTAGCGATTGAGCCGTCAGCAGCTTGGGCAGCTTCACATCCAACCATCGCCTTACGTATTCCATTGCCGTATCGCTAGCTCGGCTTCCATCACCTACACCACCGACTCCATCAGCAATAACCGCAACCGCATACGGTTCTCCTTGCTTGGTCGTACCGATCCTAAGTAAGGATCGATCCTCATTCATCATCCGGAACCAACCAGAATGTGTGGCAACCCCATAGTGCCAATGGACGGCAAATGTTGTTCTCAACCGCTACAACCCCATTTTAAAAATGAATTCAGTATTGATGATTCTAACTATATCACCATCATTCAAACAATACACCCGGTAAGGCGTTAATAATTCATTATTCACAAATGTCCCGTTACGGGAACCCAGGTCTTTCACTCCGTAGACTCCATTTTCCCTTACAATCTCGGCATGAAGTCTAGAAACGCCGGTTTCCTTGTGCTCATAATCAACGCCTTCGCCAGCGCGACCAATAACGAAGCAAGGCTTAACTAGACTTATTTTAGCAGATGCTCCCGATTGATTCGTCTCCAAGTATGGGTACGCTGAAGTTACAGGTCTCATGGAGCTATGGAGCAGTACAGTAGCATCAGACTTGGGAAGCAAGGTCGTACGCTGTTCTAGCCCACGGTAGTATGCTTCAGAATCGTTGTCTGCTGCTTTCGACACATTCGTGCTCATTGCGACCCTATTTCCATTCGTTTCCAATTGCTGTTTTAACGGTTTTTCTGAGGATGCAGCTTCTTGTGCCTCCACCTTAAAAAAAGCCGCCAAACTCGAGCTTGGTTCCAACGTTGACTTTGAGGCAAGTCTCGCAAGAATAGCTTCTGGAACTGGATTGTCTTCTGATGGTTTCCCCTTTTTTTCTTCAGGCAAATCGTTAGGGTCCTGCTTAATACCATATGGCTTCCAAATCCATAAGATTACGAATACCAAATCTGCAATGAGCAGTGACAAACCTGAGCAAATATATACCCACGATTCTAACGGATGATCCAAATACAGCTTCCATACTAGGCACAGTGATAATATACCGGCAAGCATGACCGGCAGCTTCAACTTATTGGATGCTTGATCATTTGACATGTTCGTTCCTGCTGCTAAAGAAAACGGCGAAGGAAAAGGAAGTTGAACAGATCCAACTTGAGGCAACGATTTATCAGACATAACAGGGTTAGATAAAGCTTGTGAAGTTATTGTGCTCCACGTTGATACTACTGTTGATTGTTTCAACAAGTCTGGACTAGCTGATTGCTCTTGCGGTGTATCGTATTCCCTTGGGTAGTTCGACACAAAGTCTTTGGAACGGGCATTCTCCTTTTGAACCACATTGGCGTCATTCCCTAACTGGTTCATATGCTTTAGAAGGAGCTGCTTTAGTGCTGCCAAATGAAATGACTCATCCATGAGGTAATTCATCAGCTCTTGATAACCACTTCCGCTTAACTCCGAAACTTTATGAACAAGCCTAGAGGCTAAGTGCTGCAAATCGACGGAAACCGTATTTTTATCTGTCAGTGATTCCATTGGAAGGTACGTAATATATATATCGGTTAAATCCTTCCCACAATAAATATAATCTTCTTTAAGAATATATCTTCCTTCCTGAAGCATATAAACGCTGCTTTCTGACAACACATCCACAAGTGTGTACAGCAGAGTAAAAAACTGCTTGATCGAGAGACTTCCGAGACGAAGCCATTGAGATAACATTCTTTTATCGGTTATCGAGTAGTAAAGCTTAAGATTTTGATCCACTTCCTCCACATGCAGCTCCAATAATCGCGGAATCCGATTCATTAACAGCATGTTTAATTGAAAAGAAGAGATATCTTCTTTGTGCAGACCGTTCTCCTTATACATCACCATAAAATGACCATTCTGATTTTGATAATCTACTTGTAAACCATAAACCATTTGATTCATTTTAGTTACAATCCTCCTCTCCCATGAAAGTCTAAATTACATTACATTGATAAACACTGTAATTGTCGCTGGCAGTACGGCCCACATAAAAGGAAAGCGTACATGATGATCTGACTTTATGTATGGCTTCCACTGCGCAGTATCTTTCAGGGCTAGAAAACACCACAGCATAGAGCCCAAACGATGAGCTGTTTGTTTCCACTGCCGACGCCATAACAAAATTAAACATCCAACCAGAGCTGCATAAAATAAGGAGTACATCATGCTTTGAAGCACCACTTCTCCTCCAGCTAGCGTGCCTATAGCGCCAAACAGCTTTACATCTCCTGCGCCGACCGCCCTAATAAAATACAAAAGCAGCATAGGCACGAAACCACATGCCGTTCCTATTAATCCGTACAAAGCGCCAGAGCTTCCTGAATAAGCAGTATGAAGCGCCATTCCTGTAAGCCAGCCTGAAACAGTGAGCCAGTTAGGAATTTTTTGATATCTTACATCAGTAATAAAAGAAGCGATAATAATTCCGAATGTTATTAACGTAAAGATCACCCAATACCCCCAACCCATGCACGCTCATAAGCTTGTTTTCGAATAATGATTACTTTTTTAAAGAATGGAACGGTAAGCGGTACCTCGTACTGGGCTTCGATCCCTATAAACGCATTTTCTTTATGCTCCAGATCCGGCAATATGACATTCGTAACCTTCAAGCGTTCCTTTTTTAATCGAGTTGGATTTGCGTAAAGCACAACAATTGGAGTGACAGTGTTGTTCAAAAGCGGCTTATAGGCTGCTTCAAGCTGATCCTTAGCTTCCTCCGTTTTCGCTTGTCCCAAAGCCTCTAAATGCTCTCTGTTCGTTTTCTCCCATGTGATTAATTGAACAACGGGGTCGGGTATCCAGCGTTCGTAATCATCGACAAACTGTTCTGTATCAATCGCCTTTTGTTTAACAGAATCTATTTGTCCAATCACTCCATCAATCCAGCCGCTCGGTGCACTCTGATTCCATTTGCTTCTTGCCTGCTGGTATAACAAATCTACCGGGTACAGATTCGCAGCTATAACCTTTGTCGTGTCTGATACAGCAGACTGCAAAGCCATCTCTGCGAGCGATATTTGAATAAAAGCAATCAACACTAAAATAAATGACAAAAATAACGGAAGGACGAGCGCAGCTTCCAGAACGATCCCGCCCTCTTGATCGCTCGCCATACTCCGTCTCCTTTTAGTGCTGAATAAAAGGACCCTCTTAACCCAATTCAGTACGCCATCACTCCCGTCTTCGTTATTTGACATCTGCCAAGGTTGACATGACAAGCATTTAGTCCTGATTTTCCCAATTGATTCATAAGTCCCGGAAGAAACCATAAACGAATAGAGGTTGATGCAGTACCGGATATATACGTAGTGCTTTGCTGCAAATCTATATCTGTATTCAGTTGAATTAACGATTGCATTCGGGATAAAAGCACTTTATCTCGACTATGCAGTAAAAAGAACATTCTTAAATAATCCTTGTAGCCCATGGTGAAAAAACTGCCTAACTTTTTTGACAAGGGTACCATTTCCCCTTGAATCAGTTTTGACATATCCTGCTGTGCGTGGATGGCTCCTTCTGCTACAGCTGCTAAAAATACCAGCAGAGGAGAACCTACATTCAATATTTCATTTTTGGGTTCAAGCAGAGCCTCCGCTGTATCAACAGCTAACCGAAATGCGAACATTTCAGCATATGCCATAGAATAGTTGCTTGCACAGGTATTCGATCCATATAGTAAATACTCCAGCTCTTGATTAGCAAGCTTGTGCTTACCAGGCTCTGATGGTTCTAACGAGCCTTTGATTGCCCCTGTGCTGTCCTTTTCTAAACCAAAAGTGCGATAATTGAATTTGCTCACCGCAAATTCGTCAACATAAAACTCATCTCGAACATCGGTCAGGAGACTGGTTAAAGACGAAATAAGATTCATCGCGCTTGCTCCTGCCTTGTCTGCATTATCCAGATCAACTGATGGGACCGGCTGAGATAAGTTGCCTGCATTATTGGACTCCATGAAAGACTGATAATAGCCTTTCGTCCCTTGTGAGGGATCCCCTTGCAGTGTAATATACTGCTGCTTAGAGGAATCTGTCATCCCTGGTATACTGCAGCCGCCAAGAGCCAGCTTTACTTGGTCCAAATAAGCTTGAGCTTTTTTGCGTTGCTCCTGTTTGGAGGTGGTCGCTGCTGCTTTATTACTATTCCTCTGCTGCTCTTTCACGCTTTGTGTCGATTGTAACTCCTGAGCTTGTTTCCAAAAGGATTGTATCGATTGGTCCGCATTGCGATAATTTTGAGCATCGAACAAAATAACATTGGAAAGCTGAGCTTCTAGCCCGGAGAATAGAGCAACCGTGGAAGCCGCTTTGCTGCCGTAATCATCAAGATCGGCTCGGGAAATCAAATGAACAGCCTGAAATACCTTGTTAGCTTCATAGGAATCTGATGCCGCGTTTTGTGACTGAATATCCCGAAGCTCAGCATTCAATTGATCATTAGTTTTTTTAGCCTTGTTCAAAGCTTCGTCAAAAGCTTTGAGCCGATCCTTTAAATCATCCAAATCGCTCTTTGATTTCAGCTTTAACATTGCCAGCAGTTTTGCGTACTCGAGCAAATCATCAAGCAGCTGCTCTAAATCTGCAATTTTATCCTTTACATCCTTGATTTCGTCTTGTAAATCATCCTTAAGATCAAGAAGAGAATCTATCGTAGAGCTTGCTTGAGAGCCCGCTTGCATCAAAGAGCGTATGTCACCGTCGATTTGCTTCACTTCATCCTTTAAATCAACCAATTGCCTCTTGGCATCCTGAATCGACTGTTTAACCTCACCAATCGTATGAAGACCGATCTTATCGCTTAACTTATTCAGATCAGCCAGCTGAGTTTGATAAAAAGGGTGCATCGCTACCGCTTTTTGGTATATTGCTGACCATTCCTTCCAAGCTTGATCCAGTTGATCGTCACGTTCCTCAAGCAGCTTTTCGATTTTCTCAGCATTTTTAGAAAACTGTGAAGCTTGCCCCATTGCTGATGCAATTCCGGTCTTCTTAAATTTGTCCGCCATCTCTAACGAGTAAATCATTGGGGCACGATATTTCATCTCCTCTAGAATTTGCTTTTTAAATACCGTGTGGTTACCAAGCGAATACATCGAGGTCAGGCTGGAGCCCTCCGGTTCGAGCTTTTGATCAATAAACTGAAATTGATTTGATGCAAGAGAACCCGATATATTCCCTTCAACCACCTTCAGAAACAGTGCTTTGGATTCATCCGTCTTTTGGTTTAATGCATACAATCCATACGCCTGCAGCTTAGGCGAGAAGGAGGATAGCGTAGAGCGAACCCCTGTTTTCACAGCATTTTCCGCTTCCTTCTCAGCTACTTGAATGCGGGCAAAATCGATTAGCAATGCACAAAACAAAAACACCGGGACAAGAATTAACAATAAATACAAAGATACCGCTCCCTGCTGCTCCGCCCATAACCGCCGCAACAGTAACACCGTAAGCCCTCCTTCTCTTTATGCTGAGGCAACTCACACAAAGCTCCACTTTATTTTCTCTGTCATTCATGAATGACAACAACAATACCCTGACGCTCCAGCTCCTGACGAAGACCGTTGGAAAGCTTGACTTTATCTTGCTTAGACAATTTAAAGAAATGCCATACCACTCCCGTTACTTGAGATCCTTCTTTAAGAAGCCCCGCATCCTTAGGCATTTGTACATTTCTTAGCTGAGCTTCGTTAAAGCTATAGTAGGCTTGATGAGCAACCTTATTGGCGTCCAGCGCATCAACCACTCGTTTGGTAGAAGCATTAACCTCCAGCGTTTGCTCTTTCCCGTTCACTAAGGTACGCAAATAGTTCGCTGCACTTTCATGATTTGTAATAACGACAGCAGGCTCGGGGACAGATTTCGGCTCGACCATTGTAGCTAAAGCGGCGCTTGGCTTGATCCTCCCTTGGATCTCTTGTATAAATGATCGCGTCAAGTCAATCAACCGAATTGTTTCGACCGGATCAACAACTTGAGCGGATGCCTCCGACACGACATGGTTATCCAGCTTCTTGACCATAAAATGTGGAGATCGGAATGGTTTTTCCAAGTTCACCACTACTTCCCTGGAAAAACCGCTATTTTGATAACGCATCATTCCGCTCCAATCAGAGGAAAGAGTAGCGCCAACCTTTTGCATCTTCCCCTCCGGTCCTGTGTCACTACCCGGTGAGGAAACAGGAAGAGAGATTTGTGCAGCTTTGTTTGGGATGAGAAAACGGAACAAATCCGACATGCTGTCGCTGTGCAATCGCCAATACAAGCCGTCATCTTGATGAATGGAGTAATCCCCCGTAACGGCATCCTTTTTGCTGTTATCCCATATGAATGCCGCTCGATCAGCTGCTACACCCGCATTTTGAAATGCAGATGAAGTTTGATATACATACAGGGCTAAAAATAGCAAAGATATCGTGCTCAGCAAAATCATTGGGAGGACAAGGCTAGCCTCTATTGTGAAGCTTCCTTTTGTTTCATAAAATAGCTTAAGTTTTTTGGGAAACATAAGCTTATGACAGGCTGGAAGCAATCGGGAGCACAACAAATGCTTCTTACGGGCTAATGGAACTAACATCACTCTGGACAGTACCCGTCTGATTTTTAATTTGTGCGTCAGCCGAATCGAACAAACTTTTAACCCATTGCATAATCCACTTACGAAAAGCAAAATGTTCAAATATATGAACTAAAAGCCTAGTCAGTTAAGACCAGGCTTTTAATGTTTGAAGTGATTATGAGTTTCCTACCCTTTACATTAAATCCTTCTCCTATTGATTCTTTTCCTTGCTTCCTCAGTCGCTACAACATTTAACCATCGTGGTAATTTTGTGTTAAAAATAAAGAGCCTCCAGGGCTCCTGCGTAACTCAGTATGAAATCCAAAATGAAGCTGTATTTTCCTTTGAAGTTCTCTCCCAAGCCTCCAGTATAACAATACGCTCCGGTTCAGCGCGGTTCCATTCTATATATCGCTCCTGGGCAAGGATAGCCAATACATCCATAATCCCTTCCCGGCTACGGCCCGTTTTATTTTCGAGCACATGAATGCTGGGAGTCGCCTTGCACATAAAAGTATAGTTACCGATGATCCGTAATACCTTGCGTTCAATATCTTTCAGCACTAAATTCAACTCCAATAATATCTTTGAAGTCGATTAACTTCCAATCGCCTAGCCATTCCAATTTCACAAGCTGCTGCCGTGGATCCAATCCGCTCACGATCCCTGTATACTTCATGCGTCCATATTCGCAGAAAACCGATACTGTTACTTCAAGCGTGTTTGACATAGAAGACTTCAGACGTCCAAACAACTCCTGCAGCTCCTCTTCCATTAACTCCAGTTTTGCAAGTCTATCCGTTTGCTTGTGCAACTGAACGCTACGCTCCCGGTGCTCTGGCAGCATCATCCTGCTTGATTCCCAAAGACCGTTCCCTGTAAGTTTTTTCATGATGCCCTCCCTACAGGCTGCACGGCTAGAATGTTCTCTATTCGAAATACCCTCGGCGCTCGCCAGCGAAGACAAAATGCTTTAACGGTATTGTTACCAATTTCTCGAACCTCTATAGCACGCTGCGTAATGGATCCATCATTTCCACTGTAGATGATTTCAACAGTTTGACCAATAAACCTTAGCATTTGTAACTCCAATTCGTCCGCCCCCATTTAAGAACATTTGTTTGTATTATATAGGAATATATGTTCGTGTTTCAAGAGGTAAAAAAAGAACAGCGAGATCATTCCTCCTGTTCTTTTTTGGCGCGCTCTATTTTCTCTTCGATTGCTGCCAGAATGAATGCATTACGGCTCATTCCGTGCAAGGCTGCTTCTCTATCAATCCGTTCACGATCACCCTTTTTTACCATTAATTTAACCTGATCATAATTAGCTGCATTATATTTTTCCTTGGCCTTAGTTGATGCATTGCGTTTCTTTTCATCCAATGGATTCACCTTCCTTTCACCTTATTGTAACACAAAATATATACTTGTACCAGTACAAAAATAGCTTGACTATATACTAGTACAAGTATATAGTATAATTATAAGGAGGTGAGACAAGATGGCAAAAAAGAAAAGGAAGAAGCAAACGATTAG
Organism: Paenibacillus sp. UNC451MF; assembly: GCF_000686845.1. Lineage (GTDB taxonomy): Bacteria > Bacillota > Bacilli > Paenibacillales > NBRC-103111 > Paenibacillus_S. The sequence goes on along the minus strand of NZ_JMLS01000003.1, from coordinate 1,733 downwards.
CCGAAGTGATTTAATAGGATTAATGATTGCACTCATTAACCTAACAGCTTCGATAATCACCCTCATCGCCGCTCAGCGATAATCAACACGGGAAAGGGAGCCGAAAGGCTCCCCGAACCACCGGGGATGAAATACAAGGGTTTGCTTCTTCCTTCTCAATTATACCATAAAGGGGCTGAAAGTATGAAGCTTTCGGGCATCAGAGTCGCCACTTATATTATTAGTATTGCCGCTCTGGTTATCAGTATTATTAGTCTGATTATCGCTTTAACGAAATGATCAAAGTGCTGGAGGAACAGGACCGACGAGGCTGCCGATATATGTCGGCAGCCTCATATTTATTGAACTATCGTACCCGTTAGTTCAATAAAAAGTCCCCTAAACTTCACTTTTAGACCGAAGTTTCACAATACTTGACGCTAGATTGACAAGCTCATTTCCATTAACAAATTCGACCGCTTGATACCAGCTTTCATTCACTGATTCTGGGGACATCGCTCCCGCAATTGCTGCACCCATTGATGCGACTGAATCAGTGTCGCCGCCTAGGTTAGCGGCTAGTAGCGTTGTTTTTTCAGCTGAGTTAGTAATAACAGCGAGACTTATCGCCAAAGCAACAATATTAGGGGTTTTCCAAGGCATGTATTTTTCTTTTATGTACTCTAAAGATAATGTCGCTTGATTAGAAAGGTCCTCGTGCACTTGCATAATCAAGGTAGAGATGTTCTCGTCGGTTGTTGATTGGCGGTATTTTTCGGCGAGTCTCGCTGCCCGAACAGCATGCTGGAGTACCTCATCTGGGGACTTGTTATCAATTGCAGCAGAGACTGCGGCGGCAATTGCGGTAGCACCACATATTGCTATTCTTCCGCCATGCGTAGGGATACTCGCTTCAAAAACACTTGAAACAAGTTCGTGTATCTTTTCATATGAATACAATGCTCCAATGGGGGCCACACGCATTGCAGCTCCACAGCCGTCGCCTTCAAAAGCTATCCGAGAAGGATCGCCGAATTGTTGGAACTTTCCCAGCTGTAGAGTCGGGCGGTTTGACTTTTTGCATTGCATAAGTTCTTCTCCCACAGAAGCGTGAGTGATAGGAAATCCCCGTGTAATTACCCTTGCAATTGAAGTCGTTTGTTCAGTGTCATCTGTTGTTTCTCCAAATTTCCAGAAGTAATGCTTACCTTCATATCGGGGCATGATACTACCTATTGGTCCATGAAATCCGGTAACCCCACCTGGAAACCACTGATTAATTTCCTCAAACCTTAAAGATTCTGTTTGTTTTCCAATTGCATCCCCAGTTGAAACTCCTTTGAAGGAACCTACTACTCGTTTTAACAATTCAACATTCCCGACCATAGGAGCCGCCTCCTTTCACAAATGAGAGTGATTACAGTACTACTTTCCCACAAAAAGAACTTGATTTGTGTGACAATATTGTTAAATTATGTAACACCCCATACTTCTTTTCGCGATCGTTATTCAACTCTATTGCCCAATAGCTTAATGAGGCTGCCGATCACATTCGTGGCAGTCTCACTTTGAAGTTTGTTATTGAACTAACGTACCCGTCCCTCGGTTTTAAGGGTTTATCTCACGTAAACTCAGTCATTCGCAGGATTTCTCACGTTGGAATCTAGTGGTCCGTAGGAAATAAAGCATTTTTACCCGTAAGGTTAGTGTTTTGGGCATGCGGAAATAAAAGAAATGAACGCTTTGGAACATTT